>CAVRIQ010000045.1:0-28988 GCA_963721275.1 uncultured Alphaproteobacteria bacterium | reverse complement strand
GCCAAATATCCAGTATGTCGATATGCCCGAGGCGATCCGCGGCAGCTACCAGTACTTCACCCAAAGCGAGGTCGGCCGGCTGCAGCGCGCCGGCTACAACGGCGGCTTCACGGCGCTGGAAGAGGCGGTCGGGATCTACGTCAAGGGCTTCCTCGACAGCGCCGACCGCTTCCGCTGACCGCGCAACAGATGACGAGAGCAGATGTTCGATTTTGAAGCCCTGTCGCACGCGATCGCAAGCCGGACCGTGCTCTGCGTCGGCGACCTCATGCTGGACGAATTCGTCTATGGCGAGGTATCGCGGATATCGCCGGAAGCGCCGGCGCCCGTCATTGCCGTGCAGCGCACCGAAACCAATATCGGCGGCGCCGGCAATGTCGCGCGCAACATCGCTTCGCTCGGCGCGCGCTGCATCTTCGTGGGCCTGGTCGGCGAAGACAACGCGGGCGCGCAGCTGAAGGCTCAGCTCTCCCGGGAAAGCAGGATCGAAGCCGTTCTGGTCTGCGATTCCGGACGGCCCACGACGCGCAAGGTGCGCTTCGTCTCCGAGCATTTCTCCACTCACATGCTGCGCGCGGATTGGGAACTGGCGCAGCCTGCCTCAGCCGGCATCGAGCAGAAACTGATCGACGCCATTCTGCCGCTGTTGCCGCGCGCCGACATCGTGTTGCTGTCCGACTATGCCAAGGGAGTGCTGACGGCCCGCGTGATCCGCAACGTCATCGACGCCGCGCGAAAACTCGGCAAGCGCGTCGTCGTCGATCCCAAGAGCGCCAACTTCGCCATCTACCGCGGCGCGACGCTGCTCACGCCCAATCGCAGGGAATTCGCGGAAGCGACGCGCAGCCGCGCCGATACGCACGAGAGCATCGCCGCCGCCGCGCAGGACGCGATGCAGCTTGCGGACTGCGAGGCCATGCTGGTGACGCAGAGTGAGCACGGCATGACGCTGGTGCCGCGCCAGGGCGAGGCCGTCCATGTTCCGGCTCATCCCGTGAAGGTCCGCGACGTCTCCGGCGCAGGAGATACGGTCGCCGCGGCGCTTGCCGTGACGCTGGCCGCGGGGGCCGATTGGGAGACGGCGCTGCGGATGGCCAACGCGGCGGCCGCGGTCGCGGTCAGCAAGAAGGGCACCGCCAGCGTCACATCTGCGGAACTGCGGCGGAAGATCCTGCCGCATGCGTTTCTCGCGGCGGAAGAAAAGATTGTCGCGGCGGGCGGCGACCTCGAAGGGCATCTGCTGGATTGGCGCAGGCAGGGTTTGAGGGTCGGGTTCACCAATGGTTGCTTCGACATCCTGCACCCCGGCCACGTCAAGGTTCTGACCGCGGCGCGCGCCGCCTGCGATCGGCTGATCGTCGGCCTGAACAGCGATGCTTCGGTGAGGCGGCTGAAGGGCGAGGGGCGTCCGGTCCAGGACGAACGCGCGCGCTCGGAAGTGCTGGCGGCGCTGGAAGCAGTCGATCTGGTTGCGATCTTCGAAGAAGACACCCCGCTCGGGCTGATTGCGCGGATCAGGCCGAGCGTGCTGGTGAAGGGCGGCGACTACACCCGCGAGCAGGTCGTCGGCCACGAACTCGTCGAAGCCGGCGGCGGCGAAGTGCTGCTGGTCGACGTCCTCCCCGGGTTCTCTACGACGTCGCTGGTCAATCGGGCGCGCGGAGGCAAAGCGTGAGCGTGGCGGCGAAGGAATCCGTGCCGGCGCTGTTGCGGCGGCGGTGGCGCGATGCGGCCGCGTGGTCGACCACTTCCGACATTTTCGCGATCCTGATCGCCGTTTCGCTGCCGTGGTCGACGACGCTGGTCGCGATCTTCGCGGCTGCCTTGCTGGTCTCGATGGCGCCATTCCTTGACGCCAGGGCCTTCCTGCAATCGCTGAAACGCCCCGTCTGTGCCGTGCCGATCGCACTGTTCGCGCTCGCGGCCGTCGGAACGCTCTGGTCGAATGCGTCGTGGGGTACGCGGCTCTACGCCGTCGGCCCTTCCGCGAAGCTCCTGATGCTGCCGGTGCTGCTCTATCACTTTGAGCGCTCCGCGCGCGGCCTGCAGGTGCTGATAGCCTTTCTGGTCTCCTGCGTGCTGTTGATGCTGATGTCCTGGATCGTCGCGCTGGATCCGAGGCTCGCGCTCAAATCAGGCGCCGAGTACGGCGTCCCGGTGAAGAACTACATCGACCAGAGCCAGGAATTTGCTCTCTGCGCCGTAGTGCTGGCCTATCCCGTCATTACGCTCTGGCGGGCGCAAAAAACCCGGCTGGCAGCGTTGCTGATCGCGGTTTCCCTGTGTTTCGTCGTCAACATGCTGTTCGTCATCGTATCGCGGACGGCGCTGGTCACGATGCCGGTCATGATGGCGGTATTCGCGCTGCTTCATCTGAGATGGCGCAGTATCGTCGTCATTGCCTGCGCGGCGACCGTCATCGGCGGACTGGCGTGGGCGACATCGCCCAAATTGCGCTGGACCGCCGGAACCTTTGTGCGGGATTATCAGCTCTACGAGGAGCGAAACATTCCGACGTCGCTTGGCCTGCGGCTGCAGTTCTATCAGAAATCGCTGCGGTTTTTTTCGCAAGCGCCGATCTTCGGCCACGGAACCGGATCGATACGCGGTCTGTTCGAGGAGGCCGCCGTCGACCAGCGCGGCGCAGCCGCCGAGGTAATTGCGAATCCGCACAATCAGACGCTGAACGTTGCCATCCAGTGGGGCGCCACCGGCATAGTCGTGCTATACGCGATGTGGCTGCTGCATCTGATGCTGTTCCGCGGCGAGGGGCTGGCAAACTGGATCGGGTTGATGGTCGTGGTGCAGAATATTTTCACCTCGCTGTTCAATTCGCACATATTCGATTTCAATGAGGGATGGATCTACGTCATGGGGGTAGGCATCGCCGGCGGCATGGTGCTGCAGGAGAGCCGGCGGGCATCGGGAATGCGAAATTTCCCCGAACCATGACGGCTGGCATCCACGCGCGAGATAAGCTATCAGCGGCCTCGCAACGGCTTAGCCCTGAAATCGTCTGTTACCGGTCAGCGAAATGACGCGTCTTTCAAACCTGACCTTGCGCAATCTGCTGATCGCGGCGCACGACGCGCTGGCGACCACGCTGGCGGTGCTCGCGAGCTTCTATCTGCGTTTCGAGGGCGAAGCTTTTTTCGATCGCCTGCCGCTGCTGCTGCGGATCCTTCCGTATTTCATCGCCTTCAGCGTGGTCGTCTGCTACGTCTTCAATCTGACCACCACGAAATGGCGATTCATTTCGTTGCCGGATGCGCTGAATATTCTTCGCGCGGCCACCGTGCTGACCTTCGCGCTACTGGCGCTGGACTATGTTTTTGTCGCGCCCGACGTTCATGACAGGCTGGCGGGGCCAAATCTTCAAACGCCGTTCTTTCTCGGCAAGATCACCATCATCCTTTACTGGTTTCTCGAGGTGTTCTTCCTGAGCGGCTTGCGCTTCGCCTATCGCTATTTCCGCTATTCGCGCATGCGGTACCACGCCCGGACCGAGGGAGCCTCGTCCGCGCTCTTGATCGGCCGCGCGGCGGATGCCGAAATCCTTCTGCGCGGCATTGAAAGCGGCGCCGTCAAACATTTGTGGCCGGTCGGGGTGTTGTCGCCATCGCCGGCCGACCGCGGCCAGTTGATCCGGAGCATTCCGGTGCTCGGCGGGATCGACGATGTCGAGGACGTGATCGCTGATTTCGCGCGGCGCAACAAGCCGATCGCGCGCGTGGTCATGACGCCGTCCGCCTTCGAGCCCGAGGCGCGGCCCGAATCAGTCCTGATGCGGGCGCGCCGGCTGGGACTGATCGTCAGCCGCCTGCCGTCGCTGGAGAGCGGGGAAGCGCCGCGGTTGACGGCCGTCGCCGTCGAGGACCTGCTGCTGCGTCCGAGCGAAAACATCGACTACGCCCGTCTCGAGGCCCTCGTGAAGAACAAGGCGGTCATCGTCACCGGGGGCGGCGGTTCGATCGGTTCGGAGATTTGCGACCGGGTCGCGACGTTCGGCGCCGCGCGCCTGCTGGTGGTCGAGAACTCGGAACCCGCGCTCTATGCCGTTACCGAAGCGCTGGCGGAGCATCAGACCGGCGCCGTCATAGAAGGCCGGATCGCGGATATTCGCGATCGCGAGCGCATCATGCGGCTGATGAAGGAATTCAAGCCGGATATCGTGTTCCACGCCGCAGCGCTCAAACATGTGCCGATCCTCGAACGCGACTGGAGCGAGGGGGTCAAGACCAATATTTTCGGATCGATCAATGTCGCCGACGCTGCGCTCGCCGCGGGTGCCGAAGCGATGGTGATGATCTCGACCGACAAGGCGATCGAGCCGGTCTCGATGCTGGGTCTGACCAAGCGGTTTGCCGAGATGTATTGCCAGGCGCTCGATCACGATCTGGCGTCTCGGTCGAGCCCGGGCGCCGCGCCGCGGATGCGCCTGATCTCCGTTCAGATTCGGCAACGTGCTGGCCTCGAACGGTTCGGTGGTGCCGAAATTCAAGGCCCAGATCGAGGCGGGTGGCCCGGTGACGGTCACGCACCCGGATATGGTCAGATACTTCATGACCATCCGCGAGGCCTGCGATCTGGTAATTACGGCCGCCACGCACGCGCTGGCGCCGGTGCGTCCGGACGTCTCGGTTTACGTGCTCAACATGGGGCAGCCGGTCAGGATCGTCGATCTCGCGGAGCGCATGATACGGCTTTCCGGCCTGCAGCCGGGGCACGATATCGATATCGTTTTCACCGGCATGCGGCCGGGAGAGCGGCTCAACGAAATCCTGTTCGCATATGAAGAGAAGACGGTCGAAATCGGCATTGCCGGTATTGTCGCGGCCCGGCCCCGCGAACCGTCGCTGAACGCGATCCGCGGCTGGCTGCACACGCTTCATGAAGCCATCGAGGGTGAACAACGAAGCTTGATCGAAGCCGTCCTGAAAGACGCAATTCCCGAATTTGCGAGCGGCTCAGGCGGCCAGACTAGCCCGTCGCCGGCCGCGAAAATCGAACAAGCACGACCATAACGCCGAGGCCCCCGACAGCCAGCAGCGCGAAATCGACGCCCGTCGAACCGACCGCAATCGAAGTCGCCGCCAATGCCGCCAAAAGCAGGTTGAGCAGAAATACGATGGTGACGACCCGTCTGACGCTCAGTCCGTTGTCGGTCGCCCGCTGATAGAAATGCGATCGATGCGCGTCCCAGAATCGTTCACCCGCGGTCACCCTTCTGAAGAGGGTGATCGTCGCGTCGGCAAGGTAGTAGAGCGGCAGCAGCACGGCGGCGGCGAGATGCTGCGACGCCAGTTCGATCAGGCCCCAGCCGGTGAGCAGGCCTATCGGCAGGCTGCCGACGTCGCCCAGGAACAAGCGTGCCACGGGCCGGTTGAAAGGCGCGAAGCCCAGCAGCGCACCGGCGAGCGCCAGCGCCACCGGCAGGACGTCCGACGGAGCCTCGCCCCAAAACGCGAAGGCGGCGAGCGCGACGCTCACGGGAATCATTTCCGCAACCGTCATCCAGTCGAGGCCGTCCATGAAGTTCACGAGATTGATGAACCAGAGCAACCCCAGAATCAGCAGCGCCCGTTCCAGCGAAATCGGGATCGCACCCCAAACGCGCAATTGCGAGGGAAGGGCCGCGACCACAAGGGCGACGACAACGAGCTGCAGCGCGAGGCGCGGGATCACGGGGATCGGCCGGATGTCGTCAATCACGCCGACGCCGGCAAGGCAGAACGCGGCAGCCAGGACGACGGGGATCGCGTCGCCAAAATAGTGCGCCCCGAGCAATGCTGCGAGCGGCGCCGCAGCTGCAGTGGCGGCCATCACGGCGATGCCGCCACCTTGCGGGGTTGGCGTGGCATGCGACGACCGTGCGTTCGGCCGGGCCAATGCATAGCGCTGGAGCAAGGGGCGGAGCGCCAAAATCAGGCCGGCGCATATCAGTGCAGATGCAACCGGAATGACGAGGGCAAGGACGGCAGGGTGCGAGTTCTAATGCGGGCATGGAAGCATAGCTGGCAACACTCTAATAGCGATATCCGTGCCGGCGTGCGTCATAGCAGAAAGGCTCCCGGTTTGAAAATACGATGCTTTTGAAACTGGCCGGGGTCAACATCGAAAGGCCCTGTCGGGCGGACGGCTGTCGGCGCCAATGGCGGCTGGTTTGCTGGTGAAGCCTATCCGGCTCTTCGATCCGGCGCGTCTATCCTCGACGCCCGCCGCCGGCTTTCGAAACTCTTCCGGTCGAGCAGATCGTTCATGAGGCTGCGGTAGGCTTTCAGCGCGATCTGCCGGGTGTAGCGGGCCGCGACCACGGTCGCTCGACGACCTTTCTCCATCGTCGCGGCGGTTGCCGAGGCTGCTGAGCTGATGGCTTGCGCGATCGCGTCGGCATTCTCCGGCGGCACGACCCAGCCGACCCCTTCTTCCCGGACGAGAATCGCAGCCTCCGCGTCTGGCTCCGAGCAGATGACTACCGGGCGACCCACGGCGAGCAGATTATAGATCCGGCTTGGCACCGACACGCCGGTGTTGTTCCTGCGGTACGGAATAATCCAGATGTCCGCCGCGGAAAGAAAACTCTCCAGCTCGGCGTCCGGCACCCGCTCGATCAGGGTGACGTTGGGAAGCGGTGACGCCGCTTGCATTTCCTTGATTTTGGCCCAGCCCACACCTTCCCCGGAGAGCAGGAAATGAATGTCCGGGTTGTCCTTCAATATTCTGGCGGCTTCGAGCACGGATTCGGGGTCATGCGTGAAGCCGGCGTTGCCCGACATGGCGGCAATGAAGCGCCCCCGGCACTGCATGCGAAAGGGATTGCCGGCATCGAACTCGCGGTAGTGGACGGCGAGCGTGGCCCAGTTGGGAATGAGGCGGATTTTGGCCGCTATCATCTGCGGGTATTCCAGCAGCTTCACGGTCATGTCGCGGCCGATGACCACTATCGAGTCCATCCAGCCGAACATCACATTGTTGGTCCAGCGGAGGAGTTTTGCCAAGATCGATGACGGGCGGAGAAAGCCGGCCATGACCAGCGAATCCGGATACAGATCGTAGATGATCAAGGCCGAAGCGGCTCTCCGGAGCCTGGCGGCCAGCGCCACGGTATAGGGCGTCGTGAAGGGCGTGGTCACGCATAGCAGGACATCTTCCTCGCGGGTGTGCTTCATCACGGCGATGAAGATCTGGATCGCGAACAGCACTGCGGCGAGCGAACGGGAGACCAGGGCCGATTTTTCCGGCCACCAGCTCTTGATTTCGATGACTTCGGGCTCGCCTGGCTTCGAGGGCGGCACCGTTGCCGAATGGGGGGAACTCGAAAGCACGATCACCCGGCTTTCCCGCGCAAGCTCTTTGGCTATGTCCGTCATGTAGCCGGCTGTGGTGCTGGGGAACGGCGCATAGTGCTGGGTGACAAGTATTATCTTTCCGGTTCGCTCTGTCGGGTTGGCGGTCGAGATCGACCGTTCCGGGGATAGGTGGGCGCCCGAGCTTTCGAATATCAGCCGATCGTAAAGCCCGACGATCGCCCCGCCGATGATCTTCGCCGACAGCTTGTCGACGACAATCTGTCTCGCGGCTCGGCCAAAGCGTTGTCGCAGTTCAGGCGAGTTTGCGAGGCGCGCGATGGCCTCCGCCAGCGCCGTGGCATCTTCGATCGGCACCAGGAGCCCGGTTTGGCCGTCGATGACGATCTCGCGGCAGCCTGGCGCATCGGTCGCGATCATCGGTTTGCCGCACGCAGCCGCCTCCAGCAGGCTCATGGGCAGGCCTTCTCTGTGCGACGGCAACACCGCAAAATGGCAGCGTCTCCAGAGTGAGCTGATATCGTCGATGTGCCCGAGCCAGGTGACCCCCGGCCTGCGGCCCCACGCCTGCGCTTCCTCCAGCGAAACGGAGGCCGGGTTCGCCGGATCCGGATTTCCGGCAATCAACAGATTTACGTTGTAGCCTTGGTCGCGCAGAATGCCGTGAGCTGCCACCAGAACCCGAATGCCCTTGTCGGTGAGCAGGCGGCCGGCGAAGCCCGCCGTCACAGGCCCTTCAGGCTCGGGCAGAGGCTGCAGGACGTCCGTATCGACGCCCGAGCCGGGAATCAGGACGATCCGCTTGTGTTCGATCCCCAGGGTCTCGAGCACGGCCTGATCGTCGGGGTTCTGAACGAGAACGCGGCTTTGCCGGGTGTTCAGGAGCCACGGCAACAGCAGCACCATGCCCCGCCGCAGCAGTCGCGTCCGCCACGTGATCGAGGTGAAGATATAGCCAAGTCCGGTGATGGCGTTGACCAGCGGGATCTTCTGGCCGATCGCCGCGATCGAGCCATAGACGCAGCATTGCAGCCCCGAGTGATGGACGACGTGAGGCTTGATTTTGTTTTTGACGCGGTGGAGCGCCAGGACCGTCGGGATGGCGGCGAATGGAGACAGCCCGCCGCGCTGAAAGGGAATTCGATGCAGGATGAAGCCTTCCGCCTCGATGGCCTCGGCCCCCTTATCGACGTTGGTTGCGACATGTACCTCAAAACCGGCCTGGCGCGCCGCGCGCGCCATCGGCAGCCGGTTGAGCAAGAATGCGAAATCTTCGCTGACGACGTAGAGCAGCCGGTAGCGCGGTGTAGCAGTTGCCTCGGCGGTCATTCAGCCCACATCTGATCTTGAATCCTCGAAAACGGTCCGGAAATGGCCCTGGACCGCGTACTTTTCTTAGACGGTGATATACTGCTTGAACAGGGCGGGCAGCCTCAAAATCGTTGAGGCAAATTCGAACCGAGGACGTAAGCACGGCGGTTCCAGACTTGGCGCCGATGAGGCCAGTCGGCCTCACGGCGCCGGAATCTATCCGGAATAATCCGGATCGAATTTGCCTCCCGGTACCGGCTGCGGCGAAGTCCCGGTCTCCTCGGCCCGCTTCAAGGCGATGACGCCGAGGGTCAGCGCGAGAAAAAATTGCTCCATGTTCGATCTGGCGAATGCGCCGGAAAATTGCTGGCTTACAAGTTCGAACACATAGATCGAAAGAACCGATCTTTCGGCAGGTGAGAGCAACTGCCAGCGCCGCAACGAAGCGAGCAACGGGAAAAACGTGAGAAAGGCGAAAGGAAGCAAGCCTGCCAGTCCGGTCTCGTAGAGCATTTCGAGGTAGATGTTATGGGGATAGTGTTTCGATCCCTCGGTTGGGCGAAGCGGCCAATCCGGAGCGCCAAAGCCTTCATTCACGGGAAACATGCCGATGCCCCGGCCGAACGGCAGGAAATACGGCTCGTTCATGACCTGGTGCAGCGTGCGCGCCCAGATCTGCATGCGGAATTCCGGGTCCTTGTCCTGAAGTTCGCGAATGGTGCGCGATATCGCGTCCGGTGCCACCGGATCGACGCCGCGGTCCTGAATGCCGTAGCGATAAAAGACTCCCGACCCGATCGTCGTCGCAACGATCACCGCGGTGACGGCCAGGACCGCCGTTCTCCTCGAATGGACCCAGCAGGCGGCGAACGCCAGAAACAGGAGACTGCAGACAAGCGCGACCAGCGCCGTTCGCGCGGCAATATGAAACAGAAAGAACAGCAGGACCGGCAGGCCGCCACAGACGAGAGCCAGCCTGAGCGGCGGCGAAACGAGCCCGAGAGCCGCCAGCAGGCCGAGCCCCAGCACGAGGCCGATATTCTGATGAAACGTGTTGAAGATGACTGGATTGCCGACCCCGAAAATATCGTTGATGTGATTTCCGCGCATGACGTCGCCGAACCGAATCGGTGTGCTGCACGATGATGAGCAAGTAGATCGTCGCCGAGACCACCAGAACGAGCAGAACCGTCCGCAGCGCGCGCGCCGATGCGAAGCCGAACACCAGAAACATCGCATGGAAGATCAGGATGCCGGCCAAGTGGGTGATCGGCACGGCGGGAAGGGAATGCTGCAGGAAGTTGACGACGACCACGCCATAGAGCAGCGCGAGCAAAAGTAGTATGTCGGGGATGGGGGCTACGTCATGGCGGAGCCGGCGCCAGCTTACGGCGACGAGTGCAATCCCCAGTGCACTGGCCGCCGCGAAGATTGCAGTTGAGCCGATCAGGTAAAAAGGAACGAATGTCTTTGCGAAGGCCGCGACCGTGGCGGCGACCGCCAGCCATGCCGACAAAGCGCGTGTGTCGTAACTAACCTGCATGCCTGTGTGACACCCTCGCCAACTCGTTGATCCGGTTTGTGACCGATCACCCTGTCAGCAACTATCTGATTGTCGTCTCGTCTGCGAGTGGATATCTCTCGGAAGGCGGAAGGAGCCTGTCGGGAATGCGAATTCTTGCTTCGCTCGTTGCGAAACGCAACCGGCTAGCAGGATTTGGCCGGCATCCGTTGACCACGGCTGCTGGCGAAGGGCAGAATATCAACCCAAATAGCCCCGCGGGCGTGTTTCCAGCCACGAACGGATGACCTCAGAATCCCCGTCCAGGAACTACGGCAAGCCACTTCGTTGGCCGCTTCGGATGTGGTGGCACCGGATCGGCGGGATCGCCCGCTGTTGCGACTTGCCCGGATACTGCCGCGGAATTGCGCAAAGGGGGCGGACCAGCGTTGTCCCTGAGCTACCGAATCGGCCCCGCTAGCCGCCATGGTGTATCGGAGCAACAAACCGTCTTTGTTTTGTCGTTTTCCGCGTTTTTGGACTATTTCTATCCGCCGCAGCTCTGCTAATAGCGGGGCTGGCCTTGGCTATCGGGATCGGTTCGCTCCACTGGTTGCCCCGGCATTGCCTCGAAACGGTGACCAAATTGGTGAAGCGATTGTTGCGATCGGCATTGCGCCGCCTTGGCTACGGGCTGGTGCGCATTCCCGGCGATTCCCCCCTTCCATCCGCGGCGACCAGCCAGGACTGGGAGCAGCTGTATTATCGGACGCTCGAGCAGTTCAGGATGTCCGAGGCCATGCGCGACATCCATCGCCAGGACGCCGCGGAAGTCGAGGAGCTCTACCGGCGCTTTCTGTTTACCGATCTTCCGCAACGGGAGGGCCGCGCGCGCGATCTCAGCGATCTGATCGGCACGACGGTGAGCGAGGCGATCTATGTGATCAAGAATTTGCATGATGGCCTGAAGGTTGAAGGCGACATCTGCGAATTCGGAGTGGCTCAGGGCGCTACGTCGAAATTGCTGGCTTCGGAGATCATGTCGCTGACCAGCCGCAATTTCTGGCTGTTCGACAGCTTCGAGGGTCTTCCGGCGCCGAGCAAGGAAGACCGGCTGATCCACGATATCTTCAAGCTCGGGACGATGGACAAGTACGAGGGGACGATGGCGTCGCCCGAGACCGAGGTTCTCGGCAAGCTCGCCTCGATCAGCTTTCCGCGCGAGCGCATCAAGATCAAGAAGGGTTGGGTCAAGGACGCCATCAGGAGCGGCGAACTGCCTGGGAAAGTCGCGTTCGCCTACGTCGACTTCGACTTCTACGACCCGATCAAGGACGCGCTTGAATTTCTGGATACCCGCATGCCCGCCGGCGGGCGAATCGTGGTCGACGACTACGGATTCTTTTCCGAAGGTGCGCAACTCGCCGTCGACCAGTTCGTTGCCGCCGCCGGCGATCGATACAAGTTCGAGCTGCCGTTGCCATTCGCCGGCCACTTCTGCGTCCTCAGCAAGGTCAAATGAACGATGTCGGCGCCTTTCAAATCAGAAACCTAGAAATCCGCGATTGATTTGCCTCGACGCGCTGGCGACGCGTTCCGACGCGCAGATCGGGCGATATTGCGAGGCGAAGCTGCTGCCGCGCTTGAGCATGACCCGGAAAAGTGGAAGCCGGTTCTCCCTCGACAAGCGCAAAGCGTTTGCTCGGAGATCATGCTTAAACAAGAAGATGAACGGCGAGCATGATTCAACACAGTCGAATCATGCTCCAGGGAGGCGATCCGCAGCGGATATTCGAAAGGGTCAGCGCGCCCTATCAGGTGGCCGGGCATGATATCGTGATCGGCCTCAGCATCGGGGTCGCGATATCGCCCGGCGATGGCCGATCCGTCGACGCATTGCTGTCCAGCTCCGACGCGGCGCTTTACCGGGCCAAGGAGAGCCGCGGCGGGTATGTGCTGGCTCGTGGAGTGCGGGCGCAGGGCCCGGCAGAAACTCCCGCCGACGCCGCGGCGGCGCAAATGGCGGCCTGAGCGGTTTTTCCGTCATGGCCGGGCAAAGCCGTCCGGAGGACGGCGTCGCTTCCTCGCCTACGTCCCGGCCATTCACGCCTTATGTGCGTGAAGACAGCCGTGGCACAGGGCCCGGGATGGCGAACCCGTCTGGAAGGCTGGCGTTCGCGGTCCGCTACGCGTTGGTCCCCAGCCCCAGGCTCGCATAAATCCGCCGTGCATAGGCGCCGAACTCGTCCGTGGTCTTGATCGGCAGCGCGCGCGGAAACGGCAACTCTATTGGAAAGTATTCCGCCATGCGGGCGGGGCCCGCGGTGAGCACGGCGCAATGCGAGCCGAGGAACACCGCTTCCTGGATGCTGTGGGTGACGAAGATGATGGTCTTGCCGCTTTCGCGCCAGATCCGCAGCATTTCCAGGTTCATCTGTTCGCGCGTCAGCGCGTCCAGCGCGCCGAACGGCTCGTCCATCAGGATCAGCTTCGGGTCATGGACGAAGGCGCGTGCGATCGCGGTGCGCTGCTGCATGCCGCCCGACAATTGCTGCGGGTATTTGTCCTCATGGCCGGCGAGCCCGACCAGGTTGAGCAGATCGCGGGCGCGGGCCCGCGCCGCCTTCATCGGCAGCCCGACGATCTCCGCCGGCAGCAGCACGTTGTCGAGAATGGTTCGCCATTTCAGCAGCAGCGCCTGCTGGAACACCATGCCGATGTCGCGCGCGGGATCGAACGGCGTGTGGGCGTTGCCGATCTGGATGGTGCCGCCGTCGGCGTCGTGAAGCCCCGCCAGAATCTTCAGCACGGTGGTCTTGCCGCAGCCGGACGGTCCGACCAGCGAGATCAGCTCGCCCTCCCTGACGTCCATGGTGACGTCGGAGACCGCCAGGAATTCCTGGTCGCGCGAACGATAGACCTTGCGCACGTTGCGCAGCCGGATGAACGGTTCTGGCTCGTCGCTCATGCCAGCCATTTCTGCAAGTTGCCGGTGACGAAATCGTCGTCGGAAAGATCGGCGTGCTCGTTGCAGACGCGGTCGATTTCCTCGATCTGGCCGGGGCTGAGGCCTTCGGCCGGATCGAGACACCGGATACCCTCCATCAGGCCCTGCCGCCGCAGGATCTCGTGACAGCCGGCGATGCAGCCGTGAAAATTGTTGGCGACGTCGAACAACGCGCTGTTGCAGTCGGTGACGCGGGCGTCGAGCGCCAAAAGGTCGGCCGGCACCGCCGCCTGGCCCCGTGCGGCGCGGCACATCTCGAACTGCTTGATCGCGCTCGCGGTCCAAACCGACCAGTGGCCGAGCAGGCCGCCGCGGAAATAGGCGCGCGTGGTGACGCCCTTGTCGCGCAGGTCGAACGGCAGCGTGAGGTCGAGCAGGATATGGTCGTCATTGCCGGTATAGAGCGCGATGCGGTCGAGCGCGCCGGCGGCGGCGACGCCGCGCAGCACGTCGAGCGTGCGATAGCGGTTGAACGGCGCGACCTTGATGGCGATGACGTTGTCGATTGAGGCAAATCGCCGCCAGAACCCGGCGCTGAGGATGACGCCGCCGACCGCCGGCTGCAGATAGAACCCGACCAGCGGAATCTCGCGCGCCACCGCCTCGCAATGGGCGATGATTTCATGCTCCGAAGCCGATTTCATCGCCGCCAGGCTGAGCAGTCCCGCGTGATAGCCGATGCCCCGCGCAACCTCGGCCTCGGCGACGGCCTGCCTGGTCGGGCCGGCGAGGCCCGCGACCAGCGCCAGCGGCCGTTTGGTCCAGCCCACCGCCGTCTCCGCGGCGAGCTCCAGCACCGGCCGGTACAGGCCGACATCGCGGATCGCGAACTGCGTGGTGTGGACGCCGACCGCGAGGCCGCCGGCGCCGGCGTCGATATAATAGCGCGTCAGCGCCCGCTGGTGCACGGTATCGAGGCTGCGATCGGCGTTCAGCGCCAGCGGGTGCGCGGGGATCACCGTGCCCTCGGCGATCAGGCGCCGCACCCCGGATTCGATTTTGCTATGATGCATGGCGATCATCCCTATCCATATTCCGGGCCGGCGACGGCGAACGGCAGTTCGGCAGGCGACGCTGCGGCCTGGCCGAAGCGCATGCGCTGAAACGGCCGCTCGATTTTCCACCCCGAGCCGGTCAGGCCGTTCAGGAACCCCTGCTGCTCGTAGACGGCGTCGATCAGCAGCGGCCCGTTTTCGGAGCGCACGATTTCATCGACCAGCGCGAGCGCCTGGTCCGGACCATCCGCCAGCAACGGGCCGATGTGCCGGACTCGGCGGCCATCGCGGACGAGGGCAAGCGCATCGCCGTTCGACAGCAGGCGGGAGCTGGAACGTCCGCCGAGCTCCGTCAGCAAGGCAGCGCGATCGAAGCCCATGGCGAGACGATCGCGCGCGGTGAATTTTTCGATCCCGACAGACGACAGCGACGCTCCGGCCTTGGTCGACATCGCCTGTTCGAGCCGCAACCGCCGCAGCTGCAGCGTCGGCTTGAATCCCAGCGGCGCATAGACCGTGGCGCCCGCCGGCGTCGCATCGAGCCAGGTCGTGAGACTTTGCTTCGCGGCGGCAGCGAGACAGGCATCGACCAGTTTGGTGGCGAGGCCGCGGCGGCGCCAGCTTTCGGTCACCAGCACCATGCTGATCCAGGCATTGCCGGAGGAGTAGGGCAACAGCGCGGCGCTGCCGACGAGATGGGCGTCCTTGTCGCGCACGCCGAACATGGTTCCCCTGGTCAGGAAAAACCGCCAGTCGGCCTCGTTCTGATTCCAGTGCGCTTCCGTCGACAGCAGCAGTCCGGCGGGCGCGTCGTCCGGGCCGAGCCGGACGACGGCCATCTCGTCAGTACCGGCCATCGCGCACCTCGTATTTGGTCGGCTTTCCCAGACTCGGCATCGCGCGCGCGACCCAGTCCGCGGTCCACTTGACGAGTTGCCCGGTATCGACGATCGGCAGGCCGAACATTTTCACCGCCTGCGAAGTGTCCGTGAGCCACGCCGTCGGCTCCTCCTTGCCGACGATGATGGGCTCGCGGCCGAGCCGCGCGCCGAGCCTGGCGGCGAGATCGCGCACGGCCAGGATCTCGTGGCCGCTGACATTGATCGGCGATGTCGGCGTGTCGCAACGGGCAAGGCAGCGCAGCGCCTGCGCCGAGGCATCGCCCTGCCAGATGAAATTGACATGGCCGAGGCTGACGTCGATCGGCTTGCCCGCGAGGATCTTGGTCGCGATGTCGTGCAGCACGCCGTAGCGCATGTCGATCGCGTAGTTCAGTCGGAACAGCCGGCCCGGCGTCGAAAACTGGCGCGAGAAATACTCGAACATGCGCTCGCGCCCGACGCAGGATTGCGCGTATTCGCCGGGCGGGTTGGGCGCCATGCTCTCGTCCGAGCCCTTGCCGTCGACCGATACGAAGGGATAGACGCAGCCGGTCGAGAACGCCACGATCCGCGAACCTCGAAACGCCTGCGCCACCAGCGCGGGGACGTGCGTGTTCATCGCCCAGGTCAGCGACAGATCGCCCTCTGCGCCGAATTTGCGCCCGGCCATGAAGACGACGTTCTCTGCCTTTGGCAGCGCCTTGATGGAGGATTTCATCGAGCAGGTCGCAGGCGATCGTCTCGACGCCGCGCGCTTCCAGCCATGCCCTGGCGTGAGCGTCGCTGAAGCGCGCCACCCCGATGATGCGGCGGCCCGGCAGGGCGGCCTTTGCGAGCCCGGCCAGCGTCGGCCCCATCTTGCCGGCGACGCCGAGGATCATGATGTCGCCGTCGACCTTTGCGAGATCGTCGATCAGCGCCTGGCTCGGCCGGCACAGGAGATCGTCGAGCGCTGCGATATCGGAGATCGCTTCCGGCAGGGTGTCGCGCGTCAGCAGCATGTGTCTTTCCCGTTGTCCTTATTGCAGCCGTACGTCCTTGACCACGAACAGCCGTTCGAGGCCCAGCACCAGGCCGTAGAGCGCGACCCCGAGCAGCGTCAGCAGCACGACCGCCATCACCATCGCCGGCGTATCGAGCGAGGACTGCACCTGGATCATGAGATAGCCGAGCCCGCGTTCGCTGGCGATGAACTCGCCGACGATGGCGCCGGCGACCGCGAGAATGGCGCCGACCTTCATGCCGGAAAACACGTAAGGCAGCGCGCCCGGCAACTGGATCTTGCGGAACAGCGTCCAGCGCGAGCCGCGCAGCGATTTCACGAGGTCGAGCAGGTCCGGCTCGACCTCGCTCAGGCCGCGCGCGGTGGTGAGCAGGATCGGGAAGAAGCAGATGCTGAAGGCGATCAGGATGTTCGGAAAGATGCCGTAGCTGAACCAGACGATGAACAGCGGGCCGAGCGCCACTTTCGGGATCATGTTCAGCGTGACGAACAGCGGCAGCAGCACCAGGCTCACCAGCGGCGACCAGCAGAACACCACCGCGAGCGTCACGCCGACAAGGGCGCCGAGGGCAAAGCCGCCGAGGATTTCGACCGCCGTCACCGCGAGGTTGGAGAGCCAGGCGTATTTCGCCGACGTCAGCGTCGCGACCGTCGCCAGCGGCGAGGGCAGGATGAATTTAGGCACGTGGAAGGCGTCGACCAGGACCTGCCACAGCACGATCACGGCGAGATGCACGACCAGGATGATCGCGAACGTCCGGGCCGAGCGCATGCCGTCTGTGGACAATGTGGTCTCCTGTCGCGCCCGCCTCTGGCGGGCGAGGGGGTACCCCCAGCCTATCGCGGTGCCTCACGTCTTTCAACCAGTTGGTTGATTAAACCGGCTGTGCCTCCATAGTCATGGCGAGCGTCCGTCACGGCCGCAACGCCTGCATCACCAGGTCGACCACGTGCTTGCGGCGGGCGCGCCGGGCGGCGGGGCTGGACAGGTCCTTGCCGAAGATCGCCGACAGCGTCGGGGTATTCGAGAAGAAGAAATAGCTCAGGCCCGCGATCGAGATGTAGAGATGCACCGGGTCGACGCCCTTGCGGAACGTTCCCTCGCGCACGCCCTGCTTCAGGATCTTCGAGACCATGCTGACCAGGGGCGAATGCATGTCCCCGATCCGGAGCGAGGCGCGCACGTGCCTGGCGCCGTTGCGGTTCTCGTCGTTGAGCAGCACGATGAAGTCCGGGTGCAGCGCGAGGTGGTCGAAGGAGCTCTCGATCAGCTTGCGGATGGCCTGTGCGGGCGGCAAACCCTCGAGGTTGAGCTTGCGCTCCTGGGCGCGGATTTCCCCGTAGACCCATTCCAGCACCGCCAGATACAGCGCGTCCTTGTCGCCGAAATAGTGATAGACGAGCTGCTTGTTGACGCCGGCCCGCGCGGCGATCTCGTCGACCCGCGCGCCGGCAAGCCCGCTGCTGGCGAATTCGCGCCGCGCCGCCGTCAGCAGTTTTTGGCGCGTGGCGGCGGGGTCGCGGCGCCTGGTATGACCTGATCGTTGTTTGGGCATTTCCAACCAGACAGTTGACAATTCGGTCCGTCCCTTGTTGCATTGGTAAACCGGCGAGGCTCGCAACGACAAGGCCGCGGGCCCGCTGCAAGCGACCAACCGCAGATCGACAACCGCAGATCGAGGAGAGATGCCATGAAGCGTTTCGGGATTGCAGGACTGGCGCTCGCGTTGCTGGCGCATTCCGCGCCGGCGTCCGCCGGCGAATCCGTCAACCTGATCCTGAACTGGACGCCGACCGCGGACCACTCGCCGTTCTATTACGCCAAGGCGCAGGGCTGGTACGAGAAGGCCGGCATCGATCTCACCATCGAGGTCGGCAGGGGCTCGGGCGTTTCGGCGCTGAAGGTCGGCTCGGGCGGTTCGCCGTTCGGCATCGCCGATCTCGCGACCATGCTGGTGGCGCGCAGCAAGGGCGCCGACGACGTGGCGCTGATGAGCATCTACGCCAATACCGGGCAGACCTTCTACTGGCTGAAGAGCTACGGCGTGAACGGGGTCAAGGACTTTCCCGGCCACAAGATCGGCAATCCGCCGGGCGATGCCTCGCGCGTGATGTGGCCGGCCTTCGCCAAGGCGGCGGGGATCGCGCCCGACTCCGTGAACTTCGTCAATGTCGGGCCGACCGCCAAGATCGCGGCGCTGAAGAGCCACACCGTCGATATCATCAGCGATTTCTACAACGAGCACGATCTGAAGGTGATCGAGTTCGGATCCGATCTCGGCTACGTCAACTGGAAGGACATCGGGCTCAACCCCTACGGCAATTCGCTGATCGTCAACGGCGCGTTCCTGCAGAAGAATCCGAAGCTGGTCGAGACGTTCGTGAAAATCAGCCAGAAGGCGTTCGCCGCCTGCGTCGCCGACGTCACGCCGTGCCTGAAGGCGCTGCTCGACCAGGTCTCGGGCCTGGACAAGGAAAACCAGCAGCGCCAGTGGGAGCGCATCAAGTTCCTGATGACCGACGATTTCACCACCACCAAGGCGCTGGGCTGGATCGACGGCGGGCGCATGAAGAAGGACTACGAGCTGGTGCAGACCTATCTCGGCATGGAGAAGCCGTTCAACGTTGAGGACGCGTTTACCACCAAGCTGCTCGACACCTCGATCAAGATGGACGCCAGCAAGGTGAAGAAGTGAGGTAAAATCGTCATTGCGGGCTCGCGCCAACGCGCGCCCCGGAATGACGGCGACTTAACTCTATTGCGCCGTCATCCCCGAAGCCTTGACCACCGCTGTCAGTTTCTCGTGGTCCGCCTTCATCAGGCTGGCCAGGTCGTTCAGCGGCATCGCCTTGCCGGGGATGTCGGCGACGCTGAGCGTGCGCTGCACGTCCGGATTTTGCAGCGCCTTGTCGATCGCGTCGTGAATTTTTTGGACCAGCGCGTCCGGCGTCGCCGACGGCACGTAGATGCCGTACCAGGGGATATAGGCGGCTTGCGGATAGCCGGCTTCCGCGATGGTCGGCACGTCCGGCAGGTCCGGCACGCGCTTCTCGGTGAAGACCGCGAGCGGTTTCACCTTGCCTGTCCTGATATGCGGCAGCGCCAGCGCCAGCGAGACGATCTCGAAATGCATCCGGTCGGTCATCAGATCGACCAGCGCCTGGGGCTGTCCCTTGTAGCCGATATTGGCCAGTTTGATGTTGGCGGCCTGAAACAGCTTTTGCGCGGTCAGGTCGATCGACGAGCCGGTGCCGGGATTGCCGAAATTGAACTCGCCGGGCTTCTTGCGCGCCAGTTCGACGAACTCGCCGAGCGTCTTCACCGGCATCGCGGGATCGACCAGCGCCACGCTCTGGTTCCAGACCGCAAGCCCGACGCATTTGAAATCCTTCATCACGTCCCAGCCGGCGGCCTTGTAGAGCGTGGGATTGACCAGCACCGCGGGGCCGGTGACCAGCCAGGTGTAGCCGTCCGGCTCGCTGCGCGCGACGGCGGCGGTGCCGATATTGCTGTTGGCGCCGGGCCGCGCCTCCACGACGATCGCCTGCTTGAGGTCGCGGCCGACCTGCTCGGTCACGGCGCGCGCGACGATGTCGACAATGCCGCCGGCGGGGTAGGGCACGATGATGTGGATCGCGCGGCTCGGATAATCGCTCTCGGCCCGCGCATTGGTGCCGCTGCCGAGCAGCGTCGCGGCAAGGCTGGCCGCGAGGCAAAGCGTTCGCAGTCGCTTCATTCTTCCCTCCCATGTCTGCAACATCGTTCGTGCGACGTTGCTCGTTTTAATGCGGCCGGCGCGGTGGACCCGCGCGTCTCAAGCCGCGGCGTTTCCTTTAGACGTTCATGACCAGCGACCGGATGCTGCGGGCGAGGCCGAGGATGCGCGGCCCGCATTCGCGCTCGATCTGCTCGGCGGAAAAGCGGAACGAGGGAATGCCGCAGTTGACGGCAAGGCAGTCCCCGGCGGGCGTGCGATAGAGCGGCGCCGCGACGCCGAAGATTTCCCGCCGCCATTCGCCGATCGACACCGCAAAGCCGCGCTCCTTGCAGAGTTCGATGTCGGGCAGAGTTCGTTCCTGCACATAGCCCAGTTCGTCCGGCCGCTCGGCCTTCACGGTCGCCACGTAACGCTGCAGTTCATCCGGTGCATACAGCGACAGCAGCGCGCGGCCCACCGCGGTGGTCGCCAGCGTTCCGGTGAAACCGACGTCGGGGACGTGCGGCACGGCGTCGGTGGTGCGCAGCGTCTCGACATAGATGAAGTCGAGGCCGAACGGCATCGCGATCGATACGGTGCCGCCGGCATAGGCCGCGAAGTCGCGCATCAGCGGCCGCGCCAGTTGCCGCACTTTCAAGGCCGACAACACCGGATAGGCGGCAGCCAATACGCCGAGGCCAAGTGCAAAACGTCCCTTGGCGTCGCGTTTGAGATAGCCGAGCTGCGCCAGCGTGTAGGTCAGCCGCGACACCGTCGGTCGCGACAGGCCGGTCTGCGCCGCAAGATCGGCATTCGACAGCGGACCATCGCCGTGGCGGAACGCGGCCAGCAGGTCCAGCCCATGCGCGAGCGTCGTCGCAAACGACGGATCGTTTGGCTCGGGCCTGGACCCGGAAGGCGCGGATACCGCTGGGGGAGAAGCTGCGGACATGCAAAATAATGGTCACGATCCGGAATATTGTCAATATATCAAAACGAATTTGCAAATCGTGTTGACATACGGTTAGATGCCGAAAATGGGGAGGCACCATGGATTTCGAGCTGTCGGCGCGCTCAGAGCAGTGGCGGAAGCGGCTGCAGTCGTTCTTCGATTCCGAAGTGCTGCCGCGCCATCGCGCTTGGCTCGAACACACGGAAAGGCGCGAAGCCGCACCCTTCATGGGCGAGCTGCAGCAGAAGGCGCGCGCGGCCGGCCTGTGGAATCTCGGCCTGCCCGAGCTCGCCCCCGACGAACCCGGCACCCGGCTTTCGAATTCCGAATACGCGCCGGTTGCCGAAATCATGGGGCGGCTGTTCTGGGCCTCCGAAGTGTTCAACTGCCAGGCGCCCGACGTTCCCAACATGATCGCGCTGCAGAACTGCGCGAATGCCGAACAGAAGCAACGCTGGCTGCGTCCGCTGCTGGAAGCCGGGACCCGCTCGGCGTTCGGCATGACCGAGCCGGACGTCGCCTCCTCGGACGCCACCAATATCGCGACTTCGCTTCGCAGCGATGGCGACGACTACGTCGTCAACGGCCGCAAATGGTTCATCACGGGAGCGGCGCATCCGCGCTGCTCGTTCCTGATCGTGCTGGGCGTGACCAATCCAGATGCCGACCGCACCCGCCGCCATTCCTGCGTCATCGTGCCGATGGATGCGAAAGGCGTGCGCCTGGTGCGGCCGCTGCGCTGGATGGGCTGCGAGGATCACGTGGCTCCGATCGGCGAGCTCGCTTTCGACAATGTCCGCATTCCCCGTGAAAACCTGCTGGGCCGGGAAGGCGAGGGTTTCAAGGTGGCGCAAATCCGCCTCGGCCCCGCGCGCATTCACCATTGCATGCGTTCGATCGGGCTGTGCGAGCTGCTGATCGAACTGATGATGGTGCGCGCGGCGGAGCGCTCCGCCTTCGGCCGCACGGTGATCCAATATGACACCGTGCAGCGCTGGATCGCCGAAGCCCGGGTCGAGCTCGAGCAGGCGCGGCTGCTCGCCTATCGCTGTGCGTGGCGGCTCGATCAGTCCGGCCATCACGGCGCCTGGCGCGACGTCTCGCTCATAAAAGTCGCCGTTCCCGCGATGCTGCAAAAGATCGCCGACCGCGCCATGCAGGTGTTCGGCGCCATGGGCGGATCCGACGACACGCCGATCCACCAGGCACTGGCCTGGGGCCGCCTGCTGCGGATCGGCGACGGCCCGGACGAAGTGCACCTGCGCCAGATCTTTCGCATGGAGGCGATGCCGTCGTGGTCGGTCGCCGACTCGCCCTATCTTGCCGCGCATCCTTCGTGAGATTGTAGTTCATCGTCATGCCCGGCCTTGTGCCGGGCATCCACGTCCTGTCGGTGCAGCAGGAGGAAGGACGTGGACGGCCGGGTCAAGCCCGGCCATGACGAAAACAGAATTGTTTTATACACTAGGGAGGACGACACATGACCCAGACCGCCGCCGCCGCCGAAGCCCCGAAGGAAGCGCCCAAGGACGCCTCCGCTTCCGTCGTCGCGCAGCAGGCGGCGATGCTCGACGCCGCCTGCCGTTCGCCGACACCGCCGATTTCGAGGACGCGGCGCGCGGCTTCACGGGAACTGCTGCAGCACGCGTGGACCGCCAACCCGCAGGGCCGCGTGGTTGGAGCCTCGAGCCTTACGGGTTTCTGACCGACGATTGTAAAGCGCCCGTGACCGTCAATCCGCAGCCGTGGCGGGCAGTCCCGGCTGAACATGCAGCACGGGCTGTCCGAGGTCGTGCCCGGTGTCTATCAGGTCCGCGGGCTCGATATCGCCAACATGAAACGCTGATCGAGGGCGACAGCGGCGTGATCGTGGCGGGACACGCTGACCTCGATCGAAGGCGCGCGCGCCGCGATGGAGCTCTATTTCAAGCATCGGGGCTTGCGATCAGTCGCCGCCGTGATCTTCACCCACACCGATACCGACGATTGGGGCGGGGCGCGCGGCGTGCTGGTGGAGGAACGGCGCTGGCGACCGCCGGAGGGTGCCCATCATCGCGCCAATTGTTCATGGAGCACGCGGTTTCGGAAAACATCATCGCGGGGCCTGCGATGCTCGCGGCGCGCGCAATACCAGTTCGGGCCGTTCCTCGCCAAAGGGCCGCGCGGGCAGGTCGATCGCGGTCTCGGCAAGTCGATGGCGGCGGGCTCGGGTGGCGCTGCTGTGCCTGACCGACCTGATGATGGAACTGGCGACAGGCGCATCATCGACGGGCTCGAATTCAATTCCTCAGATGGCGCCGACCGAGGCGCCGGCGGAGACGGATCTTCTTCATTCCGCACTACCGGCTGCTGAATCTCGCGGACAATCTACCCGACAATTTCCACAACCTGCTGCCGTTCCGCGCGGTGCCGACGTCCGCGACGCGCTGGCCTGGTCGAAATATCTCGGCCAAGGGCTGCGACGCGGTGGAAGGCGCAAGGGCGACGCGCGGCGATAACCACCCGCCGGTGTGGAGAGTGGATCCTCGAGACGACGAAGTTCCTGGCTGAGCAGCGCGACTTCCAGAAGTTCGGACGACCAGACGATCCGCCTGCTCGATGAACGATGACCTGATCACCATCGAAACCGCCTACACCATCGAGATTGCCGGCGGAGCCGAAGGCGCCTGGCATACGCGCGGCTATTACGGCCACATCCGGCACAATGTGAAGGCGATCTACCAGAAATATCTCGGCTGGTACGACGCCAACCCCGTGCATCCCGATCCGCTGCCGCCGGTGGAGTCCGGCAGGAATACGTCCCACACATGGGGCGGCGCGAGCGGCGATCCTGGATCGCGCCCGCTAAGGATTTTGCCAGGGGCGAGTTCCGCTTCGTGGCGCAAGCCGTCAGCCATCTGGTGTTCGCCGATCCCGCCAATGCCGCCGCCCGCGCGCTGCTCGCCGATACCTTGGAGCAGCTCGGCTACGCCGCCGAAAGCGCGACCTGGCGCAACGCCTATCTGTTCGGCGCGCAGGAGCTGCGGCAGGGCATGCCGAAAGCCCCGGCGCGGCCGCCGATGCCGCGCGAGACGCTGGCCGCGCTGCGCACCGGCAATGCGGGACGTGCTCGGCGTCCGCCTCAACGGCCCCAGGGCCGAAGGCAAGCACATCGTGCTGAACTGGAAGCTGGACCGACACCAGGGAGAGTTTTGTCCTGACGCTGGAGAACTGCGCGCTGACCTATCTCGAGGGCGCGCCGGCTGCGACGGCCGACGCGAGTTTTACCCTGGCGCGCTCGACGCTCAACGAGGTCATCGCGAAACAGACCTCATTTCCCGAAGCCGTCGCCAGCGGCAAGATCACCTTCACCGGCAACGCGGTGCGGCTGGCGGAATTGATGGGCCTGATGGATGAATTCCCGCGCATGTTCGAGATCGTGGAGCCGAAGCGGACGGCGGTGAGCTGACCGTAGCCGTCATTCCGGGGCGATGCCAACGGGTCCGCGCGAGGCGCGGCCCGACGACAGGCTCCGCATCGAACCCGGGATTCTCGGGCGACCATTTCGCTCCCCCAGCGCTGCGCGGATTCCTTTCGTAAAAAAGCCGGACGCCTGGCGGCTTCGATCGCCCCGGCGAACATGGGGAGGAAATAACGGGCTGTTCCTCGCACGTGATGATCGGCACCAACGATCTGGACAAGGCAAAATCGTTCTATGACGCGTTGCTCGGCACGCTTGGCGTTCCGCCGGGACGGGTCGACCGCCACCGCGTTTTCTACAGGACCAAGACCGGCGTGTTCTCGGTGTCGAAGCCGATCGACGGCAAGCCTGCAACGCCTGCCAATGGCGGCACCGTCGGCTTCGTCGCCGCTTCCCCCGAGCAGGCCGACGCCTGGCACGCGACCGGCGTCGCCCATGGCGGCAAGAGCTGCGAAGACCCGCCGGGCGTGCGCGAAGGCCCGCAAGGCAAAATCTATCTCGCCTATTTGCGCGATCCCGACGGCAACAAGCTCTGCGCGTTGCACCGGATGTAACCGCAATCCGATTTGGAAGGGCGGATTAGCGAGAGCGTAATCCGCCTTCGAGGGACGATAAAGAGGCGGGTTCGCGGGAGCCTGTCAACGGGCCGCGCCTTGTGCGGACGGTTGGGCTAACCCGACGGGCAAATCACTTTTTCCTGTCTAGTCCCTTCCGCAAAAATTTCTCTCTTTTCGTTTCACGCAAATCAGCTTCATAACCTCGCCGTCCACCCCACAAAGGGGCGTATCGCGATCGTCACGGACGCGGGGTTGGATGCGATGGACGCTGATGGGGCTACTGACGAGAGCCCCGGATGCGGACGGCGAAGTCGTGTGGTCCTGACGCCCCGACGCTGGCGTCAAGTCTGCGGAGCAATTCGCAGGCGACGGTGGCAAGAAAGCCCGGTCACCGAGGAGAGCTCGAAGGAAACCGTTAAAACCATTGCGCAGGGAAGGCCGGATTGCCTCCGCTGAACCTGTATGCTCGTGTGCGCATTTCCTTGTGCATTTTGCACGCGAGACCGCGGGTGCAGCGCGCACCCGGCTTTCCCTGCGCCCTCTTGTTGTGGAGGGACAATGTCTAGGGCATAGCCCGGGCGCGTCGCGCCGCGGGAACGCGAAGGTGCGACTTTCGTTTGACAATCGAATCCGTATTGACAGACGCACCATCGTCGTCCCCGCGAAAGTGGGGACCCATAACCACAGGTGTTGGCGGTTGCGCGAAAGCCGTCGAACAGCGTCTTTCACAACGGGCGACACGGCGTATGGGTCCCCGCTTTCGCGGGGACGACCAAGAACGCCTCGAACTACTCCGCGCTGCTGACCAGCTTGATGCGCGGCTCGGCGGCCTCCATCAGGCTGCGATAGGCGGCGAGATAATCGAGCGCCATGCGGCGGGCGGTGAAGCGCGCTTCGAACTGCTTGCGGATTGCCGCTCGGCTCAAGCACCGACAGGCGATCGACCGCAGAGACCGCGCTGGTTTCGTCCTCGACGACGAAGCCGGTCAGCCCGTCGTCGATGATCTCGGCGACCGAGCCGCGGTTATAGGCGATCACCGGCGTGCCGCAGGCCATCGCCTCGATCATCACCAGGCCGAACGGCTCCGGCCAGTCGATCGGCACCAGCAGCCCGATCGCGCCGCTCAGGAATTCCGGCTTCTCGGCATCGCCGATCTCGCCGATGAAGTCGACCAGCGGATTGTTCTCGATCAGCGGGCGAATGAGTTCGTCGTAATATTCCTGGTCGGCGCGATCGACCTTGGCGGCGATCTTGAGCGGAATGCCGCAGCGGGCGGCGATCTTGATCGCGCGGTCGACGCCCTTTTCCGGCGCGATGCGGCCGAGCACGGCCAGATAGCCGGGCGTCACCGGCTGCGGCGTCAGCAGCTCTTTCCGGCAGGCCGTGATGGATGGTGCGCACCCAGTTGGCCTGCGGCACCGGACGCCGCTGGGCGTTCGAGATCGAAATCACCGGAATCGACGAGAAGGTCGTGAACACCGGCTGGTGCTCCGGCAGATCGAGCCGGCCGTGCAGCGTGGTCACGAACGGCGTCGGCTGCCGCGAGAACAGCGAGAAAGGATAAGTAGTCGAGGTGAAAATGCAGAAAATCGAACTCCTCGTCGTCGCATTTCTGCGGTACGCGCTCCAGCATCACCATGTGCAGCGCGTTGGGGTCGCGCACCGAGCCGTCGAGGCGCAGCGCCTTCGGCCAGGTCGCCTCGAGCTTCGCCGAGGTCTGGGAATCGCCGCTGGCGAACAGCGTGACGTCGTGGCCCAACGCGACCAGTTCCTCGGTCAGCCAGTGGACCACCCGCTCGGTTCCGCCATAGAGCCTTGGCGGGACAGCCTCCGTCAGTGGAGCAACCTGCGCGATGCGCATCTATCCGTCTCCTCTTAGGTGTTAGGTGAACAAACCCCGTTTTGCAGTATGGCACCGGCATGCCGAACAGGGAACGTTTCCGCATCTGCGAAGTTCCCAAGAACGCGCACTTCTTCCACACCATGGTCTTCTTGATGCCATCACCTCCGATCAAACTCTTACCGTCGGCTGTCGCCAATGCTGCGAAATGTTGCGCAATATTGGCAGGACGGTCGGGAGCATTCGATCAAACAGCAGGCGCCCAAATAGAATCTTCCTTCTTCTCCAACGGGTTTGCAGCAATATGGACAATCTTTCAGGATATGCGCATCGTCCGCTTCCGTTCGTGCTGCGCTATCTCCGTCAGCGTTTGGCGGCGCACGTCGTTATCCTGACCGCCGTTGTCGCCGCGGCTTGCTGCTCAATAGGCACGCAATATGGCGTGAAATCTCTGGTCGACAGCCTGACGGCCGGTCCGGCTCATGCAAACGGCGTGTGGCTGGCATTCGTTTTTCTCGTATCACTGATAGCGGCGGATAATTCGCTGTGGCGGATCGCCAGCTGGACCGCCAGCTTTACGTTCGTGGGCGTGACCGGCGATCTCCGCCGCGACATCTTTCGTCATCTGACCGGACATGCGCCGAGCTATTTCACCGACCGGCTGCCGGGGATGTTGACGAGCCGCATCACGGCCACCTCCAATGCCGTTTTCACCGTCGAGAACATGTTCGTCTGGAACGTGTTGCCGCCGTGCATCGCGACCGTTGCGGCCATTGCCCTGATCAGCACCGTGAACTGGATGATGGCGGCGGGATTGATCGTCGTCGCCGGCACGATGGTGATTGCGATGTTTCATCTGGCGGCCGCGGGCAAGCCTTTGCACGACGAGTTCGCCAACAAGGCCGCGGCCGTCGATGGCGAGATGGTCGATGTCATCAACAACATGCCGCTGGTGCGCGCGTTTTGCGGGTTCCGCTTCGAGCACGACCGGTTCGATGCGACCGTGGGCCGGCGAATTGACGGCGCGGGGCCGCAGCCTGCGTTATCTCGAAAAGCTGCGGATCGCGCATGCCGCGGTCACTATCCTGCTGACGATCGGGTTGCTGGCCTGGGTGACCGTGCTTTGGCAGCGTGGCGACGCCACCACCGGCGACGTCGTGTTGGTCTGCACGCTGGGGCTTTCGATTCTGAGCGCCACGTGTGACCGCCGGCGCTGGTCGACGTGACCCAGCATGTCGCGCGGTTGACCGAAGCGATCGCTACCCTGCTGCTGCCGCACGAACTGCAGGACCATCCGGAAGCCGAGCCGCCTGGCAAGGATGGGGGCCGACGATCGCCTTCAACAAGGTGTCGTTCCGATACCCCGGCGGATCCAGATATTCGACCCAGTTCAGCCTCCGCCTCCATGCCGGCCAGAGAGTAGGGCTGGTCGGACAATCCGGCGGCGGAAATCCACCGTGTTCGTGCTGCTGCAGCGTTTTTACGACGTGCACCATGGCAACATCACCATCGACGGCCAGAACATTTCCCGGGTCACGCAAGAGAGCCTTCGCGAGGCGATTTCGGTGGTGCCGCAGGACATCTCGATGTTCCATCGATCGATCATGGAAAACATCCGGTACGGACGGCCGACCGCGACCGACGACGAGGTGCTGCGTGCGGCGATCGCGGCACGCTGCGATTTTGTCGAGACCCTGCCGGGACGCCTGCGACCCTGGTCGGCGACCGTGGCGTCAAATTTCGGGCGGCCAGCGGCAGCGCATCGCGATCGCCCGCGCATTCCTGAGGATGCGCCGATCCTGCTGCTCGACGAAGCTACCGCGGCGCTCGACAGCGAATCCGAGGAGTGATCCGCGAGGCGCTCGCGCGCCTGATGCACGCGCACCGTGATCGCGATCGCGCACCGCCTCGCGATGATGGCGAAGTCTTCATCGGGTGGTGATGCTGAGGGCCGGTAAGATCATCGAAGACGGTCCGCCGCATCGCCTGATGCAGGGGCAGGGGCCTTACCGCGAACTGGTGACGCAGGAAATGAGCCGGCTCGCGACCCACGCGGCCTAGAAGATCGTCATGCAATCGCCTCTGAGTCTGCGTACCGCTGCGCGGAAGTGGAGCAACCGGCCATAGGTCACCCATGGTAATTTGAGCTTTCTACGAAAAAAAAAACTGAACGATTTCTCCGCGAGATCTGATCGGGGCCCTGAGTCTCGCCGTTCTACATTCCGATGACCGGCTCGCGGCGTGGCCGCGCTCGCTCAAGCACGACGACACCTTCATCGTGCTCGACAGCCATGGCGACATGGCGCCTCCGCCGGCGGGCCCGGACGGGCTGTCCAACGCCGACACCCGCCACCCCGCCCGGCTGGAACTCGGACCGGACCAACTGCAGCCGCCGCCGTCCGGCCTCAATTCGCGCGACGACATTTTGGTCCGACGGTGGACCTCACCAATCCCGACGTCTATCGCCAGGGGCGG
>CAVRIQ010000044.1:0-20223 GCA_963721275.1 uncultured Alphaproteobacteria bacterium | reverse complement strand
TAAACTTTCGGGTTGAGTGCAAATTGTCCGGCCAAATAGATCAAGGCAGGAAATTGTTTCCGAGCCGGATTGAAACCACGACGGGAGATCGTCGATTCCTACGAATTCTTCAAGGTACGGCTTGATGGTTTCGAAATTATTCCGGCAGTATCCCCACGGTCCGCGTCGTCGCCACGGCTTGCTCATCGGCCAGAACTGTCGGCCGTAGTCCGTCTCGACCAGCCGTTTGCCTTCGGCGAGGCACTTGAGGTCGCCGCGCGCATAGCGCTTCTGCTTCTCGGCCTCGCGCTCCTCGGGCGTCATCGCCGGGCGCGGCTTCTTTTCTTTGGGCGGCGCCAGCACCCGATCGAGCGACATGTTGAGCGTCTCGGCGGCCGAGCGACCGGCCGCGGTGAGCGTGTAGTGCAGATCCCAGCCGAAGGTGCCCACCTCGTCGGCTGTCTCGATCAGGCCGGCGTCGGCGCAGCGCTCGATGGCCGACTTGCTAACCAGACGGAAGCGGTACCTGTCGCTCGGATGTGTCACCGAGCACCAATATTCAGGAGCCCGGCAAAATTTGAATCCTGCAAGGTAGTGCCACAACACTTCGCAGCCCTCGCTGGCGCCGACCAAGATTCGGACGTCGTCGGTCGCCCTGGCCTTGCTCATGAGATTCCCAGCACCATGCACTAGAGGGCGCAGTCCTCAATCTCGTCGAGGGCGGCATGGCGCGGTTTCGGCTTTGGAACGTAAGCGCGCTCGGTCTATGTGACGGTCGCTGCGGCCATGCCTGCGCGCGGGCCGCGCTTGACGTCGACCAGGCCCACATCCTCGAGGGCGCGGTTTGTCAAGTATATAAGTGCGGAGATGTTCGATCGCGTAAGTGAGCTGCGGCAGCACGATCTCGAACGTCTGCGGCTCGGCCGGATCGGCCGCCAGGATCAGCGCGGCCAGCGCTTCCTCGCCGCGGCCTGCGGCGAACAAAAGATCGGCCAGCGTGCGACTCGCCGCCTTGCTGCGCTCCTTCTCGCCGGACCAGAAATCGGCCGCGAGGTCGCCGCGCGGCACACTTTCGATCTCGCCAATGCGCGACCAGGAGAACTGCGCGGCGGGCGGCCAGCCGCGCTGCCAGAGGAGGTCAACCGGCAACGGCGCTGATGACGAATGCGCGCCCTCGTGAGCCATGATCAGTTTCTCGTGGCCCGGACGTCGCGCTCGCGCAGGATGGCATCAACGATCCGGCGCAGGCGCCGCACGGATCCGCCGCGCCAGTGGCGCGCAACAGCGGCATGCTCGGCGCCATCGAGCGGCGGCATCCAGCTCTGGTCGAGGCCGCGTTCCCTGGCGAGGTCCGCAATCACTGCCGGCAAAAGCGCATTGAGGTCGACCGCGCTGGGCTTCGGGAACGTCACTACGCGCATTCGGTCGCGGATCGGGCTCGGCAGCGGGTCCAGGTTGTTGGCGGTCGCCACGTAGGAAACCTGCGACAGATCGAGATTGGTCTGCAGTGCGGGATCCGGATAGCGGTGGTTCGTCTCGGGCTCGAGAAAACCGAGCAGGCAATCCCAAAAGCGTCCGTAGTCGCTGCGCGTGCCAGCCTTTTCTATCTCGTCGATCAGGACCAGCGGATTGGCGATCCTGCCGGCGGCGACGGCGAGAAATGGATGACAGGGTTCGGCCGAGTACCAGCGCCGGTCGGTGCCGCCGAATACCGCACCGTCGGCGCGGGAGGCATCCTCACGCCAGACGCTCAGTCCAAGGACCTCTCCAAGGCGGCGGGCAAATCGAGACTTACCACCGCCCGGATCCCCGACCAGGAGTAGCGGGCGGAGCAGGACGGTGGTGCGGCCAACGAGATCGGCCAGCGCGAAGTCGATGACGTCGGCGGCATGGGGGAATTCGAAGATCAGCGTGCCGCGCACCTGATGCAGCGGCGGCGGCTCGACGAGTGGCAAGGCGGCGTTGATGGCGCGCTTCAGCGGCCCCAGAATGTCCTTCAGCTTAATGTTCTTCATCTCATCACTGCTCAGGCGGGCCACCACGAGATGGCGGTCGGGAACGGCTTCTGCTACGGGAGAGGAGACCTGCTTGGCCTCGGCGGCCTTCTCGTTCTCCTTCCTGCGTTCTTCCTCCTCCTTTGCTCGCTGTCGGGCCGCGGCTTTGGTTGCGGCGATGCGGCGCTCGGCCATGCGCGCGCCCACGATGGTCGCGTTCACCGCGGCTGAGAACTTCTTTGATATAAGGTCGGTGCAGGCTGGCAACGCCGCCCAGCCGAACGCGAAACGCTCGAGGTCGCAGCAAAGTTGTTCCTCCGCATCGCCGTCAACTTTGCGAAAGCCTTGGACCAGCGCCTTGCCGACCCTGCGGTAGTCCTCGAAATAAGTGGCGTCGCGCGGCAGCGGCAGGCACAGCAGCCGGACGCAATCGGCAAGGCTGCGCAAGATCGGCTCGTTCTGGATGACGGCACGGCGGTCGAGCTCGGCAGCGAGCGCGAGTCCTGTGTCCGCGCTAGGCGCCGCAGTCCAGACAGCGTTGTGGGGGAGTTGCGGGCAGAGCTCGTCGATCTCCGCGATCAGCCGCTGCTCGATATGGTTGGCGTTGTCGCTGACCAGCATGGCGTAGCGCAGCAGGCGGGGCAGCCCCTTGAGGCGCTCGTCCCAGTCAGCCGAATCGGCCGCCGCGCCCGTCGAGACGGCATCGCGTTCGGTCGCCGGCAGATCAAGGTCATCGGCGTCATCGGTTGCGCTCATGCCTCGTCCTCCGAGCCGCCGTTATCTCCATTGGCAGCGGTCACCACCCGCGTCAGGATGCGCCGGATCTCGTCGGCATTGGCGGGCGGCCCAAGCCGATAGAACCGCGACAAGGTGCGGACCCAGCTGCCGTCAGGATCGGCGAACCACAGCGGCGTGGTCATCACGACACGATCGCCATGCACCGGATGCCCGCTGACATGCCCGATCAACTGCACGCCTCCAGGTGTCACTGCCGGCACCCAGTCTTCCAGCAGCGGGGCCTTCTGCAGCAGGATCGGCGAGACGGTACGTTCGAGCTCCAGGCGACCGCAGTCGTCGGCAAGCGCGCGCAGCCGCCGGGCCAGATCGGGCGCGATGTGGGCGGGATCGAGGAAGGGGAACAGGTGCGTCAACATGGGCAAACTCTCAGGAGAAGAAATGTGAGAAGAGCGGGTAGAGGCACGGAGGGCGGGACATCAGGTCGCTTCACTCGCCGACCTCAACAATCAGAGCGCCGTCGAATTCGGCGTTCTCGGATCCGTAGCCGTGCGGATTGCACACGATCCGGGTCTTTGCCACGCGGTAGTCGGAAGAATTGTGGACGTGGCCGTGCACCCACAGCGCCGGCTGATGCGCCTCGATCAGCGCGGACTGATCCGACACAAAGGCGGCGGTCACGGGATCGCTTTGGAACCGCGGATGAACTGAGTCCCAATGAACAGCGTGGTGACTGATCGCCACCGTGGGGCCGGCGAACTCCGTCGCCAGGACCTCAGCGAGATACGTCTTGGATTGATGATGCAGCAGCGCCGCTTCCTCCGGCCTGAACCGCAACGAGGGCTCTTTCTGCCAGCCGATCAGGCGATGATCGTTCATGCCGGTCGCGCAGGCATTCATCACGGCGGCCACGTCGGATTCGCCGAACGCCCGGTAGTCGGTCCAGAGCGTAGCGCCCACAACGCGGATACCGCCGAGCACGATCGTGTCGTTCTCCAAAATGTAAATGTTGAACGCAGACGCCTGGGATCGCGCCAGCTCCAGCTCATCCGGAACAAAGCGGCGGTAATACTCGTGATTGCCCATCACCATGATAATCGGAATGTGCATTGGCACTATCCGGCGCAGGTGCTCGAAGGCGCGCAAGACGCCCTCGCAGGTGTCCCCGGCGACGATCACGAGATCGACGCCGCGCATGACTGTAATCGGCTTGATCGGCCGCACGTCGAGATGGAGGTCGGAGAAGATCTGGATCCTCACGGCTGCTTCTCCTTGCCTGCGGCGGTCGGTTCGTCTTGCGTAAAGCGGTGACGACTGGGGAAGTGACTGAGGTGATGGGCGAGCCAGGACGCCGAAATCTGGGTTGCAAAGGGATTGCTCTGCGCGCCCAAGGACGTCCGAAAGCACAAGCGCCGCCGCGGTATCGCCGTCCGGCGCAACATGGAGCACCACCATCATGGCGAGGTCGATCTCCAGTGTGGTCTCCCCGATCGGCATGAGCAAGAACGCCACCGCGATGGCCGCTGCCGTGTTGCCGCGCAGCGCGGCGCCGAAGGCGCAGCTGCCGCCCGCCGCGTCAATCTTGTCCAGGGTGACGTGGACCAGCAGGGCTTGCGGATCGCGCAGCAGAGCCGTCGGCAGCGTCGGACGCCACGCCAAACGTGTGGCATCTTCCGGCGTGAAGGGCCACGCGCGCTCCCTGTCAGTAGAAATTGGCTGAGCGAGGATGTTGACGTCGGAGGCCGATAACACGGCCTTGGTCCTTTTTTCCGGTGTCTCGCGCATGACAAAGTTCTCCCACCCGCGCAGACGAGCTGCGCGCCGATGCCTCCGGGATGCCTGGAGAAAGAAACCTGGAGAGGAGCAGCCCCTGTTACGGGGCTCTCGCCTTGCCACGCCGGGCCACGCGATATCTCACCGGGCCACACCCCGCCACGCCGCGGCGTGCTCGGGCCTATTCGAGCTTGGTCACGGAGAACTTGCCGAACTTCGGGCGCCAGTCACCGAGCCCCTCGCGCAAGCCAGCGATCTCGAAGATCTCAATAACTTCGTCCGGATTGAGAAGGCTCGGCAGAAACTCGACATCGACCACAACATGCCAATCGTTGAACCGCGGCCGCGTGCGCATCACCTTCGAGCCATTGACGTTGACGGCAAACCGCAGCCGGAAGGCATTGTCCTCCCACAACGAAGCCAGATCGCTCGGTCCGTCGTACTGAAGCAGCGGCGACACGGTGCAGGAGAACCCCGCTTTTGCCTGCTTGCCCTTGCGGCGCGTCTTGGCGGCCGCGATGAACGCGGATTCGACCGCCTCGCAGGGGATGCTGGGCTTGCCATCGCGGAGCCAGAGACCGCCATGCCATTCCACCTTGGCGATCTGCTCGTGGTCGGCGAGTGTCTTGTCACGTTTCTTGGTCAGCCGATCGAGATCAATCTTGATCGAATCCAGCGGATCCGCCAGACGGGAACTGTGCATGAGCAGCGGTCGCTCGCCGGTGAGACGAATTCGCATTTGCTCGACGGACATCAGATGGTCTCCTTGAAAGTCGGATCAAAAAGCGGCGGGGGGTTCTCCAGCGCGCAGCGAAGATCCGCATGTGCCGGCACGCGACGCGAATAGCGCAAACGGCGGAGGTGGTCAGTCACCACGCCATGGCACGTGCGGCATAGCGCCGTCAGATCGCCCGGCTGTTCGCGGCCGAGATTTGCGTACGTGCGATGATGCACTTCGAGTGCGGCACCTTCGCCATTGTCGCTGCACAGGCGGCAGCAGAAGCCGGCCGCCTCCAGTTCGGCAAGCCGCGCCAGGTTCCGACGCCACCTGCGACTCGCGATGTACTTATGGTAGTCCACGACTAATCCCTCTTTTCGCTGGAATAAAGTCGGCGAAGCCAGCTTGCCGGATCGCGCGGCCGATTGTGCGCCACGGGGGGGCATCGATGGGCATCGTCAGGTCGGCGGCAGTTGGCCGCGCCGAAGGTAGCGCCTCCCAGTCCACGGCGACGCCGATCACGGGCTGCCGTGGTAGTATCGCCTGCGACCTCGCTGTTGCGCTCGACCCGCTGCTGCGGCTCGGCATGGTATCGGTTGCGAGGGCCTGCCAGTGGTCGCCGAACCTTGCGACGAATATTGCCCTGATCGCATCAACCCAGCGCGGACCCGATGTCAGGACAGTCAGCGCGCGTGCGCTTGTCCTGCTGTTCCAATGCCGTCGGACGGCACTGTTGGTCTCCTGCCGAAACGTGGTGGCGACAATCGCGTCGCGCGCCGGCGTGCACTTCTTCTTCGCTGGCGCCTTTGCGGCCGCAGGCGCTCCGCAGACGCTGGGGCTTTTTTGCACGTCTGGGTCGGGCTTCGCTGCTTTTGCGGGGCTACGCGCGATTCCATTGCTGGCGGCGGCGTTTCGGTGGTCCCGCGGTTTCGTCGATTTCGTGGATCACGAACGGCTCCTCGCGATGGTGGAGGGGCCGAGCGGCTGCGAGACGAGGTCGAGTTCGATGAGATCGGAGCAGGCAAGCGCCAGCACTGCCGGTGCCGGATCCCGGACGGTGTGGACGCGATTGAGCAGGCAGTCGAGCCGCAGCGGGCCGTCCTCCTGCAGCAGCGTTAGGATCCGCATGCGCATTGCGATGCCGACCGGATGCAACCGATACCTCCAGACAGCCTTCGCGTTGGCGTATCGGGGTTCGCGCCGGATCTCCTCGGCGGTGACGACGAGCGGCTGCAGGTCCAGATCGGCGAGCGCGATCTGGAGCAGCCCCTCCTCCTCGAGATCCCGTACGGGTCGGGCCTGCACCACGTCCAGGAGGAAACGGCCGTCGTCGCGCAGCACGACGACAGCGCCGAGTTCCACGTGCTCGGACGCAACAAACGCCGACGCAACATAGCCGATCGAGCGGATCCGAGGATCGAGCGACGCCTGGACGAGCGCGTCGCGAAGCGCCGGATGTCGTGCTGGGATCGCGGTCGTGGTTTTGGCCGCAATGAAAAAGCTCGAAGCAGATGGAGGCCGGGGTCGCAAGCAGTTATCGGTATTGTCGTCAGTCATGTGGGCCTCCCGCTGCTAAATTTCGATTACGGGGTTCGGATCGAAGTGTGCGTGGTCCCAGCTCTGGAACGGCTGCCCGGCCCGTACCCGTTCGCGTCCGACACCGGGCCGATCTGGCCCACCATGATGTCGCCGACGGGGGAGGCGGCGGAAACGGGCCATCCGGCTACTCCCGTTCGCCGATGATCAGCGGATCGATGTCGACGAAACTGTCCGTCTCCCTGACGTAACGTCGGCGTTCGACAATGACGGTCTTGCTGCTGTGGCCGACGACAAGCAAAATGGTGATGTTCTCCCAGCCGGGTTTTTCAGCAACCGGATGGCCGTTGGCGTGCAGATAGCAGCCATTGTTATGGAAGAGCCGGCCGACCTTGCCGCAGGTTTCGCAGGTGCCGGCGGAACGGGCTTCCGCAAGATCGATGGCTTCTTCAACCGTGGCCTCGGCCTCAGTCGACAGGCGCCCGCCGCGGTCGTAGAGGCGGCCTTCGGCCCCACAGATTTCGCAGGTAAAGGCGGAGCGCACCTCCGCCAGCGCGACCACTTCGTCAATGGCGTTCTCGACCTCGTCGATCAGACCGGTGCCGTGCCAGTAGAGGCGCAGGTAGCCAAACTTTTCTTTGATCTGGACGATGCGCACTGCGCCAGACGGCACCGTAGCAAGCGCAGCCGCGATGCGGTCGACGGCGCTCTCGACGAGCTCGCGCCAGCCATCGCCGACGGTCGGAGAGCCGGGCGTGTCCGTGCGGCCGTTTTCCGTGATCGTGGAGAGGCTGGTTTGGCGCTCGATCAGATCGCCCTGCCAACTGCGCCCTTCCCGATGTCCCGACATGAAACACACTCCAAACGACGCCCATCACTCGATGGTTGGAACATAGCCAGAACGAAAGATGCTGTCAACATAGATATATTGAGATATCTATATCAAAGATATGTCTATGGCTGGTCGGACAAGCGAATCTGGTGTAGATTCAGCAACATAGGCTGCGTCGGAAATTTTGCATAAAGTCGAGAATGTCGAGGAAGCGGCGGTCGCGGCAGCCGATTGTGTTTGCCGATGGATCAACGCGAAGGACGCTTTTCGATGGATGATCAGGCAATCGGGGCGGATCTAAGCTGATGGCAGATCAGAAGAAACGTCGTAAGCCGGGTCGTAAGGCGGCCGAAGGCGTCGACAAGCGCAAATTCCTTGCGACGTTAGAGGCGGAAGTGATCAAGGCCCTAAAGTTGGCTGCAATCGAGAAGAACACGTCGGCTTCCGAGATCCTAGAAGAGGCCGCCGAGCTGTGGCTGGAGCGGTGGAAGAACAAGGGTTAAGAAAGAAGGGTGACGACATACCTCGTTGACTAGCAAGCGGACCTTCGGTTCCAGCGAGTTGCTGCGCAGCATTAATTTTCTGGTCTGCGGTGATCGGCCTCTTCGGGATCAGCAGAATCCTGCTGACGATGGTGGAGCGTCAGGCGCTGCGGGCGCATCCCTCTAATCCTCGACGGCAAGCTCGTCCGGAAATGGCGGCTCGCGTCCGAGCGCGGCTACATGGCCGTGCTGGTCAACGACGTGGAGGAAGCCCACGCCCTGGTGCGCGGGCCCGATAAGGGCGGCCTCGCCGGCCTTGAGATCAAGGATAAGCTGGCGACGACCCGGTCCACATGATGACGACATATGGCTGGCTTGTAGCGCTCGAGCGGCGCCGCATCATACCTGATGCAGATACGGTCTTTGCCGAAATCCGCGGACTTGCCGCACCGCTCGTCCCTACACAGGCGATTTTGTGCACAAAACGATCCTTTGAAACACCTTAATGGTAGACAGAATAATTCTGTTGCCATTTTTTTACCGGGCCATTAATACGTTTTTTATAGCCATTTAGTTGTTTCTTTTTGGGGTATGTAACGGGGGGCCGACGTGAAAAACGTGCCGAGATAAAGGCCGCCGAAGTTCGCTGGGGGGGAATGAGATGGCGGGCCGAATTCGGCCGACATCGGCGGGACCCAGGACATCCGCAACAGCCGCAAGCCGAGGGTAAGGAAGATGGAAGACGACGAACAACGAGAATCCAAATCTCGTCGATTCCCTGGCCCGCGGCCCGTACGACTTCTTCGCGGCCGCCTCGGCTTGCAAGCGGGCATTACCCCCCGGCGAGTGGTACCTGCGGTGACCGACGCTGCTGAAGACCCGTCTCCGACACATACTGCCGGGCTCGCTTCGACGCCCTCCTTTGTCGGGGAGGTGCCACAGGATTTACCCGGCATCGAAAAATGCGGGGCGGACGCGCCGGCACCTGAAGCCAGTGCCATTCCAGCCAACTATTTGCCAGGCGTGGAATGGGGGGTGACGCGGATGGGGCCGTTCCCACAAAATGCATTGTCGGACGGGCTCTGTCTCCGATGCCGTCTAGATGGAGATCATGGCCGGGCTGTACGGGACGCTTGTCCCCATCGTTTCCATGGGCATTGGCCAGCTGATCGTCGGCACGATCACCGTCCGGGAAACCGGCGATATGGTCACGGCCGTGCTGACCGCTTTGGGCGTCGTGGTCGCCGTCGTGCGCGCTCTTGGAGTCCTTGCCTACCGCCGCCGGGTCGCCGGCAAGACGCGGCTTGATCGGTCCGAGGCCGCCCGATGGGAGTTGCCCTACGTAGCCGGAACCGCAATGACGGCCTTGATCCTCGGTCTGTTCGCTGCGCGCAGCCTCGTGCTCAATGACGCGATTTGTTCGGTCAGGGCGATCGGCATCGGATTCGGGCTCGGCGCGGGTGTCGTCGTGCGGCTGTCGCTTCGGCCGATTGTTGCGGTCGTCGATTTGCTGGCGACCGGCCTGCCCGCCATTGTCGTGACATTCATGCAGCCCGATGCCCCGCATATTGGGCTTGCGCTGATGCTGACCATCTATCTGGTCGGCAGCCTCGAAATGGTCCGTCACACCTACAACGCCACGATGAATCAGATGACCCTCAAGCAGCAATTCGAACAGCTTGCGCGGCTTGATCCGCTGACCGGCATCTTCAACCGCTCGATCCTGGATACCGACCTGGTGCAGATGATGACCGACCGCAAAGCCGGGGCGGTTGCCATTCACGCGATCGATCTCGATCATTTCAAGGCCGCCAACGACCGGTTCGGCCATCCCGTCGGCGACGGCCTGCTGAAGCAAGTCGCAGCGAGGCTGAAGTCGATCGCCGGGCCGGGCGATTTGATCGTGCGAATGGGCGACGACAAATTCATCCTGGTTCAGAAATCCGCATCAAGTGGCGATGCGGAATTGATGGCGCAGCGGATATTCGAAAGCGTCAGCGCGCCCTATCGGGTGGCCGGGCATGATATCGTGATCGGCCTCAGCATCGGGGTCGCGATATCGCGCGGCGATGGCCGATCCGTCGACGCATTGCTGTCCAGCTCCGACGCGGCGCTTTACCGGGCCAAGGAGAGCCGCGGCGGGTATGTGCTGGCTCGCGGAGTGCCGGCGCAGGGCCGGGCAGAAACTCCCGCCGACGCCGCGGCGGCGCAAATGGCGGCCTGAGCGGCTTTTCCGTCATGGCCGGGCAAAGCCGTCCGGAGGACGGCGTCGCTTCTCGCCTGCGTCCCGGCCATTCACGCCTTGTCTGCGTGAAGACAGCCGTAGCACAGGGCCCGGGATGACGAACCCGTCTGGAAGACTGGCGTTCGCGGTCCGCTACGCGTTGGTCCCCAGCCCCAGGCTCGCATAAATCCGCCGTGCATAGGCGCCGAACTCGTCCGTGGTCTTGATCGGCAGCGCGCGCGGAAACGGCAACTCTATTGGAAAGTATTCCGCCATGCGGGCGGGGCCCGCGGTGAGCACGGCGCAATGCGAGCCGAGGAACACCGCTTCCTGGATGCTGTGGGTGACGAAGATGATGGTCTTGCCGCTTTCGCGCCAGATCCGCAGCATTTCCAGGTTCATCTGTTCGCGCGTCAGCGCGTCCAGCGCGCCGAACGGCTCGTCCATCAGGATCAGCTTCGGGTCATGGACGAAGGCGCGCGCGATCGCGGTGCGCTGCTGCATGCCGCCCGACAATTGCTGCGGGTATTTGTCCTCATAGCCGGCGAGCCCGACCAGGTTGAGCAGATCGCGGGCGCGGGCCCGCGCCGCCTTCATCGGCAGCCCGACGATCTCCGCCGGCAGCAGCACGTTGTCGAGAATGGTTCGCCATTTCAGCAGCAGCGCCTGCTGGAACACCATGCCGATGTCGCGCGCGGGATCGAACGGCGTGCGGGCGTTGCCGATCTGGATGGTGCCGCCGTCGGCGTCGTGAAGCCCCGCCAGAATCTTCAGCACGGTGGTCTTGCCGCAGCCGGACGGTCCGACCAGCGAGATCAGCTCGCCCTCCCTGACGTCCATGGTGACGTCGGAGACCGCCAGGAATTCCTGGTCGCGCGAACGATAGACCTTGCGCACGTTGCGCAGCCGGATGAACGGTTCTGGCTCGTCGCTCATGCCAGCCATTTCTGCAGGTTGCCGGTGACGAAATCGTCGTCGGAAAGATCGGCGTGCTCGTTGCAGACGCGGTCGATTTCCTCGATCTGGCCCGGGCTGAGGCCCTCGGCCGGATCGAGACACCGGATACCCTCCATCAGGCCCTGCCGCCGCAGGATCTCGTGACAGCCGGCGATGCAGCCGTGAAAATTGTTGGCGACGTCGAAGAACGCGCTGTTGCAGTCGGTGACGCGGGCGTCGAGCGCCAAAAGGTCGGCCGGCACCGCCGTCTGGCCCCGTGCGGCGCGGCACATCTCGAACTGCTTGATCGCGCTCGCGGTCCAAACCGACCAGTGGCCGAGCAGGCCGCCGCGGAAATAGGCGCGCGTGGTGACGCCCTTGTCGCGCAGGTCGAAGGGCAGCGTGAGGTCGAGCAGGATATGGTCGTCATTGCCGGTATAGAGCGCGATGCGGTCGAGCGCGCCGGCGGCGGCGACGCCGCGCAGCACGTCGAGCGTGCGATAGCGGTTGAACGGCGCGACCTTGATGGCGATGACGTTGTCGATTGAGGCAAATCGCCGCCAGAACCCGGCGCTGAGGATGACGCCGCCGACCGCCGGCTGCAGATAGAACCCGACCAGCGGAATCTCGCGCGCCACCGCCTCGCAATGGGCGATGATTTCATGCTCCGAAGCCGATTTCATCGCCGCCAGGCTGAGCAGTCCCGCGTGATAGCCGATGTCGCGCGCCACCTCGGCCTCGGCGACGGCCTGCCTGGTCGGGCCGGCGAGGCCCGCGACCAGCGCCAGCGGCCGTTTGGTCCAGCCCACCGCCGTCTCAGCGGCGAGCTCCAGCACCGGCCGGTACAGGCCGACATCGCGGATCGCGAACTGCGTGGTGTGGACGCCGACCGCGAGGCCGCCGGCGCCGGCGTCGATATAATAGCGCGTCAGCGCCCGCTGGTGCACGGTATCGAGGCTGCGATCGGCGTTCAGCGCCAGCGGGTGCGCGGGGATCACCGTGCCCTCGGCGATCAGGCGCCGCACCCCGGATTCGATTTTGCTATGATGCATGGCAATCATCCCTATCCATATTCCGGGCCGGCGACGGCGAACGGCAGTTCGGCAGGCGACGCTGCGGCCTGGCCGAAGCGCATGCGCTGAAACGGCCGCTCGATTTTCCACCCCGAGCCGGTCAGGCCGTTCAGGAACCCCTGCTGCTCGTAGACGGCGTCGATCAGCAGCGGCCCGTTTTCGGAGCGCACGATTTCATCGACCAGCGCGAGCGCCTGGTCCGGTCGATCCGCCAGCAACGGGCCGATGTGCCGGACTCGGCGGCCATCGCGGACGAGGGCAAGCGCATCGCCGTTCGACAGCAGGCGGGAGCCGGAACGTCCGCCGAGCTCCGTCAGCAAGGCAGCGCGATCGAAGCCCATGGCGAGACGATCGCGCGCGGTGAATTTTCCGATCCCGACAGACGACAGCGACGCTCCGGCCTTGGTCGACATCGCATGTTCGAGCCGCAACCGCCGCAGCTGCAGCGTCGGCTTGAATCCCAGCGGCGCATAGACCGTGGCGCCCGCCGGCGTCGCATCGAGCCAGCTCGTGAGACTTTGCTTCGCGGCGGCAGCGAGACAGGCATCGACCAGTTTGGTGGCGAGGCCGCGGCGCCGCCAGCTTTCGGTCACCAGCACCATGCTGATCCAGGCATTGCCGGAGGAGTAGGGCAACAGCGCGGCGCTGCCGACGAGATGGGCGTCCTTGTCGCGCACGCCGAACATGGTTCCCCTGGTCAGGAAAAACCGCCAGTCGGCCTCGTTCTGATTCCAGTGCGCTTCCGTCGACAGCAGCAGTCCGGCGGGCGCGTCGTCCGGGCCGAGCCGGACGACGGCCATCTCGTCAGTACCGGCCATCGCGCACCTCGTATTTGGTCGGCTTTCCCAGACTCGGCATCGCGCGCGCGACCCAGTCCGCGGTCCACTTGACGAGTTGCCCGGTATCGACGATCGGCAGGCCGAACATTTTCACCGCCTGCGAAGTGTCCGTGAGCCACGCCGTCGGCTCCTCCTTGCCGACGATGATGGGCTCGCGGCCGAGCCGCGCGCCGAGCCTGGCGGCGAGATCGCGCACGGCCAGGATCTCGTGGCCGCTGACATTGATCGGCGATGTCGGCGTGTCGCAATGGGCAAGGCAGCGCAGCGCCTGCGCCGAGGCATCGCCCTGCCAGATGAAATTGACATGGCCGAGGCTGACGTCGATCGGCTTGCCCGCGAGGATCTTGGTCGCGATGTCGTGCAGCACGCCGTAGCGCATGTCGATCGCGTAGTTCAGCCGGAACAGCCGGCCCGGCGTCGAAAACCGGCGCGAGAAATACTCGAACATGCGCTCGCGCCCGACGCAGGATTGCGCGTATTCGCCGGGCGGGTTGGGCGCCGTGCTCTCGTCCGAGCCCTTGCCGTCGACCGATACGAAGGGATAGACGCAGCCGGTCGAGAACGCCACGATGCGCGAATGACAAAATGCCTGCGCGACCAGCGCGGGGACGTGCGTGTTCATCGCCCAGGTCAGCGACAGATCGCCCTCCGCGCCGAATTTGCGTCCGGCCATGAAGACGACGTTCTTTGCCCTCGGCAGCGCCTTGATGGCGGTTTCATCGAGCAGGTCGCACGCGATCGTATCGACGCCGCGCGCTTCCAGCCATGCCCTGGCGTGAGCGTCGCTGAAGCGCGCCACCCCGATGACGCGGCGGCCGGGCAGGGCGGCCTTTGCGAGCCCGGCCAGCGTCGGCCCCATCTTGCCGGCGACGCCGAGGATCATGATGTCGCCGTCGACCTTTGCGAGATCGTCGATCAGCGCCTGGCTCGGCCGGCACAGGAGATCGTCGAGCGCTGCGATATCGGAGATCGTTTCCGGCAGGGTGTCGCGCGTCAGCAGCATGTGTCTTTCCCGTTGTCCTTATTGCAGCCGTACGTCCTTGACCACGAACAGCCGTTCGAGGCCCAGCACCAGGCCGTAGAGCGCGACTCCGAGCAGCGTCAGCAGCACGACCGCCATCACCATCGCCGGCGTATCGAGCGAGGACTGCACCTGGATCATGAGATAGCCGAGCCCGCGTTCGCTGGCGATGAACTCGCCGACGATGGCGCCGGCGACCGCGAGAATGGCGCCGACCTTCATGCCGGAAAACACGTAAGGCAGCGCGCCCGGCAACTGGATCTTGCGGAACAGCGTCCAGCGCGAGCCGCGCAGCGATTTCACGAGGTCGAGCAGGTCCGGCTCGACCTCGCTCAGGCCGCGCGCGGTGGTGAGCAGGATCGGGAAGAAGCAGATGCTGAAGGCGATCAGGATGTTCGGAAAGATGCCGTAGCTGAACCAGACGATGAACAGCGGGCCGAGCGCCACTTTCGGGATCATGTTCAGCGTGACGAACAGCGGCAGCAGCACCAGGCTCACCAGCGGCGACCAGCAGAACACCACCGCGAGCGTCACGCCGACAAGGGCGCCGAGGGCAAAGCCGCCGAGGATTTCGACCGCCGTCACCGCGAGGTTGGAGAGCCATGCGTATTTCGCCGACGTCAGCGTCGCGACCGTCGCCAGCGGCGAGGGCAGGATGAATTTAGGCACGTGGAAGGCGTCGACCAGGACCTGCCACAGCACGATCACGGCGAGATGCACGACCAGGATGATCGCGAACGTCCGGGCCGAGCGCATGCCGTCTGTGGACAATGTGGTCTCCTGTCGCGCCCGCCTCTGGCGGACGAGGGGGGTACCCCCAGCCTATCGCGGTGCCTCACGTCTTTCAACCATCTGGTTGATTAAACCGGCTTTGCCTCCATAGTCATGGCGAGCGTCCGTCACGGCCGCAACGCCTGCATCACCAGGTCGACCACGTGCTTGCGGCGGGCGCGCCGGGCGGCGGGGCTGGACAGGTCCTTGCCGAAGATCGCCGACAGCGTCGGGGTATTCGAGAAGAAGAAATAGCTCAGGCCCGCGATCGAGATGTAGAGATGCACCGGGTCGACGCCCTTGCGGAACGTTCCCTCGCGCACGCCCTGCTTCAGGATTTTCGAGACCATGCTGACCAAGGGCGAATGCATGTCCCCGATCCGGAGCGAGGCGCGCACGTGCCTGGCGCCGTTGCGGTTCTCGTCGTTGAGCAGCACGATGAAGTCCGGGTGCAGCGCGAGGTGGTCGAAGGAGCTCTCGATCAGCTTGCGGATGGCCTGTGCGGGCGGCAAACCCTCCAGGTTGAGCTTGCGCTCCTGGGTACGGATTTCCCCGTAGACCCATTCCAGCACCGCCAGATACAGCGCGTCCTTATCGCCGAAATAGTGATAGACAAGCTGCTTGTTGACGCCGGCCCGCGCGGCGATCTCGTCGACCCGCGCGCCGGCAAGCCCGCTGCTGGCGAATTCGCGCCGCGCCGCCGTCAGCAGTTTTTGGCGCGTGGCGGCGGGGTCGCGGCGCCTGGTATGACCTGATCGTTGTTTGGGCATTTCCAACCAGACAGTTGACAATTCGGTCCGTCCCTTGTTGCATTGGTAAACCGGCGAGGCTGCAACGACAAGGCCGCGGGCCCGCTGCAAGCGACCAACCGCAGATCGACAACCGCAGATCGAGGAGAGATGCCATGAAGCGTTTCGGGATTGCAGGACTGGCGCTCGCGTTGCTGGCGCATTCCGTGCCGGCGTCCGCCGGCGAATCCGTCAACCTGATCCTGAACTGGACGCCGACCGCGGACCACTCGCCGTTCTATTACGCCAAGGCGCAGGGCTGGTACGAGAAGGCCGGCATCGATCTCACCATCGAGGTCGGCAGGGGCTCGGGCGTTTCGGCGCTGAAGGTCGGCTCGGGCGGTTCGCCGTTCGGCATCGCCGATCTCGCGACCATGCTGGTGGCGCGCAGCAAGGGCGCCGACGACGTGGCGCTGATGAGCATCTACGCCAATACCGGGCAGACCTTCTACTGGCTGAAGAGCTACGGCGTGAACGGGGTCAAGGACTTTCCCGGCCACAAGATCGGCAATCCGCCGGGCGATGCCTCGCGCGTGATGTGGCCGGCCTTCGCCAAGGCGGCGGGGATCGCGCCCGACTCCGTGAACTTCGTCAATGTCGGGCCGACCGCCAAGATCGCGGCGCTGAAGAGCCACACCGTCGATATCATCAGCGATTTCTACAACGAGCACGATCTGAAGGTGATCGAGTTCGGATCCGATCTCGGCTACGTCAACTGGAAGGACATCGGGCTCAACCCCTACGGCAATTCGCTGATCGTCAACGGCGCATTCCTGCAGAAGAATCCGAAGCTGGTCGAGGCGTTCGTGAAAATCAGCCAGAAGGCGTTCGCCGCCTGCGTCGCCGACGTCACGCCGTGCCTGAAGGCGCTGCTCGACCAGGTCTCGGGCCTGGACAAGGAAAACCAGCAGCGCCAGTGGGAGCGCATCAAGTTCCTGATGACCGACGATTTCACCACCACCAAGGCGCTGGGCTGGATCGACGGCGGGCGCATGAAGAAGGACTACGAGCTGGTGCAGACCTATCTCGGCATGGAGAAGCCGTTCAACGTCGAGGACGCGTTCACCACCAAGCTGCTCGACACCTCGATCAAGATGGACGCCAGCAAGGTGAAGAAGTGAGGTAAAATCGTCATTGCGGGCTCGCGCTAACGCGCGCCCCGGAATGACGGCGACTTAACACTATTGCGCCGTCATCCCCGAAGCCTTGACCACCGCTGTCAGTTTCTCGTGGTCCGCCTTCATCAGGCTGGCCAGGTCGTTCGAGCGGCATCGCCTTGCCGGGGATGTCGGCGACGCTGAGCGTGCGCTGCACGTCCGGATTTTGCAGCGCCTTGTCGATCGCGTCGTGAATTTTTTGGACCAGCGCGTCCGGCGTCGCCGACGGCACGTAGATGCCGTACCAGGGGATATAGGCGGCTTGCGGATAGCCGGCTTCCGCGATGGTCGGCACGTCCGGCAGGTCCGGCACGCGCTTCTCGGTGAAGACCGCGAGCGGTTTCACCTTGCCCGTCCTGATATGCGGCAGCGCCAGCGCCAGCGAGACGATCTCGAAATGCATCCGGTCGGTCATCAGATCGACCAGCGCCTGGGGCTGTCCCTTGTAGCCGATATTGGCCAGTTTGATGTTGGCGGCCTGAAACAGCTTTTGCGCGGTCAGGTCGATCGACGAGCCGGTGCCGGGATTGCCGAAATTGAACTCGCCGGGCTTCTTGCGCGCCAGCTCGACGAACTCGCCGAGCGTCTTCACCGGCATCGCGGGATCGACCAGCGCCACGCTCTGGTTCCAGACCGCAAGCCCGACGCATTTGAAATCCTTCATCACGTCCCAGCCGGCGGCCTTGTAGAGCGTGGGATTGACCAGCACCGCGGGGCCGGTGACCAGCCAGGTGTAGCCGTCCGGCTCGCTGCGCGCGACGGCGGCGGTGCCGATATTGCTGTTGGCGCCGGGCCGCGCCTCCACGACGATCGCCTGCTTGAGGTCGCGGCCGACCTGCTCGGTCACGGCGCGCGCGACGATGTCGACAATGCCGCCGGCGGGGTAGGGCACGATGATGTGGATCGCGCGGCTCGGATAATCGCTCTCGGCCCGCGCGTTGGCGCCGCTGCCGAGCAGCATCGCGGCAAGGCTGGCCGCGAGGCAAAGCGTTCGCAGTCGCTTCATTCTTCCCTCCCATGTCTGCAACATCGTTCGTGCGACGTTGCTCGTTTTAATGCGGCCGGCGCGGTGGACCCGCGCGTCTCCGGCCGCGGCCTCTCCTTCAGACGTTCATGACCAGCGACCTGATACTGCGGGCGAGGCCGAGGATGCGCGGCCCGCATTCGCGCTCGATCTGCTCGGCGGAAAAGCGGAACGAGGGAATGCCGCAGTTGACGGCAAGGCAGTCCCCGGCGGGCGTGCGATAGAGCGGCGCCGCGACGCCGAAGATTTCCCGCCGCCATTCGCCGATCGACACCGCAAAGCCGCGCTCCTTGCAGAGTTCGATGTCGGGCAATGTTCGTTCCTGCACATAGCCCAGTTCGTCCGGCCGCTCCGCCTTCACGGTCGCCGCGTAACGCCGCAGTTCATCCGGCGTGTAAAGCGACAGCAGCGCGCGGCCCACCGCGGTGGTCGCCAGCGTTCCGGTAAAGCCGACGTCGGGGACGTGCGGCACGGCGTCGGTGGTGCGCAGCGTCTCGACATAGATGAAGTCGAGGCCGAACGGCATCGCGATCGATACGGTGCCGCCGGCATAGGCCGCGAAGTCCCGCATCAGCGGCCGCGCCAGTTGCCGCACTTTCAAGGCCGACAACACCGGATAGGCGGCTGCCAATACGCCGAGGCCAAGTGCAAAACGTCCCTTGGCGTCGCGTTTGAGATAGCCGAGCTGCGCCAGCGTGTAGGTCAGCCGCGACACCGTCGGCCGCGACAGGCCGGTCTGCGCTGCAAGATCGGCATTCGACAGCGGACCATCGCCGTGGCGGAACGCGGCCAGCAGATCCAGCCCATGCGCGAGCGTCGTCGCAAACGACGGATCGTTTGGCTCGGGCCTGGACCCGGAAGGCGCGGATATCGCTGGGGGAGAAGCTGCGGACATGCAAAATATTGGTCACGATCCGGCATGTTGTCAATATACCGAAACAAGTTTGCAAATCGTGTTGACATACGGTTAAATGCCGAAAACGGGGAGCCACCATGGATTTCGAGCTGTCGGCGCGCTCAGAGCAGTGGCGGAAGCGGCTGCAGTCGTTCTTCGATTCCGAAGTGCTGCCGCGCCATCGCGCCTGGCTCGAACACACGGAAAGGCGCGAAGCCGCACCCTTCATGGGCGAGCTGCAGCAGAAGGCGCGCGCGGCCGGCCTGTGGAATCTCGGCCTGCCAGAGCTCGCCCCCGACGAACCCGGCACCCGGCTTTCGAATCTCGAATACGCGCCGCTTGCCGAAATCATGGGGCGACTGTTCTGGGCCTCCGAAGTGTTCAACTGCCAGGCGCCCGACGTTCCCAACATGATCGCGCTGCAGAACTGCGCGAATGCCGAACAGAAGCAACGCTGGCTGCGTCCGCTGCTGGAAGCGGGGACCCGCTCGGCGTTCGGCATGACCGAGCCGGACGTCGCCTCCTCGGACGCCACCAATATCGCGACCTCGCTTCGCCGCGATGGCGACGACTACGTCGTCAACGGCCGCAAATGGTTCATCACGGGAGCGGCGCATCCGCGCTGCTCGTTCCTGATCGTGCTGGGCGTGACCAATCCGGATGCCGACCGCACCCGCCGCCATTCCTGCGTTATCGTGCCGATGGATGCGAAAGGCGTGCGCCTGGTGCGGCCGCTGCGCTGGATGGGCTGCGAGGATCACGTGGCTCCGATCGGCGAGCTCGCTTTCGACAATGTCCGCATTCCCCGTGAAAACCTGCTGGGCCGGGAAGGCGAGGGTTTCAAGGTGGCGCAAATCCGCCTCGGCCCCGCGCGCATTCACCATTGCATGCGTTCGATCGGGCTGTGCGAGCTGCTGATCGAACTGATGATGGTGCGCGCGGCGGAGCGCTCCGCCTTCGGTCGCACGGTGATCCAATATGACACCGTGCAGCGCTGGATCGCCGAAGCCCGCGTCGAGCTCGAGCAGGCGCGGCTGCTCGCCTATCGCTGTGCGTGGCGGCTCGATCAGTCCGGCCATCACGGCGCCTGGCGCGACGTCTCGCTCATAAAAGTCGCCGTTCCCGCGATGCTGCAAAAGATCGCCGACCGCGCCATGCAGGTGTTCGGCGCCATGGGCGGATCCGACGACACGCCGATCCACCAGGCACTGGCCTGGGGCCGCCTGCTGCGGATCGGCGACGGCCCGGACGAAGTGCACCTGCGCCAGATCTTTCGCATGGAGGCGATGCCGTTGTGGTCGGTCGCCGACTCGCCCTATCTTGCCGCGCATCCTTCGTGAGATTGTAGTTCATCGTCATGCCCGGCCTTGTGCCGGGCATCCACGTCCTGTCGGTGCAGCAGGAGGAAGGACGTGGATGGCCGGGTCAAGCCCGGCCATGACGAAA
>CAVRIQ010000043.1:0-48379 GCA_963721275.1 uncultured Alphaproteobacteria bacterium | reverse complement strand
GATGGTAGCGGGAGAGGGACTCGAACCCCCGACCCCAGGATTATGATTCCCGTGCTCTAACCAGCTGAGCTACCCCGCCACGACATCCGACGACACAGGCCTTGATTGCCGCAGTCGCGAACGCGCGGCATATAAGAAGTAGCGCTTGGGCATGTCAAGCAAACCCGGCCTCTCTGCCAAGTCCTTGCACTCAAGCGCTATTTCGGCCGCACGCTGGGATCGCCACCGGGGCTGCCCGGCGGGGGGATCACCGGCGTGTTGCCGGTATCGGGGGTCGGCGCACGAATCTCCGGGTCGATGCCGGTCGGCGGGCACAATACGCCGTCGGACTTCGCCAGTTTGTCAGCCAGCGGCTCGGTCGCCTGGCCCGTGGTCGAGCCTTCCGGGGCGATGGTGCCCCGCGGCGGCACCGGTCGCATCGGCGAACAGTTGTTTGCGGGCGCAGGCGGCGCGGTTTGGGCCGGTGGCGTCGCCAGCGCCGGCGGTGCCTGCGCACTCGCCGCGCCGGACGCGGCCATCAGCACGCAAGAGACATAGAGCGAGTGTTTCATCCGCATCAAGGCAGAACGGCGGGCGCGCGCGCAAGTTCCACGCGGAACACGCGAGCCTTCAGGATTTGCGGTAGCGGATCAGCGAAAAATGCCCCATCGGCGGCATCGGGCGGCGCTCGGTCAGGGTGACGCCGCCATGCTTGGCGGCCCAATTGACCAGCCGCGCCCACGGAAATTCCGGCCGCCAGCCGAGCCGCCGCGCCAACGGCGCGAACGCCAGTTCGAAGATGCGGCGCGGGCCGCTCTCGGCGCCGATGTGATTGACCAGGATGAGTTCGCCGCCCGGTTTCAGCACGCGGATGAAATCATTCAGCGTGGCTTCCGGGTCGGGCACCGCGGTGATGACATACTGCGCCACCACCGCGTCGAAGAACGCATCCGGGAACGCCAGATTCCGGGCGTCCATCACCGCGAGCGTCTCGACATTCTCAAGACCCAGCGCGCGCACGCGGGCCTGCGCCTTGCGCAGCATCGGCTCGGAAATATCGACGCCGCATAATTTCGTGGTCGGCGAATAATCCGACAATGAGAGGCCGGTGCCGACGCCGACATCGAGAATCCGGCCGCCGATCTTGTCGGCCTCCGCGATGGTCGACTGGCGGCCGGCGTCGAAAACCTTGCCGAACACGAGATCGTAGACCGGCGCCCAGCGGCCATAGGCTTTTGCGACCCCCGCGCGGTCGATATCTGCAGCCATGCCCCCGCCCTGAAAATTCTTATCCGCGCACGGCCTCGACCAGCGGCTGACGTCGCGCCGCGTCTCTGGCGATCGTACTCTTCGCGGCCGCGCTCTGGATGAACCCGCCGCCAAGCACCCGGGCCTGGCCGGACGGTGCATCGTAGAACACGCAGGCCTGGCCCGGGGATACGCCCTCTTCGCCGGCGACGAGTTCCACTTCATAGCCGCCGCCGGCCGCGCGCAGCCATGCCGGCTGCGGCGCGCGGGTCGATCGCACCCGCACGAAAATCTCGAGGCCCTCCCCGACTGCGCGATCGAGCGGGCCGTCACCGATCCAGTTGACGTCGCGCAGCGCGATGCGATCCATCCGCAACGCCGCGCGCGGACCGACCACGACGCGGCGGCCGGCGGCATCGAGACGCACCACGTAGAGCGGCGCCGTGGAGGCGATGCCCAATCCGCGCCGCTGGCCGACGGTGAAATGCACGATGCCCTGATGCCTGCCGACGACGCGGCCATCGAGATCGACGATGTCGCCGGGCTCGATCGCGTTCGGCCGCAGCCGGCCGATGATGTCGGTATAGCGCCCGGTCGGCACGAAACAGATGTCCTGGCTGTCCTGCTTGTCCGCGACGTCAAGCCCGAAGCGCCGCGCCAGTTCGCGCGCCTGCGGCTTGGTCATGTCGCCGAGCGGAAAGCGTAAATAGTCGAGCTGTTCGCGCGTGGTCGCGAACAGGAAATAGCTCTGGTCGCGATCGGCGTCGGCGGCGCAGACCAGCGCGCGGGATCCGTCGGCCAGACGGCGCGAAGCGACATAGTGCCCGGTAGCGAGCGCGGCGGCGCCGAGCTCGCGTGCGGTCGCCAGCAGATCGCGAAACTTGACCGAGCGGTTGCACTCGATGCAGGGCACCGGCGTCTCGCCCGAGGCGTAGCTTTCGGCGAAATTGTCGATCACCGATTCACGAAAACGGTTCTCGTAATCCAGCACGTAATGCGGGATGCCGATCCGCTCGGCGACGTTGCGGGCGTCGTGGATGTCCTGACCGGCGCAGCAGGCCCCCTTGCGGTGGGTGGCGGCGCCGTGATCGTAAAGCTGCAGGGTGATGCCGACGACGTCGTAACCCTCGGACTTCAACAGCGCAGCCGTCACCGAGGAATCGACGCCGCCCGACATCGCGACGACGACCCTGGTGTCCTGCGGACGGCCCTTGAGATCCAGACTGTTGAACATGGTTCCGGTCATTGATGCGATCGCGGCGGCTTCGAACCCCGCGCGATCAGGCAGCCATTCTGCGGCGAGCACGAGCCCGTTTTCGATCAGAGAGCCCGGAAGCGGTTCCGGCAAGGCGAACTGGCCTTCCCGGACGCGGCCGAAGAGCTCGCCTTTAATATAGGCCGTATTCCCGGCAGGCAATCACGCCTCTCCGCTTTTGAGGGCCTGAAACGGCAAATCTTGCCGCCGGGCAGAAAAGGAACCAGCCGCCACCGCTCCATGGTTTTCCAAGATTCAGCTAAGTATCTGAAACATATTGCTATTTTTAAACGTCCGGGATGGCCCGGTCCTTGCTGATCTTCTGGGTAAGTTTCATTGTGAGAGGCCGCGCCCCGTGTTCAGCGTCACGTCAGAAACAGCCGCAAGCGTGTCTTTCCAGAGCGCGCAGACCAAACCTGCGCGGTCCGACCCGTCGCAGCAGACCGATCGTTTCGGGGCGCTGGTCGACTCCAGCCTGCCCCCGGACGCCGGCAACGATCGCGCAGCCTCGACGGCTCCGCAACCACCCGCATCGCAGCGCCGTGCCGACGATGCGGCGGCAAGCAGCGATAACCCGCGATCGCGCGACACCTCCGCCGACCGAAACGCCAGAAACGCTTCCGACGACCGCAACGCCGGCGCCCAGCAGGCTTCCGACACCAACGCCAGCGCCGATGCCACCGCCAACGCCACCGCCAACGCCGACGCGGCAGCGGCCCAGCGGTCCAAGGCAAAGTCCGGCGGATCGAAGGACGGCAGCGCGAAAACGACCGACAAGCCGTCTTCCGACGCGGCTTCCGCAGCGGATCAGGCCGCCCCGGCGCAGCAGGGCATCGCGTCTGCGACGACGCCGAACCCGGTGGCCGTGGCGATCACCGTCGCCATCGCATCGACGGATGTTCCTGCTGCTGCAGCGCCGGCCACCGGCAACGGCACTGCGCCGCTTGCCATTGCAGCGGCGGCGATTGCAGCCGCCAGCGCTCCGGCAGCGGCCGCTCAGGCTGCTTCCTCGGCACAGATCAAGGTCGCTTCCGACACCGCCGCGACCGCATCGGCAACAGCAGCCACGGCCGACGCCGTGCCGGCGGTGGCTGCCGCCGCCACGTCGGCCAACACCGCCGTTCAAACGGCGGCAGTCGCGACCATCGCCACCCCCGGGAAGCAGCAGGCCACGCCAGGCGACACGACCGCGGCGACCGATACGGGATTGTCCGCAGCGATCGCTGCAACGGCGCCGGGGACGCCGAAGACCACGCTGCTCAAGGCGGCTGGCACGGCGCAGGCGAAGACCACGGCCTCGGACACCAGTTCGGCAAAGTCGGATCCGGCCGCTACCGACACGCCGGGCTCGACACCGCAGACAAATCCCGCACAAGCGGCGGCCACCGCCAAGCCGCCAACCGGCGCTGACGGTGCCGACACGACGAAGGCCCAAACCGCCGCCAATGCCGCATCGGCATCCGCCTTTGCGCCCCCGGCCCACGACCATACGGCGGTCACCCCGACGGCGGCCCACACGCCGACCGATGCACTGGATGCCGGCACCCCGGTGACAGGCCAGATCCAGCCGCAGCTGCCTGCGGCGGCGGCGGCGGCCGTCCCCGCAACCTCCCTGGGCGTCACGGCTGCAACCAGTGCGCCGGTGCCATTGAGCGGGCTCGCGGTTGAAATCGCCGCCTCGGTAAAAAGCGGCAAGAGCCGTTTCGAGATCCGGCTCGATCCTGCCGACCTCGGCCGCATCGACGTTCGTATCGATGTCGATCGCAACGGCCAGGTGACTTCGCATCTGACGGTCGAAAAGCCGGAAACGCTGTCGATGTTACGCCAGGACGCGCCGCAGCTGCAGCGCGCGCTTGACGATGCCGGATTCAAGACCGGCGACGGCGGCCTGCAATTCAGCCTGCGCGACCAGTCCTCTTCCGGACAGCAGAACAACGGCAACGAAACCGGCCGCAACGCGCAGCGCCTGGTCATCAGCGAAGACGACACCATTCCGGCGGCGGTCGCCGGGCGAACTTACGGCCGTATGCTCGGATCGAGCAGCGGCGTCGACATCAGGGTCTGAGGAGACGGACATGACAGTTGTTTCGGGGACGACGCCGCTACCGACCGCATCCTCGTCGGGTTCTTCGGTAAGTTCGACCGCCGGCAGCACGCTCGCCGGAAACTTCCAGACGTTTCTGACGCTGCTGACCACGCAATTGCAGAACCAGAACCCGCTCGATCCCCTGGACACCAATCAGTTCACCCAGCAGCTCGTGCAATTCGCAGGCGTCGAGCAGCAGCTCAAGACCAACGATCAGCTGACCACGCTGGTCTCGCTGCAGCAGACCGCCCAATCGACGCAGGCGCTGGGTTTTGTTGGCAAGACCGCGGTGGTCGACGGCAGCACCACGGCATTGAAAAACGGTGCGGCCACCTGGAACATCGGCGTTCCCACCAATTCCAATGTCAGCATCTCCATCACCAACAGCACCGGGCAGACCGTCTACAGCAACAACTACGCCGTCCAGGCCGGGCAGAATCAAGCCTTCGGCTGGGACGGCAAGGGCAATGACGGCACCCAATGGCCGGACGGCCAGTACAAGATGACCGCGACCGCGACCGACACCGCAGGCAATACGGTGGGCGTTTCCACGCAGATCCAGGGCTTGGTCGATTCGGTCGACCTCACCCAGTCGCCGCCTTTGCTGTCGATCAACGGCCAGACCTACACGGTCAACCAGATCAAGAGCATCGCCGGCTGACCGGCATTCCGCCCGGAGCACCGCCAGCGCTGCGCGGAGGGTGCCACCGCAATCCCGCGACTTCGAGGACTCGTCCGGCAGAACCTTGGCGACATGGACCGCCCTTCAGCGCGGCCTGAACCTCCGCAGACGGCTGCCTGGCGCAATCGACGTCATTTCCGCGGGCAGCAGATCCTCCCGATGGAACGAGGTCAGGCAGGACCAGGACCATCGACAGCGACGAATATTTTCACAATCTTAGGGTGTCGTTTCATATTGGCGCGCCAGCCGGAGGGGCCGCGGCGGGAGGAATTGCGACGATTCCAAGGAGAATCTCATTGGAGCCTTGGGCTTAGGCAAATTTTAAGCCGCGGGGCGTAGGTTGTTCCAGTGAGTTCAGTGGTTGAGAGTTTGTGAGTACGCCATGACAGAACCCCATCGCCCGAGGGTAAAATACGTCATCGGGCCTGACGGCAGTCCGTTAACAATTGCGGATTTGCCCGCGCCCGGGACCAAACGGTGGGTCATTCGCCGTAAAGCCGAAGTCGTTGCCGCAGTGCGCGGCGGCCTGCTCTCCCTCGAGGAGGCCTGCAGCCGCTACACGCTGACCGTCGACGAATTCCTTTCCTGGCAGTTTTCCATCGATCAGCACGGCCTTGCCGGACTGCGCACCACCCGCATCCAGCAATATCGCCAATAAATCCGCTCCGAGACCTTCGGTATTTGATCAAAATCGGCTTCGTTTCGCGAAGCCGATTTTTTTCATATTCAAGTTTCGCCCCAGCCCTTAACCTTCGTTAACCATATCGAAACCATCCCATAGGCAATAATTGCCCAGTCGGCTCTTGGGGCCGAATCTCAGGGGCGGTTGGTGCAGGGACTCGTAAGCTTCCTAAAAGGTCTGGGCGCTTCGCGCTTGCTGGCGATGGTCGCGGTGACAGCCGCGCTGATCGGCTTCTTCGGCTTTGTCATCATGCGCGTCACAACCCCGCAGATGACCACTCTGTTCACCGACCTCAGCTACGAGGACTCCTCGGCCATCCTCAAGGAGTTGGACCGCCAGGCCATTCCCTACGAGATCCGCAACGACGGCTCCGTGATCATGGTGCCGAAGGACAAGGTCACCCGGCTGCGCATGAAGCTGGCCGAGGGCGGCCTGCCCAAGGGCGGCGGCGTCGGCTACGAGATCTTCGACAAGTCCGACGCGCTGGGCACCACCAGCTTCGTCCAGAACATCAATCATTTGCGCGCGCTCGAGGGCGAACTGGCCCGCACCATCCGCGCCATCGACCGCATCCAGGCGGCCCGGGTTCATCTGGTATTGCCCGAGCGGCCGCTGTTTTCGCGCGAGACGCCCGAACCGTCGGCCTCGATCGTGGTGCGCGTGCGCGGGGCGCTGGAACCCCAGCAGATCAGAGCCATCCGCCATCTGGTCGCCTCCGCCGTCAGCGGCCTGAAGCCGCAGCGGGTTTCGATCGTCGACGAGGCGGGCCAGTTGCTCGCCGACGGCGCCGGCTCCGGCACCGATGTCGACAACACGATCGCGGACGAGCGTCGCGCCGGCTTCGAGAAGCGGATGCGCGGTGAGGTCGAATCGATCGTGTCCTCGGTGGTCGGCGCCGGCCGCGCCCGGGTCCAGCTCTCGGCCGATTTCGACTACAACAAGATTACCCAGACCTCGGACAAGTTCGATCCCGAAGGCCGCGTGCTGCGCTCGAGCCAGACCCGGGAAGAATCCTCGGCGACCGCCGACAATAGCGGCCAGGTCACCGTCAATAATGAGCTGCCGGGCAATCAGAACAAGGACAATGCCGCGATCGCGCGCGACCAGAGCAAGAAGACCGAGGAAACCAACAACTACGAAATCTCCCGCACCACCAAGACCGAGGTCACCGAGGCCGGGCGGGTCAACCGCATCTCGGTCGCGGTGCTGGTCGACGGCACCTATACCAAGAACGACAAGGGCGAGATGGTCTACAAGGAGCGCAGCAAGGAAGAGCTGGACCGTATCTCGGCCCTGGTGCGCTCGGCGATCGGCTTCGACCAGAAGCGCGGCGACCAGGTCGAGGTCGTGAACCTCAAATTCGCCGAAGCCCCGGCGGTTCTCCCGCTCACCGAGCCGACCGGACTTCTCGGCATGCTGCAGTTCACCAAGGACGACGTGATGTATGTCATCGAGCTCGGCGTCATGATGCTGCTCAGCCTGGTGGTGCTGTTCATGGTGATCCGGCCGCTGGTCAAGCGCATCATTGCATCCGAAGAGGTCGCTTCTCCGGCCGGCGATGCGTTGCCGGCGCTGACCGACGGCAGCACGGACGCGACCGGCCACAATCTCGTTCCCGCCAACGCCACCGCCCAGATGATCGACGTCGCCCAGGTCCAGGGCCAGGTCCACGCCCAGTCGGTGCATCGCGTCGGCGAACTCGCCGAGCGAAATCCCAACGAAACCGCGACCATTGTCCGTCAATGGCTCAGTGAACAGCAACAGCCCGCGTGATCTGACATGGCCGTACCGCAAACCACCAACGCAAACGACATTTCTTCCGTCATCGCCAATTTGGCGAGCCGGCAGGCCAATCGTCCCAAGGGACCGAAATTGAGCGGCCCGAAACGCGCCGCGATCCTGATGCTGGCGCTGGGCGAGCAATATGGCGGCAAGGTCTGGTCGCTGCTGGACGACGATGAGGTTCGCGAACTGTCGATTCACATGTCGACGCTCGGCACCGTCGAGGCCGACGTGGTCGAAGACCTGCTGCTCGAATTCGTCTCGCGGATGTCGGCATCCGGCGCGCTGATGGGCACGTTCGACGCCACCGAACGGCTGCTGCAGCAATATTTGCCCGCCGAGCGCGTTACCGGCATCATGGACGAAATTCGCGGCCCCGCGGGCCGCAACATGTGGGAGAAGCTCTCCAACGTCCAGGAAGAGGTACTCGCCAACTATCTCAAGAACGAATATCCGCAGACTATCGCGGTGGTGCTGTCGAAGCTCAAGCCGGAGCACGCCGCGCGCGTGCTGGCGATCCTGCCCGAGGACATGGCGCTCGACGTCGTCAACCGGATGCTGAAGATGGAGGCGGTGCAGAAGGAAGTGATCGAGCGCGTCGAACAGACGCTGCGCACCGAATTCATGTCGAACCTGTCGCAGACCAGGCGCCGCGACGCCCATGAGGTGATGGCGGAAATCTTCAACAATTTCGACCGCCAGACCGAAACCCGTTTCATCACCTCGCTGGAAGAGGACAACCGCGAGTCCGCCGAACGGATCAAGGCGCTGATGTTCACCTTCGACGACCTCGTCAAGCTGGATAGCGGATCCGCCCAGACGCTGATGCGCCATGTCGACAAGGACAAGCTCGGCATCGCGCTGAAGAGCGCCAACGAGGACGTCCGCGGCTTCTTCCTCGGCAACATGTCGTCCCGCGCCGGCAAGATGCTGCTCGACGACATGGCCGCGCTCGGTCCGGTTCGGTTGCGCGACGTCGACGAGGCGCAGGCGCTGCTCGTCAATCTCGCCAAGGACCTCGCCGCCAAGGGTGAAATCATGCTGACCAAGAACCGCGCCGACGACGAGCTGGTGTACTGATGGCCGCGCCCGCAAAATTCCTGTTCGACATGGACTTCTCCGCGCCCGACAAGGCGCGCGAGCGGCCGGCCACGCCGACTGAAATCGCGCAGAAAATCGCCGCCGCCGAGGCCCGCGCCTATCGCGACGGCCACGAGGCCGGACAGCGCGAGGCGAAAGCCGAAAGCGATCGGCGCACCGCGCTGGCGCTGGAGGAGATCGGCATTGCCATCAAGGCCATCGCGGCGCGCTTCTCCGGCATCGAGACCCGGATGGAAACCGAGGCTGTCGACGTCGCGGTCGCGGTGGCGCGCAAGCTGTGCAGCGAGCTGATCGCCCGCGAGCCGCTGGGCGAGATCACCGGGCTGGTCAGGGATTGCTTCTCCCAGCTGGTCTCGACGCCGCATCTGGTGGTCCGGATCAACGATTCGCTGTACGAGACCGCGCGCGAGCAGATCGAGCGGCTGGCCAAGCAAAGCGGCTTCGAGGGCCGTCTGGTTATCCTGGCGGAGCCGGACATCAACAGCGGCGACTGCAAGATCGAATGGGCCGACGGCGGGGTCGTGCTGGAGCGCGCGGCGATCGACACCAAGATCAATGAACTTGTCGGACGCTACATGGCGTCGAGCAATCAGGCCGCAACGTAAGGCCATGAGGACCTAAATCATGAGTGACACCGACGCACAGGTTCCGCTTCCGGATCTCAATTCCGCCGACACGCCGGCGATCGACGACGTCGCCTATAACGATGACGAACAGGCCTCGCGCGTTGCCTCCGACCTCGAAGCCGTATTCGACGTGCCGGTACAGGTCTCGGCCGTGCTCGGCCGCTCGAAAATGGACGTCGGCGAACTGTTGAAACTCGGGCCCGGCACCGTGCTCGAGCTCGACCGCCGCGTCGGCGAAGCCATCGACATCTACGTCAACAACCGCCTGGTGGCGCGCGGCGAGGTGGTGCTGGTGGAAGACAAGCTCGGCGTGACGATGACGGAAATCATCAAGGCCGAACGCACCTAAAGGCGCTTTTGACAACACGGCGCCCCGACGGCGCGGACAGACGAACAGGAGATTATCATGCGGCTTCTCATCGTTGGCACTCTGAAGGGCCAGCTCACGACAGCCACCAAGATCGCGATGGACAATGGCGCTTCCGTAACCCATGCGGAGGACCATGAGCAGGCGATGCGGGTGTTGCGCGGCGGCAAGGGCGCCGACCTCCTGCTGGTCGACGTCGCCCTCGACATCCGCGACCTGGTGATGCGGCTGGAGGCCGAGCACATTCACGTGCCGATCGTCGCCTGCGGCATCTCCAACGATGCCCGCGCGGCGGTCGCCGCGATCCACGCCGGCGCCAAGGAATACATCCCGCTGCCGCCCGACCCGGAACTGATCGCCGCCGTGCTCGCCGCCGTCGCCAACGATTCGCGCGACCTGGTGTACCGCGACGAGGCGATGGCCAAGGTGATAAGACTGGCGCAGCAGATCGCGGGCTCCGACGCCTCCGTCATGGTCACCGGAGAATCCGGCACCGGCAAGGAAGTGCTGGCGCGCTACGTGCACACCCGTTCCCACCGCGCCAAGAAGCCGTTCATCTCGATCAATTGCGCGGCGATCCCCGAGCACCTGCTGGAATCCGAACTGTTCGGCCACGAGAAGGGCGCGTTCACGGGTGCCGTGGCCCGCCGCATCGGCAAGTTCGAAGAAGCCACCGGCGGCACGCTGCTGCTCGACGAGATTTCGGAAATGGACGTGCGGCTGCAATCCAAACTGCTGCGCGCGATCCAGGAGCGCGTGATCGACCGCGTCGGCGGCACCAAGCCCGTGCCGGTCGATATCCGCATCATCGCCACCTCGAACCGCAATTTGGCCGACGCCGTGCGCGAAGGCTCTTTCCGCGAGGACCTGTTGTTCCGGCTCAACGTCGTGAACCTGAAGATACCTCCCTTGCGCGAACGCCCGGCCGACATTCTCGAACTGGCGCAGCACTTCGCCAAGAAATATGCCGAGGCCAACGGCGTGCCGCTGCGGCCGATCTCGGCGGATGCGCGGCGCGTGCTGACGTCGAACCGCTGGCAGGGCAACGTCCGCGAGCTGGAAAACACCATGCATCGCTCGGTGCTGATGGCACAGGGCGACGAGATCGGCGTCGACGCCATCCTGACGCCGGACGGCGACCGTCTCGATATGCCCAAGACCGTGCCGGCGGTGGCGCACGCCACCTTCGCGGCCGAACAGGTGACCCGCGCCCTGGTCGGACGTACGGTCGCCGACGTAGAGCGCGATCTCATCCTGGAGACGCTCAAGCATTGCCTGGGCAACCGCACCCATGCCGCCAATATCCTCGGCATCTCGATCCGCACGTTGCGCAACAAGCTGAACGAATACGCCGACGGCGGATTGCCGATCACGCCCGCCGGCGCCGGCGAATATCACCGCGCCGCCGCGCCAGCGTGATCTTCGGTACTACCGGCTCCTGGAATAAGGCCCGGCGCGAGGACATCCTCGCGCCGGAACAGTTTGCGGCAGCCACGTTTTCATTCAGGCGCTTTTGCCGTGTCCGGTTCAAAAGCCTGATATGTCGCACACACCTTCGTGTCGCGCCATCAGGCGAAATCGCCACCGCTCGCCGCCGAATAATCCGGCGCGTCGGGTTTGCGGAAGATGTGGATCGGATCGCCCGGATGCAGGCCGCGTCCGGTGAATGCCGCATAGGCGTAGAGCGCGAGATAGAGGATCGCGAGGGCGCCGATCCCGTAGAATGCCCAGACCGCGAACCGTTTCATCGGCTGGCCGCCCCGACGACGTGTAGACGTTTGCGGTCCACGGACCAATCTCCTGTCGCTTCCGGAACATGCTGCGCGCTTTCTAGTCCGCTCGCGCACAAAAGGCTACCGCGCCACCTGTCTGCGTTTGAACAGGGTCCGCCTCGCCGAATATGATATTGCCTAGCTCAACCTTTTGTTGTTAGTGTTGGTGAAACAACCAAGGGAGCGAGCATGTCTATTCTGTCCGCGGTTACGAGTGGTACGCAGAGCACGGCTTCCCCTACCTTCGTGGAAATTCCCGGCCTCGCGCTCACACTCCCCGAAGGCGTCGGCGTCTCGGCCCTCGTCATCCTCAATCTGCCGATGCCCTATGCGCAGGGAAACAACTACCCCGGCGGCACGCTCGGCATTTCCGTGAACGGAACGGTGTCGCCGATCCAGGCATCCTTCACCTACAACGAGCAGAATCCGGCGGGCACCGGCCGCATACCGACCACGCTGGTCGTCCCGGTGCCTTTGGCCGGCGACAAACAGACCATCAAGGGCATGTGGTACGGCGTGCGCGGCAGCAAGGTCATCATCGACAGCCCTTCGACGCTGACCGCGGTGGTCGCCTAGGCGAGATCGGCCGGCGGGCTGACGTCGGCGAGCCGGAACGGCGGGGCTAACAATCGAAGTGCTTTTGTGGCAGATGGAGCGGCAATCCGCGATATCCGCCACACCGCATCGCCCTTCGAGATCACCATGCCCGCACCCAAGCCGCCCGCCTTCGAGACCCTGAGCCTGCATGCCGGCCAGCACCCCGATCCCGTCACCGGGGCGCGCGCGGTCCCGATCTATCAGACCACCTCCTACGTCTTTCAGGATTCCGACCACGCCGCGGCGCTGTTCAATCTCGAACGCGCCGGCCACATCTATACGAGGATTTCCAACCCGACCACGGCGGTGCTCGAAGAGCGGCTCGCCGCGCTGGAAGGTGGCGTCGGCGCCGTCTGCACCGCGAGCGGCATGGCGGCGCTGCATCTGGCGATCGCGACGCTGCTCAACGCCGGCGACCACATCGTCGCCTCGTCCTCGCTCTATGGCGGCAGCATCAACCTGCTCACGCACACCCTGCCCCGCTTCGGCATCACCACCACCTTCGTCAAGCCGCGCGCACTGGATGAATTCCGCGCCGCGATCCGTCCCGATACGAGGCTGGTGATCGGCGAGACCATCGGCAATCCCGGCCTCGAAGTGCTGGATATACCCAGGATCGCCGCGATCGCGCATGACGCAAAAATCCCGCTCCTGATCGACAACACCTTCGCGACGCCTTTTCTCAGCCGGCCGATCGAGCTCGGCGCCGACCTCGTGATGAATTCGGCGACCAAATGGATCGGCGGCCATGGCATCGCCATCGGCGGCGTGATCGTCGACGGCGGCCGGTTCGACTGGCGTGCCTCGTCCAAGTTTGCGGTGCTGACCGAACCCTATGCCGGCTATCACGGCATCGTCTTCGACGAGCAGTTCGGCCCGGCCGCCTTCATCATGCGGGCGCGCACCGAAGGGCTGCGCGATTTCGGCGCCTGCCTCTCGCCGACCAACGCCTTTCAACTGCTCCAGGGCGTGGAGACGCTCGGCATTCGCATGGAGCGTCACATCGCGAATACGCATGCGGTACTTCAGGCCCTTGCCGCCAACAAGGCGGTCGACTGGGTGCTGCACCCTTCGCTGGAAAGCCATCCCGACTATCAGCTGGCAAAACAATTGTTGCCGCGCGGCGCGGGGTCCATCGTCAGCTTCGGCATCAAGGGTGGCCGGCCGGCCGGCAAGAAATTCATCGAGTCGTTGCGGATGATCAGCCATCTCGCCAATGTCGGCGACGCCAAGACGCTGGTCATCCATCCCGCCAGCACGACCCATCAGCAGATGGATGCCGCCCAGCTCGAGGCCGCCGGGATCGGCGAGGAGCTGGTGCGGCTGTCGGTGGGCATCGAGGCCGCCGCCGACATCATCGACGATCTCGGCCAGGCGCTCCGTAGTTCGCAGAAGGCTTGAGCCATGCAATTGTCCGTGAACGGCATCGACACATTCGTCGCCACCGGCGGCCGGGAATTCGACACGTCGCTGCCGGCCGTCGTGTTCCTGCACGGCGCCGGCTTCGATCATACCACCTGGGCCCTGCACTCGAGGTGGTTCGCGCATCACGGCTATGGCGTGCTGGCGCCGGATCTGCCCGGCCACGGCCGCTCCGCCGGCCCACCGCTGCCGACCATCGCCGGCATGGCCGACTGGACCGCAGGCCTGCTCGACGCCGCCGGCGCGGCCAAGGCCTGGCTGGTCGGTCACTCCATGGGCTCGCTGATCGCGCTGGAAACCGCCGCACGGCATCCGGCAAGGGTTTCGGCGCTCAGCCTGATCGGAACCGCGGCGACCATGACGGTCGGCCCCGATCTGCTCAAGGCCGCCGAAGCCAACGACCATGATGCCATCGACATGGTCTCGATCTGGGGCCTCGGTTTTCAGGCGGAACTGGGCGGAAGCCTGGCGCCGGGTTTGTGGATGCATTCCGGCGCGCAGCGCGTGCTTGAAAACTGCCGGCCGGGCGTGCTGTTCAACGACCTTTCCGCCTGCAACGCCTATCAAAACGCGCTCACGGCCGCAGCCACCGTCACCGTCCCGGCCACGCTGATCCTCGGCGAGCGCGACATGATGACCCCCGCAAGGGCCGGCAAGGCGCTCGCCGCCGCATTGCCGAATGCGCGCACCGTGGTGCTGCCCGGCGCGGGCCACATGATGATGGTGGAACGGCCCGACGAACTGCTGGCCGCGTTGCGGACTGCCAGGGCTTGACCGCACCGGTCATCCCGCCGCCGCGACGCTCGGCTTTGCGACGTTGACCGCCAGCTTGCCGTAGCGGTCCCTGAAGGCTTCGGTGTCGATCTCCTCGAGCTTTATCGCGCCGCTCATGACGCCGGCCTTCCAGGCCTCGTGTTCGGGATCTTCGCGGAATTCCGGCATCACTTCCCTGGCGAACAACTCGAGCGAGTCGCAGATGTGCTCGTGACTGTTCTTGCCGGCCTGGTTGAGCAGGATCACCTGGTCGATATGCGAGCTGCGGAATCGCCGCAGCTTTTTGCGGATGGTCTCCGGCGAGCCGATCAGGCCGCCGCGCAGCGCCGCCTCCTGGGCTTCCGGATTTTCGCGTTTCCACTTGTTGTATTCGTCCCACATGTTGACCGTGCCCGGCGCCGGGCGCTGGCGGTTCTGCGAGGCGCCGTAGAAGCGCAGCGCGAACTGGAAGAAGGTCGCGCCGTCGGCGCGGGCGCGGGCCTCCTCGTCGGTCTTCGCGCACATGAAGAACGACACCAGCGCCATGTTGGGATTGATCTCGTAGTCGGCGAGCTTCTTCAGCCGCTTGGTGATCGCATTGTAATAGGCGTGCACCCAGGCGTGCGCGGCGTCGGCGCTGACGAACTGGAAGCCGAGCGCCCCAAATCCGTTCTGGCCGGCGCGCTCGATGGTCGGAAGCTGCGAGCACGCCATCCACAGCGGCGGATGCGGCTTCTGCACCGGCTTGGGCACCACGTTGCGCAGCGGCATGTCGAAATACTTGCCGTGATGTTCGCTGCCGCCGTCCCTGAACATCGGGAAGATGGCGCGGACGGCCTCCTCGAACACTTCCTTCTTGGTTTCCATGTCGCGGCCGAACGGCGTCAGCTCGGTGATCGAGGCGCTCTCGCCCATCCCGAATTCGACCCGGCCGTTGCTGAGGAGATCGAGCACCGCGACGCGCTCGGCGACGCGCGCCGGATGATTGGTGGTGAGCTGGAAAATGCCGTGGCCGAGCCGGATGTTTTTGGTGCGCTGGGAGGCGGCGGCGAGAAAGGATTCCGGCGAGGGCGAGTGCGAATATTCCTCGAGGAAATGATGCTCGACCACCCAGGCGTGGTCGTAGCCGAGCCGGTCGGCGGTCTCCAGCTGCGTCAACGCATCCTGATAGAGCCTGAGTTCGTCGCCCGCCACCCAGGGGCGCGGCAATTGCAGCTCGTAAAAGATGCCGAATTTCATGACGTCTCTCCCGTGGGCCGGCTTGTCGCGTTTTGCGGCAGTCTATTCCCGGAGCGAGCCCTGTCCAGCCTCCGCCAATTCCGCGCCACGGAAGGCGGCTTGCACTCACGCCGCGAATGGTTAGTTTTGCGGTCATGAGTCGTGACGTCAGCGCACGGCCGTCCCCCATCGAGATTTCATGCCCACTTTCACGCCGCATCAGGATTCCGCGCTGAAGGCCGTTGCCGACTGGCTGAAGGCGAAACCCGGCAAGAGCGGCACGCCGCCGGTGTTCCGGCTGTTCGGCTATGCCGGCACCGGCAAGACCACGCTGGCGCGCCACATCGCCGACGGCGTCGACGGCGAGGTGAAATTCGCGGCCTTCACCGGCAAGGCCGCGCTGGTGATGCGCAACAAGGGCTGCGACAACGCCTCCACCATCCACTCGCTGATCTACCGCGCGCGCGAATCCGGCGTCGAGCAGCCGAGTTTCGAGCTCTGGGACGACGCGCCGGCGTCGAAGGCAAAACTGATCGTGATCGACGAATGCTCGATGGTGGACGCCGAGCTCGGCCGCGACCTGATGTCGTTCGACTGTCCGCTGCTGGTGCTCGGCGATCCCGCGCAATTGCCGCCGATCCAGGGCGGCGGCTTCTTCACCGACTGCGAGCCCGACGCGATGCTGACCGAGGTGCATCGCCAGGCGCAGGACGATCCGATCGTGCGGATGTCGATGGACGTGCGCGAGGGCCGCGAGCTCGACATCGGCCGCTACGGCGAAAGCGAAGTGGTGTCGCGCGGCGAACTCGATCCGGAGCGGGTGATGAGCGCCGACCAGGTGCTGGTCGGGCGCAACAACACGCGGCGCGCCTACAACATGCGGGTGCGGCAGAAGCAGAACATCGAGGATCCCTTGCCGGTGGCCGGCGACAAGCTGGTCTGCCTGCGCAACAACCGCAAGAAGGGCCTGTTCAACGGCGGGCTGTGGCGGGTGAAGTCGCGCGCGCAGTCGAAGTCGAAGATCATCACCATGCGGCTGATGCCGGACGAGGACTTCGGGCACAAGGTGACGAAAGTTTCGGTGCGCGGCGACTGTTTTGGCGGCGCCATCGAGACCATCCCGTGGGAGCAGCGCAAGCCCTATGACGAGTTCGACTACGGTTACGTGCTCACCGTGCACAAGTCGCAGGGCTCGCAATGGGACGACGTGGTGCTGTTCGACGAGAGCTTTGCATTCCAGGACAGCCGCGCGCGGTGGCTCTACACCGGAATCACGCGGGCGGCGAAGCGGCTGAGCGTGGTGGTGTGAGGTAACCCGCTGTTTCGACCCGAATGCTGCGGGGCCAAACTGTTTCGTCGCTCGCATTCCACACACGGCCGTCATACCCCGCGAAGGCGGGGTATCCAGTACGCCGCAGCGTCTCGGTGAATCACTGGCGTCTCTGGAATACTGGATCGCCCGCCTTCGCGGGCGATGACAGTTGAGGGTGTGCGGCGTCCTGCAATGACGGGGAGACACAGCTTCGCGATCTCGCCGCGCACTTCGCGCGAGTTTTGGCCGGTTCGTTCCGCCCTCTTCCATCAGAGGGCGCAGGGAATGCCGGGCGCCCGATGCGCCCGATAGCCGCGTGTGCAATGAGTAGTGGTAGAGCGCACACGCGTTAGTCAGGTCACACCGGAATCACCCGGCATTCCCCGCGCAATGGTTTACGGCTTATAACGCGCTCTCCCTGGCGACCGGGCTTTCTTGCCACCATCGCCCGCGAGAATTGCTTCCCGCGAACTTGACGCCAGCGTCGGGGCGTCAGGACCACACGACTTCGCCGTCCGCAGAACACAGCGCCCTCGTCTTCGGCGCTGCCTCGCGTCCACCGCATCCTGTCCCGCGTCCGTGACGATCTCGAGCCGCCCCTCTGTGGGTCAGGACGACCGCTGATATAGAGTGATTTGCTATTTCGGAAAATCAGAATATTTTTTGCAAAGGGGCTTGACAGGTTTTTGGTGATTTGCCCGTCGGGTTCGGGCAGCAACGCGGTCAGCGTATCGGAGCGGGTTCCGGTAACTGGAATCCTACGTCGGCGATGCGCGTGCAAAACTTTACTTCACTTCGGATTGGGGTCGTCGAGCTCGTCATCCGGCCGCTGATACTTTCCGGCGCGGCTCAGTTTCACGGCGCAGGCGAGCGCGCGCGCCGCGTTGCGGGTCTCCTCCTGAAAATCCTCGTCCTCGTCCAGCGCCTGATGCGAGGTCGCGTAAGGCTCCATGTAGCCGATGTAGCCGTCCACTTCCGCCGTGCGGCTGGCCTGCACCAGCGACATGTCGGTGAGCCAGTCCACCAGCGAGCGGCGCAGCGTTTCTGCGCCGGCGCTGTCGCCATGGACGACGACGCCGAAATGCCGCCCGGCCAGATGACGCGGATAGGGCCAGCCTTTCATTTCCAGCGCTTTGGCTTCGTCGGCTTTCTTGCCGTGGGTCGAGGTCGGATCGGGATTGCCGCCGTCGGCGCAGACCAGCCGATCCATCATCGCCTTCAGGCCGGTCGGCGCGTGATACCAGTTCACCGGCGTCACGATCATGATGCCGTGGGCTGCGACCCATAGCGGGTAAATCTCGTTCATCCAGTCGTCGGTCTGGCCCAGCGCATAATTCGGATAGCAGCTGCACGGCCAATGACACAGCGCCATCGAGGTCGAGACGCAGGATTTGCAGGGATGAATCTGCTTGCCGAATTCCGACGTGAGCCGGCTGAGGTCCATGATGTCGACGGCCAGTCCCATTTCCCGAAACACCGGCTCGGCAATCCTGACCAGCCGCCACGTCTTCGACATCTCGCCGGGACAGGTGTGCTCGCTGCGCGAGGAACCGTTGATCAGGAGAATGCGGGGCGTCTCGTCGGCGCCGTCGTGACGGCGCTGCGCGGCCAGTATCGCTTCGCGGGTTGCGAGCCAATCCACGGAAAGCTTGTAATCCGGATCGGCAAAGCCCGAGCCTGCCCTGCGGGTGACAGGGGCTTTTCTGGAGTTGCTGTAACCGTCCCAGGCCGCTTCCACGATGGCGTCGAGTTCGCGTTGCAGCGGCTTGAACACCGGATCCGCGAAACGGCTGCGATAGCGTTCGGCGAACTCCTCACGCGACAATTTGACGGGAGGCATTCCCTTGCGGACGTCGATGGGCGCCATCGCCTGATCCTGACTGGGCTGTCATTGAAACAAATGGTTGCAGCAGGCCCAACGCCGCCTCGGGCGCCGGGTTCCCGCCCGCCAACCCCTTGCAGCCACCGCAATTTTATTCACGAACTCGTGTCCCTCCGGCGGTAACAACGGCCGTCACATGGCGTATCTGGGAATGTCGGGCGCCGGCGCCGGATTGCGAACGGCGGCCGCTGCCCTAAACTGCACATCCATCCGCCGAGAGGAAATCCGATGTCCCGCAGCCAATTCAGCCGACTTTCGCTCTGCGCCGCCGCGATCGGCGCACTGGCGATCGCAGCCTTTGCCGTGGCGCCCTCACTGGCCGCGGAAGACGCCGTGGTCATCCCCGCTCCCGCCATGGACGCCAAGGCCGCCGACGGCGTCCAGACCGTCGTGGTCGCCGGCGGCTGTTTCTGGGGGGTCCAGGGCGTGTTCCAGCATACGGCGGGTGTCGTCAACGCCGTGTCCGGCTATGCCGGCGGCAGCAAGGCCACCGCGTCCTATGAAATCGTCTCGACCGGCACCACCGGACACGCCGAGTCCGTCGAGATCAAATACGACCCGAAGAAGATCAGCTACGGCAAGATCCTGCAGATCTTCTTCTCGGTCGCACACGATCCGACCCAGTTGAACCGGCAGGGGCCGGACTCGGGCACGCAATACCGCTCGGCGATCTTCACCACCAGCGACGAGCAGACGAAGGTGACGGACGCCTATATCGCCCAGCTCAACGCCGCCAAGGTCTACAAGAAGCCGATCGTGACCAAGGTCGGGCCGCTGCAGGGGTTTTATCCGGCCGAGGCCTATCACCAGGATTACCTGACGCTGCACCCGACCCAGCCCTATATTGCCTATAACGACATTCCGAAGGTCGAGAACCTGAAGAAGCTGTTCGCCGCCAATTATCTGGAGAAGCCGACACTGGTGAGCAGCGCCAAGGTCACCAACTGACGACCGTTTTCGCAGATTTCGAGGAGACTCCATGTCCGACACCAAGACCATGACCGGCAAAGTCCAGAAGAGCGAAGCCGAGTGGCGCAAGGAACTGACGCCGATGCAGTACGCGGTGCTGCGCGAGAAGGCGACCGAGCGCCCGTTCTCCGGCGAATACGAGCATGAGCAGCGGCAAGGCACCTACACCTGCGCCGGCTGCGGACAGACGCTGTTCGAATCCGACGCCAAGTTCGATTCAGGCTGCGGCTGGCCGAGTTTTACCCGGCCCGCTGGCGAAAGCCATGTCGACGAGGAGCGCGACGTGAGCCACGGCATGGTCCGCACCGAGGTGCTGTGCTCGAAGTGCAACGGCCATCTCGGCCACGTCTTCGAGGACGGCCCCGGCCCGACCGGCCTGCGCTACTGCATCAATTCGGCCGCGCTGAAGCTGCGGGCGAAATAGCCCGGCGGCAAGCTGACTTGTCATCGCCCGGCTTGACCGGGCGATCCAGTACGCCGCGGCTCTTCGATTCTATCGTCAGCGTCTCTGGAATACTGGGTCGCCCGGTCAAGCCGGGCGATGACAGCCGGGATCAATTTCAAACCGCTGAAGACTTCGAGCCAACGGCTCGCGCGACGCTTCCAGAGAGAATGGCTTTTCCCCGGGTTCCCACGCTGGAACCAAAGGCCGCGATGTGCTTTTATCCGGGGGCGGGGTGGCGGATGTCATCTGCCGGCCGTCCCTTGGGGAGAGTGCCATGTCGCTCGGATTAATACTCATCATTCTCGTGATCATTTACCTGCTGGGCGGCTTCAGCGGCCGTTTTGGCGGTTACGGCTATGGCATGGGCCATTCCGGCATGGGCATCGGCGGCCTGATTCTGGTCGTGCTCATCATCCTGCTGCTGCTCGGCAAGTTGTGATCCAAATAAGCCGTTGAAATAGCAGGATTTATTTTGAATCGGGGTTTCGGCGGCCCGGATTCATCATCCGGCTCTTCAGGAGTCGCATTTCTGTCAAACGAGCCTATATTAAAGACTTCCAGAAATGAGGTGCACCGGCGCCGCCGCTTCAGGCCCGCCCGTGCGATCCGTTCGCGATTTCTGAATCGCGTTCTCACTAAAAAGATCAGAGGTCCGAGACCATGGCTTCCTTCAGCTTCAATACCGCTGCCGAATTGTTTCCCGCCGCGATCCGCAAGAAGAAACGGGCGGGATTCGCGTATCGGCGATTTGGCACCGCGGCCGAAGCGGTTCGCTTCGCGATCGAGGAACTGCCGGCGGATTCGCTGAACGGCGCCTATCTCCAGGTCGAGGAAGCCCGCTTCGATCAGAGCGGCATCCGCACGCTGTATGAGAGCCAGGAGTTTCCGCTGCCGCGCCGCCCGCGCAAGCCGGAGCCGGAGCCTGCCAGCGACAAGGCGGACACCGAGGCCGCCTAAATCGGCGAAGCCGCGCTTTATTCATTCGCGCATGATCTTTTCGGAATCCGGCCCCGCATCACGTGCGGGGTCGGCTTTTTGCGGATCATGCGCTAACGCGGCTGCTTCTCCATCCAGCGCCGCAGCATCCGCACATTGCGGATGTTGGCGCGGAACAGCACGTCGAACGCATCGCCGGCCACCGGCACCGTTCCGACCACGCCCTGGATCGCGACATTGCCGAGCATGCGCGCCGTGATGTGCCAGGGCGCGCCGAGCGCGCGCGCCTCCCGCACCAGCCACAGCGACAGGGCGGTGGCGATGAGATCGCCGACCACCGGGATCAATCCGATGATGCCGTCGATGCCGTAGCGGATATTGGTGCCGGGCAGGATGAAGGCGATGTCCAGCAGCTTGGCGACCGCATCGAGCCGCGCCAGCCGCTGCTCGCGGGTCAGATTGCCGAACGGACTGGCATTGCCGAAATCGAAGCGGAAGCCGCGAACCTGCGGCCCCAGCGTTTCCTCCGGGATTTCGCGCCCCTCCTGATCGATGATCGGGCCGCGCGCCTCCGGCCCGCGAAACGCAGCGCGGGAGGCTTTGCCGGCACCGTCGCCCCGGGAACGGGCGGGGTTGGGGATCAGGATCTCTTCGTTCGACATCGCCATCAGATGGGTAACGCCCAAGGCGGGCGCAAGTTGCGTCATGCCGTCGCGGCGGCCCGGTTCGCGGAGGCGACGATGCGCGAAATGACCGTCTTCTACTTGCTTTCCACCGCGGGCTCCGGCGCCACCGTCACCGCCAGATCGATCGCCTCATGCGCCAGCCATGAGCAGATCACGGCGGGGATGAAGCCGACCAGGCCGTAGAGGATGAACTGGATGGCGCCGCTGTCGGGCCCCCGCGAACCGTAGACCAATTCCGCGGCAAAGAACGAGAGCACGCCGACGATCAGCATGCGCAGTACCGGACGGATGCGCCTGACATGCCAGAGGATATCGTCCACCGCCGCCATCATCAGCGTCGGCAGCAGGCCGAACAAATAGCTGTATTGCAGCGTCTTGGCGAACACCACCAGCAGCTTCGCCACCTCCGACCAATCGGTTTGGGTCCAGTAGCCGGCCTGGTAGGTGGTCACGAACAAAAGGATGAATCCGCCGAGCAGCGGACTGAGCGCTGCAAAGATCAGATACCGCTTCATGCTACCTCCACCTCGCGAAGTTTGCAGGGCAATAACGGATGCAGGCCTGGCCTACTCCCCCCACGCCGCGAATGCTTCGTTGAAGGCGCGCTCGCCGGGGGCGCCCTTTTCGATGGCGATGATGGCGCGGCGCTGGTTGACGTAGACCAGCGGCACGTCGAACCAGGAGCGCTCCTTCAGGAGCTGCAGGTTGCGCGAGCGGTCGGCGTCGACATTGGACAGGCCGACCAGGAAGAAGCCGTCGGTGACCTTGACCGCGAGGCCCGCGAGCGGCGTGCCGCGCGCCTGCTCGTTGGATTTCATCAGGATGCCCGGCACGTTGCCGACGCCGCCGCCGTCGAAATCCGGCGGCAGGATGAAGGTCAGTTCCGCGGTGTGGCTGGCGGGCAGCGAGGTGTCGGTGTTGCGGCGGAACGACATCGTCATCTTGAACTTGCGGTCGGGAATCTCGATGTCGGCGCGCACCGCGATATCGGCCTTCTGGCCGGCGGCAGCCTTGACCGGTTCGGTGCGCCAGATCACCGAGCCGACATACTGCTTGCCCTTGGGATCGGAGGGATCCTCGTCATACAGCACCACGCGCTGCGCCACCGGCGCGACCTGCTCCGACGACGAGGGCTGGCCGACGCGATCGGGGATCTTCGGCTTGGTGAGGGGCGCAGTATCCTTCGGCGCTTCCACCACCGTCTGCGACGGCTTGAACAGGCCGCTGACGGTCGTCACCAGCGACTTGCCCCACAGGATCCCGGCACCGACCAGGATCAGCACCACGCCGATGGCGATCGCGCTCTTGAACGGAAACACCGCACCGGTGCGGGGCCGCTTCTTCGGCTCGCGATCGGCCGCGATCCGCGGGCGCGCCGCCGGCGGCACATAGCGCTCGGCCTCGTCGGCGGATTCGTCATAGGAATAGGGCTGGTCGGGATCGGCGCCGCGGTTCTCCAGGCTCGGCTCGAGCCGGTCGAACTCCGGCGAGGGCGAGGGCACGTTGGCATAGGTCTTTCGCGCCGAGCGGTTGGCCTGCGCCGCGGCGCGGCCGAGATCGTCGGCGTCGGCGGCGATATCGCGGAAACCGCGCACGCCCGGCGCCTGCGGCGCATTGCTGTCGGGGCCGCGACGCGGCGCGCCCGATCGTTCGCGGGTCGGCGGCGGCGCCGGCTCCTGCATCCCGACCTGCGGCTGCGGCGGTTGCGGACGCGGCGGCGGCGCATCGGCGCGAAGGTTGCGCTGGCCGCGGTCGTCCTGGCCGAGCGGCGGACGCTCGTTGCGCGGTGGCGTTGACGGCGGCGAAGGCGGACGGGGGCGCGGTGGCGGCGCTGCCGCCGCCGCTTGCGGCGAGGCCGATGCCGGCGGCGCCGGTTCGCCCGGCCGCGCCGGGGGCCGCGTGGTGGCGCGGAACGCATCGCCGGCGCGGGCACGGTCGCCGCCCGCGCCGCTGCGCGAGGCGTCGCCGGAGCGCGTCGCATCGCGCGCGCGCTGGGCCGCTTCGGACTCGACCTTGCGCACGGCCTCTTCCAGCGACAGCCGCTCGCGGGTGATTTCGGATTCGCTCAAGGGTGGATCGACGCTGCGCAGCTGCGCGATCAGCGCAGCGCGTGCCCGCTCATAAAGCGCGCGGCGGCTCTCGCCGGGAGCACTGGGGTCCAGTCCGGCAATGGCGCGGGCGATCAGCGGGTAGTAGTCAGCCATCTTTACTCAACAATGTCGGCCTTCCGGTAATATCTCGTTAAGCCTCGAACGGGTTCTGTACCAGAATAGTATCCTCGCGTTCAGGGCTGGTGGAAAGCAAGGCGATGGGGCAGCCCACCAGTTCCTCGACCCTGCGGACATATTTAATGGCCTGGGCCGGCAAATCCGCCCAGGAACGGGCGTTGGCGGTCGGCTCCTTCCAGCCCTCGATGGTCTCGTAGATCGGCACCACCCGGGCCTGGGCGCCCTCGCCTGCCGGCAGATGGTCGATTTCCTTGCCGTCGAGCATGTAGCCGACGCAGACCTCGATGGCGTCGAACCCGTCGAGAATATCGAGCTTGGTCAGCGCCAGGCCGTTGATGCCGCAGGTCCGCACGGTCTGGCGCACCAGCACGGCGTCGAACCAGCCGCAACGCCGCTTGCGCCCGGTATTGACGCCGAATTCCTTGCCGCGGCGGCCGATCTCCTCGCCGATCTCGTTGTGCAGTTCGGTCGGGAACGGGCCCTGGCCGACCCGCGTCGTATAGGCCTTGCAGATGCCGAGCACGTAACCGACCGAGCCCGGGCCCATGCCGGTGCCGGTCGCGGCCTGCGCCGCCACCGTGTTGGACGAGGTGACGTAGGGATAGGTGCCGTGGTCGACGTCGAGCAGCGCGCCCTGCGCTCCCTCGAACAGGATGCGCTTGCCCTCGCGGCGCTTGATGTCGAGCAGCCGCCACACCGTTTCGGCATAGGGCAGGAGCTGCGGCGCCAGCGCGGTCAGTTCCTTCAAAATTCCCGCGCCGTCGATCTCTTCCAGATTGAGCCCGCGGCGCAGCGCGTTGTGATGCGCGAGCAGGCGGTCGATCTTGTGCGGCAGCGTGTCGAGATCGGCGAGGTCCATCAGCCTGATCGCGCGGCGGCCGACCTTGTCCTCATAGGCGGGCCCGATGCCGCGCCGGGTGGTGCCGATCGCGGTGACCGCATTGCCGGATTCGCGCAGCGCATCGAGTTCGCGATGCAGGGGCAGGATCAGCGTGACGTTCTCGGCGACGCGCAGGTTTTCCGGGCTGACGGCAACGCCCTGGCTTCTCAGTTTCGTCACCTCGTCGAGGAAGGCCTGCGGATCGAACACCACGCCATTGCCGATCACCGCCAGCTTCGAGGGCCGCAACACGCCGGACGGCAACAGCGCCAGCTTGTAGGTCTCGCCGTTGATGACCAGCGTATGGCCGGCATTGTGGCCGCCCTGGAAGCGCACGACGATGTCGGCCTGCTCCGACAACCAGTCGACGATCTTGCCCTTCCCTTCGTCGCCCCACTGGGCGCCGACGACGACGACATTGGCCATTCGCGGGTGTTCCCTCTGCCACTGAATTCACACGAGCATGACCGGTTCGAAAAACCGCGCCCGCCGGATCAAGTCCGAGGAGCCCGCTTTCGCAGATCATGCGCCCAGCCCAAATCACGGCCGGGGCCGCTCGCATGCGAGGCACCACACCGGATAAAGGAAGCGGGCTAGCGACGCAAGCCAGAACGGGGCTCCGGACCGGGTTGAGACGGGGTTCAAGCCCTTGATATCCCCCGAAAATTTGTGTCGGGAGCATGGCAGCGGACGCCTCTCACGGTTGAATGCGGCCATCCACCACTTCGATGATGCGGTCGCAGCGGCGGGCCAGATCGAGATTATGGGTCACCAGCAGGAAGCTGGTGCCGCTGTCCCGGTTCACCTGGCGCATCAATTCGAAAACCGCGTCGGCGGACCTGGTATCGAGGTTGCCGGTCGGCTCGTCCGCCAGCACCAGATCCGGGTTCATCGCCAGCGCGCGCGCCACCGCCACCCGCTGCTGCTGGCCGCCCGACATGTTGGTGGCGAGATTGTCGGCGAATTTCTCGAGCCCGACCTGCGCCAGCAGCCTGGTCGCCCGCTTCTCGATCCCGGCCGAGGGAAAGCCGCGATCCGCCAGCATCGGCATCATCACATTTTCCCGCGCCGTGAAGGCCGAAATCAAAAGGTGATACTGAAACACGAAGCCGATGGTGTGGCCGCGCAGACGGGTGATTTCGGTATCGCCCAGCGTGCCGGTATCCTGGCCCTTGATGCTGATGCGGCCGGAGGTCGGCCGGTCCAGCAGTCCGACGATATTGAGCAGCGTGCTCTTGCCCGAGCCGGACGGCCCCATCAGCGCCAGAAATTCGCCGTGCTGGAGCGCAAGGTCGACGTCGTGCAGCACCTCGACCTCGGACGGCTGCCCGACATTGTAGGCCTTGCAGACTTTTTCCAGGCGCAGGAGTTCTTCAGCCACGGATCGCCACCACCGGATCGAGTTTGGCCGCGCGCAGCGCCGGCATGGTCGCCGCGAGCAGTCCCGTCAGCGTCGCCAGCAGCGCGGTCAGGATGAACAATTGCCGCTCCAGCATCAGCGGAAACAATTCCGACCCGTCCGCCTGCCGCGCCACCGAATGCCAGTAAGCAAGCGCGAACGCGCCCAGCGCCGCTCCGACCAGCGAACCGACGAAGCCGAGCAAGCCGCCCTGCAGCAGGAACACCCGCAGGATCTGGCCGCGCGAGGTGCCCATGGCGCGGAGAATGCCGATGTCCTTCGAGCGCTGGATCACCGAGACGATCAGCACGGCGGCGATGCCGAACGCCACCGACAAGGCGACGAACAGCCTGATCAGGGTATTGGAGGTCTGCTGGGCCCGCACGGCGGTGAAGAACTGCGCGTTGGTCTTGATCCAGCTGTCGGCCTCCACCGCGTTGGCCGCCTGGATGCGCTGGGCGATCTCCTCCGCGGCGTAGATATCCTTCACCGTCATGTCGATGGTGGTGACGCCGCCGATCATGCCGAGCAGCGACTGCGCGGTGCGCAGCGCCACGAAGGTTGCGCGCTGGTTGACGCCCTTGTTGCCGAGATCGACCAGGCCCGAAATCGTCAGCACGCGGTTGGCGCCGGTGGCCGCCTGGATGTTCAGCTTGTCGCCGACGACGGCGCCGAGATCCTTGGCGAGTTCGATGCCGATGATGATGTCCTCGCTGGTCAGCCGCGGCACGCCGGCGACGACGTAATCGGGAACCTTGACGATCTTGAAATAGGAATCCGGCTCGACGCCCGTCAGCGTGATGGCGCGGCTGGCGTCGCCGCGCACGGCGAGCGCGGACCCCGACATGGTCGGCGCGACCGCGGTCACTTCCGGCATCGCCAGCATCTGGGTACGGATCTTGGGCCACTGGTCGATCGAGATTACCCGCTGGCTCGGACGCTGCACCCTCGCATCCTCGATTTCGCCGGCGCCACCCCGCAGCGGGCGCGCGACCTGATCGGGCGCCAGCAGCTGGATTTGCGGCTGCGAGGTGAGCACGCGCTTGATGAAATTCGCCTGCAGCCCCGCCAGCATCGCCGACATGAAGACGATGACCCCGACGCCGATGGCGATGCCGCCGATGATGAACAGCGTCTGCAGCCGGCCTTCGCGCAGAAACCGCACCGCCGTGATCCATTCGAACGGCAGCCAGCGGTTCATGACAGGACGGCCCGCACGCGCTGGCCGGTCAGGACCCCGGAATTCAGGGGGATCGCGACCTCGCCTTCCGTCAGCCCCTCCAGGATTTCGACATGGCTGTTGCCGCGCAGGCCGAGCCGGACCGGCCGCTTGACGGCGCGGCCGTCCTTGATCCCGAGCACCCAGGGCTGGCCGGACAGCAGGTCGTGCACGGAGCGGATCGGAAGCACCAGCGCGTTGTTCTTCGCGGCGTTTTCGATATCGACCGAAACCGTCATGTCCTGCCGCAGATAGTCCGGCGGATCGGCCACGTTGAGTTTCACCTCGACCGAGGCGCGGGTGATATCGATCCCGGGATTGATGTAGGAGACGACGGCGGCAAAACGCTGGTCCGGATAGGCGTCCGCCGAAGCCAGCGCCTTCTGGCCGAGCGAAATCTTACCCAGATTGCGCTCGTCGATCTGCAGCACCAGTTGCAGTTCTCCTGCCGGCGCCAGTACCAGCAGCGCCTTGCCCGGCTGCACCACCGCGCCGCGCTCGACATTGCGGGTGATCAGCACGCCGTCGCGCGGCGCGGCGATGGTGGCATAGCCGAGCCGCGACTCCGCGGTCTCGAGATTGGCATGCGCCTGGTTGAGCAGGGTCTGCGCCATCACGTAATCGCTGCCGCCGGGACTTGCGGTGTAGACCTGAAATTCGGCCGTGCGCACCTGGGTTCGCGCGACGTCGAGGGTCTTCTGGGCGTCGTCGAGCGCCGCGCGGGTGGCGAATCCGTTTTTTGCCAGCGCCGAGGTGCGATCGAACGTCTGCTGCGCGTTCAGGAGGTTGGCCTGGGCCTGCGCCTGCGCTTCGCGCGCCGAGGGCAGCGTCAGTTCATCGAGCTGACGCATCCGCGCCTGCGCCTGGGCGACCGCGCCCTGCGCCTGCACCACGGTCGCTTTCAGTTCGCGGGATTCCAGCGAAATCAGAGGCTGCCCCTTGCTGACGCGCTCGCCTTCCTGCACCAGAACGTCGTCGACGGTGCCGGTGATCTGGCTGCCGATCTCGACCCGATACGGCGTCTCGACATGGCCACTGGCGACCACGGTCTCCAGCAGATTGCCGCGGTGGACCTGATCGACGACGACGGCGGGTCCGAAGACCAGCCGCGCGCCCTGCCAGCCGCCGGCGGCGAGCGCCAGCAGCACGGCCAAGGACGAACCATCGGTGGGACCAGATCGCCGACCACGCGGCAGACGCCGCAGGCGTATTCTTTCGCGGAAGCGCAATCGACTGTTCGACCATTTCAACGCCATGCAAATCACGCCCGACCGGCGGGCGAGGTTTGTTTCCTAAAGCTGTGTTCATTGATGTGGGACCGGCTCGCCGGACCGTTTCTCGAACCATAACGCAGCGTCGGTTGCGGACGTTGCGTTAGGTCAAGGGAACGCGCCTGCCGGAAACCGGCGCGGTTCCCCGCCCGGCGCTACCAGTGATCCCGCCAGCGCCAGTACCGGCCGCGTCCGGCATTCGAATCGAGCCGGGCTTTTTGCTCGTCGCTGAGCGTCGCGTAAAATGCTTCCAGCGCCGGCCGCATGGTCCGGATCGCCTGCAGCATGGTGTCCATGCGTTTTTCCATGGCTTCGGTTCGGCCTGGAAGCGTTGCGGGAACGTCGGTCTTGCATGCGTCGCGCATGATCTCGGCCGATTTGATCGATGCCGCCTTGAATTCATCGAACTTGGCGCGCTGCGCGTCGGTCGGTTTGACCAGTCCCGCGATCCGGTCGGTTCGCCACTCGGCGAAGCCCGCCGCGGCCGGATTGCACATGCCGCCAAAGCCGCGGCGGCCCATCATCCACGAGCCCATCGTGCCCTGACCCGACATCATGCCTGGCCCCATGAATCCGGCGCCGGGACCGTAGGGCTGGGCCGCGGCGGCGGCCAGCAGCGCGGCGCCCACTACAGCGACCGATGCAATCAGCGCGAGCGTGAATTTTGCGGCCATGGCGCTCGATCCGGTTTTGGGATTCCCGTCAGCTCTGCTGCTTGGCCGAGCAGGTGGACATGCCGAACAGCGCGTAGGCGGGACAATACGCAAAGATCGCGGTCAAGAGCGCCACGACGCCGATCCAGCCGGTCCAGTTCCAGCCGGTCTGAGGGAAGCCGATGGGAATGGCATAGGCGATCAGCACAAGTCCCACCACAACCCGTATGATCCGGTCGACCGATCCAACATTGCTCATGGGTTATCGATCCTTTCGAGAACTTCCGTTCATTTCATAATATCGAGCCGCCACGGAGGCCCATTGATGTGGGTCAAATGCGGCCCGCGGAAGCGGGTACACTTTGCGGGCTTTCAAGGCCGCAGCCGTTGGTTTTGTCGCGCTGTTGCAACACTTCAGGATCCGCGCAGCGTTCAACTGCATGAATATTTCGGGGGGCGTGCCTTGGTGGATCGTTTGGCGGATCGTTTGGAGCTGGCCGAGAACCCCTTCTGGAAGCTTACGCCTCGGGAAATCTGTGCAACGCTGAACTGCGGGCCGCAAGGGCTGAGCACCGATGAGGCCGCGCGGCGGCTCGATCAATATGGTCCCAACAGCGATGCGCCGGCCAGGGCCGACAGCCTGTTGCGGGCGGTGTTCCGCCGCTTGCTCGAACCGCTTTCCCTGATTCTGCTGGCCGCCGGCATCGTTTCCATTCTGACGGGCGATGCGATCGGCGGCTCGATCATTGTCCTCATCCTGACGCTCTCGATCGGGCTCGATACCGTGCAGGAAGGACACGCGGTGCGAACCGCGGAAATCCTGCGACGGTCGGTGGCGCTGAAGGCCGAAGTCAGGCGCGACGGCGTGTTCCGGCAGATCGAGGTGGAGGCGGTCGTTCCCGGAGACGTGCTTCGCGTCAGGGCGGGCGATATCATCCCGGCCGATGCCCTGATCCTCGAATGCACCGCGCTCACGACGGGCGAAGCGGCGCTGACCGGCGAGCCCTACCCGGTCGCAAAGCACCCGGCCACGGGCGCGGCCGCGGATTCCGACGATACCTCGAACGCGCTGTTTCGTGGCTCGGTGGCGCAGACCGGAGAGGCCATCGCGCTCGCCGTCAAGACCGGGCGCAACACGGTGTTCGGAGCCGCGGCGTCGGCCTTGGCGCAGGCCGAGGGCCCCTCGCCTTTCGAGCGCGACCTGCGCGAATTCGGCCTCGTGATCGCACGGCTGACCCTTGCCCTCGTGGTCGTCGTCCTGACCATCCGCGTCGTGTTCGGCCGGCCGGTCCTGGACTCGCTGCTGTTCGCCGTGGCGCTGGCGGTCGGCCTGACCCCCGAACTGTTGCCGATGATCACCACCGTGACGCTTTCCCGCGGCGCCATGCGGATGGCCGGCCGCAAGGTCATCGTCAAGCGGCTGGCTTCGATCCACGATCTCGGCGCCATGTCCGTCCTGTGCACCGACAAGACCGGCACGCTTACTTCGGCGGAAATCACGCTGGCAAAGAGCCTCGACCCCGACGGCGCGGAGGATGCCCGCGCCGCTCAACTGGGTTCGATCGCAGCTCAGCTTGGCGGCGACCGCGGCTCGCTCGACGCCGCGCTGGTTGCCGGCGCGCCGCAGGCGGCAGAGGGGTGGACGCTGGCCGGCAGACAGGCCTTCGATTTTACCCGCCGGCTGGGATCGGTGCTGGCAACCGGTCCGCAGGACCCGCTCCTGATCGTCAAGGGCGCGCCCGAAGCGGTGCTGGAGCTTTGTACGCGGCAGCGCCGAGGCGCGGATCTGATCGCCATGGACGCCGGCGGCCGGACCGCGGCGGCGGAGCGCGTGCATGCGCTCGCAAGGGATGGACTCCGGACCGTCGCCGTCGCCTCGCGCCCCTGGACCGGACCGACCCGCGAAGTGGAGACCCCGGACGAAACCGAGCTGGTATTCGAGGGGCTGTGCGCCTTCGCCGATCCTCCCAAGCCGACCGCGGCGGCGGCCATTTCGCGGCTTGCGGCGGCGGGGATCCGGCTCAAGATCCTGTCCGGCGACGATCCGGTCGTCGTCAAGCACCTCGCGGGACTGGTCGGGCTGAACGCCGAGCAGATTTTGTCCGGCAGCGACATCGCGGCGCTGAGCGACGACGCACTGGCGGTTCAGGTGCAAAAGGTCGACGCCTTCGGGCGGCTGGCGCCCGACCAGAAGTCGCGGATCGTCAAGGCACTGCGGGCCTCCGGGGAAGTCGTCGGCTTTCTTGGTGACGGCATCAACGATGCGCCGGCGTTGAAGGCCGCCGATATCGGACTGTCGGTCGAAGGCGCAACCGGCGTCGCGCAGGCCGCGGCCGACATGATCCTTCTGGCCTCCGATCTGGAGGTGGTCGCCGACGGCGTCAAGGAAGGCCGGCGCACCTTCGCCAACATCCTCAAATACGTGCGGATGGGCGCAAGCTCGAATTTCGGCAATATGCTGTCGATGGCTATCGCATCGATCGTACTGCCCTTCCTGCCGATGTTGCCGACGCAGATTCTGCTCAACAACCTGCTTTACGATTTGTCGGAGCTCGGCATCCCCTTCGATACCGTGAGTCCGCAGGCGACCGCGCGGCCGCAATTGTGGGACATGCGGCGCCTGATGCGGTTCGCCGCGATCATGGGACCGCTCTCGTCGCTGTTCGATTTCCTGACCTTCGGGTTGCTGGTGTTCGTGTTCGAGGCGTCGCCGGAGCAATTCCGGACCACCTGGTTCCTCGAATCGATGGCGACGCAAATCCTGGTGATCTTCATCATCCGCACCAACGGCCGGCCGTGGCAGAACCTGCCCCAGCCCGTGCTGGCGGCGTCATCGCTGGTCGCGCTGGCGGTGGCGATGATCCTGCCGTTCACGCCGATCGGCGGCTGGTTCGGCTTCGTGGCGCCGCCGCCGATCATGCTCGCCGGGATCGGCCTGCTGGTTCTGGCCTATCTGGTGTGCGCCGAGTTGTTGAAGCCGATGGCCATACGGTTGCCGCGCCGGCGGAGGAGCCGCCGATCCCGCTTCACTTGATCTTCCTCAATAGCCATCCCTCGCGATGCTGCTCGACTGCCACCAACTGCAGCGAGGAGAGATTCATGGCGGCCATCGACGCGATACCGGGCCCCGCGGGCGCCAACGTTCCGTCCCCGTCGAAGCCGAGCTGGTTACGATCGAACTGGGGAGTCGTGCTCGCGGTCGCAGCGCTGGTGACGGTCCTGTTGCTGCCGACGCCGCCGGGTCTTTCCGTCGCCGGCCAGCGCATGCTGGCGGTGCTGGCCTTCGCCGTCATCGTCTGGATGACCGAGGCGCTGGATTACGCCGTCTCGGCCATCGTCATCGCCGCGCTGATGGCGTTTCTGCTCGGGCTTGCGCCCAATCCTGCCAACCCGAAGGTTCTGCTCGGTACCAGCGCCGGCCTTGGTCTGGCGTTCAGCGGCTTCGCCAATACCGCGCTGGTGCTGGTGGCATCGGCGCTGTTCCTCGCCGCCGCCATGACCGTGACCGGGCTCGACAAGCGCATCGCACTCGGCGTCCTCTCGCGTGTCGGCGGCGAAGTGCATCACGTCGTGGTCGGCGCCATTCTGGTCGGCTTCGTGATGGCGTTTCTGGTGCCCTCAACCACCGCGCGCGTCGCCTGCCTGGTGCCGATCACGCTCGGCATCATTTCCGCCTTCGGCGTCGACAGGAAAGGCGCCTTCGCCGGCATGCTGATGATCACCACGGTGCAGACCGCCAGCATCTGGAACGTCGGCATCAAGACCGCGGCTGCCCAGAATATGGTGGCCATCGGCTTCATCGAGAAAACCCTGCAAAAGTCCATCACCTGGCTGGAATGGTTCATCGCGGCAGCGCCGTTCGGAATTCTGATGTCGATCGCGCTCTATTTCGTGATGACGCGGATGATGCCCTCCGAAGTAACGGACATTCCCGGCGGGCGCGAGGCCATCCAGAAATCGCTGGCCGAGCTCGGGCCGATGAAGACGTCCGAGAAGAAGCTGCTGGCGATATCGCTGACCCTGCTTGCCTTCTGGTCCACCGAAGGCGTGCTGCACAGTTTCGACACCTCCTCGACCACGATCGCCGCGGTAGCGCTGATGTTCCTGCCGGGGATCGGCATCATGACCTGGAAGGATGCCCAGCCGAGGATCCCCTGGGGCACGGTGGTGCTGTTCGGCGTCGGCATCAGCGTCGGAACGGCGCTGCTGCAGACCAAGGGCGCGGCCTGGCTCGCCGACCTCGCCGTGAATGAATTCGGGCTGAAGAACGCGACCGGCCTGTTCATTCTGGCAGTGATGACACTGTTTCTCACCCTGATTCATCTCGGCTTCGCCAGCGCAACGGCGCTTGCCTCCGCCATGATCCCGATCGTCATCGCGGTGCTGCAGGGTGTCGCCACGCCCGGTCTCAACATGGTCGGTATGACGATGCTGCTGCAATTCGTGGTCTCTTTCGGCTTCATCCTGGTGGTGAACTCGCCGCAGAACATGGTGGGGTACGGCACCGAGACGTTCAGCGCGAGGGATTTCGTGCGCACCGGCCTGGTGCTGACGCTGATCGCGGTCGCCCTGGTCATGCTGCTCGGCGCAACCTACTGGCACTGGCTCGGCTATGTCTGAGCTTTGACCGAAAAATCCGGTTGGGCATGACGCCTGGCCTTCGAAATTGCTATCTCTCTCCGGCAAGACCGGTCACGGAGCGATGGCATGTCGAAAACCACCCGCGCCACGCTGGCGCTCACCAGGCTCGGGGTCAAATTCGTGCTGCACGATTACGACTACGATCCCGGCGCCGAGCGCATCGGGCTGCAGGCCGCCGAAGCGCTCGGTGTCGAACCGCGCCGCGTGCTGAAGACGCTGATGGCGGAGGTCGACGGCAAGCCGGTCTGCGTCGTGGTACCGTCGGATCGCGAAGTCAGCATGAAGAAACTTGCAGCAGCGTTTGGCGGCAAGGCTGCCAACATGATGCGGCCGGCCGACGCCGAACGGATGACCGGGTATCATGTCGGCGGCATCAGCCCGTTCGCACAGAAGAAGCGGGTTGCGGTCGCGATCGACGCGGCGGCGCTCGGGGACGCCAGCGTGTACCTGAACGGCGGACAACGCGGATTGCAGATCGAACTCGATCCCAAAGACGCCGTGAGGGCGCTGGACGCGACGACATCGGAGCTGACGGCGTGAACGAGGCGTCATCGATCCGGCGGCGGCGCCGCCGGTTCAATGCAAGGTCGAGCCGATCAGGCCGCGAGCGATGCCCGTTCGGTGGATTTGAGCCGGGCCGGCTTGCCGCCGGGCGGATTCCTCGGCGAGGGGTCGAGGCTGGACAGCGCCTCGAGGATGTCGTCGATGGAAATCACGCCTTTGGCTCCGGGTATGGCACGCAAGGCGGGGCACGACGTCACCGCGGCGGCGTCGGATGCCCAGGAGGCCAGGATGGCCCGTTTCTCCGCCCGCGACAGCGTGGTGTCGGCAAGCACATCCCGGGGATGATCGAAAACCGAACCGGGATGTAAAATGGCGTTCAGGTCATACACATTTTCATCAAAGCGGCGGTCTGGACCGGTCATGTCGTCCTCCTCGGCTCCTTTCGTTTGGGACGGAAAACGAATTAGAAAAACGGCAGTCGATTTCAAGACCGCCGCGGGAAAAAATTTGAGCGTTCCGGCGGAAGCGCCAGCCGCCCCCGGGGCGCAATTTTGGATTTACCAAAAATCGCTGCCCCTCTTGAAACCGAAACGGCCTTTGCTAATTTTTTGACTGCCGCGACGCGCGGCCCGGGCGCCTTTCGGGGGCCCGGCTGAGACAGGCGCCGGCGGTGTCCGGTGCCTGCTCGTACCCATCTTGCTCAACGGAGGATTTGGCTATGAGGACCTACGACTTCACTCCCCTCTGGCGGTCGACGATCGGCTTCGACCGCTTTTTCGATCTGGTCGATGCGGCGCAGCATGCCGGCGGCGACGACAATTACCCGCCCTGCAATGTCGAGCGGCTTGGCGAAGACCGCTATCAGATATCGCTGGCGCTGGCGGGATTCGCGCCCGACGAGATCGCCATTACCGCCGAGCAGAATGTCCTGACGGTCGAGGGCCGCAAGGCCGAGAAGGCGCAGCGCGAGTTCCTCTATCAGGGCATCTCGTCGCGGCCGTTCAAGCGTCAGTTCAATCTGGCCGATTACGTCCAGGTCAAGGGCGCGGCGTTCGACAACGGACTGCTGCAGATCGAACTGGTCCGCGAGATTCCGGAAGCGATGAAGCCGCGCCGGATCGCCATCAACGGCTCGCCCGTTTCCAACGTCCGCGAGATCGAAACCAGGGCGGCCTGACCGGCGACACATCCTCGACATCGGGGCCTCCCGTGGCGTCTGCCCGCCGCGGGAGGTTCCCTTGCGTATTTTCCGGCGCGGCAGGGAGCCGGCCAGCCCCGCGCATGGTCGAGATGCATCCTGCGCCATTGAACCCGGCCGAAAATCCGTGTCTGTGAGCGGGCCGGGCAAGACCGGTCTGGCGGGGGACGCCGGGCCGGAGGCCGCGGCCTATTCGAACCCAGGCCAGCCCTCGCACCATGTCTGCCTCCGATCAAACCTCCGGCGCTGCCGCCCAGGGCAACTGGCTCGCCAACCAGCCCTATCTGCTGCTCTCCATCACCGCTCTGTGCTGGGCCGGCAACGCCATCGTCGGCCGCCTCGCCGCCGGGCATATTCCGCCGGTGACGCTGTCCTTCCTGCGCTGGTCGCTGGCGTTTCTGATCGTGCTCCCGATCGCCTGGAAGCACCTGAAGCGCGACTGGGCCGCGATCCGCGGCAAGCTCGGGACGATGATCGTGCTCTCCATCACCGGCATCGGCGTCTTCAACACCCTGCAATATTGGGCGCTCGAATATACCCAGGCGTTGAACACGCTGCTGCTGCAGTCGGCAGGGCCGCTGTTCGTCGCGGTATGGTCGCTGGCCCTGCTCGGGGTCCGGCTGACCCTGGCGCAAGCCTGCGGCATCGTGGTGTCGCTGACCGGCGTGCTGGTGATCCTGCTGCACGGCGACCTCACCACGCTCAAGAGCATCGAGTTCAACAAGGGCGACCTCATCTTTACCGTGGCACTGTTGATCTTCGGGCTGTATTCGGTGCTGACGCTGAAACGGCCCGAGATTCACGGGCTGTCGTTCGTGGCGTTCACGTTCGGCTGCGGCGCGGCTTGCCTCATCCCGTTGTTGATCTGGGAATTGCTGACGCGCCCGGTCATGCAGCTCGATACCAATAATCTCCTGATGCTGTTCTACGTCGCGGTGTTTCCCTCCACGATCGCCTATCTCTGCTTCAATCGCGGCATCCAGCTGATCGGTGCCAACCGCGCCGCGCCCTTCTTCCATGTGGTGCCGGTGTTCGGAACGGCGATGGCGATCGTGTTTCTCGGCGAGCGCCCGCAGCCGTTCCACATCATCGGCTTTGCGCTGGTGCTGACAGGTGTTTTTGTTGCGTCGCGGAAGCCCGCGAATGCGAATTAGCCGGCCCAGAAACGCCGAAGCGGAGGTTGACCGCGATGTCGCCCTGGCGGACCATTGCTACCGCCATCGAACCCGGACCGCTTGCCGTCATGCATGACAGGACTTCGAACCTGACCCCACCGCCGCCAACCGTGCAGCGCCCCGAAAGCGCCGTGCCGCGCAGCTTGCGGCGCTATCTTTCGCTCGACGATTTCGAGGCGACCGCCCGGCGCCGGCTGCCGAAGTTCCTTTACGGGTATATTTCCGGTGCCGCCGAGACCGACGCCGCGCTTCGCGACAATCGCCGCGCGTTCGACGAATACGGTTTCGTGCCGCGGGTGCTGAACGACGTCTCGGGCCGCGACCAGACCACGACCCTGTTCGGCAAGACCTACGCCGCGCCGTTCGGCATTCCGCCGATGGGGTCAGCCGCGCTGTGCGCCTATCGCGGCGACATCGTGCTGGCGCGCGCAGCCGCGGCGATGAACGTGCCGATGTGCCTTTCCGCCTCGTCGCTGATCACGCTGGAAGACGTCAGGCGCGAGAATCCGGCGGCCTGGTATCAGGCCTATCTGGCCGGCGATCCCGCGCGCATCGAGCCCCTGGTCGACCGGGTCGCGGAGGCCGGCTACGACACCTTCGTCGTCACCGCCGACGTGCCGGTGCCGCCCAACCGCGAGAACAACATCCGCAACGGTTTCAAGGTCCCGCTGGAGATCACGCCGCAGATCGCCTGGGATACGGTGAGCCATCCGCACTGGCTGTTCGGCATCTGGGCGCGGACGCTGATGAATCACGGCATGCCGCATTTCGAGAACATGGACGCGATGCGCGGGCCGCCGGTGCTTGCCAGGAACCTGATGCGCAACATCGGCAAGCGCGATCAGCTCGCCTGGAAGCATGTCGAACTGATCCGCAAGCGCTGGAAAGGAAAGCTGGTGGTCAAGGGCCTGATCGCGCCGGCGGACGCGCGGATCGCGCGCGAGAGCGGCGTCGACGGCGTGATCGTTTCCAACCACGGCGGCCGCCAGCTCGACCACACCGTGTCCTCGCTGCGCACGCTGCCCGAAATCGCGGCCGAAGCGAACGGCATGACGGTGATGGTCGATGGCGGCATCCGGCGCGGCACCGACGTGCTCAAGGCGCTCGCGCTCGGCGCCGACTTCGTCTTCATCGGCCGGCCGTTTCTGTATGCGGCCGTCATCGCCGGCGAAGCCGGCGTGCAGCGCGCGCTCACCTTGCTCCGGGACGAGGTCGACCGCGACATGGCGCTCTTGGGCATCCGAAGCATCGGCGAGATTTCGCCGGACCTGGTTCGAAGGCTGTAGCGCACAGCGGCCGCGGCAAATTTGGCAGGTATTTCCGCTGCTTCCAGATCCTTCAACAGGCCCCATCCAAAAAAATCGATTTTCGATTGACGATTGTTTTTCAGCCTGTCACCCTGCCTGCCATGGACAGCGTTGCGTTCGGTTTTGATGTGCAGCGGGGTGACGGGCCGAGGACCCTCACCTCCGCCGTGCTGGAGCGTCTGCGCAGCGACATTCTTTCGACCAAGCTCGTTCCCGGCCAGAAACTGCACATCGCGGGCCTGGCAAAGCAGTTCTCGGTCAGCCTCGCGGCGGTGCGCGAAGCGCTGTCGCGGCTGGTCGCCGACGGGCTGGTACAGGCCTCCGACCAGCGCGGCTTCCGGGTCAGCCCGGTATCGACCGCCGACCTCGAAGACGTCACGCGCACCCGCATCGACATCGAGGGCCTTGCGCTGCGCCGGTCGATCGAGCGCGGCGACCAGGCCTGGCTGGCTTCGGTGGAACAGGCGTTCGTGGCGCTCAGCGCCGTTCCCTATCGCCATCCGGACGATCACACCAACCATAACGAGGTGTGGATCGCGCGGCATCGCGTCTTCCACCGCGCGCTGGTGAATGCCTGCGGCTCGCAGTGGCTGCTCGGCTTTCGCGACGTCCTGCACGAGCAGAGCGAACGCTATCGCCGGCTTTCGATCCGCCGCGAAACCGGAACGATCCGGGATGTCGAAACCGAGCATGCCGCGATCGTGCAGGCCGTGCTCCGGCGCGATCCCGATGCCGCCGTCGCGGCGCTCACCGAGCACTTCCTGACCACCATGCATCTCGTCGAACTCGCCGCACCCAGAATTTCGGAGGTGTAGGCGACCGTTCGAACCGAGGAGCAGCAGAAACTCCGGACCAACTCACAAAAACAGGGGAAACGCGAAATGAGCATCACACGCCGCCACATTCTGGCAACTATGGCCGCTTCGACCACGCTGGTCATACCCGCCATCGCGAAAGCCGCGGACAAGGTCCGCATCGGCCTGCCGACCAAGACCTACTGGCCGACCACCATCGCCGAAACCGCGGTGCGGCAAAAACTGTTCGAGAAGGAAGGCATCGGCGCCGAGCTCACGATCTATCGCGGCGGCGCAGAGACGTTCGAGGCCATGGCGGCCGGCGCCGCCGACGTCATTCTCGACGCGCCCTCGCTGCCGGCCGCCGGCCGCAAGAAGGGCGTGATGTCGAAACTCGTCGCCAATGCCTGCATGGGCAATTACGGCTGGCAACTGATGGTGCTCAAGAAATCGACGCTCGACGTCAAGGATCTGAACGGCAAGAAGGTCGCCATCACCTCGGCCGGTTCCGGTTCGGACCTGCTGGCGCTGTGGACGATCCAGGAAAAGAAGATCGACTTCACCCGCGTGCCGGTCGGCGGCGGCGGCCTGGTGCCCAATCTTCTCGCCGGCAATGTCGATGCCGCCGTGGTCTATTCCCCGCTGAGCTTCCAGATCGCCAAATCCGGGGAGGCACGCACCATTCTCGATTACGCCAGCGCCGTGCCGCCGAGCCTCACCGCAGGCTGGATCGCGCCCGACAAATATTGCCAGGAAAAGCCCGAAATGGTGCAGAAGACGCTGCACGCGCTGTACGGCGCGCTGGCCTTCATGCGCGGCAACAAGGACGCGACCGTCAAGCTGATCGCCGAACTCTACGAGATTCCGGCGGAGATCGCGGCGTTGGAGTACGAAAACACCATCATGAAACTGGAGACCGACGGCAGCATGAGCGCCCCCAACACCCTGCAGGCGCTGCAACTGTCGCTCGATATGGCAAAACTGGGCGCATGAAGGATCTGGCGCCGGCGGCCGAAATCGTCTCGACGCAGTTCAATCCGGTTCCGACCAGGCTCTGAGGCGGGAGCGATGGCCGGAACGCTCGGGGTAAAGCTGGCGCGCATCGCCATCGTGGCGGCGGTGTTCGCGGCGTGGGAGACCCTGTCGCGGACCGGCATGGTCAATCCGCGCCTGTTGCCTTCGGCTTCCGATACGCTGGCCATGCTCTGGGAACTGTTGCAGCGCGCCAGCGTTCGCAACGATCTTGCGGTAACGGCGAGCGAGGTGCTGACCGCCTTCATCCTCGCCGTTCCCGTCGGCGCCGCAATCGGGTTTGCAATCGCGGAGAACCGTTACTTCGCCGAGGTCGCCAAACCGCTGCTGTTCTTCGCGTTCAGTATTCCGAAATCGATCTTCCTGCCGATGTTCATCCTGGTGTTCGGCGTCGGCTTCTCCCAGAAGGTCGGCTTCGGGTTCTTCTCGACGATTTTCATCGTCATCATGTCGACGACGACGGCGGTGGAATCGGTCAAGGTCGATCACCTCCAGACCATCGATCCGCAACTGGTGCTGGCCGCGCGCAGCATGGGTGCGACGCTGACCCAGCGGCTGATCCGCGTCATCATTCCCGCGGCGATCCCGACCGTGTTGTCCGGCTTGCGGGTCGGCGGCGCGCTGGTCATCGTCGGGGTCGTGGTGTCGGAAATGCTGATCTCCTCGGCCGGCATCGGCTATCTGATCTCGCGCTATCGCACCATTCTCGACAGCCCGCACGTGTTCGCCGGCGTTCTCTCGGTGCTGGCGATGGCGATCGCCTTCAACGCAGCGATCAAATGGATCGAGCGCAAGGCCTCGATCTGGCAGACCGGCACGCGCGCCGGCCAGCGCGCGGCGGAGGATATTCGCGTTGCCGCGATACAGCCAGCGACCTCACGGAGAGTTTTAAATCGTGTTCGATCTGACCTTGTCGTTCGATAACGGGCCCGAGCCGGAGGCGACGCCGCGGGTGCTGGACGTCCTCCGCGAGCGCGGCATCAAGGCCACTTTCTTCGTGATCGGCGAAAAACTGGCCGATCCCGAACGCCGCCTGCTGGCGGCGCGGGCACACAGGGAAGGCCACTGGATCGGCAACCACACCTATACCCATTCGGTGCCGCTCGGGCTGCAGCCGGATCGTGAGGCGGCCGAGCATGAAATCGTCCGCACGCAACGCCTGATCGGCGGCCTCGCGCACCCGCAGCGCTGGTTCCGGCCGTTCGGCGGCGGCGGCAATCTCGACCAGCGGCTGTTAAAACCCTCGGTGGTCGATCATCTCTGCAACGGCGGCTACAGCTGCGTGCTGTGGAACGCGATTCCGCGCGACTGGGACGACCCCGACGGCTGGACCGATCGCGCGCTGGCGCAATGCCGCGCGCAGCCCTGGAGCCTGATGGTGCTGCACGATCTGCCGAGCGGCGCCATGCGCCATCTCGAAGCGTTCCTCGATGCCGCCAATGAAGCCGGCGCCCGTTTCCGTCAGGATTTCCCGCCGGACTGCGTTCCGATCCGCGCCGGCAAGATCGTGCTGCCCATCAAGCCCTATGTATCGTCCAGCGAAGAAGAAAGTGTCGTGCCATGAAGATCGCGAGTTTCAAGACCGGCTCCGTTGCAAGTTACGGCATCGTGACCGACGCAGGTATCATCGATGCCGGACGCCGGCTGAAGAATTTTCCGACGCTGAAGTCGCTGCTGGCCCATGGCAGCCTCGATGAGCTGAAGAAACTGCAAAGCGAGCGGCCTGATCATGCGCTGTCGGCGGTCGAACTGCTGCCGACCGTTCCCGATCCCGACAAGATCTTCTGCATCGGCGTCAATTACGCCACGCATCTTGCCGAGAGTGGCCACCCCACCCCGCCGCATCCCATGATCTTCACCCGCTTCGCCAACAGCCAGGTCGGCAGCGGCCAGCCGATGATCCGGCCGCTGGAATCCGAGCGCTTCGACTACGAGGGCGAGCTTGCCGTGATCATCGGCAAGGGCGGCCGCCGCATTCCGCGCGAGAAGGCGCTGAGCCATGTCGCGGGCTATGCCTGCTACAACGACGGCAGCATCCGCGACTGGCAGCGCCACACCTCGCAATTCGCCCCCGGCAAGAATTTCGTGGGCACCGGCGGCTTCGGGCCCTGGATGGTGACGACGGATGATATCCCCGACGTCGGCCGGCAGAAGATCGCCACCCGCCTCAACGGCACGGAAGTGCAGGCCGCGCCGATTTCCGATCTGGTGTTCGACGTGCCGGCATTGATCGCCTATTGCTCGACCTTCACCGAACTCGCGCCCGGCGATGTCATCGTCACCGGCACCACCGGCGGGGTCGGCGCCTACCGCACCCCGCCGCTCTGGATGAAAGAGGGCGACGTGGTCGAGGTCGAGATTTCCGGGATCGGAATTTTACGCAATCCGGTCAGGGACGAAGTCGCCAGCGCGGCCGGGCGCGCCGCCTGAGCGGGGGCGCCCGTCAGCATGAAAGCAAGGAGAAGCATCATGAACATGCCGAAGCATCTGCTGCCGACCACGGTTGTCGGCAGCTATCCGCAGCCGGAATGGCTGGTCGACCGCGCCATGCTGTCGAAATCGGTTCCGCGCACCCGCATGCACGCGATGTGGCGGCTTCCGCAGGAGCATCTCGAGGAAGCCCAGGACGATGCCACCATCGTCGCCATCCGCGACATGGAGCGCGCCGGCATCGACATCGTGACCGATGGCGAAATCCGCAGGGAGAGCTACTCGAACCGGTTTGCGACCGCGCTGGAAGGGATCGATATCGACAATCCCGCCATCATCAGGGCGCGCTCGGGACAGGAAACGCCGGTGCCCCGCGTCGTCGGTCCTGTCCGCCGCAGCCGGCCGGTCGAGTTGCGCGATATGGAATTTCTCCGCCGCAACACCGACCGCGCGGCGAAAATCACCCTGCCCGGCCCGTTCACCATGAGCCAGCAGGCCAAGAACGAGTTCTACAAGGACGACGAAGAGCTGGCGATGGCGTTCGCCGAAGCCGTCAACGCCGAAGCGCTCGACCTGCAGAAGGCCGGCGCCGACGTCATCCAGCTCGACGAGCCCTGGGTGCGCAACAATCCGGATCTGGCGAAACGCTATGCGGTGAAGGCGATCAACCGTGCGCTGAAGGGCATCACGGTGCCGACCGTGGTGCATCTGTGCTTCGGCTACGCCGCCGTGGTGCCGGGTTCGACCAAGCCGGCCGGCTATTCGTTCCTGGCGGAACTTGCCGACACCAATGCCGAGCAGATTTCGATCGAAGCGGCGCAACCAAAACTCGATCTCGGCGTGCTCCGGGATCTGTCGGGCAAGAAGATCATGCTGGGCGTGCTCGACCTCGGCAACCCCGAGATCGAAACCGTCGGAACCGTCGCCGATCGGATCCGGCACGGCCTGAAATACGTGGCGGCGGAGCGGCTCATTCCCGCCCCCGACTGCGGCATGAAATACATGCCGCGCGATATCGCCTTCGGCAAGCTCAAGGCGATGTGCGACGCCGCCGCGATCGTGCGCAGCGAAATCAGCTGATCAAAGCGAAAACGTTATGGCCGGGCTTGTCCCGGCCATCCACGTCTTTCTCGCGAGACGTTCAAGACGTGGATGCCCGGCACATGGCCGGGCATGACGAGCCGGAATAAAGCCGCGGCACTGGAAGGGGCTACCCCGTCTTGAATTTGCTGTAGGCCTCCTTGGTGCAGATGATCACGTGCTCGGCACAGCCGTTGCGGCGATGCGGGTCGCACCTTCCTTCGTAATCGGCCGACGTCATCATGTCGACGAAAGCCGCCACCGACGGATAATACACCAGCGCCAGATAGTCCCATTGGTTGCCGGCCTGGCTGCCCAGCGCGACGGCCTTGGCGTCGCCGGTCCACAGCAGCGTTCCGCCGCGCGCCTTGATCATCGGCACGGTCAGGGCGCTGTAGCGCAAATAGGCGTCCCAGCCCGAGCCGTCGCCATCCAGCGAGCGCTCGTGAAACCGCATCAGGTTCACCATCACGACCGGGCCCTGATGCGCCATGTCCTCAAGTCCATCGATATTCAACAGATCCACGGCCATGGCCGGCTCCTTCGCTGCGGTCGACTAGAGCCTATTCCGTTTCGATTGTATCGAAACGGGGCTCTAGATTCTTGATTTGACGCGTTTTCTTGACGCGAACCGGCCACCACTTCGCTTGAAAACGCTCCAATTCGGGCATTGTAGCATTGCGGGCGCGGCACTTGTCGCGCGGCGTGAATCGGGCACAACTTCGCCAGGAAAAGATGACCAAACCCGCGCCAGCGCCGTCTGCTCCCGATCCGGTCAGGTGGCTCAACAACCAGCCCTATCTGCTCCTGAGCCTGACCTCGCTGTTCTGGGCCGGCAATATCGTGCTCGCGCGCTTCGTCGGCGGGCATGTTCCGCCGATGACGCTGTCCTGCGTCCGGTGGATCGGCGCGTTCCTGATTTTGCTGCCGTTCGCCCGGCCGCATCTCGCGCGCGACTGGCCGGCGTTGCGCGCGCGGCTTCCATTGATGGTGGCGCTGTCGGCGACGGGTTTCGCCTTCAACAACGCGATTTCCTACTGGGCGCTGCAATACACCCAGGCCCTGAACGCGCTGATGATCCAGTCGTCCGGTCCGCTGTTCGTGGCGCTGTGGTCGCTGGCCCTGTTCGGCGTGCGGCTGACCTGGGCGCAGCTTGCCGGAATCACGATATCGCTGGCCGGCGTTCTCACCATCATCCTGCGCGGCGATCTGGCGGCTCTCGCCAGCATCCGGTTCAACAAGGGCGACGTGATGTTCGCCGGCGCGGTGCTGAGTTTCGGACTCTATTCGGCGCTGATGCCACGGCGGCCGAAAACCCATCAGCTCTCGCTGATCGCCTTCACCATCGGCTGCGGCGCGCTGCTGCTGCTGCCGTTCTCGATCTGGGAATATTCAACCGGATCGACACTGAAATTCGACACCCTGACGGTCGCGACCCTGATTTATGTCGTGATCTTTCCGTCGATCCTGGCCTATCTGTTCTTCAATCGCGGCATCGCGCTGATCGGGCCGAACCGCGCCGCGCCGTTCCTGCATCTGGTGCCGGTTTTCGGCTCGGCGATGGCGATCCTGCTGCTCGGCGAGCAGCCGCGGCTGTTCCATCTGGTCGGCTACGTGCTGGTGCTCGCGGGCGTGGTGATCGCCTCGCGGCAGGCGTCGGCTGCCGCATAGCGCTGCGGCAGGCCGGCTTTTCCGGCGCGCCGGGCCTTACGCGGCGCGGACCTTGGCGAGGAAGCCGTCGACGGCGCTGCGCAGCATGCCCGACTGGTTGTCGAGTTCGCGGGCGTTGGACAGCACGTCGGAGGCCGCGGTGCCGGTGGCCGCCGCCGCCGTGGTGACGCCGCCGATATGGGCGCTGATCTCGTTCGAGCCGGCCGCGACCGACTGGATATTCCGCGCGATCTCGCGCGTCGCGTCGCCCTGCTGTTCGATCGAAGTCGAGATGCTGACCGTGATCTCGCTCATCTGGGCGATGGTCTGGGTGATGCCGCTGATCGCCGCCACCGCATCGCTGGTGGACGACTGCATCGCCGCGACCTGGGCGGAGATCTCTTCCGTGGCCTTGGCGGTCTGGTTGGCCAGCGCCTTCACTTCGGAAGCGACCACGGCGAAGCCACGGCCGGATTCGCCGGCGCGTGCCGCTTCGATGGTCGCATTCAGCGCCAGCAGATTGGTCTGGGCTGCGATCGAGTGGATCAGTTTTACCACCTCGCCGATCTTCTCGGCGCCGGTCGACAACACCTGCACGGTGGCGTTGGTGCGCTCGGCATCGCCCACCGCCTTGCTGGCGATCTCGCTCGAGCGCGTCACCTGGCGGGAAATCTCGGCAACCGAACTCGACAGTTCTTCCGCCGCGGCAGCAACCGTTCCGACGTTGTTGGAAGCGCTCTCGGACGCCGCCCCGACGGTGGCGGCGCGCGCGCTGGCGTCGCTCGCGGTCGCCGTCATCGACTGCGCCGTGGACTGCATGCCCGCCGCCGCGGTCGACACCGAACGAACGATGCCGTTGACGCTGCGTTCGAAATCGTTGGCGAGGTTTTCCATGGCCGCCCGGCGCTCGGCCTCGGCGCGCCCCTGGGTTTGCGCCTCGGCCTTTTCGAGCCCGCGGATCCGCACCGCATTGTCCTTGAAGATCTGGACGGTGGCGGCCATGGCGCCGACCTCGTCGCCGCGGCCGATGCCGGGGATTTCGCCCTCGAGTTCGCCGTTGGCCAGCGCCCGCATCCGGTTGCCGAGTTCGTTGAGCGGCCGGCTGATGCTGCGGCCGATCAGCCACGCGATGCTGCCCGAGACGATCGCGATGCTGAAGATCGCCAGCCCCAGGAGCCACTCGATCGGCTTCATCTTGGCGTCGAGATCGTCGAGATAGGCGCCCGTTCCGACATACATGTTGAAGCCGGGGACATTGACGGCGTAGCCGATCTTGCGGATCGGCTTTTCCGTGCCGGGCTTCACGTATTCGTAGGTCAGCAGGATTTCGCCGTTGGCTTTCACGCCGTCCATCAATTCGTGGGAGAGCTTGCGGCCGTTGGTCACCACTTCCATGCGATTGGTCCCGACCTGCTTGGGATCAGGCGACAGCACCGTGATGCCGTCAAACGTCGTACCGAACAGATAGCCGGCGCCGTTGTCGTAAGTCATCGCGTTGCCGCGGCGGCCGAATTCGGCCAGCGCGGCCTCCTTGGTGAGCTTCCCGGCCTCCACCTCCTTCTGCAGTCCCGCGGCCATGTTGCGCGCCAGGTCGACGATGGCGTGCGCCTGATCGATCCGGGCGTTCAGCATCTCCCGCTGCATCAGATAGCCCGCGAGAACGCCTGCGGTGCAAAGGCCGAACAAGGTCACCCCCACCAAAATGCCGAGCTTGGGGGTGATCGTCAGATTGGTCAGCTTCACGGGATGTCTCCGGGGGATTGCACGGGCGATTGTGCGAACAACTCCCAACACGGTATAGTGAAACCCTTTAGCGCGTGGTTACGGCGCCTCCGTAGAAGTACCCGATAAGAGGGCCGCGTTCTTGGCGGCAGAGGAATTGCGCGAGCCGCCGGTCAGGACGCCGGGAAGCAGGAGCCAGCGACGGCGCGTCGCCGTCATTGCCAACACCGAAATGTCAAATCGGGAGAAAGAACCAAATGGCGAAATTCAGGATGGTAACGCCGAAGGGCGCGAGCTTCACGGTCGCCGGCGGCGGCTACGACTTCGAAATGGAAGCGCTCGACCCGATCGACGCCGAGATCGTCGAGGCGCCGGCCGATGAGGCGGGCTTCATCGAAGCCGCCCGGACCGCCGACGCCATCTACGCCAAGGGCATCCCGATCACCAAGAAGATCATCGACGGCCTGGAAAACTGCAAGGTGATCACGCTCGGCAGCGTCGGCGTCGACAGCGTCGACGTGAAGGCCGCCACCGCGCGCGGCATTCCCGTCACCAACTGCCCCGACACCTTCATCGAGGAAGTCGCCGACCACGCCATGATGCTGCTGCTGGCCGGCTTTCGCCGCACTGTCGAGCAGGACCGCATGGTGCGCGAGGGCACGCTGGCGCGAAGGCCGCCCGGCGCTGCTGAAGATTCCGCGGCTGATGGGCCAGACGCTGGGCTTCATCTCGTTCGGCCACGTCGCGCGCGCGGTCGCCAAGCGCGCCACGCCGTTCGGCCTGCGCCTGATGGCCTACGATCCGTTCATCGAGGAGACGGTCATTTCCGAGCACGGCGTGCATGCCGGCGACGCTGGCGGAGGTGCTGTCGCAGTCCGACTTCGTCTCGATGCACGCGCCGGCGCGGCCCGAGGTCGACGGCATGCTGGGCGAGAAGCATTTCCGGCAGATGAAGAAGACCGCGATCTTCATCAACACCGGCCGTGGCCCGACGGTGCACGAAGCGGCGCTGATCAAGGCGCTGCAGGAAGGCTGGATCGCCCACGCCGCGCTCGACGTGCTGGAGAGGGAGCCGCCCGGGCACAACAACCCGATGCTGGGCATGGACAACGTCACCCTGACGCGCGCACGTCGCCTCGGCCTCCGCCCGCTTCGATCAGGCGCGCAAGCGGCGTGTCGGCCGCGAACTGGCGCTGGTGCTGCAGGGCAGTGGCCGATGAGCTGCGTCAATCCGTCGGTGCTGCAGAACACCACGCTGCGCCGCTGGCAGCCGGTCTGCATGGAGCGCGGCCCGAACAGCTAGGCAGGCGGCCGCCGCGCGTTCTTGTTTGCGCGTGTTCCGACCGGCGCATCCGTTTCATCCGGCCGGGATCATGACGACGCCCTTGTCCTTGGG
>CAVRIQ010000042.1:0-190525 GCA_963721275.1 uncultured Alphaproteobacteria bacterium | reverse complement strand
ATCGCCGACGGCGACGTGATCGCGCTGACCGCGGCGGCGATCTTCGACGAGGCCTGGCTTTTGTGCTTCGACGAATTCCATGTCACCGACATCGCGGATGCGATGATCCTGGGGCGGCTGTTCAAGAAGCTGTTCGAACTCGGCACCGTGGTGGTGGCGACCTCCAACGTCGCGCCCGAGGATCTCTACAAGGGCGGGCTGAACCGGGCGCTGTTCGTGCCCTTCATCGCGCAGATATCCGATCACATGGAGGTGCTGCGGCTCGATGCCCGCACCGATTTCCGGCTGGAAAAGCTCGCGGGCGTGAAGATGTGGCTGGTGCCGGCGGACAGCGCCGCCGACGCCGCGCTCGACAAGGCCTGGGCCAGCATGACCGGCAATGCCAGGTGCAGGCCGCGCGATATTTCGATCAAGGGCCGCATCCTGCACGTGCCGTGCTCGGCGGACGGCGTCGCGCGATTTTCCTTCAGGGATCTGTGCGAAAAGCCGCTCGCGGCGTCCGATTACCTGCGGCTCGCGCACGACTATCATACCATCATGGTCGACCGCATTCCTGTGATGGACTACCCCGCGCGCAACGCCGCCAGGCGCTTCATCACGCTGATCGACACGCTCTATGACAACGCGGTGAAGCTGATGGCCACCGCCGAGGCCGATCCGCTGTCGCTGTACCTGGCCGCCGACGGCCATGAGGCGAACGAGTTCAAGCGGACCTCGTCGCGGCTGATCGAGATGAGTTCGGAATCCTACCTGGCGCTGCCGCACGGCCGCAAGGATTCCGCGGCCAGCGGGTCGAGTACGGGGTTGGTCGAAACCTAGCCGTATTGCGGGTTCGCGCAAGGGCGCCGGAATGACGAAGGTCGGATGATCGAAATCAAGGCAGGGTCGACAATTGAGCATACCCTGACTTGAACGGGTCGGTCGAAAGGGATAACCAGCCGTCCAGCTTCCTTCCTATCCTCCTGCTTGACCTTCAAAGGACAGATTTCCCATGGCGCGCGACAAGATTGCTTTGATTGGCTCCGGTCAGATCGGCGGCACGTTGGCTCACCTCATCGGCTTGAAGGAGCTGGGCGACGTCGTGATGTTCGACATCGCCGAGGGCGTGCCGCAGGGCAAATCGCTCGATATCGCGCAATCTTCCCCGGTCGACGGTTTCGACGCGCATTTCACCGGCGCCAATTCCTATGAGGCGCTGGACAACGCCAAGGTCTGCATCGTCACCGCCGGCGTGCCGCGCAAGCCCGGCATGAGCCGCGACGATCTGCTCAGCATCAATCTCAAGGTCATGGAGCAGGTCGGCGCCGGCATCAAGAAATACGCGCCCGATGCCTTCGTCATCTGCATCACCAACCCGCTCGACGCCATGGTGTGGGCGCTGCAGAAGGCCTCCGGCATGCCGCACAAGAAGGTGGTGGGCATGGCGGGCGTGCTGGATTCCTCGCGCTTCCGCTATTTCCTCGCCGACGAATTCAACGTCTCGGTCGAAGACGTCACCGCCTTCGTGCTGGGCGGTCACGGCGACACCATGGTGCCGCTGGTGCGCTATTCCACGGTGGCCGGCATTCCCTTGCCCGATCTGGTCAAGATGGGCTGGACCTCGCAGGCGCGGATCGACGAGATCGTCGATCGTACCCGCAATGGCGGCGCCGAGATCGTCAACCTCCTGAAGACCGGTTCGGCGTTCTATGCGCCGGCCGCCTCCGCGGTGGCGATGGCCGAGAGCTATCTCCGGGACAAGAAGCGCGTGCTGCCCTGCGCCGCCTACCTCAACGGCGAATACGGCGTGAAGGACATGTATGTCGGCGTGCCCGTGGTGATCGGATCGAAGGGCGTCGAGCGCATTGTCGAGATCGAGCTGGCCGGCAAGGACCGCGAAGCGTTCGACAAGTCGGTCGGCGCGGTGCAGGGTCTGGTCGATGCCTGCAAGAAAATCGCGCCAGATCTGCTAGGCCGCTGATTTCACTTGGTTTTAGAGCTCCCTTCAAGGGGGTTCGCAAGCGATTTGAATCGATCCGTGGTATATGGTATGCCAGTTGCAAAACCGGTGTGAACTCCAAAATTCACCGCACGAGGGTTCGGGAAACGTCCAGATGAACATCCATGAATACCAGGCCAAGTCGCTGCTGCACGAATTCGGCGTGCCGATCTCGAAGGGCGTGCCGGTGCTGCGGCCGGCCGATTCCGACGCTGCCGCAAAAGCGCTTCCCGGTCCGATCTGGGTGGTGAAGAGCCAGATCCACGCCGGCGGCCGCGGCAAGGGCAAGTTCAAGGAGGCCAGCGCCGGCGACAAGGGCGGCGTGCGCATCGCCAAGTCGGTCGCCGAGGTCAATGACTACGTCAAGCAGATGCTCGGCGCGACGCTGGTCACGGTGCAGACCGGGCCACAGGGCAAGCAGGTCAACCGGATCTACATCGAGGAAGGCTCCGACATCGACAAGGAGTTTTACCTGTCGATCCTGGTCGATCGCGAAACCTCCGAAGTGTCGTTCGTGGTCTCCACCGAAGGCGGCGTCAATATCGAGGACGTCGCGCACAATTCGCCGGAAAAGATCGTGACCTTCTCGGTCGATCCGGCCACCGGCATCATGGCCCACCACGGCCGCACCGTTGCGAAAGCGCTGAAACTGTCAGGCGATCTCGCCAAGCAGGCGGAAAAACTGGTGGCGCAGCTCTATAACGCCTTCGTCGCCAAAGACATGGCGATGCTGGAAATCAACCCGCTGGTCGTCACCAGGCAGGGCGAGTTGCGGGTGCTCGACGCCAAGGTGTCGTTCGACGACAACGCGCTGTTCCGCCATCCCGAGATCGTGGTGCTGCGCGACGAGACCGAAGAGGATGCCAAGGAGATCGAGGCGTCGAAATACGAATTGAACTACGTGACGCTGGACGGCACCATCGGCTGCATGGTCAACGGCGCCGGGCTTGCCATGGCGACGATGGACATCATCAAGCTCTACGGCATGGCGCCGGCGAACTTCCTCGATGTCGGCGGCAGCGCCAGCAAGGAAAAGGTCGCAGCGGCGTTCAAGATCATCACCGCCGATCCCAACGTGAAGGGTATCCTGGTCAACATCTTCGGCGGCATCATGAAATGCGACGTCATCGCCGAAGGCGTGGTCGCCGCGGTGAAGGAAGTCGGCCTGAAAGTGCCGCTGGTGGTGCGGCTCGAGGGCACCAATGTCGAGGCCGGCAAGAAGATCATCCGCGAAAGCGGCCTCAACGTGCTGCCCGCGGATAATCTCGACGACGCTGCGCAAAAAATCGTCAAGGCCGTCAAGGGAGGCTAGGCCATGCCCGAGGACCATCTCGCCGCACCGACGCCGCTCGAGGAGCACCGCAAGCTCGCGGCGTTCGCGGGCGAGTGGAGCGGTGAGGAGATGGTGTATCCCTCGCGCTGGACCGAAGGCGGCCCCGCCACCTCGCATGTGGTGGCCCGTATCGACCTCAACGGCTTCTATCTGATCCAGGACACCCGTCAGATGCGCGACGGCAAGGAAACCTTCGCGACCCACGGCGTGTTCACCTATGACCGCGAAGACCGGCTCTACAAACTGTTCTGGCACGATTCGCTCGGCTACTACCCGCCGTCGCCGGCCTCCGGCGGCTGGACCGGCAAGACCCTGACGCTTGTTCGCGGCTCGCTGCGCGGCAACGCACGCCATGTCTACGAAGTCATCGACGACAACAGCTATTCCATGAAAATCCAGTTCTCGCCTGACGCGGAAGGGTGGGCCGACGTGCTCACCGGCGTCTACCGGCGGATCCACTGACCCCTCGACCTACCGTCTCGCGAAAGCAATCCCAACCATGTCCATCCTGATCGGCAAGAATACCAAAGTCATCTGCCAGGGTTTTACCGGCAAGAACGGCACGTTCCACTCGGAGGCTGCGATCGCCTATGGCACCAAGATGGTCGGCGGCACCTCGCCGGGCAAAGGGGGCGCCACGCATCTCGGCCTGCCGGTGTTCGACACCGTGGCCGAGGCGCGCGAGCAGACCGGCGCCGACGCATCCGTGATCTACGTGCCGCCGCCGGGAGCGGCGGACGCGATCTGCGAGGCGATCGATGCCGAAATCCCGCTGATCGTCTGCATCACCGAGGGCATTCCGGTGCTCGACATGGTGCGGGTGAAGCGCTCGCTTTCGGGATCGAAATCGCGGCTGATCGGGCCGAATTGCCCGGGCGTGATGACGGCCGGCGAATGCAAGATCGGCATCATGCCGGCGAATATCTTCAAGCCCGGCAATGTCGGCATCGTCTCGCGGTCGGGCACGCTGACCTATGAGGCGGTGTTCCAGACCTCCCAGGAGGGCCTCGGCCAGACCACCGCGGTCGGCATCGGCGGCGATCCGGTCAAGGGCACCGAATTCATCGACGTGCTGGAGATGTTCCTGGCCGACCCCAAGACCACCTCGATCGTCATGATCGGCGAAATCGGCGGTTCGGCCGAGGAGGACGCCGCCCAGTTCCTCAAGGACGAGGCCAGGCGCGGCCGCAAGAAGCCGATGGTCGGCTTTATCGCCGGCGTCACCGCCCCTCCCGGCCGCCGCATGGGCCATGCCGGTGCGATCATTTCCGGCGGCAAGGGCGACGCCGGTTCCAAGACCGCGGCGATGGAATCGGCCGGAATCACGGTCTCGCCGTCGCCAGCACGGCTCGGCCACACCCTTGCCGAAAAATTGAAGGGCTAATTCATTCTTTCGTTCTTTTCGGCGCGAACATTCACCCCAAATAGGGTAAAAGGCCTCCTATCACGCTGATCCGGTGTCTGGATCGGCCGTAGCGCCGTTTTCCATGCGCTAAACGAAATCGCCAGGACGCTAATCATGTCTCGCCAAGACGCGAACGCCGCCTTTGCCCTTTCCTCGTTTTTGCAGGGCACAAACGCCACCTATATCGACGAAATCTACGCCCGCTACGAACAGGACCCCGGTTCGGTCGACGCCGAGTGGCAGGCGTTCTTCAAGAGCCTGAAGGATACCCCGGCGGACGTCCGCAAGAACGCCGAGGGGCCGTCCTGGGGTCGCGACAACTGGCCGCTGACGCCGCGCGACGAACTGACCTCCGCGCTCGACGGCAACTGGGCGGAAGTCGAAAAATCCGTCGGCACCAGGCTTGCCGCCAAGGCGCAGGTGAAAGGCGCCGAGCTGACGGCGGCCGACATCCATCAGGCGACGCGGGATTCCGTTCGCGCCCTGATGCTGATCAGGGCCTACCGCATGCGCGGCCACTTCCACGCCAAGCTCGACCCGCTCGGGATCGAGCCGCCGCGCAATCGCGAGGAACTCGATCCGCGCTCCTACGGCTTCCAGGAGACCGATTTCGACCGCAAGATCTTCCTCGATCACGTGCTGGGCCTCGAATATGGGACGTTGCGCGAGATCGTCGCGATCTGCGAGCGCACCTACTGCCAGACGCTCGGCGTCGAATTCATGCACATCACCAACGCCGCGCAGAAGGCCTGGATCCAGGAGCGCATCGAGGGTCCGGACAAGGAAATCAGCTTCACCCGCGAGGGCCGGCGCGCCATCCTGATGAAGCTGGTCGAGGCCGAAGGCTTCGAGAAATTCTGCGACATCAAATTCACCGGGACCAAGCGGTTCGGTCTGGATGGCGGCGAATCGCTGATTCCGGCGCTCGAGCAGATCATCAAGCGCGGCGGCAATCTCGGCGTGAAGGAAATCGTGGTCGGCATGCCGCACCGCGGCCGCCTCAACGTGCTGACGCAGGTGATGGGCAAGCCGCACCGCGCGCTGTTCCACGAATTCAAGGGCGGCTCGGCCAACCCCGACGCGGTCGAGGGCTCGGGCGACGTCAAATACCATCTCGGCGCTTCGTCGGACCGCGAGTTCGACAACAACCGCATCCACCTGTCGCTCACCGCCAACCCGTCGCATCTGGAGATCGTCGATCCCGTGGTGCTCGGCAAGGTGCGCGCCAAGCAGGATCAGCATGGCGATCCGCCGGACATGCGCATCTCGGTGCTGCCGCTTCTGATGCACGGCGACGCCGCGTTCGCGGGGCAGGGCGTGGTGGCCGAATGCTTCGGTCTGTCCGACTTGAAGGGCTATCGCACCGGCGGTTCGGTGCATTTCATCGTCAACAATCAGATCGGCTTCACCACCTATCCGCGCTATTCGCGCTCCTCGCCCTACCCCTCGGACGTGGCGAAGATGATCGACGCGCCGATCTTCCACGTGAACGGCGACGATCCGGAAGCCGTGGTGTTCGCGGCCAAGGTCGCGATCGAATTCCGGCAGAAATTCCACAAGCCCGTCGTGATCGACATGTTCTGCTATCGCAGGCATGGCCACAACGAAGGCGACGAGCCGGCGTTCACCCAGCCGGTGATGTACAAGCGGATCGCGTCGCATCCGTCTACGCTGGAGATCTACTCCAGGCGGCTGGTTGCCGAAGGCGTGATGACCGAAGGCGAGGTCGAGAAGGCCAAGGCCGACTGGCGCGCCCGGCTCGATGCCGAACTCGAGGCCGGTTCCGGCTACAAGCCCAACAAGGCGGACTGGCTCGACGGCAAATGGGCCGGCTTCAAATCGGCGGACGCGGAGGAAGACGCGCGCCGCGGTGTTACCGGCGTCGATGCCGCTGTCCTGAAGGATATCGGCCGCAAGATCACCAAGGTACCGGATGGCTTCCGGGCCCACCGCACCATCCAGCGGTTCCTGGAAAATCGCGCCAAGGCGATCGATACCGGCGTCGGCATCGACTGGGCGACCGGGGAGGCATTGGCGTTCTGTACGCTGCTGCAGGAAGGCCACCATGTCCGGCTGTCGGGACAGGACTCCGAGCGCGGCACCTTCTCGCAGCGGCATTCGGTGCTGATCGATCAGGAAGACGAGAGCCGCTACACGCCGTTCAACCATCTCGGCTCCGACCAGGGCCACTACGAAGTCATCAACTCGCTGCTGTCGGAAGAAGCCGTGCTCGGTTTCGAGTACGGCTATTCGCTGGCGGAGCCGAAGGCGCTGACGATCTGGGAAGCGCAGTTCGGCGACTTCGCGAACGGCGCGCAGGTGCTGTTCGACCAGTTCATCTCGTCGGGCGAGCGCAAATGGCTGCGCATGTCCGGCCTCGTCTGCATGCTGCCGCATGGCTATGAGGGGCAGGGACCGGAGCATTCCTCCGCGCGTCTCGAACGCTTCCTGCAGATGTGCGCGGAGGACAATATGCAGGTGGTCTATGCCACCACGCCCGCCAATTTCTTCCACGTGCTGCGGCGTCAATTGCATCGCGAGATCCGCAAGCCGTTGATCCTGATGACGCCGAAGTCGCTGCTGCGCCACAAGCGCGCCGTCTCGCGGCTCGACGAACTGGGCGCCGACACCACGTTCCATCGCATTCTCTACGATGACGCGGTGATGCTGCCGGACGAAAAGATCAAGCTGGTGCCCGACAACAACATCCGCCGCGTCGTCCTGTGCTCGGGCAAGGTCTATTACGATCTCTACGAGGAGCGCGAAAAGCGCGGCGTCGACGACATCTATCTGATGCGCGTCGAGCAGCTCTATCCGGTGCCGCTGAAGGCGCTGGTGCAGGAGCTTGGACGCTTCAAGGGCGCCGAACTGGTGTGGTGCCAGGAAGAGCCGCGCAACATGGGCGCGTGGCATTTCATCGAGCCCTATCTCGAATGGGTGCTGAACCAGATCAATGCGCCGAACAGGCGTCCGCGCTACGCCGGGCGCGCCGCGTCGGCTGCGACCGCGACCGGCCTGATGTCGAAGCATCTGGCGCAGCTCAAGGCACTGCTCGACGAGGCGCTGAGCTAGGAATTGATAGTCCGTGATGCCCCGCGCAAGCGGGGCATTCGCCTTCCTTCTTGATGACCGATTTTTGAGGCGTCGATGGCCGGCACGAGCCGGTCGTGACGCAAGAGGAAACAAGCCAATGATTGAAATTCGCGTTCCGACGCTCGGCGAATCCGTGACCGAGGCCACCATCGGCCGCTGGTTCAAGAAGGCCGGCGATGCCGTCGCGGTGGATGAGCCGCTGGTCGAACTCGAGACCGACAAGGTCACCATCGAGGTCCCGGCGCCGTCCGCGGGTGTCCTCGGCGAGATCACCGCGAAGGACGGCGAAACCGTCGCGGTCGGCGCGCTGCTCGGGCAGATCAATGATGGCGCGGCGGGAGCCGCCGCCAAGCCGGCTGCCGCGCCTGCGAAGGCCGCCGCACCGGCGCCCGCCACTGCCGCGCCGGCTGCTGCCGCAGCCGCGCCGAAGGTGCCGCCGGCCGACGCGCCGCTGGCGCCGTCGGTGCGCAAGATCTCCGCGGAAAGCGGCATCGATGCCGCCACCGTTCCCGGCTCCGGCAAGGATGGCCGCGTCACCAAGGGCGATATGCTGGCCGCGATCGAGAAGGCGGCCTCTGCCCCGACTCCGGTCAATCAGCCCGCCGCCGCGGTGCAGGTGCGCGCACCCTCGCCCGCCGACGACGCCGCGCGCGAAGAGCGCGTGAAGATGACGCGGCTGCGCCAGACCATCGCGCGACGCCTCAAGGAAGTGCAGAACACCGCCGCGATGCTGACGACCTTCAACGAGGTCGACATGGGCCACATCATGGCGATGCGGACCCAGTACAAGGACGTGTTCGAGAAGAAGCACGGCAGCAAGCTGGGCTTCATGGGCTTCTTCACCAAGGCCTGCGTGCAGGCGCTGAAGGACATTCCCGCCGTCAACGCCGAGATCGACGGCACCGATCTGATCTACAAGAATTATTATCACATCGGCGTCGCCGTCGGTACCGACAAGGGCCTGGTGGTGCCGGTGGTGCGCGATTGCGATCACAAGTCGATCGCCGAGATCGAAAAGTCGATCGCCGATTACGGCCGCCGCGCCCGCGACGGCCAGCTCAAGATCGATGAAATGCAGGGTGGCACCTTCACCATTACCAATGGGGGCATCTATGGTTCGCTGATGTCGACGCCGATCCTGAACGCGCCGCAGTCCGCCATTCTCGGCATGCACAAGATCCAGGATCGCCCCATGGCGGTCGGCGGCAAGATCGAGATCCGCCCGATGATGTACCTGGCGCTGTCCTACGATCACCGCGTCATCGACGGCAAGGAGGCGGTCACCTTCCTGGTCCGGGTCAAGGAAAACCTGGAAGATCCGGCGCGGCTGGTGCTGGACCTGTAATCGGCGTTTGATTTCCGCGTTCGCCGCGATCCTGATGCGGCTTTTCCTTTAGCGTGCGTTTGGTTTCTCGGGGGCGAATCTTGACAGACAAAGTTGCTATCATCACCGGCGGCAGCCGCGGCATCGGCCGCGCTACCGCGATCGCGGCGGCGGCGCGCGGATTTCGGGTTGTCGTCGGCTACGCCAGCAACGAGGCCGCCGCGCAAAGCGTGGTCTCTGCCATCGAAGCCAAGAACGGCAAGGCCGTCGCGGTGAAATGCGACGTCGCCGACGAGCACGATATCCTTGCGCTGTTCAAGGCCGCCGACAAGTTCGGAACGCTGGGCGCGCTGATCAACAATGCGGGCATCGTCGGGCCGACGTCGCGGGTCGACGAGATGTCCGCCGAACGCATCCAGCGCATGATGGCGGTCAACGTCACCGGCAGCATGCTGTGCGCGCGCGAAGCGGTGAAGCGGATGTCGACGCGTCACGGCGGCAAGGGCGGCGTCATCGTCAACCTGTCGTCGGTCGCCGCCAAGCTCGGCTCGCCCAATACCTATGTCGACTACGCGGCTTCGAAGGGCGCGATCGATTCCTTCACCATCGGGCTCGGATACGAGGTCGCCGGCGAGGGCATTCGCGTCGCCGCGATCCGGCCCGGGCTGATCGATACCGAAATTCATGCGAGCGGCGGCGAGCCCGACCGCGCCCATCGGCTCGCGCATGCGGTGCCGATGAAGCGCGTCGGCACCGCCGAGGAAATCGCCAACGCCATCGTCTGGCTGATGTCGGACGACGCTTCCTACGTGACCAGCGCCATCCTCGATGTCTCGGGCGGTCGCTAACAACAGTATCCAGCTGCGGGACTTCCAATCATGGCCACCTACGATCTCGTTATCATCGGCACCGGTCCCGGCGGATATGTCTGCGCGGTGCGCGCGGCGCAACTCGGCATGAAGGTCGCCGTGGTCGAGAAAAATGCGACGCTCGGCGGCACCTGCCTCAATGTCGGATGCATGCCGTCGAAGGCGCTGCTGCACGCCTCCGAAATGTTCGAGGAAGCCGGGCATGGTTTGGCGAAGATGGGCGTCAGCGTCTCCGCGCCGAAACTCGATCTGCCCGCGATGATGAATTTCAAGCAGCAGGGCATCGACGGCAACGTCAAGGGCGTCGAGTTCCTGATGAAGAAGAACAAGATCGACGTCATCCCGGGCAAGGGCAAAATCCTCGGCACCGGCAGGGTCGAGGTGACGGGCAATGACGGCAAGGCGCAATTGGTCGAGACCAGGAACATCGTCATCGCCACCGGCTCCGACGTCGCGCGGCTGAAGGGCATCGAGATCGACGAGAAGCGCATCGTGTCGTCGACCGGCGCGCTGTCGCTCGACAAGGTGCCGGAAAAACTGCTGATCGTCGGCGCCGGCGTGATCGGGCTCGAACTCGGCTCGGTGTGGCACCGTCTCGGCGCCCAGGTCACGGTGGTGGAATTTCTCGATCGTATCTTGCCGGGCATGGACGGCGAGGTGGCAAAACAGTTCCAGCGCATCCTCGAAAAGCAGGGCTTTGCGTTCAGGCTGGGTGCCAAGGTCACCGGAATCGACAGCTCCGGCAAGACGCTATCGGCGCAGATCGAACCGGCAGCCGGCGGCAAGGCCGAGGCGCTGGAGGCCGACGTGGTGCTGGTGGCGATCGGCCGCGTTCCCTACACCGAGGGTCTTGGCCTGAAGGAGGCCGGCGTCGCGCTCGACAATCGCGGCCGCGTGCAGACGGATGCGCATTTTGCGACCACCCTGAAGGGCGTCTACGCCATTGGCGACGTCGTCGCCGGGCCGATGCTCGCGCACAAGGCCGAGGACGAGGGCGTTGCGGTCGCGGAAATCATCGCCGGCCAGGCCGGCCATGTGAATTACGATGTTATACCAGGGGTTGTGTATACCACGCCCGAAGTGTCGTCGGTCGGCAAGACCGAGGAGGAACTGAAGCAGGCCGGCATGGCCTATACCGTTGGCAAATTCCCCTTCACCGCCAATGGCCGGTCCAAGGTCAACCAGACCACCGAAGGCTTCGTGAAAATTCTCGCAGATGCGAAAACCGATCGGGTGCTCGGCGTCCACATCATCGGCCGCGAAGCCGGCGAAATGATCCACGAAGCCTGTGTCCTGATGGAGTTTGGCGGCTCCGCCGAGGATCTGGCGCGTACCTGCCATGCCCACCCGACCCGCTCGGAAGCCATCAAGGAAGCAGCGCTTGCAGTTGGCAAGCGCGCGATACATATGTGAGCCACGCCCAAGAATTGGGCAGGGACGCCTGGGGATGATGCGCCGCTTGCTACAGCCGATCTGGGTTCTGCTCGCGGTCATCTTTCTGATCGAAGCCTGGCTGTGGGATCACCTCGAGCCGATCGTGGCGTGGTTCGTGGCGCTGATCCCGCTGCGCACCTTCAAGCAATGGCTCGCCGAGCGCGTCGATACGCTGTCGCCGGCGATGACGCTGATCGTGTTCATCGTGCCTGTCATTCCGCTGTTTCCGCTGAAGCTGGTCGGGCTGTGGCTGCTGGCCCATGAATATTGGATCAGCGCCGTCCTCACCATTATCTTCGCCAAGTTCCTGGGCGTCGGCGTCGCCGCGTTCGTCTTCGACGTGACGCGGGACAAATTGCTGGAGATGGACTGGTTCGAAACGCTCTATGAGTTTGTCCTCGAGCTGCGGGCAAAGGCGAGGGCGCTGGTCGATCCGATCAAATCGAAAATCAGGGACGCGCTGCGCGGCGACGGCAGCAGCTGGTCATCGCGCACGCTGCGGCTGATCCAGCGTTTTCGCAAGAGCGTGCACGAAGCGCGGTAGTCTCGGCGAGGCCAACCTGTTTAGCTAAAGAGCTGCCCTGACGGCTCGTCGGCGGAGATGCGTTCCCTCTCCCGTTGGGAGAGGCGACAACAGCGCTAATGCAGATGCAGCAGATGCGGCGCGAAGGCGCCGAGCGCGGTGAATGCGATCCCCGCCAGCGTCAGCAGACCCGAGATCCAGGCCAGCGCGATCATGCCGGTGATGATGGTGGCCGAAGCCAGCACGATGCCGATCTGGAAAGCGGCGGAGGCGAGCTCGAAATGATGATATTTTGCCGTGGCAAGGTCGCGCTCTTCCTCGGCTTCCTTGGCGCGTTCGGACAATTGCTCCGTGCCCTTCGCCGGTCTCCGGCTCGGAGCGGTAGCGCGCCGCGGTCTTCTGCCAGTCGTCGATCTGCTTCTGCAGCGCCGCCTTGGCGGCATCGTCGCCCGCCGGCCGAGGCTCAGCCTGGACTGCTCCGAAGCGGTCTGGACCACGGTGCGGCGGATGCTTTTCGCCTGAAAGAACGCCCACAGGTTCGAGGCCTCGACGTTCTTGCTGATGGATTCGGTCTGGGCGCCCTTGCCCAGCGTTTCCGACAGCGCCAGGCACAGCGCGATCACGGCGATCAACAGCGCGATCTTCTTGTTCTCGCCGGATGCGTGTTCGGCGTGCTCGGCATGCTCCATGCTTTCGTGGGCGCTCATGATTCCCTCCCTGCTCGACGGCCTCACGATTGACCGAATGGGATCGGTCGCGCAAGGGGGCAAGCGGATGTGGCGGGAGTGCGTCGAGGGGAAAAACCAGGCGCCATCAGGCGCGCGGATGCGCCGACTTATAGACTTCCAGCAGCCGCTCACTGTCGATGCCGGTATAGATCTGCGTGGTCGACAGCGACGCGTGCCCGAGCAGCTCCTGGATCGCGCGCAGGTCGCCGCCGCGGCTCAGCAGATGCGTCGCGAAGGAATGGCGCAGTGCGTGCGGCGTCGCACTGTCGGGCAGGCCGAGCACGCCGCGCAGCCGCTCCATGGTGAGCTGGATGATCCGGGGACTGAGCGGGCCGCCGCGGGCGCCGACGAAGATCGGTCCCTCGGCCGGCAATGGATGCGGGCACATCGCGACATAATCCTGAACCAGCGCCAGCACCTTCTGCAGCACCGGCACCATGCGGGTCTTGTTGCCCTTGCCGGTCACGACCAGCACATCGCCTGCGCCGGGCGAAGGCACGTCGCGGCGTTTCAAGCCGAGCGCCTCGGAGATGCGCAGGCCCGAGCCGTACAACAGCGCCATCACGGCGGCGTCGCGCGCCCAGATCCAGGGATCGCGGTCCTCGCCGGCGCGCTCGTCGGCGTCGGCAAAGCGCTTCGCCGCCGCGATCGGAACCGGTTTCGGCAGGCTCTTGCCGACCTTTGGCGCGCGAATGGCCGAGAGCGCCCCGACCCTGCCTCGGCCTTCCCGCTCGAGGAAGCGGCCGAACGAGCGCAGGCCCGCCAGCGCCCGCATCAGCGAACGCCCGCCGATATCGCCGGCGCGCCGCATCGCCATGAACGCCCTGACGTCGCTCGCCTCCAGCGCGGCAAAGCGCGAAAGTGTCACCCGCGCGCCCCAATGCCCGGCGAGAAATTCAAGGAACTGGCGGACGTCGCGGGCATAGGCCTCCAGCGTCTTCGGCGACAGCCGCCGCTCGCTGCGCAGATGCGCCAGCCAATGCGTCATCTCCAGCGTGATCGTGCCGTCGGCGCAGTCGAGTTCGATCGGTTGAACCGCGGAAGCGGGCTTTGCCATTTGGCTGTCTTTCGGGCCGTTTTGGGCGCGCGATGATTCCACTTATTATATCGCACCTGTTTCGTTTACCGTTCGCTAACTTGGCGGGCGGCGGCGGCCGGACACTGGCCCCGACCCGCCGATGGCCGTAAGTTCAGCCCTTCCTCCCCGTTTCTGAGTCTGATTTTTGAAAATGGACCATTCCACGCGCGCGGGCACGTCATCCGCATCGTCGACCGGCGTCGTCGATGTGCTGGTGCCGGTCGCGCTCGATCAGAACTATTCCTACCGGGTGCCGCGCGGCATGGAGTTGAAGCCGGGCGATGTGGTCTGCGTGCCGCTGGGACCGCGCGAGGTGGTCGCGGTGGTGTGGGCGGAAAATGCCAATCCCGATCCGCGCCTGCACAATCGCCTCAAGGATGTCGGCGAAAAGCTCGACGTGCCGCCGCTGCAGGAGGAACTGCGCGCGCTCGTCGATTGGGTCGCCAACTACACGCTGTCCGCCCGCGGCATGGTGCTCCGGATGTGCTTGCGGATGGGCGAACATCTCGGCCCCGAGCGGGTGCGGATGGGCGTGCGCCTGATCGGCGAGCCGCCGAAGCGCCTGACCCCGGCGCGGCGGCGGCTGATCGAGGTGGTGTCGGACGGCCTGTTGCACGGCAAATCCGAAGCCGCGAAGGAAGCCGGCGTCAGCGCCGGCGTCATCGACGGCCTTGTCGACGAGGGGACGCTGACGACGGAAGCCATGCCGCGGGCAGTGGCGCCGCCGGCGCCCGATCCCTCCTTCGCAACGCCCGACTTTTCCCGCCAGCAGCGCACCGCCGTGGACGCCATGCGCGCGCTGGCGGCGAATGGCAGCTTTCACGTCGCGCTGCTCGACGGCGTCACCGGTTCGGGCAAGACCGAAGTCTATTTCGAGGCCATTGCGGAGGCGATCCGCCGCGGCAGGCAGTCGCTGATCCTGATGCCGGAGATCGCCCTGACCGGCCAGTTCCTCGAGCGCTTCGCGCAGCGGTTCGGCGTGCGGCCGCTGGAATGGCATTCCGAACTGACCCCGCGCACCCGGCAGCGCAACTGGGCCGCGATCGCGGCGGGCGAAGCGCCCGTGGTGGTGGGGGCGCGCTCGGCGCTGTTTCTGCCCTACGCCAGTCTCGGACTGATCGTGGTCGATGAAGAACACGACCAGGCCTACAAGCAGGACGAAGGGGCGCATTACCACGCCCGCGACATGGCGGTGGTGCGCGCGCATATCGCGAAGATCCCGATCGTGCTGGCCTCCGCGACGCCGTCGGTCGAGACCGAGGTCAATGCGCGCAAGGGCCGCTATCAGCGCATCGTGCTGCCGTCGCGGTTCGGCGGCCAGCACATGCCGCATATCGAGGCGATCGATCTGCGCCGCGAGGCGCCGGCGCGCGGCCGCTTCATTTCGCCCAGGCTCGTCGGAGAGATCAAGATCGCGATCGAGCGGCACGAGCAGGCGCTGTTGTTCCTCAACCGCCGCGGCTACGCGCCTTTGACCCTGTGCCGGGCCTGCGGGCATCGCTTTGCCTGCACCATCTGCGACGCCTGGCTGGTCGATCACCGGTTTCGCCAGCGGCTGGTCTGCCATCACTGCGGCTTCTCGATGCCGCGCCCGCATGTCTGCCCGCATTGTCAGGCCGAGGAATCGCTGGTCGCGGTCGGTCCCGGCGTCGAGCGGCTGCAGGAGGAGGCAGCAGCGCTGTTTCCGGATGCGCGCACCATGGTGCTGTCGAGCGACCTGATCACCTCGATCGAGACCATGCGCGCCGAGTTGAACGAGATCGCGGAGGGCCGCGTCGATATCATCATCGGCACCCAGCTGGTGGCGAAGGGCCATAATTTCCCGCGGCTCAACCTGGTCGGGGTGGTCGACGCGGATCTGGGTCTGAGCAACGGCGATCCGCGCGCTGCCGAGCGCACGTGGCAATTGCTCAACCAGGTGATCGGACGCGCCGGGCGCGATCAGGGCCGCGGCGTTGGCTATCTGCAGACCCACCAGCCCGAACATCCCGTGATGAAGGCGCTGGTCGCCTGCGACCGCGAGGCGTTCTATGCCAGCGAGATCGAGGCGCGCGAGCGCGCGTCCTATCCGCCGTTCGGCCGGCTGGCGAGCCTGATCATCTCCGCGGGCGACCGGCCCACGGCGGAGGGCTTTGCGCGCAAGCTTGCCGCCATCGCGCCGATCGACGAGCGGATCAAGGTGCTGGGGCCCGCCGAAGCCCCGCTTGCGGTGATCAAGGGCCGCTATCGCTTCCGGCTGCTGGTGAAATCGGCGCGCAACGTCGATCTGTCGGAATATCTGCGCGAATGGCTCGCGGCCGGTCCGAAGACAAAAGGCAATCTCAAGCTCGAGGTCGACGTCGATCCGCAGAGTTTTTTGTGACTTCGGTCGTCATTCCGGGGCGCGAGCGAAGCGAGCGAGCTTTGATGTGCAATTGCACATCAGAGAATCCATGACCACGATCGGGAGTATGGATTCCGGGCCCGCGGCAAACGGCGCGTCCCGGAATGACGAGCGCGGTGACGGGATAGAAGCGGTGACTGGATAGAAAAGGCCTGCCGTCATTTGCGACGGCAGGCCTTTTTCGGCGTGCAGCAAGTTCTGCGCCCTACCGGACGCAACGCTTGTTGAATCTGCCTGATGCAAGAGGCGTGCAAAACGCCGTTAGGAGATGACCTCGGCGGTCACGCGGCCCACGCCGGCGCCGGTCAGGCCGACTGCACGGGCAGCGGCGGTCGAGAGGTCGAGAACCCGGCCGCGGACGAACGGGCCGCGGTCGTTGACGGTGACGACGACGCTGCGGCCGCCATGGGTCACCCTGAGCTTGGTGCCGAACGGCAGCGAGCGATGGGCGCAGGTCATGGCGTTCTGATTGAAGCGCTGGCCGGAGGCGGTCTTGCTGCCGGACTCGTTGCCGTAGTAGGAGGCCATTCCCGAGAAGGTGTGTCCGCCGCCCGACGACGGCGCGATCGCGGCGTTGGCGTCGCGCCAGGCCAGGCCGGCAGCGCTCCTCGGCGAGTTGCTGGCGTGATGATGGTGGCGATAGCCGTGGTGATGATAGCGATGGGATTTGGCCGAGGCCTCGGTGACGCTTCCGCCGATCAGGATAGTTGCGGCGACCAGAGCTAGCGCCGTGCGCGACTGGGTTACGTTTCCCAGCGTCAGATTTTTCAGTTTCAGCATATATTAGTCCCTCAAACAGTATTGCCACATATGTGGCAAGTGGAACCCCCGTCCCAAGTTGCATGGACGCCGTTTGGTGGGCTAATGAGGCATAAAAGCGGCAGTAAAACCTGTTTGTCTCCTGCTGAAACATCTTGTGACCGAGCTGGTCTATTCCTTAATATTTCCGTAGTAGTACGGATTAAGAGAACGTTTACTATTTATTACTCGGTAATATTGACGAACGAAGTCATCGTCTGGGAGGGCGAGTTTTCGCCAAGTAATGCGGACCGGGGAATGGCCAGCCCAAGCCGGCGTTGCCCGCGCACGGCTCATGTGGCCATGCATATGGCGGCGGAACGAATGGCCGCCTGGCATTTTCCGCAAAGCGCCGGCCCGCTGCCCGGTCGGTCAGAACGGACATTTTGCGGCGCCGGATCGGCGCACAAAATGCGTCCGGCCCCAACGGAAAAAGCACATGCGACAAGGCGGCGCCAGTGCCTGCCGTCATGTTGCACCTGCGCTCCTGCTATGTTAGCAAAGCCGCGATTTTAACGGTCCCGGTACAGCCGTGCCGGCCGAAAATCGAAGTCCCGCTTGAATTCCAAGGGCTTGGATCGCTAGGCGCCGCATCGTGGCGACGGTTTTTCCCTTGCGAGTTTGACAGCAATAAAGAGCGCGCTTGTGGCTGCAGAAGATCCGTCCGTTTCGGGAGTGTCCGGTCGTTACGCAACGGCCTTGTTCGAGCTGGCGCGGGATGAAAAATCCATCGACGCGGTCAGGGCCGATCTCGATCAATTCGAGGCCATGCTCAACGAGAGCGCCGATCTGAAGCGGCTGGTGCGCAGCCCGGTTTTCTCGGCGGAGGCGCAGTCGAAGGCGCTAAATGCTGTGCTCGGCAAGGCCGGTATTGCGGGCATTTCCGCGAATTTCCTGAAAGTTCTCACCGCCAACCGCCGGCTGTTTGCAGTCAGCGACGTGATCCGCGCATTTCGCGCGCTGGTGGCCAGATTCAAGGGCGAAGCGACCGCGGATATCACCGTGGCCGAAGCGCTCAGCGACAAGAATCTCGACGCGCTAAAGACCGCACTGAAGTCGGTGACGGGCAAGGACGTCGCGCTCAACGTGAATGTCGATCCTTCAATTATCGGCGGCCTGGTGGTCAAGCTCGGCAGCCGCATGGTGGATAGTTCGCTTCGCACCAAACTCAATTCGATCAAGCACGCGATGAAAGAGGCAGGCTGATGGACATCCGCGCCGCGGAAATTTCCGCGATCCTGAAGGACCAGATCAAGAATTTCGGCCAGGAGGCCGAGGTTTCCGAAGTCGGACAGGTGCTGTCCGTCGGTGACGGCATCGCCCGCGTCTACGGGCTGGACAACGTCCAGGCCGGCGAAATGGTCGAGTTCGAGAACGGCACCCGCGGCATGGCGCTGAACCTCGAAACCGACAACGTCGGTATCGTGATCTTCGGCGCCGACCGCGAGATCAAGGAAGGCCAGACCGTCAAGCGCACCCGCGCCATCGTCGACACCCCGGTCGGCAAGGGCCTGCTCGGCCGCGTGGTCGACGCGCTCGGCAATCCGATCGACGGCAAGGGCCCGATCCAGGCGACCGAGCGCAAGCGCGTCGACGTCAAGGCGCCCGGCATCATTCCGCGCAAGTCGGTGAACGAGCCGATGGCGACCGGCCTCAAGGCGATCGATGCGCTGATCCCGATCGGCCGCGGCCAGCGCGAGCTGATCATCGGCGACCGCCAGACCGGCAAGACCGCGATCGCGCTCGACACCATTCTCAACCAGAAGCCGCTCAACGCGCAGCCGGACGAGAAGATCAAGCTGTATTGCGTCTATGTCGCGATCGGCCAGAAGCGCTCGACGGTTGCCCAATTCGTCAAGGTGCTGGAAGAGCAGGGCGCGCTGGAATATTCCGTCATCGTCGCCGCCACCGCCTCCGATCCGGCGCCGATGCAGTACATCGCGCCGTTCACCGGCTGCACCATGGGCGAATATTTCCGCGACAACGGCATGCACGCGGTCATCATCTATGACGACTTGTCCAAGCAGGCCGTCGCCTATCGCCAGATGTCGCTGTTGCTGCGCCGCCCGCCGGGCCGCGAAGCCTATCCCGGCGACGTGTTCTATCTGCATTCGCGCCTGCTCGAGCGCGCCGCCAAGCTCAACGACCAGCAGGGCTCGGGCTCGCTGACGGCGCTGCCGATCATCGAAACCCAGGCCAACGACGTCTCGGCCTACATCCCGACCAACGTGATTTCGATCACCGATGGCCAGATCTTCCTGGAAACCGATCTGTTCTTCCAGGGCATCCGTCCCGCGGTGAACGTCGGTCTGTCGGTGTCGCGCGTCGGTTCCTCGGCGCAGACCAAGGCGATGAAAAAGGTCGCCGGCAAGATCAAGGGCGAGCTCGCGCAGTACCGCGAAATGGCGGCGTTCGCGCAGTTCGGAAGCGACCTCGATGCCTCGACGCAGCGCCTGCTCAACCGCGGCTCGCGCCTGACCGAACTCCTGAAGCAGCCGCAGTTCTCGCCGCTGAAGATGGAAGAGCAGGTGTGCGTGATCTGGGCCGGCACCAACGGCTATCTCGATGCGCTTCCGCTCAACAAGGTGCGCGCTTTCGAGGATGGCCTGCTCTCGCTGTTGCGCGGCAAGAACGTCGACATCCTCAACAGCATCCGCGAGACCCGCGATCTCTCGGACGACACCGCTGCCAAGCTGAAGGCGGCGGTCGAGGGTTACGCCAAAACCTTTGCTTAACAAGACGTTTGCTTGAGACGAGACGTGAATGCCCGGCACAGGGCCGGGCATGATCAAAGCGAGGCTTGCGGTCGGATCGAAGATCGGATCGCCGGGGTGAACTGAGAATGGCTTCCCTTAAAGACATGCGGGTCCGCATCGCCTCCACCAAGGCGACGCAGAAGATCACCAAGGCCATGCAGATGGTCGCAGCCTCCAAGCTGCGCCGCGCGCAGAACGCCGCCGAAGCGGCGCGGCCCTACGCGGAAAAAATGGACGCGGTGATTTCGAATATCGCCAGCGCCGCGGCGGGATCGCCCGGCGCGCCGGCGCTGCTGGCCGGCACCGGCAGGGATCAGGTGCATCTGTTTCTGGTCTGCACCGGGGAGCGTGGCCTGTCCGGCGCCTTCAATTCCTCGATCGTGCGTCTCGCCCGCGAGCGCGCGCTGGCGTTGATGAACCAGGGCAAAGAGGTCAAGTTCTTCTGCGTCGGCCGCAAGGGCTACGAACAGCTGCGCCGCACCTTCGAAAGGCAGATCGTCGAGAATATCGAGCTGCGCTCGGTTCGCCAGCTCGGCTTCGTCAATGCCGAGGATATCGCCAGGCGGGTGATCGCGCGTTTTGACGCCGGCGAGTTCGACGTCTGCACGCTGTTCTATGCGCGTTTCAAATCCGTCATCGCCCAGATCCCGACCGCGCAGCAGATCATTCCGCTGGTGGTGGAAGCGCCGGCGGCAAATGCCGGGCCGACGACATCTTATGAATATGAGCCGGAAGAAGACGAGATTCTGACACGCCTGTTGCCGCGCAATCTCGCCGTGCAGATCTTCCGTGCCCTGCTGGAAAACAACGCCTCGTTCTACGGCGCGCAGATGAGCGCGATGGACAACGCCACCCGCAACGCCGGCGACATGATCCGCAAGCAGACCCTGATCTACAACCGAACCCGTCAAGCCCAGATCACCAAGGAGCTGATCGAAATCATCTCCGGCGCCGAGGCAATGTAACGGCGCCAGCGCGATCAAACTGACGGACGCTTAGACAGAATTCGAAGGAGAGAGTTTATGGCTACACCCGCCAACCAGACCGGACGCATCACCCAGGTCATCGGCGCCGTCGTTGACGTGCAGTTCGAAGGCCACCTGCCGGCTATTCTGAACGCCATCGAGACCACCAACAATGGCAGCCGTCTGGTGCTCGAAGTCGCCCAGCATCTCGGCGAATCGACGGTGCGAACCATCGCCATGGACACCACCGAGGGGCTGGTCCGCGGCGGCGAGGTTACCGATACCGGCTCGCCGATCATGGTGCCGGTCGGTGCCGGCACACTCGGCCGCATCATTAACGTGATCGGCGAACCGATCGATGAAGCCGGTCCGGTGGTGGCGGAGGGCATGCGCCCGATCCATGCGGAAGCGCCGAGCTACACCGACCAGTCCACGGAAGCCGAAATTCTCGTCACCGGCATCAAGGTCGTCGACCTCCTGGCGCCCTACGCCAAGGGCGGCAAGATCGGCCTGTTCGGCGGCGCCGGCGTCGGCAAGACCGTGCTGATTCAGGAGCTGATCAACAACGTTGCGAAAGCGCACGGTGGTTATTCGGTGTTCGCCGGCGTCGGCGAGCGGACCCGCGAAGGCAACGACCTCTATCACGAGTTCATCGAGTCCAAGGTCAACGCCGACCCGCACAATCCGGATCCGAACGTCAAGTCGAAATGCGCACTCGTGTTCGGCCAGATGAACGAGCCGCCCGGCGCCCGCGCCCGCGTCGGCCTCACCGGCCTCACCGTCGCCGAACACTTCCGCGACCAGGGCCAGGACGTGCTGTTCTTCGTCGACAACATCTTCCGCTTCACGCAGGCCGGCTCCGAAGTGTCGGCGCTCCTGGGCCGTATTCCGAGCGCCGTGGGTTATCAGCCGACGCTCGCCACCGACATGGGCGCGCTGCAGGAGCGCATCACCACCACCCACAAGGGATCGATCACCTCGGTGCAGGCGATCTACGTGCCGGCCGACGACTTGACCGACCCCGCGCCCGCCACATCGTTCGCGCATTTGGACGCCACCACGGTGCTGAACCGCGCGATTTCGGAAAAGGGCATCTATCCGGCGGTGGATCCGCTCGAACTCGACCTCGCGCATGCTGTCGCCACTCGTCGTCGGCCAGGAACACTACGACACCGCACGTATGGTTCAGCAGGTACTGCAGCGCTACAAGTCGCTGCAGGACATCATCGCCATTCTCGGCATGGACGAATTGTCGGAAGAGGACAAGATCGCGGTGGCTCGTGCCCGCAAGATCGAGCGCTTCCTGTCGCAGCCGTTCCACGTCGCCGAAGTCTTCACCGGCTCTCCCGGCAAGTTCGTCGAACTCGCCGACACGATCAAGGGTTTCCGCGCCATCTGCGAAGGCAAGTACGATCATCTGCCGGAAGCGGCCTTCTACATGGTCGGCACCATCGAAGAGGCGGTTGAAAAGGGCAAGAAGCTGGCGGCTGAAGCAGCGTAAGGCGCGAATGGCGAATGGCGAGTAGCGAATAGACAAAATATTCGCCCTTCCATTCGCTACTCGCCATTCGCTATTCGCCACTTACTACTCGCAGGACGACACCATGGCCACCTTCCACTTCGATCTCGTCTCGCCCGAAAAGCTCGCCTTCTCCGGCGAGGTCGATCAGGTCGACGTTCCCGGCGCCGAGGGCGATTTCGGCGTGCTCGCCGGACACGCGCCGGTGGTGGCCGCGATCCGGCCGGGAGTCCTGACGGTGTTTTCAGGAGGCAAGCAAGAGAAGATCATCGTGCTCGGCGGGCTCGCCGAGATGTCCGACAAGGGCCTGACCGTGCTGGCCGATGTCGCCACCTCGCTCGAGGATCTGGACCGGGCGAAGTTCGCCGATCAGATTTCCGAGATGGAAGCCAAGCTTTCCGAAAAGGAGGGCGACGGGCTCGACCGCGAGATCGAGCGGCTCGATCATTTCAAGAGCATCCAGAACCAGCTCAGCACGACGGCGATGCATTAAGCCGGCGTTGCTGCCCGCCGTTGCAAACAACCCGATGAATTAGCGCGTCTTCCCCGGCGCCGCCCGCGCCGGAACCCGGTTGCGCCTGGGAATTTTTGCGGCGGATATTGCCGGCTATTCGAGGCTGGTCGCCGAGGACGAAGAGGAGACGCTGCGGCGTCTGACCTCCTACCGGGCCGTCACCGACGACTTCATCGCCAAATCCGGCGGGCGGATTTTCAACACCGCCGGTGACGCCGTCCTGGCGGAATTTCCAAGCGCGGTCGAAGCGGTGCGGTGCCGCGTCGCACCAACATGACGCGATGTGCCAGGAAGAAATATCAGCCAAGGTTCACCGCTTGATTTGTGAGCGCGAAACGAAAGGCCCCAAGAAGGCGTAGTGCGCCTGCCGGAGCGAATGAAAGCCCAGCCACGGGAGCCGGGCTTCGCGAAATCGCCGTGAGGAATAGAGCGGGAAAGAACCGATAACCTAGATCACGGCTGCGGTCGGGGCGTGGTCGCGACGCTCGGCGGAAGGATGGGGTACGTCACCGTCGGTTGTTCGCCGGTCAAGCTGTCGAGGAAGGTGGTTATCTTGCTGATTTCATCGTCGGTCAGCTGAGTGCCTAACTGACTGGTTCCCATCACGGCGACCGCCTGGCGCAGATCCCAGGCTTTCCCGGTGTGGAAATAAGGCGCCGTCAGAGCGATGTTCCGGAGCGTTGGGACCTTGAAGACGTACTCATCACTCGGAGTTTTGCTAACCATGAAACGGCCTTTATCGGCCGGTGGCAGGAACTCGGCACCCGGCTTCTCGACCACGCCGAACGGAGCATACATGCCGCCGCCGACGTTGATGCCGTTATGGCAGGCCGAGCACCCCTTATCCATGAAGACACCCAGGCCCGCCGTCTGCGTCGGCGACAGCGCATTCCGCTCACCCCTGAGGAAGCGATCAAACGGCGCATTTGGCGTGGTCAGCGTCGCCTCAAACACGGCGATGGCCTTTTGCGCATTGGCAAGAGTGATGGGGTCCGCCTCTCCCGGGAAGGCCTTGGCGAACAGATCGCGATAGCCCGGAATGCCTTTCAGCTGTTCGGCCACATGCGTCGTTGGCGACGCCATCTCGACCGGGTTGGCCATCGGCCCACCGGCCTGCTGTTCGAGATCTTTGGCCCGGCCGTCCCAGAACTGCACTTTGTTGAATACCGCATTAAAGACCGTGGGAGCATTGCGCCCGCCGTGCTGCCAGCGATGGCCGATTGAGGTGGGTTCGGCGTCGGCACCGCCGAGCCCGATGCTGTGACACGAGCTGCAGCTGATGGCATGACTCGCGGAGAGCCGCGGGTCGAAGTACAGCATCTTGCCGAGTTCGACCTTGCCGGGGGTCGCCACGTTACCGGGCATGTCTGGCGGAGCTGTCGGGATCGGCTCGAATTGCTGCTTCGCCTTCGCCAGCAGCAGATCATCCTGTGCCAGGGCGGAGGACGCAAAGAGGCAGCTGAGGGATAGCAATGCGACGGCGTATCGGATCATGGCGACTACTCCTCTGATATTCTCCAGCAGCTCCCCAAAAATAATGTGACTGCCGGCGCTCGCAGGCGCGAACGGCCATACTTCACACACTCAGAGGCGCCGAACTCTTTCGAGCCTATACGTCTTGCGGTGGCCGGTTGAGAACCTTACGGCCAGTGAACATCGCCGACGTAATACTTCCGCCCTCGTGTATCTCGGTCACGATCACCGCAGCGAGATGGGCCAGGATGACGGCCGCAAGCGCATAGAACGCATACAAGTGGATCGTCACGATGGGGAACCGGAAGGCGCGCATGGCCTTGTATGCAGCCTGATCCATCGTATCCGAAGCCAGCGGCGAAACCGACGCCGGATCGATACCGGTCGCCGCAACCCAGCCCGCGAACCATCCCCCGAACGGCGGCCAGAACAGGTCAGTTCCAGCCAGGATTAGTCCCGTCGCGGTCTGAAGCAGGAGCAGAAGCAGTATGAGCAGGATTGCGATGCGCGCCGCCGGATTGTGCCCGACATATTGTTGCGGCTCGCCGGAGAGGAAAGCAGTAGCATAGCTGCGCAATGCGCCCCAGTAGCCAGGCCCGTAGGGCAACATCGCACGCCATCGCGCATAGCGGTTTCCGAGAAAGGCCCAAACAAGGCGCCAGATTAAATTCAACGCCATGATGTAGCCGAGCGCCACGTGTATCTGCTTGAGCTGGACTTTGCCGGCGGCCGAAAGTCCAAGCGCATCATCGTTCAGCAGCATAACTCCGACGCTTATCAAGCCGAGCACGGCGAGGGCGTTAATCCAGTGGAACCACCGCGTCGGGGCGTCCCATACATGGTAGACGTGATATTGCTCGGATGGCGTCTGGGACATTGCGGGGCACGCCTTACTTATTGCGCCTTGCTCGCGTTCGAGCAGGCTCTCACACAAATGGCTCCCAAAGGTTGATTTGCATCAACCCAGCGCCTCGGCATCCCTAACATGCAGGTGCAGCCGTTGGGTCAGCGAGTGAAACCCTCGGCGCTCGGCCGAACGCATTCAGAGATACCCCGCACGAACGGGTCCCAAACCTTAACCGCTGCCGGCCGCATCAGGCTGCCGGCAGAGATCGCGTGCTCTATGGTGCCCATGACGGCCACCATCATGGTCACTTCGGCAGTTTTGCGAGTCTGAGCCGCAACTCGCCGCATGCATTTTTATCCACCTTCTGCACCTTGTAGCCGAGGGCTTCGACCTTGCTCTGCATCGCCTCAACGGAGAGCCACAGGTTTTGCGGAGCCGTGGTACATGGCTGGCCGAGGCTGCCTGCCTGGGCGGAGGTCGCAAGGCCGAGCATCGTGACGGCGATTGCGAAGACCGAAATTTTCACCAAGGCCGCAACACCAAACATCCCGGCGGCAATCTTGAAGGATGAGATTTTCGTCATTTTTGGTCTCCCCTATTCTTGCGGTCCCGCCGCTTTATACGGTGGACGATGAGGGGACCCTGCCAGAGCGGCACTGACCGCAACCTGTCGATCCGTGTCAGCAACATGTCAGGTCAATTGCCGCCGTCTTGTCCAGACGCGACACTTGGAAGACGCCGGGGCCGGTTGAATGAAATTTCATTGGTGGCCGCGGATGTCCAAGTTCGGGTCAATCACGACCCGGTGAGACAGCACGAAGATGGACAACAGCAGTTATGCCGCCGAAAGCGGAAGTAGATTTAGAGCATTGGCGGCTCCGCCATGGGTCATTCTTGGCTACACGCCAATGAGTTCACGCTCATCTCTCTGTTTGAGCCGATCTCCGAGCAGACGCTTCGCGTTCGTCGAGGCGAAAACGGGTTCCCACTTTTCCGGATCAAGGTCTAAAGTTCGCTCATCCGGCGTATGACGCAAAACACTGCGCCACCGTCCGGTACACCTCGCGCCGGAACGGCACCACGAGATCGGCGACGCGGTCGAGCCGCTCCCATCGCCACTGGTCGAATTCCGCCGGCTGGCTATTGCGCGGCGTCAGCGGATCGATTTCGTCATCGGCGCCGGTAAAGCGCAGCGCGAACCATTTCTGGCGCTGGCCGCGGAATTTTGCCAGACGGTGCGACGGCGGCCCATCATAGCTGGGAAACTCGTAGGTCAGCCAATCGGTCTCCGACAGATAATCGGCGTTGCTGACGCCGGTCTCTTCCCAGAGCTCGCGCATCACCGCGTCGCGGGGATTCTCGTCCGCGTCGATGCCGCCCTGCGGCATCTGCCACTCGAGCCCGGGAAGAATGATTTCCGGCCCGTCATCCCGGAAGCGCCGCCCGATCAGGACCTGACCGGCGGCGTTGAACAGGGCGATCCCCACATTGGGACGATAGGGCTTGCTATCCGGCACGGGTCTAGCCCGCGAGCCGGGCAAATTCCTTCACCACGCGCTCATAGACCGGCCGCTTGAACGGAACGATCAGCTCGGGGAGATTTCTCATCGGCTCCCAGCGCCAGGTGACGAATTCCGCCTTGTGGCCGCCGCCGGGGCTGGCGACGTTGATTTCGGAGTCCTGGCCGGTAAAGCGTACCGCGAACCATTTCTGCCGCTGGCCGCGATAGCGGCCCTTCCAGGCGCGTCCGGCAACGGTGCGGGGAATGTCGTAGATCAGCCAGTCCGCGACCTCGCCGAGTTTCTCGACCGAGCGGACGCTGGTCTCCTCATAGAGTTCGCGCTTGGCGGCCTCCCAGGTGTCCTCGCCGGGATCGACCCCGCCCTGCGGCATCTGCCAGACGTGGGAATCGTCGACATGTTCGATGCCGCCGGCGCGGCGGCCGATGAAGACGAGCCCTGCGGGGTTGATCAGCATCATGCCGACGCATGTTCGATAGGGCAGGTCTTCGTAGCGCGCCATTCCGTCAGAGCCTCTCCGCCTCATATGGGACGGCCCGACGTCCGACCCAAGAGCCATGGCCGCGCCAGCCGGTTGATATTCAGCTGGATTTTGATTTCAGCATCGCGGTTGTCAATGGCACGAGCATGATGCCATGGCTGTCCAGCGTCTTGACCCAGGCGCCGATCCGCTCGATCGAAATCGGCAGCGCCGAGGCGATACCGACCGCGGTTCCGCGTTGCTTCGCCAGATCTTCCAGCTTTGCCAGCGCCCGGTCGATCTCGGCTGCGGTCGGCACCGCGTCGATCGAGATATCGGCCCTGGCGAACGGCATCGCCTGGCTCGCCGCCAACGAGGCGGCGACGCTGCGCGGCGCCGAGCCGTCGTCGAAATAGCCGAGCCCGCGTTTGGCGGCCTCGCGGACGATGGGCTGCATCACCGCATCGGCGGCGACGAAGCGCGCGCCCATGAAATTGGCGATCCCGGCATAGCCCTGGAAGCGGCTGAGGTGCCAGTACAGCCGGTCGAGGTTTTGTTCGGGCGCCAGCGTCGTGAGCAGGGTTTGCGGGCCCGGATCGTTGTCGGGATAGTCGAACGGCTCCATCGGCACCTGCAGCAGGATCTCGTGGCGCTGCGCGCGCGCCCGCTGGGCCAGTTTGCCGGGATCGGAACCATAGGGCGTAAACGCCAGCGTCACCGCAGGGGGCAGTTTCATGATGGCTTCGGTGGTCTTGGCGGCGCCGACGCCGAGGCCCCCGACCACGATGGAGATCACCGGCATTCTCGCCGCCTTGGCGCGGTCGGCCTCGGCGGCGTAGACCGTGAACGGCTTCAACCCGTCCGCCACCACCGGGATCATGCCGTAGCGCGATTTTTCCAGCAGGCGCGAATCGATGCCGGCCATCATGGCGGGCGCTGCCTCGGCGCCGGCTGCCGCCTTATTTGCGGCTTCGCCGCTGCCGATCATGACGTCGTGGCGCGCGCCGCTGGAGCCGTCGATGATGGTGACGGTCTTCTGCTCGCCCGGCGTGTCATGGTTGGCTTCGGCTTTGGCGCCGTGTTCGGACGCGGCCGAAGCCGCCGCAGCCGGTTTTTCCTCCGCCGGCTTCGGCGGATGGATGGCGATGCGGGCGATCGGCTCGCCGCCCAGCGGATTGTCGTTGAAAATGGCGAAGCCCACGAAGACAACCAGGAACAGGCCCAGCAATACGGCGAGCAACTGGATTCCGGTAAACGGCAGCCGATAGCGGCGTTTCCGGCGCGGTGTCGTCTGCCCAAGCGGCGTGCTCAGATCGTCGGCCGTCTCTGCCATGGATCTTTCCCGAATCAACCGGCCGACGATACCACGGCGGGGCAAGGCGGCGGCAGATCAAGCCGCTTCCGGGCCGCGCAAATGCGGCCTTCGGACCTGAAACATGACCGGAGCGGGGAACCGGCGCCTTTCGGGAATAAGCGCAAAGGTGGGATCGACCCCCGCACGCCATCCGGGTCGCCAAGCCGAAAGGGCGGCCCGAAGGCCGCCCTTTGTCAAAAAGCCGGTGGCCGCGGCCTCAAATCAGTTCGCCGCCTTGTTGGCAGGCTTGTCGGTCGCGTTCTTGTCGGCGGTCGTCGGCGCCGTGGTATTGACCTTGATGCCATGCAGCAGATCGTCCGCCATCTTCAGCGCCTTGTCGTCCTTGGCGTCCGGCGGCACGTAGGATTGCGAGCCCGTCTTTTCGTCCCCGTCGGACTTCAGATGCCCGCGCAGCGAGGCTTCGCCCTTGGTGTCGGTGCGCGATTTCAGCTCGTCCGGCACGTCCTGCAACACCTCGATATCGGGAACGATACCCTTGGCCTGGATCGACTTGCCCGACGGCGTGTAGTAGCGCGCGGTGGTGAGACGCAGCGCGCCGTTGCCGCTTCCCAGCGGGATGATGGTCTGCACGGATCCCTTGCCGAACGAACGCGTGCCGACCAGCGTCGCACGCTTGTGGTCCTGCAGCGCGCCAGCGACGATTTCGGAAGCCGACGCCGAGCCGCCATTGATCAGAACGATCACCGGCTTGCCCTTGGTCAGATCGCCCGGATGCGCGGAGCGGCGCTGGGTTTCCTCGGCGTTGCGGCCGCGGGTCGAGACGATCTCGCCGCGCTCGAGGAAGCTGTCGGAAACCGTGACCGCTTCTTCGAGCAGGCCGCCGGGATTGTTCCGGAGGTCGATGACGAAGCCCTTCAGCTTGTCGCCGATCTGGTTCTGCAGGTTGGCGACTTCCTTCTTCAGGCCCTCGGTGGTCTGCTCGTTGAAGGTGGTGATGCGGATATAGCCGATATCGTCGGCCTCCACGTGCGCGCGCACCGAGCGGACGCGGATGTTGTCGCGCACCAGCGTGACGTCGATCGGGTTGTCCTGGCCCTTGCGGACGATCTTCAGCTTGATCTTGGTGTTGACCGGCCCGCGCATTTTCTCGACGGCCTGGTTGAGGGTGAGGCCCTGCACGGCTTCGTCGTCGAGATTGGTGATGATGTCGTTGGCCATGATGCCGGCCTTGGAGGCCGGCGTGTCGTCGATCGGCGAGACCACCTTGATCAGGCCGTCTTCCATCGTGACCTCGATGCCGAGCCCGCCGAACTCGCCGCGGGTCTGCACCTGCATGTCGCGGAAGCTCTTGGCGTCCATGTAGCTCGAATGCGGATCGAGGCCGGACAGCATGCCGCTGATGGCGGATTCGACCAGCTTGGAGTCGTCGGGTTTCTCGACATAGTCGCTGCGGACCCGCTCGAACACGTCGCCGAACAGATTGAGCTGGCGATAGGTGTCCGAGGTCGCGGCGCGCGCGCTCGATCCCATCAGCATGGAGCGAGGCTGGGTCACGAACAGCGTCAGTGCCGCGCCGGTGGCGGCGCTGAGGAGAATTACTGAAGTCTTGCGCATCATCCGCGAACCTTTTCGCCTTCATTTGCGGCCCACCATGGGCCTGGATCGATTGGAGTGCCGTCCTTACGGAACTCGACATAGAGCACTGGCTGGCTCGCATTGGTCGCGAGAATGGATGCGACCTGAGACGCCGTCCCCATGGTCGCGACCGGCTCCCCCGTAAGTACAAACTGGCCGATGTTAACCGAAATGCGCTCCATCCCGGCGATCAGGACATGATACCCGCCCCCGGCATTGAGGATCAAGAGTTGTCCATAGCTGCGGAACGGACCGGCGTAAACAACCCAGCCATCACACGGTGTTGTGACCTGGGCTCCCGGCCGGGTTGCCAAAGAAATGCCTTTTTCTACGCCACCCGCGCCATTGGAACCGCCAAAATCGCGAATCTTGACGCCATTAACCGGCAACGCGAATAAACCCCTGGCGGAGGCGAAAGCAATGGCCGGACTCAGCCGGGCAGGGTTCTTCAGCGCCCCCAGATTCGGCTTGCCGTTGGGGGCGGCGGGTGCCCCCTGCAGGCTGGCGGTTGCGGCCGCCTTCGCGGCGCTCTTCAGGTTCTGCTCCATTTTGGTGATCAGGCCCTGCAGGTTGTCGACCTGCCTGGACAGCGTAATGGCGCGTGCGCCTTCCGCTTCCATGTCTTTTTCGACCGAACTCTGCTGGCGCTGCCGTTCGCCGACCAGGGCGGCGAGCCGGGTCTGGTCGTCCCTGAGCTTGTCGCGGTCCGCCGCGAGCCGGTCCCGCTCGGTGGCGATGGCCTTGCGAAGCGTTACCAGCTCGGTGAGGTCGCCGGTCAATTTCTCCGCACGGGCCCGCAGTTCGGGAACCACGGCGCCGAGCAGCATGGCGGTGCGGAGCGATTGCAGCGCGTCTTCCGGCCTTACCAGCAAGGCCGGCGGCGTGCGCCGTCCCGCCCGTTGCAGGGCCGCCAGCACCTCGACGATCTCGGAACGGCGCGAATCGAGCGAACTGCGGATTTGCTGCTCGCGGGAATCCAGCGGGCGCAGCCGCGCTTCGGCGTCGCCGATCCTGGTCTCGACGCTGCGCACCTGCGCCGCGATGTCGATCAACTGCTGATTGAGTTTGCTGCGATCCTGGCCGATCGCCGCGATTTCGGATTTGAGCTTCTCTTGCGCGTCGGCGGCGCTCCTTTGCTGGGCGCGGGTGGCCTCCAGCTCCTGCTCGCGCTGCTTGATGGCGTCGGGTGAAGCGGCCGCAGTCTGTCGATCGGCGTCGAAGTCTGTGACGTCGAGGTCTGCGGCGTCGAAGCGGCGACCTGCGCGGTGGCCGGCGACAGGCTGAGGCTTGCAAAGCCGGCGGACAACAGCGCGATCGAAAGCGGAATGCGGACGGAAGCGGGCCGGCCGCGGCCGGTGGTGTCAGGGTAGGAATGAATGGTCCGCTCTGGCTGCATCGGAATTGGTCGGCGCTCTCTTGAACGTTCAATCGTTTGCGGCTGCCGCGGCTTACGCGCGGTGATAAGGGTGACCCGCCAGAATGGTCGCGGCCCGATAGACCTGTTCCAGAAGCATGACGCGAACCATTTGGTGCGGCCAGGTCGCGGAGCCGAACGCCATTCGCAACTTTGCCTTGCGCCGCAAATCGGGCGAAAGTCCGTCCGCGCCGCCGATTGCAAAAATAGTGTTGGCAACCTGTTCGTCCCGCCAGCGGCCGAGATGCCGGGCAAAAGCGGCGCTGTCGATATTGTCGCCGCGCTCATCCAGCGCCACCAGCACGGATTTTTGCGGGATCGCGGCAGACATCGCCGCGGCTTCCTCGGTCATCCGGGTGGCGGCGTCGCGCGCTCGGCTCTCGGGAATTTCATGGATATCGAGGCCGCGAAAGCCGAGCTTGCGGCCGATGTCGTCGAATCGTTCGCGGTAACGCTCGGACAGCTCCCGCTCCGGGCCCTGCTTCAGCCGGCCGATCGAAATGACGACGAGGCGCATAACAGCATTTTCCGGCAAGGCCTGTCCCCGGACTCGATCCGGGAATGGGAACCGGTTTGCCGCAGAAAAAGCGTCAAATCAATAACTCGCGCGCTCGAACGCGCGCAGCACAACCAGCATGCGCCCGAGCCGATTCGCATCGGCTCGAAAACCTAGACCGCCTTCGCCGCCGTCGGGCCCTGCGTCCACAATCTCTCGAGATTGTAGAATTCGCGAACCTCGGGTCTGAACACGTGCACGATCACGTCGCCGGAATCGATCAATACCCAGTCGCAATTGGGCAAGCCCTCGATATGGAGGTTCTTGATTCCGGTTTCCTTCAGGGCTTTCGCGACATTTTCCGCGATCGCGCCGACGTGCCGGTTGGCCCGGCCCGAGGTGACGATCATGTAGTCGGAAAATGCAGATTTGCCGCGAAGGTCGATGGTGACCGTTTCTTCCGCCTTCATATCGTCGAGGCGGGAGAGGATCATATTCAGCGTCTTGTCGGCGTCGGGTTGCGCCTTCAAGGCCGCAGCTTGAGTCGATGTTTTACGCGCGGTTTTGGCGGCCGGTTTCTTGGGAACCTTGGGTAAAACAGACTTGGACAATACAGATGTGGCCAGGGACCATTCCTTTCACTGTATCGCGGGCACCGAATCTCGGACGCCCACGGGCTATACTACGCATGTGGGGTTAACGGTTTCAATATTCCAGTGATGCACCCCCGTCACTTTGTCTTCCAGCTGCCGTCCGGGTTCCGCAGGCCGGTGGACGACAAGTTCAGCTTCATGCCCGTGAGAAACACCCAGGCCGGCGGGTCGAGGTCGGCGAGTTTGCCCGCCTGATTTTCCGGCAGACGATAGCGCGCCAGCGCCTGGGCTGCGGGCGCGGCCAGCGCGCGAAAACTTTGCGGCGGACGGTCGATCACCGCGATCGGCACCGCGGACGCGATGCGCCGCCAGTTTTGCCAGCGATGAAACTGCGCGAGATTGTCAGCGCCCATGATCCAGACCAGGCGCAGCCCGGAAACGCGGCGGCGCAGATAGGTTATGGTATCGACAGTGTATCGGGTCCCGATGACGGATTCGAGACAGCTGATGTCGATGCGCGGATCGCCGGCCATTTTCCGCGCGGCTTCGGCGCGCGCTTCGAGGTCGCGCAAGGCGCCATGTTCCTTGAGCGGATTGCCGGGTGTCACCAGCCACCACACGCGGTCGAGCTTCAGCCGCTTGATCGCAAACAGGCTGATGGCGCGATGCGCCTCATGCGGCGGATTGAACGAGCCGCCGAGCAGCCCGATGCGCATGCCGTTGGTATGAAGCGGGATGGCCTGAACGACAGTGGGTGACGCGACTGAACCCGGCTTCAAATGAACCACCGCGGGCGCAGTGCTTTCCCGTTCGACGCGTTTTCTGCCGCAGATAAGTCTGCGCAATCTGCGTAAACCTCATGGCCACGCGAACCGGCGTCCCTCCCGCTTGAAAACGCCCTGTCGTTCACGGCCGCGTCTGCCCGGTGCCGTGGACACGGTATTTGAAGCTGGTCAGTTGCTCGGCGCCGACCGGGCCGCGGGCGTGGAATTTCCCGGTGGCGATGCCGATTTCCGCGCCGAAGCCGAATTCGCCGCCGTCGGCGAACTGCGTCGATGCGTTATGCAGCACGATCGCCGAATCGACCTCGCTGAGGAAGCGGCGGGCGGCGGCTTCGTCCTCGGTCACGATCGCGTCGGTGTGGTGCGAGCCGTGGTCGTGGATATGCGCGATCGCCTCGTCGAGGCCGTCGACGACTTTCGCGGCGATGATCGCGTCCTCATATTCGGTATCCCAGTCTTCGTCGGTCGCCGGCTTGACGCGGGGGTCGGCTTTCTGCACGGCGTCGTCGCCGCGCACCTCGCAGCCGGCGTCGATCAGCATCCCGACCAGCGGCTTCAGCGCCGCCGCGGCGCCGGCGCGATCGACCAGCAGGGTTTCGGCCGCACCGCAGACCCCGGGGCGGCGCATCTTGGCATTGAGCACGATCGACTTCGCCATTTCGAGATTGGCGGCGGAATCGACATAGACGTGATTGACGCCCTCCAGATGCGCGAACACCGGCACGCGGGCTTCGGCTTCGACGCGGGCGACGAGGCTCTTGCCGCCGCGCGGCACGATCACGTCGACGCCGCCGTTCAATCCGGTCAGCAGCAGGCCCACCGCGGCACGGTCACGGGTCGGCACCAGCGTGATCGAAGCCTCCGGAAGATCGGCCTCGCGCAGGCCCTGCACCAGACAATCGTGGATCGCGCGGCAGGAGCGGAAGGAGTCCGAGCCGCCGCGCAGGATCACGGCGTTGCCGGATTTCAGGCACAGCACCCCGGCGTCGGCGGCGACGTTGGGGCGGCTTTCGAAAATCACGGCGACGACGCCGAGCGGCACGCGCACCCGCTCGATCACCATGCCGTTCGGGCGTTGCCAGCTTTCGGTCACGATGCCGACCGGATCGGGGATCCCGCGCACGGTCGCGATGCCGTCGGCCATCGCATCGACGCGCGCCTGGGTCAGCGTCAGCCGGTCGATGAAGGCGGCACTTGCGCCGCCGCTGCGCACTTCGGCGACATCCTCGGCGTTGGCCGCGAGGATCGTTGCGGCATGGCTGCGGATGGCGCGCTCCATCGCCTGCAGCGCCTCGTTCTTCTGATCGGCAGATGCCAGCGCCAGCACCCGCGCGGCGGCGCGGGCGCGGGCGGCGAGCCCGGCCATCAGATCAGGCAAATCGGCGTTGCCGTCGATGGCTTTCAGCGGCGCGGACATATCGGTTCCAACCCTGGTTAAGGCAATGTCCTAGCACGGAAATCGTCATTTTGCGAAGTGCGGCGGCGGCATGGCTGGGGCGGCGGCAGGCTTTCGCGGCCCAGGGCCAGCTCGGCCAATGGCCTATTTCTGGGAAAGGGCACCGCTCGGGCCGACCACGAGATCGTCGCGGTGGATCATTTCCGCGCGTCCGCTAACGCCGAGGATGGCCATGACATCGCCCGACGAGCGGCCCCTGATCTTTTCGGCGTCGTCGGCATCATAGGCGACCAGCCCGCGGCCGATCTCATGGGTGTCGGGACCCCGCACCACCACGGCGTCGCCGCGCGCGAAATGCCCGTCGACCCGGATCACGCCGGCCGGCAACAGGCTTTTTCCCGCGCGCAGCGCGCTCACCGCGCCGGCGTCGATGGTCAGCGTGCCCTTCGGCTCCAGCGAGCCCGCGATCCAGCGTTTTCGCGCGGTGACGGGATTGGCCGGGGTCAGAAACCAGGTGCAGCGCCCGCCGTCGGCGATCGCCTGCAGCGGATGCTCGATCTTGCCGGACGCGATCAGCATGTGGGTGCCGGCGGTGGTCGCGATCTTCGCCGCCTCGATCTTGGTGTACATGCCGCCGCGCGACAGTTCGGATTCCGCAGCCCCCGCCATCGCCTCGATCTCGGAAGTGACGGATTCCACGACCGGTATCAGCCTGGCGTCGGGATTGGCACCGGGCGGCGCCGTATAGAGGCCGTCGATATCCGACAGCAGGATCAAGAGGTCGGCGCTCGCCATGGTGGCGACACGGGCCGCGAGGCGGTCATTGTCGCCGTAGCGGATTTCGTTGGTGGCGACGGTGTCGTTCTCGTTGATGACGGGCACCGCGCGCCACTCCAGAAGTTTTCCAATGGTCGAGCGCGCGTTGAGATAGCGGCGGCGCTCCTCGGTGTCCTGCAAGGTCACCAGGATCTGTCCGGCGCCGATGCCGTGATGGCCGAGCACCTCGGACCAGGTCCGCGCCAGTTCGATCTGTCCCACCGCGGCGGCGGCCTGGCTTTCCTCGAGTTTCAGGGCGCCGCGCGGCAGTTTCAGCCGGCTGCGGCCGAGCGCGATCGAGCCCGAGGACACGATCAGGAGGTCGCGCCCCTCGCCATGCAGTTTTGCGAGATCGGCGGCGAGCGCCGTGAGCCAGGCTCCCCGCACCTCGCCCGCGTCGGAATCGACCAGCAGCGACGAGCCGACCTTGACGACGATGCGACGGAATTTTTTTAAGGTCGGGCGGGCCATGGTGCTGTCGGACGATGCGGTGTCTGGTGAGAGCAATACGCGCCGCCTCCATGATTTGGAAGTGGCGCAGAAGGCCTAAAAAGTCAGCTCTGCGGCGTCGTCGGCGCCCACGGCTCGGCCTGCGCGGCGCCCTTGGCCTTGACCGACACCGGGGCTTCGCCGATCACCTCGACCAGTGCGCGCAGCGCCTCTTTCACGCCCTCGCCGGTGACGCCCGACATCAGCAGCGGCGTCTTCTTGGCGGCGCGTTTCAGCCGGTCCTTCTGCTTCTTCAACTCGTCGCCCGTCACGGCGTCGATCTTGTTCAGCGCCACGATCTCGATCTTGTCGGCGAGATGTCCCTCATAGGCATCGAGTTCGGTCCGCACCGTCTTGTAGGCCTTGCCGGCGTGCTCGCAGGTCGCGTCCACCAGATGCAGCAGGACACGGCAGCGCTCGACATGGCCGAGAAAGCGATCGCCGAGGCCCGCGCCTTCATGCGCGCCTTCGATCAGCCCGGGAATGTCCGCCAGCACGAATTCGCGGCCGTCGGAATTCACCACGCCGAGCTGCGGATGCAGGGTGGTGAAGGGATAGTCGGCGATCTTCGGTTTGGCGGCGCTGACCACGGACAGGAAGGTCGATTTGCCGGCATTGGGCAGGCCGACCAGGCCGGCGTCCGCGATCAGTTTCAGCCGCAGCCAGATCCAGCGCTCCTCGCCTTCCTGTCCGGGATTGGCGTTGCGCGGCGCGCGGTTGGTGGAGGTCTTGAAATGCGCGTTGCCGAACCCGCCATTGCCGCCTTCGGCGAGCACGAATTTTTCCCCGAGCGTGGTGAAGTCGTGGATCAGCGTTTCGCGATCCTCGTCGAACACCTGGGTGCCCACGGGCACCTTGAGCAGGATCGGCTTGCCGTTGGCGCCATGGCGGTCCTTGCCCATGCCGTTGGTGCCCTTCTGGGCCTTGAAATGCTGCTGATAGCGATAGTCGATCAGCGTGTTCAGCCCGTCGACCGCTTCGATGACGACGTCGCCGCCGCGGCCGCCATTGCCGCCGGAGGGTCCGCCGAACTCGATATACTTCTCGCGGCGAAACGCCACGCAGCCGTTGCCGCCGTCGCCGGAGCGGATATAGACCTTTGCCTCGTCCAGAAATTTCATGGCCTATAGGTAAGGCAGGGGCGCCGGGGCGGCAACCTCCGAGCTTGGTAAATATCGCGAAAGTTCAATAATTTAGGGCTTTAATGGGGCCTGAATGACGATCCGGCCGAGGTGTTTTGCTTGGCGGGGCGGCGGCTTTGCCGCTGACGGCGCGCGCGCAATGGGCGGCGATGCGGGTGATCGGATGGCCGCACGCAGGCTCGACCGCAAGACCGCGAAAGCGCTCGGCATCGAGATCTCGCCTACGCTGCTTTCGGCCGCCGATGGCATGATCGACCAGGATCGACGATCCCTTGGCAAGCACCGAATTGCAACCCGCGCGCGAGCCGCCCTCGATCACCCTTCAATATCGTCGTCGGGCGTAAGCTCTTTCTCTTTTCGCCGCCTGGCCAGTGCCGATCCCGCAGGGGACGGATAGCCGATCAGCTCAATATGGTAGGATGGTCCGACAGGGTCGTAGGTGACCCTTATCCCTTTCGATATGGCCTGCGTTCCGCTGGGCCAATCAAACCTGAGTGGTATCGGGGTTTCCCGGCCGCTTTTGTCCTTATGGAAAAGCGCGGCCTGGATTGTACGTGCGATCTCTTGTTGAACGTCGGGCGAATAAAAGGACGCAATTTCCTGATCCCAGTATTCCCGCTCCTGCTTGTCCAGGCCACAGAATAGCGCGCTTAGATCGCCAAAATGGTAGCCGCCGGATTGCTGCAACTTGGCGTAATCTGCCTTCATTTGTGCGAGATGTTCTCTCGAAAAGGCCCTATTGATATCTGCCCGTCCCGGTACATGTTTGCGCAAAGCAAAGGTCATCGAAGCCTCCGTCAGGTGTCAGGACTTCTTCAAACCTCCCGACGCTATTCGCAAATCCGGGGGCGGGCAAGATGGTGTGGGCCGGTAGGATTGGCGTCAATATGTCGGTATCTTCTTGAGGAATTAGCGAGCTTTTTTCGAGACCTACGGTCCCATGATCTGCGTCGCGTGTGGTAGCTCGAATGCTTCCCAATCCCAATTCTGCGGGAGTTGCGGCGCCGCGCTTGTCGAACAGTGTACCGCTTGTGGCGCGCTCACGGCGCGATCCAGCCTTGTCTGCGGCAGTTGCGGCGCGGATCGAAGACCTGCGGGGCTGCAGCCCGGGCAGGATGCGCGCGAGAGCGTATCGGCCCCCGTCAATCTGCCGCGGCATCTGGCGAGCCGTCTTCTCGAATCCCGTGCTGCGCTGGAGGGCGAGCGCAAGCAGATCACTGTTCTTTTCGCTGACATCAAGGGCTCGACCAGCCTGATTCAGGACCTCGATCCGGAAGAGGCGGATCAGCGCCTGGGTCCGACACTGCAGGCCATGATCGATGCGGTTCATCGTTTCGAAGGTACGGTCAATCGGATCGAAGGCGATGGCATCATGGCGTTGTTTGGTGCGCCGCTGGCTCACGAAGACAGCGCCGTCAGGGCTGCCTACGCAGCCCTCGACATGCAAAACGCGGTGCGTACTTCGTCGGACGCCAAGCCCGACATTCGTGTCGGACTGCATGCCGGAGAGGTGATCGTTCGGGCCATTCATACCGATCTCTCCGTCGATTATGACGCGATCGGTCCCACCGTCCATTTGGCGGCTCGCATGGAACAAATGGCCTCGCCCGGAAGCATCTACTGCACGTCGCAGGTTGTGCGGCTGGCGGAAGGCCTCGTCGCAACGCGGTCGCTCGGCCCCATTGCCGTGAAAGGTTTTCGCGAGCCACTCGAACTGTTCGAGATCGTCGGGCATACCGCGGCGCGTACGCGCTGGGAAGTGACGGCTGCGAGGGGGCTGACGCGTTTCATCGACCGCAATCTGGAGTCAGCCGCACTTCTCGACGCCCTGCGCGTCGCGGCCGGAGGACACGGCAAGCTTGTCGGCGTCGTTGGTGAGCCGGGCACCGGGAAGACCAGATTGGTGCACGAGTTGCTCCATTCGCCGGAGGCGTCGAACTGGGCCGTGTTGAAGACCGTGAGCGCTTCTTACACCCGAAATGTACCCTATCTTGCCTTCTCGAATCTCATCCGGACTTGGTGCGAAATACCTGAACAGGCGAGCGCCGAGGACATAAACCGGCGTCTGCGGACGAAGCTTTCCGCCCTGGGCGAAGACCTCAACTCCGCGCTTCCACCCATTCGTTCGCTTCTTGACCTGCCGGTCGACGATGCGGAATGGCAGGGTCTCGAGCCTGCGGCGCGCCGTCAGCGGATTTTCGCCGCCGCAAAAAGCATCATCCTGCGTGGAGCGGAAGGGCGGCCGTTGCTTCTGTGGTTCGAGGATATGCAATGGACCGACGCCGAGACTCGGACGCTGATCGAGGGAATTGCCAGGGAGGCCGAGTCCAGCCGCCTGCTCATCATCATGACCTATCGCCCCGAGTACAACCACATCTGGCAGCGCGACAACTACCGAACGATCGAGATCGAGGCGTTGGACCGGCCGAACGCGGAACTCCTGGTCCGCACCCTGCTCGGGAACGACAAGGCCAATGAGCAGTTATGCAGCCTGCTGGTCCGGCGGACGGAAGGTACTCCGCTTTTCATCGAAGAGACGGTGCGCGCGCAAGTCGAACATGGCGTGCTTCGCGGCGGCGTCGGCGCGTACGAACTTGCGCAAGAGCTGCAGTCGATCAAAATCCCGGACAGCGTGCAGGCGGTTCTGGCGAGCCGAATAGACCGGCTTGCGCCGGAGCAGCGGGAGCTCCTGCAGACGGCGGCTGTCATCGGTTCGGATTTTGCGATAGCCCTGCTCGAAAATGTCGCGGACCTTGCCCCCGACAAACTTCGAGCCTTGCTGGCTGATCTGCAAGCGGCCGAATTTGTTTACCAGGTCCTGAATACGGCTTCCCGTCAGTTCAGGTTCAAGCACGCGCTCACCCACGAGGTGACGTACGGCAGTCTGCTGTCCAGACGGCGCCAGGAGCTGCACGGCCGGGTCGTCAGGGCACTCGAATCCCAACACCATGACAATCTGGCTGAAGTCGTTCAAAGCCTTGCGCGCCACGCACTGAGCGCCGAATTATGGCACGAGGCGGTCAACTATTCGCGTCAGGCCGGCGACAAGGCGGTCGAACTTTCCGCCTATCAGGAGGCGCGAGTCTTCTACGATCAGGCGCTGCAGGCGTTGGCGCATCTTCCGCGGGATGTTGCTCATATCCGGCTCGGAATCGACATTCGCCTGGGCCTGCGCACGATCTTCGGCGCGACCGCCGATTATCCTGCCCTCGAGACCGCCTTGCGGGAGGCGGAAGCGCTGGCCGTTTCGATTGACGATCGTGCGCGACTGGCCGCCATCAGCGTGGCTCAGACGCTCGTGCACAATTGGCGAGGGGACCTCGACGCAAGCATTGAATGCGGCGAGCGAGCCCTCGACATCGCCAGGGAGATCAAGAGTAGCCGGCTCGAGCTTCCGGCAAGCTTCTATCTGGGACAAGCCTACATGTGGCGCGGCGATTTCGAACGATCGCGGGCCCTGATGCAGGACAATCGGAATTGGACCGCAGGTCCGCTGCGGCAAGAACGGATCGGGACCACCGGGACGAGTTCGGTGCTCTGGATGGGAATGCTTGCCGCCTCAAATGCCTATCTCGGAAATTTCCAGGAAGCGACCGTTGCGGCAAGGGAAGCTTGCGCTATCGCCGATGAGGTGCGCCGCCCGTACGACATCGCTCTAGCCTATTGGTATGCCGGCTTCGTGCTGTCGCATCAGGGAAAGGTCACCGATGCGCTGGTGTCCCTCGAACACGGGTATCAGGTATGCCGTTCGGCCCAGATCAGTTTTCTTATCCCCGTTCTGTCGACGAGTTTGGGATATGCCTACACCTTGGCAGGCCGCGCGGAAGGGATCGGGCTGTTGACGAAAGCGTTGGAGTTTTCGCGATCGGCCAAGTTCCATTACGGCGTCGCGTGGTCGACGACTTATCTCGGACTGGCCAAGCTGCACGCCGGTCGCACCGAAGGCGTACTGGACCACGCCCGGCATGCGATGGAGTTGGCCTCCCATCATCACTATCGAGCGGTTGAAGTCACGGCTCGCCGCCTGATGGCCGAGGCCTGTCGGCACCTCGGCGAAGCCGAATCCGCCGAAGCCTTTTATCGCCAATCGCTTCAATTGGCGTGCGAACTCGGCTTGCGTCCCGAACAGGCGCATTGCCAGAGCGGCCTCGCGCTGGTGCTGCGTCGATCGGGCCGCGGCGAAGAGGCACGCGAGTTTGCCAAAGCGGCGAGTGAACTCTATGCAGCGCTCGAGATGCCGGCGGCTTCGCCCGAGTATCCCTGACCACCCCGCGCGGATGGACTATCGGCCGCGAAACCTGCAGCGAACGGGGACCTCGATCGGGCCGCCGACAAACACGGATGCGCAGTGCCTGGGCTCGCCGGCGAGCTCTATGCGCCCCACGCTTGCCAGCATTTCCTCGAAGAAAATCCGCATCTCGAGCCGGGCAAGGTGCTGGCCGAGACAGACATGCACGCCGTGTCCAAAGGACGCGGTATGTCCCGTGCGGCGATCGACGCGAAACTGATCCGGACTGTCGAATACCTTTTCGTCCCGGCTGCCGGACAAGTAACTGAGCATCAGCCAATCGCCGGCGGCGATGCGGCGTCCATTCAGCTCCGTTTCCCTGGTGGCGGTACGCATGAAATGCTGCACGGGTGTCGTCCAGCGCACGGCCTCTTCGACAAGACCGGGAACGAGGCTTCGATCCAGGGCTACCTTATCGAACACTTCCGGTCGTTGGCTCAGTGCCCACACCCCACCGGAGATCGAAGAGGACGTCGTGTGATGCCCGGCGGTAGCAAGGATCAGCAGATAGCTGATCGCCTCCAATTGCGGCATCGGGGCCCCGTTGATGCGCGCCTGCGCGATCGCCGTTACCAAATCCTCGCGGGGAGCGTTCTGCCGGGCCGCGAGAAGCGGCTTGAAGTAATCCGTGAAATCAGCGAGCACCCTGCGGAGATGCACCGCATGTCTTGCCGGGTCTCGACCGGACAAGGCGTCCTGGCCACGAAAGAATCTCTCCGTCAGCGCGAGGACGTGCGCGGCGTCCTCCGGCGGAATTCCCAGAACACTCATCATCACCCGCAGAGGGAACGGGCGCGCGATCTCGCGGACAAACTCGCATTCTCCTCCGAGGGTGCGCATGCGATCGAGGCAATCGCGCGCCACCATGCGGATGCGGTCCTGCAGGGCATGGATCCCCTGCTGCGTGAACCAGGCTTGGCTTACCCGGCGGTATTCGGCGTGATCCGGCGCATCCATGTTGACCAGCGTGCGGATGAGATGCGGACTGCCGCCGGCCAGCGCGCGTATCCGCTCGTCGGTACTGCGCGGGACCAGCGCGGTCGCACGGTCGCCATTGTGAAATCTGTCGTGCTGCCGGCTGACTGAGAGAATATCCGCGTGTCTGGTTACAATCCAGAACGGGTCGAATTCATCGGTCTCCACGCGGCCGATTGGATTGCCCTCCCGCAGCCAGCCGAAGGCCGCAAGCAACTTCCTCTGGCGTGCATAGGCCTGCGGCGAAACGATCAGTCGCGCGATTTCCGCTGGAACGACCTGTCTGCTGGCGTCAAACATGTCGGGGAGCTTGTCCGCGACCTGCCCCGAACGCAAGACAGTTCGATGCCGCCCGGTCGGCGCAACGGCGTCGCCACGCGGCCCTACCTGGCGGGCTTGCGACGGATCAGGAACTTCTGCGTCCCCTCCAGTACCAGTTCGCGGCGCTGGTTGAACACCGTGGAACGCAGCGTCACCACGCCGGTGGTCCGGCCCGGCTTGAGCTCCGTCACTTCGAGCGCCGGATAGATCGTATCGTCGGCGAATACCGGTTTGAGAAAGCGGCTCGACTGTTCGAGAAAGCCGACCAGCGATTCCTCCACCAGGTAGGGAAACAGCCCCGCCCCCGGCGCGGTATGGACCAGGGTCTGGAAACCGTGGGCGAGCAGGTTCGGCATGCCGCGGGCGCGGCAATATTCGACGTCGTAATGCACCGGATGGGTATCGCCGCTCGCGGTCTGAAACGCCGCGAAGACCGCCGACGTCATGGTGCGGCTGGGAATGACGAAACGCTCGCCGAGCGCAAAATCCTCGAACCAGCGTTGTTCCGGCACCATGCGGTGGCTTGCGGGATCGAACTCGGTCATGGCGGGGGCTCCTCCGTGCGTCGATGATCGGTATCGCAGAGCGGCTGCTGCGACAATCGGTCATAAGCCGTCATTCCGGGGCGCGCCAACGGGTCGCGCGAATGCGCGCCCGATGGGCGCGAACCCGATCGAGTTCCCCGATCCGCAATTGCGCATCTGGGTCTGGTCCTTCGGACCATCCCGGAATGACGCTGGAGAGGCTTTCGCCAAACTGATAAGCGAACCTGGCCCCGCACAGAGTCTCAAATGAGCCTGCTATCCAAAATCTCCACCGCCGCCGACCCGCGTTCCGCGCGGCTTGCCGGCATCGGGCTGATGCTGTTGTCGATATCGATGTTCTCGTTCGGCGACGCGCTCGGCAAGTTCATCGTCGCGACCTATTCGGTCGGCCAGTTATTGTGGCTGCGCGCCTGCGCGGCGCTGATCGTGCTGTCGCCGATGATCTGGCGGCATCGCGGGGAGTTCTTGCGTCTCGAGCGGCCGTGGCTGCAATTGCTCCGGGTGACGCTCTCCACGCTGGAAGTCGCGGCGTTTTTCCTGGCCACCGTCTATCTGCCGCTCGCCGATGTCGTCACCTATTACCTGGCGTGTCCGATCTTCGTCACCGCGCTGTCGGCGATCGTGCTGCGCGAGCATGTCGGCTGGCGGCGCTGGAGCGCGGTCCTGATCGGGTTTGGCGGCGTGCTGATCGCGCTGCGGCCATCGGCGCAGACGGTCAGCTGGCCGGCGATGATCGCGCTCGGCGGCAGCCTGTCGTTTGCGCTGCTGATGCTGATCACCCGCTCCCTGCGCGCGACGTCCGATATCGTGCTGGCGTCGTCGCAATTCGCCGGCACCTTCGCGCTCGGCGCGCTGATGTCGCCGTTCGGATGGGTCACGCCGAGTTTCGGCAGCCTCGGGCTGTTTGCCGCCGCCGGGTGCATCTCGGTGAGCGCGCTGTTGTGCGTCAACCGCTCGCTGAAGCTCGCGCCCGCCAGCGTGGTGGTGCCGTATCAATATTCGATGATCGTCTGGGCCGTGATGTTCGGCTATCTCGTCTTCGGCGACGTGCCGTCATCCGCAACGATTCTGGGCGCGGCCATCATCATCGGCGCGGGTCTTTACATCTTCCTGCGCGAGCGGAAGCTGGGACGGGATGAGGCGATGGCCAGTCCGCCGGTGTAGCTGGGGCGTGAAAGCAGTAACCCAAGCGGCTGACGGACGCCCGCTTTGGCGCATTCCGGACTCACGTCGGGCATTGCGACTTCCGAAAAGTGCAAGAGCGCCGCTTTTGGCATGTCCGCGTCATGCCCGTTTTCCAACCGACGGGCAAATCACCTGGGCGGTTTATCGACCCCCCTGTCAAGCTCCTTCCTGCAAAAATATTCTGATTTTCCGAAGCGCAAATCACCTATATCTCGCGCACCGTCCTGTCCCACAGAGGGGCGGCTCGAGATCGTTACGGACGCGGGACAGGATGCGGTGGACGGAAGCGGCGCCAAAGACGAGGGCGCTTGGCTTGCGGACGGCGAAGTCGTGTGGTCCTGACGCCCCGACGCTGGCGTCAAGTTCGCGGGAAGCAATTCTCGCGGGCGATGGTGGCAAAAAAGCCCGGTCGCCAGGGAGAGCGCGTTATAAGCCGTAAACCATTGCGCGGGGAATGCCGGGTGATTCCGGTGTGACCTGACAACGCGTGTGCTCACTACCACTATCGTTGCACACGCGGCTATCGGGCGCATCGGGCGCCCGGCATTCCCTGCGCCCTCTGATCGAAGAGGGCGGAACGAACAGGCCAAAACTCGCGCGAAACCTGCGGCGAGATCGCGAAGCCGCGCCGGCAAAGCTGTTTGAAATTCGGATCTGAACGGCGGCTGGGGATGCGTCCCCGCATTCGCGGGAACGCCTGCCGTTGGGTTCGCGGGAAACGCGGCGGCGTCAAGTCGCTACCGCTCTTTCCTCGTCGAACTGCTCCAGCTCTTCAGCGATGACCACACGCTGCGGGACAGCCGGAAGCAGTCGACCGGCGTGGACGAGCCCAGCGCCTCGAAGCGGTGCAGCTCGACGCCGCACCACTGGAAGCCGCATTTCTCCAGGATGTTGCGCGACGACGGGTTGGAGACGCGGGCGCCCGCCATCAGCTGCTCGGCATCGAACTCCTCGAAGGTGAAGTCGATCACGGCACGCGCGGCTTCGGTGCCGAAACCCCGGCCCCAATGCTCGACGCCGAGCCAGTAGCCGAGCTCCGGCGCCTCCGGTTCGCGCCAGTCGACGCCGACCATGCCGATCGGCGAAAAATTGTTCTCGATCAGGAACGCGGTGCCGCGATGGTCGTCGCCGGTTGCGCGCACGACCTCGATCGCGTGGTCCTGGGAATAGGGATGCGGCAGGCGGCGGGTGTTCTCCGCAATGCGGCGGTCATCGGCGAGACGCGCGATCGCTTTTACGTCCGCGAGCGTCGGCCTGCGCAGCAGCAGCCGTTCGGTCTCGAGGACGCAGGGACTGGCCTCGCGCAATGTCGGGGTTGGGATATCCTGCAGCATGTCGGGCTCCTGTTTGCGAAAACAGCACGCAACTGACGCAATAAAAAAGGGGAGGCCGGTTTCCCGCCTCCCCTAGGAGCCCTTCTCGAGCTCCGCCGGTTCAACAGGACCCGGCGGAACTCATGTATGTCCACCGTTTACTCGGCCGCGGCTTCCGTCATCGGGACTACCGACACGAAAGTGCGGCCGTTGCCTTTTGCACGAAACTCGACATGACCTTCGACCTTGGCGAAGAGAGTATGGTCAGTGCCCATGCCGACATTAAGGCCGGGGTGCCAGGTGGTGCCGCGCTGACGCGCAATGATGTTGCCGGGAATCACGTGCTCGCCGCCATAGGCCTTGATCCCGAGCCGCTTGCCCGCCGAATCACGCCCGTTTCGCGATGAACCGCCTGCTTTTTTGTGAGCCATAGCCCGTCTCCAAACTTCGCCGTATCTCTAGATCAATTCCTTGACGGAATCATTTCACTTTTTGTCGCGCTTCACTTTTTATCACTTTTGCCCTTGGCGGCGGTCTTCTTCGCCGCCGCCGGCTTGGCGCGCGGTTTTGCCGCGGCCTTGGCTACGACCTTCTTGGGCGCGGCCTTCTTCTTGGCGGCCTTCGGCGCCTCGTCGTCGCCTTCGGCAGGCTCCGCCACGAGCTTTTCCCGCTTCGGCCGCGGTCCGATCGAAGGCTTCGCGTCACCGGTCAGGATCTCGGTGATGCGCAGCACCGTGATCTCGTCGCGATAACCGCGCTTGCGGCGCGAATTCTTGCGGCGGCGCTTCTTGAACGCGATCACCTTGGGGCCGCGCTTGTGCTGCAGCACTTCGGCCGCAACGGAAGCGCCCGCCACCATCGGCGCGCCGAGCACGGGCTGGTCGCCGCCGACCAGCAGAACTTCGCCAAGCTGCACGATCGTCCCGACATCGCCGGCGATCTTGCCTATCTCGAGCACATCATCCGGAACGACGCGGTACTGCCGGCCGCCGGTTTTGATGACTGCGAACATCGTTTTATTCCTTCGTGTTCGATCCCGGCCTCAGGACACAGGCCCGGGCCGGCTTTTTCTTCAGTCGTTGTGGATTCGACGATCAGGGACCGTCGCAAATTTCCGCGCGATCGGGGAGCGATCCCTTGAAGCCGCGCAAAAACAAGCGGCGCGAGGAATTTCCCGCGCCGGGTGCGGGGACTTATAGCCGGGAAGCGCCCCGAGTCAAGGAAAACCGGCCTGAAAACCGGCCAAAACTGGCGGATTTGGCGGATTTTTGGCCCCGATCGGCCCGTGCCGGGCGAGGCCGTCCGGCCCAATGAAACCAATGGGTTCCCCCGCCGTTGTCCGTTCGACATCGATCGGGCAAGGGCAAAATGGCTGAAGATGCAATAACGACAACGGGCATCGCCCGCCACGGCGCGACCCGTCTGCCGTCGGTGGACGTGGACAGCTTCAATATCGAGCTGAAGGACGACGACGGCTTTCTCGGCGACCGCGCCAGCAAGGGCGCGTTCCGCAAGATTCTGGACTCCTTGCGCAAGCCGCTGAAGAAGAATGGCGACGATCCCCTGGGGGCCAAGCCCGCCGAGGCCATCGGCAAGAGCACGCTCGACGAGGTGCTGGTCGGCGACGACATCGGCGCCGCCGCGCTGGTGCACGGCGCGATCGAGGAGTTTGCCCAGGAACTCGCTTATGTGACGCAGCGCTTTCTCAAGACCAAGGCCTGGGCCGATACCGAGCGCATCGTGGTCGGCGGCGGCTTTCGCGAAAGCCGGGTCGGGGAGCTCGCGATCGCGCGCGCCGACATCATTCTCAAGGCCGGGGACTTCAAGGTCGATCTGGTGCCGATCCGCTACCATCCCGACGACGCCGGCCTGATCGGCTGCCTGCATCTGGCGCCGTCATGGATTTTCGAGGCCCATGACAGCATCCTCGCGGTCGATATCGGCGGCACCAATATCCGCTGCGGCGTGGTCGAAACCCGCTGGAAAAAGACGCCCGATCTGTCGAAAGCCTCAGTCTGGAAATCCGAGCTGTGGCGCCATGCCGACGACGAGCCGACGCGGGAAGGCGCGGTCAAACGCCTGGTGAAGATGCTGAAGGGCCTGATCACGGCGGCCGAGGACGAGGGGCTGAAACTTGCGCCCTTCATCGGGATTGCCTGTCCCGGCGTGATCGATGAGGACGGTTCGATCGAGAAGGGCGCGCAGAACCTGCCGGGCAACTGGGAGAGCAGCAAATTCAATCTGCCGGTGAGCCTGGTCGAGGCGATCCCGGAGATCGGCGATCACGACACCGCGGTCCTGATGCACAATGACGGCGTGGCGCAGGGCCTTTCCGAAGTTCCGTTCATGCAGGACGTGGAGCGCTGGGGCGTGCTGACCATCGGCACCGGGCTCGGCAATGCGCGCTTCACCAACCGCCGCAAGGACAAGGACAAGGACAAGGACGAGAAGAAGGACAAGAAGAACAAGGATTGACGCAAGCGGGCCCGGGTAACCTTGACTGGTTAGGTTAAAACCGGGATCGCGTTGCCGATTCCGCTCAGGCCGCTACCGTCGAACCGTCGCTCGGGCTGGCCGGCGAAGCCGCACTTCACGGCCGCAATTTCAATGACGCGACACGGGACCGCCGGTTTTTACCGCGTCTGGCGGTCCCACCCCTATCTGCCGGCTTCCGAACCGGGAATTTCCCGCCGCCGGCGCCTTGTCTGCCCCGCCGTCCTCGCCTAGAACTCGCCCCGACCGCGGGCGAGGGAATTGCCCGTTATGGCGCCCGGAGAGGTGGCAGAGTGGTCGAATGCACCGCACTCGAAATGCGGCATAGGTGCAAGCCTATCGGGGGTTCGAATCCCTCCCTCTCCGCCAGTTGCCCGACCGTGACGAAAGCTTAGTGGCAGGGCCTTCTTGGGCGGGAACTGACTTGGCTGACACGCGACCTGCTCAGCGTTCAATGTCGCTTCTGCACCCCCGATGGAGCGTCGAACCCCGCAGACCTCCCTGGCCGCGGCGCCTTCTTGCGCGCGTCGTTACGAATGCGAGTGGGTGACGGGCCTGCCCTAGCTCACCCGCCGCTCCCGGTTTTCCCAGAACGGCCTGCGCAGTTCGCGCTTGAGCACCTTGCCGGCGCCCGAGAGCGGCAGCGGGCTTTCCCTGAGATCGACGCTGCGCGGACACTTGTATCCGGCGATCAATGTCTTGCAGAATTCGATCAGCTCGGCGGGGGAGGCCTCGGCGCCGCTTCTGAGCACGACCACGGCGTGGACCTGTTCGCCCCAGCGCTCGTCCGGGATGCCGACGACGGCGCATTGCGCCACGGCGGGATGCTGGGAGATGGCGTTTTCGACCTCGACCGAATACACGTTTTCGCCGCCCGAAATGATCATGTCCTTGACCCGGTCGACGACGAAGACGAAGCCGTGCTCGTCCATGTAGCCGCCGTCGCCGGTGTGCATCCAGCCGTCGATCACGGCGCGCGCGGTCTCCTCCGGCCGCTCCCAATAGCCCATCATGACATTGTCGCCGCGCACGACGATTTCGCCGACGGTGCCGAAGGCAACGGGCTTGTCGTCGGTATCGACGATGCGCACCTCGCAGCCGAGCGTGGCCCGGCCGGCGGCGCGGTGCCGGCCCTTGGCGCGGGCTTCCCCGATGTGCTCTTTCCAGTGCAGCAAGGTCGCGATCGGCGACAATTCGGTCATGCCGTAGGCCTGGGTGAATTGCGCGTTCGGCAGCGCTTTCGTGGCCCGGTCGAGCACGGCCTCGCTGATCGGCGAAGCGCCGTAGACGAGATTCCTAAGCGACGACATGTCGTGGGAGGAAAGCGCGGGATGATCGACCAGCATCTGGATCATGGTCGGGACCAGAAGCACGTCGGTGACGCGCTCGTTCTGAACCGCGGCCATCACGCCTTCCGGCGTGAACGCCTGGACCATGACGTTGGCGCCGCCGCTGAGCAGCAGCGAATACATCGCCGCGCCATTGGCGAGATGAAACATCGGGGCGGCATGAAGATAGATCGAGGTGGATGGAAACAGACCCTCGCCGAGGGCGTTGAGCGCGTTGGCCATCAGGTTGCCGTGGCTGAGCATGACCCCTTTCGAGCGGCCGGTCGTGCCGCCGGTGTAGAAAATGCCGGCGAGATCCGACGAGGTTCGCATCGCGTCCGGGATCGGCTCGCTTCGCGTCAACAGCGTTTCGTAGCCCTCCATTCCGGCAGGGGCATCGCCGTCGTCGGCGTAGACCAGCTTCAGGCCGGGAAGCGCTTTCGCCAGTTCCGCGCCCGCCGCCGCGAACGCCTTGTCGACGACCAGCACATTGGCGCGGCAATCGCGCAAGGCGTCTTCATTTTCGAGCGGGCTCCATCTGATGTTGAGCGGTACGATCACCGCGCCGGCCCATGCCGTGGCGAGATAGAGTTCGAGATAGCGGTCGGAGTTGAGCGACAGCATCGCGACGCGGTCGCCGGGATCGGCGCCAAGCGCGCGAAGCCCGGCGGCGAGCCGCGCTACCCGTTCTCCGACCTCGCGCCAGTTCCGCCGCCGCTTGCCGAACACTGTTGCGAGGCCGTCGGGATTGATCTGCAATGCCCTGCGTAATCCATGGGTCGTATTCACCGTGATCCTCCGCCTGATTTCTTGCGTTTTGCGGGCGTTGATGCCGCCCGCTTTCTCGTCGATTTCACCGCCAACCCCTCGGTAAGCCGTTCCGTGAACTCGTCGGCGATCGCTGCTGCCGACATCGCGCCGTCGCGCCGAAACCAGTGGCCGATCCAGTTCAGCGATCCGGCAATGACGAACGCGGTCATCTTCGGGTCGCACGGCCTGATCGAGCCGTCCGCGATTCCGTCGGCGATGTATTTCCGAAAGGTACGGTCGATGCTCCGCTTGGCCGCGCGGACGATCCTGCTGTTCTTCTCGGTCAGATCCCGCGGGTCGAACCGCACCAGGCTCGCGCCGTAGTCGGTGGTCATCACTTCGGCATAGGTGCGGATCAGCTTGCGCAGCTTGGCGAGCCCGGTACCGCCGGCGGCATCGATCCCGGCGATGAAGTCATCGACCCGCTCCTGTCCCAGCGCCCAGCATTCGAACAGGATATCTTCCTTGCCGCGGAAGTAATTGTAGAGCGCGGGCTTGGTGATGTTCAGCCGCTCGGCGACCTCGTTCAGGGTCGCGCGGTGATAGCCCTGCTCGAGAAACAGATGCACGGCGGTCCGCAACACCGCGTCGCGTTTCTCGTCGCGGGCGCGGCGGCGGCTCTCGAACGGCATCCAGGGAGAGGAATCGGAGGTGGGACCCCGCGCATCCATTTTGATTGCCGCCCCTCCCGCATTGACTCGCTGACGTAGCGGCCCGTATATTACCCCCCGGTAATAAAAAGTCCATTGGGTAATTTGCGGAGGGGTCTGATGTCTCGCGTGTATGTTGCCGGCGTCGGCATGATTCCGTTCGTCAAACCCGGCGCCAGCGAGCCGTACCATGTGATGGGCGCGGCGGCGACGAAGCTGGCGCTCGGCGATGCCGGCATCGATTACGACAAGGTCCAGCAGGCCTATGTCGGTTACGTCTATGGCGACTCCACCTGCGGCCAGCGCGCGCTCTACCCGGTCGGGATGAGCGGCATCCCGATCGTCAACGTCAACAACAATTGCTCGACCGGTTCGACCGCGCTGTTCCTCGCCCGCCAGGCGATCGAATCCGGCGCAGCCGACTGCGTGCTGGCGCTCGGCTTCGAGCAGATGAAGCCCGGTGCGCTGGGCTCGGTGTTCACCGACCGGCCGAGCGCGTTCGACGATTTCGACGCGGCGGCCGCAAACCTGATCGATGCCCCCGGGGTGCCGCTGGCGCTGCGCTATTTCGGCGGCGCCGGCCTCAGCCACATGAAGAAATACGGTACGCCGCTGGAAGCCTTTGCCAAGGTCCGCGCCAAGGCGAGCCGTCATGCCAGGAACAATCCGCTGGCGCTGTTCCGCAAGGAAGTCACCGCCGACGATGTCATGAAGGATCAGGTGATCTGGCCCGGCGTGATGACGCGGCTGATGGCGTGTCCGCCGACCTGCGGCGGCGCCGCGGCGGTGCTGGTTTCGGAGAAGTTCGCCAGCCAGCACGGCCTGCGCAAGGACGTCCGGATTGCGACCCAGGCGATGACCACCGACACGCCGTCGACGTTCGGCGCCGGCGACATGATGCAGGTCGTCGGCTATGACATGGCGCGGGACGCCGCCAACCGCGTCTACGCGGCGGCCGGCATCGGTCCGGAAGATCTCGACGTGGTCGAACTGCACGATTGCTTCGCCCAGAACGAGCTGATCACCTACGAAGCGTTGGGGCTGTGTCCGGAAGGCGGAGCGGCCAAGTTCATCGACGATGGCGACAACAGCTACGGCGGCAAGTTCGTCACCAATCCCTCCGGCGGCCTGTTGTCGAAAGGGCACCCGCTTGGTGCGACCGGACTGGCGCAATGTTACGAGTTGACGCGCCAATTGCGCGGCACCGCGGCGGCGACGCAGGTCGATGGCGCGCGTCTGGGCCTGCAGCACAATCTCGGCCTCGGCGGCGCCTGCGTGGTGACGCTGTACGAGCGCGCGTAAGGGGAAGCCATGGTCGATCAATCCGCCGTCGGGCGTAGCTTTACGCCGGTCATTGCCCGCGTCGAGCCCGGACGCCTGCGCTTCTTCCTCAACACACTCGGGGAGCAAAATCCGGTCTACCGCGATGAAGCAGCCGCGCGCGCCGCGGGCTATTCGGCCATCCCGGCGCCGCCGACCTATCTGTTCTGCCTCGAACTGATGGATTCCGAGCGTCCGTTCGAGTTCCTCACCGAGTTGAACATCGATCTCGCCCGCGTGCTGCACGGCGAGCAGCGTTTTACCTACTACGCGCCCGTCGTGGTCGGCGACACCCTGACCTTTAAGTCCCACGTGTCAGGCGTGGCCGACAAGAAGGGCGGCGCGATGACGATGGTGGTGGTGGAAACCGAAATCACCAACCAGCATGGCGCTCACGTCGCCGACACCGCGCGCACCATCGTGGTGCGGAATTAGGGGACAACATGAGCGAGACGGCTATCGATCATCCGGCGGCCGGCGAACGCGTCGTCCACAAGACCTTTCCGCCGATCACGCGCCACACGCTGGCGCTCTATTGCGGCGCCTCGGGCGACCACAATCCGATCCATGTCGACATCGACTTCGCCAAGGCCGCGGGGTTTCCGGACGTCTTCTCGCACGGCATGCTTGTCATGGCCTATCTCGGCCAGGCGCTGACCGATGCCATCGCGCCGCACCGTATCCGCTCGTTCTCGACGCGGTTTGCGGCGATCACCCAGCTTGGCGCGCGCCTGACCTGCGAGGGCCATGTCACCGAACTGTTCGAGCACAACGGCGAAAGGCGGGCGAAGCTCGCTTTGACGACCAAGGACGAGACCGGCGAGATCAAGCTCGCCGGCGAAGCCATCATTGCTCTCTGACCGGGAAAACCAAATGTCGAAACTCAAGGGAAAAATCGCGCTCGTTACGGGATCGGGCCGCGGCATCGGCCGTGCTATCGCGCTGAAGCTCGCGAGCGAGGGCGCCAGGGTCGTGGTCAACGATCTCGATGCGGGCCGGGTGACGCGATCGCTGCCGAGATCAAGGCAGCCGGCGGCGAGGCGATCGCGGTCAACGGCAGCGTTTCCGAACCGGGCTTCGCCGACCGCTTCGTCGGCGCCGCCACGGAAAAATTCGGCGGTCTCGACATCATCGTCAACAACGCCGGCTACACCTGGGACTCGACGATCCAGAAGATGACCGACGAGCAGTTCCAGGCCATGCTGGACGTGCATCTGGTGGCGCCGTTCCGCATTCTGCGCGCCGCCGCCGAGCCGATCCGGATCATGGCGAAGAAGGAAGCCGAGGCCGGCCGCGAGGTGTTCCGCAAGGTCGTCAACATCTCGTCGATCGCGGGCCTCTACGGCAATGCCGGGCAGGCGAGCTACTCCTCGGCCAAGGCGTCGCTGGTCGGACTGACGCGTACGATGTGCAAGGAGTGGGGACGCTACAAGGTCAACGTCAATTGCGTCGCCTTTGGCCTGATCAACACCCGCCTGACCCAGCCGATCGAGGCCCAGCAGAAGACCATCGATGTCGCCGGCCGCGACATCAAGGTCGGCGTGCAGCCGCAGATGCTCGACGCCATGGCGCGGATGATCCCGCTCGGTCGCGGCGGCACCCCCGAAGAAGCGGCCGATGCGGTTTATCTGTTCTGCAGCCCGGAATCGAACTACATCAGTGGTCAGGTGATCGTCGCCGGCGGCGGCCTGCTGATTTGAGGGGTCCCGGCGCCGGCCGGGGTCTGTCAGCCGGCGCCTCCACGCAACCATTCTCTCTCTAACGAGGCGAAAGCGCCATGAATTACCGCTCATCCTGGATGACCGAAGAGCTGGACGTCTTTCGCGACCAGTTCCGCAAGTTTCTCGCCAAGGATCTTGCCCCGCATGCGGAAAGATGGCGGCAGCAGAAGATGGTGGATCGCTCGGCCTGGCGGGCGCTGGGCGAAATGGGCGCGCTGCTGCCGAGCATCCCTGAAGCCTATGGCGGGTTGGGTGCGACCTTTGCCTACGAAGCCGCCGTTATCGAGGATCTCGAAACTGTCGTATCGGAAGTCACGACCGGGGTGTCGGTGCATAGCGCCATCGTGGCACATTACGTTCTGAATTACGGGTCCGAGGAACAAAAACGTCGCTGGCTGCCGAAAATGGCGACGGGCGAGTTCGTCGGCGCCATCGCCATGACCGAACCCGGAACGGGGTCCGACCTGCAGGGCGTGCGGACGACCGCGAAAAAGCAGGGCAATAATTATGTGATCAGCGGCCAGAAGACGTTCATTACCAATGGCCAGGCCGCCGACCTGATCATCGTTGTCGCTCGCACCGGCGGGCCGGGCGCCAAGGGTCTCTCGCTGATCGTCCTGGAGACCGAGGGGAATGAAGGTTTCCGGCGCGGGCGCAACCTCGACAAGATCGGGCTGCACGCCTCCGACACCTCCGAACTGTTTTTCGACAATGCGGTGGCGCCTCCCGAAAACCTGCTGGGCGGCGAGGAGGGCAACGGCTTCGTCCAGTTGATGCAGCAATTGCCGCAGGAGCGTCTCGCGCTTGCCGTCGGTGCGGTGGCCTCGATGGAGCGCGCGATCAAGCTGACCACCGACTATACGAAGGAACGCAAGGCGTTCGGGCAGCCGATCATCGAATTCCAGAATACCGGCTTCAAACTCGCCGAGCGCAAAACCGAAGCTGTGATTGCGCGCGTTTTCGTCGACTGGTGCGTGGAACGGCTTGTTGCCGGCGAACTCGATACCGTCACCGCGTCGATGGCGAAGTGGTGGTGTTCGCAGAAGCAGGTGGAGACCGCCGACGAGTGCCTGCAGCTTCACGGCGGCTACGGCTACATGCAGGAATATCCGATCTCGCGGATGTTCGTGGATTCGCGCATCCAGAAGATCTACGGCGGGACCAACGAGATCATGAAGCTCCTGATCGCGCGGTCCTTGTAACAATCCCCCAGAAATGCCGGCCGGCGCCGCTCGCCAGCCATCGATCAGAAGCGAGGATAGCATGTCGATGGTTCTCACCGAACGGCGCGGGTCCGTCGCGATCGTGACGCTCAACAATCCCGCGCAATATAACGCGCTCGCCGGCAGCCTGCTGAGCGATCTGGGCGGGCGCTCGATGCGGCCATCGCCGATCGCCGCGGTGCGGGCGATTCTGCTGACCGGGGCGGGCAAGGGCTTTTGCGCCGGAGCGCAACTGGGCGGCGGCAACACCTTCGAGGCCGGAGAGCAGATCGGCGACAACATGCGCGCCAGCATCAATCCGGTGATCGAGAAGATGCGCGGCTCGCCCAAGCCGATCGTGGTCGCCGTCAATGGACCCGCCGCGGGCGCCGGCGTCGGCATCGCGCTGGCCGGCGACATCGTGATCGCCGCGCGGTCCGCGCGCTTCATCCTGAGCTTCGTCCGGCTCGGTGCCGCGCTCGATGGCGGAACGTCGCTGTTGCTGCAGAGGTCGATCGGCGTCGCGCGCGCCCGCGCGCTGGCGCTGCTCGGTCAGCCGCTCCACGCCGAAAAGGCGGAGCAATGGGGCCTGATCTGGAAAATGTCGGAAGACGCCGATCTCATGAATGAGGCGTTAGGCGTCGCGCAAACGCTCGCCGACGGCCCGCCGGTCAGCATCGGTCTGATCAAGAACCAGATCGACACGGCTTGGAATGCATCGCTGGCATCGACGCTGGATAATGAAGCCACGTCACAGTCGCGTGCCTTCCGCACGGCGGACCTGCGCGAAGGCGCCGCTGCCTTCGTCGAGAAACGCCCGGCGCGCTTTACCGGTAAATGAAGCGCAGCCGGCGGCGTCCTTGTCTGTCACCGCGCGCGAAAGGCCGGCTTCCGCTTCTCCATGAACGCGGTGCGGCCTTCGATGTAGTCCGCGGATGCAAAGCACGCATCGACGGCCGCCTGCGCCGCGGCAAGATTGCGTCTCTCCGGATCCTTGGTGGCTTCATTGACGCAGAGCTTGACCGAATTGATGGTCAGCGGCGCATTGCCGCCGATGGTGCCGGCATAGTCGTGCACGTAGGTTTCGATGTTGGCGGCCGGGACCACGCGATTGACCAGCCCCATCTGCAGGGCTTCCGTCGAGTCGAACTGCCGCGCGGTATAGAAGATCTCCTTGGCAAACGACGGACCGACGATGTCGACCAGGCGCTTGATGCCGTCATAGGCATAGCCCAGGCCAAGCTTGGCGGCGGGGACCGCGAAACGGGAATTTTCCGCAGCCAGCCGAAGATCGCAGCATAGCGCGACGCCAAGCCCGCCGCCGATGCAGTAGCCCTGGATCATCGCAATCGTCGGCTTGGGAAAGTCGATGATGGCGGCGTTCGCCAAGCCTGCGATCCGGTTGTATTCCAGTACGGTTTCGGGCGACGACCGCTTTTCTCCAAACTCGGAAATGTCGGCGCCGGAGATGAATGCCTTGCCGCCGGCGCCGCTCAGCACCACCACCCGGATCGCATCGTCCTTTTCGAACTCGGCCATGATCTCCGGAACCGCCTTCCACATCTCGACCGACACGGCATTGTGGCGCGCGGGATTGTTGAATTGCATCCAGCCGATCGCTCCGTCCTTTTTGGCGATCATTCGCTCGGTCGAGGTCTTCATGGAATTCTCCTGATCGTATTTGTCGTCATTGCGAGGAGCCAGCGGTTCGCAATGGCGCTCCACTCAAACAATCTTCCGCGCCCGGAATTCGGCGATCGACTTGTCGTCATAACCGTACGCCTTCAGGATTTCCTCGGTGTGCTCGCCCTTTTCGGGCGTCGGATGCGCGATATGGCTCGGCGTCCGGCTCAGCTTGACGGCCTGGTTGACGACCGCGATGTCGCCGAGCGCGTCGTGATGGACTGGCGCGGCCATGCCGAGATGCTGGACCTGAGGGTCGGCAAAGACCTCGTCCATGCGATTGATCGGGCCGCAGGGCACGCCGGCCTTGTTCAGCTTCGCGATCAGTTCGCTGCTCGACTGCTTTTTGGTGACCTCGGAGATGGCCTGGTTGATGGCGAGCCGGTTCTTCGAGCGCGACGCATCGTCGGCAAAGCGCGGATCTTCGAGCAGATGCGAAAGACCGAGCGTCTGGCAGAAACGGGCGAAGATATGCTTGCCCGACGCCGCGATATTGATGTGGCCATCGCTGGTGGGAAACACCCCGGTCGGAATACTGGTCGGATGGTCGTTGCCGGCCTGGCCCGGCACGTCCCTGGCGATCAGCCAGCGCGCCGCCTGGAAATCCAGCAGCGAGATCTGCGCACCGAGCAGCGACGACTGAACCCATTGCCCCTCGCCGGAAACTTCGCGCTCCAGCAGCGCGACCAGGATGCCCATCGCGCAGAAGATGCCCGCGCCAAGATCGGCGACGGGAATGCCGACCCGTACCGGACCCTGGCCCGGCAGGCCCGTGATCGACATCAGGCCGCCCATGCCCTGCGCGATCTGGTCGAAGCCCGGCCGCTCGCGATAGGGGCCGTCCTCGCCGAAGCCGGAAATCGAGCCGTAGACGATGCGCTTGTTGATCGCGCGAATGGTCTCGTAGTCGATGCCGAGGCGAAATTTCACGTCGGGCCGGTAGTTTTCGATCACGACATCGGCGGTCTCCACCATCTTCCTGAAGACGGCGACGCCGTCCGGTTCCTTCAGGTTGAGCGTGAGGCTGCGCTTGTTGCGATGCAGGTTCTGGAAATCCGGCCCGTGCCGTGGCCCGCCCATGTCGCTTTCGTCGAGCCCCTTGGGGAGTTCGATCTTGATGACGTCGGCGCCCCAGTCGGCGAGTTGCCGTGCGGCGGTCGGCCCCGCCCGCACCCGGGTCAGATCGAGTACCTTGAAACGGGCGAGCGCCTGCGAGGCGGGAGTGAAGGACATCGGATTTGCTCCTGTTTGTCTTATCGGAAAGTGAGCAGGCTCACGCGATCAACGCCATCTGACGCGGTTCGAACTCCAGCCAGGCGCTGGCTCCGACCGGGATATCGTCCATCGGCGAGGTCATCACCCGCAGCGGCACCGCGCCTTCGCGCGGCCGAACGACATAGTCCCAGTGCTCGCCCAGGAACGCGCGCTCCAGCACGACGACGCCGACCGAGGTCGAGCCGTCGCGCTCGACCGGCGCGGCGTCCGAGAGCCGCATGCTGTGCGGCCGCACCGAAAACACCGCCTTGCCCTCGGTGGGCACATCGCGCCCGAAGGCGGCGCGCGGCAGCGCAAAGCCGTCGAACGAAATCTGCTGCCCGTCGGTAAAGCCCTCGATGAAATTGGTGCGCCCGATGAAGCCCGCCACGAAGCGCGTCTTCGGCTTGTTGTAGAGCGCGCGGGGGTTGTCGATCTGCTCGATGCGGCCGTGGTTCATGACCGCGATGCGATCGGACGTCACCATCGCTTCGGCCTGATCGTGCGTCACGTAGACGGTGGTGACGTGGAATTCGTCATGCAGGCGGCGGATTTCAAACCGCATCTCCTCCCGCAAGGTCGCGTCCAAATTGGACAGCGGTTCGTCCAGCAGCAACACCGAAGGCCGGATCACGATCGCTCGGGCCAGCGCCACCCGTTGCTGCTGGCCGCCGCTGAGCTCGGAGGGATAGCGGTCGGCCAGATGGTTCATGTGCACGACTTCCAGCATCTCGCCGACGCGACGCTTCACTTCGACCTTCGCGATCTTGCGCAGCTCCAGTCCGAAGGCGACGTTCTGTTCGACCGTCATGTTCGGCCAGATCGCGTAGCTCTGGAAGATCATCGACATCTGGCGCCGGTCCGGCGGCACCGAGCCGGCGGGCGAGGAGAGAATCTGGCCGTCCATCTCGATGGTGCCGCGCGTGGGATCGACGAAGCCGGCGATCATCCGCAGGGTCGTGGTCTTGCCGCAGCCGGAAGGCCCGAGCAGCGACACGAATTCGCCGTTCTGCAGTTCGAGGTCGATCTCGTCGACCGCGAGAAAATCGCCGTAGCGCTTGCTGACGCCGGTCAGTCTGAGCCTGCTCAACTATTCCTCCGCAGCATGAAGTCGCGTCCGATCACTTTTGAGCCGATGGCGGCGATCGCCACCGTCGCAACAAGCAGGATGACACCCAGCGCGGCCAGCACCTCGAAATTGCCTTCCTCCGAGAGGTCGAACAGCATCACCGAGATCACCCGGGTGTTCGGCCCGACCAGGAAGATCGCCGAGGACAGTTCCCGCGTCGCCGGGATGAAGACCAGGATCCAGGCGCCGGCGAGACTTTTCTTCAGGAGCGGAATCAGCACTTTCCGGATCGCCAGCAGACGGCTGCCGCCGAGAATCCGCACCGCCTCTTCCATTTCAGGGTTGATGCTGCGCAGTCCAGCCGCGCTCGACGTGTAGGCGATCGGCAGAAAGCGGGTGGTAAAACCGAGGATCAGGATCGTCGCGGTGCCGTAAAGCGCCAGCGGGGGCGGGGCGTAGGCGGCGTAGAAGCCGATCGCCAGCACGATGCCGGGAACCACGAACGGCGCCATGCATAGAAAAGCCAGCAAATTGCTGAACGGCACCAGCTTTCGATTGACCACATAGGCGATCGCCAGTGTCAGGCTGATCGCGGCGAACGCGGTCACGGCCGAATAGGCGAAGGTGTTGAAGATCGTCTGCTTCGCCTGGGTCTGCTCGACCAGAAGATAGTAGAAATTGTGCAAGGTCAGGTTGTCGAGGCTGAAGCCGCGGCCCCAGGCTTTGGCGAAGGCGGCCTGCAGCAGCACCAGCATCGGCAGGAAAACGGAAAGCGCGCAGACCAGCAGCGCATAACCGAGCATGACCCAGCGCCAGGGCCCCAGCGCGATCATCCGCCGTTCGCCGCCCTTGCCGGTCACGGAGGTGTAGCCGCGGCGTCCCAGGATCCGGCGCTGCAGCCAGAACATCAGCACGGTGATGGCGAGCAGCGGCATCGAATAGGCGGCCGCCTCCTCGACGCGGACCGGATATTCGAAGAATTGCCAAAGCTGCGTCGACACCACGTTGAAGCGCGCAGGCAACGCGATCAAGGCGGGCGCGCCGAACAGCGCGATGGCCTCGAGAAAGCTGATGATGATGCCGCCGATGATCGCGGGCGTCACCAGCGGCAGGGTAATGCGCAGCGTGGTCCGCAGCGTGCGGGCGCCGAGGATGTTGGCGGCGTCCTCCATTTCGGAGGAAACCAGGTCGAGCGCCGAACTGGTGAAGACGAAGGTATAGGGAAACGAGGTCACGGCGATGACCAGGATCAGGCCGGTCATCGAATAGATATTGAAGATGCCGTGCGTGGCGCCGGTCAGCGCCATCCAGACCTTGTTGAGCCAGCCGGAGTTCGGTCCCGCCAGCAGGATCCAGCCGATGGCGCCGAGATAGGGCGGCGTCACGAACGCGGCGAACACCATCAGCCGGACGAACGCCTTGCCCGGCATGTCGGTGCGGGAAATTGCCCAGGCGATGGGAACGGCAAAGCAGGTGGCCAGCAGCGCGACGCCGACACCAAGTTCCAGCGAATTCAGCAGCGACTGCAGATGCCGGATGTTGCCATAGGCGCTCCGGTAATTGGCAAGCGTAAAGCGGCCGGTGTCGGTCTCCTGCAGGCTCGAAACGACCAGTCGCAGAACCGGATTCAGGATCAGGAAGGCCAGCACGGCGATCAGCGCCAGCCACAGCAGGATGCTGGCGTCGAGGCGCCTTATTCTTGAAACGAGACCGGAGAACTGGACGGCGCGGAGGTCGAGCGAGTTGTCGGTCACGTTGTCTACCCTGTCGTGACTCATCTTTGTTTGCGCATGATCTCCGGGCAAACGCCTTGCGTTTGTCCGGGAGAAGGCCGGTTCCCACTTTGCGCCAACACGGCCCTTCGGGTCCGGATCATGCTCTAGACGCCGAAGGTTTCACGCCACTGCTTGATGACTTCCGGGATGCCCTTGGTGATCTGTTCGACCGTCGGACGGATGATCTTCACGTCCTTGGCCGATTTGGCGCCCGCGGGCGCCGAGACTTCGGGCCGGATGGTTTCGTTGAAGTGATCCACCCAGATCTTCGAGGCACCCTCGCTCATCAGGAATTCCATGAACAGGCGCGAGGCGTTGGGATGCTTGTTCCCCTTCATGATACCGGAGGGGGCGATGATCAATACGGTGCCGTCGGTCGGATAGACCATCGCGAGCGGATTGCCCTTCTGCACGCTCTCCAGCAGCGTGCCGACCGGCCCGGAGCCGGCGATGGCGCTTTCGCCCGCGTTCAGCATCGTGACCGTGTCATTGATCGAGCGGCCGACCCGCGGATTGTTCTTCGCGAGCTTTTCGAAGAAGTCCCAGCCGTATTGATTGCGCAGCGTCAGCGCCCAGGTGCCGACATAGCCGCTGAAGCCGGGGTGGCCCAGCGCAATGTTGTTGTTCCATTTGGGATCGAGCAGGTCGGTCCAGTTTTTGGGGGCGTCGGCCTCCTTCACCTTGGAAGTATTGTAGCCGATGCCGATCATGCCGGCCGAGGTGACGAAATAGTAGCCGTCCGGATCGTAGTTCTTGTAGACGTCGAGCACCTTGCCGGAATTGTCCGGTACATATTTTTCCAGCGCGCCGTTCGCTTTCAATGCGACGGCGTGACCGATGTCCGTCGTGCTCAGCACGTCGCACTGAATGGCGCTGGCCTTGATTTCCTGGGTAACGCGCTGATAGGCGACCTGGGCGGTGGTGCGCAGCACGTTGACCTTGAGGCCCGGATAGATCGATTCGAAGCTGCGGCCCAGCGCCTGTGCGGTGATGTCGTCCGACTGCGCGGTGTACCAGTTCAGCTCGCCTTCCTTCTTCGCGGCCTCGTAGAGTTCCTTCTCGTGGGGTGTCATGGCGGCTGCGGCTTGTGCCTTCTTGCCCGCGCCGAGCACAAGAAACGCCGAACTGCCGAGAATGAAGCTGCGCCTCCGAATAGTGAACATGCGATCCTCACCTGATTTTGTTTGTTGTTGCGGCGAGTATGCGGGCTTTTCGATCGGGCTTCAATTCATTCCGCAATTCATTCCGCCGGAAAATACCCCGCACTTTGGAAGGGCAGCATTGCGCTGCACCATTCGGCATCGCCGCCTTATGCCCCGCGTTCGAGCATCGCCTTGAAATCGGCGCGGGCGCGTTGCGCTTCGAACCGGGCGGTTTCGGACGCGTGGCCGAGACCGAAATAGCCGTGGATCAGGCCGGCGCCATGATGGTACTTCGTCGGCACGCCTGCGGCGGCAAGCGCCTCGGCGTAGGCCCGGCCCTCGTCGCGCAAGGGATCGAACCACGCGGTGCACACCACCGCCGGCGCCAGTCCCGCAAGGCTTTTCGCGCGCAACGGCGAAACTCGCCAATCTCGGCCATGCCCGGCGTCCTCGAGATAATGGCCGGCGAACCACTGCATCACCGCGCGCGACAGGAAATAGCCTTCCGCGTTTTCCGCGCGCGAGGGGAAGCGCGCATTCTCGGTCGCGTCCGCGTAGTTCCCGGCGACATCGGTGACGGGATAGACCAGCAATTGCGCGGCGAGCGCGATGCCGGCGTCGCGGCAGCCGATCGCGACCGCCGCCGCCAGATTGCCGCCCGCGCTGTCGCCGGCCACGCCCAGGCGCGCGCTGTCTCCGCCAAACTCGGCGATACGCGCGGAAACGTCGCGCATGGCGGCAAAGCTGTCCTCGAACGCGCCGGGAAAGCGCGTTTCGGGCGGGCGCCGGTAGTCGACCGAGACGACGACGGCGCCGGTCTCGATCGCGAGCAGACGTGCCTGGCGGTCGTGCGTTTCGAGATCGCCGGCGACCCAGCCGCCGCCGTGAAAAAACACCACGGTCGGCGATTTCTCGTCCGAGACCCGGTAAACCCGTGCGGCCAGCGGCGCCGGCGCGCCCGTCACCTCCGTATCATGCACGCTCGCGACCGTCGGCGGCGGAATGGCGGCGCGGGCTGCCGCGAGCGCGCGGAGCGCGTCGCGCGCGCTCTGCGGCGTCATCGTGTCGGGATCGCGCAGCGGCAGCAGCGGAATGATCTGGGCAATGACGGGATCGAGCGGCGCAGTCATGTGAGGTCCCCGGCGGCTTCAAAAAAAGCGGGGCAGCATATCGCGATCCGGAATTCCGGCAAGCCGCGGGAGGGACAGGACTCGGACGGCAAGCCTGCGCGGCGTTCGCGGTGGCGGAACCGCATCTTTACGACCCGATGTTTTCGCTGTCCTTGCGCAAATGCTTTCATGACGAAGGCGGCATCGGAGCGCCGCTGCGCCGCGTCGTCAAAGCCGCCCGCGCGCGCTGGCGCCGCCGACCCCCGGGAGCACAGCCCGCCAGTCGGAATTGTGCTCGCCGGTGGGTGAGATTTGTTGCTTTTTGAGGCGGTTAGCCCTAAAAGCCCGTCTGCAAGGGAACCCCCGCCATGGCCCACAATTACGCGATCAATGACGACGTCCATCACCAGCTGCAGGGGCCGCAGGGCCGCGCCGTGGTCAAGGAGCGCAGCGTCTATACCATCGTCAGCTGCCTGCCGATCGAGGCGGACGGTCGCCCGCGCTACCGCATCAAGAGCAAGACCGAGAATGTCGAGCGCGTGGTGACCGAGGAGCAGATCAGCCGGCTCGGTTGAAACGCCGCGATTCTCCCATTATTAGCATTTCGTCATGTCGCCCGGATTGGCTTGCTATCTCCGGCACAAGGGCCTATATGCCCCTTATTCGAACAATCGATTTGCTTGTTGATCGCGCCGAACCGGCTCTACTCCCCAAGACATCGCTGAAATCGGATCAAGCCCGCGCGAACGTCGTGCGGGCGTATCGCGCATCTGCGCATCTTGGAGAAGTTAAAATGGCTACCGGAACAGTTAAGTGGTTCAACGCGACCAAGGGCTTCGGCTTCATTCAGCCTGACGATGGCGGCAACGACGTGTTCGTGCACATCAGCGCCGTCGAGCGCGCCGGCATGGGCTCGCTCAACGAAGGCCAGAAGCTTTCGTTCGAATCGAAGGTCGACAGCATGCGCGGCAAGACCAGCGCGGAAAACCTTCGCGCCATGTGATGCCAGCTGAACCGGGACTACCGCGGATGTACCGGGATCTCGGATCGGCAGCGTTACCTTAAGCGAACAAGAAAAAGCCCGCCGGTCGAACCGGCGGGCTTTTTCATGACCTGAACTCAAGCCGCCAGGGTGTTCCGGCGGCCGCGGCGATGCCGGCCGCCTCGTAATCGTAGGTCGCATGGATCTGGGTGCGCCAGGACGCCGGCCAGCGCCGCGATCGGCATCAAATGTGAAGCATGTCACAGCCGCGTGCCGGGTTTGGCCCTATTGATGATCCGCGGGCCGGGAGCACTGCCATAGCGAGGACGGGGAAATGAAGACGCGGCGGATGGCTTATTGGTGGTTCAGGTTCGTTGTCTCGGGGCGATTCCTGGAAAAATTCCTGGACACGCGGCGCGTGAGGCCGAGCTAGCGGTCTTCAGGGAGAGGACGGCGTGCGCCCGGCGCGCCATTGCGAAGCACCCCTCTAGGCGCCTGACCTCTCGGGCTGCCCGGTCAGCCTTTTCAACAAGGAGCCGCCGCCGGTCACGGCATCGCGGCCCTTATACGCCAGATAGGTCAGGCGTCCGGCGAGGGAATTATGGCTGCGCAACCGGCGCGATCCCAGGACGTGGCCGACATTGTCGGGAAACCGCGCTACTTCGGCCTCGACCAGAGCGGCGATCGACGTCATCAGACTTTCGAGCCGGACGCCCCACTCGGACTGGCCGAGTTGGTCGATGCGGACCTGCAACGCATATTCGGTGTCGTAGATCTCGGTCAGGATCTCCCTGGCGACCATGACCCGGTTGTTCCTGAGCGCAACGCGCAACGTCGTCCGCCTGTCTTCCAGACCGTCCAGCACCATCGAGACCGTGATCGCGTAGGGCGTGGCGGCGACATCCGCGACGTTCTTGCTGGGCGCGGCTTTGGTGGCAAGGCGGACCAGTTGCCAGGACGTCTTGAGCCGCCCGGCCACCAACGCCACCGCGAAGGGAACTGCGTCGGCATGTTTTTTTGCGAACGCATCGAGTAACGCCGTTATCTTGGCCACCTGCGCGTCGTCGAATTTCTTGATGGCCGCCGGCAGCGCCTCGTTGAGCTTTGCCAGCGCATCGCGCTCGCGCAGCACGGACTGCATCCTGGTCAGGTCGGCATAGGCCGAGCGCGAAGCCGTGTAGGTCGCGAGCTTCTTGCGGGTCTGCTCGGCGCCGTCAGCCGAGCCAAGCGTGCTTTCGAGATATTTGACGACCTTGATCTGGAACGTGGCGGCGACCTGCTTTGCCTCCTTCTGGTTGTTGGCGACGATCAACTTGTCGATCTGCTTGACGTAGTCGCGCGCCATCGTCGGCAACAGATCCCGGCTGATCCACTCCCAGATCGCTGCCAGCGAGCCGCGCTGTATCCGGCCGGAATTGGCATGCTCGGGGGCGCCGTCGACGAGCAGGGGCTCCAGGGGAGCAAAGAAGTACCGCGACGGATTGCTGGCGCGATTTTGCGTCGAGCCGTCCTTGCGGAATTCGGCGCGCAGCTTGGCGACGATCTCAGCGGAGCCGGGAATTTCTCCTTCGGACGTCTCCAGCCGCTCGAGTTCGGCCAGAAGACAGTTCCGCGTTAGCGGGGTCAGCCGCTGCAGAAATTCCTGAATCCGATCGGCGAGCGCCATTGCAACCGTGTTTTTTGCGGCTTCGATCAACCACCAAGGCGCCTCTGAAGGGGAGGCGCGCGAATGTGATGCCATGGAACCACAAAAACAGTTCGCGCCAGATTAAGAAGTAAACGCCGATCCCCGTGAAACTACGGGCATCCCCGATTTGCACGGGAAGCACTTCTACGGTCCGTAGTACTACGGAGATTTTGTCGCTGGTTGCCCAATCGTGGCGGTTTTCGAAGGGGTTGGCGCGATCTATTGCGGGGGTGACGACGATCTTGCTTGCGGGGGTTTGCCGAAATCTCCGTATTCTTACTGAGTAAAAAATTAACCCTCGTAGAGCAGAGCCTCGTTAAACAATTCGTATGGGACATCAAGAAAACCGAATCACTGATTCGCCTTTCTCGAAGTGGATCGACAACAGCGCGGCTCCCGAAGACGACCTGGAAACCGTCCGGCTGTCTGCGGCGCGCACGCGGGCGATGGATGAAGCCGGCGCCGTGATCGCCCGACAGCTCAACGGACCGTTGACCGCGCTCCTGCTCTACATGGGTGAGATCAAGCAGCACAGCCAGCAGCTTTCGCAAGCCGCGGGCAATCGGGTTTACCTGCAGCAGGTGGTCGAGAACGCCCTTCAGCAGACCGAGCGCGTCTGCGCCATGATCAAGCAGATAGCGGATGCTCACGAGGAGCCGGCCGCCGAGTCCGGCCGCAAGACGGGATGGGACAAGCGGGTTGGTCGCGGCAAGGATGGCGGCCGCACACCGGGCGTGATGTTCGCGTCAAGCGCCGGCCAGAAGCCCCTGACCAAGCGCGAGCGCGAAGTCCTGAGCCTGATCAGCGAGGGTCATTCCAACAAGCAAGGTGCGCTGCGGATGAATATCAGTCCCAGGACCTTCGAAAGCCATCGCGCCGAGGCGATGCGAAAGCTCGGCGCGCGAAACACCGCGGACCTTGTTCGCCTGGCGCTGCTGCATCCCGCCGTCTAGGGCAGAAGCGGTTCTGATTGAATCCGAACCGAGGCTTCAAATCCCTTTTTTGACGCGTTCTCGCTCACGCGAACCGGTCGTTCGAAAACGCCAAGGCGTTCGGCTTCGCGCGGCGCGCCAAAATGATGCGCCAAGCGCTACTCGCCTTGTCCGATCGGTCTGAATCTGCAGGAATTGAAGGTGTTGCGGCCATGCCGGGGCAACGCGCGCTCGCAAAGAGCGCGGCTGCTCAGTAGAAATCTTCCGCGAACGAATGAACGCGGGGCGCGGCGGGCCGCGAGGTGTCTTGCTTGGGCGGGCTCGGGATGATCGTGATGGTCCAGCTTTGCGGAATGCTTGACTTGCTTTCGAGCACCGAGCGAACGTGACCCGTGACCGTCGATGCTCCGGACCTCACTGTCGCGGTTCTGCCGTTGAACTGCGCGATACGGAAACGCCGCACTTCTTTCTGGTCGGCTGTTTCGAACGTAAACATGAGTCCTCCTCCTTCGCTCACGATACTATCGCCGTTTAAGGTTAGCTGTACATGAAAATGCGACGCCGTAGAAGTACGGCAGCAATCTTGCCGGGCGGTTCGGCCCTCAATAGACCGCATCCGTCGAATGCAGCCGCGCGCGATGCTCACCTTCGGCGAGTCGTACCGCGTCGCGCTCGAGCCGCCGCGCGAGCCCCGCGAGGGCGCGATAGCCGCAACCTCGACGGTTGCGCCGTGGCCGGAAATCTTGCGCGCGACGCAATCAAGATTGACTTGCCGAAATTGCAGCCGATCTTGCCCGGCAGCAAGAGGCGTCGTGATGGCTGATTTTTTTCTCGGGCATGGGCAGCAGCTTCAGGGCAGCGGCGCGGCCTCGAGATGAGCGTCGGCCGGCTGAGCTCAAGGCGCGCGCGCGTTTGCCCTAACGGAGTGCGAGCCCTTGGCGGCGGGTGCCGGGGGACAGTGTTAGGCGGCCGACCCTGGAAATACCGCTTCCATCTTGGTCTTCAGCGTCGCGGCGTTGAACGGCTTGACGATGTAGTTGCTGACGCCGGCCTTCTTCGCCGCGATGACGTTTTCGGTCTTCGATTCCGCCGTGATCATGATGAAGGGCGTTTGCGAAAGTTCCGGGCTGGCGCGGACTTCCCTCAGCAAATCGTACCCGGTCATCGGCTCCATGTTCCAGTCGGAGATCACCAGGCCGTACTTCTTGCCCTGCATCTTGGCGAGCGCCGCCGAACCGTCGCTGGCATCGTCCACGTTCTCGAATCCGATCTGCTTGAGCAGGTTGCGGATGATCCGGATCATGGTGTTGTAGTCATCGACTACCAGAATCGGCATCGACAAATCAAAGGCCATGTCTCTACTCCGCGCGGTTCGCAATTTGCCTGGCACGGGCGAGAAATTCGGAGCATGCGAAAGATTTTCGACGCCTTTTTCGAACTTGCGCTCGTCAGCATCGTGACAAGTATCAGTGGTCGTTGAACAGCGCGTTAATTCCGGGCTGAATAAATTTGCGGGCGGCGAAAGCCGGAAGCCCGTAGTTATACGGGGCCGATCGGCCAAGACCATTTGTTGACGGTCGGCGGCGATGGTTCACGACAGGCAACGAGGCCGAAGCAGCCTGTTATACTGCGCCTTGACCGTCGCGTAGCATTCGCACGAGGTCCTGATGAGACCTTCGATGTTGAGGATCTCGATGTGCCCGCGGCTGTAGTGGATGAAATTGGCCTGCTGCAGCGTGTTGGCGACCAGCGAAACGCTGTTGCGCCGCGCGCCGATCATCTGCGCCATCGCTTCCTGGGTCAGAACGAGCTTGGCGCCGCCGGACAGGTCGTGGGCGTGCAGCAGACATCGCGCCAGCCGGGATTCCACCGTGTGCGAGGCGTTGCAGCCCGCGGTCTGCTGGATCTGCGCATAGATCGCCAGGCCGTGGCGGACCAGCGTTGCCCGAAACGTTGCGCTTTGGTCGGCTGCCGCACGGAGACGATCGACGTCGAGCGCCGAGGCGATGCCGGGAACCGCCACCACCGCACTGTTCAGCGCGGTCGGGTCGCCGAGAGCGGAGAACGAGCCCAACATGCTGTCGCGTCCGATCATGGCGATCTGAACGTGCTCTCCCTTCGCAAGTTTCACGACCAGAGAGATCACGCCTTTGTGCGGCAGGTAGGCGCGCTTGAGCGTTTCGCCTACTTCGACCAGTACGCTCTCCTGAACCAGATCCACGGTTCGCAGGTGCGGACGGATCAACTCGAAATCGTCCGCGGCGAGCGCCGACAAAAATCCGTTGGGTGAACGAGGAACTGATTCCAAAGGAACTTCCTTCCTCAAGGGAGCGCAACCGTTCTCCGATACCGCTGGCGCCTATGCACGGTAGCCGACGTAAAGGATGGGCCTTGCACGCGTCGTTGGCAAGAAAAAATGGCATGCAGGTGCATTTTCCCGCACCGGCTTCAGCGCGCAAATAAGGGAGTTCAGTGGCTACCGGCGCGCGGGCTTCAATGCGGAGTTTTCAGCAGTCGCTGATGATGCGCTTTGACAACGCCATAACACTCGCAGGCCGTCTCTCTCAGGCCGTCCGCGTTCGTTATGTCGATATAACCCCGGCTGTAGCTGATAATTCCGGCCTGCTGCAGCGCATGGGCGACGATGGAAATGGCGTTGCGTTGGACGCCGATCAATTGCGCCAGGAATTCCTGCGTCAGCGGCAACGTCTCGCTGCCGCACAGGTCGCGCGCGCGCAACAGCCAGCGCGACAGCCGTGCTTCGACCGAATGCGAAGCATTGCATGCGGCCGATTGTTGGGCCAGTGCGAGCAGCGCCTGCTCGTGTCGCGCCACCATGGCACGGAAGATGACGCTTCGATCGGCGGCTGCCCGAAAATCCGCAGCGTCGAGCACCGAGGCTTCGCCCGGCAGGACCACGACCGCCGACGTCAACGAGATCCCGCCGTCGAGCGCGGCCGAGACGCCGAAGACGCCGTCACGTCCGATCGTCGCCACCTCCACGGTCTGTCCTTCCGAAAGGCGAACCATCATCGAAATGGCGCCGCTGTGCGGCAGGTAGATCTGCCTCAGGGGGTTGCCTGCTTCTACCAGGACAGTTTCCCTGACCAATTCCACGAATTCGAGATGCGGGCGCAGCGCCTCCAGCTCTGCCGCGGGCAGGGCTTGCAACAGAAAATTGGAGGAAGGACGGATTGAGGGCACACGCGCTCCTGCCGGAAAGGCGGGAGCTCAAGGGTCTCGCGTCACCTGTATCGTGGCGTATCGGATGGCGAGCCAACGATAGCCCTCCCGATCAATTACGCAAGCCGCTAAGTTGCAGAGCGGTTCCTATACACCGTGCAGGGCAGACAGATCGCCATGTTTACGGCGCAAATGAGAATAACGCACTGATTCGCGGCGACGAAAATAATAACGCGATCAACGTCGCAGGAGTGCGATCGCGTAACGCACGGCGAAGGAGCCCGTGATGCGCCGCATTTTGGTTGTCGACGACGATCCGCATATCTGCCTCGCTATTCGCGCTTGGCTCAAGCGGTACGGTTTTAGGGTTTCGATCGCCGATGGCGGCGCCAGCGGTCTCGCCGCCCTCGATAACGGGACGTTCGATTTGATGATCGTCGATGTCTTCATGCCCGACATGCGCGGCTTCGAGTCGATCAGGAGGTTTCACGAGCATGCTCCGACGGTGCCGTTGATCGCGATTTCCGGTTCGGCCTTCTCGATTTTGGAAGCGTCGAGTCCCGACTTTCTGAGAATGGCCGTCAGGCTTGGCGCGACGCGATGTCTTCGCAAGCCCTTCAAGCCGACCACATTGCTCGGCGTCATCGACGAGTGCCTGTCCGAGGCGGAGCCGCATCGAAAATATGTTGCCACGCTGACCGCCGTCGCGAACGCGCTGTCGGAGCCGCAGGTCAAAACGAAATCGTTCGCGTTGAGGGCGGAGGAGCGTTTCGCGGTGTGAGTCGTTGCGTGTTTCGCATTCAGCGATACCTCGCAATTGGAGTTCGAATTCAAACCAGGGGGAGAATCGCGTGCGATACGATTCAGGGGTTGCCGAACTGTCGAAGCCGGATTTTCAGCCTCGGGGGGCCAGCATGCAACGTGTTCTCGTCGTCGACGACGATCCAATGGTCTGCATGGCCATCGAGATCTATCTTGAGCGGCACGATTTTCAGGTGACCATCGCCGACGGCGGTGAAGCCGGACTTCGGGCGCTGGAAGGCGCGACCTTCGACCTGATGATCGTCGATATTTTCATGCCGCACATGCGCGGCTTCGAGTCGATCAGGATATTCCACGAACGCGCGCCGGCGATTCCGCTGATTGCGATGTCAGGCTACGCCTTCGCGAACCTCAACTCGCCGGCGCCCGATTTCCTGCGAATGGCGCTCGAGCTCGGCGCCTCGCGCTGTCTGCGCAAGCCGTTCACGCCGGTCGCGCTGCTGACCGTGATCAACGAATGTCTTTCGGAAGCCCAGTCCCGCCTTCCAGGCGTCGTTCAGCTCAGATAACCGGCCGCGGCTATCGGACGCTTGCCGCCGGCAACGCCGGCGAGGCCCGGCGATCATCGATGCGAGCGGAAAAATCGATCTGCTGCTCACCGACGTGATGATGCCCGGTTCGATCAACGGCCGGCAGCTCGCCGTCGAAGCATTGCACCGCAGGCCTTCGCCCAAGATATTGTGCACCTCCGGCCATTCGGAGAACGCCATGATTCATGACGGCATTCTCGATCCCGGCATTCTCCTGCTCGCCAGACCGTATCGCAACGTCGATCTGGCCGGGATGATCCGCGCCGCCCGCGCGGCCTGACGCGGGCCGGGTTTCCACACGACGCTCCATATTCCACTCGACACGCAACGTCGTCGCGCGCTGCCTGAAGTAGCATCGCAGTGCGCAGTTGCGGCCATTTTTCCGATGCGATCGCCGTCTTGTTGATGGTCGCAAGCGCGCGCTGCGCCGGATTCGGCCGTTCTCATTTCTAGGTATTAGTACGGACCGGCAATTTAACGAACAGGTAGCACCGACAGAACAGGGTGATACGTCGCCGACTGAAACGTGCGGCGTCGCGTCAATAGTGTTCATCCAGAAGGGTATCAAACATGTCCGGCATTGTTCTCTCGTCATCGGTTCGCCAGAACCTGCTTTCGCTGCAGTCGACCGCCGATCTGCTCGCCACCACGCAGAACCGCCTCTCGACCGGCAAGAAGGTCAACTCGGCTCTCGACAATCCGACCAACTATTTCACCGCGCAGGGCCTCGATAACCGCGCCAGCGACATCTCGAACCTGCTGGACGGCATCGGCAACGGCGTGCAGGTTCTGCAGTCCGCCAACACCGGCATCACCTCGCTGCAGAAGCTGGTCGACACCGCGAAGTCGCTCGCCAACCAGGCGCTGCAGACCACGGTCGGCTACTCCACCAAGTCCAACGTCTCGACCACGATCGCCGGCGCGACCTCGACCGATCTGCGCGGCACCACGACCTTCGCCAACGCGATCGCCAGCAGCAACGTGCTGTTCTCCGGCGCTGCCGGCGGCACCACCGCGGCTGCTGCGACCCTGACGCTTGGCGGCGTATCCGGTGCCCTGACGGGCATCCGTGATCAACGCGGCGACCACCGCGGCCATCGCTGCTGAACGACGCTGCGGTGGCTCCCGGCGACGCGAACGCCCTCGTCAACGCGGGCGACTCGTTCACCGTCAATGGCAAGACCATCACCTTCACGGCTGGCGACGCTCCCGCCACTGCGCCGTCGGGCTTCACCAAGGTGGCGGTCAGCGCAGGCGTCACCACCGGCAACGTCTATACCGATGGCAACGGCAACTGCGACGGTCTTCCTGGGTTCGACCACGACAGGCCTACGGTTGGCGACGTCTTGACCGCGATCGATATCGCAAGCGGCGTGCAAAGCAACGTCGCCGGCACCTTGACGCTCAACTCCACCCAGACCGCGTCCACGGTCAGCGGCGGCGGCGCCCTGGTCCTCCAGAGCTCCACCGGTGCCGATCTGAGCGTCAGCGGCAAGGCCGATTCCCTCAAGGCGCTTGGCCTCACCACGTCGCTCGGTGCCGGCTACCGTCACCGTCACCGCCAGCCGCACGACCAGCGCTGCCACCGCTCGGCAACCTGATCCAGGATGGCTCCACGCTGAACGTGGACGGCCATACGATCACCTTCAAGAACGCCCCGACGCCGACGGCGTCCGCAAGCCACACCGGCGTCAGCGGCAACGTTGAGACCGATGGCAACGGCAATTCCACGGTCTATCTGCAGAAGGCGAAAGTCAGCGACGTCCTCAACGCCATCGATCTGGCCACCGGCGTGCAGACCGCGGCGCTGGCCGCGGGCGGCGCAACGTTCGCAGCTGCTACCGGAGCCACCCTCTCGACGGTCAATTCGAGCGGCGTGCTTCAGCTCAGCACCGGCGTGAACGGCGATCTGTCGATCACCGCCACGGGCAACGCCCTTTCGGTGCTCGGCCTGACCGGCGCTACCGGCAGCGGCACCAGCTTCACCGCGGCTCGCGCCGCGGGTGCCGGCGGCGTCAACGGCAAGACCCTGACCTTCACCTCCTTCAACGGCGGTACGGCGGTCAATGTCACCTTCGGCGACGGTACCGGCGGTACGGTCAAGACGCTCGACCAGTTGAACACCGCGCTGCAGGCCAACAACCTGCAGGCGACGGTGGACGCGACCGGCAAGCTGACGATCGCGGCGAGCAACGACTATGCTTCCACGACCCTCGGTTCGGTGGCGTCGGGTGGTGCGATCGGTGGAACCCTCACCACGGCGCTGACCTTCTCGACCGCCTCGGCGCCCGTCGCCGACGCCTCGGCCCAGTCCGTTCGCAGCAACCTGGTCAGCCAGTACAACGACATCCTGGCCCAGATCACCACCACGGCCCAGGACGCGTCGTTCAACGGCGTCAACCTGCTCGCCGGCGATACGCTGAAGCTGACCTTCAACGAAACCGGCAAGTCGACCCTCAGCATCACGGGTGTCAACTTCAACTCGGCGGGTCTCGGCCTCTCGAACCTCGTTAGCGGCACCGACTTCATCGACAACTCCGCCACCAACAAGGTCGTCGCGAGCCTTTCCTCCGCCAGCACCACGCTGCGGTCGGAAGCGTCGGCCCTGGGTTCGAACCTCTCGATCGTGCAGATCCGTCAGGACTTCTCCAAGAACCTGATCAACGTGCTGCAGACCGGCTCGTCCAACCTGACGCTGGCCGACACCAACGAGGAAGCGGCCAACAGCCAGGCGCTGTCGACCCGCCAGTCGATCGCGGTGTCCGCGCTGTCGCTGGCCAACCAGTCGCAGCAGAGCGTGCTGCAGCTGCTCCGCTAAGTCTGGCGGCGAGACAAGCAATCCAGGCGGCGGGGGCAACCCCGCCGCTTTCGACCTAAGTGTTCACGTAAGCGTTCCCTGGATTTTATGGCGCCTCGCTTGCCGCGTATTCACGCAGGCGATGCCCCGAAAAGGTCGAGGGTTGGTTATTGCCCGCGTACCCTAGAAAAGGAGACGACGATGCCGCTGCGAGTCGAGCTGAAGCCGTTTGAGCGGATCGTCATTGGCGAAACCGTCATCATCAATTCCGGCACCCGTACCTCCTTCCTGATCGACGGCGAAGCGCCGATCCTTCGCGAGAAGGACACCGTGACCGCCGAGACCGCCAATACGCCGGTCAAGCGGCTCTATTTCTGCGTTCAGATGATGTACCTGAAGAACGACATTCCGAGATATCGGACTGCGTATCTCGGCTTCATCAAGGAGCTGCGGGAGTCTCTTCCCGGCTCGCGCGATGTGATCGACGCCGTCAACGCTCACGTTTCGGGCGGCGCGCTCTACAAGGCCCTCAAGGAACTCCGAAAGCTGATGAAGGTCGAGGAAGGCCTCTTGATGAGCGCCTGACGCCTGCGTTCGGCGTGCGAGCTGCGAAGAGTATCCCAGGACGGCGGCGCAGCGCCAATCGGTTCAAAGTGAAAGGTATCGCGTAGCGTAAAACTCAACCCCCAAAAGTATCGCGTACAAACGGTTCAATCCAGAAAGGTCCCCGAATGTCCGGCATCGTTCTCTCCTCATCGGTTCGCCAGAACCTGCTTTCGCTGCAGTCGACCGCCGAACTGCTCGCCACCACGCAGAATCGCCTCTCGACCGGCAAGAAAGTGAATACCGCTCTCGACAATCCCACCAACTATTTCACGGCGCAGGGTCTCGACAACCGCGCCAGCGACATCAACAACCTGCTGGACGGCATCGGCAACGGCGTGCAGGTCCTGCAGGCGGCCAACACCGGCATCACCTCGCTGCAGAAGCTGATCGACACCGCGAAGTCGATCGCCTACCAGGCGCTGCAGACCACGGTCGGCTACTCCACCAAGTCCAACGTCTCGACCACGATCGCCGGCGCGACCTCGACCGATCTGCGCGGCACCACGACCTATGGCAGCGCAATCGCCAACAGCAACGTGCTGTTCTCCGGCAATGCCGGAGGCACCACCCCGATCACTTCGACCCTGACGCTTGGCGGCGTGGCCGGTACCCTGACGGGCACCGTGATCAACGCGGCGCCGACCACCGCGGCCTCGCTGCTGGACGGCTCGGTGACTCCGGGTCGACGCGAACGCTCTGGTCAATGCGGGCGACACTTTCACCGTCAACGGCAAGACCATCACCTTTGCCGCAGGCGCTGCTCCCGGCACCGCGCCGACGGGCTTCACTCAGGTGGCGGCCATCGGCGGCACGACCACCGGCAACGTGTTCACCGATGCCAGCGGCAACGCCACGGTCTATCTCGGGACCGGTACCAAGGCCTCGGTCGGCGACGTGCTGACCGCGATCGATATCGCAAGCGGCGTGCAGAGCAACGTCGCTGGCGCCCTGACGCTGAACTCTGGCCAGACCGCGTCCACGGTCAGCGGCGGCGGCGCTCTGGTCCTCAAGAGCTCTACCGGCGCCGATCTCAGCATCAGCGGCAAGGCCGACACCCTCGCTGCGCTGGGCCTCACCACCTCGCTGGGCGCCGGCTACCGCCACGGTCAGCGCAACCCGCACCACCGGCCTGGCGCTACCCTCGGCAACCTGATCCAGGATGGCTCCACGCTGAACGTGGACGGTCATACGATCACCTTCAAGAACGCCCCGACGCCGGCGCCGTCCGCTAAGCCATACCGGCGTCAGCGGCAACGTCGAGACCGACGGCAACGGCAACTCCACGGTCTATCTGCAGAAGGCGAAAGTCAGCGACGTCCTCAACGCCATCGATCTGGCCACCGGCGTGCAGACCGCGACGCTGGCCGCGGGCGGCGCAACGTTCGCAGCCGCCGGCGGAGCCACCCTGTCCTCGGTCAATTCGAGCGGCGTGCTTCAGCTCAGCACCGGCACGAACAGCGACCTGTCGATCACCGCCACGGGCAACGCCCTCTCGGTGCTCGGCCTGACCGGCGCCACCGGCAGCTCGACCAGCTTCACGGCGGCTCGAACCGCCGGTGCCGGCAGCATCAACGGCAAGACCTTGACCTTCACCTCCTTCAACGGCGGCGCTCCGGTCAGTGTCACCTTCGGCGACGGCACCGGCGGCACGGTCAAGACGCTCGATCAGTTGAATGCCGCGCTGCAGGCCAACAACCTGCAGGCTGTGGTCGATGCCGCCGGCAAGCTGACGATCACGACGAACAACGACTTCGCTTCCTCGACCCTCGGTTCGGTGGCGTCCGGTGGTGCGATCGGCGGAACCGTCACCACGGCGCTGACGTGGTCGACCGCGGCGGCACCCGTCGCCGACCTCTCGGCGCAGGCCGTGCGCGGCAATCTGGTCACCCAGTACAACGACATCCTGGCCCAGATCACCACCACGGCCCAGGACGCGTCGTTCAACGGCGTCAACCTGCTCGGTGGCGATACGCTGAAGCTGACCTTCAACGAAACCGGCAGGTCGACCCTGAGCATCACCGGCGTCAACTTCGATTCGGCGGGTCTCGGTCTTTCGAACCTCACCAGCGGCACCGACTTCATCGACAACTCCGCCACCAACAGGGTCGTCGCGAACCTTGCCGCGGCCGGCACCACGCTGCGGTCGGAAGCGTCAGCCCTGGGTTCGAACCTCTCGATCGTGCAGATCCGTCAGGACTTCTCCAAGAACCTGATCAACGTGCTGCAGACCGGCTCGTCCAACCTGACGCTGGCCGACACCAACGAGGAAGCGGCCAACAGCCAGGCGCTGGCAACCCGCCAGTCGATCGCGGTGTCCGCGCTGTCGCTGGCCAACCAGTCGCAGCAGGCGGTGCTGCAGCTGCTCCGCTGAACCAGGCTACGAGACGAACAATCCAGGCGGCGGGGGAAACCCCGCCGCTTTCGCACCAGGCATTCCCTGGATCCTGCGGCGGCATGGCGGCGCGGCGAATGGTTTCAACCGCGGCCGAAGTTTCCCGCGGTCAGGCCCGCTTCGAGAATGGGCCGGCGGCATCACAGCCCGTTACCATCCGCTTAAGATCGCCACTTATATTCCCTGCAGCTTCCCTGCGCGGCCTTTCCAAATCGTTCAGGGCAATCCGGCAGGACCGGCGAGGCGCTCGCGCCAGCCGGCGCCGGCGGATGTCGCGCAGCGTTCAGGCGCGGCGGCTACCGCTGCTTTGGTCCGTATTAGCACGGACATCGAAATTAACGTGATTGAGGAACCGGAAGGGATATCGGTTGCAGGGAAGGATATCCGTTGATCCGCCTCAGGTATGATCCCCGACGTCGTTCTTGCAAGTTGTCTCGATGGCACAGCCGCTTTCCGGCCAGAGCATTCGGCAAGTTCGAGGTCGGCGCGCAGCGGATGTCCGGCGCGAAGAATGGTTGACGGTCGACCGCAACCCTAATGCTTGGAAGGCGTATTCTGATGGACGATCTTTTGCGGGAGTTCCTGACAGAGACCAGCGAGAGCCTGGATACCGTCGACAATCAGCTGGTTCGGTTCGAGCAGGAACCGAACAACGCCAAGATACTCGATAACATCTTTCGCCTGGTTCACACCATCAAGGGCACCTGCGGCTTCCTCGGGCTGCCGCGGCTGGAAGCGCTGGCGCATGCCGCCGAGACCCTGATGGGCAAATTCCGCGACGGAATGCCGGTGACGGGACAGGCGGTCACGCTGATCCTGACCACGATCGACCGCATCAAGGACATCCTGGGTCAGCTCGAGGCGACCGAGGCGGAGCCCGACGGCTCCGATCAGGATCTGATCGACGAACTACAGGCGATGGTGGAGCGTGGCATGGAAGCGATGACAGCGGCGTCGGCTTCGCCGGCCGAATCGGCGCCGGCGGCTGCTGCCGAGCCGGCGGTTGCGGAGGGCTCCTTGATACCGCAGACGCTGGAGCGGCCGTTGCGTCCCGGCGAAGTGTCGCTGGACGAACTGGAACGCGCGTTCCGCGAAACCGCGATCGAGATTGCATCGCCGCCCACGGCGCCGGCCGCGCCAGCCGCGGCGGTCGCCGCGCCCGCGCCGCAGGCCGCGCCGGCAAAGCAAGCAAAGCCGGCAGCGAAAGAGGCAAAGCCGGCCACGGCCGCAAGACCCGCGGCCGGCAAGCCGGTCATCGCCGCCGACGAAGTGCACGAGGCCGACAAGGTCGCCAACCAGTCGATCCGCGTCAACGTGGATACGCTGGAACACCTGATGACCATGGTGTCGGAACTGGTTCTGACCCGCAATCAGCTGCTGGAGATCTCGAGGCGCAACGAGGACACCGAGTTCAAGGTGCCGCTGCAGCGGCTCTCCAACGTCACCGCCGAGCTGCAGGAAGGCGTCATGAAGACGCGGATGCAGCCGATCGGCAATGCCTGGCAGAAGCTGCCGCGGATCGTGCGCGACCTCTCGGGCGAACTCGGCAAGCAGATCGAACTGGAGATGCACGGCGCCGACACCGAGCTCGACCGCCAGGTGCTCGACCTGATCAAGGACCCGCTCACCCATATGGTGCGCAACTCCGCCGACCACGGCCTGGAGACCCCGGCCGAGCGCGCCGCGTGCGGCAAGCCCGAGCAGGGCACCATCAGATTGTCCGCCTATCATGAAGGCGGCCACATCATCATCTGCATCGCCGACAACGGCCGAGGCCTCAACACCGAGAAGATCAAGGCCAAGGCGGTCGCGAGCGGTCTGGTCAGCGAGGCCGAACTGGAGAAGATGACCGAGGCGCAGATCCACAAGTTCATCTTCGCGCCCGGCTTCTCGACCGCCGCCACCGTCACCTCGGTATCCGGCCGCGGCGTCGGCATGGACGTGGTGCGCACCAATATCGACCAGATCGGCGGCACCATCGACATCAAGTCGGTGGCCGGCGAGGGCTCTTCCGTCACCATCAAGATCCCGCTGACCTTGGCCATCGTCTCGGCGCTGATCGTGGAAGCCGGCGGCGACCGTTTTGCCATTCCGCAGCTCGCGGTGGTCGAACTGGTCCGGGCGCGAGCCAATTCCGAGCACCGCATCGAGCGCATCAAGGACACCGCGGTATTGCGGCTGCGCAACAAGCTGCTGCCGCTGATGCACCTGAAGAAACTGCTCAGGATCGACGACGGCTCCTCCTCCGATCCGGAGAACGGCTTCATCGTGGTGACCCAGGTCGGCAGCCAGACCTTCGGCATCGTGGTCGACGGCGTGTTCCACACCGAGGAAATCGTGGTCAAGCCGATGTCCACCAAGCTGCGCCACATCGACATGTTCTCCGGCAACACCATCCTGGGCGATGGCGCCGTGATCATGATCATCGACCCCAACGGCATTGCCAAGGCGCTCGGCGCCTCCGGCGCGGCCGCCCACGAGATCTCCGACGAGAACGCCGCTTCCCGCGCCAGCGCCGCCGACCAGCTGACCTCGCTATTGGTGTTCCGCGCCGGCTCCAGCCAGCCCAAGGCGGTGCCGCTCGGCCTCGTCACCCGGCTGGAAGAGCTCGCCGTCGACAAGATCGAGCTCTCCAACGGCCGCTACATGGTGCAGTACCGCGACCAGCTGATGCCGCTGGTGCAGATGGCCGGCGTCAACGTCCAGAGCTCCGGCTCGCAGCCGATCCTGGTGTTCGCCGACGACCGCCGCTCGATGGGGCTGGTGGTCGACGAGATCATCGACATCGTCGAGGAGAGGCTGAACATCGAGGTCGGCGGCGCGGGCGAGGGCATTCTCGGCTCCGCCGTGATCAAGGGCCAGGCCACCGAAGTGATCGACGTCGGCCACTTCCTGCCGATGGCGTTCCCCGACTGGTTCACGCGCAAGGAGATGGCGCCGTCGGCATCGGCGCAGTCGGTGCTGCTGGTCGACGATAGCGCGTTCTTCCGCAACATGCTGGCGCCGGTGCTGAAGGCCGCGGGCTACAAGGTGCGGGTGGCGCCGAACGCGCAGGAGGGCCTGACGGCGCTGCGCTCGGGCCAGACCTTCGACGTGGTGCTGACCGACATCGAAATGCCCGACATGAACGGGTTCGAGTTCGCGGAAGTTATCCGGGCCGATGCGCATCTGAGTTCGATGCCGATCATCGCCTTGTCCTCGATGGTGTCGCCGGCGGCGATCGAGCGCGGCCGCCAGGCCGGCTTCCACGATTACGTCGCCAAGTTCGACCGTCCCGGCCTGATCGCGGCGCTGAAGGAACAGACCGCCGAACTCAACCGGGCGGCATGAGGATCCGAGCATGACCAGCATGACCAGCAAGACCGAAAATACCGAAGGCGCCGTCGCCGAATACGTCACCGCGATGATCGGCGGCCAGCTGTTCGGGCTGCCGATCTCCCGGGTCCAGGACGTGTTCATGCCGGAACGGCTGACGCGGGTGCCGCTGTCGCCGGGCGAGATCGCCGGCGTGCTCAATCTGCGCGGCCGCATCGTCACGGTGGTGGACATGCGCGCCCGGCTCGGCCTGCCCAGGAACGAGGACGGCAAGCCGCCGATGGCGGTCGGCGTCGACCTGCGCGGCGAATCCTACGGCCTCTTGATCGATCAGATCGGCGAGGTCCTGAAGCTTCCCGACGACGGCAGAGAGGAAAATCCCGTCAACCTCGATCCGCGCATGGCCAAGCTCGCCGGCGGCGTGCATCGCCTCGACGGTCAGCTCATGGTCGTCCTCGATGTCGATCGCGTCCTCGAAATCGTGCCTGACCTGATGGCGGCATAACACCATCGGCGGGCACGCAATAACCGGCGGCAATGGAAACGTCCCCTTGGGGGATTGGAAGAAGCAGAGGCTGAAATGAGAACATGTCTTGTCGTAGATGACTCGGCCGTCATCCGGAAAATCGCAAGGCGCATCCTGGAAGAGATGGATTTCCAGATCATCGAGGCCGAGGACGGCGAGCAGGCGCTGGAAGCCTGCAAGCGCGCCATGCCCGATGCCGTCCTGCTCGACTGGAACATGCCGGTCATGGACGGCTACGAGTTCCTCGGCAATCTGCGCCGCATGCCCGGCGGCGACCAGCCCAAGGTGGTGTTCTGCACCACCGAAAACGGCATCGACCACATCGCGCGTGCGCTCGATGCCGGCGCCAACGAATACATCATGAAGCCGTTCGACAAGGACATCGTCGCCGCGAAGTTCCAGGAAGTCGGATTGGTCCAGGTTACGCTGCCGGTCTAGGCCGGGTCCGCGTCTCGCAAGTCGTACCAGGTTGCGTCGAGTCATGACCATCGAACCAATCGCGGGGGAAACCCCTCGTCAGGGGCTCAGCCGGAGGGGCGGTTATCCGCGCCGCCGGATGTCTCGGCCGTCACCGGCGCGCGCAATTCCGCAAATTGACATTCGCGTCACGGTGAAGTCGCCAGGCGATGTCCATCCGAAATCACTGCAATTCGTTTCGAGAGGCCGCCCGTGACCCCGCCCGACTACGAATACCTGCGCAAGCTTTTGAGAGACCATTCCGGTCTCGATCTGTCTGCCGACAAACAATATCTGATCGAGAGCCGGTTGCTGCCGCTGGCGCGGAAAGCCAGCCTGGCCGGCATCAGCGAACTCGTGCAAAAAATGAAGGGCGGGGCGGCTTCGCTCGTCACCCAGGTGGTCGAGGCCATGACCACCAACGAGACCTTCTTTTTCCGCGACAAGGTTCCGTTCGATCACTTCCGCGATTCGATCATGCCCGAAATCCTGAAGGCACGCGCCGGCCGCAAGAGTATCCGGATCTGGTGCGCCGCCGGCTCGACGGGCCAGGAGCCCTATTCACTGGCGATGTGCCTGAAGGAAATGAGCGGAGCGCTGAGCGGCTGGCGGGTTGAAATTCTCGCCACCGACCTCTCGCAGGAAGTGCTCGAGAAGTCCAGGGCGGGCATCTACAGCCAGTTCGAGGTCCAGCGCGGCCTGCCGATCCAGCTGCTGGTCAAGTACTTCAAGCAGACCGGAGAGCTCTGGCAGATCAACGCCGATATCCGCGCCATGGTGCAGCACCGCCAGCTCAATTTGCTGCACGATTTTTCCCAGCTCGGCGTCTTCGACGTGATCTTCTGCCGCAACGTTCTGATCTATTTCGATCAGGACACCAAGATCAACATCTTCAATCGCCTCGTCAAGGTGATGGAGCCGGACGGATTTCTCGTACTCGGCGCCGCCGAGACCGTGGTCGGGCTGACCGACGTCTTCAAGCCCTTTCCGGACCGGCGCGGTCTGTATCGGCCGAGCGGCGTGCGCATGACGCCCGCGAAGACCCCGGCGGTTGGCGGGGTCTTGCCGAAGGTTGCGGCGGTGGCGGGGCATTGACAAATGGCAGAGGACGCCAAAGGACCGGAACGGGTGACGTTCAGCCGCGGATATGGCGTCTGCATCATGGGCATCGACGGCACCTGGCGCCGCGATTGCCTGCTCAACGCCATCTCGGACAATGACGCCATACTCACCGTCGATGGCTCCATTCAGGGCCTCAATCTCAAGGAGTTCTTCCTGCTGCTGTCGTCGACGGGTCTCGCCTATCGCCGGTGCGAGCTGATTCGCGTCAACGGCACCGAGATCGACGTCCAGTTTCTGAAAGGCAAGAACAAGAAGAAGCGGCCGGGCGCGGCTTCACCCCAGGATTCCATGATGGGCACGTGAGCGCATCGTGCCTGGAGGCGGCCTGCCGGTGATGCACATCGGGGACGGCGTCATCGTCGACGGCATGGCGGAACAGCACCGCTCCTGACGATCCAATGCTGCGACGGCTGCCGCAACTGCGGCAACATTCCAGCCTCGCCAGCAGCAGGCCTTGCGACGCGCCTCAGGCGCGACCGATCGAACGAGCCGGCCGGCGGGCTCGTCCGGCCTCCCCGGTTCCAGGCTGCGGTGTCCTGGTATCCAGCAGAAAGCGAAGGGCAGCGCCGAGATTCGTTTCGCAGCTGTTCAATGCCGCGCGCGCCCTCACATAACGGGGCGTGACGTCATCCAGAATGAAGACGTTGGTGCCAACTTCCTGATCGCCGAGCGGGGCTTCCCCGGCGATGGCCGATTCGACCAGTTCCAGGCCGGCCTGGACGCTCTCGATCAGGGACACGAGGTCGGAAACGATCGTGTGATGGAGATCATTTCGATCTTCCGATGGGACCGAGGTTCCGCCGCCTGCTGCCTTCTGCATGAGAGCTCTCCTTTATCGCGTCTTTTATGCCCCCACTGCTACTTGTGCGTTAAGTCGCCGTCCCGTACAAATACGGGTGGGTGCGAATCCGTTTCGAGCGTAAGCCCAGCGGCGTTGAGTGCGCTTCATTTTCACTGTCTCTGGACGATGGCACATGGCCGAGCAATCACCCCCCCGTGGCGAAATATTTGTGGTCGATGACGATCCTGCCATTCGCGAAACCCTTTCCCTGGTCTTGTCGGCAGGCGGCTATCAGGTGATCTGCTTTGCAGACGGCGCCGCGCTGCTCTCGGTCGCACGAAGCCGGACCCCTTCCTGCATCCTGCTCGATGTGCACATTCCCGGTAAGTCCGGCCTCGATATCCTGAAGGAACTTCACGGCGAGGATTATCCTGCGCCGATCTTCATGATCTCCGGCCAGGGCGATATCGCGATGGCGGTCAGCTCCATCAGAAACGGTGCGCTGGATTTCATCGAAAAGCCGTTTCGCGGCAGCGAAATCGTCGGCCGGCTGGACGAGGCGATCGGGGCCTATGCGCGCCGGCAGGCCGACAGTTCCGCGTCGAGAATAGCATCGCTGCATTTTCCGGGACGCGAGCCGCTGACGCGCCGCGAACGCGAGGTCCTGGAGCAGTTCACATCGGGCGCGTCCAACAAGGAAGCCGGGCGCCAGCTTGGAATCAGCCCGCGCACGATCGAAGATCATCGCGCCAACATCATGAAAAAGCTCGGCGCGAGGAATGCAGCCGACCTGATCCGGATCGTGATGACTACCCCGCGCGCTTCCTGAGGCCGCGCGCGCGGTTTCCATTTTTCCGGATCACGGTGCTCGGATCGCGTGGCCTCAATCGGCGAGCGCCTTGCGGATCATGACCGCCAGATCCGATTGGCGATACGGTTTGGCGAGCAGCAGGACGCCGGTGTCGAGCCGGCCGTGATGAATGATCGCATTTTCGGTGTAGCCCGAGGTGAACAGCACCTTCAGCCCGGGTCTGCGCCTTTGCAGCTCGTTGGCGAGCTGGCGGCCGTTCATCGCGCCGGGCATGATGACGTCGGTGAACAGCAGATCGAATTCGTTGCCGGCCTCGACAACGGCCAGCGCTTCCGCCGCATTTGCCGCATCCAGCGTCACGTAGCCCAGCGAATGCAGCTGCGTCAGCACGTAATCCCTCACCAGCTTGTCGTCCTCGACGACGAGGATCGTTTCATGTCCGCCCTCAACCGCGGGCGCGTCGGAGGATTCGGAGGCGACCACAGCCCCGGTGCCCGGCGGCAGGTACATCTTGATCGTCGTCCCGTGACCCTCCTCGCTGTAGATCTTGATGTGACCTGCGGATTGCTTGACGAAGCCGTAGACCATGCTCAAGCCGAGGCCGGTGCCCTTGCCGGGTCCCTTCGAGGTAAAGAACGGGTTGAAAACCTTGTCGAGGATGGCGGCGGGAATGCCGGTTCCGGTGTCGCTCACCGCAATCAAGACGTAGCGGCCGGGCCGGACGTCGTTGATGCCGGCATAAGTATTGTCGAGGAACGCCGAGCCGGTTTCGAGGATGAGCTTGCCGCCGTCGGGCATGGCGTCGCGGGCATTGAGCGACAGATTGAGGATCGCGGTGGCCAGCTGGTTGGGGTCGACGGTGGCCACGCAGGCTTCGTCTTCGAATACCGATTCGATCTCGATGTGCTCGCCCAGCGTGGGCCGCAGCAGCTTGGCGGTGTCGATCATCAGCTTATTGATGTCGACTTCGCGCGGCTGCAGCGGCTGCTTGCGGGCGAACGCGAGGAGATGCTGGGTGAGGTCGGCGCCGCGTGCGGCGGCGTCGTCGATCATCCTGGTGATGGCCGCGAGTTGCGGCTCCTTTTCGACCGCGTCGGCCAGGATTTCGATGGTGCCGGTGATGACCGTCAGGATATTGTTGAAATCATGCGCGATGCCGCCGGTGAGCTGGCCGAGGGCTTCCATCTTTTCCGATTGCCGGATCCGGTCCTCCACCGCGATCTTGTCGGTGAGATCGCGGTAGAATCCGTTGAACACGATGCCCTCGCGCCGGCGTAGCGCGGTGACGCTCACCTCGGCGGTGAATTCCTTGCCGTCGCGCCGCATGGCCCTGATTTCACGGCGGTCTCCGAAAAGCCAGTCCTGCCCGGAGTTGCGAAAGTGCTCCAGGCCTGCCTTGAGCCTGTCGCGGTCCGCTTCCACGACGACCAGATCGATCAGGCTTTTCCCAAGAGCGTCCTTGCGCGGCCATCCGAAAATCCGTTCCGCCGCCGAATTCCAGTTCAGGATGCTGGCGCTCTCGTCGGTCTGGACGAAAGCATCGAGCGCGGTGTCGATGATGCCCCGCGCCATTTGTTCGCTCTCGCGCAACGTTTCCTGCGCCAGCCGGCTTTCGGTCATGTCGCGGCCGACGAAGAAATACCGCCTGACCGGCTCCGACCACGTGCCCATCCACGACAGCGTCACGATCCGTCCGTCCTTATGAAGGTAGCGAGAATCGGTATTCTGCGCGCGTTGTCCGCGGCGTGCCAGTTGCATCTCCCTGCGGCTGATTTCGAGATCGCCGGGGTGGAGGAATTCGCTCGCGTTGCGGCCGATCATTTCGTCCGGCGCATATCCCAGAATGGTTTCGGCACTGGGGCTCACTTGAACCAGCACTCCCCTGGGATCGATCACCAGGATCAGATCCTGGGAAGTATCAAAGATGCGGCGGCGCTCCTCGATCTGCTGACGGAGGGCATGCTGGGTCCGCCTGTTTTCGGTGATGTCGCGGGCGGACTTCGATGCACCGATGATCGCGCCCGCCGGCGTCTTGATCGGCGATATGCTGAGCGAGACCTCCACCGAGCTGCCGTTCTTGCGCACGCGCTCGGTCTCGTATTGCTCGATCGTTTCGCCCCAGGTGACCCGGCGCAGGATGTCATGCACCTCCGCGGTGCGGTCGGGCGGCACGATGAAATCGATGTTCTTGCCGACCGCTTCCACCGCGGCATATCCAAACAGCCGTTCCGCGGCCGGATTCCAGCCGGTGATCGTGCCGTCGAGGGATTTGGTGATGATGGCGTCGCTGGAGGATTCGACGGCGGCGCTGAAGAGGCGCTCGCGCGCCGCGTAATGGTCGCGCGCGGCCTCGGTGCGGCGATGTTCCTGGACCTCGCGTTGCAGCGCCTCGGTCTTGGCGTTGGCCTCGTCCAGCACCCGCGCAAACGCCCGCGCCAGCACGCCGGTCTCGCCGCGCGCATCGACGGGGATGGGAGGCGGATCGCTGCCGCCGACGCCCTCGACGGCCGCCGTCAACTGGCTGATCGGCCGGGTCAGCGAACTGGCAACGAACACGGCCAACGCGGCCGCGCACAACACCGCGATCAATCCGACCAGCATGGTGGTGTCCTGAATCGACCCCGCCAGCGTCACGAACACCGAGTTCGGAACGGTTTCGATGATCCCGACCCATTGCTTGCCGGCCAGAAGGGCCGGAGCAAGCGTTAGTCCACCCGGCCGTCCCGCCTGGTCCGGCACGATATGCGCGACGCTTTCCGCCGATCCGATCGACGCCGCAAGGTCGGGAAAGTCCGTCAGCCAGTTGGCACTCACGCGCAATTGCGAGCCGAACTCGCGGCTGGGGTCCGGATTGATGAGGTAGTCTCCGCGTGCGTCGACGGCGTATATCTGTTCTCCCTGGCTCGCCGATGACCGGATGCGGTCGAAGGCCGGCCGCATGTCGACGTTGATGACGACAATTCCGAACGGTTTGCCGTCGGGCGCGAAAACCGGCGCCGCCACCCGTAACGTCGGAACATGCGGCGTCTCGACGACGCCGGACTCCTCGTTCAGCTCGATTGGCGAAACGTATATTTCGTTCGCCCGCAGCTTGATGGTGTCCCGGAAGTACGGCTGGTCCCCCTCCTGCTGCAGCTCCGCCTTGGGAACGACGCGAACCGCGCCGTTCGGACCCGACCGGTCGACACGGATGACCTCGCGCTGGCCGTCATCGATGCCGATGAAGCGGAATTGTGAATAGGCGGGCTTGGCGACGAGATCGGCGGCCAATCGCGTCTGCAAACGCTCGCGCCAGGCCGCTTCGGAGACGTGATCGACCGGGTCGATCCCGCCATTGAAATGAGCGAGGACCATACCGTTTGCGGCCGCATGGAACCGAAACGTCGCGACATCCGAGCGGGCACCGAGCACGTGAGATTGCAGGTCGGCGGCGACGAGCCGCGCATGGGTCTCGACGCGATCGAGGACCCGCGGCAGAAGTGCCTGCTCGAGGCTGCGATAGCTCAGCCATCCGACCGCGGATACCGCGATCGCAACCAGTAAGACCATCGCGATGGCTAGGCGGGTCGCAAGCGTCATCTTTGCTTTCGCGCCGTCTCCTTGCGGGTTTGGCACGCAGCCGGGCCGAACGGACGACGCTTTCTTGACATCATGGGCCGGGCGCAGTGCTGCCGGCTGGAACGAATGATGGCGATGAGCGCTTGGCTGCGTCAAGACAATCGGCGACGGCCGCGAGCAAAGCGGCCGGCTTAAAGGGTTTTTGCAAGCTGGAGACGGCGCCGAGCTTGGTCGCCATCGTCAGAAAGTCCGGACCCGCGGCTGGATCTGATACGATCGGGCGGCCGGAGATCACAATGATCGGGATCAGCGGCTGCTGCTGATGAACGAGCCGCATCGTTTCCAGCCCGTCCATTCCCGGCATGAAAATGTCGAGAAAAAGCAGGTCGAAATTCCCGGCTTCGAATATCGCCAGCCCCTTGCGGCCGTCGCCGGCGACGACAGCGCTGTGGCCGGCCCGCTCCAGCAGGAGCCGGATGGTCGCCTGGACGGCGATGTCGTCGTCGACGATCAGGATTCTTGCCACAGCCGACCTTTCGCGAAGCACGAATTGAGTCAATGTTGGGTTGTGAATCTGTTGGCTCCAAGGCGCAAGCCTTTCTTCGGCAACCCGGGCGCGATGTTGTTGAAAAAACGATGTATCCGGAGCCCGCTATGCCCGGTACAGGGCAGACGATGCCGGACGCTGCCTTGCCGCCAATGATTCGGGTCGGCGCAAGGCAATGGCCGGCAGGCTCCGCGGCGCTGCGGTGATCTCATACCGTTGCCGAAGTTGCCCGGGTTCCATGATTCATTCAGGATCAGGCGGGGATGAAAGCTGGCCACACCTTGCAACTGTGCGTCCGGTTCGGCGCCGCGGCAATGGACTTGCTGGCGTCTTCGCTTCGACCACGCAGCCGCCTCGCGGATCATGTTCGCCGCGCTCCTCCGCACCTGGCCGCGACTGGTCGTCGGTGTCCCGCCAATCGGATTGAAGCGTAAGGGCCGTCGTGAAGATGACCCGGCCCGCCTCATCGCGCACGATCACCAGATGAACGGGGCCGCTGTCGCGATATGCCGCGTCCTTGAATACCTCGGCCAGAAATCCGACCGCTTCGCTCCGGACCTCGTTTGGTTCGTCCAGTTCAGTGCCGATTGTGTCGACGTAGTTCGTACTCCCATTATCGAGGTCAAAAAAATACCGTGGCATTTTATTCGATCCTTGCTGTGCGCGTCGCGCGACCGGCGGCCAAGTCAATGCAACCTGCTGCGCTTGAGCTGTTCCAAATCACTTTTCACGGTTTAACAGCAGCCGTACTTGCGCGGCGGCGTGAGAGGCCATGCAACCGACCGATTGCCCGGCCTGCGCAGAGATCGCGTGCTCGTGCGGGTTGAGCGTTGTGGGGAAGATCCTGAGAGTCGCAACCGATAATGCGAAATGATGCCACGCTTTCGAAAACTGACAAGCACAATCACGGGATGTTCGTTGTGTCATATGCACGGAAACGGGTACAGCGCAGCCTGTCGATTCCGGACGCGCGGTGGTCTCCTCGCGTGAAAGGTGAATCAAATACTGGGCTTGCCCGGCACCGACCGCCTGTGAGATGACCTGACCGGTCACGAACAGGTGTCATGATGCCAAACAAGAAAAAACCCGGGGAAACGCTGCGCAGCGCGCGCTGGTTTGCGCCCGACGACCTCCGCGCCTTCGGCCATCGCTCGCGGGCCATGCAGATGGGGTACGCGCCGGAGGAGTGGAAGGACCGTCCGGTCATCGCCATCCTCAATACCTGGTCGGACGCCCAACCCTGCCACATGCATTTCAAAAGCCGCGTCGACGACGTCAAGCGCGGCGTGCTGATGGCCGGCGGCTTTCCGATGGAATTGCCGGCGCTGTCGCTGTCGGAATCCTTTCTGAAGCCGACCACCATGCTGTACCGCAACATGCTGGCCATGGACGCCGAGGAGCTGTTGCGCGGCCATCCCGTCGACGGCGTGGTGCTGATGGGCGGCTGCGACAAGACCACGCCGGGCCTGCTGCTGGGCGCCACCAGCATGAACTTGCCCGCCATTTATCTTCCCGCAGGGCCGATGCTGCGCGGTAACTGGAAGGGCAAGACGCTGGGCTCGGGGTCGGACGCCTGGAAATACTGGGACGAGCGGCGCGCGGGAAAGATCTCCGACAAGGATTGGGTCGATGTCGAGGCCGGCATCGCGCGCAGCTACGGCACCTGCATGACCATGGGCACCGCTTCCACCATGACCGCGATCGCCGAGGCGATCGGCATGACGCTGCCGGGCGCCTCCTCGATCCCGGCCGCGGACGCCGGCCACATCCGCATGGCGTCCGAATGCGGCCGGCGCATCGTCGAGATGGTCTGGGAAGATCTGACGCCAAAACAGGTCCAGACCCGCAAGGCCTTCGAGAACGCCATCATTGTGGCGATGGCGATGGGCTGCTCGACCAACGCGATCATTCACCTGATCGCGCAGGCGCGCCGCGCCGGCCAGGACATCGGGCTCGACGATTTCGAAACCGCCAGCCGCAAGGTGCCGGTGATCGCCAATGTGCGTCCCAGCGGCGACAAATATCTGATGGAAGATTTTTTCTATGCCGGCGGCTTGCCGGGCCTGATGAGCCGGATCAAGGACCGTTTGCATCTGGATGCCATGACGGTGACCGGCCGGACGCTCGGCGAGAATATTGCGGGCGCCGAAGTCTACCATGACGACGTGATCCGCACCGTCGACAATCCGATCTATGCCGAAGGCGCGCTCGCCGTGCTGAAGGGCAACCTCGCCCCCGACGGCTGCGTGATAAAGCCCAGCGCCTGCGAGCCGCGCTTCCTCAGGCACGCCGGCCCCGCTTTGGTGTTCGACGATTATCCCGCGATGAAGAAGGCGATCGACGATCCCGATCTCGACGTCACCGCCGATCACGTGCTGATCCTGCGCAATGCGGGACCGCAGGGCGGCCCGGGCATGCCGGAATGGGGCATGCTGCCGATCCCGACCAAACTGGTGAAGCAGGGCGTGCGCGACATGGTGCGGCTGTCGGATGCGCGCATGAGCGGCACCAGCTACGGCGCCTGCATCCTGCATGTGTCGCCGGAATCCTATATCGGCGGGCCGCTGGCGCTGGTGAGGAACGGCGACCGCATCACGCTCGACGTCGCCGCCCGCAGCATCGATCTCGACGTGCCGGAAGCCGAACTGGCAAAGCGTCGCGCCGAATGGAAGCAGCCCGAGTCCCGATTCGAGCGCGGCTATGGCTGGATGTTCACCAGGCACATCAGGCAGGCCAATGAGGGCTGCGATTTCGACTTCCTTGAAACCGGCTTCGGCGCGCCGGTCGGCGAGCCGTCGATTTACTAGAACCGTCATTCCGGGGCGCACGAAGCGCGAGCCCGGAATCCATAACCACAATTCGGGAGTATGGATTCCGGGCCTGCGCCAAGTGGCGCATCCCGGAATGACGAGAAATCAAGAGCGAGCACCATGACAAAACTAACCGACGCCACCCGCAACAAGCTCAAAACCGTCTCCACCGCCACCGTCGCGACCGCGCTGTTCAAGCGCGGCTTTCGCATCCAGATGATCCAGGACGTCCACCCGTTAGGTCCGGATCAGCCGACGCTGGTCGGCGAGGCCTTTACCTTGCGCTACATGCCGGCGCGGGAGGATCTCAACAAGCTGGAAGTGTTTCGCGACCGTTCCCACCCGCAGCGCAAGGCGATCGAGGACTGTCCGCCCGGCGCGGTGCTGGTGATGGACAGCCGCAAGGATGCCCGCGCCGCCTCGGCCGGTGCGATCCTGGTGACGCGGCTGATGCAGCGCGGCGTTGCGGGCGTCGTCACCGACGGCGGCTTTCGCGATTCGGCCGAGATCGCAGAACTCGGCTTTCCCGCCTACCACCACCGGCCGAGCGCGCCGACCAATCTCACGCTGCATCAGGCGATCGAGATCAACGTGCCGATCGGCTGCGGCGACGCCCCGGTGTTTCCCGGCGACGTCATCCTCGGCGATGCCGACGGCGTCATCGTCATCCCCGCGCACCTCGCCGACGAAATCGCCAGCGAGGCGCTCGAGATGACCGCGTTCGAGGATTTTGTCACCGAGGAAGTGCAGAAAGGCCGCGGGATCTTCGGGCTCTACCCCGCGACCGACGAGCAGACGCTGACCGATTTCGCGGCGTGGCGGAAGAAGACGGGAAGGTGACGTTCTCAACCTCTCCCCGCGAAGAGCGGGGCGAGGGAACAGGGAGGCGCAAGCCGCGCGAGCGCCCCGCTCACGCCTCGCTCTTCTCCGCCAGTCCCACCGCCCACAGCGCAAACGCGTACGCAATCGCCACTTCGTCGAGCCGGTTGAAACGGCCCGACGCGCCGCCATGGCCGGCGCCCATATTGACGCGCAACAGCACCGGGCCGCCGCCTTTCATGGTGGCGCGCAACCGCGCTATCCATTTCGCCGGCTCCCAATAGGTGACGCGCGGATCGGTCAGGCCGCCCATTGCGAGGATCGCCGGATAGTCCTTTGCCGCGACATTGTCGTAAGGACTGTACGACAAGATGGTCTTGAAATCGGCTTCGCGCTCGATCGGATTGCCCCATTCCGGCCATTCCGGCGGGGTGAGCGGCAGCGTGTCGTCGAGCATGGTGTTGAGCACGTCGACGAACGGCACTTCGGCGACGATGCCGGCGAACAACTCGCCGGCGCGGTTGGCGACCGCGCCCATCAGCATGCCGCCGGCGCTGCCGCCATGGGCGACGATGCGTTTTGCGCCGGTATATCTGGCCGAGATCAGCGCGCGGGCGCTGGCGGCAAAATCGTCAAAACTGTTGGTCTTCTTCTCGCGCTTGCCGTCGAGATACCAGCCCCAGCCCTTGTCGGTGCCGCCCCTGATATGGGCGATTGCATAGACGAAGCCGCGGTCGACCAGCGACAGCCGGTTGGCGGAGAACGACGCCGGCATCGCCATGCCGTAGGAGCCGTAGCCGTAGAGCAGGAGCGGCGCATTGCCGTCGCGCGCAAAGTCCTTAGCGTGCAGGATCGAGACCGGCACCTCGGCGCCGTCATGCGATTTCGCCATGATGCGGGTGGTGACGTAATCGGCAGGGTTATGACCTGAGGGAATTTCCTGGCGCTTGCGCAGGGTCCGAGTTCGCTTCGCCATGTCGTAGTCGTAGATTTCCGACGGCGTCGTCATCGACGAATAGGAGAAGCGCAGATTGGTGGTGTCGAATTCATAGCCGCCCATGGTGTCGAGCGAATAGGCGGCCTCGTCGAAGGCGATCGCGTGCTCTTCGCCGGAGGCGAGATCGCGGATGACGATAGATGGCAGGGCATTGGCGCGCTCCAGCCGCACCATGTGGCCGGAATAGAGTTCGACGTCGAGAATGTAGACGCCCGCACGATGCGGAATCAGGTCGCGCCAGTTGGCGCGCCCGGGTGCGGCGAGCGGCGCGGTGACGACCTTGAAGTCGATGGCGCCGTCGGCATTGGTGAGGATGAACAGCTCGTCGCCGCGGTCGGCGAGCGAATATTGCACGCCGCTCTCGCGCGCCGCGACCACGCGCGGCGGGGCGTCGGGAGCGGCAAGATCGATCAATCGCTGTTCGGATGTTTCGTGGTCGCCGCCGGCGATTACGCAGAACCGGCCGCTGGAACTTTCATGGAGATGGGTGAACCAGCCGGAATCGTGCTCCTCATAGACCAGGGTGTCGTCCGCCTGCGGCGTCCCGAGCCGGTGACGCCAGACCTGCATCGGGCGGTGGTTGTCGTCGAGCTTGACGTAGAAGAAGCTCTTGCAATCGGTGCTCCACACCACCGCCCCGTCGGTTTCCTCGACCAGATCGTCCCGGTCGGTGCTCGTGGCCCAGTCGCGCACGCGAATGGTAAAATATTCGGAGCCCGTGACGTCGGCGCTCCAGGCCTCGAGCCGATGGTCGGGCGAATGGCGGGCGCCGCCGAATTTGAAATATTCCTCGGTAGCCGCGAGCGCATCGCCGTCGAGCACGATCTGGACGTCGCCGCCGTCGCGCGGCAGCCGGCCGAACATTTCGTGCTGGCCACCCTCGCGGAACTTGCGCAGATAGGCGAAAGGCCCATCCGGCGCGGGCACGCTGGAATCGTCCTCCTTGATCCGCCCGCGCATTTCCGCAACCAGCTTCTTCTGCAAGCCGCCGGTGTGGCCGAGCAGGCTCTCGGTATAGGCGTTCTCCGCCTCCAGATATTTCCTGATCTCCGGGTCGAGCACGCCGGGGTCGCGCAGCACTTCCTGCCAGTTTTCATCCTTCAGCCACGCATAATCGTCCACCACCGTGATGCCGTGGGTGGTGAATGAATGCGGCCGGCGCGGCGCGGTCGGCGCGGGCAAGGGGCTCTTCTGGTCCATCGGTATGTTCACTCGGTTATTGTCGCTATCGGGGGCTACGGCCGCTGGCCCCAATGTCATATCGGGTCTCGCCAGCGGATTGCCAGATATGCCGCCCTTGCGCCAGTGCGGTGCACGGCTTGTTGGCGGTCGGGTTGTATGGTTAGGCTTCAAAAACTCGTCATGCCCGGCCTTGTGCGGCCTTGTGCAGGGCATCCACGTCTTGACGCGAGCAAGAAAGACGTGGATGGCACGGGAGCTCGGTTCCCGGGCTCCGTTCTTCCAATATCTTTGCGCAAATCGGGTAAACCCGACTTGCGCTGTCAAGCCCGGCCATGACGAAAAGCTGAGACAAGGCCTGATGCTCTTCAATTCCTATCCGTTCATCTTCCTGTTCCTGCCGGTTGCGTTGCTCGGCTATTTTGCGTTCGGCCGGTTCGGCAATCTCCTTCCGGTGATCTGGCTGGCGCTGGCGTCGCTGGCCTTTTACTCCTTCAGCAACTGGCAATTCGTGGCGCTGCTGCTGGCGTCGATCGCGTTCAACTACGCCATCGGCCTGCTGCTGATCTCAAGGCGACTGCGCCCGGCGCCGCGATTTGCCGCCCTCACGATCGGCGTCGCCGGCGATCTGGTGGTGCTCGGCACCTTCAAATATGCCGGTTTCCTCGCCGCCAATCTCAATGCGATCTTCGCCACGGGCCTCACGGTCAACATCGTGCTTCCGGTCGGCATATCGTTCTACACATTCACCCAGATCGCCTTCCTGGTGGACGCCTACCGCGGCAACGTCGCCCGCTACGCGCTGCCGCATTACGCGCTGTTCGTCACCTATTTTCCGCACCTGATCGCGGGGCCGATCCTCCATCACAAGGACATGATCCCGCAGTTCGAGCGCGCGGAGGCGAAGCGGCCGGATCCGCATCTGATCCTGTGCGGCCTCATCATCTTCGCGATCGGCCTGTTCAAGAAGACTTGCCTCGCCGACGGCATCCAGCCGCTGGTCGCGCTCGCCTTCGGCTCCGCGACGCCGTCGTTCGATCAGGCCTGGATCGGCGCGCTGGCCTACACCTTCCAGCTCTATTTCGATTTCTCCGGCTATTCCGACATGGCGATCGGCATGTCGCTGATGTTCGGCATCTTCCTGCCGCTCAATTTCAATTCGCCCTACAAGGCCGCCAGCATCATCGATTTCTGGCGGCGCTGGCACATGACGCTGTCGCAGTTCCTGCGCGATTATCTCTACATCCCGCTAGGCGGCAACCGCCGCGGTCCGGTGCTGCGCTACGTCAACCTGATGGTCACGATGGCGCTCGGCGGCCTCTGGCACGGCGCGGCCTGGACTTTCGTCATCTGGGGCGTGCTGCACGGCCTGTATCTTTGCGTCAACCACGCCTGGAGCAATTACGGCCCGGCGATTGCGCCGCGCTTTGCGCCCGCGGCCAACCTTGCCGCTCTCGTCCTGACGTTTCTCTCGGTCGTCGTCGCCTGGGTGTTCTTTCGTGCCGACAGCCTGTCGACCGCGCTTTTCGTGCTGTCGAAGATGGCCGATCCGACGCAGATCGCCTTCGGCCGCGGCGAAATGGCCGACGCTGCCTTCATCGCCGTCTATGCCGCGATTGCCTGGTTCGCGCCGAATACGCAGACCGTCATGGGTTACGATCACAAGAACCGGGCCGTCGGCGAAGCGCTGGGCGACTGGCGGCGGCGCCCGCTCTTCCTTTATGCCACCGCGGCGGTGCTGGCTTTCGGGATTCTCGGAATCCAGCAGCACAGCGAATTCATCTATTTCAGGTTCTAGAGCATGATCCGGAAAAGTGGGAACCGGTTTTCCCTCGACAAACGCGAACGCGTTTGCTCGCAGATCATGCTCAAACAAAGAATTGAGATCATGACCCGATCCAATTGGATCATGATCTCATGAGCAACCCGGCCAAGGACCTGCTGCGGTTTCTGGGCGCCACCGCGTTCGTCATTCTCGGGGCGGCTGCGCTCACTTTCGTCGTCGATCCGCTGCAGCTTTTCAGGCCCGCGCGCCTGTTCGCGGCGATGTATTCGCCCGATAGCCGCATGCAGGACGCCGGCCTGATCCGCAGCCAGGAGTTCGACACCGTATTCATGGGCACGTCGCTGGCGATCCACTTCCGGCAGAGCGATATCGACCGGCTGCTCGGCGTGAAGTCGCTGAAGCTGGCGATGACCGGGTCGAGCGCGCCCGAGCAGAGCTTCGTGCTGGCCGCAGCGCTCGATCGCCATCCCAAACGTGTGATCTGGCAGGTGGACGACTGGATCTTCCGCGACGCGGCCGAGATCGACCAGGATATCTATCTTCCCGCCGACCTTTACCGGCGGAACGTCAGGGGTGTCGCGGGTTACCTGTTCAGCGGCGCCATGGCGCGCGAATCGGCGTGGATAGCGGCGCGGTCGATTCCGCCGCTGGCGCCGGTCGTCGCGCGGCTCACCAACGGGGTCATGTTCAAATTCCCGATTTCCCGCGTCGACGACATCAACACCTTTCGGCCCGATACCGATGTGCACGAAGCCTATAATGCGAAAAGGGCGATGGCCGCGTTCCGGTACATCACCGATCCCGCGCGCCGCGCCTACCTGGCCGAAGGATACAATTACGACGCGATGGTGAAAAATTTCGAGCGCTATGCGGTCGGCCTGATTGCGAAAAATCCGGACGTCAAATTCGACATCTACTTCCCGCCCTATTCGATCCTGCAATGGGTCGCGATGCGGGACGCTTCGCCGGCGACGCTGAAGCTCGTCTACGATTTCACCGCCTATGTCGCGCGGCGGCTGGCCCGATTGCCGAACGCCAGCCTGCATGATTTTCGCGCGGTCAGGGACGTCACCCACGATCTCGGCAATTATGCCGACGTGATCCATCATTCGCCCGATGTCGATCTGAAGGTGCTTTCATGGCTGGCGGCAGGCACCTACGCCGTCGACCGCGCCGCGCCGACCGCCTCGCTGGACCGGCTCAAGGCGCAGGTGGAATCGTATCGTATCGGGTCAGGGATCGCGAACGGCAAGTGAGGTGCCCTCAGGCGCTGACACTTTCGCCGAGCCAGTCGATCGCGGCCTCGGTGCCGCCCTTGCCATGGGGGATATCGAGCGCGTTGAGGCCGACTTCGATGACGCCGAGCGTACCCAGGATCATCGGCGCGTTGACGTGCCCCATATGGGCGATCCGGAATGCCTGGCCCTGCAACTCGCCGATTCCGACCCCGAGCACCACGCCGCATTTCTCCTTGCAGTATTTATGCAGCTCCACCGGATCATGGCCGTTCATGACCACGGTCGTGACCGTGTTGGAGCGCTCGCCGGCTTCCGCGATGTTGAACCCGAGCACCTGGCCCTCGGCCCAGACCGCGACCGCGCGGCGCACCGCCTCGGCCAAAAGGCGATGGCGCAGGAACACGTTTTCGAGCTTCTCCTCGAACAGCATGTCGACCGCCTGGCGCAGCGCGAACAACAGATGCACCGGCGCGGTGCCGGCATATTTGCGGTAGTGTTCGGCGCCTTCGCGCTCGGTCCAGTCCCAATAGGGCGTCCGCAGTCCGGCGGTCTTGTGCACCTCGCGGGCGCGATCGTTGGCGGCGACGAAGCCGAGGCCCGGCGGCGTCATCAGGCCCTTCTGCGATCCGGACATCGCGACGTCGATGCCCCACGCGTCCATCTCGAACGGCATGCAGCCCAATGAGGCCACCGCATCGACCATGAACAGCGCCGGATGACCGGCGGCCTTGATCGCCTTGCCGATGGCCTCGATGTCGTTATAGGCGCCCGAGGCGGTGTCGACCTGCACCGCGAGGATCGCCTTGATCTTGTGGTCCTTGTCCTGGCGCAGGCGGGCTTCGACCTCGGCGGGCCGGATCGCGCGACGCCAGTCGCCTTTCAGTATTTCGACGTCGGCGCCCATGGCGGCGGCCGCATGGCCCCAGCCGATCGCGAACCGGCCGCTCTCCAGCACCAGGACCTTGTCGCCGCGCGACAGCACGTTGGAGAGCACGGCTTCCCACGCGCCATGGCCGTTGGAGATGTAGATGTAGGAGTGGCCCCTGGTGGCGAACAGTTTCGAGAGATCGCGCAGCAGGCCGTCGGTCAGATTGACCATCTGCTCGGAATAGATGTCCAGCGCCGGACGATGCATCGCCCGCAGCACCTCGTCGGGCATGGTGGTGGGCCCGGGGATCGCCAGGAATTCCCGGCCGGCGCGAACGACCATTTTTGTTGTTCCTTATCGATGAACTCTAGCGGGAGGGATGCCGGGGAATGGCGCGGAGTTCAAGTTAGAGCATGATGATAATAAATTGAAGTCGAGATTCCGGGTTCGATGCTTCGCATCGCCCCGGAATGACGCGTCCGTTACCCTATTTCCCCAGCGCGTCGGCGATGCCGTGCCAGATCTGGTCCTTGATCTCGGTGGCGGACGGGCTCGGAATCACGGTGGCGGGCTCCGTCCGCTTCTGGCACGCCACCACCAGGCGCAGGATCCAGACCTCGCCATCGGTGTAATAGGGATCGCCGCCGCCATTGCGCCCGGTCATGGTGGGACCGATGCCCGTGACCTGATATTTGGCCTCGACCATGCCGGCGGCTTCGAGGTCGAAGGCCAACAGCTTGCGCTCGGCGTCGATGTCGGCGCCGATATGGTGGGTGATGGCGCCGGTATAGTGGCTGACGCCGACGCTGCGGTCATAGGTCACGGCGCCGAGCCAGACCGGGCGCTGTTCCTGGCCCTGGTCCAGCACCTTCCAGAACCGCACGTGATGGCGGTGGTCGGCGCTCTTGCCGTCCGGCTTCTCGAACGCGAGATCCTCGCGGCGGTCGAGATAGAACAACGGGCTCACCGGTGCGTCGCGATAGGGCCGGTCCAACAGCACGCTGCCGGCGATCTCGATCGAGGAGCGCAGCGTCACGGGATCGGCGGGAAACCAGCCGGCGGCCTGCATGGCGCAGAGCACGTCCTTGTTGTCGCCGACCAGGCCGACATTGATCGGATCGCCGGGAATGCCCTGCGCGGTCCGCGTCACCATCGGCAAATTGGCGAGGCCCTTCTGGTGCTCGTAATGGGTCCACAGCGCCGGCAGCGCGAGATAAGCGAGGAAGGTGTAGGCGAGCACGATGGCCAGCGCGTAGCGCAGCGCGCGCTCCAGCCGCGAGCGATCCGGCAGCGGCTGCGATTCCAGTTCGTCGTAAAGTTCGGCCACCGTCGCGCTCCGCGATGAGATCGCGAAGATTAGCACGCTTGCGAAGTCAGGCTATCGCCGGGTCTCGCGGCAGCCGGCGGCTTCGGCGTCTTCCACCGAGCAGAACCAGCGCGTACCCTTGGAGATCTTCATCTTGATCTGCGCGTACCAGCGGCTGGTCGGCTTGTGGTAGATGCATTCGCCGGAACGGTTGACATTGCCCTTGATGGTGCAGTCGGGCGAGGGCGCCACCGGTCCCGAGGCCGACGCCAGCAGGATCGCGCGCGCGTGCGGGGGCGGCTTGGCGGCGCCGAGAATGGCCGTCTTCTTGTTGCGGACGCGCCAGTCCCACGGCGCGATGAACGCGCCCTGCCACATCCCGGCCTTGGCGTCGCGCGCCGCCTTCTCGTCGGCATCGTAGTCGTGGGAAAGCCGCATATAGGACAGCGCCCATCCGCTCCTGACCATCCATTTCTGGATGTCCTCGCCGTCGACCTCGCATCGCGCCACGATCCGGCCGCGCCGGTCCGCGGCCTTGCGCTGGTGGCAGCTCCAGCTCTTGTTGCCGGCATGTTTTATCAGCTCGTCGCGTGCGGCGGCGCCGCAGGTCCAGCGATCGCCCTTTGGGTTGAGGCACAGCTGATCCACCGACGGCGCGTCGATGCCGCCGAGACGGATCCGCCTCGAGCCGATCTGGACATGATCGCCCTCGTGGATTTTCGGAATGCCGGTGATGTCGGCGGCGTGCGCCGGCGCCAAAACCGGCAGCAACAATAATGCAATGGCCAGCCGTAATTTCACGCGCATGCAAAAAAGCCGCCTTCAAATGTGGGCTGGTACCGGTATTGCGGCCGATTGTGGTGCGGATGGGGCCAAAGCGCCAGCGGCCGGCGCGCCGTCCGCTTTCAACTTACCGCGAGAAGCGTAGCGCGGATGGAGCGAAGCGTAATCCGGGGTCTTTGCCCGCAGCTCTCTCATTCCCGGATTGCGCTTCGCTCCATCCGGGCTACTCAGCCCCCATCCCCGTCATCGCCCGCCGCGCCAGCGCGAGGCCCATCAGCACGAAGGCCGAGGTGACTTCGGGACCGCCCACCAGGATACGCGTCGGGGTCTTCATCTTGTTCCACTCATAGGCCCTGAACGGCCCGCGCCTGCCGCCTTCGCCGAGATTGGTGACGATGCAGTGCAGGGCCGGCGCGAAGGTGGCGACATCGGCGCCGAGATGGCCGAGCGCGATCAGCGCCAGCGCGGCGTCGAAGGCGTTCATCTCGCGGGCGATCAGCTCGGTCTGCACATAGGCCAGCACCTTGGCCCGGATGAAATCGAACGCGCCGCCGGGGTCGATCGCGGCCTGCGCGGGAAGCGGCAGCGCGATGAAGGCGGCGTAGCAGCGGCCGAAATAGGCGCAATAGAGTTCCGGCAAATAATAGATGTGCGAGCGCGGATCGGCGAAGGCGCCGCTTGCGGCCAGCCGCTGCTGGAACGCGATGATGCGGTGCACGGTGTCGAGCCGCGCCGGGGTTTCCAGCACCTTCCAGCGCGCCAGGTTGCGGAAGGAGACTTCGAGGATGTCGAGATTGAGCGTCGGATCGAGGTCATTGCCGAACGGCCGTTCGCCTCCGATGCTGTCGATCCAGGTGGCGACGCCGCCTTCGAAGTCGATATTGTCGTTGAGCGGCACCGTGACCAGCGGCTCGTTGGCGCCGCCGCGGACCTGGTAGCCGGCGTAGAAATCCAGCAGCGGCTGGTCGAGCATCGGATCGGTCGAGCCGGCCTGGGTCGCGGCCGAGAACGAGCAGGCGGTGGTGTCGCAATCCGGCACGTAGACGCCGAAGCCCAGATCCTGCTTGATCTGGGCGAAGAAGCGGGAAAAGCGCGGATGCGGCAGCGGCGCCAGCGCGGTGACGACGTCAAAGCGCGTGCCGTCCCGCGCCCGCACTTCCTCCCGGCTGGTGACGAGGCAGAACTCGACCATCTCGGCGATCGCCCGGCGCGCCGCCGCGGTCTCGCCCGGGGAGGCGAGCCCGGTCTCGACGAAGCCGAGCAAGGCCTCGGTGAAGAACGCGTCGTAATAGGCCGAGCGGTGGCGGATCTGCACCGGCTCCCACATCGGTTCCGCGATGCCCCGCCAGGGCGGGTTGATCAGGTCGCGCGCCGGCGAGCGGGCGATGAAGATCCGCGCCAGGTTGAACAGCAGCGTCGAATTCTTGTAGCCGCGCGAATTCAGCCCGGTCAGCGCCATCAGCAATTCGCGGCCGCGCAAATCGGGATCGCCGAGCAGGTTGAAGGCGGCATAGGTCGGGATGAAGCCGTTGTTGCCGAACGAGCGCAACAGATGCGCCCCGCAGGCGCGGATCGCCGCCTCGATCTCGGCCAGAGCGGGCGCGCGGTCCGGCGGGCCGACGGGTTTCGGCCTCGGATGGCCGAGCGCGATCGTATCCAGCAGCGCCGCCACCGGCGCGCCGACCGCGGCCCAGTCCGGCGCCGCCTGGTCGCGCGCCGAGCTGAGCGCCTCGCGCAAGCCGCGCAGCCGCTCCCCGTCGCGCAGTTCGACCAGCCCGGTCCGGCGCAGCAGCGGACGCAGCGCCGGATTGCCGAGCGCGGTGCGATAGAACTTGCCGAGATGCGGATCGCCGCCGGATCGCTTCGAGAGCAGGGGATCGCAGACGTCGTACAGCGACGGGCCGTCCTTGCCGGCCGTCAGCGCGCGGAAGGCGGCGCCGGCGAAATGCTGAAAACCCATGAAACCTTTACCCGTAGCGTTTTCGAGGAAGCGGAGAGGGTTCGCGCCAAGAAAACGCGGCAAACGCGGCAAAAGAAGACCAGCAACTTCCGGCAGGCAGCGGCAATCCGCTGAAAAGCGGCGGCCATTTCGCTCCCGAACGCTCCCGGGCGCCCCCAAGTGCTTGAAAAACTACACGGAACCCGGGGAAATACAAATCCGACGGAGGTCGCCGGGCCAAAGCCCCGCCGCCCGCCGGCACCGGCCGCAAAATAGCCGCCCGGCATCGGTTGTAAGCGCTTGTTCCATCGATGGAAATTGGCTGTCGGCGCGGCCCGCCGAATGTCAAGGTCGTTAAACATGTCATTAATATTGCCGTGTTTCCTCTGCCGGGCTAAAGCTTGTTTGCTGCGGTGCCGCAAATTGAGCGCAATTGGACGCCATACGTCCGGCACCCCCTAAAACCGGAATGGCGTAGGCGCGACTAACAAGCGCGCTTTCATTTGTGACGAGGACGATCCGCGATGAATGGCACGCAGCTCCGCATCTCCCGCCGCTCGATCACCATTGCCACGGCGCTGGTCGGCATGGTTTCGCTGGCGATCGGCGCGCACGCGGCGCTGAACAAGCGCTCGCTCGACGCCGCCAAGGCGATCGCGGCCGAGACCAGCGTCGACACCTCGAACACGGCCTCGCGGATCGCATTGGTGATCGGCAACGGTCATTATCCCGACGCCAACGCGCCCCTGTCGCAGCCGATCAACGACGCCCGTTCGCTGTCGGCCGAGCTGCGCCGCGACGGTTTCGACGTCGACGTCGTCGAGGACGCCTCCAGGGACGACATGACCCGCGCGGTCGCGCGGCTGAAATCGAAGGTCCGCCCCGACTCCGTGGTGATGCTGTTTTTCGGCGGCTACGGCATCCAGGTCGGCCGCGAGAGTTACATGATCCCGGTCGACGCCAAGATCTGGAGGGAGAGCGACGTCCGCCGCAACGGCGTCAGCATCGAATCCGTGCTGGACGCGGTGAAGGAGCAGGGCGCCCGCGCCAAGCTCGTCGTCGTCGATGCCTCCCGGCGCAACCCCTATGAGCGCCGCTTCCGCGCCTTCTCGCACGGGCTGGCGCCGATCTCGGCCCCCGACAACGCGCTGATCCTGACCTCGGCGACGCCGGGCAAGGTCGCCGACGACGGCAAGGGCCAGCACAGCGTGCTGGTGGCCGAGCTGCTCACCAACCTCGGCGCCCGCGACGCCGACAAGCCCTCCGCCGCCGAAGCCGTCTTCAACAAGACCCGCATCGCCATCGCCCGCGCCAGCGAGGGCGAGCAGGTGCCGACGGTGTCCTCCTCGCTGCGCGAAGACGTCAGCTTCGGCGCCAGCGACAAGGCCGGCAGCTAGGCCACCTCGTCCCTGCGAAAGCAGGGACGACGATAAATAATCCCTAACCCCTACTTCCGCTCCGCCTCCGCCGTCACCGCGCGCACCGGATCGCCCTCGCGCAGCAGCGCGCCGGCGCGCGCCACGACGACGTCGCCTTCGTTGAGGCCCTCGCGGATTTCGACCTCGCCGCCCGACATCAGCCCGACCTCGACCCGCCGCGTCTCGACGCGGGCGCGCCGCACCACCTGCACCACGGTGCCGGCGCTGCCATAGAGCACCGCGGTCAGCGGCACCGCGACGTTGCAGCTCTGCCCGGTCTTGATCATCGCGCGGCCGGAGGAATTCACCAGCAGGCGCCGGTTGGTGGTGATGCCGAGGAAAGCCTGGCCGAGCTGGCTGTTGGGTTCGACCGTCGGCGCGATCCGGCGCACCTTGCCCTCGACGTCGCCGGCGCCGATGATCTTGATCCGCGCGCTCTGGTTGACCCGGAGCTTGGCGATGTCCTGCACCGGGACCATCCCGACCAGGTCGAACTCGCTGCGCGCGATGATCGAGAACAGCGCCTCGCCCTTGGCCGAGGCCGCCGCGCCGATCACGGCCGTGGAGGCTTCGACCAGCCCGGCCACCGGCGCCTGCACCTGCGCGATGCCGCCTTCGGGCAGCGTCAGGCGCGCCAGCGTCTGGCCGGCGGTGACGGTGTCGCCGGCCTCGGCCAGGATTTCCGAAACCTTCAGCCCCGGCCGCTCCGGGCGCACCATGGTTTCCTCGCGCGCGATCACGATGCCGGACACCTCGACGATGTCGTCGAAGCAGGATTTCGCGGCCGTCAGCACCGTGACCGCCGCGCCCTTCGGCGCATCGGCCTCGTCGGCGGCAAGGGCGGGCGAGGCGAGGGCGAGCAGGCAGGGCGGCGGCGGGGCGAGCCGGTGTCGCGGAGAGGAGAAATGTATTCATCGGCTTTCTATCCCGTTTCCGGACGACCATCGATATCAGAAGGCGGGCGGGGCAGCCAAGCAGCAAACAGGCGACTTGCAACTAAGAAGGCCCCGACGGGGAAAGCTGCGATTTCGAACCCGTAGCGGCAGGGAGGAAAGCTTCGCTGGAGGACGCACTCATAGTGCAGCCCGCTCTTCGCTCCCTCTATGAAGGCACGCTGAGCACACTATGGAGCGGAGGAGGGACCGTTTCACGCAATCGCCATTTTATGGAGATTGGTGCGTCGCCCTCCCAAGAAACGAAGTCAACTTCGCCACAGTAAATGAACGGTGTTGGCTTTGAACCTGTCTTCTTCGTTGCTCTCACGAAGAGATGAACGCGCTTTCCTTGAGCCCGGTGATTGCTGAGAATCTGCCCGTGCTTCGAAGCCCTCGTGGTGCGGTTCTGGCTCTGCCAAGCGAACTCACGGTCGGATACGAAATGGTCCGCGTATCGATGCTCCGTGTTCATGTCTTCCTTCGCCAAGGTAACCAGAAGAAAGACTTCCGGATCCTGGACAACGAAACCGGCGTTCCAGATTGCTTGGCTGAAAGTGAGGCCGAAGGCGGGCGCGATGGCTTCACGCAAATAACGTGACCAAACCTGTAACCCCTGAGAGGCTGGAATTCGTAGCGCCTCCATTTCGAAACCGGCTGGGCCACGCTTTAGTTTGACCCTCTCGCCGCGCCCCGGCAATCCTGCATCGTTGCCAAACCAACGACGCAGTATTTCAGGCAGCAGATTCGCGTCTTCGTCGGGCTTTCGAACGACGTTGATTGCATTCATTTCGATTGGAACTTCGTAAGCCTCTCCGTCTATCTGGACAGGGGTTAAGCCCTGCTCAAGGTGAAGACTTGTAGCATCACTAGGAAGAAACAAGATGGGATGATCGCCGGCACGAGCTACTCGGCAGATAATGTCGGCGTTCGGATCACCGGGGCCTTGTCGATTTAGATACTCCGCAAGGCGCCAGTCCAAAACTTCGCGAAGGAGGTCTCGAAAAGATTCGACGTCCCCAACTTCGAAGGCCGTGGAAAGGTGGTCCTTTTCAAAGCGAAAGAAGGACACATCTCCGGCTCCTTGGCCTTCCAAAAGGGCGTGGATGGGATTTTCAATAAGCATGCGACGCAAGCCTTTAGCGTCGCCGAGGTCAACGGAGAAATCGCCGCGGATTTTCAAATATCGAGCTGCGAATTGTGCGACTTGCTGAACCAGCTTATCAATTCCGATCTCTCCGGGTATCGCGTCGGCCGAGATCATGGCGAGCAACAACGCAATCTTATGGCTGCGGGTTGTCGCGGTCTTCTCGATACTCTCTAGGAAAGCACGCGATTGCGAGAAAGCCGCGGCCTCGGCCTGTGGTAGCCCATTCATGCGTGAAACAAACCCGAGCCAAGAGCGTTCACTATTTCCGCCGGGATTAAAGCCTTCGTGGAAGGCTTCAACCGCGGTCGGTCGAACGCCATGACGTTCAAGAAACTCTCTGTAAAATGCTTCGAGTGCGGCTTCTGGTCTAGCTGGCTTCAATAAACTTTCGAGGATCCTTATGCTTTCGAGTTCGTAAGTGATAGAGCAACCCTCTGGGAGGTCTAGGTCTTGCTTCTTGATCTCGTCGAGAAGCTTTCTTAAGGCGCCTATGCTGTTGGCATTCCTGTCCACGAGAGCCGCGACGGAACGCAATTTCATTAGGAATGACCGGTGATTGCCGACGTAGTCAATGACCTTCAGAAATGGTTTTCCCGGTGCTTTACGCAGTCCCCGACCGAATTGCTGCATCCAAATCACGGTCGAATTCGGTGGGGCGCAGCATGAGAACGGTATCAATATTGGGGACATCGACCCCTTCGTTGAACATGTCGACCGAGAAGATAACATTAATTTCGCCGTCGGCGAGACGCTGAAGCGAAGTGGTTCTTGGGGCGCTTTCGTTGCCGGCATGCACGGCGACTGATCGAACACCGCGCGCATTGAAAAACTCTGCCATAAAGTTCGCGTGGCGTTGCGAGCAGCAGAAACGCGATGCAGCGCTGCGCACCATGTTTGCGGAATTGCTCAAAGGCGTTTTGAGCGCGAGCGTCGGTGGCGACTGCCGCCGTAAGTTCCGTGGGGTCGAAGCGTGCGTTGCGCCATGGTATATTGGCGTAGTCGACCACATCCGGGACGCCCCAATATTGGAAGACGCAGAGCAGGCCCGCCGAGATGCCATCCGGCACCGATGCCTCGAAGACGAGGTTTTCTTGACACAGAGCCAGAAGGTCACCCCCGTCCATTCGCTCTGGCGTCGCTGTTAGTCCAAGCAAAAACTTGGGTTCGAAATAGTCGATGATGCGACGGTATGTCGTCGCCGCTGCGTGGTGAAATTCGTCGATAATGATGTAGTCGAAATAGGTGGCGCCGAACGTCTTGAGGTGTTCCATGCGCCCCAATGTTTGCACCGAGGCGAAGACAAGATCCGTAGAGAAGTCCTTTTGCGGCCCCATCATTCGTCCGATGGATGCTTTTGGCCGGACGCGCCGAAAATTGTCGATGGCCTGATTTAATATCTCTTCGCGGTGAGCCACAAAGAGAACCCTTCGGAATTGCGCTCGGTCACTGTCGAAGGCAGAGAGCCAGGTTTTTCCGAGCCCTGTAGCTAGAACAACGAGCCCGGCGGAAAAGCCTTCGCTGCGATTCTCTTCGAGGGCGCTAAGAGCCTGCTGCTGAATAGAGTGGGGAACCATGATTGGCGCAGGCGGCTCTTCAGCGACCCCAGCCCCTCTCCAATCCGCGGGCAACCGGCGCGATTCATAGCGGCATATCCAGGCTTCGTCGGCTCGCACTGCTTGATAGCAGTTGAAGAGATTTTCGAAGCCGACGGTGATTTCCGAGAATCCGGCTCGCTCGTGCCGGGAAATCACCTTGTAGTTCCATTCAATGGAACTGGTCAGTGCCGGCGCGGATAGGTTTGAACTTCCGACAAACGCTATGCCTTCGACGTCGGTTTGAAAGATGTAGGTTTTAAGATGGAAGCCGCGATCGCGTGCTTCGTAGACACGAACCGTGAGGTCGCCAGAAAGATCGTTGAGACGGCGTAACGCCGCTGGCTCTGTGACGTCCAGATAGTCTCCGACAAGAATTCGTGCCCGCCCTCCGCGGGCCAAAAAGTCTCGAAGGTGCGCGACGATCATGCGAGCGCCGCTGTCAAGCAGGAAGGCTACTGCGATGTCACAGGTCGTTGATCCGTCGAGGTGCAACAGTAGGTGCGGGAGCAAACGATCATCTCCGCCAGTCACGAGTCTTTTGTAAACTGTGGGCTCGGGCAGACTTCCGCCGGACGGAAGGTAATTTTCCTTGTTCGGAATGACGTGTCGTATCCCGCCTTGAGGACCCGCCACGTCGCCTTCGTAGCGGGGTATAATGTGCAAATGGAAGTGGAGGATTTCTTGACCTGCGGCAGGGCTTTCGTTGAAGCCGACGTTGAAACCGTCGGGATGGAAGCGTTCTGATATCACCGCTTGGCCCTGATCAATGGCCGACCAAGTCGCGGCCTTCTCAAGGGAGCTTAGGTTTATCCACGCAGGGGCGTGACGCCGGGGAATGACTAGAAGGTGGCCCGGACTCACCGGAAATTCGTCCCAAATGCCGATCACCGAGTTGTTCGAGAAGGCGATACGACTTTCGTCAACCGAACAAAATGGGCAGCTCATTTCACCTCAAGCAATTTAACGACACGCCATCGCCGCTTGTCTCGACAATGCGTCCGTCTCGGGCAGAACAATCTTGGTTGTTCAATCAAGCGCCAGTTCCACAGTTGCGCCTCAAGAAGCCAAAGGTAACCATGAACGGTCAAAAAACTCTTCTTGGAATCTCGCAAGCCTGCGGCGTTGCTCAAATCAATCCGCGACCTGTGATTTGCAGATTGAATTGTCCTCCGTTGGTTCGTAGTTGGTTGCCTTGTGCATCTTAGCGAACGTGTTCACGTCCTGCCGTGAATAGGCGATCTCGTGAAACACTTCTCCGGCCGCGTTAGTAAAGGAATATTCGCGCGGGTTGGTCCATTCGTTTTGCATGTAACCTTCCAATGGAAGCTGGCCCAGCATAGTCCGCGGTTCGGCCAAAGGCAAAGGGTGGAAAGGCCGCTGGCAGCATCAGACGTTTCGCTCGCGTCTTGCGCGACGGTTACGCAATAAACCCTCGTAATATGCTTTCACGGATCTCGCGTACACGAGGAGTACGATGGCGGATAGCAACGCAAGTGATTTGCCCGTCGGGTTGTTTTGCCACCCCCTGTCAAGCCCCTTTTGAAAAAATATTCTGATTTCCAGAAATCGCAAATCACTTTTATATCCCCGCCGTCCACCCCACAGAGGGGCGTATCGCGATCGTCACGGACGCGGGGCTGGATGCGATGGACGCGAGCGGCGCTTCTGACGAGAGCGTTTTGCTTGCGGACGGAGAAGTCGTGTGGTCCTGACGCCTCGACGCTGGCGTCAAGTTGGCAGCGAGTCATTGCGCGATGACGGTGACAAAAAAGCCCGATCGCCGGGGAGAGTACGAAGGAAACCGTTAAAACCATTGCGCAGGGAAGGCCGGACTGCTTCCGCTGAACCTGTATGCTCGTGTGCACTTTTTTGCACAATTTCGCACGCGAGACCGCGGGTGCAGCGCGCACCCGGCTTTCCCTGCGCCCTCTTTTCGAAGAGGACGAAAGGCAAAACGCAAAACCCGGGCGAAACGCGCCGCGGGATCGCGAAGTCGTATGTGGCGTGCATTGCTGTCTGAAATTCGAATCCGGACCGAATGTGTTGCTAGAGCGCTTTCCACTTCTAATGCTTCATCCTTCGAGCGGCATCGCTTCGATGCTCTTCACTCCCCTCCCTCCACGCGCCCTTGCGCGTGGTGGGGAGGGGTCGGGGGTGGGGGGTAGTGCGGCAATCGACCCATGCAGCGGTTCGAGCCGATAGACCCCCCACCCCCGACCCCTCCCCGCCGCTTCGCGGGGGGAGGGGAGAAGAAAAATGTGCTGGCCCATGTGAGATGGAAAACGCTCTCTAGTCTAGCAGCGCGCGCCGCTCCCGCTACTGCTGCACGCGCCGCGTCGCGGCCGCCTCCGGCGCGACGTCGCCGGGTTGCTCGGTCGCATCGCGCCAGCGCAGGATCTCCACCGCCAGCACCGGATGATTGAAGCCCTTGAGCTGCAGGTCGTCCAGCGGCCTCGCGTCGACCAATTCCTCGACCATGCCGTAGACGCGCCTGGCGACGACGATCTGGCCGGCCTTGGCCTCGTCGCACAGCCGTGACGCCAGATTGGTGACGCTGCCGATCGCGGCGTATTCGAGCCGCTGCTCGAAGCCGATCTGGCCCAGCGTCGCATAGCCGAGCGCGATGCCGACGCCGAAGCCGAGGCTGTGCCCGCGGTTGCGCCAGCGCTCGGTGAGCACACCGATGGTGTCGCGCATCTCCACCGCCATCTTCACCGCGCGCCTTGTGTGGTCCTCGAGCTGGATCGGCGCGTTGAACAGGATCATCACGCCGTCGCCGGCATAGCGGTCGAGCGTGCCCTCGTAGCGGAAGATCATCTCGCCGAGCGCGGCGTGATATTCGCGCAGCACGTTCATCGCCTCTTCCGGCTCGGTGGTCTCGGTGAACGCGGTAAAGCCGCGCAGATCGCAGAACACCACCGTCACCTCGCGGCGGTGGCTGTCGAGCAGCGCGTCGTGGCCGTCGGAAGAGGCGATCAGTTGCGCCACCTGCGGCGCCAGGAAGCGCTCGAGCTTGCGGATGCGCTCGATCTCGGCGAGCTGCTTCTCCACCCGCTCCTCCAGCGACCTGTTCCAGTCCCTGAGCTGGTCGGTCTGCTCCTGCAGCTTCGCCGCCTGCCGCTGCACGGTGCCATGCGCCGAGGCCAGCTCGCGGCCCTTGTGGTCGACTTCCGAGAACAGCCGCGCGTTGCGCATCGCCAGCACCGATTGATGCGCGAAGGTGCGCATCAGCCCGATCGTATTGCCGGAAAATTCGCCGGCCTGCTTGCGCAGCACCACCAGCGAGCCGAGCACGCCCTGCTGGTCGACCAGCGGCACCACCAGCACCGCATGGAAGCCGGCCGATACCGCGACGTCGCGCAACAGGTGATCGGCGGCCGCGGCGAGATCGGGGATCGCGACCGGCTCGCCCGAGGCTGCGGCCTCGCCGAGCACGCTTGATGCCTCGTCGATGGCGAGATGCGCGCCTTCGGCCTCCTTGTCGATGCCGATCGCCTCGGTCAGGTTGAACTGACGTCTGGCGGCGTCGTGGCCATAGATCAGCACCGCGTCGGCCCGGGTGATTTCCAGCGCGCGCGCGGCCACCGTCGGCAGCACGGCGTCGAGATCGAGCGAGGAGGCGACCGCGCGGCCGACTTCCTCCAGCACCTTGAGCTCGTTGATCGAGCGCGCCAGATCGCGGGTGCGCTCCTCGACCTTGGTTTCGAGGCCCGAATAGGTCTCGTGCAGCTGGGCGGCCATGCTGTTGAACTGGTCGGCGAGTTCTTCCAGCTCGTCCCCGGTGTGCACGTCGATGCGCTGGCTGAAATCGCCCGCGCCCAGCCGCCGCGCGCCGGTGCGCAGGGCGGTGATCGGGATCAGCATGCGGCGCGCGAGCACGGTGCCGGCCAGGATCGCGACCGCGAGCCCGAGCCCGATCAGAAGCGCGATCCGCACCAGCTGATCGCGGATCGGCGCCAGCGCCAGCGCGGTCGGCTGCTCGAACAGCACGTACCAGCCGAGTTTCGGCACCGCGTTCGACGCCGTCAGCACCGCATGGCCGTCGCCGTCCCTGCCCGATCCCGGCGCGTCGCCGTCCTTCAGGAGGGCGTCGACCTGCGGCAATTTCGAAAGGTCGCTGGCGAGTTCGGGTCCCTTGGCGGAGGTGGCCAGCACGCGGCCGTGCGGGTCGATCACATAGGCGGAGGCGGCCTTGCCGACCTGGGCGTCGCCGAGGAAATCGGAGAGGAAGGAAAGATCGATGTCGGCGACGGTGACGCCGGCATTGAAGCCCGAATGCGACACCGCGATCGACATGAACGGCCGCGCGCCGCGGAATTCGGCCGGCGAATAGCTGACGCCGCGGGCGACCGTTTCGGTGAAGCGGATGTCGCGGGAAAAGTCCGCCCTGCTGCCGACGACCGCCGACGCGGCGCCGCGCGACAGTTTCAGCTGCTCGTGCCCGGTGCCGTCGAGCAGCGCGAGCCGGGTCACCGGCGGCACCTGGCTGAGCAGCTGGACATAGTCGGCATTGTGCTGGGCCAGCGTCTGCGCCGGGCGCTGCGGATCGCCGGCGCTGGCGCGGGTCACCCAGCTGACCTGCCGCTCCAGCTCGGCGATCGACTGCTCGATCCGCCGCGCGGTGGCCTCCGCCTTCTCGCCCATGGCGTCGGTCAGCGTGGTCCGGGTGGCGCGGTAGGAGATCCAGGTCTCGGTCGCGCCGTTGACGGCGAGGACGAAGATCACGAGTCCGACCAGCGCGAACACGTATTTGGCGAACAGGCCCTGCCGCAGCGACCCAACCTTGTTCCTAACGGCGATCATCCGGACCCTCGGAAGCAGCCCCCCTCGGCTGCATCGTTCACGGCCGTCCCGGCCCGGAGCCTGTCTAGCACAATTCGGGGGCCCGCGGCCGGAGCCTTGCCGGCGTGGTTAGCCGCGATGGCGGGCAACTTCTCCCCTGCCCCGACGCCCGCAGCGCGTTGCGGGGAGGGGCCGGGGGTGGGGGCGCCGCGGCGGTGGTGGGCGCAGCATGCGGGATAGACGCGATATCAGCGATTGAACAACTGCCGCAGCACGTCGTTCATGGCCGGGCTGTCCGGCGGCGGCGGGGCGGCCTCGTTCGGCGCCGGCGCCGCCGGATCGGCCGGAGCAGGGGACGCCGGGGCGGGAATGCTTCGGCCCTGACTCGTTCCTTGACTCGTTCCCTGGCTCGTTCCCTGGCTCAGGCCCTGCTGCAGCAGATTGCCGAGGGTCTCGCCGAGCTGGCCGCCGAGCGGGCCGGACGAAGTGCCGCCGCTGCTGTTGCCGCTGTCCTGTCCGCCGCCAAGCAGCCCGCCCAACCCGCCGAGCCCGCCGCCGCTGCCGAACAGGCCCTTGCCCATCTCCTTCAGCCTGGCGTAGGCCGCGTCGGGATTGTCGAGGATGCCCTGCATATCCGGATAGATGCGCGGCGCGGCCCACGGGCCGTCGATGACCACGGGAATGCCGAGCCCGACCGGATCGGAGCTGCGGCCCTGGCCTTCGGTGGTCATGACGAGTTTCGGCTCGACGCGAAACGCCAGCGTCTGCGCGCCGAGATCGACGGTGCCGGCGCCGGTCATCTTCACCAGCGGACCGACCAGGTTGAGATCGCTGGTCGTGGCCTGGCCCTTCTCGACGCGGAACGAGGCGCCGAGTTGCGTCAGATCGGTGGTTTGCTCCTTGCCCTCCTGCCATCCCGACAGCGTGCCCGAGGTGAGCGAGCGGATCATCTGCGCGACGTTGAGGCCGCGGATCGCGCCGTCCTGGAACACCGCGAACACGGTGCCGTCGAGATTGGACATGATGGCGCGCTGGCTGTTGCCGGTCGAACGCAGCGCCAGCCTGGCCTGCAGCTTGCCGTCGAGCTTGTCGAAATGGGCGGCGCTTCGCAGCAGGGGCAGCGCGCGCACGCCGGCGAGATCGCAGCGCAGCGTATAGGTCGGGTTCGCCATCGAGGCATCGACGATCAGATCGCCGTTGGCCTGGCCGCCATAGGCGCCGAGATTGGCGAACCGCGCCTTCAGCACGCCGCCGGCCAGCGCGCCCTCGATCGCGGCCGGCGCGAAATGCGCTTCGCCGATGTTGATCTCGGCGGCGGAGATGCGGGCCTGGACGTCGACATAGTTCAACCCGGCGAGGTCGATCGTGGCGTTGCTCCAGGGATATTGCGGACCCCGGGCCGGCGACGCGCCGCTCGTGGCGGAACCGGCGACGTCAAGCCGCTGGAAATCGAGATCGAGTTTGACCAGAGGCTTGCTGGAAAGATCGGCCGACGCCCAGCCGTCGAACGCGCCGTCGCCGAGCGTGCCGGAGACGCCGTTGAACATCACCACCGGCCCGTTGAGCCGTATCTCGGCCTTGGCCGACAGCGGCGCCTGCAGCGCGCCGGGCGCCTCCAACTTGAGCTCCACCGGAATGTTCTGCCGCCCGCGGAGATGCGCCGGCGCAATGGCGTCGATGTCGAATTTGAGCGGCTGATCGCCGGCCTTCGCGCTGCCGCCGATCCTGACCTTGCGGTCCTCCGACATCACGGCAGTGGCGTTGATGCCGTCGATGCGATTGCTGACGCGGTCGCGCTCATTGGAAAATTCGACGGCGCCGTCGGTCACCGTGACGCGATCGATCGCGGGCGCATCGGCGTCCGCCGCGCCGCCGGATGCGACCGACCGCGAAGGCGAATTGAGCGGCCCGGTGCGTTCGCGCAGCAGCGGCACGTGCAGCACCGGGCGGGCGATCACGAGCTCGGTGATCCGCAGGTGGCCCGACCAGACGCTGCCAGGCGTCACGTCGGCCTGCACGCTGCCGACGGTCAGGCGACCCGTGCCGTCGCGGTCCTTCGGATCCTGCAAGGTGACGTCGTTCAGCGTCACGTTGAGCTGCGGCCACACGCCGATCTTGGTCGCGCCCGCAATCGTCAGCCGGTAGCCGGTCTCGCGCTCCACCCGCGCCTGGATCGCCGAGGTCAGGAATCCCGAGGGAATCCCGACGATCGAGAGCAACAGAAGGATAATGATGACGGCGGCGACGGCGCTGCCTGCGATTTTCAATGCTCTCATGACGACATTCCAGACGGCATCGAAGCCGTCGTCGAGTTTATCCCGGAAACGGGAGCCGGCTCAAAGCCCCCAAAAATAAGCCGGGGGTGCTGCAAAGTTATGTGACTTATGACACACTTGGCGGGACGCCGGTCTTGAAGCGACCCCACTTTGACGATTTCGCGCCGGCTCCGGTTCGAGCTGGCCCAGGGAAGGGCATTGCAATGAGCAAAGCGGCCGAATTTGCGGTTATTTTGAAGATGAATCCGATGTTCGCGGATCTGGGTGCCGACGAACTGGCGCGGATATCAAGCCTTTGCCACACCCAGCATCTGGCGACCGGCGAGACGCTGTTCCAGAAAGGCGATCCCGGCGATGCCCTGTTCGGGGTCCGCCGCGGCCAGATCCGGATCGAAACCGGTGCGTCGGACGGCAGCCGCCTTACCCTGAATTTCATGGGCCCGGGCGACCTGTTCGGCGAAGTCGCGGTGCTCGACGGCTTCAGCCGCACCGCCGACGCCACCGCCGGCGAGCCGACCGAAATGTTCGTGCTGCGGCGCGAAGATTTCCTGAGCTTTCTCGAACGCGAACCCAGGGTGGCGATCAAGATCATCATGCTCTTGTGCCAGCGCATCCGCTGGCAGAGCGAGCGGATGGAGGAATCCATGCTGCAGCCGCTGCCGGTGCGGCTGGCGCGCAGGCTCTGCGCGCTGGCATCCGATTTCGGCTCGGAGGTGCACATCTCGCAGGAGCAACTCGGCGTCTTCGTCGGCGCCGCGCGCGAAAGCGTCAACCGTCAACTGCAGCTCTGGCGCAAGGACGGCATCCTGGACCTGCAGCGCGGCCGGATCCTGCTGCAGAACGTGGGCAAGCTGACCGCGGTCGCGCGAAATGAGTAGGAGGCGGCGTCGAACCGCTCCAGGGCCGCACGTGCTACGCCGTGCCGACGGGCTTGACCCGGCCATCCAGGTCCTCGCTTCCCCGCGGAACCATCCCGGCGGCCGGGTGTTTTCCCCAGTTATAAATCGGCCGGGGTAGTCCCAATGCAGCAAAAAGAGCGGTTCGTCCCATCGTCGCCGAACGATGCCCGCTACCGCATGCTGGTCGAGGCCATCACCGATTACGCCATCTACATGCTTGATCCGGACGGCCACATATCGAGCTGGAACCCCGGTGCCCGGCGCTTCAAGGGCTACGAAGAATCCGAAATTCTGGGCGAGCATTTCTCGCGTTTTTATACCGAGGCCGATCGCGAAGCGGGTCTGCCGCGAAGGGCGCTCGAGATCGCCGCGCGCGAGGGAAAATTCGAAGGCGAGGGCTGGCGCTGCCGAAAGGACGGCACCCGGTTCTGGGCCTATGTCGTCATCGACCCGATCAGGGACGCCTCGGGCAATCTGGTCGGCTACGCCAAAATCACCCGCGATCTGACCGAGCGAAAGCTTGCCGAAGAGGAGCTTCGGAAAAGCGCGGAACAGTTCAGGCTTCTCGTTCAGGGCGTCACGGACTACGCGATTTACATGCTGACGCCGGACGGCCTTGTTTCAAGCTGGAACGCGGGTGCGGAGAGGATCAAGGGCTATCGTCCGGAGGAAATCATCGGCCAGCATTTTTCGAGATTCTATACCGAGGAAGAGCGGCAAGCGGGCATCCCGCGGATTGCGCTCGAGACGGCCTCGCGAGAGGGAAGATTCGAAAAGGAAGGCTGGCGCGTCCGCAAGGACGGCAGCAGATTCGTGGCCCATGTCGTCATCGACCCGATCCGCGCCACGGACGGGACGCTTCTCGGCTTTACCAAAATCACCCGCGATATTACCGAGCGAAGAAATGCCGAGCGCGCCCTTCAGGAGACGCGTGAAGCCTTGTTCCAGTCCCAGAAAATGGATGCGATCGGACAACTCACCGGCGGCGTCGCGCACGATTTCAATAATCTCCTGATGGCGGTTCTCGGCAGTCTCGAACTCGTGCGCAAGCGTCTTCCCGACGATCCCAAAGCGATGCGTCTCGTCGATAACGCCATACAGGGCGCGCAACGCGGCGCCGCATTGACGCAGCGGATGCTTGCCTTCGCCCGCCGGCAGGAACTCAAACCGGTAGCGATCGACGTCGTGGAGCTTGTTCGCGGCATGACGGATCTCCTGCACAGTTCGCTCGGAGCAGCCGTGCAGATCGAGACCAATCTTTATCCCGGACTCAGCAAGGTTCTGGCCGATCCCAACCAGCTCGAACTGGCCATCCTCAATCTCGCGGTGAATGCGCGCGATGCGATGCCCAAAGGCGGGTCGATTGTCATTTCCGGGAGGGAAGAAACGGTGAGGGAAGAAACGGTTGCCGCCGCGCCGGACCTCAACCCGGGGCGTTATATCTGTCTCTCGCTGACCGACAACGGATGCGGAATGGATGAAGCAACGCGCAGGCGAGCACTGGAGCCGTTCTTTACCACCAAGGGCGTGGGCAAGGGCACGGGCCTCGGGCTGTCCATGGTTCACGGCATGATCGACCAGTCCGGCGGCAAGCTCGTCCTGAACAGCAGGATGGGCGAGGGTACCACCGCTGAACTCTGGCTTCCGGTTGCGGCGGCTGATCCCAACCATATGCCGCAAGCAGCGGACATTCGGGCGCTCGACAAGAGAGAAGGGCCGCTCGTGATCCTCGCGGTGGATGACGATGCGCTGGTGCTGCTTAATACCGCAGCCATGCTGGAAGATCTCGGACACACCGTCTTCGAGGCTGCATCCGGCAAGGACGCGCTCGAAATAATCCGTCGCGAGGGCCGCATCGATCTCGTGATCACCGATCAGGCCATGCCGCACATGACGGGTTCCGATCTCGCGGCTGCGATCAAGGCCGAGCAGCCGAACCTCCCGATCATTCTCGCGACGGGATTTGCGGAGCTCCCGCCCGGAGCGGATGAGGGTCTTCCAAAATTGTCAAAGCCGTTCCGGCAGCACCAGCTGGCGGATGTCATCGCGAAGACGGTCGCGCCCTGAAGCCGGGCGCGCGCGTTGCGACTTCGGTAAGGCCTTCTTGCGGATGATGCTCCCGCAGCCTCGCAAGGGAGCCTACTCCGCCGCCGGCGAATGCACGACGGTGGGCGGCCCCGATGGGCCTTTGTGATCACCGGGATGAATCTGCGCCGCCTCTTCGCTCTCGGCGTGTGAGACGATCAGCTTCTTGCCGAAGCGCCAGGACAGCGCGCCGATGTCGTCCATCAGCATGAACATCGCCGGCACGAACACCAGCGACAGCAGGGTGGAGAAGACGAGGCCGCCGATCACGGCGAGCGCCATCGGCGAGCGGAATTCGCCGCCGGCGCCGAACGCGAGCGCCGAGGGCATCATGCCGGCGGCCATCGCGATCGTGGTCATGACGATCGGGCGTGCGCGCTTCATGCCGGCGTCGATGATCGCCTCGTCGCGCGGCTTGCCTTCGCGGATGGATTCGACCGCGAATTCCACCAGCATGATGGCGTTCTTGGTGACGATGCCCATCAGCATCAGGATGCCGATCCATACCGGCGTCGTCAGCTGCTTGCCGGTGACCAGCAGGGCCGCGATCGCGCCGCCGATCGAAAGCGGCAGCGAAAACAGGATCGTGATCGGCTGCAGGAAGGTGCCGAACAAGAGCACCAGCACCGCATAGACCATCATCAGGCCGGCGGTGATGGCGGTGGCGAAGCCCTCCGACAGTTCGTTGAGGCTTTCGGCGTCGCCGGAGGGGCTGACCTTGACGCCCTTCGGCAGGCTCTTCATCACCGGCAGGTCGTAGATCTTCTTGGTGGCGTCGCCGAGCGCCGCCGAGCCGACGAGGTCGGCCGCCACCGTGGCCTGACGTTCCCGGTCGTAGCGGTTGATGCTGGTCGGGCCCTGATCGAGCTTGATGTCGGCGACCACCGAGAGCGGCACGCCGCCCTTTTCGCCGTGCTGGCCGAGCGGCACCCGCAACTGCTCGAGCAGCGCGAGATCGCCCCGCGCGCCGTCCTCGAGCTGGACCCGGATCGGCACCAGCCGGTCGCCGGCGTCGAATTTTGCCAGCGCCGGACCGACGTCGCCGATGGTGGCGACGCGGATGGTCTGCGACAGGCTCTCGGTCGAGACGCCGAGCCGCGCGGCGAGGTCCGCCTTCGGCTGGATGCGCAATTCGGGGCGATCGAGCGCGATCTCCGAAATCACGTCGGAGATGATCGGAATCCGCTTCATCTGCGTCGCCAGCTCGCTGGCGACGTTGTTGACGATGTTGCTGTCCGTTCCCGTCACCACCAGCGAGATGGCGCGCAGGCCGTTTTCGTCGAGGAACCAGTAGCGGATGTCGGGGACGTTTTCGAGGTCCTTGCCGATCTCCAGTTCAAGTTCGCGCTGCGTGATCTTGCGCTCGGTCTTCGGCGTGTAGTTGATGATCAGCGCGGCGCGGCGCACCTCGAAGGTGCCCGGCGGCACCCGGCCGCCGTCGACGAATACGCTTCGCACCTCGGGGCGCTTGCGCAGTCGTGCGACGATTTGCTCGGTGACCTTCTCGGTGAAGGCGAGTTGGGTGCCCGGCGGCAGCTCCATCGCGAGCAGCGAGCGCGCGGAGTCCTGGGCCGGCAGGAAGCCTTGCGGCAGCAGCTTGATGCTCCAGATCGAGGCGGCGAAAATGCCGAAGCCGATCAGCACGGTGATGAAATAATGCCTGACCGACCAGGAGACGAGCCTGGTGTAGGTCTGCATGGCGCGCCCGGGCAGCGGATCGTCATGCTCGTGATGCTTGAGAAAATACGCCGCCAGCACCGGCGTGACGAAGCGGGCGGCAAGCAGCGAGAAGAACACCTGCACCGACACCGTGATGCCGAATTGCTTGAAGAACTGCCCGGCGATACCGGACATGAAGCTGGCAGGCGCGAAGATCGCGATGATGGTCAGCGAGATCGCGATCACGGCGAGGCCGATTTCGTCGGCGGCCTCCAGCGCCGCGCGATAGGGCGACTTGCCCATCCGCATGTGGCGCACGATGTTCTCGATCTCGACGATGGCGTCGTCGACCAGGATACCGGTCGATAGCGTGATGGCGAGGAAGCTGACGAGGTTGAGCGAGAATCCCAGGAGGTCCATCGCCCAGAACGCCGGGAAGATCGACAACGGCAGCGAGATCGCGGCGATGATGGTGGCCCGGATGTCGCGCAGGAACAGAAGCACGATGATGACGGCGAGTATGGCGCCCTCGAACAAGGTCGAGATCGCGGCTTCGTAATTGCCTTTGGTGAATTCCACCGAGGTGTCGATCAGCTTCAGGTCGACGTCCGGATAGGCCACCTTGAGCGCATCGATGCGCTTTTGCACGGCGGCCGCAACCACCACGTCGCTGGCGCCCTTGGAGCGCTTGATGCCGAGCGCGACCACCGGTTCGCCGTTGAAACGGGCGAAGGTGCGGCGGTCGGCGATGGTGTCGGTGACGGTACCGAGATCGTCGAGCCGAACCTCGCCGCCGCCGAACAGCGGGATCATGGTTCCCGCGAGATCGTTCAGGGTCTTGGCGCCGGCCAGCGTCCTGATCGCCTGGTCGTTCTTGCCGATCTCGGCGCGGCCGCCGGCGAGGTCGACATTGGTGCCGCGCAGGCTCTGGCTGACGTTGACGGCGGTCAGCCCCGCGGCCTGCAGCCGGTCGGGATCGAGGGAGACGAGAATCTCGCGCTCGACGCCGCCGATGCGCTCGACCTGCGCGACGCCGCGCACGCCCTGCAGCGCGCGTTTGACGACGTCGTCGACGAAATAGGACAATTGCTCCGGCGTCTTGCCCGGCGAGATCGCGGCATAGGTGACGATCGGCAGGCCGATGACGTCGACGCGCTGGATCAAGGGCTCGTTGACGTTCTGCGGCAGGTTGGCCCGGACGCGCGTGACGGCGTCCTTGACGTCGTTCAGCGCGCGATCCGTGTTGGTCTCCAGCGCGAACTGGATCGTGGTCAGCGACAGCCCATCGGTGATCGAGGATGAAATGTGCCGCACGCCCTCGACGCCGGAGACGCCGTCTTCGATCGTCTTGGTGACCTGCGATTCGAGTTCCGCGGGCGCCGCGCCGAACTGCGAGACCGCGACCGAGATCACCGGGATGTCGGCCGAGGGCAGCCGCGTCACCGCGAGCTTGGTAAAGCTGATCCAGCCGAGCGCCAACAGGATGATCGAAAAGACGATGGAAGGAAGCGGGTTGCGGATCGACCATGACGAGACATTGAGAGCCATTAGCGTACCCGCGTGCGGTCGAGATCCTCGGCGAACATGGTCTTGATCTGGTCGCCGTCATGCAGCGAAGAGCCGGCATCGGCCACGACGATTTCGCCGACGTCGAGGCCTTCGAGGATTTCCGTCGAGGTGTCGGACACGAGGCCGGTCCGAACCTGGCGCGTTTCCACCGTATCCCCTTTGACCACCTGCACGGTCAGATGGTCAATGGCGGTGCGCGGAACGGCGACGCCGCAACTGCGCTTGGCGTCGATATTGGCACGGGCAAACATGCCGACCTTGAGCGAAGGATTGCCGGTCAGCGCGATCCGGACATGGCCGAGCTGCGTGGCGCGATCGATCTGCGGTGAAACCAGCCGCACCCGCCCGACCAGATCGGGCGCATTGTCACGGCTAATTCTTACCGTCGCGCCCGGATTGAGTTTCAGCATGTGGACCGCCGGCACCTCGGCGTCGAGCTCGAGCTCGTTGTTGACGGCGATGCGGAACATCGGTCCGGCCTGCGGCGAGGCCGGCGCGCCGATAATGGTCCTGACCTCGGTGACGAGGCCGGCCGCCGGCGCGCGCAGCGACAGCGGTCCCGGCGACGATCTGCCGCCGGGCTGCGCCGGCGGCGGCGTCAGCTTGGCCAGTTCCTGGTTTTCGGCGACCAGCTCGCCTTCACGCACCAGCACATCGGCGACCTTGGAGCCCTCCTGATCCACCCCGACCACCGCTTCGCGGCGCGGCACGATGTAACCGGTGCCGCGCACCATGTCGGAGAAGCAGGCATTGGTGGATTTCGTCACCACGACCAGCGCGGTGCCCGGCGTTTCCTTCGCCTCGGGATGGGAACGATGCTCGAACCAGTACCAGGCGCCGCCCAGGGCGACGAAAACGACCGCGGCCAACGCAGGTTTTACGTATTCGGTGAGCGTCATCGCCGGATCGATCCAGACCTAAAGTCGTGAAGGATTTGACACGGTCATTCCGGGATGGTGCGTCAGCACCAGACCCGGAATCTCGTCATTCCGGGTTCGATGCTTCGCATCGCCCCGGAATGACGAAGCGGCTAAATTGCCTCGTCGCTTGGCTTCTCGCAATGACGAGAAAAGCGTCCCGCAGGGTTGCGGGACGCATATTAGCCGCAAAACCTCACTCAGCGCCACGACCGGTTTGCTTGCCGGCTCACTTGGACGCGGTGGTTTTGTTCGCCATGTTCACGACCTGCACGCGGCGGTTGACCTCGGCCATCGGATTGGCGGGATCCTTGAGCTTGCTCTTGCCGTATCCCACGGTCACGAGGTCGGCGACGGCGATGCCGTATTTGTCGACCAGAAAGCGTTTGATCGAGTCGGCGCGGCGCTCGGACAGGTCCTGATTGTAGGCCTCGCCGCCGGCGGCGTCGGTATAGCCCGCGACGATGAAGGTCGAGCCCTTCAGGTCGGGATTGGTCAGCGCCCTGCCGAGCGCCTGAACCGAGGGCAGCGATTTTGAGCTGATATCGGCCGAGTTGTAATCGAAGGTGATTTCCAGATCGATATTCGGCTTGTCCTTGGCGATGGTGGCGATCTCTTCGCGCTCGGTGACCGAGAGCGAGCGGGTGGCGCGGCCGCGAACGCTTTGCAGCAACTTTCCCTCGGCGGCGACCGCCGCCGGATCGGTCTGGGTCTGCGGGCCGACCGACAGGCCGCGGGTCAGCGGCTTCTTGACCGGCACCAGCGCCCGGACGATCTGATCCTCGGTGACATTGTTGTCGCCGGCAACCGCCGTCGCCACGCCGAAGCAAAGCGTTGCGCCGATCGTCAGAAACGAAAGCATCGCGACAAGCGTCTTGCTTCCAAAAAGGGTGCTCCTCCCAGAAAATGCCGCCATTGCCAGTCCCTCCCGCGCTGTCCGCGCCGTTCCAATCAAATCTTCCAAAAAGAGCCGCACGGACCAATCATCTGCCGATCGGCCGCAGCTTGTTCCTATATGTCTCCGGCGCCCGCCCGGGGTTCGAGGGGCGACCGTCTTTTCGATCCAACTACGTCAATTTACCCCGTAATCCGCGTATTCCTTGACAATATTGGGGTCCATCGCCTTGGCATTGGCGATATCCAGGTCCCCCGCCGCATGGGCGCCATTGCGCTTCTTGGCGAGGCCGCGCCCGTACAGCGACGAGGTCAGTCGCGGATTGATCTTCAGGGCGGCGTCGAAATCGATAATGGCGTTCTTGATCAATCCGCTCTTCAGGTTGACCAGACCGCGGCTGTCCAGCGCGTCGACGAAGTTCGGGCGCAACCGAAGCGCCTCGTTGCAGTCTCTCAGCGCCGCCTGCAGGTCGCCGATCACGGTGCGCACCCAGCAGCGGTTGTTGAGGGCTTCGACGTCCTTGGGGTTGAGCCGGATCGAGCCGTTGAAATCCTTGATGGCGAGATCGTACGCCCCCTTGCTGGCATAGACTTGCCCGCGCCGGTACAGCGCGTTCTGATCGTCGGGATTGGCCTTGAGCTTGTCGGTCAGGCTCTTGATGGTCGGGTCGTCTGCCAGCGCGATGGCCGGCGAGCTTTCTTTCTTCTGCGCCGGCTGGCCGGCAGGTATCTGCACCGGCTTGCCGGCAGGTATCTGCACCGGCTGGTCGGCAGGTAGCTGTACCGGCTGGTTGGCAGGCGGCGGCGGAAGCTCGACCTTCGGCCGCGGCACCGGTTCCTGGCGCGGCAAGGGCGGGGGCGCCGCCGCCGGCGGCGGCGCTTCCGGGGCCGCGGGCTGCGGCAGCGCCGAAATCGCCGGACCCGGGGCCGGGTGCGCGCCGGTGCCGGGGATGAACGCGAAATCCTCGGCCAGCGAGGAGGAAATCCACGGCACCTGCTCCTGGCGCGAGGCGCGGGTGACGCCGACGCGGGTACGGTTGAGCGTCTCTTCCGCCATCAGATCGGGAACGCGAATTTCCTTGAGCAGCTCCTGCACGAACAGGCTGTGATCGCTGCCATTGTCCGAGACGACCGAGGAGAGCGCCGCCGAATACATCACCAGCGTGCCGTTCGGCGCGATCACCGGCGCCAGACCTGCCGAAAAGCTGCGGAAGCGGCGCTCGAACGGATTGCGCCTGGAGGCGTCGATCAGCGCGATCTTGACGCCAGCGCCGCGGTTGTTGATTTCGCCCAGCACCGTCTCGAGGCCGAAGCCGTCGCGGCGGACGTCGGCCTCGGTCCAGATCTGGGCGTCGACCGGGATCATGAAGCTCTGGCGGTTGGACTGGATGCCGAAGCCCGAGAAGAAGATCAGCACGACCGAGCCGGGCTTGATCCGGCCGTACAGGCGGTCGAAGGCATGGCGCATCGCGTCCCCGGTCAGGTTCTCTCCGATCTCGACATTGAAGCCGTCGCGCTTGAGCTCGTCGGCGACGTCGCGGGCGTCGTTGATCGGCTCCTTCAGCGGGGCTTCGGCATCGGGATATTTCGAGTTGCCGATCACGAGCGCAATCCGGTCGCCGCGATCCGCGGCACCCGACGGCACGATCGGCGTGACCGCAGCAATCAAGGTCACAAGCAATGCGAAACAAAATCTCATGCCACGGCGGTCCAGCAAACAGGGCGCCGATTCCAGCTCGCGCCTCGGCGACCTTACTCTACGCAATCCGCATTATCAAACCGGGCCTGCCAGTCCTGTCAACTAGCCAAAAGCCGCTGTCATTCCGTCAATTGGCCGTAACAAAACTTTGCGGAATCCCAGGCGATCAACCGAGATCAATCGCAACCCTTTGCTCATTGCAACCCCTGGCTCATTGCAACCCTTGGCTCATTGTAACCCTTGGCTCATGGATGTCGTGTTCCGACAGGGCCGGGCATGGCCGTCCGAAGCAGGGCGTCGCTTCGCCTGTGTCCGGGCATGACGATGGTCGCGACATCGCGGCGGCCGGGGTAAAATGTGACCGATCTCACATTCTCCCGGTTTGACCTTTTGCCACGACGATGGCTTGTTGCGCTCAAGCCACTCGCCCCGCCAACCCGACCAGCAAGAAGTGGAACCGATGGGAAACGCCTACGAAATCTACGCGCTGCGCTACGCCACGATGTCGCCGCGCACGCCCCACCTCAATTACCTCGTGCCGGATCCGCATGAGACCACCGCGCAAGACCTCGACTATTTCGTCTGGCTGATCCGGGGGCACGGCCGCGACATCCTGGTCGATACCGGCTTCAACGCGGCCGAAGCGCAATCGCGCAACCGCAAGCTGACGCTCAATCCGGTCGAGGCGCTGGCGCGCTTCGGCGTCAACGCCGACACGATCAGGGATGTCGTCGTCACCCATCTGCATTACGACCACGCCGGCAATCTCGACCTGTTTCCGAATGCGCGGTTTCATCTGCAGGACCGCGAGATGAGCTACGCCACCGGGCGCTGCATGTGCTTTGGGGCGCTGCGGCATCCGTTTTCGGTGGAGCATGTGACGCTGATGGTCCGCCACGTCTTCAGCGAGCGCGTCACCTTTCATTCCGGCGAGGGCGAGGTCGCGCCCGGCGTGACCCTGCATCGGGTCGGCGGCCATTCCGACGGCCTGCAGGTGGTGCGGGTCGAGACCGCGCGCGGACCGGTGGTGCTGGCGTCGGACGCGGCGCATTTCTTCGGCAATCTGCATCGCCGCAGTCCGTTTCCGATCGTCTACAATGTCGGCGATATGGGCGTGGGCTGGGAGACCGTCGAGCGACTGGCCGGCCATCCCGACCGCATCATCCCCGGGCACGATCCGATCGTCAGCGAAATCTATCCGCGCGCCAGCGACAAGGTCGATGCATTCGCGCTGCATTTGCCGCCGTCGCGCTCGTTCGTGAAATAGAAAAGCGTCTTCAAGCGAAGTGGTGACCTCTTCGCGTCAAGAAAACGCGTCAAAACAAGAATGCGGGCAAGACCATGGCGCAGTACAAGAGCATCGGCTTCATCGGTCTCGGCGTGATGGGCGAGCCGATCTGCCGCAACCTCGTGAAGAAGAGCGGCGCGCCCGTGATCGCGTTCGACCTCGCGCCGGAGCCGCTTGAGCGGCTGCGCGAGCAAGGCGCAGGCGTCGCCGGCTCGGTGGCGGAAGTCGCGGGCCAAAGCGATATCGTGTTCCTCTGCCTTCCCAGCGCCAGACACGTGCGCAGCGTGTTCGAAGGCGACGGCATCCTGAAGAATATCAGAAGCGGGCAAGTCGTCGTCGATCTCGGGACGTCGTCGGTCAACCAGACCCGCGATTTCGCAGGCCAGTTGCAGGCCAGGGACGCGGTGTGGGCGGATGCGCCGATCGCGCGCACGCGTCAGGCCGCGCAGGATGGCACGCTGAGCGTGATGGTCGGTGCCAAGCCCGAGCTGTTTGCTGCCATCGAGCCTTTGATCCGCTGCTTCGCCACCGACGTGACCCGTTGCGGCGACGTCGGCGCCGGGCAGGTGACCAAAATCCTCAACAACATGGTGCTGTTCGAGACCGTCAACGCACTGGCCGAGGCGGTCAGCGTGGCCAGACGCAGCGGCGTCGATCCGGCGCTGCTGCTCGATACCTTGTCGAAAGGCTCGGCCGACAGTTTTGCCCTGCGCAATCACGGCATGAAGGCGATCGTGCCCGGCAACTTTCCCGAGCGCGCGTTCTCGACCGAATATGCGCTGAAGGATCTGTCCTATGCGCTGGAGCTGGCCGCGGATGCGGGGATCAGGATCCGCGGTGCGGAACTGGTCGGCAAGGTATTGCAGGAAGCGATCGATGCCGGTTCGGGCGGGGCGTATTTTCCAGTGATCGCGAAGCATCTGGATCGCAGGTAGTCGTCATTGCGGGGCGAGGCCAACGGGTCCGCGCCTCCGGCGCATCCCGGAATGACGGGGGTTGCAGCCCGCCTTCAATACGCCCCGGTCTTCCCGGCTTCCTTGCTGGTCTGCACCAGGCCAAGACTGTTCTCGATCTTGCCGAGCAGCTTTGCAAAATCCTTGTGCTCCTGCGCGGAAAGGCAGGACAGGATCACCTGCTCCCGGCGCAGCAGGCGCGGGATGAGCTGCTGGTACAGCGCCTTGCCTTGTCGCGTCATGCGCAACTGGAACTCGCGGCGATCGTCCGCATTCTCGACGCGTTCGACGAGATGCCGTTCCATCAGCGCGGTGACCGCGCGGCTGATGGTGGATTTGTGGGTTCGGGTGCAATGCGAAATGTATTGCGCGCTGCACGCGTCGTTGCGGAAGCCCAGCGTCGCCAGCACGCGCCATTCCGGGATATCCAGCCCATAGCGTTCCCGGTATTCGCTGGACAGCGCGGCGGAGACCTCGGCCGCCAGCCGGTTCAGCCGGAACGGTGCAAACCTGAAGAGGTCGAGGGTGGCGTCCTTGCCGGACGCGCCTTCCGTGCGCGGACCGGCATCCGCCCCGGATCGCGCCTCGGATCGCCGCTTGGCGACGCTCCCGCTTGAAACCGCCTTTGGCAAAAAATCGCTCCAATTTGAGTTGACGGCGGGTGCCGGTAGTCTAGATAGTTGCAGTTGCGACTATTTAGCGGGAACGGAGCCGCTTTGCCAGAGCAGACTGCGCGCATGACGCAATCCAAAATCCAGTTCGGCTATCGCCGCCACGCCGATCAGGACCGGACCGGCGCCGATATCGCCGTGCATCCGGTCGTGGTGGTCGGCGCCGGGCCGGTCGGGCTGTCGTTCGCGATCGATCTGGCGCAGCGCGGCCAGCCCGTGGTGCTGCTCGACGACGCCGACCGGATCGGCGAGGGCTCGCGTGCGATCTGCTTTTCCAAGCGCTCGCTGGAATACTGGGACCGGCTCGGCATCGGCCAGCGCATGGTCGACAAGGGCGTGGTGTGGAGCGTCGGCAAGATCTTCCACGGCGCCTCGCAGCTCTATCAGTTCAATCTGTTGCCGGAACAGGGGCACAAGCGGCCGGCCTTCATCAACCTGCAGCAATTCTATGCCGAAGCCTATCTGGTCGATCGGGTGCAGGAACTTCCCGCGATCGACCTGCGCTGGCGCAACAAGGTGATCGGGCTGGAACATCGCAACGACCTCGTGGTGCTGACGGTCGAAACCCCGGACGGGCCCTATCGGGTGGGCGCCAAATATGTGATCGCCTGCGACGGCGCGCGATCGTCGCTGCGCCAGATGGTGGGTGCGGAATTCACCGGCAAGGTGTTCGAGGACCAGTTCCTGATCGCCGACGTCAGGATGACGGCGGAATTTCCGACCGAGCGCTGGTTCTGGTTCGATCCGCCGTTCCATGCCGGGCGCTCCGCGCTGCTGCACAGACAGCCGGACGACATCTGGCGGATCGACCTGCAGCTCCATCCCGATGCCGATCCCGTGATCGAGAAGCGGCCGGAGAATGTGCGGCCGCGGATCGCGCGCATGCTCGGGCACGACAATTTCGATTTCGAATGGATCTCGCTTTATAAATTCCAGTGCCGCCGCATGGATAAATTCATCCACGGCCGCGTGATCTTTGCCGGCGACGCCGCGCATCAGGTCTCGCCGTTCGGCGCCCGCGGCGCCAATTCCGGTCTCGAGGATGCCGAGAATTTGGCGTGGAAGCTCGACCGCGTGCTGCGAAAGCTGTCGCCGGAAGCCCTGCTCGAGAGCTATCACGCCGAGCGCAGTGCGGCGGCCGACGAGAACATCCGGGAATCGACCCGCTCGACCGATTTCATGGCGCCGGTGTCGCGCCAGGAAGCGCGGCTGCGCAAGGCGGTGCTGTCGCTCGCCAAGGAAACCGAATTCGGCAAGCGCATGATCAATGGCGGCCGGCTGTCAGTGCCGTCGATCTATGACTCCCCGCTGTCGACCGCCGATACCGAAATGTGGCGCGGCGGCCCGCGGCCCGGCACCTCCATGTTCGATGCGCCGATCGCGGCGCGCGCCGGCGATGCCATGTTCCTGACGGATGCCTTCGTCGAGGCGGGAACGCGGTTCACGCTGCTGGATTTCTCCAATGGCGTTGCGGTCGATCCACCCGATGATGTCGGCCTGATCCGGATCGGGGGTCATGACGGCTTTTCCGATCCGCAAGGCTTGGCTGCCATGCGCTATGATGCCGAGCCGGGTACCGCCTATCTGCTGCGGCCCGACGGCTATGTCGCCGCGCGTTTCCGGCACCCGACCCGATCGGCGCTCGACGCCGCGCTGGCGCGCGCGTGCGGCACGAATTGAGGCTCGAAAATGGCATTGTCGACCAGTTCGAATTTCGCCAGGCCGGACGATGCGTTTCGCGCCGTCGTCGAGGCGCATCGCGGCCTGAGCGACGAACAGAGCGCCGATCTCGACGCGGCGCTGGTTTTGATCCTCGCCAATCACATCGGCGATCTCGACGTGCTGGATGAGGCGATCGCGCTGGCGAAACGGCGGATGCTGGACGCGAGCCAGCAACAGCAGCAACAGCACAGCAACAGTAGTATGAACATGCCCAATTCGTCATTGCGAGCGAAGCGAAGCAATCCATAGCGCAGCAGAAAGAAAAGAATGGATAGCTTCGTCGCGGAGCCTGTCATCGGGCGCGCATTTCGCGCGACCCGTTGGCTCCTCGCAATGACGGGGTTAGATTCAGTGACAATGCAAAGGGAATCGAATTGATGACAAAAGGTTTCGCGTCGACGACCGACATGGCGGAGAAGAAGATCACCTTCTCCGAGATCGGCACCGATCTCTATGCCTTCACCGCCGAGGGCGATCCCAATTCGGCTGTGATCGTCGGCGACGACGGCTGCCTCGTGTTCGACGCGCAGGCGACGCCGGCGATGGCCAACAAGGTGATCGAGCGGGTGCGCACCGTCACCGACAAGCCGATCAAATATGTGGTGCTGTCGCATTACCACGCCGTGCGCGTGCTCGGCGCGTCGGCCTACAAGGCGCAAGGCATCATCGCCTCGCAGGAAACCTACCGCCTGATCGAGGAACGCGGCCAGCAGGACTGGGATTCCGAATACGGCCGCTTTCCCCGGCTGTTCCAGGATGCGCAGAGCATTCCCGGCCTGACCTGGCCGACGCTGGCTTTCGAAGGCGAGATGTCGATCTATCTGGGCAAGCGCGAGGTGCGCCTGATGCAGCTCGGCGCCGGGCATACGTCAGGCGATATCGTCGCCTGGGTGCCGGACGCGGAGGTGATGTTTTCCGGCGACCTGATCGAATACCATTCGGCCTGCTATTGCGGCGACGCCTATTTGCGCGAATGGCCGGCGACGCTGAACGAGATCCGCTCCTTCAATCCCAGGGCGATCGCACCGGGCCGCGGCGATGCGCTCAAGGGGCTGTCGACCGGGCGCGATGCCATTGCGATGACGCGCGATTTCGTCTCCACGCTGTACGGCGCGGCGGAAGCCGCGGTCGCCAAGGGACGCAATCTCAAGGAAACGATGGCGGCGGCCCGCGCGGTGATGGATCCGAAGTTTTCGAGTTTTGCGATCTACGAACACTGCCTGCCGTTCAACGTCTCGCGGGCGTTCGATGAAGCCTCAGGAATTGACGACCCCGTGATCTGGACCGCCGAACGCGACCGGGAGATGTGGGCTGCCTTGCAAGGAGGATGACCATGAATATCAATACCTCGCCTGACCTGATCAGCCGCAGCACCGTCGGTATCACGCCGGGCTACATGTCCGGCTTCGGCAACAGCTTTGAGACCGAGGCGCTGCCCGGCGCGCTGCCGATCGGGCGCAATTCGCCGCAACGCTGCGCCTACGGGCTCTATGCCGAGCAGCTGTCCGGCTCGCCGTTCACGGCGCCGCGCGGCAGCAACGAGCGCTCCTGGCTCTATCGCATCCGGCCGTCCGTAAGGCACTCCGGACGTTTTGCAAAAGTCGATGCCGGGCTGTGGCGCACCGCGCCCTGCCACGAGCAGGAGATCGCGGTCGAGCAGCTGCGCTGGGACCCGACGCCGATCCCGAAAACGGAGATGACGTTCCTGCAGGGCGTGCAGACCATGACCACGGCGGGCGATGCCGGCACGCAAGCAGGCATGGCGGCACACGTCTATCTCATCACCAAATCGATGGTCGACCAGCATTTCTACAATGCCGACGGCGAGATGATGTTCGTGCCGCAGCAGGGCAATCTGCGCTTCGTCACCGAGTTCGGCCGGATCGACGCCGAGCCCGGCGAGATCGTGGTGATCCCGCGCGGCGTGAAATTCCGCGTCGAAATTCCGGCCGGCCCGGCGCGCGGCTATCTCTGCGAGAATTATGGCGGCGCCTTCACGCTGCCGGAGCGCGGACCGATCGGCGCCAACTGCCTCGCCAATGCGCGCGATTTCCTCACCCCCGTCGCCGCCTATGAAGACAAGGACACGCCGACCGAATTGTTCGTGAAATGGGGCGGCTCGCTGTTCAAGACGACGCTGCCGCATTCGCCGATCGACGTGGTGGCATGGCACGGCAATTACGCGCCGTACAAGTACGATCTGCGCACCTTCTCGCCGGTCGGCGCGATCGGATTCGACCATCCCGATCCGTCGATCTTCACCGTGCTGACCGCGCCGTCGGAAACCGCCGGCACCGCCAACATCGATTTTGTCATATTCCCGGAGCGCTGGATGGTGGCGGAAAACACCTTCCGTCCGCCCTGGTACCACATGAACATCATGTCGGAGTTCATGGGCCTGATCTACGGCGTCTACGACGCCAAGCCGCAGGGTTTTGTGCCCGGCGGCATGAGCCTGCACAACATGATGCTGCCGCACGGCCCCGACCGCGAGGCCTTCGACCACGCCAGCAATTCCGAATTGAAGCCGGTCAAGCTGACCGGCACCATGGCCTTCATGTTCGAGACCCGCTTTCCGCAGCGGATCACCGCGCATGCGGCGAAGTCGTCGACGCTGCAGGACGATTACGCCGATTGCTGGAAGGGGCTGGAGAAGCGGTTCGACCCCAACCGGCCGTGAGGTTGCGTCGCAGGCCTTCTTCGCCGTCATTCCGGGATGGTCCGAAGGACCAGACCCGGAATCTCGAGATTCCGGGTTGATCGCTACGCGATGCCCCGGAATGACGATGACAATAGACAGGACCTAAAATAGTGCCCCACCCCAACGATCCCGCGCTGCGCTCCTTCATATCAGTCGATCCCGCGTCCGACTTCCCGATTCAGAACCTGCCCTATGGCGTGTTTTCGACGGCAGCTTCGCCGACGCCGCGCGTCGGGGTCGCGATCGGCGACTATGTGCTCGATCTTTCGGTGCTGGAAAGCGAAGGGCTGGTCGATCTCGCGCCCGCATTCGACGTGTTCGCGCAAGGCTCGATCAACGCCTTCATGGCGCTGGGGCCGAAAATCTGGTCGCGCACCCGCGCGCGGATCAGCGAGCTGTTGCGCCACGACAATCCGCACCTGCGCGACAACAAGATCCTGCGCGAACGCGCGCTGGTGCCGATGGCGCAGGCAAGACTGCATTTGCCGGTTGCGGTCGCCGGCTACACCGATTTCTATTCGTCGAAGGAGCACGCCACCAATGTCGGCGTGATGTTCCGCGGCAAGGACAATGCGCTGCAGCCGAACTGGCTGCATATGCCGATCGGCTACAACGGCCGCGCGTCGACCGTCGTTGTATCAGGGACAAAAGTGCGCCGGCCGCGCGGGCAATTAAAACCGCCGAGTGCGGAGGTGCCGTCATTCGGCCCCTGCAAGCGGCTCGATTTCGAACTGGAAATGGGCGTCGTGGTCGGGCAGCCGTCGGCGATGGGCGAGATGCTCGGCGAGAAACAGGCCGAAGAGATGATCTTCGGCTTCGTGCTGCTGAACGACTGGAGCGCGCGCGATATCCAGCAATGGGAATACGTGCCGCTCGGGCCGTTCCAGGCCAAGGCGTTTGCGACCTCGATCAGCCCGTGGGTGGTGACGCGCGAGGCGCTGGAGCCGTTCAGGGTGCACGGACCCACGCAGGACCCGGCGCCGCTGCCGTACCTGAAACAGGCGCAGCCGAACAATTTTGATCTTCAGCTCGAAGTCGGCTTGCGCGCGGCACAGATGAATGAGGGGCAGCGGATCTGCCGCACCAATTTCAAATACATGTACTGGTCGTCGGTGCAGCAACTGGTGCATCACGCGTCCTCCGGCTGCGCCATGAATGTCGGCGATCTCCTGGGCAGCGGCACCATCTCCGGCCCGGAGAAGGACCAGCGCGGCAGCCTGCTGGAAATCTCCTGGAACGGCACCGAGCCGGTTGAGCTCGCAAGCGGCGTCAAGCGCACGTTCCTGGAAGACGGCGACTCGCTCGTGATGCGCGGCTGGTGCCAAGGCGACGGCTATCGCGTCGGTTTCGGCGAAGTCGAAGGCACGATTGTGCCGGCGGGTTGATTCTCCGTCATTGCAAGGAGCGAAGCGACCGAAGCAATCCGGCTTTCCTCTTCGGCGCCAGAGCTGCATTGCTTCGCTTCGCTCCGCAATGACGAGTGACGAGAGCGAAGTCTTTACCGCTCCTCCGGCGCAATATCCCTGATCCGCGCCGAATGCGCGGCGATATCCTCAAAACCATATTTGAGGTGCACGCGTTTGTCGGACGGCAACTGCCTGGTGACACAGGCGCCGGGCCGCCATTCCCGCGCGGGGCGGATCGGCCGCGGCGCAAAACCGCCGCCGCAGTTCGGGCAGACATTGTGCAGTTTGCTCTCCACGCAATCGGCGCAGAACGTGCATTCGTAGGAGCAGATGCGCGCTTCCAGTGAGGCGGGCGGAAGGTCCTTGTCGCAATATTCGCAGTTCGGCCGGAGTTGCAGCGCCATGGCGGTCTCGTTTGGTATAGCCGGAGGCTAAATTAGTTGCGTCTCGTAGGTTTCACACTCGCCCTCACCTCAACCCTCTCCCACAAGGGGAGAGGGAGCGCACTGCCGTTGCCGAAGCATGGAGGCTATTCAAATCATGGCAGAGGTCTGCACCGATCATCGCAAATCGAGCGGCAAATTCGAATGCCGAATCTCCCTCGATTTCGGCCACGCTAACGCGCCGTCCCCTTCAGCGGCAGCCGCGAGCTTTCCTTCAGCCGGTCCAGCACGATCGACGAGCGCACATGGGCCACGCTCTGGTGCGGCATCAGGACGTTGTTGACGATATCGGACAGGCTCTTGAGGTCGCGCAGCACCGCCTTCAGGAGATAATCGGCGTCGCCGGTGAGCGAATAGGCCTCCTGGATATCGTCGACCCGGTTGACCAGCGCGCGAAATCGCTTGGCGTTGTCGGGCGAATGGGTCGCGAGCGTAATGTGAATGAAGGCGATGACGCCGAAGCCGAGCGCTTCGCTGGCGAGGTCGGCGTGATAGCCCGAGATCACCTTGTCTTCCTCCAGCCGCATCCGCCGCCGCGAGCATTGCGACGCGGAAAGGCCGGCGATCTCGGCCAGCTGCTGGTTGGTCAGGCGGCCGTCATCCTGCAGCGCGCCGAGTATTTTGAGGTCGAAGGCGTCGACTGAAATCATGCGCGAAATACCAAGAATATGCACGAACCGTGCATGGATTGACGGTAATGCCACTCATTTGCATGCACATTGTGCCGCGGACGACCGATTATTCAAGCTCCAAATCAGGGAGACAGGTCAGCCATGGGTCCATTTCCGCACGACGCGCCGGCAGCGATCATCAGCGCCGACAACCCGATGGGCACCGACGGCTTCGAATTCGTCGAATATGCGCACCCCGACCCGGCGGCGCTGCACGGGCTGTTCAAGCTGATGGGCTATGCGCCGGTCGCGCGCCACCGCAGCAAGAAGATCACGGTCTATCGCCAGGGCGACATCAACTACCTCGTCAACGAGGAGCCCGGCACCCACGGCTTTGACTTTGTCGCCGCGCACGGGCCGTGCGCGCCGTCGATGGCGTTTCGCGTCGTCGATGCGAAAGCGGCCTTTCAGCGCGCGCTGTCGCTCGGCGCGGAGCCCGCCGATATTCCGCCCGCGCAGAAGACGCTCGACGTTCCCGCCATCAAGGGGATCGGCGGCAGCCTGCTCTATTTCGTCGATCGCTACGGCGCCAGGGGGTCGGCCTATGACGCCGAGTTCGAGTGGCTCGGCGCCAAAGACCCGCGGCCGGAAGGCGCCGGGCTGCATTATATCGATCACCTCACCCACAACGTCCATCGCGGCCGCATGGATGTCTGGACCGGCTTCTACGAAAGACTGTTCAATTTCCGCCAGATCCGCTTTTTCGACATCGAGGGCCGCGCGTCCGGCCTGTTCTCGCGGGCGCTGACCAGTCCCGACGGCAAGATCCGCATTCCGATCAACGAAGACGCCGGCGATTCCGGCCAGATCGAGGAATATCTCAAGGTGTATCGCGGCGAGGGCATCCAGCACATCGCCTGCGGCGCCAGGGATATCTACCGGACGGTCGAAACGCCTGCGCGAGGCCGGCCTGCCGTTCATGCCGTCGCCGCCCGACACCTATTTCGAGAAGATCGACGCGCGGCTGCCGAGGCATGGCGAGGATGTCGCGCGGCTCAAGCGCGACGGCATCCTGATCGACGGCGAGGGCGTGGTCGATGGCGGCCACACCAAGGTGCTGCTGCAGATCTTTTCCGCCAACGCCATCGGGCCGATCTTCTTCGAATTCATCCAGCGCAAGGGCGACGACGGATTCGGCGAAGGCAATTTCAAGGCGCTGTTCGAATCGATCGAGGAAGACCAGATCCGCCGGGGCGTGCTGAAGGTGGACAACGCGGCGTAGCTTCAAGGGGCGTCATTCCGGGGCGCGCGTAGCGCGAACCCGGAATCTCGTGCCGGCAACATCTGGATTCCGGGCTCGACGCTTTGCGTCGCCCCGGAATGACGACGGGTGCATTACCTCGCCGCCTTCCACTCGCTCGCAAGGCTGGCAATATCAGCCGTTTCCGGCTCGCGGATGGCCGAGGGCGTGCGCGAAAAGCGCGGCGCCGGGCGCGGGTTGCGTCACGCCGTGGCGGCTGACGAAGATCTTGCGCGCCGCCATGTGCGGATGCTCGGGCGCTTCCGCCATGGTCAGGACCGGCGCGAAGCAGACGTCGGTGCCTTCCATGATCTTGCACCACTCCTCGCGCGTCTTGCTCCTGAACACCTCGACCAGCTTCTGCCTTCAGCGCGGGCCACGCCTTGCGGATCCATCTGGGCGTCGAAACCGGAGTCCGACAAGCCGGCCAGCTGGCGCAGCAATGCGTAGAATTGCGGCTCGATCGAGCCGATCGAAATGAAGTTGCCGCAGCCGCATTCATAGACGCCGTAGAAATGCGCGCCGCCGTCGAGGAAATTGCGCTCGCGCCCTTCGGCCCAGCGGCCCATCGCCGTCATGTCGAAGAACATCGACATCAGCGAGGCCGCGCCGTCGCACATCGCGGCGTCCACCACCTGTCCCTTGCCGGACTTCTTGGCTTCCAGCAGCGCTGCGAGCACGCCGACCACGAGGTAGAGCGCGCCGCCGCCGAAATCGCCGACCAGATTGAGCGGCGGCACCGGCCTTTCCTTCGGGCCGATCGCCGCCAGCGCGCCGGTGACGGAGATGTAATTGATGTCATGGCCGGCCGCCTGCGCCAGCGGGCCTTCCTGACCCCAGCCGGTCATGCGGCCATAGACGAGGCGCGGGTTGCGCGCCTGCACCACGTCCGGCCCCAGCCCAAGCCGCTCCATCACGCCCGGGCGAAAGCCTTCGATCAGCGCGTCGGCGTTGGAAAGCAGATCGAGCACCTGCGCGATGGCAGCCTTGTCCTTGAGGTCGAGTTCGACGACCTTGCGCCCGCGCCCGGCCACCGATTTCAGATTCTTCTTCGCGCCGACGCGGTCGAGCGTCACCACCTCCGCGCCCATGTCCGCCAGCATCATGCAGGCGAAGGGGCCGGGTCCGATGCCGGCGAATTCGACGATGCGAACGCCGGTCAGCGGCCCGCCGGCGCGCTGCGTCGGGGCCAAAGTAGCGGGAGATGTCAGGGTATCGGTCACGTCAAAAATCCATCGTTATTGTTTCGCGGTTGTCTTGGGAGCGTGGCGCTGCGGATCGCCGAGCGTCACCTTGGCGGCGTCGGCCCACAATTTGGCGTTCTGCTTCTGGCGTTCGGTGCCGGTGCCTTCCTCGGCCACCTTTCGGCCGAGCGCGACATAGACCGGAATCTCCTCGTCGCGCATCGGCTTTGTCATGTGCTTGCGCGCCATCGCTTTTTCGATGTAGGGCGCAAGCTCTTCCTGCTTCTGCTTTTCCCGCTCGATTTCGCGCGCCCGAAACTCGGGCATCACGTCGCTGGCGAACAGCTCCAGCGCCTCGCAGATGTGCGCGTGCCTGTTGCGGCCGCCCTGCTGGATGAACACGGTCTGGTCGACGCCGGATTCCTCGAAGTGCCGCAGATGGGTGCGCAGCTGGTCCGGCGTGCCGATGCCGTGATCGGCGCCGGCCGCGGGCAGCGCATGCCGGGCCTTTTCGAAATTGGCCCAGATGTCGGTACGCCCGGGTTTGTGCTCGCCGAAGATATAATGATGCGCCAGGCCGTAGCGGAAGAAACGCAGGCCGTCCTCGCCGCGGCGGCGCGATTCCATCTCGTCCGGATGCACCGAGAAGCCGGTGACCATCGCGACATTGGGATTGACCGCGTGCCCGATCGGCACGCATTCCTCCTTGAAGATGCGGTAGTAGTCATCGACCCATTGCCGGGCCTCGCGGGGATCGACGAACGCAAAGGTCAGCGCGCCGATGCCGCAGCGCGCCGCCATCTTGATGGTCTCGCGGTTGGAGCAGGCGACCCACAGCGGCGGATGCGGCTTCTGCAGCGGCTTCGGCACCACGTTGCGGCACGGCATCTCGAAGAACTCGCCCTTGAAGCCGGGATAGGGGTCCATCACCATCATGTCGGTGCATTGCTCGACGCCCTCTTTCCACATCCGCCGTTTCTCGGCCGGATCGAAGCCGACATTGAAGCCGCCGAGCTCCATCAAGGACGCGCTCTCGCCGGTGCCGAACTCGACGCGGCCGTTGGAGACGAGATCCAGCGTCGCGATGCGCTCGGCGACCCGCGCCGGGTGGTTGTATTTCGGCGGCATCAGGCAGATGCCGTGGCCGAGCCGGATTCTTTTGGTGCGCTGCGAGCAGGCCGCGAGGAAGATCTCGGGCGCCGAGGAGTGCGAATACTCCTCGAGAAAATGATGCTCGACCTCCCAGGCGTAGTCGATGCCGAGCTTGTCGGCGAGTTCGACCTGGTCGAGCGCCTCCTGAAACAGCCTGTGTTCGTCGCCCTCGTTCCACGGGCGCGGCAGCTGATGCTCGTAGAAAATGCCGAATTTCATGGACGCTCCCTGGCGCGTATTCCGCAAAAGTGGATACCGGTTTTGCGATCGGAATACGCGTAACTTTGAATCTCTTAATTAGTTGATTAGCTAAATTGTCTCGCCTTAGGCGGAGCGTGGCAAGCATCTTTTGACGCTGAAGCCCGCTAAATGCATTGCGGCGCGCTTAGCTAGCGCGCCGCACGCATGGGTTTGAGATGGGACAGGCGATCAGCCGGCCGCGGCAACCGCGCGTTGCGCCATCACCTTGATCAGATTGGCGCGATAGTCCGACGAGCCATGAAGATCGCTCATCAAACCGTCCGCGGAAATCTTGACGCTGTCGAGCGCGCCTGCCGACCAGTTGGCCTTCAGCGCCGCCTCGATGGCCGGCACCCGCATGACGCCGCTTTGCGACGCGCCGGTGGCGGCGACGCGGACGTCGCCCGATTTGGTCTTGACCACGAACACGCCGGTCAGGGCGAAGCGCGATGCCGGATGGGGAAACTTGGAATACCCCGCCTTGGCCGGAATCGGGAACGACACCTGCGTGATGATCTCGCCGTCGGCCAGCGCGGTCGTGAACAGGCCCTTGAAGAAGTCATCCGCCGAAATCGAGCGCTTGTTGGTCTTGATGGTCGCGCCGAGCGCAAGCACCGCCGCCGGATAGTCCGCCGCCGGATCGTTGTTGGCGATCGAGCCGCCGATGGTGCCGCGATGGCGCACGGCCGGGTCGCCGATCACCGAAGCGAGATGGGCAAGGGCGGGAATGGCCTTTTGCGCCGGCCCGCTGGTGGCCACGTCGTAATGCGTCGTCGCCGCCTTGATCGTCACCGCATCGGCGGAAACGTCGATGCCGATCAGGTCCTTGATCTTGGCGAGGTCGATCACGTCGGATGGCGAGGCCAGCCGCTGCTTCATGACCGGGATCAGGGTATGACCGCCGGCGAGATATTTTGCCTCCTTGCCCTTGGAAAACAGCGCCGCGGCTTCGTCGACCGAGGAGGGGCGATGGTAGGTTGTCTCATACATGACTGGTTTCCCTCTCAACCGTGAATGGCGTGCCACACCCGATCGGGTGTCGCCGGCATTTCCAGCTTGTTGTTTCCGATCGCATCGGTGATGGCGTTGATCACGGCGGCGGAAGCGCCGATCGCGCCCGCCTCGCCGCAGCCTTTGACGCCGAGCGGATTGCCCGGGCACAGCGTCGTGGTGTGGTTCAGCTTGAACGACGGCAGGTCGTCGGCGCGCGGCATGGTGTAGTCCATGAACGACGCGGTCACGAGCTGGCCGCTCGAGTCATAGACCGCGCCTTCGAGCAGGGCCTGGCCGATGCCTTGCGCGAGGCCGCCATGGACCTGGCCCTCGACGATCATCGGGTTGATCAGCTGGCCGAAATCGTCGGCCGCGACGAAATTGACGAAAGAGGTCTTGCCGGTGCCGGAATCGACCTCGAGCTCGCAGATATAGGCGCCGGCCGGGAAGGTGAAGTTGGTCGGGTCGTAGAACGCGCCTTCCTTCAGGCCCGGCTCCATGCCGTCGGGCAGATTGTGCGCGGTGTAGGCGGCGAGCGCCACCATCGGCAGCGCGATCGACTTGTCGGTGCCGGTGACCTTGAACTCGCCGTTCTCGATGACGATGTCGTCCTCGGACGCCTCGAGCTGGTGCGCGGCGATCTTCTTGGCCTTGGCCTCGACCTTTTCCATCGCCTTGAAGATCGCGGACATGCCGACCGCCGCCGAGCGCGAGCCGTAGGTGCCCATGCCGAACTGCACCTTGTCGGTGTCGCCATGGACGATCTGGACCTGGCTGATCGGAATTCCCAGCCGTCCGGCCACCAGTTGCGCGAAGGTGGTCTCGTGGCCCTGGCCGTGGCTGTGCGATCCCGTCAGGATCTCGATGGTGCCGACCGGATTGACCCGGACCTCGGCGGATTCCCACAGGCCGACGCCGGCGCCGAGGCTGCCGACCGCTTTCGAGGGCGCGATGCCGCAGGCCTCGATGTAGCAGGAGAAGCCGATGCCGCGCAGCTTGCCTTCGGACTTGGCTTTCGCCTTGCGCGCCGGGAAGCCGGCGTAGTCGATCGCCTTCATCGCGGCGTCGAGCGAGGCGCCGAAATCGCCGATGTCGTAGGCCATGATGACCGGGGTCTGATGCGGGAATTGCGTGATGAAGTTCTTGCGGCGCAATTCGCCGGGATCGACCTTCAACTGCCGCGCCGCGGTTTCCATCAGCCGTTCCACCACGAAACTGGCCTCGGGCCGGCCCGCGCCGCGGTAGGCGTCGACCGGGACGGTGTTGGTGTAGACGCTGATCACCTCGGCGAAGATGTTGGGGATGTTGTACTGGCCCGACAGCAGCGTCGCATAGAGATAGGTCGGCACCGAGGACGAGAACAGCGACATATAGGCGCCGAGATTGGCGTAGGTCTTGACGCGCAGCGCGGTGACCTTGTTGTCCTTGTCGAAGGCCATCTCGGCCTTGGTGAGGTGATCGCGGCCATGCGCGTCGGTCAGGAAGGCCTCGGAACGGTCGCCGGTCCACTTCACCGGGCGCCGCACCTTCTTGGAGGCCCACAACGCCACCATCTCTTCGGGATAGATGAAGATCTTGGAGCCGAAACCGCCGCCGACGTCGGGCGCCACCACCCGCAGCTTGTGCTCCGGCGCGATGTTGTAGAACGCCGACAGCACCAGCCGCGCGACATGCGGGTTCTGCGAGGTCGTATAGAGAGTAAAATGCTCTTCGGCCTCGTCATATTCCGCGATCGCCGCGCGCGGCTCCATCGCGTTCGGCACCAGCCGGTTGTTGGTGATGTCGAGCGAGACCACATTGGCCGCCGATTTGAAGGCTGCCTCCGTCGCCGCCTCCTCGCCGATGGTCCAGTCGTAGATCACATTGCCCGGCGCCTCCGGGTGCAGCTGCGGCGCCCCCGGCTTGATCGCCGCGCGAATATCGGGAACGGCCGGCAGCTCTTCATAATTGACGACCACGGCCTCCGCCGCGTCGCGCGCCTGGTTCTTGGTCTCGGCAATGACGACCGCGACCGCCTGTCCGACGAAACGCACCGTCTCCGGCGCCATCGCCGGCCATGCGCCCATCTTCATCGGCGAGCCGTCCCTGGAGGTGATGGCCCAGCCGCAGATCAGGTTGCCGACCTTGTCGTCGACGATCTCCTTGCCGGTCAGCACCCCGACCACGCCCGGCATTTTCATCGCCGCCGCGGTATCGATGCTCTTGACCTTGGCATGCGCGTGCGGGCTGCGCACGAATTGGGCATAGGTCATGCCCTGCAGCTTGATGTCGTCGACGTAGCGGCCCTTGCCGGTGATGAAACGCCGGTCTTCCTTGCGCACCACGCTGGCGCCAATACCTTCAACACCCATCGTATCTCTCCCTGTCGGACCGCATGACCTGCGCGAAAATATTAAAGCGCCGTCGCAGCCGGTTTTTGAAAATCTGAAAGTCCTGACCCCCGATGGATCAGGAATTATTCGGCCGCCTGCGCGACCTTCATGCGGCCGGCGGCGTCGAGCACCGATTTGACGATGTTGTGATAGCCGGTGCAGCGGCAGATGTTGCCTTCCAGCTCGTGCCGGACGGTGTCCTCATCGAGCTTGCCGCCGCAGCGGTTGACGATGTCGATCGCCGACATGATCATGCCCGGCGTGCAATAACCGCACTGCAGCCCGTGATTGTCGCGGAACGCGGCCTGCATCGGATGCAGCTCGTCGCCCTTCGAGATGCCCTCGATGGTGGTGACGTTGGCCCCGGCGGCCTGTCCCGCCAGCACGGTGCAGGATTTCACCGCCTTGCCGTCGATATGGACCACGCAGGCGCCACACTGGCTGGTATCGCAGCCGACATGGGTGCCGGTCAGGTTCAGATGTTCGCGCAGGAGATGGACGAGAAGGGTCCGGTCCTCGACTTCGGCCGAGACCGCCTTACCGTTTACCGTCAATTTGACTGTGGACACGCCTGATACCTCCCGAGGTTTTTAATTGTTCCAATTAGAAGCACCGGGAGGGGACTTTGCAACTAGGAATTTCGTCGCGGAAGTCATTGTGATGTCGTCTTTGTCTCGACTTTGTCTCGACCGTCGTCCCGGCGAGCGCCAGGAGCCATGCCCCGCGGGGCGCGTGTTCGGGCAGGCTGCCCGATGCCTTATGGCCGGCCGCGCCAGGGCCGGGTGCCGGAGTCCGCCCAACCCGGCACGCCGGGAAGGGGACCGTTGGCCGGCTTTCGACGGACTCCGAGGCAAATGACCGGCCGCGAATTTACGCCCCTTTATCGATTCTGCTCTAGTTTTCGACATTCGCACCCGGAAGCCGACGCCTTCCGGATGCGTCGATCATTGGAAAAGCAGCTGGGAGGTCCGGGGTGGGTTTGCAAATCGGTGTCGCTAAAGCTCCCAACTCTGCGCTTTCGCGGCAAAGTCATGCTCGGCTTTGCCGTGGTGCTCGCCATCACGGCGGTCAGCATGGGCTTCGCCTATCTCGGATTTGAGCGGGTCTCCTCGGGGGTGACGACTTACCGCAATAGTGTGTCCGAAGCCGATCTCGCCCGCAATATCGACCGCGAACTGATCTCATACCGGGCCCTGGCGCGCTATTATGTGGTGACCGGCAAGGAAGAAGATGCCAAGGCGGCGCTGGCGGCCGAAGCAAGCCTGAAAGACGCCATCGATCAATCGGTGAAGGGCACCACCGATGCGGCGCGCCGCGACCAGGTCACACGCCTGGCCGCCGAGTTCGGCACCTTCAGCAAGATTTTCGCCGATACCCTCAAGTTCAAGCGCGACAGTGCGCTGGTGACGCAAAACCAGCTGCTCGAAGAGCGGCAACATGCTGCGTTACAAGCTCGACGATCTGCCCAGCAATGCCGACGACGCGGACGTCCAGCAGGTCGAATTCGGTGCCAAAAAAGTGACCGAGCAGTTTCAGGCGGTGACGGCGCTCGCCAATACCTTCGTCATCAATGCCGACCAGACGGTTGCCGCCAGCGCGCTGGCGCGCCTCAAATTCGTCGATAATTCGATGCGAACCATCCCGTCGAAGGACGAAAAGATCGCGCAAGGCCTCAAGGAGGCCAGCGCGCTGCTGGAAGAATATCGGCAGGCGCTGACCAAACTGGTCGAGAATTCGAAGTCGATCGACAAGCTCGTCGCCCAGATGAACGTATCTGCCGATGCGATCGTCAAGGGCGCCAGCGCGATGAAGGCGGACCTGCTTTCCGACCAGCAAAGACTTGAGACCGAGTTCGAACTCGACGATCGGCGCGACCGAGCGGCTGATCCTGATGCTGGCGGCCGGCGGCTTCCTGCTCGGCGCCACGCTGGCGCTGCTGCTGGGCAAGGGTATTTCCCGGCCGATGATCGAGATGTGCAAGGCGATGCGCGAGCTCGCCGGCGGCAATTTCGATGTCGTGCTGCCCGGCCTCGGGCGCAAGGATGAACTCGGCGAGATGGCCGCCGCGGTGGAAGAGTTCAAGATGCAGGCGATCGCCAAGGCCGAGCGCGACGCCGCGGCCCAGGACGCCCAGAACAAGGCGGCCGGCGAGGCGCGGCGCGGCGAGCTCATTCGCTTCGCCGATGAATTCGAGGCGGCGGTGGGCGCGATCGTCTCCAACGTCTCGGCCTCTGCCGTTCAGCTCGAACAGGCCGCCGGCACGCTGACCCGGACCGCGGAAACCACCCAGAACCTGTCGAGTCAGGTCGCCGGCGCCTCGGAAGAAGCCTCCAGCAACATCCAGTCGGTCGCCAGCGCGACGGAAGAGCTGTCGACCTCGGTCGATGAAATCGGCCGGCGGGTGCGCGATTCCAACCGGATCGCCGAGGCCGCCGTGGTCCAGGCGCAAGAGACCGATGGCCGCATCGGGAAATTGTCGCGCGCCGCCCAGGAGATCGGCGATGTCGTCAAGCTGATCACGGCGATCGCCGAGCAGACCAATCTGCTGGCGCTGAACGCGACCATCGAAGCCGCGCGCGCCGGCGAGGCCGGGCGGGGTTTTGCCGTCGTCGCCTCCGAGGTGAAATCGCTGGCCAGCCAGACCGCCAAGGCGACCGACGAGATATCGAGCCACATCGCGGGCATGCAGGGCGCGACGCAGGAATCGGTCGCCGCCATCAAGGAGATCGGCGGCACCATCGGCCAGATTTCGAACATCGCATCGGCGATTGCGAGCGCCGTGGAGCAGCAAAGCTCGGCCACCCAGGAGATCGCCCGCAACGTTCAGAGCGTCGCGCAAGGCACCCAGGAAGCCGCCGCCAATATCATGCAGGTCAATCGCGGCGCGACCGAAACCGGAGCCGCTTCCGGGGCGGTGCTGAATTCGGCCAGAAGCCTTTCGAGCGAAAGCGCGCGGCTGCGCGAGGAACTCGACCGCTTCATGGCGAATATCAGGGCGGCATAGCCGCGCCGGGCCGCAAAGCGCCAGCGCACGTGAGTGCTGGCGTACGGGCACGCGCGCGGTGGGGGCGAATTTGGCGGCCCGCCCACGGTGCAAGCCCAAAATAATTTTTCTGAATTTCAGAAATTGCGCTTGCCGCCGCACCCAAATCACCTTTATATCCGCAACCGTCCCGTCCCAATCTGAGGGGCGTTTCGCGATCGTCACGAATGCGGGGCGGGATGCGGTGGCCGCTGATGTGCCTTTGACGAACGGCACCTGAGGCGGACGGCAAAATCGTGTGGTCCTGACGTCTCGACGCTGGCGTCAAGCCCGTGAGAAGCAAGCTTCTCAGGGGTGACGGTGACAAAAAAGCCCGATCGCCGGGGAGAGTACGACATAAGCCGTAAAACCATTGCGCGGGGAATGCCGGGTGATTCCGGTGTGACCTGACTAACGCGTGTGCGCATCTCCACTATCATTGCACACGCGGCTATCGGGCGCATCGGGCGCCCGGCATTCCCTGCGCCCTCTGAATGAAGAGGGCCGAACGAACCGGTAAAACCTCGCGCAAAAACATGCGGCGAGATCGCGGAGTTATATCCAGCCGTCATTGCGAGGAGCGAAGCGACGAAGCAATCCATCGCGCAGCAAGAAAGAAAGATGGATTGCTTCGCTTCGCTCGCAATGACGATCTCAAAGACCTGTCACACACTACCTACCGCGGTCAGTTCGCGAGCTGTTGCTCACTCTTTCCCAAACGCCCGTTTCAGTTCACCCTTGGCCCGCTCCAGCCGCTCGCGCTGCGTCTTCGGCAGGCCCTTGCCGGCGCGGTTGATATAGAACGTCAGCATCGAAAGCGCCGAGCGGTAGGCGCCGGCCTTGCGGCGCGAACTGCGTTCCGCCGAGCGCTTTAGCGAGGCTGCGATTTTCTTCGGATCGGTCAGCTTGAAGACGCCCTGCTTGAGATCAAGCGCGTCGCTGTGCTCGGTCACGCGCTGCGACCAGCGCCTCGAAGAGGCCTTTTTGGCCGCCGTTGTTCTGCGTGCCGAGCCGGCCTTCCGGGTGGGTTTTCTCGCGGGGCTCTTTCGCGCGGTTTTGCGCGCCATCTTGCGTTCGGCCATCATCAACTCCTTGCCGTTTCAGCCCAAACGGCAGCAGGCCCAATCGGTTCCGCTGCCGCAATGCGGGAACCCCGTTGTCCTCCCGGCGTTGACCCCGGTGGCTGGCAAGCCGCATTCATGTTTGAGCCTGGAATGCAGCATTCCGGGTTTTTCCTCATTGGTCCCAGATGGATTTGCAGCTCAGCCCGGCGGTCGATGAAAGCGCGCCTGTGTCCGCGTCCGTGAGGCATAACGGCGACCGCGTCATCGAAACCAGCATTCCCGCCCGTCTCGACAGTTTGCGCTGGAGCGGTTTCCACACCCGGGTCGTGCTGGCGCTGGGGATCACCTGGATTCTGGACGGGCTGGAGGTGACGCTGGCGGGCGCGCTTTCGGGTGCGCTGAAGGAAAGTCCGACCCTGCAATTTTCCAATTTCGACGTCGGATTTTCCAACAGCGCCTATCTGGCGGGCGCCGTGCTGGGTGCGCTCGGCTTCGGCTGGCTCACCGACCGGATCGGGCGCAAGAAACTGTTCTTCATCACGCTCGCGCTCTATCTCACCGCGACCGCCGCCACCGCGCTGTCCTGGAGTGTCGCGAGCTACGCGCTGTTTCGATTCCTGACCGGCGCCGGCATCGGCGGCGAATATACCGCGATCAACTCGACGATCCAGGAACTGGTGCCGGCGCGCTATCGCGGCTGGACCGACCTCGTCATCAACGGCAGCTTCTGGATCGGCGCGGCGATCGGGGCGACCAGCGCGATCGTGCTGCTCGATCCGCATCTGGTCGGTCCCGATCTCGGCTGGCGGCTGGCCTACCTCACCGGCGCCTGTCTCGGCCTGGTCGTTTTCGTGATGCGGATGTGGATCCCGGAAAGCCCGCGATGGCTGATGATTCACGGCCGTCCCGAACAGGCGCATGCGATTGTCGACGATATCGAGCGCTCGGTCACCGGACATGTGCAGGACCCGCGTCAGCACGCCTGGGCAAAGATCAAACTGCGGATGCGCGACCACACGCCGCTGCGCGAAGTGGCGCACACCCTGTTCTCGGTCTACCGGCAGCGTTCGCTGGTCGGATTGACGCTGATGATCGCGCAGGCGTTTTTCTACAACGCGATCTTCTTTACCTTTGCGCTGGTCCTGACCGACTTCTACGGCATCGCGGCGAACCGGATCGGATGGTATATCCTGCCGTTCGCGGCCGGCAATTTCCTCGGGCCTTTATTGCTCGGCCGCCTGTTCGATACGCTCGGCCGCCGTGCCATGATTGCGCTCACCTATGGTGTGTCGGGCGTGCTGCTGGCGGTTTCGGGCTATCTTTTCATGATCGGCGTGCTGAGTGCGCAAGGCCAGACCATTGCATGGATGATCATCTTTTTCTTCGCTTCCCCCGCCGCAAGCGCGGCTTATCTCACTGTCAGCGAAACCTTTCCGCTCGAGGTTCGGGCGCTGGCGATTGCGGTGTTTTATGCGGTGGGAACCGGAATTGGCGGGGTGGTCGGCCCGGCGCTGTTCGGCGCGCTGATCGATACCGGATCGCGCAGCAGCGTTTTCGCAGGCTACCTGCTGGGGTCGGGTTTGATGATAGCCGCGGCGGTGATCGCCTGGCGTTACGCGGTCGCGGCCGAGCGCCGGACCCTGGAATCAATCGCCCGCCCGCTGGCCTTTGTGGAGTAGAATGAAATGAATGAGGATCTGGCCGAGGTGCCGTTGCAACAGGACAATCCATTCCCGGACCAGATGCCGTCGAGGTGGACCGCGAGCGAATTGGCGCGGCGGCTCGACGAATTCGCCGTCCTGCTCGATATCGACGGCACGCTGCTCGATCTGGCGCCGACGCCGCGCGAGGTGTGGGTGCCGCCGGGACTGGCGACGACCCTCAACCGGCTGCTCGAAAGGACCTCGGGCGCGCTGGCGCTGGTCAGCGGGCGTTCGCTCAACGATATCGATCTGATCTTTGCCCCCGAACAATATCCGGCGGTCGGCGGTCACGGCGCGGAGATGCGGCTGTCGACCGACAGCGAAGCCGTCGCCACCCACGCTCCGCCGATGGACAAGGAACTGAAACGGCGGCTGGCGGCGATTGCAAAACTCAGCCCCGGCATTCTGCTGGAAGACAAGGGCTATTCGCTGGCATTGCACTACCGGCTGGCGCCGCATGCGGAGAGGGCCATTTACGAAGCGGTGTCGCTGATCAGGGCCGACCTGCCGAACGCGCCGATCGAGGTGATGCCCGGCAAATGCGTCTGCGAGATCAAGCATTCCGGGTTCAACAAGGCATCCGGCGTCATCGAATTGATGACACATGAACCTTTCAAGGGCCGCCGACCGATTTTCATCGGCGACGACGTCACCGACGAGAGCGTGTTCGCGATCATGCCGGATTTCGGCGGCCTGTCCTTTTCCGTCGGCAGGCGCGCGCAGGGCGTCACCAGCCATTTCGACGAACCGCGCGACGTGCGGGAATGGCTGGCGCGTCTCAGCGGTGGCGATGCCGTGGCCGAACGGTGAAACGGACTGCGAAGAACAGGATCCGAAACGATACCTGTCATTGAAGCTGTCGTTGTTGAGAACTCCATTCGCGATGAAACGGCCGGGTTCCGCCGCGGCGCGGCCCGAATTTGGTTTCATTTCGTTGAAAGGGTGACGAGGAACCATATTGATGAATGGCTGTTAACTCGCGAGTGGACACCAGGAGGGGACCCTGTGAACCTCGTTGTCGTTTCAAACCGTGTAGCGCGGGGCAAGGCCAACGAACCCATGACGGGTGGTCTTGCGGCTGCCTTGCTGCCGGTGGTGGAGAAATCCGGCGCGATTTGGGTGGGGTCCTCCGGCCGCGTCCGCGACGGTTCCCAGAAGGAACCGTTCGCCGAAATCGAAGCGCTCGGCGCCGGCGCGCTGGCGATGCTGGATTTGCCGGCCGCGCATTACGGCGGATATTACGAAGGCTTTGCCAATTCGGCCTTGTGGCCGGCGCTGCACTCCCGTGCCGACCTGATCCGGGCCTCCCAGGAAGATTATCTCAGCTATCGCGAAGTGAATGCCTTCATGGCGCGGGCGCTGCTGCGATTCCAGAAGCCCGACGCGGCGTTCTGGATTCAGGATTATCATTTCCTCGCGCTCGGCGCGGAATTGCGCGATCTCGGCGTCACCCAGCCGCTCGGGTTCTTCCTGCATACGCCGTGGCCGACCCCCGCCGTCATCGAAGGCGTGCCCCACCATCGCGAATTGATCGAGGCGATGCTGGCCTACGATCTGATCGGATTCCAGACTACGGACGACCGCGAAAATTTTCTCGGCTACGTGTCGTCGGATCTCGGCCTCGAGGTCGAAGACGGTGTCGTTACCTCGCGCTTCGGCAAAACCCGGGTCAAGGTATTCCCGATCGGCATCGATCCGGAAAAATTCGCGCAGCAGGCCGCCAAGGCGGTATTGCATCCCGACGTGTCGCGGCTTCGGCGAAGCCTGAACGGCGAGAAGCTGGCGATCGGCGTGGACCGGCTGGACTATTCCAAGGGACTGGTCAACCGCATCAACGCCTTCGACCGCATGTGGACTCTGCAGCCGGCGCTTCTGCGCACGGTGTCGCTGCTGCAGATCGCGACGCCCTCGCGCGGCGCGATCGAGGCTTACGGCAATCTGCAGAGCGAACTCGCCAAACTCGTAAGCGACGTCAACGGCCGCCACGGCGAGGTGGACTGGACCCCGATCCGCTACCTCAACAAGGGTTTCAGCCAGACCGTGCTGGCGGGGCTTTATCGTACCGCCCAGGTCGGCGTCGTCACCCCGCTGCAGGACGGCATGAATCTGGTCGCCAAGGAATACGTCGCGGCCCAAAATCCCGCCGATCCCGGCGTTCTGGTGCTGTCGAAATTCGCCGGCGCCGCCAACGAGCTCGACACGGCGCTCCTGGTCAATCCCCACGACATCGACGGCATGGCGCGGACCATCGCGACCGCGCTCTCGATGCCCCTGGCCGAGCGGCGGATGCGCTGGGAAGCGATGATGGAGAAGCTTCGCGCCGGCACGATCCAGCAATGGTTCGCCGATTTCGTCGACGCGTTGCAGGAAACCCGAAACGACCGACGCGGATCGGAGCCCCGGTTCGTGGAGCCACCGACGCCGTGGCCGCTGCGCTCGGTCACCAACGGCGCGCGGTATAATTAGCCCGCATTGGTTCATTCAAGGGCAATACGAGACGCCATGAGGATCGCGCACCGCGCCTTGTCCGGCGCGCTCGGATTGTCCAGCGGCACGACGCCCTTGCCCTGGCCGACGAACACGCCCTGGCCGTCGATGACGGAGGACTGCCGATGATGACGCTCGGATGCGGCGAGGCCAGGCTCGAACGCGTGCCGTCGGCCCGGATGATCGGATCGCCGGAAGAGATGCCGCGCCGGCCGTCGTCGCAGCTTGCGTCGATGCCCTGGCGGCTGCAGGCTTGGGCCAGCGCCGCGCTGCCCGCCACCATCGCGGCCATCAAAATCAAAACACCGGCGTCCGATCGATGGTCATGCTGCCCCTCCGCCGGTTGAATCGCGGCTATATTCTATCGTCGCCCCTGACCGGCGTTCGGTTCAGCGGCCCGCAAGGTCAAGGGGCGTACTAAATTATATAGCTTATTCAGTAGGTTGCGGAAATTTACGCGGTTTCGGCCGCGCTCACTTGCAAAAGTCGCCATGGCCCTTCAAGAGAGGGCATCCGGAGAGATGGCCGAGTGGCTTAAGGCGCACGCTTGGAAAGCGTGTGTGCGGGAAACTGTACCGTGGGTTCGAATCCCACTCTCTCCGCCAGTTGCCTGGCCGAAACGCTTTCTCCGAGCGGTGTCAATTGCGGAAGGCCCGATGTCCAGCGCCATTCCAATTGGGATCTATCGACTGCCGACTTCCACAAAATCGCCCCGCCGCATGTATTGGGCCAGGTCGCGCGCCATGGAACGCAAACTCCCTCAACGGATCGCGGGCTTCTTGGCTAACGTCAGGATAATGTTTGACGTACAATAAGCAAAAGGTCGCCCATGATTCCCATGGCTCCAGCGGCGAGTGTCAAATCCGCCAGATTGAACGCCACCCAGTTTCGCAGGCAAATGTAATCGGTGATTGAGCCGCGCAAAGAGCTTTCAGCGGCATGGCTTAGCGAACTGCCGATTAGCAGGCCCACAAAAAGGGTATTAAAATTCGCCACTACGCTGCAAAATACCAGAGCAATGGCGGCCGCTAACCAAACGGACCACATCTTCAACCCGGTGCATTGGTGCGCTAGCCGCCCCAGCCAGATTCGCCCTGCAACCACCCGCACGCTGCCGAATGGCTCAAAAGCTAACGCATGACTGCCCAGGAACCGGCGAAGCATGAGCTTGATGGTCTGATCAGCGATCACCACGGAGAGGACCATGATGCACAACGCGCTCATGCGGGCCGCGCCGCCGCGCGGCCGGCATCATCCCGATATCCATGAGCCACGCCGAACTGAATGTGTTCAGCACGTCCGTCGGCGCCGATTGCGATCGTCGTCGGCCAGCATCGTACCCCATACTGCCTCGCGATCCGCTGCCGGGGGTCCTGAACCAGAGCAAACGTCAAGCCCAGTCGCTTGCGGATCTCCTCAAGTGCATTGCTATTGCTGCCGCCATGGAGGGCTACGATGAACGGCGTCCCTTTTTCGGTCTCGTACAGGCGTTGCAGGCGGCCGAGCTCCGCGAGGGACGGCGCCGACCAGGACTGCCAGAAGTTCAGCAGTACGTCGCGGCCGCGCAAACGCTGAAGGGAAAATTGCTCACGATCATCCGCTTCGAACCAAGCATCCGGCGCCAGTTCACCATGCGAAACGGCCGTCCGCAGCGGGCGGAAGCGAGGCGCCGAAGTCGGAATGAGGTGTTGATCCAGAGCAGTCGCCAATTCCGTTGCAGAGGGCTCTCCTTCGTGCTTCCAGACGAACTCGCGCCGGGCATTGATGAGATAGGCCGAGGGTATCTTGCTGACCGCGAACATACGTGTCCAGCCGCCTTCATCATCCTCGGTAAAGTGAACGGGTGTGAGACGTTCGTGGCTTGATCCAAGTCTGTTCTCCATCTCGCGGCGGGACGCATCGAATGCACCCGCGGGAAGAACAACGACTGCCATCAGGGCGGAGCTGTTCTTCACTTCGCCGAGGGCCGCGTTCAGCGCATCTAACGGTTTCGCCGACTGCCAATCGGCAAAATATACCAGCACGTTTCGCGAGAGAGGTTCCGTGCCGGGACTGTCGGCATGAACGCTGACATGCGCGGCGATCGCCGTCCGCACAATGGTCGTTTCAGGTACATTAGGCTGCCAGATGGGAAGAGTAACGGGGCCCCACCACGACGGAACGCCCATGGCGAACTCAAGCTCTCTCACGCTGCACGTCGTTCCGGCTGCAACGCTGCTGTCTCGACCGCTGGGAGAGATCTGTGTACCTTCGATCCGAAGACAGATCTGGCTGAGCTGTGCCGCGCCCGCCGGCTTGGGAAAAATGAAGCGATGTTCGTCCGTGAAGGATTTCTCGACGCCATCCCACACACTGAGGCGCGGGTACTCAACCCATGACCAAATGAAGCGGTCGATACCACCGGCGGGAATCCAGCTCTCGAATGCGGTGAACGCCGATGAATGCTCGGTCTCGCCGATATTAACCACGGGAGGACGGCGCGGCAGGCTACCGACCTCGCCGCGGACGATCACGCTGTCCGGCGTGATGTCGATGCCCGTGTACGTTACGCTGGCAAAGGGATCGAAGCTGCCCAGCCCTTTTAGCAATATCGTCTTCCCGTCAGTAAGAACGCGCCTGACCGCAGCTGTGTTCGCGGCGAGGGCATTGTCGATCTGGGACTTGACGACGTTCACCGCGTTCTGGTGCGGGATAAACCAGGACTGATCGACCTGAGGTTCGCCGAAGCGCATGGGCGTGACGGTCTGACTGGCGGTATCGAGCATCAGCCTGATCGTCTGCTTGAAACTGACAGAGCCGTTGGGCGCCCACCAGGTACTCGTCTCCGCAGCGATGCTGCCGGCAATCTCGATTCCGCCAGACTTGAACGTCAACGTCGGGCCCGAAGTGAATCGCAGATGGTACGTCACGGATGCGGAGAAAGGCCACACGCTCACGCTGACCGTAAAGCTGACGGCGGCCATCGCCTCACGGATGGCTTCGACGTCGAAGAGTCCGCTCACATAGGCGGCACTCACCGCGACGGCGAAACCGCTCGACCCGATGAACGACTGCGTCAGTGGTTGAACGCCGCTGGTCGGCGCGGGCGCGCCCGATAGCTGGAACGGAAGCGCAATGACCTGGCTCGCGCCGGATCCGAGACCCTTGAAATCGGCGAATGGAAAATCACGCGGCAGAGCCGCAGGAGCCGGCGTCATACTCTCGCGTAAAGCCTTTCGAACCTCGACAGAGAGCGTGTTCTGGTCGTTGGCACTTAGTCCGCTCCCTGGCGCCGCGATGAACCGGATCTTGGCGTCCTCGGTGGACGGCAAGATTAACAGCTTCGGCCCCGAAGCAGTGCTGACCTTGCGGATCCTGAAAGCTGCCTGCACGTTACCGTGGATCGGCATCGGTAGATCGGCTGCTCCTGGGTCCGGATAATAGCGGGCCCGGATGGCGGCGTTCACTGTGACTTCGGACGATGAGCCTTCCGGTACCGCAATCGTGACAGATGATAGCTGCAGCTTGGCCAGGCCGCGCACCTGGTCCGGCGGCGGAGGAGGCAGGTTCGTCCAACTCGCACGTAGATCTGCAAATGCAGTCGTGAGCATCTGCGCCGCGCCCGGTGGCGCGGCCGCGATCAACTGAGTTTGGACCTCACGGAGACCGCGACCGGGACCTCTGCGTTGATACGTGTTTACCCAATCGGCGAACGCGCCATCGGTGAGGACACTGCCATCCGGAGGTCTGCGGCGAGGATCTCCGATGCGTCCTGTCTCGCTGTGCGGCATCGTCATCGGGTTGTCTTGTTGCGCGCCATTCTGGTGCAACGTGCCAAGCAATCCCGTGATCTGCCGGATTGCGACCTGCAGGACTGCCTCGTAGTCGCCGGTCAACGAATTGGACATAGGTTACCCAACTTCGACGTTCGTGATGAAATACACCGCGGAGTTCTGCGCGTAATTGGGAGATCGAACCCTGACTGCGGCTTCGCTCGCCAAAAGGTAGTACCCGACAGCTTCCGAAGTCGGGACGGAGGAGACATACTCGACGCCTGACGCGGGTGTGGTGCTGAAATCGACTGCAATGAGCAGCGCTTGAAACCTGTTGATCGAGTAAGCAACGATCGGAAGCGACTTCGTCGTGCCAGCAGGCACGACGAAAGCTTGCTGCTGGTTTGCCGCGGAATCGTAAACCAGCGTCAAATCGGCGGCTGAATCGTAGGGTTTGCCTGTAGAATCGGCTTGCGAAATATAGATTTTGTCAATCGAAGCGGCGCTGACGGAGGGAGCTTGCACGGTGATCCGGACGTGCGCACCAGTTGCGGCCAAAGAAGCCGCCTCGATCCGCTGGACGAGCGTAAGGCCCTCCCACCCCGGATTCTCTTGGGTAAGCGTCTTTGCATAAGTCAACGCTAACGGGAGCGTCGTACCTGTTACGGCAGCGGACCAGTCGCTGGGATCGCCGCTGGTGTCAATCGTTCGCATTCGATAGCGATAACTGGTTGCCGGGGCGAGACCAGTGTCGTCGAACGGGGCGGCTGGGGAGGGCGCATCAAAATTCGCAATGTTGCCGTCGGGGTCGGTTCGTTCGAACTGGAAGTTTTGCGGAACACCGTCCGAGTGCCAGACCAGAGTGATGGTCGTGCCGTCTTTGCCCGTTGCCGAGTCGATCATTGGAGGCCTTGGATTAACGTCAGTTAGTCCAAACACACGGTCGCAGCCTGCAAAGCCGGCGAGGAGCGCGACCGGCACGATGATCGCCGGAACGAGAAGCAACACGGTCAACCAGTCGGCCATAGTCCAATGGTCTCCCATTTAGCTGACCGCTCCAGATTCACGGTAACTCAGACAAATTGAAGGCGGCTTGGGATGAGGATCTTACTGCCGGGACCATCAGATGGCTAATTGCAATCGATATAAATTTGACGGGCCAATGACGCTCGCATCTCGAGCAGCCACTTCGCGGTGGCAGGAAACGCCGGCTTGCGGCTTCCAGCCTATCTACGCGCGGAGCGGCCCTGGACGCCAGGCTTGCTGCGGTGCATGATGACCGAATTCCATAGACGGGTCACACCCGAGGTTGCCGTCTCAAAAGTGGCCGTGTCAAAATGCTTGGCCGCAGGCAGCGTGTACAGAACCGCGCCTGAGACCGTACCAACGGCGACCATATTGCGGCGCATCTAGGTTGAGGCCGCTCCTGCCACTGTCGGTGTATGTCCGATCAATCCGGAAACCATTACGACCCGCATATTCTCGGATGGCCTGAGACTGATTAGCTGTCGAATACTGCTGGTGGTCCGTCGACATTCGAACATACTCAGCCGCGGGCTTTCTCGTATCTATTGTGGAGCCCAAGGCACTGTCGGAATGAAGAGAGAAAAGTTCCACGATGGTCTCACGAACGTCATAGAAGTAAGCAGCATCCGGCCATGTTAGCGGGCCGGAGGCGAATGATGTTTCCGAAAACGGGCAGAAGATTTCCAGTAGCCGCCCCGCGTAAACCACTCGATCTTGCATCGGCTATTGCCGCAGCATTGCAAGCAGACCTTGGTAACAGTCGTCAGGCGATCAAGACGCTGATGCGATGGACGGCGGCCAACGAGCGGACGGTAAAAAATTGGCTTTCGGGAGCAAACGGGCCGGGCGGCGAACATTTGCTCGAGATAATTCGCAACTTGGCCTTTGAGTGCGTATTACGTCTCGCCAATAGAAATCTCAGCCTTTCAAATGCTTTGGGCTGGATCGCGCCGGCATCGAGACGGTTGAGGGGACGGGCGTCATGTTTCTGCTCGGTCGGATCGTGCTCTTAGCCGCAGCAGGCGGTTGGCCTGGGAATTGCTAAAAGTGCGCCTGGGAATTGCTAAAGTGCGCCTGGGAACTGCTAAAGTGCATATCACCGTCAAAGGCATCGATTTGGGTGGCAAGACATGCAATATCGGCTCTGGCCAAAACTCTGCGGATACCCTTGCACGTGATGAGTGGACTGATCTGTGTTGTCCTGGGCAGCGCGCTGGGAGGCACGGCGCGCTATTTTCTGTCCGGGTTCGTGGCCAGGCGGGTGGGGGAGACGTTTCCCTGGGGAACGCTGGCGGTCAACGTCAGCGGCGCTCTGCTGATCGGCATTTTCGGCGCGCTGGCCCGAGACGACGCGTCGCTGTTCGCCTCGTCAAATCCATGGCTGTTCGCCGTGACAGGATTTTTGGGCTGTTACACGACCGTCTCCTCGTTCAGCTTGCAGACGCTGGCGCTGGCGAGGGACGGAGAGAGCCGCCGCGCGGCCGGCTACGTCGTGATTTCCCTGGTGCTGTCAATCGGAGCCGTGGCTGTGGGCTTTGTGCTGGTCAATCTCCTCAAATGAGTTCCGATCGATGGCCATAACCAGCTATTGGAATACCGCCCTCATGTATGGATACATCGCAGCGGGCAGCGTGTTAGGGGGCGTCGCCCGCTATCTACTGTCGCTGCTCATTCAGATGATTCCCGGATTTCCGTGGGCGACGCTGTTCGTCAACGTCACCGGCTCTTTCATTATCGGATTTTACAGCACTCTTAGCGGCCCGGACGGACGGTTGTTCGCAAGCGCAAGGCAGCGCCAGTTCGTCATGACCGGATTTTGCGGAGGCTACACGACGTTCTCGACGTTTAGCCTGGAAACGTTCAGGCTGCTGGAGGGCGGGATGGCGCAGACCGCGTTTCTGAATATCGCGGTGTCAATCGTGACCTGGCTGATGGCCGTTTGGCTGGGGTATGCTCTGGCGAGCCGCCTCAACCGATTGAAGGGGAGCTGAAAATGCAAATTCCAAAACAGGCGCTGCTGCTCCGCATTTTCATCGGCGAAGATGACAGGTTCGGCGCATCGCCCTTGTACGAGGCGATCGTGCTGAAAGCCCGGGAGCTGCACCTCGCGGGCGCCACCGTTCTGCGCGGTGCAATGGGTTTCGGCGCATCCAGCCGGCTTCACACCACGAAGATCCTGCGCCTTTCGGAAGACCTGCCCTTGGTGATCGAGATTGTCGACAGCGAGGACAAGATCAACAGCTTCCTGCCGGCGCTGGATGGCATGATGAGCAGTGGCCTCATCACGCTCGAAAAGGTGCAGGTCCTTCAATATGGGTCGAAAGGCGCGGGCTGACCGGGTACGTCGAGCCGGCCGGCCCCCCAAGAGCCGCCATTCTGGCTGATGAAACCTGCAACCACAGCGCCGCCACCTTTCGAGGGTTCCGACGTCACCCGCTCTTACGCCGGAAGGGAGGCGCGATATTCCCGGAAAGCGAACAACTTCCGCTAATGACGCCCTATTTTCGCCGCCCCCGATTCGGAAAAGCGGCTGCAAGCCGAACCGGCCAATCAAGCCTGCGGCTTGAACTGTTCGCTTCGAATCGCGCCTAGTGGGATCGTGACGCGTTCGAGCGCTGGGCGTTTGGACGCTTAGGAAAGCAAGCTACATGACCGACCCTGCCGTGGCGCCCGAGACCCCCGATGTCGCGGAAACCGTCAGCTTTCTGCGCCGGTTCGCCGACTTGATGGCCAACGGGTACAATGGCGCCTATCTGCGCCGGGCAGCCGACCTCCTGGAGACCCTGACGGCTCGGGTGATCGCATCCTCGGATGAAGACGATCTCTGGCGGTACAAGTATGAGACCCTGACCCAACATGCCGACGCGCTGGAAGCCGAATGCGAGGCGCTCAAGAACGACGTCGAAGGGCACCTGGACATCACCTCCTCGGTCCTGGCCGAGCGCGACGCCCTTCTGGGAACGCTGCAGGCGAGAGAAGCGGAACTTGCCGTGCTTCGCGAAGCCTTGAGCCGGGAACGCGATGAACGGGCGGCCAAGTCGGCCGCACACGAGGAAGCGCTCAACGAACTTCGCACGGCGTTCGATCAGAAGCGCGAGGCGCTGCAGACGACGCTGGAGGCGCGGATGGAAGAATGCGACCGGCTTCGCTGCGATCTGGATCGCGAACGCGAGGACGGCGCGGCAAAATCGACGGCGCGCGACAGCGAATTATCCGAGCTTCGGCTTGCCTTCGACCGCGAACGCGGTGAATTGCAGGCCGAGCTGAAGGCGCGCGGCGATGAGCTTGCCACCTTTCGTACGGTTTCCGAGCGCGAGCACGACGCGCTGAAGGAGAAGATCGCAGCCCTCGAAGCCAAACGCGCCGAGATTCGCTCGGCATTCGACCGGATCAACATTCTCGGAAATCAAACGATCGTGCCTCAGTCGGGCGCCGGTGGCGCCGTTGCCGCAACGTCCGGACCCGGCATGGTCGCCGCTCCCCTTCCGGCGCAGCCGAACGGTCTGGAGGCTGCCGCCGGGGAAGCCAACGCCGTCGTGCCGAAAACCACGCTGCGCCAGGCGCGCGACCAGTTCGAATATCTCGCCAGGGAATTCATCCCGCTCGGCGATATCGCCTCGCAGGTGATGTGCGAGCTGGGCGCCTATACCATGGACATGGCGCTGACCGGCGGCCAGCCGAATGACCATCTGCCGGTCCGCGAGGTGGCCCGGAGCATCCTCGCTCCCGCCGGTTCAGGCCGCTAGCCTCGGTCATTTTTTGCGCGTGCCCGCCCGGCAGTTATAGGCCCGGCGAAAGCCGGCGGCCTGCGCATCGTCTTCGGAGCAGAACCAGCGATCCGGTTTTGTCAGCGGCGCATAGCTTCGGCATCCCTGCAAATGATAGATGCCGAGATTGCCGGTGACGCGGGCGCGGACCGCGAATTTTGCCTTGATGTTGCAGCCGGGCGGCATCGCGGGTTCTTCCGGGAACAGGACTTGCCGAATCTCGCGGTCCTTGTCGCTTCGGCAGGCCGCGCCCAGCAGCGTTCCGTCCTTCTTGCCGTGCCGGAATTCCTGCGGCGCGACAAAGCAGCCGCGCCACAGGCCTTTTCGGTCGTCTTTCGCGGCGGTTTCGTCGTCCTTGAAGTGCCCCCTGACGGAGGGCTCGGAATTCAACGCAAAGCCCTGACGCACCAGGAGCTGGTTCAGACTGGTGGCTTCGCCGTCGGCGGTGCAGAGGCCGGCGTGGCGCTTGGGGAGCGTCTTGTCCGGTCCCAGATCGTCACAGTGGACGCCGCGCGCACCGATCAGTTTTGCCAGCCGGTCGCGCGCTTCCACGCCGCATGTCCAGGGATCGGCGTGATCATCGACGCACATCTGGTCGAATTCCGGTGCGTCTATGCCATCAAGCCGGTAGGTGATTCCGGCAAGCTGCAGCGTGGCGCCGTCCCTGACGGTCGCATTGGCGGCCCAACCCGAGGTCGCCGGGAACAAGAACGGCAGCAACACGACAACAAGACGCATCGGCGCCAGGACCTTGCAAAAACCGGAAATAGCCATGCCTCTTGCACTCCGCCTCAGCGCCACATCCTGCGCATGCTGGCGCCGACGTCAATGCGGGGTCCCTGGCTTGCGGCACGCGCGGCCGTATTGGCCGCCGCCAGCGGCCAGGTGGTCTGTTCGAACAGCCGGAGCAGGGAAGACGGGATGAACCGCGTCCGCGCGGCATAGACGTGGCGGTCGCCCTTGGCATGTTGATTGTGCGTGAAGAAGCGTTGCGGCACCAGCAGGTGCAGATCGTCCTTGGCGCGCGTCATCGCGACATAGAGCAGGCGGCGTTCTTCCTCGATTTCGGCCGACGTCCCGGCGCCGAGATCCGAGGGCATGCAGCCGTCGACCACGTTGAGCACGTACACCGATTTCCATTCCTGGCCCTTGGCGGAATGGATCGTGGACAGGATCAGATAGTCCTCGTCGAGCAGGGGAACGCCGGCCTGGTCGCTGGTAGCGTCGGGAGGATCGAGCGTCAGCTCGGTGAGGAAGCGCCCGCGCGACGGATAGCCGCTGGCGATCTGTTCGAGCTGGATCAAATCGGCGCGGCGGGTCTCGGCATCCTCATGGATACGGTCGAGGTGCGGCTCGTACCACAGCCGCGCGCGTTCGAGATCGGCCGGCCAGTTTGAATGGCTGATGTCCGCGACGGCGTCGATGAACGTTCGCCAGTCCTTGCCGGCGCGCGGCGGCGCCGGCGCATGGGCGAGGGCGGCGACCGGATCGGCGGCGTCAGCCATGTGATCGAGCACCCGCTGCGCCGAGGCGGGACCGACTCCGGGGATCAGATGCATCAGGCGGAAACCGGCGACGCGGTCGCGCGGATTTTCGGCAAATCGCAACAGCGCCAGCATGTCCTTGATATGCGCGGCATCGAGAAATTTCAGGCCGCCGAATTTGACGAAGGGAATATTGCGGCGGGTCAGTTCGACTTCCAAGGGACCGCTGTGGCTGGAGGTGCGAAACAGCACCGCCTGCTGCTTCAACAGCGTGCCGGATTCGCGGTCCTCCAGGATACGCTCGACGATGCAGCGGGCCTGTTCGGTCTCGTCGCGGACGGTGACAAGCCGGGGTTTGGTCCCCGAACTGCGGTCGGTCCACAGATTCTTGGTAAAGCGCTCCCTGGCGAGATCGATGACGCCGTTGGCGGCGGCCAGAATCGTCTGCGTCGAACGGTAGTTGCGGTCGAGCGTGATGATGTCCGCGGGCGGCGAGAATTTTTTTGGGAAGTCGAGGATATTGCGGACGGTCGCGGCGCGGAACGAATAGATCGATTGCGCATCGTCGCCGACCACGGTGAGGCCGTTACCATCAGGCTTGAGCGCCAGCAGGATCGAGGACTGCAGGCGATTGGTGTCCTGATATTCGTCGACCAGAACATGATCGAAACGGCCGCCAATGTCGGAAGCGAGCGCCGGATCGCTCATGGTCTGCGCCCAGTACAGCAACAGATCGTCATAATCGAGCACGTTCTGGCGCTGCTTGGCTTCGACATAGGCCGCGAACAGCTCCTTCAGTTCCGCCGCCCAGCCGGAGCACCAGGGAAACGACGAGCCCAGCACCTGCTCGATCGAACTCTCCGCGTTGACGCAGCGCGAGTAGATCGCAAGACAGGTGCCCTTGGCGGGAAAGCGGCTCTCGGTTTTCGAAAATCCCTTTTCGTGCCGGATCAGGTTCATCAGGTCGGCGGAATCCTCGCGGTCGTGGATCGTGAAAGCGGGATCGAGACCGATCTGATCGGCGTATTCGCGCAGCATGCGCGCGCCGATGCCGTGGAAGGTGCCGGCCCAGGCCAGCGCGTCGGTCATGATTCCGGCATTGTCGCCGATGACCTTGCGGGCGATCCGCTCGACACGCTTTGTCATCTCGGAAGCCGCGCGGCGGGAAAATGTCATCAGCAGGATGCGCCGGGGATCGGCGCCGTTGACGATCAGATGGGCCACCCGATGGGCCAGCGTGTTGGTCTTGCCGGAACCCGCGCCGGCAATCACCAATAGCGGCGCGAACGGTCCCTCGCCGACGGCGCCATGCTCGACGGCCCGCCGTTGCTCCGGATTGAGGCTTTCGAGGTAGGCGGCTGCCGCTGGCACGGATTGGTCGTCCCTGAGGGATGGAGAATCACATTCCGTGATTCCCGCCCTGTGCACAATGATCCCGGACCGCCTTCGCCGGCCGCGATGCCGAAGGAAATCTTGGGGTGCCCGCACGAAGAGGCGGTCGACTATCCGGAAGGCGAGGCATGCCCCGAGTGCCCGTTCTGGGCTGGGGCGCAGGCGTCCGATTGGTTAGCTGCCATCCCTGGCTCGAGACCTGCACCGCTCGCCTTTACTCACCCGTCGGTACGGCCAGCCTTCACCAGCGCGATCAGCTCGTCGCCGTAATGTTCGAGCTTCTTGTCGCCGATGCCGGGGATTTCGCGGAGCTGCGTCAAGGTCGTCGGGCGCGAGGCGGCAATGCCGTCGATCGTGGCGTCGTGCAGCACGACATAGGCCGGCACGCCGCGGCTCCGCGCCACCTGCGAGCGCCACGCCCGGAGCGCGCCGAGCAAGGTCGGATCGCCGGCCCTGCCGGCACCGGCGGAAGGGGGCGCCAGATCGCCGCGCCGTGATTTGGTTCGGGTAGCGCGAATGCGGGAGCCGGGCGTTTCCTCGCGCAGCATCACCTCGGTCTCGCCTTTGAGCACGCCGCGCGCGCTCTCCGTCAGCTTCAAGGCGCCGAAGGCCTCGGAGTCGGGCTTCAGATGGCCCAGGGCCACCAACTGGCGGATCGCGCCGCGCCACTGCTTTTCATTGAGCTCACGGCCGATGCCGAACACCGACAATCTGTCATGCCCGAATTGCTGGACGCGCTCCGTCATCCGTCCGATCAGCACATCGATCAGGTGCATCGCCCCAAAGCGCTGTCCGGTGCGATAGGCGCAGGACAACAGTTTTTGCGCCATCACCTTGCCATCGCGCAGGGCCGGCGGCGACAGGCAGTTGTCGCAGTTGCCGCATTTGGCGGCGCCGGGCGCCTCGCCGAAATAGCCGAGCAGGCGGGTGCGACGGCAGGAAGTGGTTTCGGCGAGGCCGACCAGCGCCTCCAGCTTGCCGATCGAGACGCGCTTGAATGCATCGGAGCCGGAGGACTCCTCGATCATACGCCGATGCTGCACGATATCCGACAGGCCGTAGGCCATCCAGGCGCTGGACGGCTTGCCGTCGCGGCCGGCGCGGCCGGTTTCCTGATAATAGGCCTCGATGCTTTTGGGCAGATCGAGATGCGCGACAAAGCGCACGTCCGGCTTGTCGATGCCCATGCCGAACGCGATCGTGGCCACGATCACGACGCCGTCTTCGTTGATGAAGCGGTCCTGGTTGCGGGCGCGCAGGCGCGCGTCGAGGCCGGCATGGTAGGGCAGCGCCTCGATGCCGGCCTTGGTCAGCGCGGCGGCGACGTCCTCGACCTTGGCGCGCGACAGGCAGTAGACGATGCCGGCATCGCCGGAATGCCGCTCGGCGATGAAGGCCTTCAGCTGCGTCGGCGCGTTCTGCTTGTCGACGATTTCATACCGGATGTTCGGGCGATCGAAACTCGCGACGAACTGCGGCGCGCCGGTAAGCCCCAGGCGATCGACGATCTCCTGTCGGGTGAGCTCATCGGCCGTGGCGGTCAGCGCGATGCGCGGCACGTCGGGAAAGCGATCCGATATCACCGACAGGCCGATATATTCCGGGCGAAAATCGTGTCCCCATTGCGACACGCAATGCGCCTCGTCGATCGCAAACAGCGCGATCCTGGCGCGGCCGAGCAGGTTAAGGCAGCGCGGCGTCACCAGCCGTTCGGGCGCGATGTAGAGCAGATCGAGGTCGCCGGCGAGCAGCCGCGCCTCGACCGCGGAAGCCTCGTCAAACGACAGCGTGGAATTGAGGACCGCCGCCCTGACGCCGGCCTCGAGCAGGCCCGCGACCTGGTCCCGCATCAGCGCGATCAGCGGCGAGATCACGATGCCGCAGCCCTCGCGCAACAGCGCCGGCAATTGATAGCACAGCGACTTGCCGCCGCCGGTCGGCATCAGCACCAGGCAATCGCCGCCATCGGTGACGTGCCGGACGATCTGTTCCTGCGCGCCCCGAAAGGCCGGCAGGCCGAACACCGAATTCAGCACCGAAAGCGCGTCGGGGGCGTCGCCGTATCCAGCTTCAGGGGGAGCGGCGATGGCAGGCACAGACATGTGGAATGGGTTGTCCGAATGAGGCGTTTTGCAGGAACGGCGCGCCGCTGTGCGGCACTGGGCGCCGACACTGCATGATCGTGCCGGGAGGATCAAACTCCGTGATTCCCGTCGCCCATACAACGGCTTCCTTGCCGACCCCGTCGCCGATAAAGCGCGCCAGTCTCAACCCTTGCCGAAATCCTTGAACAAATCAAGAACAATGCGTTACGAAGGCGCGATCTATTCCATCCCGGTCGATATTGATTTCGATCAGCAGCGTCCGTCGTCGAAGGTGAAGCTGACCATCGGGCCGGCGCCCCCGTTGGCTGAAACGCGCTGGGCGAAAATTGGGCGCGATCTGCAATCAATCAGCGCGATAACGACGTTCGCGTGCCTTCGGAGAGATATTCAAGCCAGTTACTGAAAATGGCGGTGGCCGCGGCTCCGGCCGCGATGTCCTGCCGAAGCGTGCGCTCCGGCAGCTCGATGCTCAATCCGGGCCTGCGTTCGACGCGTGCCCGCCGCTCGAAGCTTGCAAGCCTCTGTTCGGTCTTGGGGTCGAAATAGCCCGCGGGGACGGCCGGATAGGTGTCGCGCTGGCCGGCAAGAAAGCGCGAGATGTCGCGCAGATATTCCCGCTCCAGCGAGAGAGCGTCATATTCGGGATGTCCCTGAAAGAAGAGGAATTGGCTGCCAAGCTCTTTGGCGAAGATATCGACGCCGGCTTCCGACGAAGCGGTCAGCAGTTGATAGTCCCGGGCCGCCAGGTCGCTCGCGCGCAGTTCGTTGAGGCGGGAATGCGAGATCTTGAGCGGCGACGGCACATCCTCCGTCAGCCAGCTGTCGGTCACCTTGGCACAGTCGTAGATTCCGGAACATTTGGTATCGAGCCGTTGCCGCTCGATGCCGTCGAGATGCAGCACCGCGGCGTGGGCGGCAAGACACGACCAGATCGTCGAGCGCGTGTTGGTTCGCGCCCAGTCGACAATGTCGATGAGGTCCTGCCAGAACGGCTCTTCCGGAAGCGTCGCGGCGTTCGGCTCGGCGCCGGTCACGATCAGTCCATCGATCTGCAGCCGGCCGATGTCGGCGATGTCGGTGTACTGCTTTTCGACCCGCCACTGCGCGGTCTGCGACCTCCGCACCGAAGGCAACGAGAAGCAGTGGAAATCGATGCGAACGTCCCCGGCGGCTTGTCTGAGCAGGCGCATGAACTGGCGTTCGGTCGCCTGCAGCGCTGCATCCGGCATGTTGTTGACGAGCCCGATCGTGAGATCCGCATCGGCATGCTGGGGACGGCCGAATTTATCCTCTCGCCGCAACTGCGCCGGCGCGAGGCCGGGACTGACGATCAGCCGCCGTTTTTCCAACAGGACGGTCATGCCGGGGCCCTCGAACGATCTATTCCGCGGCTTCGAGCCGCTGATGCGCCCTGTGGGCTGCCGCGAGCGCCTGGTCGATATCCTCGATGATGTCAGAAGAATGCTCGATGCCGATCGAGAGCCGGATGGTCTCCGGCAGCACGCCCGCCACGCGCTGCTGTTCGGGCGACATCTGGCGGTGGGTGGTCGAAGCGGGGTGGCAGGCGAGCGATTTCGCATCGCCGATATTGACCAGCCGCGTGATCAATTTGAGCGCGTCATAGAAGTTCTTGCCGGCCTCCATGCCGCCCTTGATGCCGAAGGTGAACAGCGACGACGCGTTGCCGTTCAGGTATTTCTGGACCAGTGCGTGATAGGGGCTGTCTGGAAAGCCGGCGTAATTGACCCAGTCGACGCGCGGATCGTTGCGCAGGAATTCGGCGACCTTGCGCGCGTTCTCGACATGCCGTTCGACGCGCAGTGCGACGGTTTCGATTCCCTGCAGCAGCAGGAAGGCATTGAACGGCGAAAGCACCGCGCCCATGGTGCGCTGATAGACGCTGCGCGCGCGCTGGATATAGGCGCTGGTGCCGAATTGCCTGGTGTAGACGAGGCCGTGGTAGGATTCATCGGGCTCGTTGAAGGTGGGAAAGCGGCGCGCGTTCTCGGTCCAGGGGAAACGTCCGCTGTCCACGATCGCGCCGCCAAGCGTGGTGCCGTGGCCGCCGAGAAATTTCGTCAGCGAGTGAATGGCGATATCGGCGCCGTAATCGAAAGGTTTCAGGAGGATCGGCGTGGCGACGGTATTGTCGACCACCAGCGGCACGCCATGGCGATGCGCGACTTTCGCCAGCGCCTCGATGTCGCAGACGTTGCCGGCGGGGTTGCCGATCGTCTCGGAAAAAACCGCCTTGGTATTTTCGTCGATCAGCTTTTCGATGGCGTCGGCCTTGTCGCTTTCGGCGAAGCGGGCGGTGATGCCCTGACGCGGCAGGATATGGCCGAGCAAAGTGTGCGTGGTGCCGTAGAGCTGCGGGACGGAGACGATGTTCCCGCCGGTGTCGGCAAGGTTAACGAGAGCGAAATGCAGCGCGGCCTGGCCGCTGGCGACCGCGAGCGCGCCGACGCCGCCTTCGAGCTCGGTGATGCGCTTTTCCAGAACCGCGGTGGTCGGGTTCGAAATCCGGCTATAGCGAAAACCTTCGGCTTCGAGATTGAACAAGGCGGCGCCGTGATCGGCGCTGTCGAAGGCGTAGGCAGCGGTCTGGTAGATCGGAACCGCGACGGATTTGGTCGTTGGATCGGGTTCGTAGCCGGCGTGAATTGCGATCGTTTCGCTGCGCATGGTCCACCTCTACGTTCGCGTCGCATTTCGACATGCGTTTTGTTCGCAACGTATTTGTTAGAGGCGTATGCTCAAGCCTTCAATAATTCGCGCCAACATTGACGAAATAACCCTAATGCATCTTCACCAATTAATTAAAATTTGAATCAGTTCTCCAGCGCGCGGCGAACCTGTTCGCCGATCTGGTGCAGCACCAGCCGGCCCTGCGGCAGGATCGCACCCATGGCGTGGAAATTATGGATCATGCCGTCGTGGCAGACGTGTTCGACCTCGACGCCGGCCGCCACCAGCTTTCCCGCATAGGCATTGCCTTCGTCGCGCATCGGATCGAATTCGGCGGTATGGATGATGGCCGCGGGAAGCCCGGCAAATCTGGTGGCGCGAAGCGGCGAAATTCGGGGGTCGGCGAGGTCGGCATCCGCGTGCAGATAGTCGGCGAGGTCGGCCTCGAGCGTCACCCGGTCGAGCAGATGGTTTTCGGCGAACGCTTCACGGGAGGGCGAGGTGTCCTCGAAATCGAGAACCGGACAGATCAGGCATTGCGCCGATATCGCGGGCCCGGCGTTTCGCTGGGCGTCCTGGCACACCACGGCGGCGAGCGTCGCACCGGCAGAATCGCCGCCAACCACAAGCCTCGCAGCATCGATGCCAAGCGAGGCAGCCTGTTCGTAGATCCAACGCGTTGCCGCGATCGCGTCCTCGATCGCGGCCGGAAACTTGTGTTCGGGTGCAAGCCGGTAGTCCACGGAGACGAGACGGCAGCCGGTGGTTTGCGCCAGCGCCGCGCAGATGCGGTCATGGGTGTCGATGCTGCCGGCGACCATGCCGCCGCCATGGAAGAACACAAACCCCGGCAGCGTTTCGCTCGCGTCGTCCGCGGGCGAATAAAGCCGGTAAGGAAGATCGCCGCCGGGGCCCGGCAATATGCCATCGATCGCCGTTGCCGCTGCCACGTCGGCGCGGGCAAACTGCATGAGTTTTGTCAGCGCCTGGCGGCGCTCTTCCGCGCTGGGCCGCGACCGATCGCTCGGCGAGGCTGCGGCCATCATGATGAGCAGACGCTTGGCCAGTGGATCGAGGGGCATATCGGCTCCGGTTGAGGCAATGTAGCGACCGATTGTGGTCTATCAATCGTGAATCGCCCGCTATTGCCGAAAATCCCGCAAGGAAATCCTTAGGGAATTCCCGATAGTAACGCCATTGCGCGGTACCGCCGCGGCGTGGATGGCGATCATGGCCCAGACGATAGCACCGGTCAGCTTCTCTCAGACATGGACCTTTTTCGAAGGCGCCTGGCATGACGGCAATGTGCCGATCATCGGTCCCCGTACCCATGCAGCATGGCTCGGTTCGACCGTGTTCGACGGCGCCCGCGCCTTCGAGGGCGTGGCGCCCGACCTCGACCGGCACTGCGCCAGGGTCAATCAGTCCGCCGTCAATTTCAAGCTGAAGCCGGTGGTCGATAGCGAAACCTGGCTGGGATTGGCCCGCGAGGGCATCGCCCGCTTCGACGCCAACGCCGAACTTTACATCCGGCCGATGTATTGGCCCCAAACCGGCAGCGGCGGCGGGGTGCTGTTCGATCCCGAGACCACCAACTGGTGCCTGTGCATCTATGTGGCGCCGATGCCGGCGCCCACCGGCAGCGCCATCACGCTGTCGCCGTTCCGCCGGCCGACCATGGAAACCGCGCCGGTCGATTGCAAGGCGGCGTGCCTCTATCCGAACAATTCGCGTGCGCTGATGGAAGCGCAGTCGCGCGGCTTCAACAACGCGCTGATGCTCGACATGCTCGGCAATGTCGCGGAATTCGGCAATTCCAACGTGTTCATGGCGAAGGATGGCGTGGTCTATACGCCGGCGCCGAACGGCACCTTCCTCAACGGCATCACCCGGCAGCGGGTGATCGATCTGTTGCGCGGCGACGGCGTCGCCGTGGTCGAAAAGACCCTGCGATACCAGGATTTCCAGAATGCCGACGAGATTTTCTCGAGCGGCAACTTCGCAAAGGTCGCGCCGATCATCCGGATCGACGACCGCTCGCTGCAGCCGGGGCCGTTCTACAGTCGCGCCCGCAAGCTGTACTGGGACTTTGCCCACGGCTGATCGGCAACCGCTACGCCTGCTGCAGCGCGCGCTCACGGATGCCCGACAGCGTGGTTGCCGGCAGGATCGCGTCGGAATCGATCTTGAGATGAATGATCGAGGGCAGCCCCGATTCCCGCGCCGCCTGGAACGCCGCCGGAAAATCCGAGGTCTTGTTCACCACCGCCCCGAAGCCGCCGAAGGCGCGCGCATAGGCGTCGAAATCCGGATTGTGCAGCTCGGTGGCGGCAACACGGCCCGGGAATTCGCGCTCCTGATGCATGCGGATGGTGCCGTACATGCCATTGTCGCAGACCACCACGATGATAGGCAGCCGATACTGGACCGCGATCGCGAATTCCTGGCCGCTCATCAGGAAATCGCCGTCGCCATTGACCGACAGCACCAGCCGTTCCGGATGCAGCCTTTGCATCGCGATCGCCGCCGGCATGCCGTAGCCCATCGACGCCGAAGTCGGCGCCACATGGGTCATGTATTCGCGGAACCGGTAGAAGCGGTGGATCCAGGAGGCATAGTTGCCGGCGCCGTTGCACAGGATCGTGTCCGACGGCACGTGGTCGCGCAGCCAGATCATGATCTCGCCGAGATTGACGCCGCCCGGCTGCGGCGTGGCCGTCTCGGTCCAGGCAAGAAAATCGTCATGGGCTTCGTTGGCGCTGTCGCGCCATGCCGGCTTCGCCGTGACCGCCAGGCGCGTCAGCGCAGCGACAAAGCGGTTGGGTGAGGCGTGGATCGCCAGATGCGGCCGGTAGACCCGGCCGATTTCCTCGGCGCCGGGATGAATGTGCACCAGTTTTGTCTGAGGCGACGGGCTCGAAAGCAGCGAATAGCCCTGCGACGGGATCTCGCCGAGCCGTCCGCCGACCAGCACCAGCAGGTCGGCGGCCTTGGCGCGCGCCACCAGCTTGGGATTGGGACCCAGACCGAGGTCGCCGGCATAGAGCGGATGCAGGGGATCGAACAGCGTCGAGCGGCGATAGCTGGTGGCGATCGGCAACCCTGTCGCATCGGCGAATTCGTGAATCCGGCGGCGCGCGGCCTCGGACCAGCGGCTGCCGCCCAGTACGAACAGCGGATTTTTCGCCTCGGCCAGCAATTCCCCGAGTTTTGCCATTTCCTCTTCGCCCGGCGAGGTTTCGACCGGCTCGAACGCCGGCGCATTGGCAACCGTTACGCGCTCGCCCAACACGTCCTTCGGCAGCGCCAGCACCACCGGTCCGGGCCGGCCGCTGCTGGCGGTGTAAAACGCGCGCGAGACGAATTCGGTGATCCGGCTGGGATCGTCGATTTCGGCGGTCCATTTGGTCATGCTGCCGAACACCGCGCGGTAATCGAGTTCCTGAAACGCCTCGCGCTCCCGCACCGACGTTTCCACCTGGCCGACGAACATGATCATCGGGGTGGAATCCTGTTGCGCAATATGGATGCCCGCCGACGCGTTGGTCGCGCCGGGGCCGCGCGTGACAAAGCAGACGCCCGGCCGCCCCGTGACCTTGCCGATCGCCTCCGCCATCATCGCAGCGCCACCTTCGTGACGGCAGACGGTCATGGTGATGCCGCTGTCGCGGAGCGCATCCAGCACCGGAAGAAAGCTCTCGCCGGGAACGCAGAACACGTGCTGGACGCCGTTGATCACGAGTTGCTCGACCAGCGCGGCGGCTGCGGTTCGGCTCGGTGTGTGCTTGTGCATCTGATAGCTCTCGAAGTTGTTGCGGCCGTTTCGTTGACGAGAAGGCAGGAGACTTAAGGCCCGTACAGCACCAGTTCGGTATCGGTCAGGTCAGCCAGGCGCGGCCGGTGCGGGCCCTTGAAATATTTGCGGCCGCGCGCCCTGGAAAACAAGCCGGTGAGGCCGGCGACCGGCCCGTTGGCGTCGAGGACGACGGAAATCTTGCCGTGCCAGATCAACGCCCGGCCGATCGCGCCGGCGCATTCGACGAACTCGGCGATGTCGCGGCAATAGATCAGCTGCATCGCCGGCGGCGCGATCCATCCGCGGCGGATGCGCATCGGCAACAGGATGAACGGAGACGGCCGGCCGCCGGGGGTGCGGCATACCAGGCTGAGGCAGCCATAGCGCGCGTGCCGCGTCAGCAATTCGGTCTCGGCATCGGGCAGGCCTTCGATCGCCCTGGCGTCGGGCGAGACGGTTTCGATGGTCATGCCTGACTTGACGCGCGACAGCGCCGGGAGCGAGAAGAACAATCCGCTGCAATAGGAGGAAAATCCCTGCGCCTCGATGATCGGCCAGGTCCAGATCGCGGGGCTGATGTTGAGGTAGGTCACTTCCTTGTGGCGCTGCGCGATCTTGGTCAGCAGCGTCGCGTAGTTTCGAAAACCCGGTTCGACATACCAGCTCGACAGATTGCAATAGATCGACGGCTCGCCGCCGTCGTCGCGGAAGGTGTAGAGCAGCAACAAAACGCCGACCGGCAGGCCGTCATTGTCGAGCATGTAGCCGAAGCGCGGATAACCCTGCGGGACCGTGCGCGCAGCCTGGCGGCGCAGCCCCTGCATCCAGTAGTCGCGCGACCTCCCGACGAACCCGCGCGTCAGGAGGTCCGCGACCGCGTCGAGGTCGGTTTCGGTAATTTCACGGCATCGGGTTTTCTGGGTGAGCACCGCCGTCGACCATCAGCCTGTTATCGAAGCTCGAGCGTTTTCCGCACCTCGACCGGCCATTTGGCGACATCCGTGCCGTGGGTATGGAACATGGCGACCGCGAGGCGATCCATTCCGAAGGCCACGCAGCCGGTATGCGCCGGCTCGCCCTTGGCATCCTTGATGTCCCAGGTCAGGCCGAAATGGTCGCGGTGATAGTTGAAGCTCATGCAGGCGGTCGGCTGCTCCTCGGAGCGCAGCGGGATCAGCAGTTCGAACTTCAGCGATTGCTGCTTCTGGCTCACCGCCTTCATCTGGCCGACCCGGCCGAAGAAGGGATCGCTGGCATAATCGACCTTGAAGGTCAGGCCGAGATCGCGGGCGATGGCCTGGGCGCGCACCATCCAGCGTTCGCGGAAATCGGAAACGTCCTCGGGGCTGCCGATGCAGACATATTCGCGCATCCGGAACGACTGCAGCCGGTCGAGATGGCGGGACGGCTCGGCACGGAAGCAATCGGCCGCGACGTCGAAGCGCAGGCCGCCGGCGGGCAACGCGCCGCGTGCCGCCGCGATCGGATAGACGGGATAGCAGGCCGCCGGCGACAGCACGAGATCGGCGGGCGAGAGCGACGTCGTCCAGTCGCCGCCGGCGTCGAAGCGGCCGACCGCGGAATTGATCTCGCGTTCGGTGCCGTGCAGGCCGCAGACGCAGCCGAGCAGATTGGGGAAACTCTTCAGATAGCCGGATTTCTCCAGCTGTCCGCGGTTCATCACCGGCGGAAAGCGCATCACCTCGGTATCGGGTTCGCGATGCCGCGTGATCAGGGCGGCGAGCCGCTCGACCATGTCTTCATAGAGCGCGGTCCGGGCGTAAACGCCGTCGGTGCCCATCTTGTGGAACAGCACGTCGGCAAGGTGATCCAGCGGATCGGCCGGCTGTGATGCGATCTCGGGCGATGCGGTTCGGATGGCTAGGTTCATGTTCGGCCTTCCCCTGTTTCTTGTTGGTTGATCAATCGCGCAAGCTGGCGGGTACGCCGCTCATCAGGCTGGCGGTTGCGATATTGGCAAGGATACGGTCGTTGTTGATCATGATCGGCGCTGAGAGCACGTCGCGCAGATGGCGGCCGACGCTGAAGTCGCCATCGTTGCGATAGCCCGACAATCCGCAGGCGCGCATCGCGCTCATGACGGTGGTCACCGCCAGTTCGGAAGCTTCCACCTTGAGCAGGTTGATCCGGGACTGGAAGTCGAGCGAGGCCAGCGCGCGCTCGTCGTGCTCATGGGCCAGATAGGTGTCGAGATTCGAGGTGATCATGGCGCGCAGCTTTGCGAGCGACATCTTGGCCGCGGTGAAATGCGCCGCACCCGGCGGCATCTGGCCGCCGGCCCCGCGGGCGGCCTTGCGGATGAACGCCTGCGCGCGCTCGACGGAAGCGGCTGCGATCCCGGCCCAGGCCGAGGACCATGACAGATGCGCGACCGGCGTCATCGTCTGCGCGTGAATCCTGTCGTAGGCTTCCGGGAAGATCTGATCGGCCGTGCCCTTGAACTTCAGCTCGAAGCCGGCGCTGCAGGTGCCGCGCATGCCGAGCGTCTCCCATGCGAGGCTGGGCTCAAGCGTGTAATTGTCCCTGGTGATGGCCAGCAGCACCTGGTCGGAACCGGCGGCGTCGTTGGCGCGGCGGGCGATGGTGACGATGCCGTCGGCCTGCGCGCCATAGGAGATCACGGTGGCGTTGCGAACCAGCGAGATTTCGGTATCCGTGCGCTCGACGGCGGCGCTGGAAAAGCGGATGTTGCCGCCGTTCTGTCCTTCGGTGGTCGATGAAGCCAGCAGCATCTGTTCGGCAGCCACCCGGCGCATCAGTTTTTCGTGGTAGCCGCTGCCGGCGCCATGGCGGACCAGGCAGGCGACCTTGGTCTGATGCATCGCAAAGATCATCGCCGTGGACGCGCAGGCGCGGCCGAGCGTGTAGCACATGTCGGTGATGTCGGAGACCGATGCGCCATCGCCGCCGAACGCCAGCGGGATCTGGACGCCCAGCAGCCGCTGCGCGCGCATCGCGTCGAGGGCGTTCTGCGGGAACCGCGCGTCGCGATCGACCGCCTCGGCCTCCGCCGCCGCCGCCGCCGCGACCGAAGTCGTCCGCTGCGGGAAGGAACTGCGGTCGGGAATGAATTGTTCGCTCGCCTTGTCCGCAACGGCGTTGCGTAATCTGGCTTCCTGCACGTTCATGGCCGATATGCCTCTAAGGGTTTTGTCGGTGCGAAACACCTGCGCGAGCATCGCGCAATGCCACATCGATCGCTCGAACAGCTTCCGATCGAGTTCCGAGGCTAAGGATTTAATTCAAATGCGTCGACGAAATTCAGGGTAAACGACGTTCGTTTCCGCGATGAAAGTTAACCTTCGGTTTTTTTGGTGCCTCGTTTTTTAGCGATCTCCGTTAGCGTTAAGAACAGAATGACGGTCTGGCTCAAACGAGATTCACTGTTTTTCAAAAGGCAGCGGAACTATAAATGCGCATGGTAACAGCCGATTTCGGCATCGCGGATCGATGCGATGGCGTGTGGGCGCGACAGGTGGAACCCGAAGATGCATGCCTTTAACGCCAATGTCGGGGATCGCATCCTCTTCCTCGTCAAGGCGATCCTCGAACAGAACTCGATTGCCGCCGACGTGCAGCCGGAGTCGCGGCTGGTGGATATCGGGCTGACCTCGATGGACATGGTAAACCTGATGCTGTCGGTCGAAGCCGAATTCGATTTCACGATTCCGCAGGACCAGATCACGCCGGAAAATTTCCAGTCGGCCAAAACGCTGGAATTGATGATCGTCAGCCAGCTGCAGCCGGAAGCGGCGGTCTGAGGGCTCGGCAAGCAGCGGCTCAAGGCTCGACAAAGAGCCATCACGCCAATTGCGGTCGTCATCACCGGGCTCGACCCGGTGATCCATCTGCTTCGAAGAAGGCCTTGCGTGAAGATTGATGGATTGCGGGGTCAAGCCCGGCAACGACGGCGAGATACGTTATCGCGTTCCCGCGGCGCGATGTGCCCGGGTTTTGCCAAAAACCTTCCGCCCCGGAGGGCGTTGGGAATGCCGGGTGCCCGTCCACCCGCAGCCGCGCGTGGCGTGTAGAAAGCAGGCAAAGCGACCTGTCCCGCCCCGAAGAGCGAGACCGTCCGGCCTTCTTGTTCCCATCATGTCGGACCACTAGAATGCCTCGCGAAATGCATTGTCGCGCTTCGTTGCCAAGCTGATTGCGCTGCGAACGTGGAAGTGGAGAGGGCATGACGAGGGCGATCCTGGGTATTATCGGCGGTTCCGGCATCTACGACCTGCCCGGGCTGGAGAACGTGCGCGAGGAGCCGATCGAAAGCCCCTGGGGCGAGCCCTCGGCTTCGGTCCGCCACGGCACCATTGCGGGCCTGCCGATCGTGTTTCTGCCGCGTCACGACAAAGGCCACCGGCTGTCGCCCTCCGACATCAACTATCGCGCCAATATCGACGTGCTGAAACGCGCCGGGGTCACCGACCTGATCTCGCTGTCGGCCTGCGGCTCGTTCAAGGAGGAATTGCCGCCCGGCACCTTCGTGCTGGTCGACCAGTTCGTCGACCGTACCTACAAGCGCGAGAGTTCGTTCTTCGGCAAGGGCTGCGTCGCCCACGTCTCGATGGCGCATCCGGTATCGCCGCGGCTGCGCATCCACCTTGCCGCCGCCGCCGAGGCCGAAGGCATCGCGATCGCGCGCGGCGGCACCTATCTCTGCATGGAGGGCCCGCAATTCTCCAGCTACGCCGAAAGCATGACCTACAAGGGATCAGGCTATTCGGTGATCGGCATGACCAATATGCCGGAAGCGAAACTCGCCCGCGAGGCCGAGATCTGCTACGCGACCGTGGCGATGGTGACCGACTTCGATTGCTGGCACCCCGACCATGATGCCGTCACGGTGCAGGACATCATCCGGGTGCTGACCACCAACGCCGACAAGGCCAAGAGCCTGGTGGCGCGGCTGGCGACGGAGTTCCCGCGGGAGCACGAGCCGTGTCCGAACGGCTCGGACCGCGCGCTCGACACCGCCATCATCACCGCGCCGGAAGCGCGCGATCCCGCGCTTCTGAAAAAGCTCGATGCGGTGGCGGGAAGGATTTTGCGCGCGTGAGACCAATGGTATTGATGGGCACATCATGAAGGTCGACGGCAGGCATATCCGCAGCATCTGGCTCGAGCCTGACGGCACCACGGTCAGCGCGATCGATCAGCGCCGGCTGCCGCACCATTTTGTCGTGGAGCGGCTGACGAGCTGCGACGCCGCGGCGGATGCGATCCGCTCGATGCTGGTGCGCGGCGCGCCGCTGATCGGCGCAACCGCGGCCTTCGGGATCGCGCTGGCGATGCGGGCCGACCACTCCGACGCCTCACTCGATCGCGCCTATCAAACGCTGATTGCGACGCGACCGACAGCGATCAACCTGAAATGGGCGCTTGAGGAAATGGCCTCGCTGCTGCGGCCGTTGCCGCCGCCGGACCGGACCGCCGCGGCCTATTCGCGCGCCGCCGAGATTTCCGAGCAAGACATCGCCATCAACAGGGGCATCGGCGAACATGGCGTTGCGCTGATCAAGGCGATCGCAGCAACGAAGAAGCACGGCGAGCGCGTCAATGTGCTGACCCATTGCAACGCCGGCTGGCTGGCAACGGTCGATTGGGGCACCGCGACGGCCCCGATCTATCTGGCGCACGACAGCGGCCATGCCGTCCATGTCTGGGTCGACGAGACCCGTCCGCGCAACCAGGGCGCCTCGCTGACCGCCTGGGAGCTCGGCCATCACGGCGTGCCGCACACCGTCATCCCCGACAACACCGGCGGGCATCTGATGCAGCACGGGTTGGTCGATCTCGTCATCGTCGGCACCGACCGGGTCACCGCCAACGGCGACGTCTGCAACAAGATCGGCACCTATCTCAAGGCGCTCGCCGCGCACGACAATGGCGTGCCGTTCTATGTAGCGCTGCCTTCGCCGACCATCGATTTCAGCGTCTCCGACGGGATCAGGGAAATTCCGATCGAGCAGCGCGGCGCCGAAGAAGTGACCGACATGACGGGGCGGACCGCCGACGGGCGGATCGAGACGGTGCGTATCGTGCCGGACGGTTCGCCGGTCGCCAATTACGGTTTTGACGTGACGCCGGCGCGGCTGGTGACGGGACTGATCACCGAGCGCGGCTTGCTCGAGGCGAACCGCGCCGCGCTCGCAGCCGCCTTTCCCGAACGAACCGCGGCAGCGGCCGACTAACAGAGGACGAAAGCCGATGCAGAGCGCGTGGATCGATCGTGATGCCGAAGCGGCCGTAGCCTGCTACCAAACCCTCGGCCGCGATGTGGGCTTACGCGTCTATACGACGCGGCTGCTGGGACAGGATCCGCGGCTGGTATTGCATGGCGGCGGCAATACGTCGGTGAAGACGACCATCGTCGATCTCAACGGTGACCAGGTCGAAGTGCTCTGCGTAAAAGGCTCCGGCTGGGACATGGGCACGATCGAGCCCGCCGGCCTGCCGGCGGTGCGGCTTGCGCCGCTGTTGAAACTGCGCGCGCGCGAAAGCCTTTCGGATGAGGAAATGGTGCGATTGCAGCGCGCCAATCTGATCGACCCGGCATCGCCCAATCCGTCGGTCGAGGCGCTGCTGCATGCGTTCATCCCGCACAAATTCATCGACCATACCCATTCCACCGCGGTGCTCGCGCTCACCGACCAGCCCGACGGCGAAGCCCTGTGCCGCGAGGTCTATGGCGCGCGCGTCGGCTATGTGCCGTATCTGATGCCGGGTTTTGGGCTCGCGAAAGCCGCGGCGCAGGTGTTCGACGCCGATCCCTCCGTCGAAGGCCTGGTCCTGGTCAAGCACGGCATTTTCAGTTTTGGCAGCGACGCGCGGCAGGCCTATGAGCGGATGATCGCGCTGGTGAGCCTCGCCGAACAGCGGCTGGCGAAAAGCCGCAAGCCGGCATTCACCAGCGTAAACTTGCCGGCCCATCCGGCGCGCCTCGCCGACGTCGCGCCGATCATCCGCGGCGCCTGCAGCCTGCCGGACAGCAAGACCGACGGCGCCTGGAAGCGTTTTCTGCTGGAGTTTCGTGGCGATGACGCGGTGATGAATTTCGTCAACGGCGCGGAAGTCGCGCGCTACGGCCAGGCCGGCGTGGTGACGCCCGACCACAACATCCGCATCAAGAACAAGCCGCTGGTCGTCGCCGCGCCGGAAGCGGGCGACCTCGCCAGTTTCAAGACCGCGGTCCGCGACGCCGTCGCATCGTATGGCGAATCCTACAAGGACTATTTCATCCGCAACAATGCGCGCGTCGGCGGCATCAAGACGATACTTGATCCCGTCCCACGCGTCGTTCTGGTGCCGGGTGTCGGCCTGTTCGGGCTCGGCCGCAGCAAGAAGGACGCCAGGATCGCCGCCGATCTGGCGGAAGCTGCGATTGCCACCATCACCGATGCCGAAGCGGTCGGACGTTTCGAGCCGCTGCCGGAAGCCGATCTGTTCGACGTCGAATACTGGTCGCTCGAGCAGGCCAAGCTCGGCGGCGCCAGGGAGCTGCCGCTGGCGGGACAGGTCGCCGTCATCACCGGCGCCGCCGGCGCCATTGGCTCCGCGACCGCGAGAGCGTTCGCGGCGGCCGGCGCCGAAGTGGCGCTGTTGGACGTCGACGAGGCCGCGGCGCAGGCGAAGGCCAAGGCGATCGGCGGTGCGGCGATTGGGCTTCGCTGCGACGTCACCGACGCCGTGTCGGTCAAGGAGGCCTTCGCGCAAGTCGCCGCCACCTTCGGCGGGGTCGACATCGCGGTGTCGAATGCCGGCGCCGCCTGGCAGGGCCGGATCGGCGAGGTCGACGAGGCGGTGCTGCGCGAAAGCTTCGAACTGAATTTCTACGGTCACCAGCGCGTCGCGCAGGCGGCCGTCAAAATCATGCGGGCGCAGGGCACCGGCGGCTGCCTGTTGTTCAATGTCAGCAAACAGGCGGTCAATCCCGGGCCCGATTTCGGGCCCTACGGCCTGCCGAAGGCGGCGACGCTGTTTCTGGTGCGGCAATATGCGGTCGATTACGGCAACGAGGGCATTCGCGCCAACGCCGTCAATGCCGACCGGATCCGCTCCGGCCTTGCTGACCGAAGACATGATCGCGCAGCGCTCCAGGGCGCGCGGCCTCAGCGAGGCCGCCTACATGCGGGGCAATCTGCTGGGCCGGGAAGTGGCGGCCGAGGACGTGGCGCAGGCCTTCCTGGCGCAGGCGCTGGCGCTGAAAACCACCGCCGACGTCACCACCGTCGACGGCGGCAACATCGCCGCCGCGCTGCGCTGAACGATGGTAGCTCGGCGGGTCGCCGCCGATTCAATCAAGCGCTAATTTGCTCAAATCAGGCGTCGAAGGCTGTTGACGAGGCGCGCAGCTTGATGTGGAACTCTTCATAAGGCCCAGGGCCAAGAGCGTAAACGGGGGGAGTACGCAAGTGGAAGAGTTCGACTATGTCGTTGTCGGCGGCGGATCCGCCGGCTGCGTGGTGGCCAGCCGTCTCAGCGAGAATCCGAAGCTGCGGGTTTGCCTGCTGGAGGCCGGCGGCGCCGGCAATAATTGGGTGGTCAAGGCGCCCATGGGCATCGCCATCATGGTGCCTTCCAAGACCAACAACTGGGCGTTCGAGACGGTGCCCCAGCCGGGTCTCAATGGGCGGAAGGGCTATCAGCCGCGCGGCAAGGCGCTCGGCGGCTCGAGCGCGATCAACGCCATGGTCTATATCCGCGGGCATCGCTCCGACTATGACGGCTGGGCGGCGCTGGGCAACCCCGGCTGGTCCTACAATGACGTGCTGCCTTACTTCAAGAAGGCCGAGAACAACGAGGTCGTGCATGACGACTTCCACGGCGCCGGCGGCCCGCTGAACGTCGCCAACATCAGGACCGGTAACCCGTTCCAGGACTATTTCCTGGAAGCCGGCCGCCAGCTGCAGCTTCCGATGAACGCCGATTTCAACGGCGCGCACCAGATGGGACTGGGCGTCTATCAGGTCACCCAGAAGAACGGCGAACGCTGGAGCGCGGCGCGCGCCTATATCGAGCCGAACCTGTCGCGCCCCAACCTGAAAGTCATCACCGGCGCGCCGGCCCGCAAGATCCTGTTCGACGGCAAGCGCGCGATCGGCGTCGAATACTTTCGCGATGGCAAGCCTGAATCCGTGCGGGCGAGGGGCGAGGTCATCGTCTCCAGCGGCGCGTTCCAGTCGCCGCAACTATTGATGCTGTCGGGCATCGGCAACGCGGCGGATCTGAAAGGGTTTGGCATCAACGTCGTGCAGCATTCTCCCGGCGTCGGCCAGAATCTGCAGGACCATATCGACTATGCCTTCAGCTACCGTTCGAAGAGCCTGGACAATTTCGGTATTTCGTTCGCCGGCCTGCGCCATCTCTGGAAGGAGATCGGACGCTACCGGCGCGACGGCGTCGGCCTTGTCACCTCGAACGTCGCGGAGTGCGGCGGCTTTCTCAAGACCGATCCGAACCTGGCAGTGCCCGACATCCAGCTCCACTTCAGCATGGCGATGGCCGACAATCACGGCCGCAACCGGCATCTCGGTCACGGGTTCGGCTGCCATGTCTGCCTGCTGCGCCCGAAGAGCCGCGGCAGCGTCACGCTTGATAGCGCCGATCCGGCCGTCGCCCCGCGGATCGATCCGAAATTCTACGATTCGCCTGACGATCTCGAGGTCATGGTCAAGGCGTTCAAGATCACCCGCCGGATCATGGATGCGGAGCCGCTGGCGAAATGGCGGACCGAGGACATGTTCACCGCTGACGTACGCACCGACGACGACATTCGCAGCGCCCTGCGCAATCGCTCCGACACCGTGTACCATCCCGTCGGCACGGTGCGCATGGGCACCGACGAGGCGGCCGTCGTCGATCCGCAATTGCGGGTGAACGGGGTGCAGGGCTTGCGGGTGGTGGACGCCTCCATCATGCCGACCCTGATCGGCGGCAACACCAACGCGCCCTCGATCATGATCGGCGAGAAGGCGGCCGACATGATCAAGGCGGGGTGACGGCAGTCGCTGGACGCGGACGAGTTCAGGTTTAATCCGGGTGGCGATCGGGCCTCAGTTCGCTCTCCCGCTCTTCAGGCGCGGGGCGAGGGTTGGGGTGAGGGGCTGCCTCAACGAATACCGGACTCGCGGTGAGGCCTCGCTCACCGCGCGACTTCGCGCTTCGCAATCCGACCTCTCCCCGCAAGCGGGGCGAGGTGATGCATGATGATGCACCTCGATCAAACCGAAACCGCTTTACCGCAACGCCAGCCCCGTCGCCGCCTCAAGCTCGGCGATGGCCTGCGGCGGAGTTGACCACCTTGATGGTGGTCATGCCCATCTCGCGCGCCGGCTTGAGGTTGACGCCGAGATCGTCGAGATAGACGCAGTTTTTCGGATCGACGTTAAGCTGCTCGATCATCATCCGGTAGATGCGCGGATCGGGCTTCCGGAGACCGATCTTGGCGGACTCGATGATATGATCGAACAGCGCCATCACCTCGGCGACGTAGAGCGAACGGCCAGAGTGGCTTCCGATCGCGTTGGCGGGAAGGTTGTTGGTAATGCAGCCGGTCTTGAAACTCTCCTTCACGCGGCGAAGTGCCTCGACCATCTCCGGCCGCAGATCGCCCGACAGCAGCGGCAACACGTCCTTGCCGCGGACCTCGGCGCCCAGCGCCAGCGATTCCGCCGCGAACAGGGAATCGAAGGCCTCGATGTCCAGCTCGGCGCGCTCGAATTGTGCCCAGGCGTTTTCGTGGTGATTGATGGCGTTGGTGCGCCGGATGATATCGGCGGGCAGTCCGCGCTCGCGCTCGAAGCGCGCAAAAGCCTCGAACGGCGAGGTTGTGAGCACCCCGCCGAAATCCCAGATCACCGCCTCGATCATTATCTTTCCATCCTGCGAACGTAGCGTTTGATAAACGGCTAACACGACGTGTTTGCGAGGGCCAGCCCGCCGCGGCGGCCTGGCCGCGCCGCGGAATTTGGCGCTGCCGGCGCCTTCCTGTAAGTTGCCGCGGGATGCGGGGAAGCCCCAAGGAAGTTCCATGAAAGCCTTCGAGACCACCATCACGGAAGCTGCGGATTCGCTGGCCGGGCCCTTTCGGCGGCCGCACCAGATGCTGCATGCCCAAACTTACGATTCCCACGCCTCGATCCATGATGACGCCACCGCGCAGAAACTGGGATTTCAGGGCGGCACCATCGAGGGCCCGACGCATTTCAGCCAGTTCGCGCCGCTATGCGAACGGCTGTGGGGGAAGGCGTGGTTCGAGACCGGATGCATTTCCGCGCATTACCGCAATCCCTCCTTCGAGCGCGAAGAGGTGCAGGCGATCGTCGCAAAGCCGGAACCGGGGCAAGCGAATTGCGCGATCCGGATGGTGAAGCGCGACGGCACCGAAGTGTTGCGCGGCACGGCCTCGGTCGGCGATCATAAGGTGGCGACCGCGCTGGAGCAGCGGCTGACCGAGTTGAAGCCGCTGGCCGATCCCGTGATCCTGCGCGATATCAAGGTCGGCATGAAGACCGCACGCCAGACCGTGCGGATGGATTTCGATCAGAACATGGGTGAGCTCTACCCGTTCTCGCTCGCCGACAAACTCAAGGTCATCACCGAGCCGAGCCCCTGGTACGGCAACGGCGATAATCCATGGAGACGGCCGATCATTCCGATGGAGATGCTCAGCGTGCTGTTTCAATACCGGTCGAAGGAGGATCGCCTGCCGATGCGGGGGCCGGCTGTCGGTCTGTTCGCCGATCAGGAAATCCGGCTCATGCGCGGCCCGCTGTTCGTCGGCGAGGACTATCAGACCGAGCGCGAAGTGATCGCGCTCAGCGGCAGCCGCAGGACCGAAAGCCTCTGGGTGCGGACCAATGTGTTCGGGTCCGGCGATGCAGCGGTCGCCTCCATGCTGCTGAACCTCGCCAGCATCAAGGATTCCTATGCGTCCTATCAACGGGAACACGCCGAATTCTATGGCTGACCGGACCTTTCATGATTTCCCATTGACTTGAATCAACGCGCCCCGTCTGCGAACGTCGAATACAGAACCACTCGATTTTTCAAGGAGTGGGCGTCGATGAAGTACTTGCTGTCCGTTCGTACGCTCGTTTCGCTTCTTTCTCTGGCGCTTGTGGGAGCCGCACTGCTGCATGCTGCGCCGGCGGCGGCGGAAAACTTGACGGTCAACCTCACCAAACGGCCGCCGCCGGATCTGCAGAGTGTCGGAGACGATCCGTTCGGGAAGCTGGTGAAGTATGGCCATGCGCTTTTCACCGACACGGTTAACCAGATTGGTCCCGCCGCGAAGGATCCCGCGAATAGATATTCCGGCAATGCGCTCACCTGCCAAAATTGCCATCTGAAAGGCGGAAGCCAGCCCTACGCCTCGCCCGTGGTCGGCATTTGGGGCCAGTTTCCGCAATATCGCGGACGGGAAGGCGAGGTTGGAACGCTCGAAGAGCGCGTCAATGGATGTTTCGAGCGCAGCATGAACGGCAAGGCGCTCCCGTTCGACGGCCGCGAGATGAAGGCGTTTCTCGCATACATGAAATGGCTGTCGACCGGTGTACCTGATGGCGCAAAGATCATCGGTTCCGGCACCCTGCCTATCAAGGAACCCAACCGGGCCGCCGATCTCGCCCACGGAGCGCAGATATACGCAAACGATTGCGCGTCATGCCATGGGTCCGATGGACAGGGGTTGCGAAATGAATCCGGTGCATACACGTTCCCACCGCTCTGGGGAGCCGACAGCTACAATGACGGTGCCGGAATGACCCGCATCCTCACGGCCGCCGCGTTCGTGAAACATGCGATGCCGCTCGGCGTGACCTTCGATGCGCCCATGCTGAGCGACGACGAAGCCTACGACGTTGCCGGGTATATGAATGCCCAGCCGCGGCCGCATAAGGCTGATCTGGAGAAGGATTTCCCGAAACGGTTGAAGAAGCCGGTCGATTCTCCCTATGGGCCCTATGTGGACGGCTTCAGCGCCGAGCAGCACAAATTCGGTCCTTTTGAGCCGATCCGCGCCAAGATCAGGGAATTGGCGGCTCAACAGACAAAATGACGTTCGCCGGCTGGAAGCCTCGGCCAGACAGCGCTATTGCTGCTGCGATGAAAATCCCGGCCTCAATGCTTGCGCTCTCGGCCCTGCTGTTCGCGGCGCCCGCCCATGCCATCGTCGGCGGCGGCGTGCCGTCGGCGGAGGGCGTCGGCCGCGCCGTGGTCACCATCGTCGGCTCGCGCGGCAATTTCTGCACCGGCGCCCTGATCGCTCCAAAACTGGTGCTGACGGTGGCGCATTGCGTGCAGCCCGGAGCCACCTACAAGATCGTCGAATATGGCGCGGACAGAAAGCCGCAGCTCAAGGGCGTGCGAACCGTCGCCGTTCATCCCGGCTTCAACATGCAGGCGATGCTGGCCCATCGCGCCACCGCCGACGTGGCGCTTCTGCAGCTCGAAGCGGCCCCCCAGGGAAAAAATGCGGCCGTGCTCGCTACGCCGCAAATTCCGATCGTCGTCGGCAGCCGGTTCACCATCGCCGGCGTCGGCGTGACAATCCGCGGCGAAGGCAGTAGCGGCGGTATGGTTCGCGTCGCCGGCCTGGTCGCTACCGGCCAGCCGGGCACCTTGCAGATCCGTCTGGTCGATCCGCTGACGCGGGGCATGCGGGACGGGCTTGGCGCCTGTACCGGGGATTCCGGCGGTCCGGTGTTCGAGGACCGGCAGGGCGGCCCCGTCCTCGTCGGCGTCGTCAGCTGGTCGACGGGCGCCAACGGAGCGGCGGGCTGCGGCGGCTTGACCGGCGTCACGCCGCTGACGCTCTACCGCGACTGGATCCTGCAGATCGCGCGGCAATGGGGCGCGGGCTTGTGAACTTCCGAACGGGTTGATCTATGTCATTTTGTCCGGCGCGCTGATGGGTTGCCATGGGCCGGAGTTGGGTCCAACTTGAGCGCGCAAAAATCTCCATAAGAAAACGGGAAGAAACCAAAAATGAACGTCATGACCGCCGTCCAGGCTGCATCGGCCTCCAAGCCCGCCGAGCATTTCGATGTCCTGATCGTCGGCGCCGGCATCTCGGGCATCGGCAGCGCGTATCAACTTACAAAGCAGATGCCGGACAAGAGCTTTGTCATTTTGGAGAGCCAGGAGAGTTTTGGTGGCACCTGGCTCACCCATCGCTATCCCGGCATCCGCTCCGACAGCGATCTCCACACCTTCGGCTACAGCTTCAAGCCGTGGGTCGGGCCGCCGATCGCGACCTCGGAGGAAATCAAGTCCTACATGGGCGACGTCATCGCCGAAAACGATCTCGGAAAGCACATTCGCTACAGGCACAGGATCGAGCGGGCGAGCTGGTCGAGCGCGACTGACCTGTGGACGGTCGAAGCGGTCAGGACCGACAGCGGCGAGCCCATGACCTTCACGGCGAATTTCCTGTGGATGTGCCAGGGCTACTATCGCCATTCCGAGGGCTACACGCCGCAATGGACGGACATGGACAAGTTCAGGGGCCGCATCGTCCATCCGCAGCTTTGGCCCGAGGACCTCGAGCTAAAGGACAAGAAGGTGGTCGTGATCGGCTCGGGCGCGACGGCAGCGACGCTGATTCCCGCGATCGCCGACACATGCGCCCATGTCACCATGCTGCAGCGCTCGCCGACCTATTTCAGGGTCGGCCGCAACGCCATCGAACTCGCCGAGACGCTGCGGCAGCTCCAGGTCAAGGAGGAATGGATCCACGAGATCGTGCGCCGCAAGATCCTGTTCGAACAGGACATGTTTACCCGCCGCTCGTTCACCGAGCCCGAGAAGGTCAAGCAGGAGCTCCTGAGCGGCATTCGCGCGGCGCTCGGTGACGGTTCCGAGGACATCATCGAGAAGCATTTCACGCCGAAATACCGGCCATGGCGGCAGCGCATTGCCTTCGTTCCCGACTCCGACCTGTTCCAGGCGGTCAGGAGCGGCAAGGCTTCGGTGGTGACCGACGAGATCGACCGGTTCGACGCGACCGGCATCGTGCTGAAATCCGGCCAGCGGCTTGATGCCGACATCATCGTCACCGCGACCGGTTTCAACCTCAATGTGCTCGGCGACATCGCCTTTGCCATCGACGGCAAGCCGCTGGACTTTGCCGACACCGTCACCTATCGCGGCATGATGTTCACCGGCGTGCCGAACATGGTCTGGGTGTTCGGCTATTTCCGCGCGAGCTGGACGCTGCGCACCGACCTGGTGGCGGATTTCGTCTGCCGCCTGCTCGCGCACATGAAGCAGAAGGGCGCGAAGAAGGTGGTGCCTGCGCTCCGTCCGGAAGACCACAACATGCCGCTGTTGTCCTGGATCGATCCGGAGAATTTCAATCCCGGCTACATGATGCGCAACATGCACCTGTTGCCGAAGCGCGGCGACAAGCCGGAATGGCAGCACAGCCAGGATTACTGGGCCGAGAAGGACGAGATTCCGGCAATCGATCTCGACGATGCCGCTTTCGTCTACGATTGAGGAACGCGTAGCGCAAGCAGCAGAACAAGAACGTCAACGGTGCCGGCCTCTTGTGCAATGCGAGAAGCCGGCCACCGGTCGCTTCGCTATTTGAAGGAATCGCGCCAATGCGCGGGGTTTTGCGGCCAATTGCAGCGAACTCGATTCAAGTTTGCGGTGATGGAAACGGCAAAGATGCGATCTGTTTGACAATCGCAGCGTGCATTTTCGATAACCATGAAACTCAACAAAACCTTCAAAATAGCCTGCGAAATTACGGGCCGGGTAACTGGTCCTGGAGAAGCAAGGATGCATCCGCGGCGGTTCGCACGTGTCCGGCCCTCCGGCAGAATTTCAGACGCGGGCAAGCTGATCGTTGCCCCCAAGGCTCCCGTCATCGATTGCCGGGTTGTCGATTATTCACCGGGCGGCGCGTGCCTCGAGATCGCGGGACAGACCAAGGTGCCGCCCCGTTTCGAGTTGCTGTTCGGCGGCACCAAAAAGCGCTGCCGCGTCGTCTGGAGCGCGGGGCGGCGTCTGGGAGTCGCCTTTTGACATGCCGGTAGCGGTGCTTGTCGCCTGTTGGTTCAACGATTCAGCGCCACATCCCTGAACGCGACTACAAGCGGCATCTCAAGTTTTCCCTTCATGCTCCGGATGATCTCGTAAGCCTCTTCTCTGGACATGGTTGGCTTGTAGGGACGATGCTCAATCAATGCCGAGAAGATGTCGGAAATGGTCAATATCCGGACGATGTCGGATATGCTCGCGGCACAAAGCGCGTCGGGATATCCGCTTCCATCGAGATATTCGTGATGATGCCGGACGGCATCGAGGACCTCGGGGGAAATCGCAGCATTCCCCTGCAGCACGTCATATCCGGCCGCGGGGTGGGTCTCGACCAGCGCGCGTTCCCGGATATCGAGCTGTCCTGGCTTATCAAGGATCGCAAGCGGGATTTTCGCCTTGCCGATGTCGTGAAACATCGCCGCTGAATACATCCGCTCAAGGTCCGGCTTGGTCAGACCGAGGCTCAATCCGAAATCGACAGCCAACCCCGTAACCAGCAGGCAGTGCTGATAGGTCCCCTCGTGATGGCGGCGAACCGTATCGAGCCAGCTGCTCAACCCGTCTTCCGCGATGCTGTCGGCGATCCTGCTGGCCGCGGCCTTGGCCCCCCTGACATCGATCGGCTTGCCGGTCAGCGCGGCAGAGAACATCGAGGCGATGGCAACTGCTCCTGCCGCCGCCGCTTCGCGCGAACCGTGCACAGCCCCGTTGGAGCCGGTGTCGGGGCCGCTGCTGCCGGCCAATTGCGCCAGCAGCCTCGCCTCCGTCACGGGGCTAATGAGGACGCGCGTCGCTCCCAGCGCATAGGCCTGAACCGTGAACAAGCGCGCCTTTTGATCGATGAGAAAAATCCGTGTCCGGACGTGACTTAATTTTCCGAATATCTCTTTCAGTGCGCCAATATTTTCAACCACCCGTAGATCTGCCGTGATGACGACGGCATCGGATCCGGAGGATTGACCGCTTGCGTCGCCAAGCAATTCCGACGTCACGGCGTATTGCCGCTCCAGAATAGTGCGCAGTTCCGCAACCTTGCTGGAAGTATCGGCGACAATATGAACCGGCATCGGGGTCCGTCTCAGTTCTATCGGTCGTCTATCAAGGGCCGTACTGAACTCGTAACAGGGTATCCTGAACTGTCATCGCGTCAGAAAACGCTCGAGATCGGTACAGAGCTTGTGCGCCATTTCTTCCGTTATCTCGAACTTGATTTCCTCGTCAGGGGTGTTCACCCGGACGATGCCGGTCAATGGCTCTGCTGATCCAGTCAGAATGGTGACTTCGATGGTCTTTTGGGGAACGCTCATCTCAGACAGTCTCGCCAGTTGGTTGCGCTTTTGTGGGTCTTTTCGAAGCCTTCTCTCTCGCCAGAAACCTGATGCCGATCTGATCGCCGGCCACGCGTACCAGTTGGCAGCGGCGGAACGCGAGGCCGGTCGACGACAGCAGAAGGAAGAATTCCTTGAGGTCTAATCCTTTGAAGGATCCCTCGATGCGCAGGCACGCACCTGTTTGTGATACGTCGAACATCATGCATTCCCGGCGCCAGGTCCCGTCGATCCCCATGATGTAAACACGGATCCCGCGTTCGAAATCGACCCGCTCGCTCTTTCTGTCGCCATAGGGCATCTACGCAATCCGACCTTCAAACAAGAATTGAAAAGCGCCGTCAGGCACTCCTTGCACTTACCTCGCGGACCTGCCAAAATCGAAGCAGCCGCCGAGCGTTCGATTTCGATAGTTTCGCGAAATCGGTCCTGAGTTTCTCGTGCCCCGGCTTCGGGGCGGACCCCGGCGGGAGTTTGGCGGCGAGAATGGCGCTGACGGTTTCCCAGCTGCAATCGGTTACCTTGCAGGGAATCAGCAGGCCCTCGTCCATGGGACTGCTCATGAGCGGCTTGATGATTTCGAGCGACGCCGAGGACAGCAGCGACAGCGCGACGGCGGTCTCTTCATATTTCCGGCTCCGCGCAAATCCGAACAGCGTGTTTTCGTCCAGCTCGCCCTTCTCGTGCAGCAGCCCGACAAAAGCCTTTGCCGTTCCAAAGTCACGGGGCCTGCTCGATTCCCGGTCGACCGCCTCGACAGCCGCACTCAGAGCCCGGCGCACTTCCTCCTGAAATTCGGGAGGCGTGCGGGAAAGCAGTCGGGATCGAACCGCCTCGGTCGCCCGCAGCAACAGCTGGCGGAGAAGGTTGAGGGGGAGGTCCAGCCGAGAGCCAGTCGTTTCGGCGAGTTTGTCGTCCGTCTCGGCCGCTTTCAGCAGCGTGGCAAAGCCACTTGCGGATAATTGCGCTCCCGAATTGCCGGCTACGCTTTGAACAACGGCCTTGTTGCCGCGATCCAGAAGCACGTCGGTAACGGCCGTCTCAATCCGAACTCGCTCCGAAATGGCGAGAAGGTGGTCCTGGCTCTTGGTCTTGGCAATTTCGACGAGGTCAGCCGTTGTGAGGCGGCTGGAGTTCGTCAGGATCGGCCTGGCAATTCCGATTTCGGAATGACGGGCCAAATTCAGCGTCAGATCGATTGGAGCATTCGCAACCGGCGCGAGGCGTTCGCTGATCTCCACCAGCGTCCTCGCTTCAATTCTCTCTGTCAGTTGAACCAAAACATCGTCGAAAACGCGGATTTGTTCCTCGTTCAACCGATCGGCTTCGCTCAGGAACAGATCGGTGACTTGCCGCAGCATAGCGACGCGTCTTTCCGATGAACCGTTTTGCAGTGCGGCATCGAGATCATCGAACAGGGACAAGCTACCGGCGTTCTGCACGATTGCAATCCGTGAATTGGGGAGAGCGCCATTGCGCGCTCCGGTATGCTTACAACTTCAGTTGATATTCGTAGTCACTCGACAATTCACGCAGGATGCTCTCTAAACTAAAACGTTCGGTTAAATTGATTGGGCGGCCAAGCTCACCAAAATTATCATTGTCTAATTTGTGATTTAGAATTCGGTTTGCTGCGGGGCATGGATGTTGGGGGATCCTCCAGACGACGATCAAGGTACAAAATATCCTACGATACACTCTGCCGTCCGGCAGCGCGCGCTGGGCGAGTTTTTGCGCAAGCATAGAGAGTCGGGCGTCAGGCCGGCCGACGACAAGCAGATCGGCGAAAGAAGACGGAGAACATCGGGTCTTCGGCGCGAAGAAGTTGCCCAACTAGCTGGGATCAGTTCGACTTGGTATACGCGGCTGGAGCAGGGAAAGCAGGTAACGCCCTCCGGCGCAGCGCTTGGTCGGATAGCCGACGTATTGCGGCTTGCGCCGGCAGAACGGGCTTACCTGTTTCAGTTGGCCCAGCGAGTTGACCCGAGCGGCGCTTCGAACTTCGCGGGCGAATTAGCTACCCATGCCATCGAGAACTGCGTGTTCGCCATTTCATACCCTGCCTGTGTGCTCGACAAATACTGGACACCGCTATTCTGGAATGCCGCATTGGCGGAGTTGTTTCCCGCATGGCTGGAGGGCCCTGAAAAGAACTTGCTGCGCTATATGTTCCTTGATTCGAGCGTGAGAGAACTCGTCCTCGATTGGGAGCCTCGGGCGCGCCGGCTTCTCGCCCAATTCCGAGTTGAATTCGGCAAGTATATTGATGATCCGAAGATGCTCGAACTGATCCAGGGTTTAGGCGACGCGTCGGATGTGTTTCGGCGGCTCTGGGATGAACAGCAGGTTCTGTGGTGGGAAGGTAACGAAAAGACCTTCAATCATCCACAGCGCGGTTTGCTCACTTTCTTTCAAACAACCTTCCTGGCCGCTCCCGACCCAACCCTCAAGCTGGTGATCCTGACGCCCTGCGATTAGCCGTGATCGCCCGCGCCCCGGTCAAGCTGCTATCGTAATATCTTGTCCCGGGATATTTGGGGCGATTTGTACTTTGGTGCGCTGCAAAATATGAAAAAATTCGACGCCGCGCAGACGAGAGGCTTTTTTGCAATCTCGATAACCATGGAGCTGAAAGAAATATTCAGGAAATTCTGCGAGAGTGCGTCGGGGTTCTGGTCGTGGGGAAGTATTATGCATCAGCGACGGTTCACACGTGTCAGGCCGACAGGTCGAAATTCCGACGTGGCCAAATTGATCGTTGACCCCAAGGCCCCCGTCATCGATTGCCGGGTTGTCGATTATTCACCGGGCGGCGCGTGCCTCGAGATCGCGGGACAGACCAAGGTGCCGCCCCGTTTCGAGTTGCTGTTCGGCGGCACCAAAAAGCGCTGCCGCGTCGTCTGGAGCGCGGGGCGGCGTCTGGGAGTCGCCTTTTGACCACGGCCCGCGTTCAGGAATTCCGCCGGCTTGCGCCGGTCGCGATGGCGGCGGCGGCGGTGCGGTTCTCGACGCCGAGCTTGGCGTAGATCTGCTCGAGATGCTTGTCCACCGTTCGCGGGCTCAAGCCCAGGATCTGCGCGATGTCGCGATTGGTCTTGCCCTTGGACAGCCACGACAGCACTTCGCCCTCTCGCGTCGTCAATCCGAGCTCGCTGGAGAATTCCGCGGGCAGATTGGTGCTGGATTCCTTGGCCAGCCGCAGCAGGAATTCGTTCGGGCCATGCTTGCCCATGTATTGCAGCCGCAACTTCTCATTGTCGGGAAATGACGCCATCGCCGGCGTCTTCGAGCCGCTCTTGCCCTTCTGCGCCTGTTCGAGCCATCGCAGCATGGGATCGGGCAACACCAGCTCGTCGTTCGCGCTTGCCGCGAGATTGGCCGACAACAGCTTCTGCGCCTGCGGCGTCGCCCATATGATCGTGCCCTGCCGGTTGACGGCGAGCAGGAATCGCCCGGACACATCGAGCGCGGCGCGCGCGCTCTGGGTCAGCCTTGCATTGGCGAGATGAACCCTGATCCGCGCCAGCATCTCCTCGATCACGATCGGCTTTGTGACGTAGTCGACGCCGCCGGCTTCCAGCCCGCGCACGATGTGTTCGGTCTCCGCGAGCCCGGTCATGAAGATCACGGGCACATTGCTCAGCCCCGCGTCGCGCTTGAGGCGGCGGCAGGTCTCAAAACCGTCCATGCCCGGCATCACGGCGTCGAGCAGGATGATGTCGGGCGTGATCTGGTCGACGATGCGCATCGCCGCCGCGCCGTCCATCGCGACCATGACCGTCATGCCCGCGCCGTCGAGCGCGTCGGTCAGGAGCCGCAGCGTTTCCGGGGAATCATCGACAACGAGCGCGATGTCGCGTTTCTTGGGCTCAGTGATCATAGGAGTGCAGCGTTTT
>CAVRIQ010000041.1:0-308744 GCA_963721275.1 uncultured Alphaproteobacteria bacterium | reverse complement strand
GCAGATGACCGATCATGACTTCATCCTCCTGGAATTGTGCGCGCTAGAGCGCGTCTACGTTTCATGCTGGCGCCTCGCGACAGCAGACGGAACATTCAGCGCGCAAACTCCACGCATTCGGGTGAGGGTGGCATGCCCCAGACGTCACGAGGCAGGCCGACCCAGACCTTCGGTCGTTGCGGACGGTCACGATGCCAGGGGCGCGGGTCGAAATAGCCGAGCTCCTCGTCGATCATGAGATCAAGGTCGTAGAACAGTTCCACCAGGTGACCGTCGGGATTGCGGTGATAGATCGCAATATTGTGCCCGGGGCCATGCCGCACCGGCCCCCAGAGTACGGGGTGGTTGCTCCGCGCGAGATGATCGCAGGCCTGTTGCATGTGGGCAGCACCGCGGAGCTCGAACGCGACATGGTGCAGGCGGCGTTCGGGCGCGCGAGCAAAATTCAGAGTGTGGTGTTCATAGCCGCTGCGCATGAAGACGAAGCGGTCCTCAATCCAATCCGACACCCGCAGCCCCATCACTAGTTCCCCAAAGCGCGAGGTCGCGAGTGGATCCGGCGTGCACAGCGCGATGTGGCCGAGCTTGCTGACCGTAATGCCACCGGTGCGCTGCTGCGCCGGTGTCGGCGTCCAGCCCCGGACAAGTTCGAATTCCGTGCCTTCCGGATCGGCGAAGACGAGGGAGGTGGCGATGCCGGGAAGCGAATTGCTGCGGATTTCCGCACGCAGGCCCGCACCGGCAAGGCGTGCGCGCATCGCTGAAAAATCGGTGTCAGGCGTGACTTCGAAGGCGATCCGGCGCAGCGCCGGCCGCTCGGCGGGCTCGATCACCAGCGACAGTTGCTCGGAATCGTTGGCGAGACAGGTGCGGCTTCCGTCGGCGGCGACGATGCCAAGCCCGATCACCTTGCCATAATAATCGACCAGCCGCGCGGGATCGGGCGAGCCGAATGTCGCGTGCCGCAACCGCGTCAGCCGGGCGATAGCTTGTTGTCCGCTCATGGTCGCTTCCCTGAAGTCATGCTCCACCTGGTCATGGCACCATGATGATCTTGCCGATCGCAGCGCCCTGCTCGAGCAACGTGTGTGCCTTGCGGACGTCGGCGAGCGCGAACCGCGCCGAGATCGCCGGCCGGATCTCGCCTTTTTCAAGCGCCGCGATGACATCGCGCATCAGCGCACGGCGACCCTCGCGGTCATGGTCGTAGATATGGAAGGAGAAGCAGCGTACGGCGGGACAGATGTCGAGGTGATCTCGCATCGCCCCTATCAGGTTCGCTTCCGGCAGTCCGGCGAAAGCGTTGTAGGAGACAAGCGTGCCCCATTTGCCGAGCACGCCGAGATAGCCCGTGAATTCCGGGCCGCAGACATGATCCAGCACCAGGCCAACGCCGAGGCCGCGGGCGAGTTCGCGCGTACGCGCCACCACGTCCTCGCGGCGGTAGAAGATGATATGATCGGCCCCGTTGCGACGGGCAAAGTCGGCCTTCTCCTCGGTGCTCACCGTGCCAATCACGGTCATGCCGTCACGCTTGGCGAGTTGGACCAAGGCCGTGCCGACGCCTCCGGCCGCGCCGATTACCAGTACGGCTTTGTGCGCGCGGTGATGGCCGCATTCCTGCAGCAGCGAAAGCGCCACCTGGTAGTTTGCAAGGCATACGGCGGACTCCAGATCGACGCCGTCATCAAGCAGATGCACCGCGTCGGCCGGTGCCACGACATATTCGGCGTAGCAGCCGCCCCGCTGGGGAAGATCGCGGGCGCTGAGCAGGACCTTGTTTCCTATCCTGATGCCTTCGACGCCTACACCGACGGCGGAAATGCGGCCGGCGACGTCGTTGCCGGGATTCACGGGCAAAGGGGGCATCCATTTGTAGACGCCACGCCGGATGAGCACGTCGGGCTGGCCAACGCCGAAAGCCTCTGCACGGATTTGCACCTCACCGGGACCGGGCGAGGGAATTGGTAGCTCCACGTAATCGAGCGCTTCTGGCCCTCCGGGCTGATGCACGAGTACGGCCTTCATTCCAGTCATCCTGCCCTCGGTTTCCGGTCTTTGGGTCCACGGACCGTTTGACCGATTTTCGAAAATACTACTGTTTACGAAAATTATTGCAAGATGGCCGCCAACGCGGCATCTTTTGTTTCCAATTCGAGCCTGATGCGAAAGCTTCGATGTCCGCCAGCGAGCCCCGACCACGCAAGGAATTCGGCAAAACCATCGCTGCCGACATCACACATCGGCTGCGCGAGGATATCGTCGCCTGTCGGATGCTGCCGGGCGAGCCGCTGCGCTTTGACGTGCTACGGCTGCATTTCGGCGCAAGCTTCACAACGCTGCGCGAGGCGCTGACGGCCCTCGCCGCCGAGGGCCTCGTGTTGGCCGAGGAGCAGCGCGGCTTCCGTGTTGCCCCGGTGAGCCGGCGCGACCTCGCTGAGATTACCGACGCGCGGATCCTGATCGAAGTCGAATTGCTGCGCCGATCGATAGCGAAAGGCGGGGACGATTGGGAAATTGCCGTGATTTCGACGTTGCACCGTCTGAGGCGGATCGAAGAGCGCAGCGCGGAAAGCCAGCTCGACGATCCTGAATGGAAGATTGCGCATCGACAGTTTCACCAAGCGCTCGTCTCCGCCGGCCAATCTGAGACTCTATTGTCGATCCGTGCAGCTCTATTCGACCGTGCCGAGCGCTACCGTTATTTGTCTGCGAGTTTCCGGCCCCGCGTGCGCGACAAGGCGGGCGAGCACCAAGCCATCATGCAGGCGGCCATGTCGCGAAATGCGGATCTCGCCGTGCAACTGATCGACAGACATATCCGCAGCACCGCCGAGAATGTCGCGTCCTACGCCGGGCACCTGCTTGAGAGCACCGAATGAGCGGACGCTGATAACGGCTGCCGGGCCGAGGAAGGCTTGCGCTCGGACAAATTTTCGAAAATAATGTGACTTATCGAAAATTATCCAAACGAAGGCCGGGACATGAAGCTGTTGTCGTTTTCAGAAGGCGGACGTGAAAGCTGGGGAGCCGTGGTAGGCGACGCGGTGGTCGATCTCGGCCGGGCTCTGCCGCAATACCCGACGCTTGCCGATTTTGTCGGCAGCGACGATTTCGCCCGACGGGACGCGCTGGTGGCAGCAAACAAGCCTGGTCCGAAGCTTTCAGAGATAAGTTTCCTCCCAGTGATCCCGCGCCCCGAGAAGATCGTGTGCGCCGTGCGCAACTATCTCGATCACCACAACGAGGCGGTAGCCTTCGGCATGAAGCGCGAGATCACCGAATTCCCGCCAATCTTTCTTCGGGTGTGGCGCTCCCAGGTCGGGCACAACGCTCCGGTGATCCGCCCCAAGGTATCGGACAATCTCGACTGGGAAGGCGAACTCGCGGTCGTGATCGGCAAGGGCGGCCGTCACATTCCGGAAAGCGAGGCGGCGAACCATATTGCCGGCTATTCAATCTACAACGACGTCAGCGTTCGCGACTGGCAGCGTCACGCCCAGCAGATCGCCTCAGGCAAGAACTTCGTCGGCACTGGCCCGTTCGGCCCTTGGCTGGTGACGCCCGATGAGATCGGCGATCCGTCCAAGCTCAAGCTCGAGACGCGGGTCAATGGTAAAGTGGAGCAGAAATCGGACACTTCCATGCTGATCTTTTCGATCCCTCGGCTGATCAACTACGCGTCGACGATATTCGATCTGGTGCCGGGCGATGTGATTGCTACCGGTACGCCGGCCGGCGTCGGTTTCACCCGCAAGCCGCCTGTGTTCCTCAAGCCGGGCGACGTAGTCGAGGTCGAGATCGAGAAAATCGGCGTGTTGCGCAACCCCGTCGTCGAGGAGTGAGTGGGACGCCATGACTGACTACGAAGTGCGAAAAACTGCACTTGGCGTTGAGACGATCTGAAACGAGCGCAGGACCCCGGCTGGCGGAGCCGCTCCTAGTCAGCACCGCGAATGCCGCATCCGCAATCCTTTTGCGGGGCGCTATGAAGAGAATCTGATGCGGTTCAAACATGCTGGGAGGAAATGATGCAGGGAACAATCGACAAAAACCGACTAATATTGCCAGGGTTTGCGGGCCTCTATGAAGGCATTGCGCCTTATAGCTATCCACTCATCCGCTTCGGTGCGGGTGCGATCTTTATGTATCATGGTTACGCCAAGCTTTTCCTGGGATTCGGCGCATTCGTCGCTAAGAATATTCTGACGCCGATGGGCTTTCCAATGCCAGACTTGCTGGCCAACCTGCTCGGTGTATTGGAATTGTTTGGAGGGGCGGCGCTCGCCTTGGGGTTACTAACTCGACCGATCGCATTAATGTTCGCCATTGAAATGATATTCGTTACAAAATGGCATTTCCCCAACGGTTACTTTTTTACTTCACCGAAAGGTGGCTATGAATTTCCGTTGCTTATGCTGTTGATCTATATCGCCATCGTTTTCCGCGGCGCGGGACGGTGCTCGCTCGATCGCATTATCGGTAAGGAGTTCTAGAGACACGTCACTAATATAAGCGCCCTGCTCAATCCGAAGCGCTTGGTGACCTCGTCGAACGAGTTGCGACAGCCGAAGCGTAGGAAGATAGGAGCGCGACGTGCTCTCGAACGACAGATAGTTCATCTGCGCCCTGCAGGGCAGCAGCGCTCGACGTCGGCATGCCCAACAAGTCGACCACGTCCTTCAGACGAAGCGGGCACTGCCGCTCGCGAAACAACTCGAGAATGTCGAAAACCCGGCGGGCAGACTTCGTAAGCTGGTTCGACATGTTTTAGAGCCGCCATCGTTCAGTACGCAATATGCCCGAAGGTTAGCTTGCCATTCCCGGAAAGCCTATAATGCAGCATCTGGAAATTCAGCATCCCGGGACCACCGAAGCGCTTCTTCTTGGCCACCGGCTTGCCATTGCTCTGCTGCCGGTGCCTTGGACGGGGTCCGGTGAAGCTCGCCAGTTCACGCGGCGACAACTCCGGCGCGTCCAATGCCAGATCGACAATCCGCCTGCGCACCTCATCGGGGATGCGATTCCAGACTTGCCTGGGCGCGGATGATCGATCTTCCAATGCTTCAGGCCCGCCGGCCTGATAGCGGTCGTACCAGCGGTAGAAAGTCGAGGGCAGGATGCCGAGCGTCCCCAGCGTTCGGGCAGATGGGATCGCTCGACCAGGCGGATGATTTCCAGTTTCTCCGAAGCCGGATATCCCATTCCTCGCCGTCCCCATCCGCGATCATGCTTTTTTTAAGCAGGCGCAATTCCAGAGCCTGCTCGGCGACGACTTCCTTCAGCGCCCGGGCTTCCTGTCGCAGATCCCAAACCTCGCTGCTGGTCGCCGCACGCGCGGTATCCCCCGCCAGCCTCCACTTGCCAGCTTCAAGGAACTCTTTCGACCAGTTGTAATACAGGCTTTCGGCGATACCCTCGCGCCGACACAGCTCCGCAATGCTGTGCTCACCGCGAAGCCCGTCTCGTGTTTGCGACTGCGATAGCAAGAGTCACCGAGACCGCCGCTTATTCCTCTCGAGCGAGACGTGGCCCTCGCGGTCCCACCACGACCAAAGCCGATACAGCCCTGAATTCATCCGCCAGCGACGACCGGCCGCTTTGCGCCGATATTGTTGATTTAGTCTGCCGTTGATCGGCGTTGGCTGGCGTGATTCCATCCTCGTATTGATTTGCGGAGGAGCGGGACGATGATGGGGATGCAGACGGTGCCGGCGCAGCTATTTTACGACTTCTGCCTCGATGACCACGTCCCCGAAGATCACCTGCTCCGACGCATCGACCAGTTTCTCGATCTCGAAAAGGTGCGTACGCAGCTGAAGCCGTTCTATAGCAGCATCGGTCGGCCCTCGATTGATCCGGAACTGATGATGCGGATGCTGATTGTCGGCTACTGCATGGGCATCCGGTCCGAACGGCGGCTGTGCGAAGAGATCCATCTCAACCTGGCCTATCGCTGGTTTTGTGACCTCGGGCTCGACGGCCGGGTGCCGGACCATTCCACATTCTCGCGCAACCGGCATGGTCGGTTCCGGCAGAGCGATATCCTGCGGCACTTGTTCGAGGCGGTGGTGGAGCGGTGCCTTCGCGAGGGTCTTGTCGGCGGGGAAGGCTTCGCGGTGGACGCGAGCCTGATCGCTGCGGACGCCAACAAGCAGCGGTCCGTCCCCGGTGACCAGTGGCCGATCGCAGGTCTGGGCGCTGATGCCGGCAGGGCCGTTCGCGAATATCTAGTGGTGTGATTCATTCGGACGATTCCCAAATCGACCGAAGCAGTTCAAGCTCTCGGCATGAGAGCAGGAATTATCGTAAAGGTCACCCGGGCGGACCGCCATCGACTTAAGGCGATCGTCTCGGATCGCAGCGCGCCTCAGAAGCATGTGTGGCGCGCCAACATCATTCTTGCCACTGCCGACGGCTGTGGCACGGCCGAGATCATGCGCCGCTCGGGCAAATCCAAGCCTGTGGTGTGGAGATGGCAGGCGCGGTTCATGGCGGAAGGTGTCGAAGGACTGACGCGCGACAAGACGCGCAAGCCCGGCAAACCACCGCTGCCGACCGGCTCCGTGCAGCGAGTGGTCGACTTGGCGCTCGGGCCGCCGCCGGGAGAAACAACCCACTGGACCGGCCGGATGCTGGCGAAAGCCACAGGGGTTAGCCTGCGTTCGGTGCAACGCATCCTCGAAGCCCACCAACTCGCACCGCATCGCATCCGCACGTTCAAGCTGTCGAACGACCCGAAGTTCGCCGAGAAACTCAAAGACGTCGTCGGCCTCTATGTGGATCCTCCCGCCCATGCGGTCGTCCTCTCGGTCGACGAAAAGAGCCAGATTCAGGCGCTCGACCGCACCCAGCCAGGGTTGCCGATGAAGCCGGGCCGTGCCGGCACGATGACCCACGACTACAAACGTCACGGCACCACCACGCTGTTCGCTGCCCTCAACATCCTCGACGGCACCGTCATCGGCCGCAACATGCAGCGCCACCGCCACCAGGAGTTCATTCGCTTCCTCAACACGATCGAGGAACAGGTCCCGGCAGGGAAAGTAATCCACGCCATCGTCGACAACTATGCGACCCACAAGCATCCGAAGGTACGCCAATGGCTGGCCCGGCATCCCCGCTGGACGTTCCACTTCACCCCAACCTCTGCATCCTGGCTCAACGCGGTCGAAGGCTTCTTCGCCAAGCTCACGCGCCGTCGCCTCAAGCGAGGCGTGTTCCGATCCGTCGTCGACTTGCAACTCGCCATCAACCGCTTCGTCGCCGAGACAAACGCTGATCCCAAACCCTTCGTATGGACCGCCGATCCAAAGCGCGTCCTCGCCGCTGTCAAACGCGGGAAACAAGCGTTAGAGTCGCTCCACTAGCAACGCTGGACGATGCTGCTTTCGGCGCGGCCAGCGAGGTGAGGCCGAAGTTTATCTCGCCGTCGGATCCGGCCGCGCAGTGGACTGGCGCCCACAAGGGACACGCCTTCTTCGCCTACGCCACCAACTACCTGATCGACACCGACAACGCCGTCATTCTCGACGTCGAAGCCAGCCGAGCCATCCGCCAGGCGGAGGTCGGCGCCTCGCGTACCATGATCGATCGAACCGCCAGACGCTTTGGCATAACGCCCCGGCACCTTGCCGCTGACAGCGCCTATGGCTCGGCCGCGAACTTGGCCTGGCTGGTCAAGGAGCGGCAGATCGAGCCGCACATTCCAGTGTTCGACAAATCCAACCGGACCGACGGTACCTTCTCGCGATCCGACTTTGTGTTCGACGCTGAACGCAACCAATACACCTGCCCGCAGGGTAAGCTGCTAGTGCAGTTCCGGCGGACATTCGCGACGCCGCGCTCGGGCGTCACCAAGGACGGGACGCGGCTGTACCGGTCGAGCAAGTCGGATTGCCAGCAGTGTACCTTCAAGGCGAAGTGCTGCCCGAACACGCCTCAGCGGAAAGTGCCGCGTGACCTCGATGAAGATGCGCGCGATGTCGCCCGAAGCCTGGCAAACACGCCGGCCTATGAGCGTTCGCGTCATCGACGGAAGAAGATCGAGATGTTGTTCGCCCATCTCAAGCGCATCCTCAGAACTCGGTCGCCTTAGACTGCGCGGTCCGAGCGGCGCGCGAGACGAGTTCCTGCTCGCGGCCACCGCCCAAAACCTGAGGAAGCTCGCAAAGCTTCGAACGATGCCAGCCGCTTGTCCCGCGCCGGCATGACGGCTCCAACGGATTGGCGCCGATGCCCGGCCCGATCCTGAGACAACACCCCAAAAAATAGACTATCGCCCCGAAAAACGAGGCCCCAGAAACAAAGCGACGACTAAATCAACACTATCCGCCAAGAGCGGTCATTGGCCGAATATCGGCTTTGGGCCCAGCTGCGTGCGTTATCGCCCACGCCCAAGACCCCACAGGGGAATTGGAACACCTAGGGCAATGTGGCCGGCGAAGAGAATGGCTTGGTGGCATCCACCACAAACATGACCAGGGCATTCAGATCGCTTGTGCCACTGCTGGAGACTTCCATCGGCATGCCGGGAGCGTGTCCAGGCATGGATTGGCCGGCATCGACATGGCTCTCGCCGTGCGGTGTTTTCTGACCTAGCTGGCCAGTCAGGACGTAAAAGGTTTCGGAACCCGGATGCGTATGCACCGGTGTCTTGACCCCGGGCGGCCCGCCCGCGTTGTTGATGCGCAGCAGATACTCCGGCGCAGTGGTCGGGGCCACGGGGCCGATCTCGGCAACTTTACTTCCACCGTGCGTCGCGCCGCCCTGCGGTCCAAGCGTGAAGAGCCAGACCTTGCCGGTGACTTCCGCCACCAGCGAGGTCGGACCCGCAGCGGCTTGCGCTTGCTCCAGCGTGGAGAAATTCTCAATCTCCCAATATAGCGACCCAGCCGGCAATTTGCTGATCTTCCTCTCGGCAACGGGCTTAATCTCGAACTTGTCTGCCGCCGCAGCCGAAGGCGAAAGCAGCACCCCCGATATTGCGGAAACCGCGAGCAAGAACGCAAGCACGAGCAAGCATGCGAAATTGGATCGATTTTTCATCTCTCTGCTCCGGAAGTCGCGTTGGAGTCTTCGGCGCTCTTCGAATTCTGTGCCGGGCATTTGAAGCTGGCTATGCGCTTTACGCATCGATATTCAAAAATCGCCGAAAATGGGCTACGATGCATGAGGGGTGGCTGAGATCCGTTCTCTGATGAGGAAAGTCCGCGATGCCAACGCCCGATCCAATCTCAAAGGCCCTTGGTGAGGGGGCGGCGTTACTCGCTTCGTCGCCAGCATTGCCGGCCGACTTATTGCGTGTTGTCGATTGGCTGCGCGGTCACTTGTCCGAGCCGATCCAGCTCGAGTTGCTTGCGCAAATCGGGGGCGTCCGCCCAAGGACGCTCGAAACCCACTTCAAAACGTTTCTGGGCACAACGCCGCTCGGGTGGGTGCGCCGGATGCGGCTTGCGCGCGTTCGTCGGGAACTGCTTCATGCCGGCCCCCGAGCCACCGTCACGGACGTTGCGGTTACCAGCGGCTTCAGCCAGCTGGGTCGATTCTCGGGAGAATATCGGAAAGCCTTTGGGGAGGTCCCATCGGCGACCATTCAGCGCACAAGACGTTCGAAGTGGACCGATCCCGATTTCGATGAGGCGATGCGATCGACGTTGATCGCGCTGCCATTTGCCTTTGCGGTGTCATCGAAGCAATGCAATACGGCTCTTGAAGAACTCGCCAGGTCTCAAGAGTTGGCTCCCACCTACGGATTGCCCAAGGCGGTTGCCGGCTGGTGTTATGGGCAGCGCGCGGCTCACCGTTTCAGCAGGACACCGGATGTCGATCGTCGACAGGCCTATCAGCTCGCCGAGCAGGCCTTTGAACTCGCTCCGCACGATGCCTTGACGCTGACGCTGAGCAGCGGCGCTCTCGTACTATTGCATCGACTCGAGCAGGCCGACCAACGGCTGGAACGTGCATTGGCACTTGATCCGTGGTTGGCGTATGCTTGGATACGTCGCGGATGGATGTCTGCTTATTTGGGGGATAGCGACGGCGCAATTCGCGAACTGAGCGTAGCGCTGCATCTGATGCCGTTCGAACCGTTGCGGCACATCAGTTTCATCGGAATGGGGTGTGCGCACTTTGGCGCTGGGCGGTACGATCGGGCGGCTCTCTGGATAAAGAGCGGCGTTGAGGCTTATCCGGAATCTTTTTGGGCGGAGAGAATAGCAGTAGCCGCTGTTGCCCTGACGGGAGCGAGGGCAGAAGCTCGCAGGATGGGTCGCAAGCTAATGCATAAGGATCCCGACCTGACTATCTCGGAGGCGAGGCAAGCATGGCCCTTTACTCCGGCATTCATGTCTCATCTGAGCGACGGCCTGGAGATCGCCGGATTACCACGAGTGTAACTCGTCGCAACGCGACAACGTTTCACCCATAGCGAAACAGGCTGGTGAAGGATTTGCAAAGAACGATTGTCCGCTTTGCGCGGCGGGTTCAACTGGTCAGCGCAACACTCTAGTCTTTTAGCAAAGATGGAGTGTGTGCCATGAAACAGCGGCGTCGTATTTATTACTCGGCGGCTCAGCGGTCTGAGATCTGGGATCGCTGGCAGGCTGGCGAGCCGATGAGTTCGATCGGACGCCGATTTGACCGGGAATCCTCGTCGGTCTTTTCGGTGATCTCGCCAACAGGCGGCATTCGTCCGCCAGCTCGGCGGCGAGCCCAGGAGGCGCTCAGCCTTTTTGAACGGGAGGAAATTTCCAGGGGGCTCAGCACGCAATGCTCGTTGCGCTTGATTGCCCGGCAATTGGGCCGATCTGCATCGACCATCAGCCGTGAAGTCAGTCGCAATGGCGGATTGGATCGGTATCGGGCTTCCCGGTCGGATCAAGCTGCCTGGGACCGGGCGCTACGTCCCAAGCTTTGCAAGCTGGCTTGCCGTCCGTTCCTGAGCCGGACAGTATCGATCAAGCTTCGGCAGCAATGGTCACCGGAACAAATTGCTGGTTGGCTCAAACGCACATATCCGGGGAAACTGCAAAACCAGGTGTCACACGAGACGATCTATCGCAGCCTGTTCATTCAGGCGCGTGGGGTGCTGAAAAAGGAACTGCTTGAGCACCTTAGAGCGAAACGCACTATCCGCCGCTCCAAGCACGCCAGCCTGAAACGAAACGGGCTCGGCCAGATAAAGAATGCCGTGTCCATCAGCGAAAGACCGGCATCTATTGAAGATCGCGCCGTGCCGGGCCATTGGGAGGGCGACCTGATCGGCGGGTCCAGGAACAGCTATGTCGCAACGCTTGTCGAGCGTCATTCGCGCTACGTGATGCTGGTCAAGGTTGCGAACAAAGATACTGAAAGCGTCGTCTCGGCGCTGATCAAACAATCGCAGAAATTGCCCAGTGAACTCTACCGGTCGCTGACCTGGGACAGAGGCAAAGAACTCGCCGATCATCAGCGCCTGACCTTGGCCACCGAGGTCGAGGTCTATTTTTGTGACCCTCGGTCTCCCTGGCAGCGCGGCTCAAACGAAAACACCAACAGATTGCTCCGCCAATATCTTCCACGCGGCACTGATCTGTCCCAACATAGCCAAGCCAAACTCAGCGCGATAGCAAAGCGGCTCAATGAAAGACCCCGAAAGACCTTGCTATATCAAACCCCGGCAGACAAGTTCGCGGAATGTGTTGCAGCGACCAGTTGAACCCGCCGCCAAGAGCCGTCATTCAACGACTGATAAAGCTTCTGCCAAGCATTATCAGTGAATGGCTGATCCAATTTCGGCAATTGCTCGTCGTTCGCGGCGCAGAAAACGCAGTTCGAACTAGCCTCCCGCCGAGCGGCGCGGTTCTGATTGCGTCCGTCTCCACGCGAGAGGCCGTTCAGCCGAAAGCCACGTCGCCGGGACCTGGCTTCATCAGTTACGGAGCCGACGGCGGCGCAGGCGGCAGCATGAAGCCGCCGAGTTGCTGCTCCAGCAACTGAGCAAATTTCATCGTCGTGCGATCGCCAAGATAGGGGCCCACAGTCTGAACGCCTGCCGGCATTCCGCCAACCAGGTGCCGCGTCGGCATGGCCGTCGCCGGCAAATTCGCGACCGTGACGAGACCCGGCCAAGCCAGATTGTCCATGTATGGAATGGACGTTCCATCGACGATGAGCCGACGGTCGAACTGCGCCGCCAGATCGAGACTTGCGATGTCGTGTGGAAACGCGACGGTCGGCGTGATTGGGCACAGCAGCACGTCGTAATTCGTAAAGAAATCCCGCCAGGCGCGAAACAACTTTTGACGCCGTTCCGCCGCGTCAAAATATTGCGCAAGTGTTTGCTGCACGGCGTCGGAAACCCTGCGCGGATAGGTTTCCACAGACGCGGCACTGCCGGCCTCGATGATGGCGGCGCGGGCCGGCGCTGGGAGGCCGGCGCCGATGATCCCGAACAACGTCTGAAGGTAGACCGAATAACTCTCCGCCGCATCAATCGCCGGCCTCGCATCGACATCGACCTGCACGCCCAGCCGGCGGATATCGCCGACGAGCGCATCGATCGCCGCCGCATACGATGAATCGAGCGGAAAGGACGTTCGCATCGTTCCAGACCGCAACGCGAAACTCCTTCAGGTCGTCGTGCCGGGGTGCAGGGAGGGCAAAACCGGTACTCATGCCGGCGAATTCCGGAGGGCCGAGCACAACATCCAGCAGCAGTTCGAGGTCGACCGCGCTCCGCGCCAACGGCCCTGCAACAGCGAGTTCGGGTTGCAGGATATGACCGGGCGGCGGAGGGATGTGGCCTTCCAGGGAGACGATCCCATAGCTCGGCTTGTGCCCGTACACGCCGCAGAAATGCGCCGGCACGCGGATCGAACCGCCAATATCGCTGCCGAGTTCCAGCGGCGTCATGCCCGCGGCGAGCGCCGCGGCCGAACCGCCCGAGGATCCGCCGACGGTCCGCTCGACGTTCCAGGGATTGCGCGTCAGGCCGAACAATGTATTGCAGGATTGATGATCCGCCGCGCCGGCAGGCAGATTGGTCTTGCCGAAAATCACCGCACCGCTCTGCCGGATCCTGGCGACGGCGGCCGCATCCCGCACAGGTCGATATTGGCGCAGTTCCTCGAACCCGCTTGTGGTGGGCATGCCCACCACCTCGAACGTATCCTTGATGGTCATGGGCACGCCGTGAAGCGGCCCAAGATGCATGCCACGTGCAAAGGCATCATCCGCTGCACGTGCCTGCCGGCGCGCGCCCTCTTCATCGAGTGCGACGACAGCGTTGAACACCGGATTGAGTTTCCCCACCCGCTCAAGGTGCAGATCCAGCAACTCAAGCGCACTCGCCTTGCGCGAGGCGAGCAGGCCCTTCATCTGGAACGCCGTCAGGTATTCCGCTTGTCCAACCGGCATGATCATCCACCCTTGCAATCACGACTATTTCACAGAGGCGTTTCGACGCTCCGTGGCGACATCCGCCGCACGCTCAGCAGCCTGATTCCGAACCGATCGCGCAAAACCGGCCAGAGCCCGCTCGGAGACCACAGCATGATGACGACGGCGATGAGGCCAAGCGCGACCAAATACCAGCCGGCCGACAATCCCAGCGGACCGGTCACGATCTCGCGCAGGCCGAAGAAAATCACCGTGCCGACAATGGGGCCTTCCAGCGTACCGATCCCGCCGATCATGACGATGAACATCATATAGACCACCCAATTGACGTCGAACGCGGCCGCGGGCGCGATATAGAGATTGCCCATGAAGCTGACGGCACCTGCAAAGCCGCAGCCTGCGGCTGACAGGACAAAGACGATGAAGCGGTTGCGCCGGACGTCGACGCCGACGCTCATGGCGGCCAAATCGTTGTCCCGAACGCTCATCAGCCCCAGGCCGAAACTCGATGTCAGCAGCAGATAGAAACCGCCGACAGTGCCGAGCGCCAGCGCGCTGGCGATCCAGAACATCACCGGCTCGAACCAGTCGAAATCGATCAGCTTGCTCGTAACCAACGGCACGCCGGACGTTCCCCCCAACCACGCCGACTTCATCGTGATCGCGCCGATGATCTCGGAGAAAACCCACATGGCGATCGAGAAATAGGCCTCGCGAAGCCGGAACAACGGGATCGCGATAACGGCGGCAACCACCGCGCAGACCACCGGCGCGACCGGCAAAACCCAATACGGCGAAACCCCGAGCCAGCCGGATACGACGAAAAGCCCGTAGGCGCCGAGCGCCACGAAGACCTGGTGGCCAAACGACACCAGGCCGGTATAGCCGGCCAGAAGGTTCCACATCTGCGCCATGCTCAGGACGAGAAAACACTCGGTAGCGAGACGCATCGCGCCCTCGGTCAAAACCGCAGGGGCGACAGCGACCAGGAGAGCGCAAAAGCCGTATGCCAGAATGAAGCGTTTCGACATCCGTTTCACGCCTGATTGGAGATGAGACCGGCGGGCCGGATCAACAGCATGACGAAGAACAGCAGATGCGCGTAAAGCAGCCCGGCATTGGGATCGAATTTGAGCCCGATAAGCTGGGCCATGCCCAAAGCGATACCGCCGAGGAGCGCGCCCCAGAACGATCCGAGGCCGCCGAGTACCACGACCTCGAAGGCGATCAGGAGCCGCTCGACGCCCGAGAAGGGTGTAAAGCTCGAGCGCACCGCGAGCAGCACTCCGCCGATCGCGCCGAGCGCAAGCGAGAGACCCATGACGTAATTGTAGACGCGATCGGGCTTCACACCGAACAGCCGCACGATGTCCCGGCGGTCGGCCGTCGCACGGACGATGCGCCCGAATTTGGTTCGCTTGAGCACCCATTGCAGCAGAAGGAACAACACCACCGCAAGGACGAGCGTGAGAAGCGGCATGACCCCGATGCTCAGGCCGAAGACGTCGAGACTGGATCGCGAAAGCTCGCCCACCTGAATGCTTCTCACATCCGCGCCGAATACCTCGACCATGACATTGCGCAGGACGATCGAGACGCCGAACGTCAGCAGCAGCGGCGCCAGCGGATCGGGCGATTTCGCCACGCGATTGACGATCGCGGCCTGGTAGACGTAGCCGACGGCGAACGACGCCGCGACGACAGGGATCAGCATCAGCAACGGATGCACCGAGGGAAAAAGGCTGACGAGCATGACGGCGAAGAATGCACTCAACACCATGAACTCGCCATGCGCGATGTTGACCACCCGCATGACACCGAACACGAGAGCAAGACCGATACCGAGCAGGCTGTAGAGTCCGCCAAGCAGAGCTCCGTTGATCACCGTTTCCAGCCACGCCATGCAACACGTCCCCTCGCCGGCCCAGGCCGGTTACATTCCGAAATAGGCTTGCGTCAATTGCCCGAGACTGACGTCGCAGGCTTTGGCGCTGAGCGAGACCCGCCCCTTCAGCAGACAATAGACGCGGTCGGCCGCGCTGTAGGCGCGCTTGACGTCCTGCTCGACGAGAACGATCGCCGTGCCCTCCCCGCGAATATCGGAGAATGCCGCGTAGATCTGGTCGACCATCACGGGCGCCAGGCCGAGCGATATCTCGTCACACAACAACAGCCGCGGATTTGTCATCAAGGCCCGCCCGATGGCGACCATCTGCTGCTGCCCGCCCGACAGCCGGCCCGGCAAAGTATTCCGACGCTCCTCCAGAACCGGGAACAGGTCGAACACCCGGCGCAGCGTCCATGAGCCGGTTCGCTGAGTAAGAGCGCCCATCAGCAGGTTTTCTTCCACGGTGAGGGACTCGAACAGCATCCGCCCCTCCGGCACCATGCACAGGCCGAGCCGCGCAATGCTCTCCGCGGGCGCGCTCGAAATATCGTTGCCGGCGAACCGGACCTTGCCGCTGCGGCTGTCGAGCAGGCCCACCAACGACCGCAGGAACGTCGACTTGCCGGCGCCGTTGGCGCCCAAAAGGGCAACGCTCTCCTTCCCCGCAACCGTGAAATCCAGATCGTAGACGGCCTGGAGGTCGCCATAGAAGGCGTTCAGGCCGGACACTTCAAGCAACGTCATCGGCGGTCAGCCCCATGTAGATTTCCCTGACGATGCGGCTTTCCATCACCTCGGCCGGCGGCCCGTCCAGTACCTTGCGCCCGAAATTCAAGACCAGGATGCGATCGGCCACGGCGCGCAGGGCATGGGGAATGTGCTCGATCCAGATCATGGCATGATCCGCCTTGACGGATGCGATGATCTCGACCAGCCGCTCAACCTCGGGCTCCGTCAGACCGGCCGCGATCTCGTCCAGCAGAATCAATCGGGGCTTCGACGCCAATGCCTTGGCGAACTCCAGCCGCTTGCGATCGATCAGCGGCAGAGCACCCGCCAGCAGATCCGCCTTGCCGTCGAGCATCGTGCGGCCGAGCACGTCCATCGTCCACGCCACGGCCTTGTCGCCATGCAGGCCTCCTCCGTAGCAGGCCGCGACAAGCACGTTTTCATAGACCGAGAGGTGAGGAAACGGCTGCGGGATCTGGAACGCCCGCCCAATCCCGAGTCGCGCGCGGCGATGCGGCGCGAGATCAACCATCTCGCGGCCGTCGAGCTTGATCGAGCCTGAGTCCGCGCGCACGAGGCCGACGATGAGGTTGAGCAACGAGCTCTTGCCCGCCCCGTTCGGGCCGATGATTCCGAGGCACTCCCCGGAACCAAGCTCGAACTCAACGTCGTCGGCGACCTTGATGACGCCGAAGCTCTTGCTCAATCCCGCCACGCGCAGAAGTCCGGTCATCCCACCAACACCCTCTGGCTTCTGCGCAACCGCCGGAGCTTCACGTCAGCTTCGACAGCGTGACCAGATCGGCCTGCTTGGGAATGAACGGCGCGGTTCCGTTATGGACGATCAGCAGTTCGTACTTCGATTTTCCACCTTTCGTCTTCCGCCACTGGCCGCCGGACAGGCTGGTGACCGCGACATTCTTGATCGGGCTGTCCTTGAACTTTACCGGTCCCACGATCGTTTCGAGGTCGAGGCCCGCGATCGCATCGCGGAGGGAGTTCTTGTCCTTGGGATCGCTGTTGCGAAGCGCCGCAAAACCGGTCTCCCAAAGCGCATGGGCATAACCGATCGGCTGGGTCCATTGCCGGCCGGTCGAGCTCTCCCATTCGGCCGCGAGTTGCGCCGCGGTCTGGCCGGTCAGCGACGACTTGAACGGATATGCCGGCGTCCACCACACCTCGGTGGACATGCCGTCGCCCCGGTCGCCGAGGGCATTGACGGCGGTCGGAAACAGGAACGCAGCGGCAACGGTGCAGATCTGCGGCTTGAAGCCGGCCTGCGCCGCCTGGTTCCAGAGCGTGACCCAGTGATTGCCATAGGTAAAGCCGGAAACAATGTCGACGCCGCCATTCTTGAAGGCCGAGACCTGATTGGAGAAGTCGTCGGTCGCAATCTGAAAAAGGCCGGTGGACATTTCCTGGTAGCCGGCGGCCTTGATCCCGCTCGGCAATCCGTGATCCGGATTGGAGAAAGCGGTACCGGCGGGATTATCGATATACAGCGTGCCGACCTTCTTGTTGGTCTCGACGGATTGCCACATCCCGATGAAGTTCTTCACGACGTCTCCGGCGCCCCAGAAGAAATGAAAACTGTAAGGGAAGCCCTTGTCGGGGGTCGACTTGCGGGGAAACATCCAGCCTTGCCACGGAACCATCGTCGAGATGGTCGGGATGCCTCTTGCGTCGGCGAGCTCGCCGACGGGGATCGATGCGTCGCCATCCTCCACAAGGATCAGATCGCATTTCTCGCGAAGCACAAGCTCGCTCGCAACCACCGACGATCTATTGGGATCGGACTGATTGTCCTTGATGACAAACTCGACCGCATAGTTCTTCCCGCCAATCTTCAGTCCATCCTTGACGTAGGTCTTCATCCGCTCGTGGATCCACGAATCCGGTTCGGCAAACGGTGCGCGAACGCCGGACAGACAACCCGCCCAGCCGATCTTGATCGTATTGGACGCCGCACGTGCGATGTTGACCAGCGGAATGCTGGAAGCAGAAGCAAGTCCCGCCACGCCGGCGGCCTTGAGCAGCGTGCGCCGGTCGATGCGCCCAGGGACGCTTGACGATTTGATTTTTCCAGTCATGTTTCTCTCCTGCAATGGCTAACGTCTGTTCTATGGAGCACTGCTCACGCCGCCGTCCGACGGATTGCTTCACGGCTGATGTCCGCGAACTTCGTCAGCGTTCGTTCGATTACTTCTCTTGGAATATTGCGAACGATAAAGACCAGCCGCGTGCTGCGGTCCGCGGATGGCCAGCTTTTCATTTCGATGGGCGGGTGGAAGACGTGCTGGACGCCGTGAACCACGACCGGGCCGCCGGATATTTCCGCGACATTCACCAGCCCCTTGAATCGCAGAAGATCGTCGCCCTTGAGCGCGGCAACATAGTCCAGCCATTGCGCGAAGGCCGCCCATCGCACCGGTTCGCTGATGGTCAGGCTGAAGGATGAAATCTGCGGGTCATGGGAGTGCGCACCGGCGTGACCGCAATGATCGTCGCAATGATGATGTGTGGCGGCTTCTCCGGCATGCGCCGCCGCCGTCGTCGCGGCCTCGAACCATGCCGCGACGTCGCCGGATTTCGCGAGCGGATCAAACAATCCTGCGTCGAGTACATCCGAAGCGGCGACCACGCCGTGACAGGGACGCAAAACGGCGGCGGTCGGGTTGATCGCGGCGATGCGGTCCAACAGCGACGCGACATCCTTCGCATCGGCGAGGTCGAGCTTGGTCAGCAGAATGCGATCGGCGACGGCGATCTGCTTGGCGGCCTCCGGGTGCGCCGCCAGCGTCCGCGTTCCGTTGACGGCGTCCACCGTGACGGTGACCCCGTCGATCCGATATTCGCCCGCAAGATCGGGAGAGGTCATCAGCGTGTGGAGGACGGGCACGGGATCCGCGAGCCCCGTCGTTTCCACGAGCACGCGGTGAAAGGCCGGCATGGACCCCGCCGCGCTCCGTAGCCTGAGGTCGCTCAAGCGTCTGGATCAGGTCTTCCCTGACCGAACAGCAGATGCATCCGTTGTCGAGAAGTGCGAATCGTTCCTCGCTGGCTTCGACGAGAAGGTGATCGAGCCCGACCTCGCCGAACTCGTTGATGATCGCAACAACGCCGTGCAATTCCGGTTGTCGCAGCAGATGGTTCAAGACCGTCGTCTTGCCGCTGCCGAGAAACCCGGTCAGGATCGTGACGGGAACCGGAGCGTTCTGCACGGTCATCGACTGAAACTCCGGTCGTAGACCTTGCGGCCTTCAAAGAACGTCATATCGACGCGGGTTTCAGCGATCCGGTTTGGCGGAATATCGAAAATCGCCTGATCGAGAACGATCATATCGGCGGATTTTCCGACTTCGATGGAGCCGATCGTCTTGTCGAGGCCGAGTGCGCGGGCCGAATTGATGGTGTAGATCTCCAGCACGGTCGGAAGGTCCAGCGCCTGTTCCGCCCAAAGCGAAACTCCCGGAAAATCGCCGGACGGATTCTGCCGGGTCACCATGCCCTCGATCCCCTGCCAGGGATCGGGATTGGGAATGACCGGCCAGTCCGAGCCCCCAGCCATCAGGGCGCCTGCCTCCTTGAGATCCTTGTTCGGCCAGAACCGCAGCGCGCGCTGTTCTCCCATCGCGGCCTTGTGCGCCTCGAGAAAGACCGTCGGATACCAGATGATCGGCGACAGATCGGCGACCACGCCGAGTTCGGCGAACCGGGGAATGTCGGCCGGCGCGATGTAGCTCGCATGCGCAATATGGTGCACGAGCGAGGTCGGACCGTTGAAGGATCGCACGACGTCGATGGCGTCGAGCGCCTGCGAGACGGAGGCATCTCCGGCGCAGTGGATCTTGGCGGCCAGACCGAGCTTTTCGCATTTCCCGAGCCAGCGGATCAGATCCGGCACGGTGAGCATCGTCGTGCCGCGGAAACAGCATCCGCGGACCGGATCGGCAACATAGGGCTCGTGAAACGCGGCGGTCTTCGCGCCGGGCACGCCATCGAGAAACACCTTGGCGAAATCAGGCCTGACATGCGCGCTGCGATAGTCTTCCCGCATGGCGAAAAGCTCATCGCCCGCGCTGCCAAACATGAAGCCGGGCTCGACGATGGGCATGGCGCAGACGGACCACGCCGTCAGCTCGCCGCGGTCGTCGAGGCCCTTCAAGGCGGCAAGTATCGGCTGCATGCTCGCGGCATCGAGGAAACCCGTCACGCCGAAGGAATTCAGCACCGAGATCGATCTCGCCACGGCAGCCCGGTCCATGTCGGGGGTGTAATGCCCCGAATTCGCAAGCGCGCGCTCCACAATACCGGACGCGGCCTCCACCATGAGGCCGGTGAGCGCGCCGGTTTTTTGATCCCGGCCGATTTCGCCATCGGTGGGATTTGGGGTGGCGGCCGTCACGCCCGCCAGCCGCAGAGCCTCCGCGCTTGCCCAGCGGTTGTGATAACTGTCGTCCCGCAGGAGCACGGGATGGCCAAGACTCGCGGCATTGAGTTCGGCGCAGGCCTCGGCCGTATTGAGACGCGGCAGGAGATCGTTACCCCACTGTCCCCCGACGATCCATGCCCCGGGCGCCGCCTGCGATGCCGCCTTGCGAACCGCCTCCGCAATCTGCGGTATGCTGAGACTGGACGAAAAGCGAAGATCGTAGAGATCCGACTGGCCGCCCATCATGATGTGGTTGTGGACGTCGATGATCCCCGGCATCGCCATCCGTCCGGAAAGATCGACGACAGCCGTATCCGGGCCAGCCAAGGTCTTGATCGACGTTTCATCGCCGACGGCAATGAAACGTCCGCCTTTTACCGCGGCGCAACCCGCCCAGGGCGACTTCCGGTCAACCGTATAGATACGACCGTTTCGAAATATCGTATCAGCGAATTTTCCGGCGACAGTCATCGATTGACCCTGATCTCACGCTAAAAGCGTCTATCAGGCGCTCCCCGACCACAATCCACCGTTCGGTGGATGACCGCCGACGGCTTTCATCAAGCCGCCCGGTTCTGCGTCGGTGAGCGGCCTCCGCCATCGGCGACCAGAACCGCGCCGGTCACGAACGACGCCTCGTCGGACGCCAGGAAGAGACAGCAGGCCGCGATTTCCGACGGCCGCGCCACCCGTCCCAGCGCGATGCGTCTTTCGACGGCATCGAATTCGGCATCCGCCGTCGTGCCGTTCTTCTCGGCGGCCAACCGCATTTCATATTCGCTCATCGGCGTGCGCACCCATCCCGGCGCGACCGCGTTGGCGCGAATGCCGTCCACGCCATGTGCATAGGCCAGCGAACGCGTGTATGAAACCACCGCGGCCTTGCTCGCCGCATAGCTTGTGCCTTGCGGACTTGAATTGAATGCCGCGACGGAGGCGACGTTGACGATGGCGCCGCCACGCTGCTGGAGTAGCGGAAGGGCCGCCCGGCATACCCGCATGGTTCCCGTCAGGTTGACGTCGAGAGTTTGAGCCCAAACGTCGTCCGACACGGTCAGCGGTTCGTCCGGCACGATCAGGCCGGCGGCGTTGATCACGATATCCAGCCGGCCGCGGCAGCCGTCGACGACCCGGGCGATGTCGGTCACGCTGGTCACATCGCCATGCACGGCCAAGCCGCCGATGGCGCCGGCGGCCTCTTCCAGAACCTCACCACCCAAGTCCGAAGCAAATGACGCGCGCACCGCTCCGGGCAAGCATTTCGACCGTCGCCCGGCCGATGCCGGTGGCGGCGCCCGTGACGAGTGCGGTACGACCTTCGAAGCACGACGTCATTCGGATCCCCATTGGCGCTCGACGGCAAACCCGGTTTCGGGCAGCGTCGAACCGCCATCGACCACGATGGTCTGGCCGGTGACGTACTTCGCCTCCTCGGAGGCGAGATAAAGCATCGCAAAAGCGATGTCGTCGGCTTCCCCCATTCGTCCCACCGGCACGAAGTGTCCGATCCGCGCCATGTTTTCGGGCGTGCTCATCGTGCCGCGGCCGGGCTTGGCGATGAAGCCGGCCTCCACGCCGTTGACGGTAATGTGGTCGCGGGCGAGTTCGAACGCCGCGCCGCGGATGAACGCATTGACGCCGGCCTTTGCCGCCGAATAGTGCGCTCCGCCTCCCATCGCAACGCGCGCCGAAACCGAAGACGTCACCAGAATTCGGCCAAACCCATTGGCGCGCATGCGGGGTATGGCCGCCTGCGCAAGCCAGAAGGCGGCTTTCAGATTCAGCGACAGGGTTTCGTCCAGTTTGTGCTCGTCCAGTTCTTCCAGAGACGACCAGAGGCAGCCGCCTGCGTTGTGAACCAGAATGTCCAGCCGGCCGTCTTGCCCAGCGACCCTGTCGATGGTGCCGTGCAAACTCTTTCGATCGAGCCGGTCGAACGGCACGGCGTCAACCCGAAGTCCGCGCCCAGTCAGGTCCCTTGCCAGGTCGTCGGCGACGTCGCGCGACCGGTTGGCTATCATGACCGTAGCGCCCGCTTCCGCAAACCGCGTCACGATGGCGGCGCCGATACCGCGGCCTCCGCCCGTTACGAGCGCGACCTTCCCGGAAAGATCGAAGGGTTTTTCCGTCATGGCCTCAGACTATTCCGGCCTTGCGCAGAAGCGCGATGAAACCGCCGAACACAGCCGTGTGCTTTTCCACATCGTCAACGGACGTCGCCGGACACATCAGCAGCATGGTGTGGAATGGCGTCACCAGTATGCCTTCATTCATGTAAAAGGCGTGAAGCAGCGTTTCCAAATCGCTCTGCCGGCCAGCCATAACGTCGGCGCCGTTTCGGGGCGGCTTCGGCATGAACATGATTTCGGCGCGGGCGCCGATTTGCGTCACATGCCAGGGCAGATGATTGGCTTCGATCAGATCGCGGATCTGCGTGGCCAGACGCGACGCATTCGCGATCATCAGCTCGTAGTTCTCAGGCGTCAGAACGCTTTCCAGAACGGCGCGCATCGTCGCCACCGTCAGCGCGTTGCCGGCGAGCGTTCCGCCGATCCCGAGATGAGCGGACTGACGCTCGCGCGGATTGACATAGGGGACGATCTTCCACAGCCGCTCGGCGATCTCCCGGCTCAGGCCGAAGACCCCCGCCGGGATTCCGCCCGCGATCGCCTTGCCCGTGACGAAGATATCGGGCTCCAGGCCATGGAGCTGGGTGTAGCCGCCCGGCCCGCTCGAGATGGTATGCGTCTCGTCGATGATCAGTACGGTGCCGGTACGCCGGGTGATGTCTCGCAACGCCTGATGGAATCCGGCATCGACCGGGATCATGCCGAAATTCGTCATCAGCGGTTCCGTCAGCACGCAGGCCACGTCGCCATGGGATAGCGCGGCCTCGAGCGCTTCGACATCGTTGAACTCGACGATCCGGGTAACCGCGCCGTAATCGACTGCATTGGGGTGGACCATGTTGCGCATCCCGATGCGGCCGTCGCGGATCTCGACGTGGGCTTCGTCCACGCCACCGTGATAGCAACCGGAAAAGACCAGCACCTTGGTGCGCCCGGTGATCATCCGCGAGATGCGGATCGCGCCGCGATTGGCGTCGGTCGCCGACGTTGTGAGCGTCCAGTATTTCGGGCCGAAGCGGCGGGAGAGTTCTGCGCCGACCCAAAGGCTGTCTTCGGTCGGCAGCATCATCGTCGCACCGCGCCTGAGCTGGTGCAGCGCAGCCTGCGTCACCGCTTCCGGTGCATGGCCGCACATGCCGCCGGTATCGCCGAGGCAGAAGTCGATGTAGTCCCGCCCGTCGATATCGCGAACGTGCGCGTCCTTGGCCTCATCAACATAGACCGGAAAGCCTCCGGCCCAGCGGCGCATCCAGTGCGACGGCCCGCCGTAGAGAAAATGCCGTTTCCCCTCCTCCCATGCCTTCGCAGAACGGGGATGCAGTTGCAGAAAGCGCGCCTGCTCGCGATCGATCAGGGCGTTCACGCTCGCGCGACGTTCGATCTCCGCGTCGGTCATAGCGAGATCCACGCGGTCTTGAGGTCGGTATATTCATCGAGCGCATGAAGCGACTTGTCGCGGCCGAAGCCGGATTGCTTGAAGCCGCCAAGCGGGACCGTGATGTCGGCTCCGCCATAGGTGTTGACGTGAACGACGCCGGCATTGATGGCGCGCACCATGCGGTGAGCCGTGGACAGACTGCCGGTCCAGACCGCCGATGCGAGGCCGTAAGCGGTCGCATTGGCGAGCTTGACCGCCTCCTCCTCGCTATCGAAGCGCGTCACGGCAAGGACGGGGCCGAACACTTCTTCACGCGCCAACGTCATGTCGGACGTCATGCCGGCAAAGACGGTTGGCGCCATGAAATTTCCGCCGGTCTCGGCGAGAATTTGCTCGCCGCCGCACAGCCGGTCGGCGCCTTCTCGCTCGGCCAACGCCACGAAATCGAGGTTCTTGCGCAACTGTTCCTTGCTGGAAATCGCGCCGACATCCGACGTCAGATCGAGCGGGTCGCCGACCCTGAGCTTCGCCGTGACGTTCAACAGCTCTTCCATGAAGCGCTCATAGACGGAGGCCTGCACGATCAGCCGCGATCCGGCGACACAGACCTGGCCCGAATTGCGGAACATGCCATTCGCCGATACTTTTGCCGCGTGCTCGATATCCGGGGCGTCGGCGAAGACGACATTGGGCGATTTACCACCCAGTTCCAGATAGATGCGCTTCAGGTTCGAACGGGCGGAGTATTCCAATAGCCGCCGCCCCACGGCACCCGAACCGGTGAACGAGATCGCATCGACATCCATATGCAGACCGAGCGCTTCGCCTGCGGTCGCTCCCCGGCCGGTTACGACATTCAAGACGCCGTCCGGCAGCCCGGCTTCGCTGGCGAGTTGGGCAAGCTTCAGCAGCGTGAGCGAAGCAATCTCGGGCGGCTTGATCACGACCGAATTGCCTGCGGCCAGCGCCGGCGCAAGCTTCCAGGCGCCGATCATCATGGGGAAATTCCAGGGCACGATGACGCCGACCACGCCAAGCGGTTCGCGATGGATCAGGCCAAGGACATCGCGTCCGGTCGGCGCGATTTCACCGTAAACCTTGTCGATCGCTTCCGCGTAGTAGCGGACGGTCGCGGCCGCCGACAGCGGCTCGGCCTTGTAGGCCATGTTGATTTCGGTACCGTTGTCGCGCACGCCGAGAACCGCGAGCTCGAGCGCGTGTTTTTCGACGAGATCCGCGAAGCGCTAGCAGAATCCTCTTCCGATGCGCGGGTGCAGCCCTCGACCATGAGCCGTCGCTGAACGCCCGTCGTGCGGCTCCGACGGCAAGATCGACGTCCGCGGCATCGCCATCGGCGATCGTCGTCAGCGCCCGGCCGTCGATGGGCGAAACGACATCAAGCCGTGCTCCGCTGCGCGCCGCCGAAAACCGTCCTCCGATAAACAGCTCCTGCGGCGGCACTGCCGCCGTCCGCAACCGGTCGATCTGTTCCTGGAGCATATTGTTCAATCGCGACAATGATATAGAACGGGTTTATTCGGAGCTTCCTGACGGGCCATCATCGTCCCACTCTGACGAATTCGCGCGCGTAGCCACAATCAACCGATAGGTTGATGTCCTCCGCAATGTGTGGCCCATAGGTTGTTTTCGAGGATGGATGGCGGGCGGTTTCCCGAAGAAGCCGGTCGTGAAACAATCGTCCGGCCTTCTGACGAATTGCCTGCCCGTCATACGGCCCGGGCATCAAGGTCCAAATCAGGGCATGACCAACGTGCAACACCCTCGAATTCTGCTGATCGGCACGGGAGATACGAAGGCCGACGAACTCCTGTTCATGTGTGACCGTATCACCGAAGCCGGCGGTGAGCCCATCATGATGGACGTCAGCGTACTCGGCGATCCACCCTACAACCCTCGCTATGACAAACATGCAGTCGCGCTGTCGGCGCAAACGACGATCGAAGAGATCGCGGCGAGCAGCGACGAGAATTCGGCCATGGCGGCGATGGCGCTTGGAGCGTCGCGTCTCGCGCGACGCCTTGCCGCTGCCGGCGATTTTGACGGCATGATCGCCATCGGCGGCACCATGGGGACGGACCTCGCTCTCGATGTCGCGCTGGCGCTGCCGCTTGGCATTCCCAAGCTCGTGGTATCGACCATCGCTTTCTCGCACCTGGTGCCGCCGGAGCGCATCGCGGCCGATTTGATGATGATATTGTGGGCGGGGGGTCTTTATGGCCTCAACAGCACCTGCAAAGCCGTCCTCTCGCAAGCCTGCGGCGCGGTCGTGGGAGCGGCAAAAAGCGCAATCAGGCCGAAGAAGCAGAGGCCCGTTGTCGCGATTACGTCGCTCGGCAAGAGCTGTCTCAGCTACATGGTCGAACTGAAGCCGGAGCTCGAAAGGCGTGGGTATGAGGTCGTGGTCTTCCACACCACGGGAATGGGCGGCCGCGCGATGGAGTCCATGGCGGCCCAGGGCGGCTTCGCGGCGATCCTGGATCTCAGCCTTCAGGAGGTTGCCAATCAACTGACGGGCTCTGTCGTGAATTCCGGCGCAGATCGGCTGGAGAATGCCGGGAAAGCCGGAATTCCGCAGATCGTGGCGCCGGGCGCCATCGACATGGTCGACTTTCCCGGCCTGGCAACCGGTACCGAACGATCTGGTCGATCGTCCCTTCCATGCGCACAACCGGCTGCTGGCCTCGGCAACGTCGCGGCCGGACGACCGGCGAAGAATTGCGCAGGCCATCGCCAGGAAGCTCTCATTGGCGCAGGCGCCGGTGGCGTTCGTCCTGCCGGCCGGCGGCATCCAGCAATGGGATCGCGAAGGCGAAGCCCTGCATGATCCCGAGGGCCTCTCCGCCTTCGTCGACGCAATGCGCTCGGCCATCAAGGCGCCGGTCGAGCTCCATGAAATCAGCGCGCATATCAACAGTCAGGCATTCGTCGACACGGTATTGGGTATTTTCGACCGGTGGGTCGAAGCAGGCATCGTGCCCGCCGGCGAGACATCGGTCGCGGCGTGAAATCTCCGCCCGCCAAGACACCGGTGAAGGCGCTGGTGCTGGATTTCGGGGGCGTCATTTCGAAGACGCTGTTCGAAACCCACCGCTTGACGGAAGCCACTCTCGGCCTGGCTCAGGGTACCCTGACCTGGCGCGGCCCGTTTGCGCTGGAGACCGATCGGTTGTGGATGTCCATGCAGCAGGGAGAGATTTCAGAACGCGACTACTGGCTCATCCGCAGCCGCGAAGTCGGCCGCCTCGTCGGCGAAGACTGGAACGACATGGAAACCTTCGTAAAACGCGCCCGCGGTGCCGATCCCGAGGCTGCGATCCGGCCGGAAGCCGACGGCGCCATTCGGATCGTCGGGGATGCAGGTTTCAAGCTTGCCATCCTGTCGAACGAACTTGACCTGTTTTACGGGACCGGCTTTCGCAAGAGACTGCCGCTGCTCGATCGCTTCCAGACCATCGTCGATGCGACCTATACCGGGATCCTGAAACCGGACCCGCGCGCTTACCAGATCGTGCTAGACAGGCTTGCGCTGGACCCGGGCGCCTGCGTGTTCGTAGACGATCAGCAGCGCAACATCGCGGGCGCGCAAGCCTGCGGCTTCCGAACGGTTCTTTTCGACGTCCGGGATCCCCGGGAATCCTATGCCGTGGCCCTGCGTTACTTCGATCTTGAATTCAGATGACGAGAAGGCAGCACTGCGATGCGCGACATCAACTTCCTGCTTGAGAACAATGCCAAGCCGATTTGGCACCCGATGGCGCATCCCGCCGAAATGCGTGCCCAGCCGCCGAGAATCATCATGAAAGGCGAAGGGATCCACGTCACGGACATTCATGGCAAAACGGTTCTCGACGCGGTCGGCGGGCTGTGGAACGTCAATCTCGGTTACAGCTGCGATCCCATAAAGAAGGCGATCGCCGACCAGCTCAGCGTGCTCCCCTACTATTCGGGGTTTCGCGGCACTTCGACGGGTCCGTCAATCGAACTCGCGCACGAACTCACCGAATGGTTCAAGCCCGAAGGCATGACGCGCGTATTCTTTACCTCGGGTGGCTCGGACTCCGTCGAATCCGCGCTCAGGCTTGCGCGGCAGTACTGGAAGATCAAGGGACAGGGCGACCGCACAAAATTCCTGGCGCTGAAGAAGGGCTATCACGGCACCCACTTCGGTGGCGCGTCGGTCAACGGCAATGCAAACTTCCGCCGCAACTACGAACCGCTGTTGCCCGGCGTCTTCCATATCCCCGCTCCATGGACCTATCGCAATCCATTCAACGAAAGCGATCCCGCGCGGCTCGCGCAACTGTGCGCCGCGGCCCTGGAAGATGAAATCGCGTTCCAGAGCGCGGACACGATCGCGGCCTTTATCATGGAACCGGTGCTGGGCGCAGGCGGCGTGATCGTGCCTCCCGGCAACTTCATGAAGCTGGTGCGCGAGATCTGCGACCGCCACGGCATCCTGATGATCTCCGACGAGGTGGTCACGGGATTTGGCCGCACCGGCGCGTGGTCAGGCGCCAGGCTCTGGGGCGTCGAGCCCGACATGATGACCATCGCCAAGGCGATCACATCGGGTTATTTCCCGCTGGGCGCCACCTTGATCAACGACAAAATTGCCGAAACCTTCGAGAACGATCAATCGACTTTCGGGTCGATCGGTCACGGCTACACCTATTCGGGTCATCCGGTCGGATGCGCCGCCGGGATAGCCGCCCTTGCCGAGACCAAACGGCTGAAACTCGATGAGAACGCCGCCGCGCGGGGACAGGAACTCGCCCAGGCACTCGGGCAGCTGCAGAAAAAGTACGAGATCGTCGGCGACGTCCGCTGCAAGGGCCTGATGGCCGCGATCGAGCTCGTTTCCGATCGCGACACAAAAAAGGCCGCGGACAAGAAGACGATGGCGGCGGTGGCGGACCGCGTCTACGACGCCGGCGTGATGATTCGCGTTTCCGGAAACAACATCATCCTGTCGCCGCCGCTCATTCTCGAGCCGGCCGATGTCGCCAGCATTGCGGCGGGGATCGACGCCGGACTTTCGGCCGCGACATAACTCAAAAGCCTAGCGCCAGTCCATCCTTGCGGTGATCGGACGCGCCGAGCAGAACGCCGCGCTCGTGATCGATGCGGATCGCCTGACACCCGCCGATCGGCTCTTCGGACCAGCGGACGTTGTGCCCGCGCGCGGCCAGATCGTCCTTGATGTCAGCGGAAACCGTCGTCTCAAGCGACAGAACGCCGTCGAACGCGAAAGTGCGCGGTGCTTCGGCGGCTGCCTGGATATCGAGACCGAGGTCGAGGATATTCGAGATCAGGTTTGCATGTCCGGCCGCCTGGTAGTGTCCTCCCATGACGCCGAAGGGCATCACGGTTCTGCCGTTCTGCATCATCATGCCGGGAATGATCGTGTGCATCGGCCGCTTGCGCGGCCCGAGCGAATTGGGATGCCCGGGTTTGGCGCGAAAACTCCAACCGCGGTTGTGCAGCAGCACGCCGGATTTCGGTGCATAGATGCCGCTGCCGAATGGATAGAACAGCGAGTTGATCAGTGAGATCGCGTTGAGGTCGCGATCGACCACGGTCACATAGACCGTGTCGCGGTGCTCGATGTCGTCCCACGCTTCGGCTGTGGATGCGCGTTTCATGTCGATCGCCGCGCGGATCGCATCGATGTAGCGGTTCGACAGGAACGAGCCCGTATCGATATCGCAGACGGCGGGATCGCAGAAGAATGCGTCGCGGGCCCGGTAAGCGGCTTTTGTGGCCTCCGCAAGAAGGTGAATTCGGTCCGCTTCGGAAAGGCTTTTCACGTCGAATCCCGCGAGCGTCCGCATGATCATCAGCGCCGCCAATCCCTGCCCGTTCGGCGGGCATTCCGCAATATCGTAGTCCCGATATTTTGCGGAGATCGGCGTCACATATTCTGACCCGTGCGCGGCAAAATCCTCGGCACTATGGGCGCCCCCCAATCCACGCAGGATGCCGACGATCTCGTCCGCCACGGTGCCGCCGTAAAACGCCTTGCGGCCGTCGCGGGCGATTTGGCGAAGCGTGTGTCCGAGTGCCGGCTGTGACCTGATGTCGCCGACGACGGGCAACCGGCCACCGGGCAAGAACTGGGCTGTCGCGTCCGCGTTGCTCTCGATCCGGGGCCGGAAGCGTTCCCAATCGGCAGCGACACGCGGTGTGATGCAAAAGCCCTGCTCGGCGGCCGCGATCGCCGGCTGGAAAATCTCCTCCAGCGACTTGCTGCCATGATCGGCAGCCAACGTGCACCAGGCGTCGATGGCGCCGGGCACCGTGACGGCTTCGGGCGATGTCGGAGGAATGTCGCGCTCTGCGGCATCGCCATATTTGCCGATATCGGTTCTTGCCGGCGTGCGGCCCGAGCCGTTCAGCGCAAGGGGAACGCCCGCCTTTGGCGAATACAGCGCAAAGCAGTCGCCTCCGATTCCGGTCATCTGCGGCTCGACCACGCCCTGGACGGCAACCGCGGCGATCGCGGCGTCGACTGCATTGCCTCCCGCCTTCAGCATCTCGACCGCGGCAAGCGTCGCCTGCGGATGCGACGTGGCCGCCATCCCTCGCTCCCCAACGGCCACGGACCGCGCGATGGCCATGAAATTGCGCATGAAATTTCCTTATGCTCGTCGCTGTCCTAGAGACCGGGCACTCGATCGCGGCCTCGACCGCGGATCCCGCAAGGCATCGCGGGGGGTGAATGAAAGGACGGTGTGAAGGATTGCGGCCCTCGGCGCCCTTCTTGGGAGCAAGTCGGGACTGTGCGAACCACACGGTGACATCGCAGGACGCCGATCCCTGAGAACAGACCCAAGCCACCGTGATCCAGCGCAAATGCCGGAACAATCAACCGAACGGTGGATGATCTGGACGGCTCCGCGCCTCTCGCGACGAGGGACAGATCTATACCGGACTCAGTGTGGACGCGACATCAGCGCCACCACGGCGGAGCGGGTTTCGACGCCGAGCTTTTCGAAGATGTGGATCAGATGGGTCTTGACGGTCGCCAGGCCGATGTTCAGGCACTCGCTGATTTCGCGGTTGGTCCGACCGCAACACAAAAGCTCGACCACATCCAGCTCGCGGGACGTAAGTCCAAAGCGGCCCGGTTCGTCGGCTGCCGGCGTCGAGCGGCCGACCAGGTTGAACTCCAGATAGTCATGGATCTTCTCGGCGATGTTCATGGTTCCGTCCGGGATCTTGCAGCCCGGTCCCCAGGCGACGCTCATGCCCGCGACGATCCTGTCGTTGCGCCTGAAAAAGAATTCGACCATATCGGCGATGCCGCACTGACCGGCAAATGAACGGTATGCCGCGGTTTCCGGGGTGACACACTGGTCGGCCGCGACACTCAGTCTCTCAAACGGCTTGTCGGCTGCGCGCTTCGGATGCAAGGGATCGAACTGATTCATCCGCGCCACATATTGGCGATGAAACTCGACCGGAATTCCGCACAGCAAGAAGCGGTTCAGGTCGAGATTGTCGTCGACTTCATAGAAAGCCGTCGCCGTGCCTTCGAGAATGCTTTTCGCAAACTGAACTGCCTGGTTGGTCGCAGGATCTGAGCGGCCCATGAGCACGAACATCGCCTTCCCTCCCAAGTTTGTTCGTCAAAGTCGGACGTCGGACGCGCCCATGCCACACGAACGCTGGAGCAGACACCTTGTTTAGTCAAGCAAAATGCAGGCCAACCGCTAAAAGGACAAGTCAAAACAGACAATTGCCAGCCATCCTTCGCAGCGCAGTCGCTTACAGGCTCCCAGGACCCTCCTCGCATCCGGCTCGCGCATCCGCCGGATTCCCCCTGCCGTCTATCCATCCACCATCCGGTGGATTGCGGACGCGTCCGGGCGCGGGAAGATCAAGGCAATCAATTCGCTGGCAAGAGATGCAACAGGCGTCATAACCACCATGGTGAATTCCCCGGCAGACGTCAGGCTGGTTACCCTCGCAAACTGGCGCCAGCAGCCGTTCAGCAAATGGGGTTTCCGCAACGTCCGCGAATTAATTCCAACCGCGAACATTGCCCGTTCCGGCGCGCCCACGGCCCTGCCGCTTGCACGGCGCTATCTGGAAGATGTCGCCTTCCACGGCCAGAGCGGTGAAAAGACAACGATTGCGGACGCGTTGCGCGCAAGCCACACCGATGGCTTCCTCGTCCTCCATCGCGGCCGGATCGTTTCGGAATGGTACGCGCACGGTCTGACGCCGGGAGCGCAGCATCTCATATTCTCGGTGAGCAAATCGATTGCGGGAACGGTGGGAGGAATTCTCGCAGGGCAAGGCTTACTGGACCCGGACACGCCGGTCATTACGTATCTCCCCGAGTTGAAGTCGTCGGTCTACGGCACCTGCACCGTCCGACATCTTCTCGACATGAGCGTCGGCATCCATTTCGATGAGGATTACGAAGCGAAGGACGGCGATGTCATTCGTTATCGGCGGTCCGCCGGTTGGGATCTTCCGGAGCCGGGATCGCCACCCGTGCATCTGCGCGAATATCTGAAGACGCTGCGCCCCGACGGTACGCCACATGGCCATGCCTTCCACTATGTGTCTCCGAACACGGATGTGCTGGGATGGATCTATGAGCGCGTCTGCGGTCTATCCTATGCACAAATTGTCGGAGAGTATCTTTGGCAGCCGCTCGGCACGGAGAGTGACGCCTACATTACCGTGGACTCGCACGGCGCCGCGCGCGTCGCAGGCGGCATCTGCGCCACGCTTCGCGACCTTGCCCGTTTCGGCGAAATGATGCGCAACGATGGCGTCAGCAATGGCAAACAGGTGGTGCCCACTTGGTGGATCGATGACATCCGGAAGAATGGTAACGCCGATGCGTGGTCGAGCGGCGCGCTCGTCGCCGTCTTCCCCAATGGAAACTACCGCAGCAAATGGTACACGGTTGATCGCAACCGCAGCGCGTTCGCCGCGGTCGGCATTCACGGCCAATGGATCTATGTAGATCCTCCCGCCGAGACCGTGATCGTCCGCGTCTCCTCGCAATCATTGCCCATGGATCTCGACCTCGATCGGATGTGGCTGCGTGGCTACGCCGCGGTCGCAAGCAGACTCGCTGACCAACGTTGAAAACGATTCTCCCTGCCCCGAGAGCGGGATTATCCCATTACGCGAAGCGAATAGCCGTCATAGGTCAGAGACCTGCCCGCGTGCTCAAGCACAGACTGATAAGGCTTTATGCCACATCTCATCGGTCACGACATGCTGTCTGCGTTCGAACGGCCGCCTTGCGCCAGAAGCCGCCGGTCGCGAAACTTTGGACAAAACCTCAGACCTCATCCGAAAGGGTCAAAACCTTTCTGCCTGCGTCTGACGCACTGCGAGCAATCGCGATTGAAGTGCTTGGCTATTCTAACGTCGGACATCTAGGATCGCGCCACACGTACACGCAGCAATTGCGCGCAAAGCTGAGATAACGGCTGTGTTTTGCGAAGCCGTCGTCGGGAGGCATATGGGACGCTCGCGAGCCGGCCCGCTGGGGTCACCCGAACGCGACATCAGGACAGCTCTACTACCTACCAGCTTCGGTAAGATGGAGCTCCCTCGCCCGCCCTAGCCGCCCATGGCGGCGTTGGTGTGCCGGCTATCCCGGGATTGAATGGTCCACAAGAGTGGTCCATAGTGCGCTGACACCACCGCCGTAGTTTTACGAAAGAGCGCTGCAGGCCAGTGGTTTTTGATCGCGCGATCGAGTCTTCGTTGGAATCCTGGTGTCCGTTCAACCATTCAACACACGCCGCGAATTTCCAATTGTGTACTGCTGGACGCTCAGCGACATCAGCAAACCCAGGCCGCAAAACAAGCAACCGACACGAACGTCTCGAACTCGGCAACCGACTTGGCGAAAACTTTGGGGAAGAACCGTGAGACCTTGCAATTCGGATTACGGTTGTTATTCAGCTCGGATTCTTTGCGACCGCTGGATCGTTGAGCGCTCCACTTCCCGGCCTCTGCGGCATGCCGTCTGGACGACGGCAAATTCGGCGGCGCGCCGCCGGACGGCTCGTACTTCAACACTGGGGCGGGGGCATGGTCGCGGGTCTGATGGCCTTCGCCGGGGTGAAAATGCCGCCTGACCGACCAGAACTACACCGACATCGCCGCCTTCCTGCTGGACGCGAATGGCTACCCCCAAGGGGACAAGGAATTCCCGCCCGACGCGCGTTCAACAGGCGATGAACCTGAAACGCAGCCAGTAGGCACGGCAGCGTTCCGCCCGTCGATACTCCACGCCTCAGTCAGAACGGATAGTGCTGAGGGCCCTCGATCGTAATCCATCGCAGATCCGTGAATTCGTCGATCACGGCCTTGCCGCCAAAACGGCCATAGCCGCTGGCCTTCATGCCGCCAAACGGCATATGGGCCTCGTCGGCGACGGTCGGACCGTTGATGTGGCAGATGCCACTTTCAATTCGCTTCGCCACCGCCATCGCGCGGATGATATCCCGCCCGAACACCGCGGCGGAGAGACCGTATTCGGTATCGTTGGCGACGCGAACGGCTTCATCCACGCTGTTGACGCGAACGATCGGCTTCACCGGCCCGAACGACTCCTCGTTGTAGATCTTCATCTCCGGCTTGACATGATCGAGCAAGGTGGCATTGACGATGGTGCCGTTGCGCTTGCCGCCGGCGACCACTTTGGCGCCTTTGGCGACGGCATCGGCGATCAGAACGTCCATGCGCTCGGCCGCCGCTAGGTCAACCAGCGAACCCAGCACCACATGACCGCGCGGATCGCCGGCGGACAATTTTGACGCCTTGGCAACAAATTTAGCGACAAAGGCATCGGCAATCTTCTCGTCGACGATGATTCGTTCGGTCGACATGCAAATCTGGCCCTGGTTCATGAACGCCCCGAAGGCCGCCGCGTCCACAGCTTGGTCGAGGTCGGCGTCGTCCAGCACGATCAGCGGCGCCTTGCCGCCGAGTTCGAGCAGCACCGGCTTCAGGTGCTCTGCCGCCAGCTTGGCAATGATCCGCCCCACTTTGGTCGAGCCGGTGAAATTGACGCGGCGGATCGCTGGATGGGCGATCAAGGCCTCGACAATCTTCGGTGCGTCAGCTGGCGCATTCGACAAGACATTGACGACCCCCTTGGGAAATCCGGCGTCGTTCAAGACCTGGCCGATCAATTGATGGGTGCCGGGGCAGACCTCGGACGAGCGCAGGATCACGGTATTGCCGCAAGCCAGTGCTGCGGCGATCGCGCGGGTGCCGAGAATAACCGGCGCGTTCCAGGGCGCAATGCCGAGCACGACACCGACCGGCTGGCGGATCGCCATCGAGAGAATGCCGGGCTTGTCCGACGGAATCACCTCACCGGCGATTTGGGTGGTCAGCGACGCCGCTTCCCGAAGAATGCCCGCCGCCAGATGCACGTTGAAGCCGGCCCATGGCGCGGTTGCTCCGATCTCCTCGAGCATCAGCTTGATGAAATCGTCAGTGCGACGTTCCATCATATCCGCCGCCTTCAACAACAGGGCTCGCCTGAGACCGGGCCCGGTCTGCGACCAGCTCTGGAACGCCGCTGACGCTGCCGCCACGACCTTGTCAACATCGGCCAAGGTCGCCGCCGCCGCGCGCGTCGCGACCTTGCCCGTCATCGGATCCTTGCGATCATACGTTGCGCCACCCTCCGCGTCCACCGCGATGCCATCGACAATGAATGAAATGTTCATGCTGCGTCTCCTCATGTGCAAGATATCGGATCGTTATGTTGTCGAACGTGGCGGCCTTTGCAGCATTGCTTCAGAAGCCGAGAACCTCCGCGTTGATGGATGCCTCAAGGCCGCCGTCGACCGGCAGATTGGCACCGTTGATCCATCGCGCGCCATCGGAGCAAAGAAAGGCAATTGCGTGCGCGATGTCGGATGATGTTCCGGCGCGGCCAACGCGCGAGATATCGCTGTCGACCCGTTCGTTGCCCAGCACCGCCCGGAACTCGCGCAGGATCGGGGTTTCGACCGGCCCGGGGCTCACGGCATTGACGCGTATGCCGCGACTCTTGAAGGTCTGTTGATGGGCCGCGCGGAACGTCCACAACAGCAGCGCTTCCTTCGAAACCGGATAGCTCTCGGCGTCCTTGATGCCGAATTCCGCCACCAGCGTACCGACGTCCGGAAAGCCCTGCACGCCAACCAGACCCTTGGTCCGCTCCAGATTCTGGCGCCAGCCGAGCCCCGCGATCGAAGCGACATTGACAACGCAGCCGCCGTCCCGAATGCGCGGCGCGACCGCTTCCGACAGCGCCCGCAGGCCGTAGAAATTGATCGCAAGTGTCCTGGCAGCGCCCAGCGTTCCCGATACACCGGCGCCATTGCAAAGCGCATCGATGCGCTTCGGAAGCCGTGTCGCCAGTTCGTCGATCGCGGCGGGCGATGAAATGTCCGCCTGAATGAACGACGACATCGGCATGACCGGGGGCCTGAGATCGATGCCGACAACATCCGCCCCGAGATGGGATGCGAGTTCGGCGGTCCGAGCGCCGATGCCGGATGACACGCCGGTGATTAGAACCGTTTTTCCGAAAAGCATCGGTGCACCTGTTATCGCCTGTTGATGAAAGGCATGGACACGATCCGCGGCGATAAATGTCAGGTATCGGGCCGCTTCGCGGTTTCCGCGCGGGCTTCCACGGAATGACGGTCGCGACCGGGTTTGCCCGACGGTTCGGTCAGATCCGAGGCGCCGATTGATTTGAGCCGGTAGCCCACGGGAAGCAGGCGGACGCCAAAGCGGTCTTCAAGGCTGCCCCATATTCCGCGCGGCAAAAACAGCGCAAAGATCAGCGCCGTGGCGCCGAGGCCGATCAGATACCAGACGCCCATGGCCCCGAACCATGTCTCGATCAGGAAGAAGATCACGGCGCCGATGATCGCTCCTTCGAAGGTCCCGATCCCGCCGACCAGCACCATGAAGATCATGTAGGCCGTCCACTGCACGGAGAAGTAGGTTTCGGGTTGGAACGTTATCGCGCTTGCGACCCAAAGGGCTCCAGCCGCTGCAGCGCCGGCGGCCGCCAGCACAAAGACAAGGCGCTTTGTGATCAGCACCTTGACTTCGATCGACGCCGCGGCGTCCTCGTTGTCGCGTATCGCCTGAATCGATACCCCTACGCGGCTGCGCAGCAGCGTGAAGACGATACCTAGCAGGCCGACCATCGCGGCAAGCGCCGACCAGTATATCAGCGTGTGCCTGGCGGCCGCATCATACCGGTTGAGCTCGATGAACGAGGTTCCGGTTTCGCCGTTGATCAGCCCGTCGAGATTCACAAGCAGGTGAGCGAGTTCGGCGATCACCCACATGCCGATGGCAAATTCGCTGGCTTTCAGACGCAGCATGAATGTCGATATCGGCAGCGAAACGACACCGACCAAAATCGCGCCCGCGAACAGTGACAGAAATGGATTGAGGCCGAGATTGGCCAGTCGCACGGCGGCATAGGCCCCCAATCCGAAGAATGCCTGCTGGCCGACCGAGACTAGCCCGCCATAACCGGCGAGCGCGTTCCACATCGCCGCGAGGATCACGTAGATGAAAAGGATGGTCAACTTGTCGATGACATTCGCATTGAAAAATGCCGGCCCGACCGCAAGGAAAACGATCAGCGCCACCCCGATCGCTGCTGCAGCAATCGATCCCGGGGTCCAGCGTTCGACGCGGACGGCAGGCGGCGCAGTCATGACGTCCGTCCCCTCAATCGCCTGGCCATCGAGCCGAAGGCCGGCATCACGACCGACACCCGCGCGACCAGAATAACGAGAAACACCAGGTGTCCCGCGATCAGGAAACCCTGCGGATTGATTTGCGCTCCGATCGTCTGGGCGACGCCGAGCACTATGCCGCCAACGAGCGTCCCCCACAGCGACCCCGAACCGCCAATAACCGCCGCCTCAAAGGCGAAGACGAGTTGGGCGGGCCCGGAATAAGGCGTGAAGGTCGAACGCATACCGAGGAACATCCCAGCGACCGCGACCATCAGCATTGCGATGCAGGTCGCCACCGCGTTGATCTTTCTGGCGTTGATTCCGATCAACCCCACGGTGTGGGGGTCTTCAGCGGTGGCGCGGATCGCGCGCCCCAAATGAGTATTGGAAAGAAACAGGCTAAGACCGCCGAGCAGCCCCACCGCCGTGACAAAGATGAGCACCGATAGTTGGCCGATATAAATGTCGCCGATCGCCCAGCTGTCATAGGAGAGCGTGCCAATATAGGGCGCGAGCGAGCGCGTGTCGGCCCCGTACCCCTCGAAAAGCAGGTTCTCGATAACGATTGCGAGTCCGAATGTTGCGAGCAGCGGCACAAGCTGGCTTGCCCGCGCGCTGCGTTCGAGAATTCCACGTTGCAGGATCCATCCGACTGCGGCCATCGCCGGCAAAACGCCGATGAGCGCCACAAAAGGACTTACGTCCAAATGCTCGGAGACGGTCAATATCGCGAAACCGGCCAGGACCGCCAATGTCCCATGTGCCAGATTGATGATTCCCATCACCTGGAACATGAAAGCAAGCCCGCACGCTATCAGTGAGTAGTAGCCGCCCAACAGCACGCCCTGGATGATCGAATTGATCCAGTCCATCATGTGCCAGCGCCCGTCGCCGCGGCACGATGCAGCCCGAAATAAGCATCCGTGATCCGCTCCCGCGTCATGTCCTCAACCCGCCCTTCGGCGGCAATCTTTCCCTCCAGCATGCAAATGATCCGATCAGCGACCGACAGCGCCCGATTGAGATCCTGTTCGACCAGCAAGATTGTGGTCCCCTCGTCGATCAGCGTCTGCAGCGAATCGTAGACCCGCCCAACGATGGCCGGAGACAACCCGAGCGATATTTCGTCGAGAAGTATAACGTCCGGATTGGTCATGAGGGCTCTCCCGATGGCGGTGGCCTGCTGTTCCCCACCCGAGAGATTTCCAGCCTTGTTGTCGAGATGGCGGCCCAGATTCGGAAACACGTCGAGCACCGCCTTGAGGTTCCATCTGCCCGGCCGGCGAACGGCGCCAGCAAGCATCAGGTTCTCACGAACGCTCAATTGGGTGAAAAGTCGTCGCCCTTCGGGCACCAGGACGATCCCGCGCCTGACACGTTCATAATCCGGCATCGGCGTGATATCGGTTCCTTCGAAAAAAATGCGACCACCCGCGGGGGCATGCGCGCCGGCGATCGCACGGAACAACGTCGTTTTGCCGGCGCCATTGGCGCCGACGAAAGCGACAATCTCGCCCTTTGCCACCGAAAAGGTGACGCCGCGCACCGCCTGCAACAGGCCGTGGCGCACATCAAGCTCGTCCACCGCGAGAATGCCGTTCACGTCACGCCCCCGAGATAGGCGTCGATCACCGCCCGGTCGGCCATGACCGCGTTCGGCTCGCCGTCGGCGATTATCCTGCCGGCATCCATGCAGATAAGCCGGTCGGTCACCTGCAACAGCAAATGCACGATATGTTCGATCCACACGATGGCAATTCCGCGCCTCTTGAGATCGAGGATGATTTGCACAAGCTCGCTCGCTTCGGCGTCCGTAAGGCCGCCGCCAATTTCATCGAGCAGGAGCAAACTCGGACCGGTCGCGAGCACGCGTGCGAGTTCAAGTCGCTTGCGGTCGAGAAGGCCGAGGGTTTCGGCGCGACGGTTCGCTACTGCCATCAGTGCGGAATGCCTGAGCGCCTCGATCGACTGCTCATAGGCTTCGTCGCGGTCGAAGCGCATTCCGTTTGCCGCCGCGACGAATACGTTCTCGAACACGGTCATGCCGCCGAATGGCTTCGGGATCTGGTGAGTGCGCACCAGACCCCTTCTGCAACGATCGGCCGCCGACAGGGACGTGACGTCTTGCCCCTTGAACATCACAGTACCTGCCTCGGGGCTCAACGCACCGACAAGAACGCTCAAGAATGTTGTCTTGCCGGCTCCGTTTGGACCAACGATCCCCACCGCCTCGTTCTGGCGGATGGTAAAGTTCACCCCATCGAGAACCGTGAGCGCGCTGAAGCGCTTACATATCCCCGTGGCGGAGAGCACGAAGTCGTTGGACATCCCGGTCAAGATCAGAGCGCCTATTCTGTCAAGCGTTGTAGGGATTCAGCTTGGCCTGAATCGGCACGTTGGTATCCGTCGCATGGTCGACCGTGACGAAATCGAACTTGTGCTTGGAGCCGGCCGGCGCCTTGATCCATTGGCACCCCACGATCGGCGCGACCGAAACGTTCGGGAATGGACCGGTGTTGAAGTCGACCTTGCCCACCATCGTGGTGGTATTCAGCTTTGCCAGCGCCATGACGACGGCGGCCTTTTTGGTCGGATCACTGCTCGCCTTGAGCGTCGCGAAGCCTGCGTCGAGGAGTGCCATCGAGGCTCCGAGCTGCTGCTCCCACTGCTTGCCTGTCGCCTTCTCATAGCCGTCTGCAAGACCTTCGCCCGAAAGCCCCGTCAACGACGACTTGTAGGGGAACACCTTGTGCCAATAGGCCCCGCCGGCAAGATTATAGCCGAGGTTTCCGAGGGCCTCGACGTCCGACGGAAACAAACCGGTCTTGGCGATCTGGGCGATCTTGACCATCCGCGTGTAGCCCTGCTGCGCGGCCTGCCGCCAGAAGGCGGCAAAATCCGGCGGGATCGGAAACGTGTTGAATATTTCGCAGTTCTCACGCTTGAACAACGATATCTGCGCCGCGTAGTCGGTCGTGCCGTCCTCATAGGGACCCGGATCGATGATGGTGTAACCGCCCTTCTTGAGGAGCGGTCCGAGATTTGCGCGCACCGCGTTGCCGTCGGCATCATTGGGATAGAGGATGCCAACCTTTTTGTTGGTCTTCATCGCGTCCCACATGGAAAGATAGGTCTTTGCGAATTCGGCGGTGCCGAAGCTGAAAAGATAGCTCCACTTGAACGGCGACGGCTGGCCCGGCTTGCCGCCGCGACCGAAATAGAACGCCTCCCAAGGCATAACGGTCGAAAGGCTGGGCACCCCCGCCGCTTCGCACGCATCGGCCACCGGGTTGACGACTTCGGGCGTCGAGGTCGCTAACATCAGGTCAACTTTGTCGTTGTTGATGAGGTTGTTGGCCAGTTGACCCGCTCGCGATGGATTTGATTGTGTATCCTGATCGATGATCTGGACCTTGTAGGTCGTGCCGCCGATCTCCAATCCCTTGGCAAGGGATTTGCGCGCCATTTCCAGCACGTATCCGTCACCCTGGCCAAATCCGGCCAATGCGCCACTGCGCGGGCTGATGAAACCGATCTTCAAGACTTTTTCAGCATCGGCGGCGTAGACACCCCGGCCGCCGGCGGCGAGCGCGATGCTGCCGACGCCCGCCTTGACGATGAGTTCGCGTCGCGACAGACCTTGATTGCGCTTCACTTCGCCTTTGTTTGTCTTCATGAATTCCTCCCGTTGGTTGTTCCTTGACCTCTCGCCGATAGCGAGCCTCGATGCCGGCCGATCAGCGTATCGTCCAGCTTTTTGGCATCCGACTGCGCACGCCTCTTTCAGGAGGGTTCAGATCGGATAGTTACCGGGTCCGCTGGAAACAGTAATCCAGCGCAACTCCGTAAATTCGTGAATGGCCGCCGTTCCACCGAAGCGGCCGTAGCCCGACGCTTTCATGCCGCCAAAAGGCATTTGCGCTTCGTCATGGACCGTTGGACCGTTGACGTGGCAGATCCCGGCCTCGATCCGGAGTGCCACATCCATCGCGCGCTTTACGTCGCGGCCGAATACCGCAGACGACAATCCGTACTCGGTGTCGTTCGCGACTCTCACCGCCTCGTCGACCCCGCGCACTCGAATGACCGCGACAACCGGACCGAATGATTCCTCGGAATAGATCCGCATTGCCGGCGTGACGTGGTCGAGTACGGTTGCGTCCATCAATGTGCCGTCGGCGCGACCGCCGGTCAGAATACGGGCGCCTTTCGACACCGCATCCTTCACCAGCGCATCGATCCGCCCGACGGCCTCATAGCCGATGATGGTTCCGAGTGGCGTATTGGAGGCCAGGGGGTCGCCGGCGATCAGCGTTGCAGCCTTTCTCGCCAGCATGTCGACGAACGCCGGCGCCACCAATTCATCGACGACAATACGCTCGGTCGACATGCAGATTTGACCTTGGTTCATGAAAGCGCCGAACGCCGCGGCCCGCACGGCCTCGTCGAGATCGGCATCGTCAAGCACGATCAGCGAAGCCTTGCCGCCGAGTTCAAGCAAAGCCGGTTTCAGATAGCGCGCTGCGATCTCCGCAATCATGCGGCCGACGCGGGTCGAGCCGGTAAAATTCACCCGTCGCACCGCGGGCTGGGCGATCAGCGTCTCCACGATCATCGAGGCATCCGCCGGCGCGTTGCTGACGACGTTGACCACGCCGTCATCCAGTCCGGCCTCGCACAGGCTCTCGCCGATCAGCCGATGGGTGTGAGGACAGATTTCCGAAGCCTTCAGGATCACGGTGTTGCCGCAAGCAAGCGGCATCGCGAGGGCCCGCACGCCCAATATGACCGGCGCGTTCCAGGGCGCAATTCCGAGCACCACGCCGACCGGCTGGCGAAGCGCGATTGCCGTCATCCCCGGTTTATCGGAAGGGATGATCTCGCCACCGATCCGCGTCGTCGCCGCGGCCGCTTCGCGAAGCATGTTTGCACCGAGTTCGACGTTGAACCGCGCCCAGCTGGCCGTCGCGCCGGTCTCCTCTGCCATCGCGGTCACGAACAGGTCGACGCGGCGTTCGATGATGGCGGCAGCGGCCAGCAGACGCGCGCGTCGCTCGCCCGGTCCGACCGCCGACCACTTGGGAAACGCCGCCGCAGCCGAAGCGACCGCCACCACCCCATCGGCTGGAGTTGCCGCCGCAGCCCGGGAAACGACTTCGCCCGTGATCGGACTCAGCCGCTCGAAAACGACGCCATTCGATGCCGGGACATTCCTGTTTCGGAGCAGCAGCGGCACATCAAGCAGATTGGCGCGGTCTGTAGCGAAGCCGCCTTGTTGGTTCTGCGCAGATATCGGCATCGGCGGCCCTCTCACATGCGTCGTCCGGCTTCGCGGCGTTCCGCGAAATCCCGGCACCTGACAAAGATCGAGGTCGGACCTGGCACCGGCTCAAGGGGACATGAGACCGGGAGAAGCCTCTCCTCTTATGCATTTCCTCAAGTTTTCAGATCCGGACGTGGCGCCCGGTTAGCTTCAGTAAGCCGCATTCCCTTGGATTCCGAAATGTACTTTCCTTATAAGAAATTGTACTTTCTTTCATCCTTCGCTCCGGCCAACTGGATTGCCCGCATATGCCCTCTGCCTCTGCCGCCACCGGCCTCGAACTCCGCGCCCCGGGATGGGCCCATCCACCTGGATCGGGGGGCCCGGCCGTGATCGCCCGGCGGATGGAGACCGCCCTTTCCGGCCGTACCTGGTCGATTGGCGGTCTGGGGGGCGAGTCCAGATGTCAGGCCTTCCTGGTTCTCCATGGCGAAGGGACGTTCGCGAGTGACGACGGCACGATCGTCGAGCTGGCCGCGCCTTGCATGCTTTGGCTGCCGCGGCTCGCCCTCGGCGAATTCCGCCTCCCGGCCGGCAGCGATGGCGTGGTCGCCTCGATCGCGGAGAATTTCATATTACGAACGGTCGGCGACAGTCCCGTCGCTGCTCATTTGCGGCCGTTGCTCAGTCACACCACGGTGGGGCCGCACGACAGGATTGCCGCAAACCTTCCGGAGATTGAGATCGCGTTCGTTGCCCTGGTCCGGGAGTCCCACGAGCAAAAGCAGGGCGCTTCCGCGATGATGAGCCACCATCTTGGCTGTTTGCTGCTGCATCTTTGGCGCGCTTCAAGCAGCAACTGGACGGTCAGGGGTACAAGGGCAACGACGGTCCAGCGCTTCAGGCAGCTCATCGAACTTCACTATCGGGATAATCTGCCGATCGAAGCCTTCGCCAAAATGCTCGGCGTCACGCGCACTCATTTGCACGACGCTTGTGGCCGGAGCGCGCGCTGCACGCCGCTGAAGCTTGTCCATGAGCGTCTTCTGGAAGAAGCCTGTCTTCGGCTGGAGAACACTGAATTTCCGGTCGAGCAAATCGCCTACGGTCTCGGTTTTCGCGATCCCGGCTATTTCAATCGATTCTTCAAGCGACTGGCCGGCGTGTCGCCGGGCGCCTATCGGCAAAACATCGCAACCGCGCGTTCGACGATCGCCGCGCCGTCCTTTGCTGCGTGGCCGTGATCTGGCCGCTTCCCGACTGTCGATTGCGCCGCGAAGCGCAACCCGGAAATCTAGATTGGAAAAGCGCGCTTTAGTAGAATCACCGGGCTTGAAGTTGGAGGTCACGCTTCACCCCATGCGTGACGATTAAGATCGCGGACCTCATCGGGGACGGCGGAAGCTGGCGCGGGATCGATGAGAGGCCGGCGATGATGTCCGCTTCGATCTCATAACTGTTAGTCGGCGTGGGGTCCACGACGCCGATCGGCGAGCCAAGCTATTGATCTACAAAGCGATGGAGGAGTCAATCTTGACCCCCTTTTGAGCGGCGCGATTTTGGCGGTAGCGCTCGCCCCGTCGGGTTGCGGAACGTTAATTCCCGGCTATTTGCATTCTGATCACGCAAACTCCGACAAACGATCTTGGAGCCAGCCTGCGGCAACACCATCCCCAGTATTGGGAGAAGAATTGCCGCTTCTTGTCGTTTTCGAGTTCGTTCATGAACGGCCGCTTTGCGCCACGAGCGGCCGTTCCCTGACCACGCATCAGGCGAAGACTGCTCGTGACATGGCACGCGTCGCCCTTGGCTAAGGTGCTACCATCAGTCGTATGAAATCGCAGATAAGCGTAGCTTGGCGTGCAATATCGCAGGATTGGTAGCGGGAGAGGGAGCCGCCACCATATCAATCTCAGCCACTAAAGTTAATAAATTCAAAGGCTTGGTCGCAACAGGGGTGCGGATCTGACCGTGTGACATCACACCGTTCTGTCACACGAGGATCCCGCCCCGAGGATCAGGCTGAACATGGCTCGTCCGTCGTATCTCGGCCGCCGCGAGGGCGGCCGCTATTTCATGCAAATAAGGTTGGGGAAACCGGCAGCGAGCCTTTACGGCGGTCCTATTCTGCGCGCGTCATTAAGGACGGCGGATTTCGCCGAGGCGCGGAGACGATTGATGGACAGCCTGGCATGGGCGCATGAGCTGGTGGCGGCCCCCGACCTAGAGACGGTCGGCAGCATCCTGCATGCCCGCCTCAAGTCCTATGTTGGACGGCCGCCGTCGGCATCGGAACGTGTCCTGGCTGAGCGCTGTGCTTTCGAGCATCAGGTCCGGCACTACATGGGCCGGGCCAACGAGCGCGGCTATGCATTCTCCAAGGCGTTCCCCGGCTTCGCCAGTAACTGGGTCGATTTTGTCAACCAGAACAAATCGGGCGAGCAGACCATCCACCGCATCGATCGCCATCGCGCTTACGAAGAAGGTCGCAATGACCATGCCCAAGCCGGCGATGTGCCGGGAGAACGGCCTCCCCGCCTGTCTGTCGAAGCATCCCCGCCCACGCATGCTTCAGCGATCGATCCCCTCCAGCTCATTCGCTCACTCGTGGCCGAGAGCCTGCAGGCGCATGCGACGTCGACCGTTGCCGTACCCTCGCAACCGGCTACGACGGTGCTCCAGGTTGTTCCCCGGGACGCCGTACCGCTGACGGGCCCCACAATGTCGGCAGCGCGCGATCTTTACCTTGCGCCACCCGACCGAAAGAAAGCCCACCTCTCGAAGGGGCGGTCGGAAACATCAGCAATCGTGCAGTTCGCCATCGACCTTCTGGACGACCCTTCCCTCCACTCGGTCAGCAAAGACGACTGGGATAAACTCGACCTCGCTCTGCCGGACATCCCGCACTCGCGGGACCTGCCGGCCGAGGCCTGCTCATCGCTGTATGAGCGCTACTGTTACGCCCAGAAGCACGGCTGGGAGGGCATTTCGCGGGTGACCGAGACCACGATCAAGGGGCGTTACAGGTACGGCCTCTACAAATTCATCGACCGGGCCATCGACAAAAAGCTCTATCCCGGTCCCCGCCCCACCTTCGTCTGCATCGATCCGCAAAAGCTCGCGGCGCTTCCACGCGACGCCTTCGAAGACACGGAACTGCTGGACCTGCTGAGACTGCCGCTGTTCACGGGATGCGCGGGCCCTCACCGAATCTGGACGCCAGGCCGCTACTTCGTCCAGAACCATTTGTACTGGGCCTATCTGATCCTGATCCTGACGGGCATGAGGCCCGGTGAAGTCGGTCAAATCAAATGCGTCGATATTCAAACCGACGGCGAATATTACTATTTTGATTTGCGGCCGTTCGATGCGCGCAAAGGCCGAGTTGCGATCGAAGATCTGCGCAACCTCAAGACAAACAGTTCCGGCCGGGTTGTGCCGATCCACCCGCTACTGATCGAACTCGGTCTTCTCGATCGCCTGCTTTATTTGATGAACGCAGGCGAAGAGCGGCTGTTTCCCGAATGGAAAGAGTATGCGCGCGGCGACGGGACCACGCGCTGGTCACAGCCGATCACCAAAAGCTGGCAATACGTCAAGACAGTCCTGAAAATTGTGCGGGCAGATCTCACCTTGTACGCCACGCGCCATTTGATGGCCGATTGGCTCGATAACAGCACCGTTGCGAAACGCACGCGCGACCGCATTTTAGGCCACGTTACAGATGTGCCCGGAGGTTACGGCCGTAAAGGCTCGATCAATGCCGACCAGATGGCTGCGATCACGGCTCTCGAACCCGAAATCGTGAGACAGATGCGCGAAATCCTGATGGTCGCCAAGGATCGGGCTGAGAGGGCAGAACTTATCGTGCTCAAGCCTCAGTCGAAAAAGCGCGCAGGCTCACCAAGAAGATCAGCGTAAGGCGGCTCCCTCGAGCAAGCTCGCAATCGATGCCAGGTACTGCTGCCCGCGTTCGCGGCTCTATTCAGAATGGCGCGCCATTCAGAATAAAACTGCGAACTCATACGTTATTGAAATCACGATATAATTTAAAATTGCTCCATCCTTGGGAGACTGACGCCCACAGGGCGGATGCTGGCTGAAGCGGCGTAAGGTTTCTCGGTGCGCGTTTCCAACTATTCTATTCCATTCCATCTCGTCAGGGGTTCGCATCCGCCTGGTGGGGTATTCCGCTGCCCCTCGGAATATCCGACCTCGCTTTATCGCATTGACGAGGTAGGGACTTTGGTCTTGAGCTCATCCGTTAGGTGGCGAATAAAAAACTCTTTTACGCGTTTCCGGCTATCGGACGCGGCCTCGGGGCTAAAGGCAAGAGTGTGTCCTTTGTATCGTATGGCCTTGCGCTGCTGGTCAAAGCCATGGTGTGCGTCGGGATAATTAATGACATCGAATTCCGCTCCTGTAACGTTGCCAGATCTTTTGGCCGATAAGCAATCAGCTGGAGGGCTCCAATCGTCCTTCCCTGCGACGAACACCAGCGTCGGCGACTGTATCGCATAGCTAATACCGGCCAAGGGTGTGCACCCGGGGTAATAGGCCGCTACCGCGCTGAAGCGGGCATCTGCCCCTCCCTTCGCGGCCACGAGCGCGGCACCGCCTCCATCACTTAGTCCAAGAAGGAAGATGTTGGCCTTACTGACTTTCGAGTGACTTTGCAGAGCGGCCATTGCGTTGAAAGCATCATCTCTCCTGAACGCGGTCGTCCTCATCTCGCAAGCTTTTCCACCGTTGAGATTTCGCGGTCCGTAACTATCAAGGATGAGTGTTCCGAATCCAGCATCCTGTAAGTTCATCGCGTGAGCGTGGAGAGTCGCCAAGCCGAACCGCTCCAGTCCTCCGCATGGATGCAGCAGGATCACTACGGGAAAAGGTCCAGTCCCGGCGGGAAAGGACAAGTCGCCGGTCAGGGTCGCCGTTAGGTCGGAAGGGACCACCACACTTTTGAACTTGATCGTTTCTGCGGATGCGGAAATAGGCAGCACGACAGCAAGTGTGCTGCAGATCCAATGAAGTGGATAATGCATGGTTATTCCTGCAATTGCGAAAGGCAAACAGCTCGGTGCAAAACGCTTCACTCAGAGTTATAGGATAACCTGAACGCGGCACTTGGCGCTAGGCTAGAGCAGATTCCTCTTAATCCAAGCTGTATCCGGCGTGAGCGAAGAAGTTTGCGCATTCGTCAGGTTTGAACTGTGGCAAGGCATTGGCGGCGGCTCGTTCGAGTGCCTCGAGGGTGCGCGCGGCTGACTTTCGCACATGCGCCTTGAGCTTGGCGAAGGCATTTTCGATCGGATTGAGGTCGGGACTGTAGGGCGGCAGATAGTGGAGTTCGGCACCGCAGGCCTCAATAGCTTGCCTGACGCCCACGACCTTGTGGGCGGCCAGATTGTCCATGACGACGATGTCGCCCGGGCGCAAGGTTGGCGCCAACATCTGCTCGACCCAGGCCAGGAAGCATTCTCCGTCCATCGGCCCGTCCAGAAGCATCGGTGCAACGAAGCCCGCAAGCGTAAGACCGCCGACAAAAGTGACGGTCTTCCAATGACCGTGCGGAATTGCGGCGCGGCAACGCTCGCCCTTGGGCGCCCAGCCACGAAGCCGCGCCATCTTCGTCGAAAGGCCGCTCTCATCGATGAAGATCAGGCGTTCGGGGTCAAGATCGTGTTGGCCGTCGACCCAACTCTCACGCGCGGCCTTCACATCAGCGCGCTCTTGCTCGCTGGCATGGGCCGTCTTTTTTTGTGCGTCTGGCCATGCCGGTCGAGAAACTTCCACACCGCGGTCCTCACCACCGTGACGCCGCGTTCCTGCCGCAACCGTTCGACCATCTCGTCAAGCGTCGTGTCCGGTGCCTCTGCAAGCGCACCTAGAATGAAATCCGCATGCGCATCCAGCACGGCCCCCTTCGGCTTGCCCTGTTTGGCAGGACGAACGTCCCCGGTGGCCCGCTTCAGCCGCGCCCATGCTCCGGCTGTCGCAATCCCGATCGAAAACCGCGCCGCCGCCTGATGCGTCGATTCCCCGCCTTCGATCGCCGCAACCACCCGCTCACGCAAATCCATGCTGTACGGCTTGCCCATTCCATCCTCCCGAACTCAGTCGCAAAGATGGAATCAGCATTCGACCCTCAGAGAATCCCCTCCGACTCGTTTTTTGAGGAACTTGCTCTAGTCGCCTGATTCATTCAGATTGCAGGATAGAGGTGCTTGAGTTTGATACGGGCATTGGGGGTCGAGAATTGCCGATTGGCCTTGGTGTGGTTGGCATTGCGGTCGTGCTCCCATGCGGCGATTTCCTCGACGAGGGTCTGTTTGTCTGGAATCCGGCGATCGAGGCACTGGGACGATAGGACGCCGAGTTCCATCCATGCCGTTATGTCGTCGAATTCGCTCTTGCGGAGCAGCGGTGCCGGCAGCAGGGCCGCGTTCTCGTCGAGCGTCGCCGGAATGGGCGGGAGATGAAGGTGGATGTTCTCAGGCACGCCGAGCTGCGCGACCCGATCCCAGATGTCCTCCGGACGGTGGGGATCGTGGTTACCCGGGAGCAGATGCCAGTGAACATCCCCAAACGTCTTCATGCGCTCGATCGGCGCGCGCAGCGTGTGGGCGCTGGGCGCCTCGCTGTCGTAGACGTCGCCGGCGACGAGGACGTGCCGAACACCGTTCTCCCTGGCGTGGACGCCAAGACGTTCGATGGCGGACAGACGAGCCTGTCGCAGCGTCTCTTCCTTTGCGCCGAACTGCTTGAACACCTTGCCGATCTGCCAGTCGGTGGAATGGATGATTCGCATGTGGTGATTCCTTTCGGCCGACCTTGACGCCGCTCTCTCGGTTTTTCGGTATCAAGACCAGACGCTTAGCTGAACAGGGACACAATCACATGGATCTGATCAGCCGCCGCAGCGACGAGCGCGTCGTAATTCGTGTGCCCTTGAGCAGCCGCCTTCAAAATACACTCAGCAAGATATGCCTTCACTGCCGGGGTTGAATGTTCCACGGGCACTCTTGTCATGATGTCTTCAAGAACGCTCCTCATGATCTGGATGAGCTGAGGGTCAAATTGTGGCATGCCTTGACTCCCGATATGGTCTTCGACCCGCATTAGCCGGCTTCACGCTATCCTGAATGTATGAGCGACCTTCGTGGCGATTACTCGATTCACTTTCATTCTCACCTCGATCTGCATGACGGCTCCACAGAAACGCCCCGCAACGTTCGCGCGGGGCGTCACCTTAGCTGATGTTCAGGACAACGATTTGCAATCGTTTCAACCCTCAGCCTGTCCGCTGATCACACCGCCGAACAGTTTCCAGGTCCGGCCCGCGAACTTCATAAGCTGCAATTGTTCGATTGGTGCGAAGTCCGTCGGGCTTGTATTGATCGCAATTCCAGGCAACAGCAGTCCCGGCTCAAACTTCTTGAGATTAGCAGCTTGCTTCATGACGTTCTCGCGGGTGAGGTCGTCGCCGCATTGTTTCAGCACCTGAACCATGGTGCGCGTCACGCTGTATCCGTAGATATAACTAGCATCGCTCTTGTCGCCCCCCGGGACATACTTATCCATGAAAGCATTCCAGTCTTTCATGTCGGCATCGTTTTTCCATTGCGGATCGGTCTCGTCCTTCAGATAGGCGGCCGATACGATACCCTGCGCGTGATTAAATCCGGCAGGCTTGATGACGCTGCCAATGGATGCTGAGACGTTATTGAGGATGTGCAACGGCTTCCAGCCGATTTCAGATACTTTCACGATGGCCTGGGCCGCAAATTTTGGAGTCGCGACATTGAAGAAAACATTGGCGCCCGTCGATTGCAACGTCACCACTTGCGAGTTGATGGCCGCCTCCGTCGTCTCATAGCTTTTTTCGCCGACGATCATGGAGGTCGCCTTGGTGCCAAGACCATCCTTCAGGCCCTTGACGTAATCTTTTCCATAATCGTCGTCCTGATATAAGATTGCGATCTTGGCATCAGGCTTCTCTTTCAGGATATATTTAGCGTAGATGCGGCCTTCGGTCTGATAGCTGGGCTGCCAACCCATCGTCCACGGAAAGTGCTTGGGATCATTCCACTTGGCAGCGCCGGTGGCGACGAACAGCTGCGGCACCTTTTTGTCATTCATGTAGGATTGAATGGCGCTGTTTGTGGGCGTTCCCAGCGAATTGAAAATCAGCAGTACGTTGTCGTCTTCAACCAGCTTTCGTGCCTGCTCGAACGTCTTCGGCGGGCTGTATCCGTCGTCGTACGAGATAAAGTCGATCTTGCGACCGTTGATCCCGCCCTCGTCGTTGATCATTCGAAAAAACGCCGTCTCGGTCTTGCCTATTACCGCGTAGGCTGACGCTGGCCCGCTATAGGGCATGATGTTGCCGATCTTAATCTGGCTGGCGGTCGCCCCAGGGCCGTATTGCTTTTGAGCGGCAGCCGCGCGTGCGACGACAGGACCTGCTAATTGTAACACGCCAAGCGTGAGGCCGGCTTTAAGAAGGGTCCGCCGTTTGATGCTGTAGTCCAATCGGTTGGTAGACATCGTCACTTCTCCTGGGTTTCGAATACTGCCCCAAGTTCTTGTGATGCGATCGAAATGATGCGGCAGGGCACGGTGGCACAGTCGATTCAGCGCGCCACGCCGCCGGTAGGAGCCTTCGCGGACACCGATTTTCGGGTAAATGGCTGGTAGCGGGGAAGGCCGGCACGTCTGCAGAATGCGCTCGAATGACAAAGCTTCGTACCGTCAGCGGGACAACGTCAGACATCATGGTATTTTTCACCGAAAAGCACTTCGATCTTTAACATGCTGAGATGACGGCTTCCTGTACGGCAGATTAATTCTCGTTCATCTGCGATATATTGCGCCGCGACTGACATCGTCTCAGGGTCATTCCGTGAAATACCCATCCCGTTCTCGCAGTCTGACCCCGCACGGGCGCGCGAACGGATCGTCGGCACGAATTTAAGGGCCCGCGTGTTGGGCTTGATGCTAAATTGAGGCTCCGTGAGCGAGCAACGATACAACGCTGCTACGCGCCTCCTGCGGGTTGGCCAGTAACATTCGCCGTCGGCCTGTCATTCCTCTCCTTGGCTGTGCCCACGGGAGTAATCTCCGCGCGCAGATTCCTGATATCCTCCTCCTCAAGCGTCTCTTTTTGCAGAAGCAACAGAGCTGTCTTCTCGTGTAGGGGCCGGTGCGCACTGAGAATTTCAATGGCCTGGTCGAACGCATGTCCGACAAGAGCCCGGATTGCATGGTCCATAAGCCGCTCGGTTTCGTCGCTGAATTCGCGCGCATGCCAACCAGCCGCTGGCGTCGGGCCAATCACAGGCTGGCGCTCGCGCTCATACGCGACGTGGCCAAGCTCCTTGTCCATTCCATATCGCAGCACCATGCTACGCGCAATATCGGTAGCTTTCACAAGATCGTCCGCGGCGCCGGTCGAAAGATGCTTGAAAAAAATATATTCGGCGGCGCGGCCGCCCAGCAGCACGGCCATGCGATTTTCGAGTTCTTCCCCTGTCATGAGGAAGCGATCTTCAGTCGGTCGCTGGATGGTGTAACCGAGCGCCCCTATGCCTCGAGGGATGATCGACACCTTGTGCACAGGGTCTTGCCCAGGTAGCGCAATTGCAACGATGGCATGACCAAGCTCGTGATAGGCGACGATGCGGCGTTCCTTCGGGATGAGCAGCCGGTTTTTCTTCTCCAGGCCAGCAACGATCCGTTCCACCGCAGCGGTGAAATCGCTCAGATGCACGCTGTCGGCGCGACGCCGGGTCGCCAGTAGTGCGGCCTCGTTTACAAGATTGGCCAGGTCCGCGCCGGTAAAGCCTGGAGTCAATTCGGCGACCTGCACAGGATTGACATCGGTTGCCAGCACCGCCTTTTTCAGATGCACGTTCAGGATCGCGATCCGGTCCTTCTTGTCAGGGCGATCTACCAGAACCTGGCGATCGAAACGGCCGGCGCGCAGGAGGGCGGGGTCGAGTATTTCCGGCCGGTTGGTCGCTGCCAGCAGGATGACACCGGTCGTCGGATCAAAACCGTCCAGCTCCACCAGCAGCTGGTTCAGCGTTTGCTCCTTCTCGTCGTGCCCGCCAAAGGTATAGGCACCACGGGCACCACCGAGGGCATCCAGTTCGTCGATGAAGATGATGGCCGGCGCTTCCTTCCGCGCCTGCTCGAACAGGTCGCGCACCCTCGCTGCGCCGACACCAACGAACATCTCGACGAATTCCGAACCGGAAATTGAAAAGAACTTGACGCCCGCCTCGCCAGCAACCGCGCGCGCCAGCAACGTCTTGCCTGTGCCGGGCGGGCCGACCAACAGGATCCCCTTGGGAATGCGCGCGCCGAGCCGTCCGTACGCCTTCGGATCGCGAAGGAAATCGACGATCTCCTTCAACTCATCCTTTGCCTCTTCCACCCCGGCAACGTCAGTGAAAGTGACCTTGGTGTCTTTCTCAACGTAAATTTTCGCTCGGCTCTTGCCGATGGCCATAAGGCCGCTGCCCAAGCCCTGTTGCCCGAAGCGCCGGATGACGAACATCCAAACTCCGAAGAACAGCAGTGTCGGCAACACCCAGGACAGAATGTCCGGCAGCCAGGTGTTCGGGACCTCTCCGAAATAGGTGACATGATGCTGGTCCAGACGGGCTCCGAGATCGGGAGTGACCCGGGTTGTGACGAACTGTCTGAGGCCATCTTTCTCGGGCTTTTTGAGCGTCCCCTGGATCGTGTTCCGCTCAATCCAGACCTTGTCGATCTTGTCCTGATCGAGGAGCGTCTCGAATTGGCTATAAGGAATTGTCGTGTACTGCTTGCTTGCTTGATAGAGGCCCTGAAGAAGCGAAAACGCGACGAAGGCGGCCACGAAGTACCAGATATTGAGCCGGGTCTTGCGATCCATCGTGCACTCCCATTGACGACCTAGTGAACGTTCCCAGTCAATCTGAGGAGATTGTCGACGATGAATTGAGTGGACGTTCCGAGGATTTGCGAGACGAAGCTGAGATCGAGACCAATTTGCGTACCGAGCAGCGGCAGAATGAAGAGAAGACCGACCAAAATCGGAAAGCCGTAAGGCTCGAGCCGGGAAAGAGGCATCCCAAGCGCCTTCGGAAGCAGACCTACGGCAATCCGTCCCCCGTCAAGCGGCGGCAACGGAAGCAGATTGAACACCGCCAGTATGATATTGATCAGCATAACGTTCTTCAGATTGAGCAGGATCCATTGCGCGGCGACCGCGGGGGCATACGGGATCAGATGCAGGGCCAGCGCAGCAAGCGCCGCGAGAAGAAAGTTCATGCCCGGCCCCGCCGCAGCCACCAGAACCGCGCCAAACCGCGGGTTGCGAAGCGCGCGAAAATTCACCGGCACCGGTTTCGCATAGCCGAACAGAAACGGTGAGTGCATCAGCAGGAGCATCGCCGGCAGCAAAACCGTTCCGACCGGATCGATATGCTTCAGGGGATTAAAACTGACTCTGCCGAGGCGCCACGCAGTGTCGTCCCCGAGAAGATGGGCGACAAATCCGTGAGCCGCCTCGTGAAAGGTGACGGCGATCAGCACTGGCAGCAGCCAGATGGATATTTCGTAAGCCATTCCGGGCCTTGATATCATTGCACGTTGCCTCCCGGTGCATCGGCAAACCGGGAGGCCATTGGCCCAACTAGCCGATCGGAAGGGCAACGAACTTCATCGCATCTGCGGTCTTCACCCGAAGCAGCACGTCGTGCTTACCTTGCGACTTTGCCTCGGACAGTGCGTTACGCACGTCGCCGGGGGTGCCGACCGTCTTGCCGCCGACGGCAAGAATGATATCGCCGGATTGAAAACCGTGCTCGGCGGCGGGGCCTTCCGGATCGACGCCGGTGACGACAACACCCTTCCCGCCGGACCCGGCCACCTCATCCGCCGGGGCCAGCGTCAGGCCGAGATGCGACAAAGTGCTCTGCAGCCGCGATTGCTGGCTCTCCGCATTGGCTTGCTGCTGGTTAGGCAACTCACCTAGCGTAACGGTAACCGTCTTCGGCCAGCCCTTGCGGAGAACATCGAGCTTCACCGAACTGCCTGGAGCCAGCGCCGCTACCTTTTGGGCAAGATCGCGTGAGTCCTTGATGGGCGCGCCGTTGAGCGCGCTAATGACGTCGCCTGATTGGATGCCAGCCTTTGCAGCGGGACTTCCATTCTGCGGCTCGTCAACCATCGCACCTTCGGCTTTCTTCAAGCCGAGGCTGTCGGCAATGCCTTTCGTGACAGGCTGAACCCGAACCCCGAGCCATCCTCGCGTCACCACACCCTTGTCCTTCAGCTGGGCGACGACCGTCTTCGCTGTCTGCGCGGGAATATCGAAACCGATGCCGACCGAGCCGCCGGAGGGTGAGTAGATCGCGGTATTGACGCCAATGACATTTCCATTCACATCGAATGCCGGGCCGCCGGAATTACCCTTGTTGATCGGTGCATCGATCTGGATGTAGTCGTCATAGGGGTTGGAGCCGATATCGCGCCCCTTCGCGGATATGATGCCGGCCGTTACCGTGCCGCCAAGGCCAAACGGATTGCCGACGGCCACGACCCAATCGCCGACGTGCGGCGCACCGTCTTCAAACTTCACATAAGTGAAGTTCGATTTTCCGTTGACCTTGATGAGGGCGAGGTCGGTCTTCGGGTCTGTGCCGATGACTTTCGCCGTATAGGTCGATCCGTCATCGGTCGTGACCTGGACCGTCTTGGCGTGGTCGACCACATGATTGTTGGTCACCGCATAGCCATCCGCCGAAATGAAGAATCCGGACCCGACACCGGTGATGATCTCATGGCGCTGGATCTTGGCCCCTGGAGGTTTATTGAAGCCGTACTGGCGGAAGAATTTCTCGAACGGTGTGCCCTGCAGGAAGGGGGGAAGACTTTCCCCGTCCGACTTCAATCCCGTCGGGTTTGTGCTTTCATCCACCTGGACCCGCACCGAGATGACCGCCGGCTTCACCTTGGCGACCAGGTCCGCGAAACTCGCCGGCTGCTGTTGGCTATCCGTCGCTTGCGCCATCGAGGTCCATGCTGGCAGATGAATGCGGCCGTAACCTATCGGACCTGCAAGTATAGCGGCTGCACCAATAACGGCGACGGAGGAAAGCAGCACCAGTCGGCGTCGTGAGAACATCCTCGAGTACAGAGGATTGTCGGGTTTGTCGTTTGTCATGATCGACTCTCCAGGAATTGGATGGCACAAAAGCCCTTCCTGAAGTGTAGGAGGCTGACATTACGATGTCCTGTCGGACAGGTTAATTCGAGGAAAACATCACTATCAATCTCGAACGATGTTCGCGAAATCGCGCAAGTATTTTCGCGCGGTTCCTGCCCCGACCCCGCGCACGCATCTGCGACTCACAACCGAGTTGCGCTGGGAAGATTACGGGGGTCATTGCCTCCGCGTCGGAAGGCGGCGGCAGTATCCTGTCGATGGCTCCCGAAAGCCGGCTGCCAATCCGCATAAGAGCGCACTCCACACGTATTTGCGTGGGTTTCTTACTCAGCCGGCACCCATTCCATTTCTTCAACTCACCGCGCTGTCGCTCCACCAAAGTACCGGATATCCCGCCAATCCATATTTCGGCATGTGTTCGGGACGGCTGAACCGGTCCCAACGTGCCGTTCGTACCTTGCTGAAGTTCCATTGCGGCTCAACGTAATGATTCCACAACAATACCCGATCGAGGGCCCTGGTCGCGGCAATGAGTTCGTCCCGGTTATCGGCAAAGACGATGCGCTGAATCAACGCGTCAACGGCAGGATTTCTTATTCCGATCAGGTTTAGCGACCCCGGAATAGCGGCGAAACGCGATCCCCAATGCCGCGGGTCGCAATCGAAAGCTCACCCAGGAGAAATCCTTCGGAAAAAATGCCGCTTCCGCGATAAGCCCATATTCGCTGGCGACTTCATCCAGTGAAGGCACCATGAGCGTGTCGTAGATCAGATCAATCCCTTCCACCAGGTCGCCCTTCGCACCGGCAACCACGAGATTGAGACTGTCGTAAGTCCCGACCACCGCGCGACGGACCATGCCCGCCTTGGGTGCACGCGCGTTGACATAGTCGAACCGCGCAAATTCGGCTGGATATTTGAGATTGCCGAGAAGCGAGATGCCGTGCGTCCATGCCGCCGCTTCGGAATCCGGGCTCGCAGCAGCGTGCGCGCCGGATACCGTACCACTGCCCAGCACGGCAGCGGCCGTCAGTCCTCTGATCAAATCTCTTCGGCTGAGGACTACGGAAGATGCCGACGAGGTGCTCGCTTGCGACATGCACCCGGCCTCCTTAACGGCAAAACGCGGTGATCCGGTCCTGGTTTCGTGAAACCTGTGTAATGAAACGACAAGCGAAGCTGGGTGGCTGCCGGGCGTCGGTTGCATGGTTGATCACGGGGTTCAAGCAGGTTCAAGCCGGCGATGCACCCGGGTCCTCTCTCAGCAAGCTCCGATGGCGATGCGGATCGAAATGCTCATCAGCGCGATACCGGGCCAATGGACACTGGAGAGGCCAGCAGGTTGTTTTTCCGGGTTTAAGATCTATTTCCAACTTCAGGAGCGACGATAGGCGGGTGGCAGGCCCGCTGCTGCGGAGGATTTGCCAGTGGATGCTTTTAGCATATGGCACTGGATAATCGTCATCATCGTAGTGCTGCTGTTGTTCGGGCGCGGCAAGGTTTCAGACCTGATGGGCGATGTGGCTCGAGGTATCAAGACATTCCGCAGAGCCATGTCGGAGGACGAGAATCCGGCTGACACAGAGACCAAGCCGGCCGAGAAGATCGACTGATGGACCAACGCGTTTGCTTTACGGGTACCCTGTTGGAGAGTCGCCGGACTCCTGGCGCTCCCTGGCAACCGGTGGCGCCGAGAGACCGCAAACAATTCACCGGTCATATGTTTGTAGTTTCGCTCGATTGGACCGAACCGTAGCCGACCGGACTCCGCGTCGGGTCTCGACAACCGGTCGTCGCCCTATCCCTATGGAGAGAGCCCATGGCTGCCGGCGAACCGCGCAGAGCGACCGAGAATGGATTGCGGCGATGGTGGAAATCCCTCTCTCCCCACCGCCATGATCTGGCGCTCGGCATCGAGCGAATTGGTCTCGTGTCCCTGCGATTTCCGGCGGTCGTCGGCGTGCTCGCAGTCGTACTGGGAATCGCGGCCGGTTTCGGTGTCGCGCGGATCAAGATCGACAACTCCCTTAGTCAGCTATTCCGGTCTGAGACGCCTGAGTATAAGCTGTACGCGCGGGAATCGCATCTCTTCCCGTCAAGCCAATTCGACGTCCTGATCGTTGTCGACGGCAAGACGTTGCTAGAGCGTTCCTCGATCGGGAAGCTTCGCAATCTCGTTATAGATCTGCAGCTGATCGGGGGGACGCGCGGCATCATTTCCATGTTTTCGGCGCGCCAACCCCCTGAGAACGGAGGCCTCCCGGCACCCCTGGTTCCCGACGATCTCCCGCGCGGCGCCGCTTATCGGCAACTCGTCGGGCACATCACGTCCAACGAGATTATTCGCGGCAAACTGCTTTCGAACGACGGCAAACTGACGCTGATCGTGCTCGCCCTCGATCCAGATGCGGTAAAGAGCAGCCGCCTGAGCCGCATCGTTCACGACGTTCACAAGACGGTGGACGCCGATCTGGCAGGAACCGGCCTCAACGCAAGTCTCACCGGCGTCCCCATCATGCAACTCGAAATCCGCAATGCCGTGGAGCGTGACCGGGTGATCTACAACGCCGTCGGCTTTGCGGCGGGATGCCTCATCGCAATCCTGTTCTTCAGGCGGGCGTCGTTCATGGTGATCGCTGCGGGACCGCCGCTGATAGCCATCCTGCTGGGGCTCGGCACGCTCGGCTGGTTGGGCTTTCATCTCAATCTGTTCCTGAATATCATGACACCGCTGATCATGGTCATCAGCTTTTCCGACAGCATGCAGCTCACATTCGCAGCGCGCGACCGGCTGATCGCGGGCGAAAGCCCCTACGAGGCTTTCCGCAACGCCCTCCTGGTTGTTGGGCCGGCATGCGTTCTGACCCATGGAACCGCGGGGCTTTCATTCATCGCTCTGCAATTTTCGCAGTCCGATCTGATCCGGTCCTTCGGCGAGGCAGGTCTGATAGCAACCCTCATCGCGCTCGTGACAGTGCTGACGCTGGTGCCGTTGCTCGGGATTCTGCTGATCAGACACGAAGCCGGATTTGCAGCCGAGGCCAGACGTACCGACCGCGCCGTGGAAGCTCTCCGCGACGCCTGCGGCTGGATCGCGGGCCGGATGGTTCGGCACCCGGGTATTTACAGTCTGATCGGCCTTGTCGTCGTGGGGATGTTCGCACTTGTATATGCGCAGCTCCAGCCGCGCTACCGTCTCGCCGATCAGGTGCCGGATCGCGGCCAGGCTGTCGCCGCGGCAGGCCAGCTCGACGCCGAGCTGACCGGATCAAGCCCGATCAACGCCATGATCCAGCTTCCGGCCGGTGCGTCGCTCTACTCGCCGGAGACCCTGCAAGTGGTCGCCGAGGTGCACAGGATCATGCAAAACCAGCCCGGAATTGGAAACGTCTGGTCGCTGGAGACCTTGCGGCGATGGCTGGCGGAGAAGGCAGGCCGGTCCGACGTGGCCACTCTCAAGCAATATGTCGATATCCTCCCGCAATACCTGGTGCGGCGTTTCATATCCGCCGATCAACATGCCGTGGTAATCGCCGGCCGCGTCCCCGATGTCGACGCCAGCAAAATACGTCCGATCGTTGCGGCGCTGGATCACGCACTTGATTCAGTGCGGGCGCAACACCCCGGTTACACCATCTCCGTCACCAGCCTTTCCGCGATCGCGGCCCGCAGCAGCGCCAGCATGATCGAAAAGCTCAATCGCGGCTTGACGATCGAAGCGCTATTCGTCGCGGCGTTCATCGGTCTCGCTTTTCGCTCGTTTCTGGTGATGTTCGCCAGTATTTTGCCGGCGGTTTTCCCGATTGTCGTTTCGGGATCTCTGCTATGGGTCCTCGGAGACGGGCTACAGTTCGCCAGCGTCATTGCGCTCACCGTATCGTTCGGATTGGGCCTGAGTGCTACAATCCATTTTCTCAACCGCATGCGGCAGGAAGCAAGGCCAGGCGATGGCCCCGCCGAAAGCGTTCAGCGCGCCACCATTCTGGTCGGGCCAGCCCTGATTTTGACATCCGTGGTGCTATCCTGCGGGCTTATCGTAACCGTGTTTTCAGATCTGCCCTCGCTGCGCCTGTTCGGATGGTTGAGCACCCTTGCCATGATGCTCGCGCTGGTCGCCGACCTCACGATCCTGCGCCCGGTCATCACCTTCCTGCGTTCGACGTTTGAACGGGCGCACCCATGAACACTCGACCTGCGGTTCAGGTTCTTCGCAGCATGACCGCGACCTCCGGGGCGTCGGTGCCACGCGACGCGAGCTTAACGCGCAAGGGATTTCCCGTCGGGGCAAAGGTCACATCGGCCGCGACCTGCCTGTCTTACCGCATCCGCAACAAAGCCCCGGCTCACATCGATCGGGGAACAGCGAGGGGCCGGGGCCTTCCTGCTGCATCAGCCCGCAACCCGGAGACACGAAAGCGAGCCTGCAGCCCGATTTGAAACCTATGCGGACGATGCCGGAGCGCAAGCGCAAATTCGAATTCTAACACAAACTTAATCGGCCATTTAAGGATTGGACCTCCAAGCCGGGCGCCGAGCGATGAACAAATCGGATTAGGTACGAGCGTCGGCGGCAGCGCTGCTTCTCCTGCTCATTTGAGCAATCACAACCCCGCGACTGCGACGTCATTACAAGCCTCGCGGCATAGGCCGGAACGCTATCCCGATATGGCTGCCCGGTGCCTGAGGCACCTCAACCATTCCGTCGGTCCCCAGGTTTTTGAGGTGGTCGTCATGAATGAAAAACTCGATCAGGACAACTCTCAGAAATCAGATCAACTCCACCCTTTCATCTATGAAGCCCTCGCTGGCCTCGCAATTTGGCTGGTGGTGTCGGCTTGGATATTCTTTTCCAAGGGGGGCTCACTGGAACTCGATCTGCAATCGTCAGTGCGCTTGTCTTCATGATCATCGCGATCCCGACGGTGATCCATCTTGTCGGGCGCCGGTACCAAGCCGCAGATCGAGCAGGCAGCATTGGCCGCCCATTTCGGACGTGGATTTCGGGTTACTTTGCCATGAGGCAGGGCCGACGCAAAAGCGCCAGCGCCTCCATTGAGGTTCTTTTGCCCATGGCGGCTGCGGCAATTGGCATAACCGCGATCGGCGTCGTGTTCCGCTTGACCGAAGCCAGCAATTCATGGCTCTAAATGTTCTACTTGGACTGCTTCGAACTCTCCTAAGCAAGGCTCAGTTCCCGTCATGCAATCCAAAGAACCTGGCCACCCACAGGGCGGCGCGCCAGCAAAGTTCGAACAGCGTCAGGGCCAGCGCCAGCGTTACCGCCGACATCGCCAACCCGATTGCCAGCTGATGAAACTGCGTCCCGCGACTGATCCAAAGAAAAGCCAAGGCACCGCAGATCAGCGCCGTGAAGAATGCAACGGGTGAGCGGTACTCGTGAATTCCCGACGCCATGGGGTTCATTTCTTTGATTGACACTTTTTTATCTGATCTCAGATGGGCACGCGCAGCGGCCGGAATTCCCGGACCCACCAGGCAATGATCAGCCGCGTCAGACTGAAGGCAGTGAACAGGGTGGTCACAATCCCGGCTCCAAGCGTCACCGCGAATCCGCGCACCGGCCCGCTACCAACGAAAAACAAGATGCATGCGGCTATTAGCGTGGAAATATTCGAATCCAAAATCGTCGCAAGTGCCCGCTTGAAACCATTCTCGATCGCGTTGACAGGCGATCGTCCGTTGCGCACTTCTTCGCGGATGCGCTCATAGATCAGCACGTTGCTGTCGACCGCGATGCCGATCGTGAGCACGATGCCGGCAATACCGGGAAGCGTCAGGGTCGCGTCGAGCAGCGAAAGCAGGCCGAAGATCATCGCCACGTTGACACAAACTGCAATATTGGCGATCACCCCGAACAGGCCGTACGTCGCCACCATGAAGACGGCCACCAATGTTGCTCCGACGGCGGCCGATATTTCGCCGCTTCGGATCGAATCTCGCCCCAGACCTGGCCCGACGGTCCTCTCCTCTACGACCGTGAGAGGCACCGGCAACGCACCCGCGCGCAGGAGAATGGCAAGATCATTGGCCTGCTGGACGGTAAAGTTGCCGGAAATCTCACCCGACCCGGTAACAATGGGCTCGCGTATAACGGGTGCTGAAATAACCTCGTTATCAAGTACCATAGCAAACGGCCTGCCGACATTTTCGCGCGTTACCCGGGCGAAGCGCCGGGCGCCTTCGGCGTTGAGGCGGAAGGTGACGATCGGCAGGCCGGTGCGTTGATCGAAGCCGGCCTCCGCGTCCGTCAGGTCGGCGCCGGACACGGCCACCTCTTTCGAAACCAAATACGGAATCGGCGGAGTATGTTTGACGTCGTAAAGGACCTCCGATCCAGGCGGCGGTTCGCCCTTCTGCGCCAAACCCGGCGGCACCGATAGATCGACAAGCTGAAACGTCAGCTTGGCCGTTCTGCCCAACAACGCCTTCAAACGGGTGGGATCCTGCAGGCCGGGAACCTCGACGACAATCCTGTCGTTACCCTCACGCTCGATCAGCGGCTCCACGGTGCCGAGTTGATTGACACGGCGTTCGACGATCTCGATCGACTGTCCGACCGCCCGGCGCAGGCGCTGTGCGACCGCGGCCGGCGCCGGGGTAAGCCGAATCCCCGCGTCGCCAAACTCGCTGATGTCGGCAGATTGCTGGCCGCGCGCGCCAAAAATTCCCGAGTTCACCCTTGCGAGCGGGCGCAGCGCGGCGACGGCACGATCCCGTTCGGACCGGTCTCCTACTTGAAGTTCAACATTTTCGTTTCGAATCGCCAGCTCTGTAAACGCAATATGATCCGATTGCAAAGTGTGCCGGATGTCGTCACGCAGCGTTTCCGCCATTTCCTTGCGCACCGCTCCGGCGTCAACCGCGAGCAATAAGTGCGAGCCGCCCCGCAGATCGAGTCCCAGAACGATGTGGCGTTGCGTCCATTGGGGCCATTTGTCGACCATCCGTGCCGGCAGAAGATTAGGCACCGCAAACAACATCACGAGACACGCGGCCGACAGAATGACAACAGCTTTCAGCGGGGAAAAGTAGAGCATCGGACAACCGTACGGGGGATCCTGTCGTGTTTGGCTTCTCGGATTTCAACCCGCCTTCTTTCTGTGCCGCGGGATTCTGCTTGACGAGCCGTCACAGGGACTGGCCCCGCTCATCGTGCGCGATATGTTGCGGGTCATCCGGAACGCGCGCGAATCCGGCGTTCCGGTGCTGTTGGCGGAGCAAAGCGTTCGCGCTGCCATCGACATTGCCGATCGGGCCTACGTCCCCGATGATGGGCGCGTTGCCTGAGAGGGATCCGCTGCCGAACCGGGAATGGACGAAGGGCGTGTGCGGGCGCTTGCCGGCGCGAGTGGCAAGAGCCGGGTGTAAGAATGGCGGCCCATGCCGCTCTCCGGTCAACTGCTTCGGGCTCAATTTCACCTCTCGGTCAAATTTGTGCGATCGAGGCAAAATCCCATACCACGTCAGGCGGGTTCTCGCCGATCCGGACCGTCGTGTCGTTGACAAGCCGATAGGGCGGCACCGGCAGATTGTAGGGAGCCGGCACGCCGGCGAATACGCGGCCGGCCAGATCGTATTTCGAGCCGTGGCACGGACAGAAGTAGCCGCCCAACCAGTTTGCCGCGGGGAGGCTGTTGCTGAGATCGGGATAAAACATCGGAATGCATCCGAGATGGGTGCAGATGCCCACCAGCACGCTGTATTCCGGCTTGATCGAACGATGCCAGTTGTCGGCATAAGGCGGCTGCTGGGGTGCGCTTGAATTTGCGTCCGACAATCTCGCCAGCAGTTTGGGGTCTTGAAGGGTTTTGATCGCCGCAGGCGGGCGATTGACAATGAATATCGGTCGCGAGCGCCAGCGAACGACCGCCTGCTGGCCCGGCTGAAGTTTGCTGAGGTCGAATTCGATCGCGCCGCCCGCTGCCAGCGTCGATGCATCCGGTTCCATCTGGTCAATCATCGGTATCAGGGCCGCCACCGTGCCCACCGCGGCGGCTGCGCCGGTCGCAATGTAGAGGAAGTCTCGCCTGGTTCCGGTCCTTCCGGTCGTCGACGTAGTCGTCACTGCCGCCTCATCCTCAAACTAAAGCCTCGCCGGAATCGCATTTGCCCCGCGATCATCCGTGCTCTCGCGATTTGCAAAATATTTCGCTCTGCTTAGAGACGCCGCAGCGCGAAGGTTGATCCAATCCCGCGTCTTCATACCTTCGTGAAGCGGCCTCCTCCTGACAGCAACCTGTCGAAGGAACCAAGTGGCCAAAAAGCACGTTGGTGCGGCGCGCGGGTCTAGCGTCCAAATCGCGACGGCTTGGCGGCGAGGCGCAGAAGGCGGCCTCAGATCGGAAGTCGACTTCCATGCCCAGATTTGCCCCCTCTCTGATTGGGGCTGCAGTCGGATCGGCGTTAACGCTGGTCGGGACTGTGATCCTCCCTCTTCACTCGCGCGCATCCCCCGCGCCACCGACCAATACGGCTCGTGTCTACAAATCGCTGAAATTGTTCGGCGAGGTTTTCGATATCGTGCGCGCCGACTACGTCGACAAGCCGAGCGACGCTAAACTCGTGGCCTCTGCCATCAAGGGCATGATGTCCGGGCTGGATCCGCATTCGACCTACCTGGACCAGCAAGCCTTCCGCAACATGGAGGAGCAAACCAGCGGCAAGTTCGGCGGCCTCGGCATGGTGGTGACCAAGGCCGACGCGTCGTTCAAGGTGGTTTCTTCGATTGACGGTACGCCGGCGGCCGAGGCCAACATCAGAGGCGGCGACGTCATCGCTGAAGTGAACGGAAAATCCACCGAAGGGCTGACGCTCACGCAGCTTGTTGAAACCCTTCGGGGACAGCCCGGCACCCAGGTCCGGCTGGAGTTGACCCGCAAAGGCGACACAACGCCGATCGATCTCACGCTGATGCGCCGGATCATCACCGTCCATTCGGTCCATGACCGAATTGAAGGAGACAACATCGGATATATCAGAATCGCTCAATTCGACGATACGACAACTGGCGAACTGAAAAACGCAATTGCCGACCTCTCCCGAGAAATTCCGAAAGACCGCTTGAAGGGCTACATCTTGGACCTGAGAAACAATCCCGGCGGGCTGCTGGATCAGGCGGTAACCGTTTCCGACGCATTCCTGACGCGGGGCGAAATCGTTTCGATCCGCGGACGCGACAAGGAGTACCAGCGGTTCGACGCGACCAGCGGGGACCTCACCAAGGGCAGCCCGCTCATTGTGCTGATCAACGGAGGTTCGGCATCCGCTTCGGAGATTGTCGCCGGCGCGCTGCAGGATCAGAAGCGGGCGACGGTGGTCGGATCCCAGTCCTTCGGCAAAGGCTCGGTGCAAAGCATTATCCCGCTTGGCAAGGGACACGGGGCGCTGCGCCTCACTACCGGACGCTACTTTACCCCTTCCGGGCGGTCCCTGCAGGCGCAGGGGGTGACGCCCGATATCGTGGTTCTGCAGACTGTTCCAGAGGCGGCGCTTGCGCTGCAACATCCCTTCAGCGAAGCCGGGTTGCGCGGCCATCTGAAATCCAGCGGCCCAGAAAAAACGGGCTCCCAGACCTTCATCCCCCCCGACCCGAAAGAAGATCGCGCGCTGCAGGAGGCGCTTGGACTGCTGCGCGGCACGGTCGCCAACGCCGCGTTTCCGCCCCGGCAGAAGCAGGCGGCGCGATGAAGTACATCAAACCGATGATCATCATGCTGCTTGGGGTGGCTCTGGTCTTTGGCGCGGCCTTCGGCTTCGAGGCTTTCAAGGGCAAGATGATCCGGCAGGCGATGGAGAAGCTGCGCAATCCGCCACAGACCGTATCGACAGTCGTCGCCAGGTCACAGCGCTGGCAAAGCAGTATCAAAGCCGTCGGAAGCACCCGCGCCGTCAACGGCGCCAACCTCAGCTTCCAGGTTTCGGGTATCGTCTCGGCAATCCACTTCCAGTCCGGCACCGACGTGAAGAAAGACGATCTGCTGATCGAACTGAACGCCGCCGATGACATCGCACATCTGGATGCGCTGAAGGCCACCGCTGCGCTGGCGCAACTCAACTACGATCGCGACCGGAAACTTGTGAGTACCAACGCGGTCGCCCAGCAAACCGCCGATACCGACCTCGCCACCCTGAAAAGCGATCAGGCCGAGGTCGCCCAGCAGCAGGCGCTGGTCCACTACAAATCCATCAAGGCGCCATTTTCCGGCCGCCTCGGCATCCGCCAAGTCGATCAGGGTCAGTACATCGCGGCCGGAGCGCCGGTTGTGACGCTGCAGCAGCTCGATCCGATCTTCGTCGATTTCTACCTGCCGCAGAAATCCCTTGCCAAGATCAAGGTGGGACAGGCGGTGGCGGCAAAGGTCGACGCGTATCCCGGCGTCACCTTCGATGGCAAAGTGACGTCCATCAATTCCCTGGTCGATACCGCCACGCGCAATGTGCAGGTGCGCGCGACGCTGAAGAACCGGGAGGACCGGCTGCTGCCCGGAATGTTCGCGACCGTCGATATCGAAGTCGGGGAGCCGCAAAACTACATCACGCTGCCTAACACTGCGGTTGCCTATAATTCGTACGGCGACATCGTCTACCTGGTCACCAGTCAAACGACGAACGGAGGCAAGCCGCAAGGCATCGCCCAGCAGACCTTCGTCACGACCGGTCCGACCCGCGGCGACCAGGTCGCCATCCTCACGGGCGTCAAGGATGGGGATACGGTGGTGAGCGCCGGTCAGGTGAAGGTCCACAACGGCGCGCCCGTCACGATCAACAACACGGTCGAACCTTCCGACAATCCAAATCCGACCCCGGTCGAAGATTAATCGGCTTAACGCGATGAATTTCACCGACATCTTCATTCGCCGGCCGGTCCTGGCAACGGTCGTCAGCCTGATGATCCTTGCGCTTGGCCTCCGCGCAATGGGGTCGCTGCCGGTCTTGCAATATCCCCGGACCCAGAACGCGGTCGTCACCGTGACGACGACCTATTACGGCGCCGATCCCGACGTCATTGCCGGGTTCATCACCACGCCGCTGGAAAACGCCATCGCCCAGGCCAACGGCATCGACTACATGACCTCGGCCAGCCAGAGCGGGGTAAGCGTCATCACCGTCTATCTCAGGCTCAATTACGATGCCGACAAGGCTTTGACCGAAATCAATACCAAGGTTAGCTCGGTTCTGAACCAGCTTCCGTCCGGGTCGCAGCGGCCGGTCCTGACGGTCAAGGTCGGGCAAACCATCGACGCGATGTATCTGGGCTTCGACAGCAGCGTGCTGAGCCGGAACAAGATCACCGACTATCTCACCCGCGTGGTGCAGCCAAAACTGCAGGCGGTACCCGGCGTACAAACCGCAGAAATCCTGGGGGGCCAGAACTTTGCCTTACGTGCCTGGCTCGATCCCACCAAGCTCGCCGCCTATGGCCTGACCGCCACAGACGTCAGCACGGCGCTCGCGCAAAACGACTTCATATCGGGCCTCGGGACCACCAAGGGCCAGATGGTGCAGGTCAATCTTACGGCATCGACGGGGCTGCATACGGAAAAGGAATTCGCCAACCTCATCATCAAGCATGTCAACGGCGCCATCGTCAGGCTCAAGGACGTCGCCAACGTCACGCTGGGCGCCGACACCTACGAGACCGAGGTGGCGTTCGACGGCAAACCGGCGGTCTATATCGGCATTCAAATCGCCCCGACCGCCAACCTGCTGCATGTGATCGCGGGCATACACAAGATCTTTCCTGAAATTCATGCCCAGCTGCCAAACGGATTGCATGGCGCGATCGTCTACGATTCGACCAATTTCGTTAACAGCGCGATCCACGACGTCGTCAAAACGCTGATCGAGGCGCTCGTGATCGTCAATGTGGTGGTGTTCCTGTTTCTGGGATCGCTCAGGTCGGTGGTCATTCCGATGGTCGCCATTCCGCTCTCGCTGATCGGCGCGTTCACGGTCATGCTCGCGCTCGGCTATTCCATCAATCTGCTGACCTTACTGGCGCTAGTGCTCGCGATCGGGCTGGTGGTGGACGACGCCATCATCGTCGTGGAGAACGTCAACCGGCACCTCAGGGAAGGCCAGCCGCCGATATCGGCGGCGATCCAGGCTGCGCGCGAGCTTGGGCGGCCGATCATCGCGATGACGGTCGTCCTGATCGCGGTCTACGTCCCGGTCGCGTTCCAGGGTGGATTGACCGGCGCGCTGTTCACCGAGTTCGCTTTCACGCTCGTCGCCGCAGTCACGATATCGGCCGTGGTGGCCTTGACGTTGTCGCCGATGATGGGTTCGCGGCTGCTGAAGGCGCACGGCGGCGGCTCCGGCGGGTGGTCGGACCGGTTCAGCGCGTTCATCGATCGCCGTTTTGAATTGCTGCATAGCCGCTACCAGAGACGGCTGCACAACAGCCTCGATTATCTGCCCGTCACCGTGGTCTTCACGCTGCTGGTATTGTCCAGCATCTATTTCCTGTACAGCGGCGCCAACAGCGAACTGGCGCCGCAGGAAGACCAGGGCGTCGTCATTGCGTCGTCCACTCCGGCCCCCGACGCGACGCTGCAGCAAAAGCTGCTGTATGCCCGGCAGATTTACAAAGTCGTTGCGAGCTTCCCGCAAACCGCGCACGTATTCCAGATCGATGCGCCGGGGCAGTCAATCGCCGGCATGGTGCTGAAACCCTGGGACGAGCGCAGCAAGACCAGCAACGAACTTCAGCCGGTGCTGCAGCAAAAACTGAACGAGGTCGCCGGCGTGCGCACCGCGGCATTCCAGCTGCCGCCTTTGCCCGGCAGCCAGGGATTGCCGGTGCAGTTCGTCATCGCATCGACCGATTCCTTCGACCAGATCAACAAGGTGGCGCAGCAGTTCCTGCAGGAGGCCGTCAAAAGCGGAATGTTCATCTTCCTCGATTCCGACCTCAAGATCGACAGCCCGGAATCTGTGGTCGAGATCGATCGCGCCAAGGCCGCGGAGCTCGGCCTCAAAATGAGCGACATCGGCAGCGCATTGGCTTCGATGCTCGGCGGCGGCTATGTCAATTATTTCAGCCTCGATCAGCGTTCCTACAAGGTGATCCCGCAGGTGCAGCAGCGCTTTCGCCTGAACACGGATCAGCTGCTCAATTATTACATCGCCAACGTCAATGGCGTTCCGGTTCCGCTCTCGACGGTCGCCCATATCACAACCAAAACTCTGCCGGAATCGCTCAATCACTTTCAGCAACTCAACAGCGCCACGATCCAGGGAGTGGCGACGCCCGGCGTCGCTCAGGCCGCGGCGCTCGACTTCCTGAAAAACCTCAGCGCCAAAGTTCTGCCGCCAGGATACACGATCGGGTATGGCGGCCTGTCGCGGCAATATGTGCAGGAATCCAGCGGCTTCGTCGTGACCTTCGGCTTTGCGCTGGTGATCATTTTCCTGTCTCTGGCCGCCCTGTTCGAGAGCTTCCGCGATCCCTGCATCATCCTGGTGTCGGTGCCGATGTCGATTGCCGGCGCCCTGATCTTCATCAGCGTCGGTCTGGGAGGTGCGTCGCTGAACATTTACACCGACGTCGGGCTGGTTACCCTGATGGGTCTGATCAGCAAGCACGCCATTCTGATCGTGGAGTTCGCCAATGACCTTCAGCGCAGCGGCGTCGCAAAGCGAGAGGCGGTCGAGCGCGCCGCCGCCGTTCGCCTGCGCCCGATCCTGATGACGACCGCAGCGATGGTGCTGGGAGTGGTTCCCCTCATTACCGCCAGTGGTGCCGGCGCGGTATCGCGGTTCAACATGGGCCTCGTGATCGCCTGCGGCCTTTCGATCGGAACCCTGTTCACGCTGTTCGTCGTACCGGCCATTTATCTGCTGCTGGCAACCGATCATTCGCGCGATACGGAACGCGGACTTTCGCCTGCACCGCAGGCGGCCTAGCGCTGGAGGTTATCAGGCATCGGATATTCGCGATGCCGGCGGGAATGGCAGCAAGCTCGCACACTCGAAGATTTGCCATCCGCTGGCAAGAAATCCGATTTCAGCTCGGAACTTCGTTCCCCGTGTTGCGTTGCTCGAAATCCACCAGCTGGCGGTGGCGACGGCTGGTGTCTTTCGATGGAGGACACCATGAACCAGTGGACTAACGCCAAACTCTGCGATGTCGGAAACCTGATTTTAGGCGGCATCCTGCTTTCCTCGCCTTGGTTGTTCAACCTTCCAGGCGGGGTGGAATCGCAGAACGCGATCGTTTCCGGTATCGTCATTGCAATACTATCGATCGCCGCCCTCGCAGCCTTCGCAGTCTGGGAGGAATGGCTCAATCTAATCGCCGGACTCTGGCTGATTGTCTCGCCCTGGGTCTTGAAATTCGAGGGAACCACGGCGATGCGCGTCGACATGGCAATAGGCATCGTCGTGGCGGCGCTGGCGGCTATCGAGAGACTTTCGCCCGCACCGCATGCGGCCTAGCGCTAAAGATTATCAGTCATCGGATATTTGCGATGCTGCTGGGAATGGCATCAAGCTCGCGCACTCGAAAATTTACCATCCGTTGGCGAGAAATTTGATTTCAGCTCGGGAACTTCGCTCCCCGTTTTGCGTTTCTCGAGATCCACCGGCTGGCGGTGGCGACGGCCGGTGTCTTTCGATGGAGGACACCATGAACCAGTGGATTAACGCCAAACTCTGCGATGTCGGAAACCTAATTCTGGGCGGCATCCTGTTCATCTCCCCTTGGCTCTTTAGCTTCCCCGCCGGGGTACAATCGCAGAATGCGTTCGTCAGCGGCGTCGTCATTGTCGTGCTTTCGATCGCAGCGCTCGCGGCTTTCACCGTCTGGGAAGAATGGCTCAACCTGATCGTCGGTTTGTGGCTCATCGTCTCGCCGTGGGCCTTGAAGTTCGATGGAACCACGGTGATGCGCGTGGATATGGCAATAGGCATCATCGTGGCTGCACTGGCTGCTATCGAACTCTGGACGATGTCCCGGACCCCGCCACGGGAAGCCGCCAGCCGTTAATCGCAGGCGACGTACTTTAGCGCATTGGAACAGGCGATGGGCGACAAACGCTGGTACGCTGAGGGTTCTCGATGCTCGGCGTGATGGGCCCCGCGCATGCCAGCGTCTTTTGGACCGCGACGAAGTCACCTCATTGCGGTTGATGGGAAGGGCCGCCGATGGTCGGCCTGCTTACGGAGCGTATGCATTGCGCCGCTACGCCGCCGCTTCAACTTGCGCTGGCGAGAGTTGACGGGAACAATATGAGCCTTTGAACTGCGCTTGTAAGATCGTTACTGCACTCTCCTGTGGAGCCTCAACAGGTTGTCCTGCGCCACCGGGCGGCTGATGGGTGGTTTGGATTTTAGACTGCTGTGCGGCCGATGCCAGTTATATCGATGCAGCCAGCGGTGCAGGTGCTGGGCGCGGTGATCTGAGGTGAGGTAAGCTTGGGCGTAGGCCCATTCGCGCAACGAGGTTTGGACGAAGCGCTCGGCCTTGCCATTGGTTTTTGGCGTGTAGGGTTTGGTGCGCAGGTGCTTGATTTTGAGCAAGCGCAATGCCTTGGCGTAGCGACGGGATCGGAAGCTGACGTCCGTTGTCGGTCATGACGCGCTGGACCTTGACGCCATGGCCCCGAAGAAGCGCAACGCGTTGACAGAGAAAGCGCAGGCAGGAGCGCACGTTTTTCGTCGGGCAGGATTTCCGAGTAAGCGACGCGCGAGTGGTCGTCGATCGCCAGATGCAGATATTCCCAGCCGACCCCACGGCTGTTGCTTTGGCCCTTGCGATCACCGGTGATGCGGTGGCCGATTTGCTCGAAACGGCCGAGCTTTTTGATATCGATGTGGATGATCTCGCCGGGAGTGCTCGCGTCGTAGCGGCGCACCGGTTCGGCCGGCTCGCGCCGAGAGCCTGTTGAGGCCGAGCCGCCGCAAGATCCGGCTGACGGTCGCCGGAGACACGCCGACCTCTGCGGCAATCTGCTTGCCTGTGTAGCGCTGCCGGCGCAAAGCCTCGACGGCAGTACACGCGGCAGACGCTGTTTGGCTTGGCAGCGAATAAGAGGTCTGACGAGGCGATCTCGCAAACCATCGATGCCTTCGGCGCGGAAACGTTCGACCCATTTGGCGACGGTCTTCGGCGTGGTGTTGAACTGGCGCGCCGCCGCGGCTTTGCTCAACCCGCCCTCAACCACACTTCGCACCATGGCCTCTCGACCTTTGGGCGCAGAGAGGCATTCTTGTGGGTGTCCATTCGGTTCTCCGCAATTCCTGGTGGTTTGGCGACTTCAGCGTTCCCGGTCGGGGCCGAATGGACAACCTCCTGAAAGCTCACATCTAGCTCTCGATTCCGGATACTAGGGGGGTGCTCACCACGAGAACATGCCGTTCGTCGATGTGGTGAGAAAGAACAGTGCCAAAATGTTTTCGCAAATGGGGTGCCATCACGATCTGTAGGTTTCGCTGTCCGATTCAACGAATTCGAAATCCAGAATTATACCGGACGCCATCATAATGGCCAACGCCCCAAATCGTGATTTCAAACATGGCATGATCCTAATTTCAATTTCACCGCGCCCAACCATGGCGGTGTCGATATGTACCCGCATCGGGCGAGGTCATCGGACTGCTTCGAACGAACTCTCTTGCACGATCGTCGAACCGCCCAACTTGCTGATTTGGGGCGATAGTTCGTTTTCCGGTACGTTGAGGACCATTTTGCAGTGACAGGCCGCCCTCTTCGAACTTCAGATCGGTGGAGCCGTTGAACTGCTTGGCAGCAGAACACAGAAGCTTGCTTCCAAAGCCCAACTTTCGTTGGTGGATTCAGTGTGCCCGCGCCCACCTCAGTCCATTTTATCTCAAGCTGCTCACCGATGCGGGTCCACGAAACGTGCACTCGACCTGTCTCTGATGCAAGCGCACCGTATTTCGCCGCATTCGTCGCAAGTTCATGAAAGATTAGGACCAGCAACACGACAGCTCTTGGAGGGGCAAAGAAAATCGGGGCCGGCCAGCCGGAACCTCGCGATGTCAAACGGTTCCAACTCGGTCCGTAGAATCTGTTTCAAAGAGGTCGCAGCACGTCTGCGAATTGGTCAGGATTTCATTGGCCTTTGCCAAGGCTGTGATACGAGCTCCGAGATTTTCCCGGAGCTCCGGCTGATCCAAAACCGAGTAGTTGATGATTGCTTGCACGACGGCAAGCGTATTCTTCACCCGGTGAGCGAGTTCGTTCGTCAAAAGCTGTCGTGTGCGCTCTTCCTGCCGAAGGCTGACCAACAGTGCCCGACGACTTTCTGCAGCCCAGATGATGATGAATGATGAGGTCCCATAGAGACTGAGACTAACGATTTGCGTCGCCGCGTGTTGCGGAAAACTTCCCTCCGGCAGAATGAAGAAAAAATAAGCGATCACGCCGCCGAGCACGGCAGCAACGCTTCCTGCACCTGCGCCACCGACGAGAGCAACCACGAGCGTCGCTGAATAGTAGGGAGCAAACGCCGCACTGTCCGGGCTTATGCGTCCCAGCTCGATTCGGACCGCCGTGGCGAGGATCACACAGATCAACGCAAACGTCATAGCGGGCATGGAGCCTGGGCGCAGCCCGAACCGCCACAGTTCATGCCAATCATTGACAGTCCAGGAAACGCCGGGAAAGTTTGACGGCATACGTCACCTGCACTTTCGGGAAATCGACGCTCCCGAATGTACATAACCCGTAAAGGATAGCCAAATTACAGTTTGGAAAGCCCAACGGATGACAGGAGGTAACTTGTACGTGAAGGCGACTCGCGCTTTTGCAACTACGGAGCCTTTTGCATTCATCGATCGATATGGCGGCGCGATCACCTAGGCGAGCGCGGCCGCCAACATCGGTCAAGCACGTCAAGACACAGCCGTGATGCCAAGAGCCCGATGCAGCGGCGCGATCACTTGGGCGAGCGCGGGCGCCAACATCGGCCAAGCACGGTCAGAGACAGCCAGATGCCAAGAGCGACCAGCGCCGCGGTCGCGGGCGAGCGGAGCACGATCGAAAGCAGCATCGCGAGCGAGAGCCAGACGCCGCAATAAAAAAGCGCGGCCAGCAGAAACGCCAGCGAGCGCGCAATCTCTTCGCCGCCCGGCGGGACACCGAGAACCGCGTGGCGACGCTCTCGCGCGGCATGCGTTATGTTCGGTTGCATCCCAGCGACCGGCATACTTGAACTCGGGCGCCGCTTTCAACCGATCCGCTGAGGGGTTCATGGACGCATTCCACTTCTTGTCCGAGCCATTGTAGCTGACCTTCACGGCTGACGGGTTGACGGCGACACAGTGCTCGCCCATTCTCAGAAAGCCGCCGACCGATACGATGTGAGCCTGCGCGCGGCCATTTTTTGAGCGCTATATCCTTGATCTGGCCGATGTCCTGGTTCGAATTGTTGTAAATCTCGAGGCCGATCACCTTGAAACTGAACTCATCATTGTGTTTGGCACCGACCCGAACGTGCCGGCCGTTCCGCCGTTGCCGGCCGAATCGGTGATGGACCCATCGTTGTTCTTGAGATTGGTCACCTCGGTGAACGAGTCAGGGCCGACCGACATGACGACGAGATTTCCATCGGTGTCCCTGGCGTGAATGACAAATGCCGCCGGCGTGACGCGAATGTCCGTGTAGCCGGATTTTCCAGCCCTGAGGTTGGATCCGCATATGCTGGTTGGCAGTCGTCTGGTTGGCGTCGTCATTCTGCGAATTGTTTTGGGGTCTGGGCCATCGTTGCCTGCGGCAACACCAGGATTGCCGCACTGGCAAGGAGAAGCACACATTTTCATCTCCTATGTCGGGCCTCCAGCTTTCGGACAACCCGAAAAAACGTTTCGGTTTCATGAACTTTAGGCCATGATCATTGCTGCAGGCGGCCTTCATCGTAGAGGATGGCCAACGCTGAGGCGAGCCAGGGAAGCGAAGTGTTCTCCGGGCCCGCCGGTGGAAATGACAGAAGGCTCTTGGCGACTCGAAATGGAAAGCGATCTCTCCCATATGACTTCGGTCAAACCCGGCCCCAATGCGCCTGCGCGCTTTTGGCTGGCGATTGTGCTCACCGGTCTCGGTACCGGCGTGAGCGCCGCAGCGCTGACGCTCATCCTGCAAGCCGTGCAACATCACGTGTGGCCGGGCGCCGACACTGACCTGCTGGGCGCAGCCAGCCAGGCAACACCCTGGCGGCATGTTCTGGTGCTTGTTGCAGCAGGCCTGGCAACCGGCGCCGGTCAGATCATCATGGTGAGGCTGACCAGCGGCAATAGCATCGACATCACGGAAGCGATCTGGTTCTCGGCGGGACGCTTGCCGGCATTGCGAACCTTGGGCAGTGCGGTGCTCTCGGTGATCGTCGTCGGAATGGGCGCATCGCTTGGTCGGGAAGGCGCGCCCAAGCAGGCCGGAGCCGTTGTCGCCAACATTTTATCCGATAAAGGCGGCCTGTCCGAAGACCAACGCCGGCTGCTGGTCGCTTGTGGCGCGGGTGCGGGCATGGCCGCGGCCTACGGCGTGCCGCTGGGAGGCGCGTTGTTCGCCCTGGAAGTGCTTCGCGGGATACTGGCGCTGCGGCTGGTATTGCCAGCGCTGCTGGCGTCGGTCATTGCGACGGCAACCGCTTGGTTGGTGCTGCCAAATGCGCCGACCTATGTCATCCCGCCATTCGCAACTTCCGCGTCAAATCTGGCTTCGATCTTCCTCATTGGGCCCGTCGCCGGATTGGTATCGGTGGGATTTGTACGAATGGTCGCGTGGGGTGATCAAAACCGGCCGAGCGGCTGGTGGCGGTTGGTTGCTCCCGTATTGGCGCTTGGGCTGCTCGGGCTAGTCTCGATCCCCTTTCCTCAACTGCTCGGAAACGGCAAAGACATCACTCAGTTGGCATTTTCCGACCAGCTTCCGTTCGCGCTTCTGGCAGCTCTGCTAATTCTTAAACCGCTCGCGACGATTCTGTGTCTTGGAAGCGGCGTTCCCGGCGGCTTGTTCACACCCTCATTGGCCCTGGGAGCGATGCTCGGCGCCATTCTTGGCCATGTCTGTGCTTTCCTCTTGCCCGGCGTGCAGCCCGCATTGGCTGCAGTGATTGGCGCCGGCTCCGTGCTGGCTGCAACCACGCAAGGACCCATTTCCTCGGTGGTGTTGATTATGGAGCTGACGGGTCAGGACCGGTCATTTATCGTGCCCTTGATGCTGGCGGTGGTGATTGCAACACTGATTTCGCGAGCGATCGAGCCTCGCTCGATCTATGATGCACGGCTGACGGACGAGCAGATTGCTGAGCGACAAAAATTTCGCGAACCAGCGAGGCAGTCGGCTGCCGAACAATGACTTCGGGCCGCCATCATACCGTTCTGATCGAACGTCTCGCGCTCGGTCGTTACTGGGCAATGATGCTCAGGGAGCTAAAGGCTGCGGCGGGAATTGACGCCCGATTGTGAACCCCGTCGATTTCGCATCACAAGGCTCTGAATGGCAAATGGTTTACGCGAGGCAGGCAGCGTCACGAGCGGCGATTTCGCCGGAAATTAATTTTCGGTTAGGCCTGCCATTTCCGTGGGTTCAGCCGTTATTGCTTCACAGTCCCGACTACATTCGATGTCAATTCACTCGGGAAGCAGCGTTGCCAATCGCCTAAACTCCGACCGGCAGACGGTCAAGCTTCTCTAAGTCTCCGTGACAGGGTCGTCATGGCCATCAAGTGCGGACTACCATTCGATCCGAAATTGTTTCACGCCAAGATTGGCGAGGGCAAGAGCATTGGTAGATTCTGCAAGGACCAGATTGTCAATTCGCAGGGAGAGCTGCGAATGTGGCGGCACGCACAGGCAACCGCCTCAAGTAACAGCACCTCGATCTTCTGGATATTCTCGTCGGGCCCCGTCAGAACCGCCCGCACCACGGCGACGCCTGCCGCGCCCTCGGGAGACACTAGGCCTCGCCCGAAAGATTTACATCGGAGGCAAGGAGCCAGTGTTAGGCGAATGCGTCGGTCAATTGGGCGATGATTGGCCCTATCAGGCGGCAACGGCTGTCGCGCACCGGATGCGGCGGCGCCTAGCAGCAGGTTTTCGTCGCCGATACTGAGCGGTTAAGGCCCATAGGTTATTTGTCATGAAAATGAGCAAATTTGGCTATTTTTCCGAGTTCATGCTTTTCCCACCGCTGGTTCTCGTCGCCACGCTGCTCGTGTTCCGAAGTTCGAACCCGCCACAGCCCGCGATCTGGGCCATCGTCTACGGTACTGGACTGGTGGCCTGGACATTGATCGAATATCTGGTGCACCGGGTCATGTTCCATCACGCGCCGATTCTTTCGCGGATACACAAGCGCCACCATCTTTCTCCGGTTGAACTGATTGGCACACCCGCTTGGGCGAGCGCGCTAATTGGCCTGATGGCGGTTGCAATTCCATCATGGGCTGCTCTTGGAATTAACTCAGGCACTGCGGCGACGGCGGTCCTCGTCACCGGCTACCTTTGCTATGTCTTCGTCCACTATGCGACGCACCATTGCCGACTGCGCCGTGGTTCCTATCTTTATCGGGCGCGGTTGCGCCACGCGCGCCATCGCCACTTGTCCCATGGCAATTTCGGCGTGACGACGGCATTGTGGGATCATGTCTTTTGCACCGCGATCGAAGGCTATGCGCCGAAAGCGGGGGCCTCCAAATGACCGGTGCTTGACGCGGCTGAATGGCGTGCTCACGTTGCGTTCGCACTTCGGTAACCGCTTTTCCACATCGGCAATACTCGCGACTGTCTCTCCCGCCGATATCCGCAATCACGTCGCCGGTCTTGGCGCCCGGCTCGGCGGCGGGTCCATCCGGATCGACTCTAACTACCGCAACACCTTTGCCGCCTGGCGACATCGTTCGCGTGGCCGAGCGTGAGGCCTGGCTGCACCAGACTATTGGTCAACGCCTCGCTTTTAAAATCGGCTTTGCCTGCTGCACATTCGGCATTTTTCTGGGCGTCAGGCGATTGAAATGCTTAACGTCTTCGACGCTCGGCACTTATGACCGTAGTCGGCAAAGGATTCCATTTCACGATATGGGATAGGCTTTGGCTCAAACAGACGCCATGACGAAACACAACTGGCTGGGCCAATAAGACAACGCGCAATATGTAACCAAAATGTAATTCGCTGGCCATTCGCCAGAAAGGTGCGGCAGCATACCATTAAAGCTAAGGCCACTTGTCGCTTTGAAATGCAAGCGATGGAGGCACCGTTGCGCGTAGCGCGTAGAGGGTCTTCAAGAGACCATTCTGGAATTGTTGGACCAGAGCGCTGATCGGATGAGCAATCGCTTTCTCATAGTCATCACGCAGCTTGACTTGCAGCTACAATATCTTTCTCACGCTCCGGAACGAAAGGCGTCGAACGCAGTACACCTACACTACCCCTTGTTGCTCTGATGCCTCCAGATTGATGTGCGACAGATCAACGTTGGAGAACTTAAACCCTGAGCGCGCGATGCGAAGTACGAAGTACATTGACATGCGCCGCGTATCATGAAGGACAAGCAAATGAATAACATTGACTCAGTCATCGCCGTCTTCGCTGATCACCCTGCGGCGGAAATAGCCGTGAAAAAGTTGACCGCTGCTGGCTTTGCGATGAAAAATCTCAGCATTGTCGGCAAGGGATATCACACTGACGAAAAAGTGGTCGGCTTCTACAACGCAGGTGATCGGGTCAAATTTTGGGGAACGCGTGGTGCGTTCTGGGGTGGCTTTTGGGGATTGTTTCTCGGCGGCCTCTTCATGACCATCCCCGTCGTCGGGCATGTTATCGTGCTTGGATATCTGGCTTCCATTGCGGTCGCCGGCATCGAAAACGCGGTCGTAGTAGGTGGCCTGAGTGCGCTTGGTGCGGCGCTATACAGCATTGGCGTGCCGAAGGACAGCGTGATCCAATACGAGACTGCCGTGAAAACCGATAGTTTTCTGGTGATGGCACACGGCCCGGCAGCGGAAATTTCCCGCGCCAAGACGATCCTCAGTACCGTCAATCCCTCACGGATTGATGTGCATGCCGGTGTAAAACAGGCAGAGCTGGCAAAATGACTTCACTGTTTGGAGATTAACAATCCAACTGGAGATTAACGATCCAAAGAGCCGTGGTACAATGTTTTGTTCGGCGAATCTGACAGGCGGTGGCGTTACGGCCAATCTCGGTCGAAGTCCGGCTTTGATCCGGATGGTAATCAAATCAATCGTGGCTTCCATCCCCAGTATCGTCGGTTGCAGACCTCTAAAAACCGCTGTCGCGGCGATCAATGACGACTATCCGCATCGCAAGAGGGTGAACGCGGTAGGAGATCACGATGGCACTTGAGCTAAAGTCGCAATCGGCGCCGGCAACGATCCCGTTCGGCCTTGATTGGCCCAACTTTCCGAAGGGCTCGACGGCGCTTTTCGGTAACTTCGCATCCACCGCGGACAGTCAGGTCTCCATGTGGGTCATTCCGACGGACGAGGAACTGATGATCGCGCAGCACACGTTGGCGCTCGTTCGGCCTTAGCCGGCCTTTGGCAAGGGAAGAAGTCTGCATACCGGGGCGCGACGAAGACCAAGGAATACCGATTATGGAATCCAGCGCCGTCTCCTCCAAGCTTCAAGAGTCCAGGCCAGGCTCGAAGGCTAAGTCGGCAATCACTGCCGATGTGAGCCCACAGAACGGCCTGACGAGCGATGAAGCGCGCCGTCTGCTGGAAGCGCTCGGCCCAAACGCGATGCCGGATACGAGCATGCATCCACTGCGGATGGCGATCGAGAAGTTCTGGGCGCCGGTTCCGTGGATGCTCGAGGCCGCGATCCTGCTCGAACTGGTGCTGGGAAAATATGTCGAGGCCGCGATCATTGCCGCTCTCCTGATATTCAATGCTGCACTCGGGCTGTTCCAGGAGAGCCGTGCGCAGGCGACCCTTGCGGCGCTGAAGTCGCGGCTCGCGCTGAACGCATCTGTGCGGCGCGACGGCGCATGGAAAACCGTACCCGCTGTCGAACTGGTGCCGGGCGACGTGGTGAAGCTTTCACTCGGCGCCGTGGTCGCCGCAGATGTGCACCTTACCGGGGGAGAAGTCCTGCTCGACCAATCCATGCTCACCGGGGAATCGGTTCCCATCGAAGCCGGCGCGGGTGTCCAGACCTATGCAGGGGCGCTGGTGCGGCGCGGCGAGGCGGTGGCTGAGGTCACAGCGACCGGAGCGCGCACCAAGTTCGGCCGCACCGCGGAGCTCGTCCGCACCGCCCATGTCGTAAGTTCGCAGCAGAAGGCGGTATTGCGCGTGGTGCGCAATCTCGCTGCGTTCAACGGCATCGTCATCCTGCTGCTCGTGACCTACGCCTGGTTTCTCAAGATGCCGCTTGATGAAATCATTCCCCTCGTCCTGACGGCGGTCCTCGCATCGATCCCGGTGGCGCTGCCGGCCACCTTCACCCTCGCATCGGCGCTCGGCGCTCGGGCGTTAGCAAAGCTCGGCGTCCTTCCGACCCGCCTCTCCGCGGTCGATGAAGCGGCAACGATGTATGTTTTGTGCGCCGACAAGACAGGCACGCTGACCCGGAACGCGTTGACGGTGACGACCGTTCGCCCCATGCCCGGATTCGACGAGGCGCACGTTCTGGCGCTGGCTGCGCTGGCCAGTTCGGATGGCGGGCAGGACCCGGTAGATGGAGCCATTCGATCTGCCGCTTTGGGCAAGGCAGTCTCCGACGCGCCAAAGATCATCAAATTCGTGCCGTTCGATCCGGGGACGAAGATGTCCGAAGCGACGGTGCAGGACCCGAGCGACGGGACGCAACGTGTCGTGAAAGGCGCCTTCGCAGCGGTCATCGGCCTCACCCAGCCGTCGCCGACCGCGACAGCCGCATCAGAGGAACTCGAAGGGAAAGGCTTCAGGGTGCTGGCGGTCGCGGCCGGACCGCCGAATGCGATGAAGCTGGCCGGGCTCATCGCGCTCAGCGATCCGCCTCGCAAGGACTCGGCGGCGCTCGTTGCCGAATTGCACGGACTTGGCGTGCGCACCGTTATGGTCACGGGCGACGCGCCGGCGACGGCAGCCATTGTTGCTCATGCTGTGGGGCTCGATGGCGCCGTCTGCCCGCCAGGATCGATCCCCGATAGCGTCCGTCCGGAGCAATTCGCAGTCTTCGCCGGCGTCCTGCCGGAGGACAAGTACAAGCTCGTCAAGGCATTCCAGAAGGGCGGTCACACCATCGGCATGTGCGGCGACGGCGCCAACGACGCGCCGGCGCTGCGCCAGGCGCAGATCGGGATCGCGGTCTCGACGGCAACCGATGTCGCGAAATCAGCCGCCGGCATGGTGCTGACCGAGCCCGGGCTCGCCGGTATCGTTGCCGCAGTCAAGGAAGGACGAGTGACGTTCCAGCGCATCCTGACATACACGCTGAACTCCATCATCAAGAAGATCGTGACGGTGCTCTTCCTGATCGTCGGCCTGATCATGACGGGGCACGCAATTCTGACCCCGCTGCTGATGGTCATTGTGATGATCGCTGGCGATTTCCTGGCGATGTCATTGACGACGGACAACGTGCGACCGTCCCCGATGCCGAATTCCTGGCGCATTGGCAGCTTGACGATGGCGGGCGTCGTCATGGGTATCTGTCTGCTGGCCTTCTGCAGCGCGGTTCTGGCTATCGGCAAATTCGAGATGGGCCTTGGAATCGAGGAGCTAAGAACGCTTGCCTTCACAGCCTTGGTGTTCGGGAGTCAGGCAACGATCTATGCCATTCGTCAGCGCCGGCACCTGTGGGGCTCTCGCCCCAGCCTATGGCTTGCCGCGTCATCTGTAGCCGATGTTCTGATCGCCTCGATATTGGCCGTCGGCGGAATCGCCATGACGCCTTTGCCGGCTGTGGTAATCGGCGGCACGCTTGCCGCGGCAGTCGTCTTCGCATTTGTCTTGGACATGGTGAAGGTTCCCGTATTCGCCCGTCTCGGGATCGCCTAGAGCGGCGCCTCATCGCCTCAAAGAATAAGCACGTCGGGCACGTTATTTCAGCCGGGATTCGGTCCGGCTTCAGGGTCACATGGGAGCGAGCGATCCGGGAAGGTTCAGACCCCAAATAGCAAGACGCGGCGCATGCGCCTGCACCGAGGAAAGGATGAAAATGAAGATCAATTCAAAGGATTTTCGCGTACGAGAAAGAGACGAGGTCGACCTGAAAAAGTGGCCGACGACGGTCGATCCCGTGTACAAGTCGAAGGAGCAATATCAAAAGACTTCTGGAAGAACACGTCGCGCAACTAAGCTCGCAACAGCAGCTTCTCTACGCGTCCAATCGCCATGCCGTGCTGTTGATTTTTCAGGCGATGGACGCGGCCGGAAAAGACGGCGCCATCAGGCACGTGATGTCCGGGGTCAATCCGCAAGGCTGCCAAGTGTTCAGCTTCAAGCATCCCAGCGCCGCCGAACTGCAGCACGATTTTCTCTGGCGCACCACCCGCGATCTGCCGGAACGCGGGCGGATCGGCATCTTCAACCGATCCTATTACGAGGAGGTTCTGATCGTCCGCGTGCATCCCGAAATTCTGCTCAGCGAAGGGATCCCGGACGCTCCGCACCACGACAAGAAGGTCTGGCACGATCGGTATCGCTCGATCGCGAATTTGGAGAAACACCTTCACACCAACGGCACTCGCATCATCAAGTTCTTCCTCCACCTCTCGAAGGAGGAGCAGCGAAAGCGCTTTCTGGCGCGTATCGACGAGCCGGACAAGAACTGGAAGTTCAGCCTGCAGACATTGAGGAGCGGAAGTTCTGGAAGCATTACATGAAGGCCTATGAGCAATGCCTCGGTGCAACAAGCACAGGCGTTTCGCCTTGGTATGTCGTTCCCGCCGACGACAAGGAGAACGCCCGGCTGATTGTGTCGCAGATTGTCCTCGACACGTTCGATCGTCTTAAGATGACCTACCCCAAGTCGACGGAAAAGCGCCGAATGGAATTACATGCGATCCGCGAGCGGCTTGCGAACTGAAATATTTGTGCGGGAAACGTCGGGCAGCGGCACAAGGAGACCATGATCGATGCCCGCCGACATCGTTCACGCAGACAATTCGGCGCTGGCGCGCGTCGCTCGCAAGACTACACCGGCGATCGCGCTCGCCGCACTCGGAATTGTCTATGGCGATCTTGGAACCAGTCCGCTGTACACGCTGCAGGCAGTCTTCCGAGCGGCCGGCGGGCATTTTTCCCGGGAGGCAGCGCTCGGTAGCCTCTCGCTGATCTTCTGGACCCTGATCATCACCATTTCCGTCAAATATTGCCAATTCGTGATGCGCGCCGACAATCACGGCGAAGGCGGCATCCTGGCGCTAATGTCAATGACTGACGCCAACTGGTCCGAGGGTCGGCGCTTCCTCATTGTCATGGGGCTGTTTGGAGCGGCGCTGATCTATGGCGATGGAATTATCACGCCGGCGATATCGGTACTTGAGCGCCCTCGAAGGGCTCAAAGCACGCGGGTGTCCGATTAATCTCGAAGACGCGATCTATTTCGGTTCTCGGGACGCCGTGGTTAGCTCCAAAAACGCGCCACTGCTTGGTGCGCGCAAGCCTGCGCCTGTTCACTTTGATGTTCCGAAATTCGGTGCGGACCGTGGATCTGTTCAACATTCCTCCGGAACAGTTCGTGGAAGTCGGGCGGCAAATCGAGATTTAGACAAGTTGCAGAAGTGCCAGCACCAAGCCTACCGGTACATTTGGCCGTTCTGAACGAGTGTTAACCGCCGGTGGGCTCCGGTCGGTTTGGAGGCAGCCACCAATCGGTCGCGTCATGGCGTTCCCTGTTTTGTGTAAGGTCGTCCGGATAGGCGAATAAGGCCGCCACTGACTTGGAGTCGAGCCGAGTGCATGTTTCGTGCCTTCGACCTGGCCAGGAACGGCGACGGAAACTCCGCCCCCTTGGGGACCAAAAAAGATTGCCAAGTGGCTGAACGAACACGACGTCCGGTCAACGAACGGTTCGCTGTTCGGTACCGGCACGATCCACGAAATTCTTACCCGCGAGGGCGAGGCCTACAACGGCGTGCGCCGACACCAGTATCGAAGCGGCGGTTCCATAATCGGCGCCGACAACCGCGGGGAATGCCATGGGTCAATGATCAGCCGACCAGAACCGCGCCGGCAATTGTCCACAACATGACTAGAGGCTGGCAGTAGAGCCGGCTCAGGAGGATCGTGATCAGGCCGTTGATGAAAAAGACAGCGAGGATCCAGGAGGCGATTTCGTTCTGCGAGAGGCCACCGTTGGAGTTGACCGCGAGAATGATCGCCCCCGGCGCGCTTACGCCAAACAGCCAGCTGATGAAACCTTTTCATGCATAGAGGACACCGAAATCCGAGAAAATCTGCTCGAGACTCGGCGGTCTCTTGGTCGGCGTTCGACAAGTGTGAAATGAGGAGGCTGACCGTGGCAAGAAGCGAGGACGAGAGCTTATCAATAGCCGCCGCGACCTTATAGGCCCCCTCGTCGGGGCCGTATGTCCGGTTTGGTCAGACGGGAGCGGCCGCTTGCGCCTGCGCCAAGCTGTTCAAAGCGACCAACCGATCGCTGTGAAAATGTGCTTGGAGACGAACGAATCACTTGTGCCTGCCACTCGTGCCAATGCGCACGCGTTATCGCGCGATGCGCTGGCCATTCATGAAAAGGCAACGACAAAGCTTATGGACGGATGTAGCTCCATCCTTGCTCCTGCAGTTCACTCAAGCGCACGACCCCTGCGGGGACGACCGATGCCTGCGTGATGATCGGTACCGGATGACCTTCAGCCTTCTCCATGACCTGCATGGTGTTGCCGCAGGCTGAAAAGCTCACCTTCGATGGGAAGCTGCCTTCTGCGATGCGCTTGATCCGCTCCTTCACCGGCGATTTGTCCTCCCGAAGCATGTTCAAACCCGGCCCGTAAGCGACAACTTCGATCTGCACGTCCTCGTTCTTGCCGTGGTAGTGCTCCAGCACGTTCGAGACGTTGTTGAGAACGAGGTTCATGAGTGCCGGGTCGCTTTGGTCGACCTGGACGGCGATGCGGTGCGGCTTGCCGGATTCCGCGGCGTAGGCGCCGGATGCAAATGTGATACCGGTCATAAGGAGGATGATCGTTGCGGCGATCTGGCTGAGTGACTTCATCGTTTCCCTCTTGAGATGCCGTCATGCGTCCAGCCGGACACGAACGTATCGGTGCCGGGCCGGCAAGACGGTCGAACTGACTGAGACAGTTACCCGGGCGCGAACGACGGGACCTCGTGTTCGCGGAGCCCGAGGCAGGTTCAGGAGCCGTAGTTCTTCTTCAGGTAGTCGGCGATCACCTTGGCGTCGGCGTCATCGATCGGGGCGCCGAACGCCTTGATCATCTTGGTGACCTCAGCGTTCCAGCCCGCCGCATTGAGATAGACCGAGTTCATCGGGATGTAGGCAAGGCTGTGACAGGCAGCGCAGTTGCCCGCCACCGTTTCGAGGCCGGGCCCCGGCTTGAGCTTGATGACCTGCTCGTCGGCATAGGCGGTTCCGGCGAGGAGTGCGGCAACGAATGCAATGACGATCGTTCGCATGTCTTGTCCCCCTTAGGCGTTCAGCGTGATGCTCTGCATCACGTTATTGTGGTAGCCGGCCCCGTTGAACAGCAACTTGGACGTCTGCGTCTGACCGATCATGTTGATGGCGTTGACCATCACGGAATTTTTGCCGCGTTTGGCATCCAACTCGAAGCTCCATGGCCGGAAGGCGTATTTGCCGAGGTCGTCCCCAAGATTCGCCGCCGACCATGTCTTGCCGCCATTGGTCGAGACGTCGACCGTGCGGATGCCATAGCCGCCATCCCACGCCAAGCCGGAAACCGTCAGCTTACCGGGCTTTATCCTTGCGCCGTCGCGGTGGCTCGTGATCAGCGAGTTGACGACGATCTCGGTGATCGGCGTCGATGTCGCATCTTCCTGGGTGATGAAGCGGTCGCGAACGGGAAATTCGCCGACCGGGATACGATAGGCGGGCTTCATCCAGAAGCCGCCCTGCGGTTGCGTCCGCGCCTCGATATGGGTGAGATGCTTCGTCCAATAGGTGCCCGTCCAGCCCGGGACGACGAGCCGCGCCGGGAAGCCGTTAAAATGCGGCAGCGGTTGCCCGTTCATCTCATAGGCGATGATGGTCGCCTCGTTCATCGCGCGCCAGATCGGGATGCTCTTGATGAAGTCCGGAGTCTTGTCGAACGCCGGCCCGTCGGCGCCGTTCATCGCGATCTCGATGCACTCCTTCTTGACGCCGACCTTATCGAGGACGTCCTTCAGCCGCGGCCCCTTCCATCGGGCACATCCCATGGCACCGTAGCCCCACTCCACGCCGGGGACGTGCGGTGTCGACAGACCGCGACGGTTGCCGGAGCACTGGTTGACCGCGGCAATCTCGACCGCCGGCATCTTCTTGAGATCGTCGAGCGTCAGCTCGAGGGAACTGCTGGCGCCGTCGCCATCGACCTTGATCTTGTAGCCTGCGACATTCACTTCCGGGATGTCGGAAAGGTGATAGCGGACAAAGAACTGATCGTTCGGTGTGATCGGGGTGCGGAAATATTCAAGCGGCGATTCGTAGTTCGGCGGCCGGTCGGCAAGCTGGATCAAAGGCTTCTTGCCCGGCAACGTCGCCATGTTGGCATAGGTCGCAATCCCGTCAGGCACGCCGGGCGTGAGCATCGAGGCAGCGGTCTGCGCTCGTGCCGGCGGCGGTAAGACTACGAGGGTTCCTGCCACGCCGGCAGCAGTGCCAAGAAAATGTCGGCGGCTAATATTGTCCATTGGTTTCCCCCTTGCCGTCATTGCGGCTTTGCTCGCGTGAAATAGCCACGCAATCGCAACAGAGAAGAAACGGATCAGAGCGCCTATTTATTCCATGCCTATCCGAGACAGGATGGTGCACCGCGGGAAGCCTGACGCAACCGGCGGTCGCTGCGGCCGGGATCGGAGCCCACCTGCGTCTGCTGCTCTGCAGCATCCGCGATGAGTCGGAAGCGCCAGTCCGGCATGCCGTGCGCGGTCAACTCGTAGACGAGGGTGCCGACAATCCAGCGGTGCAGAATCGTGCCAGATGCGGGGAGCACATCGGCGCCCACCGGCCAGCCCCTCAAGTCGAGGCGACAGCCGTGGGGACCGCGATAAACTGCAGTGAACAGCGGGACGCTTCCCGGATTGAAGGCAAGATTGATCAACTTCAACCCCGCGGTATCCAGCCGCGGGATCGTTGTTCCAGCCGGTAGCGACGCGAGCGTGATCTCCGTCGGACCTTCCGGAGTACCAGCACCCGGCGATTCTTCCGCGAGCCATCCCTGGCTCACAACAATGGCTCCCGCGACTACCAGTACAATACACGCGGCAACGGTCGCAACGCGCCGTCGGGCCGACGGCCACCATGGCCGTCGCAGAACAATAGTTGGGCAATCCTCGGCCATTTCCGCTGTTGCCGCCTTGAGCCGAGCAAGCGTCGCATAGGCGGACGCGAGGTCGCCGTCGACCGCGAGGAGCGCGGCAATCTCAGCTCGCTCAGCCGGCGCCAACTCTCCATCAACGAGTGCGTTGAGCTTTTCGAGGTCGTGCATCCGTCCGCTATCCATGGCGCGATTTCAACGGTATCACAGCGCTCGCATCGATTGCGGCAAGCAATGCTTCGCGTGCCCGAGCAATACGGCTCATAACGGTGCCCACGGGAATGCCCAGCATTCCTGCGACGTCCGAGTAGCTGAAGCCAGCGATGTCGATCAAGGATATAATTTCCCGGTGCTCTGCGCCGAGCATGGTCAGTCCCTGTTGGACAGTGATCTTGGCGATGCGAGCGTCGTCGAAGCGCCAAAGATCCCCCGGAGCAAGAACCTCCACGTCTGGAAGACGACGGCGCCGGATTTCATCGACAGCAGCATTGCGCACGATGCGAAACATCCAGGCACGGTACGCCGGAGGGTCGGACGGCACGCGCGTGGCCGCCAACGCCTTGGCCGCCGCTTCCTGCACCACGTCGCGAGCCGCTTCGGCATCACCAAGCATGACCCTCGCGAAGGCGAACAGCTTCGGCAGCAATGCCTGCAAGCCGCCGTGTGAATCTGCGCCGCCCATTGTGCCCCCCACCGTCGGCACGATTTTGGCTTGCGTTGGCGGCGCGCGCAAGCGGCGGATTCATCTGATGACTGGTGCTGCACGGGTGTCGTCGCCATGGGAGCGGCCGGTCTTGGTCGCGGAAGATCTTCCGGTCCCGAGGATCGGACCAGAACCAGCCGTTCGAACGTGGATCGACGTTTTGCGCCTGAAAGAGCCTAGAAATACCTCCAAGCCCCTCCGCGCGGAAGAGGCTGATTCTATTGGCGTCAGCTTTCAAAGTTCGTGCAGGTGCTCCCCGGACCCGACATTCCATCGCCCCGCCTCCCGCGGCCGCGGAATGCCCCGCCTGAGCGCGCGCTCGGCGACACGCTCGAATTGCTCAACAGTGACCCCAAGCTCAAGATTGTGCTCAAGGAGTTTCCGATCCTCGGCCCCGGTTCGCTGGAAGCGGCGCACGTCGCGGTCGCGGTACGGATGCAGGACCCGACGGGCACGAAATACCTCGACTTCCACCAGCGGCTGCTGCAAAGCAGCGGACCCGCCGACAAGGCGCACGCGTTGGCGATCGCGCAGACGATCGGTCTCGACGTTGCGCAGCTTGAAAAGGACATGGACAGCGAGGAGGTGCGCCAAAGCCTCGAGGAGAGCGGCAATCTTGCGCGGGCATTGGGATTGAACGGGACGACGAGCTACGTCATCGGCGACAATGTCGTGGCCAGCGCCGTCGGGCTTGCCGCGCTGAAGACGCGAATTCAGCAGGCGCGCAAATAGGCGCTCCGATATCGAAGAGATGCATTGACGCCCGGTGCTGTGAGGCCGGTTGGAAACGTATGTCGTTCATTGGCACTCTTGCGACATTGCGCCCTGCGCCGGTTACGTTCCTGGCCAGGGCGGCTGGTATCGAACGTAAGGCACATCGATGGAAACACCACCAGTGGTGACTGTCGTCGTACCGACGCTAAGTTGTCCTCCATTCGAGAGGAACACGTCGCTCGCCATCTTGACTGAAGACCATGTAATCCCACCACTGACCGCATCCAGTTCGTCGAAGTTCAATTCTTGGATATTGTTGCTCAATGTCATTCTCCTGCCCGGGTTGTAGAAGGGACGATCTCCTAACAATTGGTGGTCGCAGGAGTACGCGGCGCAGTTCATTTTCGCTGTGACGAGGATCACACGCGTTTACAGGACGATCCGATAGGGTTTTAGCGCGCTTCTGGCGGGGGCGTGTTTGCAGACGCGCCTTTCCGGTGGTCTGGCAGCGCAACGGCTGATGGGATTATCGAATGCCGCTTGTCACTTCCGGTTTTGACCCCGAAGCGGCCGCTGGCAATTAAAGACCAATTGGTCTATATGTCAGCAATGAGCCAGCAAACCCCAGTGCAGTTGCGCCGTGGCCGCCCCCGAGGTTTCGACACGGAAGCCGCTGTCGAACGCGCGATGGGTGTGTTCTGGTCGCGCGGCTATCACGCCACGGCGCTACCGGACCTTCTTCGTGCGACGAAGCTCTCGCGTGGCAGCCTTTACGCCGCTTTCGGTGACAAGCACTCGCTCTTCTTGCGTGCGCTTGATCGCTACGTTGCCAAGGCCCTGACACGGATGGATATCGAACTCGACCCCCGCAGAGAGCCGGTCCACGGCCTGCGGGCCTACCTTGCCGGCTACGTTGACCGCACGAGCGGTGCTCGTGGTCGGCGCGGATGCCTGCTGGTGGCCACAGCCATGGAACTGGCCGGCCATGATGCCGAAGTTGATCGTCGCATCGGAAGCTTCTTCAAAGCCATGGAGGCCAGGGTGGCTGATGCCCTTTCCCGTGCGAGGGAGGCGGGCAAGCTGGCCGATGGTGTTGAGCCTTCAAGTGCCGCCCGAATTCTCGTCTGTTTCGTCGAGGGGCTGCGAGTGGTCGGTAAAACGGCACCGACACGGATCACGTCGCAGGCCACCGTTGACGCTCTTCTCGACCGCTTCATCAGGTAGACAACCCATGGACGCCTCCGTTGTTGGCGCGTCCATATCTAGACCGAATGGTCTTGAAAGGAAGGATGCCATGTCCGCCATCCAGATCGTCTGCGCGGTGGCCGTCCCCCTGCTCTGGGGTTATCAATTCGTGGCCATCAAAGTGGGCGTTATGGAGTTTCCGCCTCTCTTCTTCCTCGCACTGCGCTTCCTGGCCATTGCGCTGCTGCTTATTCCGTTCGTCAAAAGACCCACCCGTCAACAGTTCGGCCCTATCGCAGCTATTTCGGGTTTCCTTGGTGGACTAAACTTCGGGCTGTTCTATGTTGGCCTTGGGCTCGGCTCGGGAAGCATGTCGGCCGTCGCATATCAACTCGCCACGCCCTTCACCGTCCTGTTGGCCTGGCCGCTGCTCGCGGAGAGGCCGTCTCTAACTACGTCCGCCGGAGTGGTGCTTGCATTCGTCGGCGTGGTCGTGTTGGCAGCGGGGCCTGGCCTGTCGGCAAACGCGCTTCCGCTGCTGCTTGTGGTCGGGGCCGCCTTCGCGTTCGCGGTGTCCAACGTCTTGACGAAGCGCTACGGCCCTTTTGACCCTTTGACGTTGATGGGGTGGTCGTCGCTGCTCACGGTGCCGCAGGTCATGCTGATGTCGTTGCTCCTTGAACATGGACAACTGGCGAGCCTTGTCACGGCGGATGAACGTGGTTGGCTGGCACTCGCCTACACGATTTTCATCGGAGGAATTGTTGGGTTTGGCCTTTGGTTCCGGCTGATCGCCGATTGCTCCATGGACCGCGTCGCACCATTCGGCCTGCTGCTTCCGGTGTTCGCCTTGACTTCGAGCGTGTTATTCCTTGGCGACCATATGACCCCAAAGTTGATCGTCGGTGGGCTGCTCGCGATCTTCGGCGTCGCCATTACCCAAGTAAGATCGCCCGCTCGACCAATTTGAACTTGGAAGTCGCGTCGCGGCGACTTCCAAGTTTGGCACCTGGCTTGGTTTCGCTGCGATGCCGAATTTGATCTGCTATCCGCGGCATATCGGACATCGAGTAGCAATCAAGCTCAATATATGGGAACGCGCCCTGGTTGAAGCGCGACCGGAAGGCTGTTGGCGAGTGCCACCGTCATCCGAGCAACTGGCCGAACGCTTTACCTCGAAATGGGCGGCGCTTGCCTTGCTCCGTCGCGCGACTCCATCTGACACGCCTTCTATAGGTGTACATATTCGGAAGAGGTTCAGCGTGCCCGGTTGATGTGAGCATTTTCGCGGACGCGATGTTCGCTTGGCCGCCGCCGTCAATTTCGCAATGCCATCCAGATGATGCCATCAGGCTCATTTTGCCAAACGCCAACTGCTTCGCCTCGCGCGCAAGCGTAATCTTGCAACCCGGGTGCGACAAAACAACCCGTCGGGCAAATCACTTCTGATTTTCAGAAATCATGTCAAGCCGAAAATCAATAAGAATCAAAAATATTCCGCTTTCGCCGGCGAGCAAATCAGTTCTTTAGCTTCGTCCGTCTCACCCGATGAGAGGGGCGGGTCGCGAATCGTCACGAACGCGCGGTGGGATGCAGTGGACGCGAAAGCTCGCGCAAGACGAACGCGAGCCGACGCGGACGGCGAAGCCGTGTGGTCCCGACGCCCCGACGCTGGCGCCAAGTCCGTGGGAAGCAAGCTTCCCAGGGGCGACGGTGGCAAGAAAGCCCGGTCACCGAGGAGAGCGCGAAATAAGCCGTAACCCACTGCGCAGGGAAAGCCGGATTGCCTCCGCTGGACCTGTATGCTCGTGTGCGTTTTTTCGTGCAATTCGTGCACACGAGACCGCGGGTGCAGCGCGCATCCGGCTTTCCCTGCGCCCTCTCGTTCTTTTCGGAGGGTGGCAATCGACCCAAAGCTCGGGCGCATCGCGTCGCGAGATCGGGAATTTACGTCTGCAATGAGAGCGGCTATTCCTGGGAACGAACTGTGCGCGTAGACAGCCGGGACGCCAGCCCATCGGGCCAACGGGTGTCTGCAACGCCGTCATACCAGTCAAGCCACCGGTGCCGAACCAGCCGAACGGAGTTTTGCAATTGACCTCTGCAAGCCGCCCGCCCCTCAACCGCCTGCGCCAGCAATGGCAGGAAAAGCGCCCCACCTTCGGCGCGATCGCGACCATTCCCAGCATTGCGACCGTGCAGATCATGGCGCGCTCCGGGCTCGACTGGATCATCGTCGACCTCGAGCACGGTCCGATCGATCTTACCTCCGCGCATGCGATGATCACGGCGACCTCGGGGACATCATGCGTGCCGCTGGCGCGGATCGCCGCCAACGAGCCCTGGCTGGCGAAGGCGCCGATGGATATCGGCGCGCTCGGCATCAATTTCCCGATGATCTGCAGCCGCGAGGACGCCGAAAAGGCCGTGCGCAGCGTGCGCTACCCGCCGCGCGGCGAGCGGCTGTGGGGCCCGTTCCACGCGCCGTTCCGCTGGGGCGTCTCGATGGCCGACTACATGGCGACCGCCGACGACGACATGATCTGCATGGTCACCATCGAGCATGTCGAGGCCGTCAACCGCATCGACGAGATCATGGCGACCCCCGGCATCGACGTCGCCGTGATCGGACCGGGCGACCTCGCCACCTCCATCGACAAGCGCGGCCTGATCGATGACCCCGAGGTCCAGGCGCTGATGGCGCGGGCCGAGGCCGGCATCCTCAAAAGCGGCGTTCCCATCGGCGGCGTGGCGCGCACCGCGGAGCAAGCCAACCGGATGATCGACCGCGGCTATCTCGCGCTGGCGCTCGGCTTCGACTGGTCGCTGTTCCAGCGGGGGATCGCCGCGAGTTTCGAGGGGATCAGGCGCTGAAACCTGCCTCCAAAGGCCGGAGATTCCTGTTCGATTCCGGCCGGCGCGGTGGATCACGACAAAGTTTGTGGCGGCAAGTATCTGAAAGTGCCTGGGATTTGCATGGCGGGCAAAACCGGGCCACAGGCCCTGCCCGCGCCACAGGCGAGAACCATCTGGCCCCGGGCCGGCTGGTTCGTGCTAGACGAGGAGCCGGCGGGCGAGTTCGACTCGGCGGTTTTGTATGGCAGGAACTTGAGTGGATCGATGCGCGGAACGGTTCGAAAAATCTCAATTCCGCGCCGCCTCATCGCCGACCTGATGCACGCATCGATGCGCGTGCCGTTTGTCACGCTGACGCGGCCGCTCAACGTCGGTCCGCTGCTCGAAGCCCGCGCGCTTGCCGCGCAGCCGCCGGGCTGGGCGGCGATTTTCGTCAAGGCATTCTCGCTGGTGGCGAAGGAGCAGCCGGTGCTGCGCACGCTCTACGCCAAATGGCCGAGGCCGGGCTTTTACGAACTGCCGAAGAACATCGCGATGGTCGCCATCGCCCGGGTCGAAGACGGCGAGGATTGCGTGCTGCCGCAAAAGGTTCAGGCCGCGGACGAACTGCCGCTCTCCGAAGTCGACGCGCAGATCCGCCACGCCAAGGCGGCGCCGACCGACGAGGTGCCGGCCTTTCGCAAGATGCTGCGGGTAACGCGGCTGCCGCTGCCGCTGCGCCGGCTGGCCTGGTCGATCGGCCTCAATTTCGGACGCCTGCGCGCCAACTGGTCCGGCAATTTCGGGGTGACCTCGGCCTCCGCCTACGGCGGCGGCGAACTGCACGCGCTGAGCCCGGGGCCCTATATCGTCAGCTATGGCGTGGTTTCGCCGGACCAGACCATCGACGTCGTGATCCGCTGGGACCACCGGGTTGCCGACGCCGCCCTGGTCGCGAAGGTCCTGACCCGGCTGGAACAGGTGCTGAACACCGAAATCGCCGCCGAATTGCGCGGCAACCGGCAGCAGCCCGAGCCAAAGGCGGTCCGGGCGGTCGCGACCTGACCGCGGTTGGCGGTCATTCCGGGGCGATGCGAAGCATCGAACCCGGAATCTCGAGATTCCGGGTTCATCGCTGGCGCGACCCCCGGAATGACACTTCAAAACCGGGTCAACCCGGCCCCTTTTCATTGACACAACAGCGGTTTCTGCCTAGAACCCGCCTGCTCGCGGGCCGGTTTCGGCCCGCGATGCGTTTCGCGACCCGTGGTCCACCCTTTCCGAGCTTTAAGGGCTGGACCTGTCGGCTCCGGGAAATTCCCGGCGCACAGGAGGGCGCGTCTCCTCAATACTCAAACTTTGCAAAGAGGACGCGATGACAAAGCGCAGTGAGGCGAAATACAAGATCGATCGCCGGATGGGCCAGAACATCTGGGGCCGCCCGAAGAGCCCGGTGAACCGCCGTGAGTACGGCCCCGGCCAGCACGGCCAGCGCCGCAAGGGAAAACTCTCGGACTTCGGCGTGCAGCTGCGCGCCAAGCAGAAGCTCAAGGGCTACTACGCCAACATCAGCGAGCGCCAGTTCCACGGCATTTACGTCGAGGCCGGCCGGATGAAGGGCGATACCGGTGAAAACCTGATCGGCCTTCTGGAGCGCCGTCTCGACACCGTGGTCTACCGCGCCAAGTTCGTCGCCACCATGTTCGCCGCGCGCCAGTTCATCAATCACGGCCACGTCAAGGTCAACGGCCGCCGCGTCAACATCTCGAGCTTCAAGGTCAAGCCCGGCGACGTCGTCGAGGTCAAGGAATCCTCCAGGCAGCTCACCCACGTTCTGGAAGCGACCCAGCTCGGCGAGCGCGACGTGCCGGATTTCCTCGAGGTCGATCACGCCAAGATGACGGCGAAGTTCACCCGCATCCCGGCGCTGTCCGACGTACCGTTCGCGGTGCAGATGGAGCCGCATCTGATCGTCGAATTCTATTCGCGCTGACTCTTGTCGGCCGCGTTTATCGAGATCGAAAGCCCCGGTTTTGCCGGGGCTTTTTTCTTTCGTCATGCCCGGCCTTGTGCCGGGCATCCACGTCTTTATGCTCTGACAAAACAAGCAAAGACGTGGATGGCCGGGACGAGCCCGGCCAGGACGTTGTGAGTGACGAGAACTCCCCATGACCTACACCCCTCCCCCGCGCGATCCCACGGCGCCTCCCGTCCGCATCAACCTGTTGTCCGATACCCAGACCCGACCAACGCCCGCGATGCGCGAGGCGATCGCGCGGGCCGAGGTCGGCGACGAACAGATCGGCGACGACCCGACCGTCAACGATCTGTGCGAGCGCGTGGCCGATCTGCTCGGCAAGGAAGCCGCGGTATTCATGCCGTCGGGCACCATGTGCAACGTCACGGCGACGCTGGTGCATTGCCGGCCCGGCGACGAGATCCTGGCGCATGAGACCGCGCACATCATCGCCCGCGAAGGCGGGGCGCATGCGGCGCTGGGCGGGTTCCAGATCACGCCGCTAAAGGGCGCCGACGGACAATTCCCGCCCGGCGCGTTTCGCGCCGCCCTTCATCCGCTCAGCCGCTACCAGCCGCCGCAGACCGTGGTCAGCGTCGAGCAGACCGCCAATATCGGCGGCGGCACGATCTGGAAGAAGGCGGCGCTCGACGAGGTCGTGGAGATCGCAAAAGCCAACGGCCTCGCCACCCACATGGATGGGGCGCGGCTGTTGAACGCCTGCGTCGCCACCGGCATCGCCGCGCGCGACATGGCGGCGGGCTGGGACTCCGCCTGGATCGACTTTTCAAAAGGCCTCGGCGCGCCGGTCGGTGCCGTCATCGCCGGCAGCCGGGATTTCATCGACGAGGTCTGGCGCTGGAAGCAGCGGCTGGGCGGTTCGATGCGTCAGGCCGGCGTCTGCGCCGCGGCCTGCAGCTACGCGCTCGACCACCACGTCGACCGGCTCGCGGAGGATCACGCCAACGCGCGTGCGCTGGCGCGCGGGCTTGCGCAGATCAAGGGCATGGAGGTGCAGGAACCCGAAACCAACCTCGTGTTCTTCAAGCCCGACGGCGCGGGCGTCAGTGGCGACGACATGGTGAAAGCCCTGCGCCCGCGCGGCGTGCTGCTCGCCATGATGGACGGCCGGATTCGTGCCTGCACCCACCTCGACGTCACCGCCGCGATGATCGAGGAGACGGTCGGGCTGGTGCGGGAGATCGTGCGGGGGGCGTGAGGACGGAACGCCGCAAATGACGCTCGTCATTCCGGGCCCGCGCCAAGTGGCGCATCCGGGATTGACGAGCGGGCTATCTGTTTCAATCCTTCAGAGCCTGATAGATCAGCGTCTTCAGCGCCAGTTGCAGCCGTCCGCTCTGCGACGGCGCCTGCACCATGAAGATCGCAAACATGTCGTCGCGCGGATCGACGAAAAAGAAGGTGCCGGCGACGCCGTCCCAGCGATATTCGCCCAGCGGCCACGCCGTATTCGGCGGCACCGCGGTGCGCACGGCAAAGCCGAGGCCGAAGCCGCCGGTGTCGCCGGGAAAATAGAGTTGATCGCGGGCGATCCCCGTCTCCGGCCCGATGTGGTCCGATGTCATCAGCGCGATGGTCTCGGGTTTGAGATAGCGCCTGCCGTCCAGCGTGCCGCCGTTGAGCAGCATTTGCGCGAAACGTGCGTAATCCCCTGTCGTGCCGACCATGCCGGCGCCGCCGGATTCCCAGCGCCGCGGCACGGTCGGATCCTTGATGCCGGCGATCGGAGGGTCAAACCAGTCGTTGGGCAGTGGCCTCGCAATGCGCGGCCACTGCGCCGGGTCGGCGACGAAGAACGCGGTCCCGGTCATGCCGAGGGGATCGAGCAGCCGCTGCTTTTCGAACCGATAGAGCGTCTGCCCGGACACCACCTCGATGACGCGGCCGAGCACATCGGTCGAATGGCCGTAATCCCAGCGGGTTCCCGGCTGTTCGGCGAGCGGCAGTTTGGCCAGCCGCTCGACGAATTGGGCGTTATCGGGGTCGCCATCGTAGATGTCGGAGTTCGCATAGAGTTTCCGCACCGGGCTGTCGCCATAGAAGCCGTAGGTGATCCCCGAGGTGTGGCGCAGCAGGTCTTCGATGGTGATCGGGCGCCTGAGCGGTTCGAGCGTCAGCGCGCCGCCTTCATCCGGATTTTCGAGGCCGACCTTCACCCTGGCGAAGGCCGGGATGTAGTTTGCAACGGGATCGTCGAGCGCGAGCTTGCCGTCCTCGACCAGCATCATCGCAGCGACCGAGGTGACCGGCTTCGACATCGAATAAAGCCGAAAGATGGTATCCGCGGTCATCGGACGCCTGCTGTCGACGTCGCGGACACCGAAACTCTCGAAATAGACGGGACGACCGTGCTGCTGGATCAGAATGACCGCGCCCGGCATCTTGCCGGCCGCGATCTCGTGCCGGATATAATCGCCGACACGCTCCAGCCCCTCGCTCGAGAAGACTGCCGAAGCCAGAGGACGCCGGCTCCGCGCGGCCCGCACCCGGCCGGCCGGCCGCGAGCGCCAGAACCAGCAGCGCGAGCGCCGATGCCGTGGAGGGGGATCGCAGGGAGAAGTTACTTCTCCATCGCTTCATAAATCAGTCGCTTGACCGCCGGCTGGATCTTCTGGCGCTCCGAAGGGGTCTGCTCCAGCAACATGAAAAACATGTCCTGCTTGCGGTCGATCACGAAATAGCAGCCGCTGGCGCCGTCCCATTTCAGTTCGCCGAGATCGCCAGGGGGCGGCGGCTTGGCATTGCCCGGATCGGTTCGCACGCCGAAACCGAGGCCGTAGCCGAAGCCATCGCCGGGGAAATAGAAAAAGTCGCGATCCACGCCCGAACCCGGGCCGACCTGGTCCGACGTCATCATCGCAAAGGCCTTGGGGGTCAGATATTGCTTGCCGCCGAGCTTGCCGCCATTGAGCACCATCTGCGAGAAGCGGGCGAGGTCATCCAGCGTCGAGACCATGCCGCCGCCGCCGGATTCCCACTTCATCGTGACGTCCGGATAGCTCTCGAACCCGACCCGGAAATCGCTGTCGTTGGGCATCGGCTTGGCGATCAGCTTCCTCTTCTGCATATCGGTGACGTAGAAGCTGGTGGAGTTCATGCCGAGCGGCTTGAACAGCTTCTCCTTCTCGATCGCGAACAGCGATTTCCTGGACACCACCTCCATGATCCGCCCCAGGATGTCGGTGGAGTGGCCGTATTCCCAGAGCGTCCCGGGGTCTTCATGCAGCGGCAGCCTGGCGATACGCTCGGCGAATTCGGCGTTGTCGAAATCGCCCGCATAGATGTTGGCTTTGGTATAGGCCTTGCGGACCAGATCGTCGCCGTAGAAGCCATAGGTGATCCCCGAGGTCTGCCGCATCAGATCCAGGATCGTGGGCTGCCGCTTCGGCGGCACCAGGGCCAGCGTCTTGGTGCCGTCCTCCGCCTTCTTCTCGACGCCGACTTTGACTTTGGCGAAGGAGGGAATGTATTTCGAGATGGGGTCATTGAGGTCGAGCTTGCCTTCCTCGACCAGCATCATCGCCACCACCGACGTGATCGGCTTCGTCATCGAGAACAGACGGAAGATGGTGTCGTCGGTCATCGGCAGCTTGGTTGCGACGTCGCGCACGCCGAAATGCTCGTGATAGACCGTCTTGCCGTGCTGACGGATCAGCACGATCGCGCCGGGGATCTTCCCCTGCGCGATCTCGTCGCGCAGGTAGTCGCCGACGCGGTCGAGTTTCTGCCGGTTGAAATGTGCCCCCGCGGGAATATCGAACGTGCCTTCTGCCCTCGCCGAAGGTGCACCCGTGCCCAGCAGCGCGCCGCAGACAAGCAACTGCAACACATGAAGTCGATTCATGGCCCTCTCCCCGGTTCTGCCGGGGATTTTACCGCGCCACCCGATCCGCACAAGGGCTGCCAAACTGGACAAGCGCCTGCGTGTGCAGGGCGGCGCTGTCGCTGGAAAAGCAGCAGAAGATGACCTGGCTGATGGCGGGCGCGGCTTGCAGGGCCTCGATCGTGGCCGAGACCGCGATCCGCGCCGCGCGGTCGGCGGGAAAGCGATAGACTCCGGTGGAGATGGCCGGAAAGGCAACCGAGGCAAGGCCGCGGGCCTGGCACAGCTCGATCGCGCGGATGTAACACGACGCCAGCGCCTCGTCTTCGCCCTGGTTGCCGGAATTCCAGACCGGGCCGACGGCATGAATTACATGCCGCGCCGGCAGCTGATAGCCCAGAGTGATTTTGGCGCCGCCGGTCTCGCAGCCGTGGAGCGTGCGGCATTCGGCGAGAAGCTTGGGCCCAGCCGCGCGATGGATCGCACCATCGACGCCGCCACCGCCGAGCAGCGACGAATTCGCGGCGTTGACGATGACGTCAACGCACAGAGTCGTGATGTCGGCGACGATGACTTCCAGCCGCGCCGGGCCGATTTGGCGCGCCGCCAAATTCAGGCGGCGGGTGCGCTGACCGTGACGCCCTTGTCGGCGAACAGCTGCTGCAATTCGCCGGCCTGGAACATCTCGCGGATAATGTCGCAGCCGCCGACGAACTCGCCCTTGACGTAGAGCTGCGGGATGGTCGGCCAGTTGGAATAGGTCTTGATTCCGTCGCGCAGCTCGGCGGACTCCAGAACGTTCAGACCCTTATAGCCGACCCCGACGTGATCGAGGATCTGCACCACCTGCCCGGAAAATCCGCACTGCGGAAACTGCGGCGTGCCCTTCATGAACAGGACGACGTCGTTCGACTTCACTTCATTGTCAATGAATTGCTCGATGCTCATATTCGCTTCCTTTTGGGCATTGCCCCTGCGGCATAGCCTTTCGGGCCGGCGTCAGCCGGTCAAACCCGGTACTGACATATATGTACCCCAAACCTTTGTGCATCCAAAGTAAAATGCCGAGGAGCTGGCATGCGGGGAGCGCTCCTGCCCGGATATCCCAAGACCTATCCCAAGCCCGGCCATAGCCTGACGGCACCAATATCATAGCCGGGGAGAGGCTTTTTTCCCGGACGGGAGCCCCTATCTAGGACAGACTGTTTTCGGGGAACCCGTCGGCCAGAGCAGCGTTCTCTCCCCAACCGGAGATACCAGTGACGAAACCAGCATCCGCCGCGGCCATTTCGGTCGCCCCCTGCCCGTCATTATTCTCCGAGTCCGGCAGCCTCGCCCAGGATTTGGCGGAAGCCTATCTGGCGGTGCGGAGCGAGACCGAGCGCCGCGCCGCCCCGCTGACCCCTGAGGATCAGCTGATCCAGTCGATGCCGGATGCGAGCCCGGCGAAATGGCACCGCGCCCATACCACCTGGTTCTTCGAGCAGTTCCTGCTTGGCGAGCACAGCAAGGGCTACAAACCGTTTCACCCCGATTACGCGTTTTTGTTCAATTCCTATTATGTCAGCGCCGGCCCCCGCCACGCCCGCCACCAGCGCGGCCACCTGACCCGCCCGGGCGCCGACGAGATCACCGCCTACCGCCGGCACGTCGACGCCGCGGTGGTGAAATTCTTTCACGAGGCCGGCGAGGACGCGCTCAGAAAGCTGGTGCCGTTGGTGGAGGTCGGCCTCAATCACGAGCAGCAGCATCAGGAATTGATGCTGACCGACATTCTGCACGCGTTTGCGCAAAACCCGATTCCGCCGGCTTACGATTCGGCCTGGAAATTCCCGGCGTCGTCCCGCGGCGGCGACGAATGGGTCAGCCTCAACGAGGGCATCCATACCGTCGGCCATACCGAGGACACCTTTCATTTCGACAACGAAAAACCCGCACACCGCGCGCTGGTCGGCCCGGTGAAGCTTAGTCGCAATCTCGTCACCAATGCCGAGTGGCTCGCCTTCATGAAGGACGGCGGCTACGACACCGCGACGCTCTGGCTGATGGACGGTTTCGCCACCGTCAGCAATGAAGGCTGGCGCGCGCCCGGCCACTGGCGCGACATCGAAGGCGAATGGCAGGTCATGACATTGGCCGGGCTGCAGCCGGTCGATCCCGCCGCGCCAGTCTGCCATGTCAGTTATTACGAGGCGGACGCGTTCGCGCGCTGGAGCGGCAAGCATTTGCCGACCGAAATGGAATGGGAGGTCGCCGCCAAAGCCGGCCAGCTCAACGACGCCTTCGGCATCGTCTGGCAATGGACCCGCAGCGCCTATTCCCCCTACCCCGGCTACCGGGCGATCGAGGGCGCGCTCGGCGAGTACAACGGCAAGTTCATGGTCAATCAATTGGTGCTGCGCGGCTCATCGCTCGCAACCCCGGACGGACACAGCCGCATTAGCTATCGCAACTTCTTTTATCCCCATCATCGCTGGCAATTCACAGGACTGCGCCTCGCCGACTATGCCACCTGATTTTTCCCAAATTCAATCGCGCCGGAGCGCGCGTTCTGGAGAGTATCATGAATGTGCACGCCCCCGCTTTGGCCGAAGCGCCGCGCTTCGACAACCAGACCTCGCCGTTTGCCGACGACGTGCTGGACGACCTGTCGCAGCATCCGAAGCGGCTGTCGCCGAAATATTTCTACGACGCCGCGGGCTCCGAACTGTTCGAACAGATCACGCTGTTGCCGGAATATTATCCGACCCGCACCGAGCTTTCGATCCTGCGCGACCGCGGCGGCGCGATATCGGCCACCCTTCCCAAAGGCGCGGCGCTGGTTGAATTCGGCGCCGGCGCCACGACAAAAGTCCGGCTGCTGTTGAACGAATGCGCGCTCGGTGCCTACGTGCCCGTGGACATTTCCGGGGACTTCCTGAAAGCGCAGGCCGACACTCTGCGGCAGGATTTTCCCGGCCTCGCCGTCTATCCGGTCGCCGCGGATTTCACCGCGCCGTTCGCCCTGCCCGAGGCGATCGCGGAAATGCCGAAGGTCGGCTTTTTCCCGGGATCGACGCTTGGAAATTTCGAACCGCATGAAGCCTGCAGCTTCCTGCGCAGCGCCCGCGACATTCTTGGGCAAGGCGCGCAGATGGTGATCGGCGTCGATCTCGAGAAGGACGAACGCGTGCTGTATGATGCGTATAACGACAAGGCCGGCGTCACCGCGCGCTTCAATCTCAACATGCTGCATCGGATCAACCGCGAGCTCGGCGGCAATTTCGACATCAGCGCCTTCACCCATCGCGCAATCTACAACCGCGACCGTCACCGCATCGAGATGCACCTGATCAGCCGCAAGTCGCAGACCGTGCGCGTGCTGGGGCGGAGCTTCTCATTCCGCGCCGGCGAGAGCATCCATACCGAGAGCAGCTACAAATACAGCCTCGAGCGCTTTGCAGCGCTGGCGCACGGCTCGGGCTGGACGCCGCGGGCCACCTGGACCGATGCGGCGTCCATGTTCTCGGTTCACGCGCTGGTGGCGTCGGACTGAGCGGCTTCGGACCGGCGCCTCGGCGCGCCCGATCCCAGCGAGACCGATTCCCACACCGCGACCACAATCATGATTGCGGATGTCAGCATCGACAGCAGCAGCGGCGACAGGCCGCTTGCGAACCAGGCGAGGATCGCGAGCGCGATGATGCCGGCGCCATGTGAAAGCTGCAGAAAGCCCCGGAAGGTGTGCTTGAACAGGATGGTACCGACCAGAAACAACAAGGGTCCGCCGACCGCGCTCAGCACCGTCCTGGAATCCGAATGTTCCGCCGGGTGGGTGAGCACGAGATCGTCGGCGACCGCCGAGAGAATGATGCCGGCCACGATCGGCATGTGCAGGTAGGTATAGGCGAGCCGCGCCAGCCGCCCCGGCTCGCTCGACCTTGAAATCTGCTCGGAGCCGGCTTCGGCTCCCTTGTGGAAATAGATCCACCACATCGCGATCGCGCCGACGAAGGCCGACGCGAAGGCTGAGACGGTTGCAAGCGTCCAGGGCAGGTCGGCAAAGGTCGCCCCGGTCACGACGATGGATTCCCCGAGCGCAATGATGATGAAACCGGCGCAGCGCTCGGCCATGTGACCGCCCTCCACCACCCAGTCCGCCACCAGGGAAGCGCCGTATTTCGGAATCCAGAACCGCACCGCCGGCGAGATATATTCGATTGTCAGCGCCACCGCCCAAAGCGCCAGCCGCCAATGCCCCCCGGCAAAGCCGCCAGCGATCCAGAAGATGGCCGATACCGAAAGCCAGGCCGTGATCCGGACCGCATTCATGCGCGCCAGGGTCTGGTTCTGCGATGTCGAGGCCCAGAGAAAGATCGTCTTGCCGACCTGCATCCCGGCATAGGCGATCGCGAACCACAGCCCCCGGGATTCGAACGCTTTCGGGATCGAGGTGGAGAGCACCAGCCCGCCGAGCATCAGGAGGAACAAGAGCACCCGCACCGGGGTGGTTTCGGGATTGAGCCAGTTGGTGATCCAGGAGGTGTAGACCCACACCCACCAGACCGCCAAAAACAGCATGGTCGTCTGCAAGGCGCCTAGCGGGGTGAAGCGGCCGAGCAAGGTGTGGGAGATCTGCGTGACCGCGAACACGAACACGAGATCGAAGAACAATTCGGCGTAGGTGACGCGGCTATGCTGGTTCGGCACGATGGGGCGAAACAGCGCGCCGCGTTCATTATCCCCCGCCATGGCGCCCCCTGTCCGGCCGGACCGAACTAACCTTCCGGCACGGCGGGTCCGCCTGGTACCCCGGTCTGCAGCGCCAACGCATGCAGCACGCCGCCCATCTGGCCGCGCAGCGACTGGTAGACGATCTGGTGCTGCTGGACTCGCGATTTGCCGCGGAACGATTCCGAGATGACCGTCGCCGCATAATGGTCGCCGTCCCCGGCGAGATCGCGGATTGTCACTTCGGCGTCGGGAATTGCCGCCTTGATCATCGATTCGATATCGTGGGCGTCCATCGGCATCCCGGTCAGTCTCCATTCCCTCGGTTCGAATCGCGGCCGGCCATAGCCGCGCGGCGTCCGGAACTTAGCGCGGCCGCCCTTCTACGTCACGCTTCCCCGCACTATATTCCCGATCCAATGCTTGCAAAGCTGCCCGGATCGCCCCGCTCGATCACAACGGGCTGACCAGAAGGCTGACGGCCATGAAACTCCCAGGTCCCGACCACCCGATCACGATTACGGCGAACCCCAGCCGCGTCCGCATCTCTGCCGGCGGCCTCGTCATCGCCGACACCACCCACGCTTTGACGCTGAAGGAAGCGAACTATCCCGCCGTGCAATATGTGCCGCGCCAGGACGCCCATATGGAGCTACTGGCACGCACCGACCGGGTGACGCACTGCCCCTACAAGGGAGATGCGAGCTATTTCAGCATCAAGGCCGACGGCAAGACGCTGGAAAATGCGATCTGGACCTATGAGACGCCGTTCCCGGCGATGACCGAGATCGCCGGGCATTTGGCGTTCTATCCCGACAAGGTCAAAATCGAGGAAGTGGCCTGAGGTTTGACGCTTGTCATTCCGGGGCGATGCCAACGGGTCCGCGCAAAGCACGGCCCGATGACCCCTACACCCTGAAGATTGTCAGCCCGAGGATCAAAAGCACCAGGAAGATCACCACGAATACGTAGAACAGGAAGCGGGCGACATCGGCCGATGCCGCCGATATCCCGGTGAAGCCGAGGATGCCGGCGACGACCGATACCAGGAAAAAGATCAGCGCCCATTTGAGAATAGTCATCGCCTGTTCCTCCAGCCTCGTCATTCAGCCCTGGACCGCGCGACCGACGGCCCCTTTACGCTATCGCTGATCTAACCTCGCGCGATGGAACTGGTTCCATGGCGGAACAAACAGCGTTGGCTTGCTGGCCGCGCAACTCGCGAGCCTGCCGGCCAGGGCTGATCCTCGCCGGAAAACCCGGAATCCCGTCGTTCCCGCGAAGCCGGGTTCCGAAAGATCACATTTGCCCGAAATGCCGCGCAATGATTGGCGCTTGCCGATTCCGGTTCCCGGCGGCAACATCTTAAAAAAACTACCCTGCGGGGGGCACGTTCGGGGCACGTTCATGACGACAATTTCCCACTCGGTGGCGGCAGCGGAAGTTCGGGCGGCGCCAAAGGCCAAGGCACGCAACTTCGCGCTCGATCGCACCCGCACCTTCCTGACGCTGGTGGTCCTGGTCCACCATGCCGTCATTCCCTACACCTATTTCGGTCATACCGATCCCAGGTTCTGGATCGGCTTCGACGCCGTCGTGCTCGCCACCGACAGCTTCTTCATGGCGATGTTCTTCTTTCTCTCGGGATTGTTCGTATGGCCGAGCCTCGCGCACAAGGCGCCGCACGTCTTTGTTCGCGATCGCCTGATTCGGCTCGGCCTGCCCTTCGTGATCTGCGCGTTCACGGTCATACCGATCGCCTATTATGCGATCGCGCTGCGGCAGCAACCCGATATCGGATTCACCGCGTTCTGGTGGAAGACCATCACCGTCGGCCCCTGGCCGAGCGGCCCGATCTGGTTCGTTTGGGTGTTGCTGGCGTTCGACCTGACGGCGAGCTTGTCGTACCGGCTCTCCCCCAGGCTGGTCGATCCGATCAACCGCCTGTCGCTGCGCGGCTACGAGCGTCCGGCCGATTTCTATCTGTTCATGCTGGCGGTCACGGCTGTCGTCTATATTCCGGCGGTGGTCTATTACGGATCGCGCCACTGGTTCGAATTCGGGCCGTTCTCGGTGCAGGCCAGCCGCGTGCTGCTCTACGCCGCCTACTTCTTCATCGGGGCCGGCGTCGGCGCAGCGAATTTCGACCGTGGCCTGCTGGGCGCGGACGGGCGGCTCGCAAGGAGCGGCTGGGGCTGGGCGGTCGCGGCCCTCATTCCCTATGGCCTGCTATGGGGGCTGATCGCCATCAAGCGCGAAATACTGGGCAATCCCGATACCTTGCCGCATTGGTACGAGGCGAGCTATGGCCTGTTCTTCACAGCCTTCAGCGCCGCCATCCTGTTCGCGATCCTGGCCTATTTCCTGAGATTCAAGCGATCGGGCTTCAGCATCCTCGATCCCATGCAGGCGGATGCCTATGGCATGTTCCTGGTGCACTACCCGATCGTGCTCTGGCTGCAATATTGGCTGTTCGATTTCGATCTGCCCGCGATCGTCAAGGCGGTGACGGCGTTCGTGCTGACGGTGGCCTTGAGCTGGGCGGCGACGGCGGCGCTGCGAAGGATTCCGGGCGTCACGCGGGTTCTGTAGTCGTCAGGCGGCGCTGCCGTTCATGTAGGCCGGAAACCAAGCCTCGAACCCGGCTTCGAGCGATGCAATCGAAACCGGCGTCTCGCCTGAAATCGCGATCGTATCGCCGCCGGTAGTGCCGATACGCACGCACGGCACGTCGGCGCCCTTCATCTTCGCCAGCACCCGGCCAGCGTCTTCCCCGCGCACGGTGACGATGTAGCGCGCCTGGTCCTCGCCGAACCACCAGGCATGAGGCACGATTGCCGCCGGCGCCGCCAACAACTGCGCGCCGATGCCGCTTGCGATTCCCATCTCCGTCAGCGCGATCAGAAGTCCGCCGTCGGAGATATCATGCACCGCGGTCGCAGTGCCGGCATGGATCATGCCGCGCACCACGTCGCCATTGCGCTTTTCAGCCGTGAGGTCGACCGGCGGCGGCGCGCCCTCTTCGCGGCCGCAAATGTCGCGCAGATAAACGGATTGCCCGAGCCAGCCATGGGTTTCGCCGATCAGCAGGATCGCCTCGCCCTCGGCCTTGAACGCCAGCGTGGCGGATTTGGTGAAATCGTCGAGCAGGCCCACGCCGCCGATCGAGGGCGTCGGCAGGATGCCGCGGCCGTTGGTCTCGTTGTAGAGCGAGACGTTACCGGACACGACCGGGAACTCGAGCGCGCGGCAGGCCTCCGAAATGCCCTTCAGACAGCCGACGAACTGGCCCATGATTTCCGGGCGCTCCGGATTTCCGAAATTGAGATTGTCGGTGATCGCGAGCGGTCTGCCGCCGACCGCGGTGATGTTGCGCCAGGCTTCCGCCACCGCCTGCATGCCGCCCTGATAAGGGTCCGCTTCGCAATACCGCGGACTGACGTCGACCGTCAGCGCCAGCCCCTTCGGCCCCTCCTGCACCCGCACCACGGCGGCATCGCCGCCGGGACGCTGCACGGTATTGCCGAGAATGACGTGGTCGTATTGCTCCCACACCCAGCGCTTCGAGCACAATTCGGGCGTGGCGATCAGTTCTTCCAGCGCCGCCGCGACGGTCATCGGTGCCGCCACCTCGCGCGCGTGGATCACCGGCAGCGGGGGCGAGGCCACATGCGGCCGGTCGTAGAGCGGCGCCTCGCCACCCAATTCCTTGATCGGCAGGTCGGCCATCACGTCGCCGCCATGCTTGACCACGAAGCGCTTGCTCGGCGTGGTGTAGCCGACGATCGCAAAGTCCAGCCCCCATTTGCGGAAGATCGCCTCGGCCTGTTTTTCCTTCTCGGGCTTGAGCACCATGAGCATGCGCTCCTGGCTTTCCGACAGCATCATCTCATAGGCGCTCATGCCGGTTTCGCGGGTCGGCACCGCGTCGAGATCGAGGTCGACGCCGAGATCGCCCTTGGCGCCCATCTCGACCGCCGAGCTGGTCAGCCCCGCAGCACCCATGTCCTGGATCGCGATCACGCAATCGGCTGCCATGATTTCAAGGCAGGCTTCGAGCAGCAGTTTTTCCGCGAAGGGGTCGCCGACCTGCACGGTCGGGCGTTTCTCGGCCGAGTCCTCGTCGAATTCCGCCGACGCCATCGAGGCGCCGTGAATGCCGTCGCGGCCGGTCTTGGAGCCCAAATAGACGATCGGCATGTTCACGCCGGAGGCCGCCGCATAGAAGATCTTGTCGGTATCGGCGAGGCCGACCGCCATGGCGTTGACCAGGATGTTGCCGTCATAGCGAGTGTGGAAACGCACCTGCCCGCCGACCGTGGGCACACCGAACGAATTGCCGTAGCCGCCGACGCCGGCGACCACGCCCGAGACCAGATGCCGCGTCTTGGGATGTTCCGGCGCGCCGAAGGAAAGCGCGTTGAGGCAGGCGATCGGCCGCGCGCCCATCGTGAACACATCGCGCAAAATGCCGCCGACGCCGGTGGTCGCGCCCTGGTAAGGCTCGATGTAGCTCGGATGGTTGTGGCTCTCCATCTTGAACACGACCGCCTGGCCGTCGCCGATGTCGATGACGCCGGCGTTCTCGCCCGGCCCCTGGATCACCCAGGGCGCCTTGGTCGGCAGGCCCTTCAAATGCAGCCGCGACGACTTGTACGAGCAGTGCTCGTTCCACATCGCCGAAAAAATCCCGAGCTCGGTGAAGCTCGGCACCCGGCCGATCAGCTTCAGGATGCGCTCGTATTCGTCCGGCTTCAGGCCGTGGCTGGCGATGAGTTCGGGGGTGATCTGCGGCTGGTTCATGAGGCCTTATTAGGGAGATCGGGAGGGGCGGAAAAGGCCTTTTATGGCGCAATTCCGCCCTGTCCAGAGCTTTGCGGGCGGGCCATGCAACCCAGAGGGTTTGCACATCGGGTGTGGATCGGATTTAAGAGCTGAATAGCTGAAATAAAGGGGCCAATCGCTTGCTCGACCTGACCAAATCCGCATTCCACCACCGCCCCGATCTGCACGTCGAAACCGAGGGCGAATTCAAGGGCTGGCGCACCTGGAGCCGGGACAGTTTCGAGACCCATAACGGCCCGTTCTGGCACCGGATGGAGGACGACGGTCAAATCCGCTGCGCTTTCCGGGTCGAGAAGAAGCACCTCAACGGCGCCAGCAATGTCCATGGCGGCGCCTTCATGGCGTTTGCGGATTATTGCCTGTTCGCGATCGCCACGCCGGTACTGCAGGGACCGGCGGTAACGGTGTCGTTTGCTTGCGAATTCCTCGATGCCGCGCGCGAGGGCGAACTGGTCGAAGGGTCCGGCGAAATCACCCGCGCGGGGGCCTCGATGATCTTCCTGCGCGGCCTGTTGAAATCCGCCGGACGCCCGCTGTTCAGCTTCTCCGGCACCATCAAGCGGGTGAAGCGGCGCTCGCTGCCGATCCCGAGCAACGACGCCAGATAGCGCGGACACGCCGGGAGCCATTGAGTTGCCGAAAAGCGCTGCAGGCATCGAAGGCGATACACCTCCCGCGCCGGCTTCAGATCCCGCCCGCCTGCCGCAGGCAGGCCACAGCTGGCGCGACTACGCCCTGCTGCTGGCACTGGCGTGCTGCTGGAGTTCGACCTATCCGCTGACCAAGATCGGCCTCGGCTCGATTCCTCCGATCACCTTTATCTCGGCGCGCTCGCTGATCGCCGCGAGCTTTCTGCTCATCATCCTGCGGGCGCGCGGAATTCGGCTTCCGACCGACGCCAGGGCCTGGAAGCTGTTCGCCCAGCAGCAGACCATCAATTCGACGATACCGTTCCTGATGATCACCTGGGCGCAGCAATACGTGCCGGCGGCAAGCACGGTGGTGCTGGCGTCGACGACGCCGATCTTCGCCTTCCTCATCACCCGGGTGATTACGCGGCACGAGCCTGCCACGCTGCTGAGGCTTGCCGGCGCGGTGCTGGGTCTCGCCGGAACCGCCGTGATCATCGGCCTCGATGCGCTGGGAGGTCTCGGCGGTAATATCCTTGCCGAAATGGTCATCCTGCTCGCCACCATCTCCTTTGCCTGCGCCACGATATTCGGACTGCGGCTGTCCGAATACGACCCGATGGTAGTGGCAGCGGGCTCGCTGCTGTTCGGCGGCCTCGTGCTGCTGCCGGCCGCGCTGATCGTCGACCATCCCTGGACCTTGCGGCCGACCACGGAAGCGCTCGCCGCCACCTTCACGATGGGGATTTTCTCGAGCTCGCTCGGGCTGATGCTGTTCTATATGTGCCTGATGCGGCTCGGCACGCTGATCACCAACGCGCAGGGGTACTTGCGCATTCCCATCGGCGTCGGCCTGTCAGTCGTGCTGCTCGGCGAAACCGTGCCGTCCAACCTTGCGCTCGGACTGCTGTTGGTGATGGCCGGCGTCGCCGCCATGACCGTCCCCAGCGGCGGTTTCGGACACCGGATCAGCCGCTTGCGCGCCAGCATCTGGGATCGAAGGCCCGGGCCGACCGTGGAGGAATGAACGGCAAGGCCTGTTCTTACAGCCTTGCCCGCTGGGGCATTTGCGCAGCGCTCAGGCCGCGCGCTCCAGATGCGCCACGAGGCCCGCGAACAGGCCGCGGCCGTCGGTGCAGCCCATGATGTCTTCGACGTGGTTTTCCGGATGCGGCATCATGCCGAGCACGTTGCCGCTATCGTTGACGATGCCCGCGATCGAATGCGCGGCGCCGTTGATGTTGGCGGCTTCGTCAACCACGCCTTCGGGCGAGCAGTACCGATAGAGCACCCGCCCCTCGCCTTCCAGCCGCTTCAGCGTCTCTTCGTCGGCCTCGTAATTGCCTTCGCCATGGGCGACCGGCACCCGAATGACCTGGCCGGCATTGTAGCCGCGCGTGAACGGCGTATCGGAGCGTTCGACCCGCAGGTGCACGTCATGGCAGATGAATTTCAGCCGCGCGTTGCGCATCAGCACGCCGGGCAGCAGCCCGGCTTCGCAGAGAATCTGGAACCCGTTGCAGACGCCGAGCACGAGACCGCCATCGGCCGCGAACGCCCGCACCGCATCCATCACGGGCGCGCGCGCGGCAATCGCCCCGCAGCGCAGATAATCGCCGTAAGAGAAACCGCCGGGCACCACGACGAGATCGGTCCCCCTGGGCAGCGAGGTCTCGGCATGCCAGACCATCGCGGGTTCATGGCCGGAGATCAGTTTCAGAGCGCGCGCCATGTCGCGCTCGCGATTGATTCCGGGAAAGACGAGAACGGCAGATTTCATTTCGGACACGCCTGCTCCGCGAAGGGCCGTCTGGCGAGGGATAGTTGTTCCTGATTGAAGGCTTTCATATCCAACAGAAGCTCGTCAATTGAGGCATCGAGTTCGTCAACGCCGCACGAGATCTCAAGCAGCAGATCATAAATCTGTTGATTGAACATCTCAGCCATAACCAAACTCAGAGAACCTCGACCCGGTAATTCTCGATCACCGTATTCGCCAGCAGCTTGTCGGCGGCGGCTTTCAGCGCCGCCTCGGCCTTGGCCCTGTCGGAGCCGGCAAGCTCGATGTCGAACACCTTGCCCTGGCGCACGCTGGCGACGCCATCGACGCCGAGCGATTTCAGCGCCCCTTCGATGGCCTTGCCCTGCGGATCGAGAATGCCCGATTTCAGTGTAACGGTAACGCGCGCTTTCACGTTTTGCCTCAGCTCTTCACCAGCACCGGACCGGAGCCCGCCGGCCGTTCATTCTCCATCAGAATACCCAACCGTTTTGCCACTTCGGTATAGGCTTCCAGCAGGCCGCCCAGATCCCTGCGGAAACGGTCCTTGTCGAGCTTTTCGTTCGACTTGATGTCCCACAGCCGGCACGAATTGGGGGATATCTCGTCGGCGACGATGATTCGCATCATCTCGTTCTCGAACAGCCGGCCGCATTCCATCTTGAAATCGACCAGACGGATGCCGATGCCCAAAAACAAGCCAGTGAGGAAGTCGTTGACGCGGATCGCCAGCGCCATGATGTCGTCGATTTCCTGCGGCGTCGCCCAGCCGAAGGCGGTGATGTGCTCCTCGGACACCATGGGGTCGTTGAGCTGGTCGTTTTTGTAATAGAATTCGATGATCGAGCGCGGCAATTGGGTGCCTTCCTCGATGCCCAGGCGCTGCGACAGCGAGCCCGCAGCCACATTCCGCACCACCACCTCCAGCGGCACGATCTCGACCTCGCGAATCAGCTGTTCGCGCATGTTGAGCCGGCGGATGAAATGGGTCGGCACCCCGATGTCGTTGAGGTGCTGAAACAGGTACTCCGAAATCCGGTTGTTGAGGACGCCCTTGCCCTCGATCACCTGGTGTTTCTTGGCATTGAACGCGGTGGCGTCGTCCTTGAAGTGCTGGATCAGGGTGCCCGGCTCCGGTCCTTCATAGAGGACCTTGGCCTTGCCTTCATAAATGCGGCGCCGGCGGCTCATTGGGATGTACCGTGTGTTGTTGAAATCCATGAATTTGGTGTGCTCCGGATGACCTAGGGTTGCGACCCACGACGGAGCTGCCGTGAAGGCCTGGGACGGGAAACAGAACGAGAACCGGGCCTAGAATCCAACCTATCTGATTGGCCTAACCAGCACAATCGATCCGGTCCCCCGGGAGCCGAGTTTTACCGGTCTGCCTGCGGCTTCGAGGCTGTTGTTTTAACCATTTCATCCCGTTATCTAAGCGCTCAGGAAGGCTGCCGCAACGAGGCCGCCGTCACCATTTCGGCTTAGGGATCGGAACCCCGGAAAATGACCACATTCGACAAACGCGAGGAAGGTTTCGAGAAGAAGTTCGCCCTCGACGAGGAACAGAAGTTCAAGGCCGAAGCCCGCCGCAACAAGCTCCTGGGCCTGTGGGTGGCGGAAAAGCTGGGCCTGTCGGGGGAAGCCGCCAATGCCTACGCCAAGGACGTGGTTGCCGCCGAGTTCCAGGAACCCGGCGACGCCGACGTGGTCAGGAAGGTCATGGGCGACCTTGCCGCCAAGGGCGTTGCCATCACCGAACAGCAGATCCGGGTGAAGATGGACGAGCTGACCGCCCAGGCCGTCGCCCAGGTGAAGGCCGGGACGTGACGCTAAGGGTCATTCCGGGGCACGCGAAGCGCGAACCCGGAATCTCGAGGTAACGGACCGCAACTGCCGGATACCGGGTTCGCGTCTGCGACGCGCCCCGGAATGACGGCAAAAATCCTCACCCCTCCTTGAATCCATATTCCGGCACGTTGCCGCTGGCGCCGTAATACTTGTACGGCAGAAACTTGCCCGACATCGAGATCTTGACGCGGTCGCCCTTGGGATTGGGCAGGCGCTCCATCACCATGTCGAAATCGATCGCCGACATGATACCGTCGCCGAACTCCTCCTCGATCAGCGCCTTCCAGGCCGGACCGTTGATCATCACGAGTTCATAGAATTGGTAGATCAGGGGATCGGTCGGCGGCATCGTGAGGCCCTCGCCGCGCATCGGCGTCTCGTTCAGCATCGCCGTCTCGGACTTGGAAAGGCCGAACAGCTCGCCGGCGTTCGCGGCTTGCGGCTTGGTCAGTTTCATCTGGCCGAGGATGGCGCCGACGATCAGCACCTCCGAATAGCCGCCGATCTTTTCGCAGATGTGCTTCCAGCTCCAGCCCTTCTCGCGCTTGATGTCGAGCAGCTTTTCGGTGAGGTCGGATCGTTTCATAGCTCGTCTCCCTTGCTTCAATCTCATTGAGCCTGCGCTAAAGCGCGAAGCGCGTCTTTACGTATAGTGTCGCGGGCATCCACGTTCTGATGATCAGTCTAAGAAGACGTGGATGGCCGGGACCCGTCTACGCCGGAGGCTTCGACGGGCTTCGAGTGCCTGTCCGCCGAAGCTTTAGCGCAGGCGGGCAAGCCCGGCCATGATGTCTGCTTTGTTTCCTCGGATACCGAAGCAATGACCAATTCCGGCTTGCCGATCCGCACCTTTGGCACGTCGCGCGGATCGTGACCGGGCACATCGGTCGCAAACGACTTGCTGCGGCTGACCAGGAAATCGACGATGTGGTTGCGCAGCGCGTAGTAAAGCGGATGCCGGTGCAGGTCGGTGCGGCCGCGATCCTTCGGCAGCGGATTTTCCACGACCTCGGCCAGCACCGCGCCGGGGCCGTTGGTCATCAGAAAAATCCTGTCGGCGAGATAGATCGCCTCGTCGACGTCGTGGGTGATCATGAACGCGGTCTGCCCGGTCTCCAGGCAGATGCGGCGCACCTCGTCCTGCAGCGTGCCGCGCGTCAGCGCATCCAGCGCCGAGAACGGCTCGTCCATCAGCATGATCTTTGGCGTGATCGAGAGCGCGCGCGCAATGCCGACGCGCTGCTTCATGCCGCCGGACAGTTCCGACGGGCGCTTGTGCTCGGACCCGGTCAGCCCGACCAGGTCGATGAAGCTCTGCGCATGCGCCTTGACCCTGGCGCGGTCCCAGTTGCGCCATTTGGAGGTCACGGCATAGGCGACGTTGCCGAGCACGGTGCGCCACGGCAGCAGCGCGTGGCTCTGGAAAATCACGGCGCGGTCGAGGCTCGTGCCCTCGATGGCCTGCCCGTCGACGATCACGGCGCCTTCGCTCGGCTGGTCGAGGCCGGCGAGAATGTTCAACACCGTGGTCTTGCCGCAGCCGGAGTGGCCGATCACGCAGCCGAACTCGCCGCGCGGCATCGAGAGCCAGAGATTCTCGAACACCGCGGTCTCGCCGCCGCCCGCGCCCGGATAGCGTTTTGCAATTCCCTCAATGGAGATGAACTTGTCCGAGCTCATGCGCGCTGCCTCCGTGCGGGCGGTGCGCCCCCTCTTAGCGGGGAGAGGGTTGGGGTCGCCGCGAGGATTGCCTTACACAACATCCATCACTCCGGGAACGTGACCATGCGCGCGAAGCGCGCGAGGATCTGGTCGAGCAGCATGCCGACGACACCGATCAGCAGGATGGCGATGATGACGTTGGTGATCGAGAGGTTGTTCCACTCGTTCCAGACGAAGTAGCCGATGCCGGTGCCGCCGACCAGCATTTCGGCGGCGACGATGACGAGCCAGGCGATGCCGATCGAAATCCGCATGCCCGTCAGGATCGTCGGCGCCGCCGCCGGCAGGATCACGGTGAAGGCGCGCCTGATGGTGCCGACTTCGAGCGTACGCGCGACGTTGATCCATTCCTTGCGGACGGCAGCGACCCCGAACGCCGTATTGAGCAGCATCGGCCACACCGAGCAGATGAAAATCACGAAAATCGCCGACAGCCCGGAATCCTTGATGGTGTAGAGCGCAAGCGGCATCCAGGCCAGCGGCGAGATCGGTTTTAGAATCTGGATGAACGGATCGAGCGCCTTGTTGATCAGCGGCGACATCCCGATCAGAAAGCCGAGCGGGATCGCAACCAGCACCGCGAGAAGATAACCAAGTCCAACCCGCACGATCGAATAGCCGAGCTGGATGCCGAGGCCCTTGTCGTTCGGGCCATTATCGTAGAACGGCCGTTTGAGGTGTTCCCACAGTTTGGCGCCGACATCGAGCGGACCCGGCATCACCGACTTGCCCTGGGTCGCGGTCAGGCCCATCAGCCTGGCGTATTCCGGGCTCATGTTGGCGACCGCACCAGTGCCGCGCGTGGCGAGATGCCAGATGCCGATGAAGGCAAGGAACAACGCGACCGAGACGATCGCCGCGCGAAAACGGAGCGAGGGGGTGCTCATCTCCCCGCCTGCGGGCTGCATGCGGGGAGAGGTGAGGAAAGAGAAGCCATCACCCTCACGATGCCTTCCTGATCTTGAAGCTGTTGACGTAGTCTTCCGGCTTGGCGGGATCGAAGGTCTTGCCCATCACCGAGAACGACTTGTAGGACGTCGTGGGCGGGGTCAGACCCATCTCGGCCATCACCTTGGCCGTGTCGGTTGCGAGATAGACCTGCTCGGCCACCGCCTTGTAATCGACGTCGCCCTTGATCTGGCCCCAGCGCTTCATCTGGGTGAGCATCCAGACCGCGAAGGATTGCCAGGGGAACGCGTCGAAATCGACGCGCCTGGCGTCGGTTTTGACGCCGCCCAGCCCGTCCGCATAGGTCCCGGTCAGCACCTGCTCCAGCACGGTGACCGGCGCGTTGATGTAGTTCGCCGGCGCGATGGCCTCCGCGATCTGCTTGCGGTTCTCAGCCTTGGACGCATAGGCGGTGGCGTCGACGATCGCCCGCGTCAGCGCGGCAAAGCTGTTCGGCGACGTCGTGATGAACTCCCGGCTCGCCGCAAAACTGCAGCAGGGATGGCCATCCCAGATTTCCTTGGACAGCATGTGCATGAAGCCGACGCCGTCGTAGATCGCGCGCTGGCAGATGTTGTCGGGCGCCAGGAAGCCGTCGATGTTTTCGGCGCGCAGATTGGCGACCATTTCCGGCGGCGGCACCGATCGCAGCTGCACGTCGGTGTCGGGATCGAGGCCGTTTTCGGCGAGATAATAGCGCAGCAGGTAATTGTGCATCGAGTAGTCGAACGGAATGGCGAACTTCATGCCCTTCCAGTCCTTCGGGTCGCGCTTGTCCTTGTGCTTGATCGCAAGCGTAATGCCCTGCCCGTTGACGTTCTCGATCGCGGGCACCGTGAACGGGACTGCATTCGCACCGAGGCCGAGCGAAATCGCGATCGGCATCGGCGCCAGCATGTGTGCCGCGTCGTATTCCTTGTTCAGCGTCTTGTCGCGGATCACCGCCCAGCCGGCGGTCTTCACCACCTCGACGTTGAGGCCGTGCTTGGCGTAGAAGCCGAGCGGGGCCGCCATGATGATCGGCGTCGCGCAGGTGATCGGAATGAAGCCGACCTTCAAATCCTTCTTCTCCGGCGCGCCGGCGTCGGCAAAGGCCTCGGTCGCGGTCTTGATCGGGAAGAATTGCGAGATCGCGGCGAGCGCGGTCGAAGCGCCGACCGATTTCAGGAACGCCCGCCGAGCGACGTCCTTCGGAAACATCGCGCGCATGACCGCGGAAGCCACCACGCCCTCGTAACGCTTTTCCTCCGAGGGCGCCGGCTCGCAGCGCATTTGCGGCGCCGCCCGCTCATGCTCTTCGGCGGAGCGATGCTGGCCGCAAACGCAGCCCGTTCGAGAAAGCTTGCGGTCGGCGTCAAACGGGTCGTCGAAGGTGGACATGCCCCAATCCTTTAATTGTGCCGAAACAGGCTTCGGCTGAGATCACCGCCCGGCCGCGCGAGTGCGGCCGGACGATAGAAAAAAACATGCAGTTTTTATGCCGCCTTGCTGGTCAGGCCGGTGTCGATGGGCAGGCCTTCCTCGATCGGCAGCGAAGGATCGCGCGACCATTCGTTCCATGAGCCGAAATACATCCGAACGTCCTTCACCCCGGCGTTCTTGAGCGCGAGGAATGTGTTCGATGCCCGCGCGCCCTTGAAGCAATAGAGGTAGACCGGGGTGTCCTGCGAAATGCCGACGGTCGCGCATTCCGCCAGGATCTCTTCCCTGGACTTGAAGCGCGGCCCTTCCGCGGTCGGCTTCATCATGCGGTACCATTCAAGCCACACCGCACCGGGGATGCGGCCCTTGCGCGGGCAGTAATCCTTGCCATAGGGAGAAGAGCTTTCGCCGATCCATTCGTCGACGTCGCGTACATCGAGCAGCGCGATGCCGGGCTTGCCGACGGCCGCCAGCATGGTCGTGGCGTCGATCAGAATATTGCCGGCTTCGGGAACGATGGCGAAGGCCGCCGGCGCCGGCTTCGGCACGTCGATCGTGACCGGCAGGCCCTTGGCGGCCCAGGCGTCGAAGCCGCCATGCAGAACCCTGACCTTGGGATAGCCGAGCATGGTCAGAAGGTAATAGCCGCGGCAGGACTGGCCGAAGCCGGAGTTCATCGATTGCTCGTAAATGACGGCGGTTTCCTTGCCCGACAGCCCGGCCTTGCCGAAGGCATCGGCGAATTTCGTTTTCAGCTCCTGCATGCCTTCCGGCGTCGAGGTGGCGAGATAAGTGAAGATCTCATGCACGTTGACGGCATTCGGGAGGTGCCCTGCGGCGTAGGCATCCGGGTTTCGCGTGTCGATGATCACGCAGGGCTCTTTGGCTACGAGATCGGCGAGTTCGCCGGCAGAAATCAGCACGTCCGTCATGTCAGGCCTCTCCTGTTGTTGAAGGTTAGGGTCGATCCGGGGTCCGTTTGAAGCTCACATGTCGGCCAGCATCTTTCGCAGTTGCTTGGTTGCCGGCGTGACGATGGCGACAAAGTAAGCCTCGCGCAGCCTGCGCTGGGCGCGATGGCTCATCAGGTAGCCGCGCGCGCCGCAATGAAGCATCGCCGCGTGGGCGGCAGCGACGCAGGCATCGCCGGCCTGCAGGCGAAGGTCGACGACGGTGCGCCAATAGTCGTCGTCCGCGTTGAAGGGGTCGCGCGCCAGTTCCATGGTCTCCCCTTCAAGCTCGGAAAGCACTTGCTGGAAGTCGGTCGGCTGCTGCGGCAGGAAGCGATTGACGTGGCCGAGCGAGCCGTCGACCTCCTTCATGATCGCGATGCAGTCCCTGATCAGGCCGATCGCCATGCCGGCCTGCAGCAGGATGAAGCCGGCGCGGATTTTCTTTACGAACGGACCGGCCGGCGCCGCCAGGATCAGGCCGTCCGGCACGAAGACGTCGCGGAACTGCACGCCATAAGTGCCGGTGCCGTCCATCGCCAGGAACGGCTTGCACGGCTGCAGCGTGACCCCGGGATCGGAACAATCGGCGAGAAACATCACGATCTCGCCAGGCCTGTCCTCGACCTCGAAAATCGTGCCGAAGAAGTGGTCGGGACCGAGATTCGATACCCAGGGCAGCGCCCCGCGCACGACGTAACCGCCCTCGACCCTGCGACCCTTCAACTTCAGCCTCTCGATGCCGAAGAAGCTCTTCATCGGATTGGAAAGACCGGTGCCGCCGAGCACCCTGCCCGTTGCCACATCGTCGGCGAAGCTCGCCAGCGCCGGATTGCCGGAATTGGCCGCATACCAGAGCAGCGTGTTCTGGCACCACGCCATGAAGGCGGTGGCGCCGCAGACCTCACCGAGCGCCGCGATGGATTGAATGGCGCAGCCGAGATCGGCTGCGCCATCGTTCGGCCGATGACTGCCCCAGGCCCCGGCATCGCCGAGACGCCGGAGCAACTCGGCCGGATAGACCGAGCCGTTGTCGATGGCGGCAGCCAGCGGCGCAAGCTCTCGGCGCGCGATGGAAGCGACCGCATCGCTGATCTCCGTCGCCGAAAGATTGCTCGTCTCGTCGACCGTGAAACGCGATGCGGCCACTGGGTTCATGGGAACTCTCCGAACGAAGCGCTTTGAGGGAGCAACACTCTCGGCCGCGTTTAAGCGCTGACCTCGAGATTCACCGGCCGGGTAAAGGTGTTGGCGACCGGCGACCACTTCTTGACGTGGGCCACCAGCGCATCGATCTCGCTCTTCGGCACGCCCTCGCATTCCATGTCGACCTTGACCCGCACATCGGTGAAGCCGACCGGTTTCTCGCTGACGTCGCCGGTGCCCCAGACCGCGGTGATGTTGAGATCGCCCTCGAGCTCGAGTTCGAGCTTGTTGACGATCCAGCCGCGATGCACCGCGTTGGCGTGCAGCCCGACCGCGAGGCAGGAACCGAGCGCGGCGAGAGAGGCCTCCGACGGATTGGGCGCGGTGTCGTCGCCCAGAAGGCCCGGGGGCTCGTCGACGATGTAGGGCGGAAGGTTGCGGATGTAGTTGGCGTGACGGAACTTGCCTTCGGCCACCGTCTTGCACTTCAAGGTCTTGATGACCTTCGGATTGGCTTTGCCGTTCTCGATGAGCTTCTCCAGCCCTTGCCTGTCGATCGGGGCAAGGCAGCCTGTAAGCACTGTTTTTTGAGCGACCGCGGTCATCTATTTTCTCCCTAGGGGCAAGGATACCGAACGGTCTGTTTCCTGCACGAACCGTGCCAGACGCCGCCCGGGCGAAAACGCGAAGTCCTGAAGCCGCTTAGCGCGGGCTGCCCTGGAATCGATCAGCGGCGATTTGCTCAATCGTGATGCAGTTGCCGGTGCGACGCGATTATTTTGCGCGCAGTTCCGAGGAGCGATGAGCGAACGAAGATGTCACTTGATGATTGCGTCGCAATTCGACTAACTTGCCGCGCATGGGCAAATCATCGACGAAGAAACGTGTCGTCGCGGAGAACATCGCCGGTGGCGATGAGGAGTCCGCGCGCGGTCGTTTGCTCAGCGCCGCGACGCGGCTGTTCTGCAAGAACGGAATCAACGCCACCGGCATCGACGCCATCATCAACGAAGCCGGCACCGCGAAGACCACGCTCTACAAGCTGTTCGGCTCGAAAACCAATCTGGTGCATGCGGTGCTCGAGAGCGAAGGCAAGCAGTGGCGCGAATGGTTCATCGCGACCGTCGAGTCCGGCGGCGGCAGCGCGCAAACAAAGCTGACGCGGATTTTTCCGGCGCTGAAGGGCTGGTTTCGCGAGGAACGTTTCTACGGCTGCCCCTTCATCAATGCGGTCGGCGAACACGACAAGGATCTGAAGCAATTCCGCGCCATTGCGATGAAGCACAAGAAGGTCGTGCTGGCCTACATCGAGAACCTCGCCGGTGAAATGGGCGCGGCGGAGCCGCAAGTGCTGGCGCATCAGCTCGGACTTCTGATCGACGGCGCCATCGTCGCCGCCATGGTTTCGCGCGATCCCGGCGTCGCCGACACCGCGGGCCTTGCCGCCTGCTCGCTGTTCCCGACGTCGAAGCTGAAGAAGCCGAAACGGACGGCCGCGCCGGAAGAACTGCTGGCGGTGTGACTATCGAAGGGTGGGCAAAGCGAACCGCGCCCACCATTCAGGGCAGAGACCGAGATGGGCGGTGGGCACGACGCAAGCGCGCCTTTGCCCTGCCCTACGTTCTTTCGCGCCGCTCCAGCACACCGGCTTCCAGCCGATCGAGCTGCGCCACCAGATCAGCCTCGACGTCGGCGACCTTCATGCCGATCACGCGGTAGCCCCGCGCCTCAAGCCAGGCCTGCCGGCCCGCGCGGTCCTTGGCGATGACTTCGGTTTCATCGGGGTTGATCAGCTCGATCGCGATCCGATGCACGAACGAGACAAAATCCGGAATGTGGCGGCCGACCGGGGTCTGGCGCTTGAACTGGCCGGCGAAACGGCGGTCGGAGGTCAGGGCCTGCCACAGGATGCGTTCGGCGTCGGTCGGATTCCGCCGCAATAGCCGCGCCAGCCCGCGCACGGTGCCGCTCTCCGACGGCAGCGCCCCCTGCCCGTGCTCGGCGAGCAGCGCGCGGAGTCTGGTCGCCTGCGCGCCGTCGAGCACGCCGCCCTTGGCCGGACCCTTGCGGCCTTCCGCGATCGCCATCACCACGCCGTGCAGCGTGTGCATGTCCTGCCTGGTCGGGTCCATCCGGGTGAAGATGTTGCGCAGATTGACCAGCATGGTCTCGCGCTTCTCGGCCGGACGCAGGAATTCGACCCGGTCGAGTTCGCGTACCAGATTGTCGAAGAAGGCCTGCATCTGATGCTGCGAGGCGGGCTCGGAGCGTTCCGGCATCGCAAACGGCAACGCGCCCGCGGTCTGCAGCTTGAACCATTCATAGCCGATCAAGAGCACCGCCTGCGCCAGGTTGAGCGAGGCAAAGCCGGGGTTGACCGGAAAGGTGATGATCCGATTGGCGAGCGCCACCTCCTCGTTCTGCAGGCCGTAGCGCTCGCGGCCGAAGAGGATGCCGACCGTGCCGCCGCCTTTGAACTCGCCGGCCATCTCCTGCGCGGCCATTTCGGGTGCCACCACCGGCTTGGCCTGATCGTGGGCGCGGGCGGTGGTCGCGAATAACAGGGTGCAGTCGGCGACCGCCTGCTCGACCGTGTCGAACAGTTCGACCCGATCCAGGATATGGTCGGCCCCGGAGGCCGCCCGCTGCGCGCTGATGTTCGGCCAGCCGTCGCGCGGGTTGACGATGCGCAGCCGCGTCAGGGCAAAATTGCCCATCGCGCGCGCGGCCATGCCGATGTTCTCGCCAAGTTGCGGCTCGACCAGAACGACAACGGGTCCGGTCAGTTCAAAGCCTGTCTTGGTCTTGTCGGTGCCCGAACCGGACATCTCAGTTCACTTTCTGATTCAACATCTGAAGGTTCTGAATCAAGTTCGGAAGAACCGGATTCAACGTCTTAAGCGGCGGCCAGTATTCGATGGCCGGACCGGGACCGTTTCTCAAGCAATATAATTGGCTTAGCAAGGCTTCCTGATTTTCGGTTGAAACCTCGGGCAGAGCCGCTTGCGCGCATTCGCCTTTCGGTTACGCTATCAATCACAAATAAAACGAAGCTGCAAAACGAACCCGAAAAGCTTTCAAGCGCCGCTTCAACGGCTCGGGATACAGGGAGGCCAACATGCGCCGCAGATGGTCCTTGGCGATCGCCGGAGTGGTTTTGATTCTGGCCGGCGGGGTGCTGGCCTGGCTGACGCAGACCGCGGGCGGCATTCGGATCGAGGATATCCGCTTTAAGGGCGCCAAGGGCAACACCATGAGCGCCCTGCTTTACATCCCAGAGAACGCGACGGCGCAGACCCCCGCCCCCGGCATTCTCGCCGTGCACGGCTACATCAATTCGCGCGAGACCCAGGATGGCTTTGCCATCGAATTTGCCCGCCGCGGTTACGTAGTGCTGGCGCTCGACCAGACCGGCCACGGCTACAGCGATCCGCCGGCCTTCGCCAACGGTTTCGGCGGCCCCGATGGGCTTTCGCATCTGCGCAGCCTCGACTTCGTCGACAAGAACAATATCGGGCTTGAGGGCCACTCGATGGGCGGCTGGACCGTGCTGGCCGCCGCAGCCGCGATGCCGAACGACTACAAGTCGATGGTGCTGGAGGGCTCGTCCACCGGCAAGCCGTTCGCCGCCGACGGCACGCCGGCCTGGCCGCGCAACGTCGCTTTGGTGTTCGCGCAATACGAGGAATTTTCCAATTTGATGTGGGGAGTCGAACGGGCGCGCGACGTCACGCAGAGCCCGAAACTATGGGCGATGTTCGGCACGCAAGGTCCCGTCGAACCCGGCAAGGTCTATGGCGACGTCGCGCAAGGCACTGCAAGGGTGCTCTATACGCCCGCGATCACCCATCCGGCCGAGCACATATCGCACGAGGCCATCGGCTACAGCCTCGACTGGTTCGCCAAGACCTTGCAGGGCGGCACGCCGCGGCCATCGGGCGACCAGATCTGGTTCCGCAAGGAAATCGGCACGCTGATCGCGCTGGCTGGCTTTGTCGCACTCCTGATCGGAGTGTTCGACGGCCTGCTCGAGGCGCCCGTGTTTTCACACCTGCGCCTGCCCGAGATCGCCGACGGCACCGTGCCCGCTCCAACTGCGGCTTCCGGCGGCCGCTGGACCGCGGCGTTCGTCCTGTCCGCCTTTGTCCCCGCGCTGACCTACTACCCGGCGTTCGCGCTCGCCGGCACGTTTGTAAAGCCGACGGCCTGGCTGCCCCAGGGCATCACCAACCAGATCATGGTCTGGGCCATCATCAATGCGCTGATCGCGCTGGCCCTGATGCCGTTCGCACCCAAGCGTGCCTCGCGAAGCGGTATCATCGGGCCGTCGATCCTGATCGCGCTCCTGACAATTATTGTCGGCTATGCCGCGCTATGGCTCGCCGACCTCGCCTTCAAGATCGATTTCAGGTTCTGGATCGTCGCGCTGAAGCTGATGAGCGCCAAGCAATTCCTGATGTTCCTGATCTACCTGCTCCCGTTCACGGCGTTCTTCGTGATCGCCCTGCACGTGCTGCACCGAAACTTCTCAACCATGGCGGCTGGCCGGGCCGGGCTCTATGCCACCAACATCCTGGCGCTGACGCTCGGCTTCATCGTGCTGCTCGGCCTGCAATACGGCGCGCTCTGGCTGTCGGGGAAACTGTTCAATCCGCTGCCCGATCCCGGCTTCGTGCCGCTTTCCACCATCGTCGCCATCCAGTTCGTGCCGCTGCTCGGGATCTGCGCCGTCATCGCGACCTTCACCTGGCGCCGGACCGGCTCCAGCCTGCCCGGCGCCCTGATCTGCGGGCTGTTCGTGACCTGGTACGTGGTGGCGGGCACGGCCACGCAGGCTGCGTTCTGAAGCGTTTTCGGGCGAAGTGGGCATCGGTTCGCGTGAAGAAAACGCGTCAAAATGTAGAATCAGAGCCTGGATTCTGATCAATCAGAACCGAGGCTCTGAGCCATCGGCTGAAAGTGCATAGCGCCTTGGCTTTCGCCCTGCCGTCGGCGGTGCTATAGCGCCCATACCTCACCCCTTCATCCCACCGCGCTATTTCCAAAAAGGCCCGATCTCCATGGCAAAAATCAAGGTGACCAACCCCGTCGTCGAACTCGATGGCGACGAGATGACCCGGATCATCTGGCAGTACATCAAGGACAAGCTGATCAACCCGTTTCTCGATATCAACCTGATGTATTTCGACCTCGGGATGGAATACCGCGACAAGACCAACGACCAGGTCACCGTGGACGCCGCCAACGCCATCAAGAAGGTCGGCGTCGGCGTCAAATGTGCCACCATCACGCCGGACGAAGCGCGGGTGAAGGAATTCGGCCTCAAGGAGATGTGGAAGTCGCCGAACGGCACCATCCGCAACATTTTGGGCGGCGTCGTGTTCCGCGAGCCGATCATCTGCAAGAACGTGCCGCGGCTGGTGCCGGGCTGGACCAAGCCGATCATCATCGGCCGTCACGCTTTCGGCGACCAGTACAAGGCCACCGACTTCAGGTTTCCGGGCAAGGGCACGTTGACGATGAAATTCGTCGGCGACGACGGCAAGGTGATCGAGCGCGAGGTCTACAAGTCGCCGAGCGCCGGCGTCGCGCTGGCGATGTACAATCTCGACGACTCCATCGCCGACTTCGCCCGCGCCTCCCTCAACCAGGGCCTGGCCAAGGGCTATTCGGTCTATCTCTCGACCAAGAACACCATCCTCAAGGTCTATGACGGGCGGTTCAAGGACATCTTCCAGGAGATTTACGACAACGAGTTCAAGGCCAAATTCGACGAGAAGAAGATCACCTACGAACATCGGCTGATCGACGACATGGTCGCAGCCGCCATGAAGTGGTCGGGCGGTTACGTCTGGGCCTGCAAGAACTACGACGGCGACGTGCAGTCCGACACCATCGCGCAAGGCTACGGCTCGCTCGGCTTGATGACCTCGGTCCTGATGACGCCGGACGGCAAGACCGTGGAGGCCGAGGCCGCCCACGGAACGGTGACGCGGCATTACCGCGAGCATCAGAAGGGCAAGGAGACCTCGACCAACTCGATCGCCTCGATCTTCGCCTGGACCCGCGGCCTGTCGCACCGCGCCAAGCTCGACAACAACGCCGAGCTGGAGAAGTTTGCGGCCACGCTCGAGAAGGTCTGCGTCGACACCGTCGAAGCCGGCTTCATGACCAAGGACCTCGCGCTCCTGGTCGGCGCCGACCAGCGCTGGCTCTCCACCACCGGCTTCCTCGACAAGGTCGCGGAAAACCTGACCAAGGCGATGGCATAGTTCGCCTGCCGCCGATACGATTCCCGGCGCGTGCATCGCGCCGGGAATGACCAGGATTGCGCGACGCCGCCGGAAGCGAGGTTGCCCAATGCTCTTCATGGTGATCGAGCGTTTTCAAGGACCGTGATCCGATTCCGGTCTACAAGCGGGTCCGCAATTCCGGGATAAAATTCCCCGACGGGCTGCGATATGTCGGCAGCTGGATCGAGCCCAATTTCGACCGCTGCTTTCAGCTGATGGAATGCGACGATGCGCGGCTGTTGCAGGAATGGATCCTGAACTGCCAGGGGTTCGGCATGACTTCGAGATCGTGCCGATGGTAGCGAGCCTGGAAACCCGCGAAGTCGTCGCGCCGTTTCTGGATTCGAGATAGGCGGCCGCCCACCTGCCCGTCGCCATCCGTCATTGGAGACCAGGATGACCGATCCGATAGAAACCCGGCGCCGGTTCTATGCGGAGGAACTTCGCTTCATCACGCGCATGCGGTGTCTCTCCCGCCGCGAGGTTGCGGCAGCACCGAAGGGCTCGTGACCCTGCCTTTCGCAGATTTCAACAACCGCGGCAGATATTCTTCAGCTTGGCGGTGGTCCGGGCGTCTTCCTCGAGGAACGGGTCTTTGTAATCAGCTCGGGATACGTCGTTTCCAACGACCGCGGGCTTTGCCATTTTTGGAGGCGACGCCGCATCGTAACAGGCGAGCCGTCCGCTCGTGCTTTCGATTGTGCGACAGTCTGGCCCCTTGGCGAGAGCGCCTTGCGTGAATGCACAGAGCACCAATATTGCGAGAACTGTTTTCATCTGATTTCCTTTGCGGGCGACATTGCCCGCCGCCTGTCCGCAATCGAAACAGGCCCCGTCCACGAACCGACGGCCCCGTCAGCCCCAATACCGATCGCACAGCGCTCCGCCGGGTGCGGGCGCGCTCCAATGCGTCAGTCCAATAACGCGTCCGACGTGAGCTACGGCGTCGCTATTTCTTCTTGCCGGAACCGAAGGACGGCTGCCATCCCGCCGTCTTTTGGCTTGGGGCGGCGGCGATCGTCTTGATCTTCTCTTTTTTGGGTTTCTTGGTTTCCCGATTACCTTTTTGTTCGCCCTTGGCCATGATTATCTCCTCACGTTTGATGATGCTGCAGTAACTGAATTGAGAATTTCACATCGACGCGTAGCGGGCCGCGCTTTTCAATGCGCCGTCGATCTCGTCCGCCAGCTCGGCTTCCCCGATCTTGTGAAGAAAGGAGGCCATCGTCGATGCCTGGACCGCACTCATGGAGAGCGGTTCGCCGGTTTCGTAGCTGAATTTGATGCGCCAAATTCCCCCGGGGTTGCGGTGCGGCTCGATCAGCACCACCGGAAGATTAGGCAGCCCATTCTCAAGAAGCAGTGCGGATAGCGTAAGCATCACTGCACCAAATTAACCTCATTGGACGCCCGAAAGAACACCGCGCGATAGCGCCGCAGGCACGGGTCCCGACATCCAAAATCGTAGAAAAGGCCATAACGCCTCACTAGATATTGTGCGCCCTTTGTCAGCGAATAGCTATGCATTAGTTGAGCTTGTCTCGACCGATCTCGGATCTTGGCAGCCTTGCGCCGGCCACCCGAACGCCGTTCTTGCCGACGGCGCTGGAAGCAATCGGCTCGGTCGTCGCCGTGGCAAGGTGGCAATTAGGCTTTCATCGCCTGCATCAGCGCCGAAATCTTGATGGTCGCGAAATTGGAGAAGGTGTCCGACACCGCGTACGGCAGAATGATCTGGTCGTTGTGCCGCATCGCCCCGCAGGTATAGACGACGTTGGGGACATATCCTTCGCGCTCGGATGGCTCAGGCCGCAACAGCGGCTCGCGTGAGCGCGCCAGCACCTTGGAGGGGTCGTTCTTGTCGAGCAGCGCGGCGCCGATCGAGTATTTGCGGACCGGGCCGACGCCGTGCGTCAAGAGCAGCCAGCCCTCATCGAGTTCGATCGGCGAACCGCAATTGCCGATCTGAACGAATTCCCAGGGAAATTCCGGCTTCAGAACGGCCTGACCGCCGTCCCATGTATACAGGTCGTCTGAATAGATCAGGTACAGGTTTTCATTGTCCTGCCGCGCGATCATGGCGTATCTGCCGCCGATCTTGCGCGGGAACAGCGCCATGCCCTTGTTCCGTGCCGCCGCACCCCTCAAAGGCGCCAACCGGAACGACATGAAATCGCTGGTCTCCAGCAGTTCGGAACGGATCGCCCGCCCGCTATAGGCGGTGTAGGTCGCGTAGTAGATTTTCCGGCCGTAGTCGCTGAATTCGACAAAGCGCGCATCCTCAATGCCGTTCGACTGGGAATCGGTGACCGGAAAGATCACGCGCTCGCTGAGTTCCTCCTCGGGATTGAAAGTCAGCTCGATATGGTCGCCGTCCGCTGCGGCATGACGGCGGCTGATCCGGGGGCTTGAGGCGAGGCGAGCGGTCGGATCAATGCTCAGGCTGCCATCGGCGGCGACGGTGCCGGCGCGAAACGTCAGTGACGACACATGCCCTTCGCCGATGGCACGCAGACTGAGAATGAAGCGCCGGCCGCCTTTCGGCGCATCCGACTGGTCGGGGTGGGGCACGATGCTGGGGTTGAACAAGGCCGAGGCTTCGAACGAATATTCGTTGAGGAAATAGGCGCCGATCAGCTGACGCTGATCCCTGGAAAAGGAGCCGTGAGCTGCCAGCGCCTGTTCCATGACCTCGGCGCGGGCCTCGAACGTCTCCAGCAGATTGCGGTGCCGGCCCTGGAAATTCTCCAGGACATCGGCAAGCTGGGCGGCAACCGCTTCGCTGTCGAGTGCCAGAACCCGGTCGACGATATGATTGGCGCGCGTCTTGTCGGTCGGGTTGAGGTCACGCGGTTCAGTCGCCGGCTTGAACGGCCGCACGATTACCCGCGCGGGATCTGGACGCAGAAAAAACGCCTGCCGGTTCAGGAAGGTAGCTTGTGACAAGGTGTCCTCGGTCTCTCTGGCAGGAGGTCGAATTCAGGCGCCCACGGCGCGCAGTGCCGTGGGTTTCGCCAGGCCGGCGCTGACGTGCGCAAGCTGACAAATCTCCGCGAGTCCAAGGAGGTAGCACACAACCAACTCGCCGCCGCGATTTTCATTGGCACGATCGGGGTGCAGTCCATCGCGGCAACTGCCGGTGAGCGGATCGACCAGCGCCACGGACAGATCGTTGCTGCCGAGAAACCACGCGAAAGCGCGGTTGGCGATGGCCTTCCACTCGGCATCGCCATCCGCCCGCCATGCCGTGAGGCAGGCCGCGATCGTCGCCGTCGCTTCCACGGGCTGCTGATCGAAAGCGCGGGGCGGCTGCCGCTGTTCGCCGAAGCCGGCGGTGCCCACCGGGCGGAACTGACCTGCCGAATTCGTCTGTTGCGTCATCAGCCAGCGCAGAGACCTCAAGCCGGCATCGATGTAATCAGGTGTCTTCGTCGCCATGCCTGCCGTCATCAAAGCCTGCGGCAGGCGCGCATTGTCGTAAGCCAGCCCTTCCTCGAACCACACCCAGTCCGCCGTCTCGACCGACGCGAGAGCGGACATCAGCCTGTCGGCAAGTGAATGCCGGACTTCCCGGGCGTGGAGATCATCGGGTGCCGCGGCGCAATAGGCGTCCAGACCCAGGAGCGTGAACGCCCACGCCCGCGGCGAACGAAAGCTCACCGCGGTCGACAAGGCCTGGGCAAACAAACCAGCCGCCCACCGGCGCCGCGACAGGCTTGCGTCTCTGCGCGCGGACTCCCCCAAGGCCCAAAGCGTTCGCCCGTGGCTGTCTTCGGAACCGCTGTCTTCAAGCCAGGTTCGATTGAAGCCCATGAAGTTGCGAAACCGCCCGGTGTCGGGATTCCAGGCGTGCTGCACGAACGACGCGAAGCGGGACGTCAGAACTTCCGACAGGGGATGTTCGCCCGGACCGTTGAGGGCGCAGGCCAGCAGCAACGCCCGGGCATTGTCGTCGACGCAATAGCCGTGCGAGCGATCGGGCACCGAATGCACGGCGTGCTGGAACAGGCCGATATCGTCGCACATCGCCAGGAAATGGCCGATTTCCATGTCGGGCGCCGCAGGGCTGCGCGGCTCCGGCGAACTCGTGTCGGAGCGCGCAATCACCTTGAGCCAGTGGCCCTGACGCGCACTCTCGAAGACCGACATGTAACGCTCGGCGGTGCGTTCCCACGTCATCGTACGGCTGACCGCATAGGCGCGCTCGCACATCGCTTGCCGGCGAGCGTCGTCAGTGAGTAATTCCGCGACTTCGTGGCCGATCGCGGCCGCGTCGCCAAAAGGAACCAGAACGCCACGTCCATCAGCCAGCAGTTCGTTCGCGTGCCAGTACGGCGTCGAGACGACGGGCTTGCCGAGCCCGAAGCTGTAGGCCAGCGTTCCCGACGTCATCTGCGCCTCGTTGAGATAGGGCGTGACATAGACGTCGCACATCGAGATGAATTCGAGCAGCGTGGCCTGATCGACGAACTGACCGAGGAACACCACGTGGTCTTCGACGCCAAGTTCGCGGACCCGTGCCATCAGGCTTTCGCGATAGGTCTCGCCCTGGTCCCGGACCAGATTGGGATGCGTTGCGCCGAGCACGACATACACTGCATCCGCGCGGCGTTTCAGAATCGACGGCATGGCGTCGATCACGACTTCGATGCCCTTGTTGGGCGACAGCAGGCCGAATGTCAAAATGACCGACTTATCGGCAAATCCGAGCCTGGCCTTCGCCGCATCGGGCGAGACAAAGGCGACATCCGGAATGCCGTGGGCGATGACTTCGATCTTGTCGTCCGGCACTTGATAGACGCTGCGCAGCAACTCGCGGCCCTTGTTGGCCATCACCACGACCTTCGCCGACGCATCGACAATGCGATCCATCACCGCGCGCTGCGCCGCGGTCGGATTGGCCAGCACGGTATGGAACGTCGTCACAACGGGCATGGTGAGACGCGACAACAGCACGAGGATATGGGCGCCGGCTTCGCCGCCGAAAATCCCGAATTCGTGCTGCAGGCACACGGTGTCGAACCGGCCGGCATTCAGGAAGTCTGCCGCGCGAATATACTCTTCGACATTGTCGTCCTTGATCTGAAAAGCCACCGCCGAAGGATAATCATAGGCTTGACCGCGATCGGTCATAGCGATGATGCTGGTTTCCAGATTTGGGCGCGAGGTCGATATCGCCTGCCGCAGATCGGTCGTAAAGGTTGCGATTCCGCAGCGGCGGGGCAGCGAGTTGCCGATAACGGCGATACGGCGTAGCGGCGTCATGTCTGTACCTCGGCAATCTTTTTCGGCTTCGGTGACCGTAACGCAGACGTGCCGGCGGATTTGGTCATTGGTTCTCCAGATTCCTGCAGCAACGGCATGATCGGATCCGGTCCCGGATAGGCGATCAGACCGCTCATCCCGGCCGGCCCGACTTCAATGTCGGCGCGATCGGCGTCGGCAAAGACGGCATCGCCGACCGTTGCGCTTGTCGAACCGATCCGCGCGTGTCCTTCGATCACCAGAACCCAGGTTTCCCGGCTCGCGTTCAGCGACCAATTGGAATTCGCCGGAAGATCGATCCGCTCAAGCACAAAATGCGGGCTTGCGATCAGGGCCGTTCGCGCCGCGGTGATACGCCGTGGATCGGCCTGAGTCCGAGCCGGCCCGGCAGCGGAGACGGCGACGGCGCTGTCTTCGTGCAGTTGCCGCTGCCGGCCATAGTCGAACAGACGAAACGTCGCGTCGCTGCGTTGCTGGATTTCGGCGAGCACGATACCGGCGCCGATGGCGTGGATCGTACCGGCTGGGACGAAGATGACGTCGTCTTTTGTGACTGGACGCCATTGAACGAGATTGGCAATCGAGCCATCCTTGATCGCCGCGCGCAATTCCTGCTGCGTAAGATGCCGCTTCAGTCCCAGCGCGACCCGCGCGTCCGGCGTTGCCGAGAGAATATACCACGCTTCGGTCTTGCCGTTCGCCAGACCGATCGAGCGCGCAAATGCATCGTCCGGATGGACCTGGATCGACAGCGGCGCGCTGGTGAACAATATTTTGAGCAGCAAGCTCGGGTCCGGTGCGTTCTTGTCAGCGCGCTGAAACCACAGCTCGCCGACGGCGTCGCCAGAGCCGTCAATGCCGCTCCAGGGATGCAGATCAGCGGCGCCCCAAGGCTTGCGCGCGACCTGGACGGAGGCATGTTCGATAGCCATAGGCTCTCCTGACCGGTCACGCGCATATCGGGGATATGCCGCTGGTCGATTGCGTCGCTAAGGTTTGGCGTGGCTAAGGCGTTGCGTTCGGGGACACGCGCTGTTGCAGCGGTCCAATTGCGCTAACTCATCAGATGGCTACTCCGGCACCCGATAACAAGCTGTACGCCAGCCTGAGGGAGCGTTAATCACCGCTCATGGCTTACGACACTCCCGCGATTTCTTCCGACCACGCGATGTCCGACTTGAATCCCGCGCATTGCCCCATGGCGGATCTGGACGATCTCAAGGCCGCCCGTCGTTGCGGCGCTGATTCTTTCGGACCGTTGAGGGGTTTAATTCCCCTCCGGCGTCCCCACATAAAGACCATGGCTCACTGGCAAGCATCCATCACACGGGCTCCGCCCAAGACCAAGGCTGAGCTGCGCCAGATGCTGACCGAAGCTGTCCGCAACACACAGGCGAGCGCGGCCAGCGGAGCGAAGCAGCCTCCGAAGGCCAAGAGCGATCGTGGCTAGGCCGGGCCTACCTGGTTGATTAGCCTGCCCAATTCCAAGGTTGGGCCAGTTTTTTGCTGAAAGCGTGATCTAAATCAACGCGAGCGCAATCGCGACCGCCCTAGAATTTACGAGGGAGTGGAAGCCAATTGACGAGGCCTCCAATGAAGAGCCCAGTTCGAGTCATCGACGAGCCCGTGCCGGAAAAAACGACACGAGCCGACAGGCCTCCTGCCGAAGGCTTCGTCGTGGTTGTGGACGGCCACTTCAAGTCGGAGTTCGACACAGCCGAGGCTGCCGAAGCATCGGGCCGAAAACTGAAGTCGACTTATCCGATGCTCCAGATTCAGATCTACGACGCCGCAACAAAGGTGCGGACTCTATTGACCTGAGAAGCAATCACAGGTGGCACATGAATGACTTGTCCAACGGGTTTGAGCTGTTGTTGGGTCACGCAACGTTTAAGCTGTGGCCGGACCTACCGCGTGAGATGCAGGAAAAACTCTTTGAGGCTGCCGTTCCCGACAACCCTCTCCTGAGATACAGCTTCGCTGTATTTCTTCACGACCATCATCCGCGAACTGCGCACCCGCCCAAGCCGCTCAGGCCGGCGTGAGGCGCGCTGGTCTGGCTGCTTTTAGCGCGACAGGGAAATCGTTTGTCGGCACGCGACCACTCACCCGATCAGCCATCGTCCGGTGTGAATGTCGAATTTCACCACACCCTCGGCACGCATTTTCAACAAGAGAGCCTGGCACACTTCCTCATTTGCGACATTGGCGCGTTTCATGATCTCACGCACATTGAGTGCCTTCTGGCGAAGTGAACTCAGGATGTTTTCTCGATCATTCAGCATGAATACCCCCTTGAAACCGAAAAGTCCCGATCTTCACCTTTTGCCGTTTAGACCATCACGAGTTTGATCTCACCGTCTTCGATGGTTCCCGCCGCGAGAGCGTCGCGCGCCATCTTTTCGATGATCAACCAATTTGTGAGAAAGTATTTCTGCGCCTGTACTTTCGTTGGGAGCTTGGTTTGCAGGATGCAGCGCTGCCGCACGTTCCCATTCGCAATCTGAAAGGATACCGATTGCGGGCCCTCGCTGATCTCCTGCTCGGTAGGCTTGACGAGTTTCCGCATGCGCTGGTCCTTTATGAATCCTTGGTAGATCTGACTCTCGGGGTTGGAGCAGCCGATAGTCTGCCAGTACGGCTTTACTAAGACGCCTGACGCATGGCGGCAGCAAGCATGAAATCGCAGTTGATCCAAATCAACATATTTTCCTGGATTTCGTGTTTGCTATCGCAACTCAGCGCCTGGCAAACAAGCGGATGAGATTAACGATAATCAATTTTTGAGGAAACATTCTGGGGCAGCAGCGTGGCGCGCGCTGCCGATGGCGTTGCGGCGCATTTATCGGTCTAAATCGTCGTGAGGGGCGCGTATTGGCTCCAAACAGCAGGATTTGGAGAATATCGTGGTGAAAAATATCGATATTCGCTATCTCGAACAGCGCTACCTGGCGCTCGAGAATGAAATCGCGGATGCGTTGCTTGGTGGACCTGACGACGCCAGGGTCGCCGATCTCAAGTACCGCAAGTTCATTATCGCCGACGAGATCGAACAACACCGTCTCACGGCGCAGCGCTCCGTTCTCGTTGATTGATCTTCAATCAGCTTGCCAGGTGGCCCGACAACAATTCGGGCCATCACGTCCCGCTCGTCCGGCAACACAGTTGCAGGGCGGGTCAATTGGACCCGCCCCCTGTATTTGCGCCGTCAGTTAATGGGCGCAGGTCTTGTCGGCCTTCAAAGCCGTCTCAGCCGATGCCTTTGTCGAGTGAGCAGAACCAACCACCTTCATGCTGCCGCCGGCAGCTGGCTGGGCCTCGACGATTTGACATTTCATCGTCGCGGTATCCTGAGCCAGGTAGAACGAGGTTGCAGCCGATGGCGGAGCTTGGCCGACAGTCTTGGCCGGTTCAGCCGCAAAAGAAGGTGCTGCGAATGCAAGCGTAGCGACCGTCGCTAGGAGAAGCTTCTTCATGGGGTCTACCAGTTGTCGAGCGTTCAGTATTGAACACGGGGCAAATCGCACCGGCCGAAAAAAGTTCCTGCCATAAGGGATTTGTTTTGCACGCCGACCAATTGCAGTCCTCCTCCTGGGTGACCACCTCTCGCCGCCGCGGTCCACTCGTCTTGATCTAGAGCGGCCCGCCGTCGTGTTCAGTGCCCTGCTGCATTTTTATGGTCGAGATTGGCCACTTTCCGTCGTGCCCCCTGATGGAAATTCGCAGGCCGTGAAGTTCGTCCAGCCAGATACGCTCGACCGTTCCCGCTTTTCCGTCGGTGAGAACGACCGCTTTTCCGACGAGACTGTATTGCACGTCCCCGAGCGCGGTGAGGATCGTCGCCGCCTGGAGCTTCACACTTGTCATGGGGTTCCCAAAGTCAGCCAGGCGCGCGAGTCAGTGGCGGGCCGTGTTGCACTCGAAAGGTGTGCAAGTCGTGGCCGGCACCGGGCAAACCAGTGTCATAAAAATCCCTTGGCTCTTCCATCACCCGACGAGCCGACATCGATGATCGCTTCGAAATGGCCGCGCGCGCGAGAGCGGTCGCGCCGCGATCAGGCGCCAACGCGGATGTGGTCACCCGCTGGATCGTTCGCGTTTGCCGGGATTGTCGCTTGCGCTATCGAATAGACCGATGGATTGAACCGCAGGCAGCGGCGCTAGAAATTCTCGGCGACCAGATCATAGGAACCTCTGCTTCCGCGAACATAGAGTTTGGCGGCAGCGGCACATATCAAGTCACGATTGCAATCGAACGCGTTCAAATACCCCGATACGTCGGGATGGGCGTCGGGTTGAATGCGCCTCAATGCATCTTCGCCTATGAAGAACGACGCCTCTATGGCGCTGTCGTGCCCCCAAAAGCGCACGGCGCGCCGTGTCTGGTCATACGAACGACTATGATTTGGAAAATCAATCACGTGATCGAAGCCGATCAAGTCCTCGCCGGTCCGCAACCGTTCGGACCGGGATTAAAACCAGCTTGCCTTCATGGTTCAGCACGCGCTGCAACGCTCGCTCGGTCGCTGCGACCATCTGGCCGTAGATGAGTCTCGGCGACTTGATGCGTTCAGCCCACACCCGTTCAATGCGGCGAACAAGGCTCGACGGATTTTTGCTGCTCATTTTGGTCAACCTCGCTGACACGTCTCACGTGCTACCATCTGATTGGTTAGATAGGCGTTGATTTCGTTTTTGCGAGCCATGATGGCCGTGCAATCGCGTGGGATAGCGATGGTCTGATTTGGAAGTGGAACTGATCGGTTCCCGGAGCATTGGCTCCTTGCCGCGATAACGCGTTTGGGGCAGAGGCCGCCATCTCGGTTGGTGATAGCCAACAATCCGAGCAGCTTTCTTGGAAGCCGCCTCGCTTGGAAGCCGCCTCGCTTGGCAGCTTCTTCCTCCCCCTGCTCGGCCGGAGCCTCCCCTTCGCGAGAGCCCACGCTGCCTTGAGGCATTCGATTTCGCTGCTTCCGAAGCGGCTCGCCCCGAAACGTGCCGCCATTGTTGAGGCAATCGGGCAGCCTGAAACTCGCGCACGCAATCCACGAGCGATAGCCGGCGATCAAGGTCATCCTCGTATCGAACAGTTGAGGCTCGCAAACATCGATATTCCCGCCCACAGCCGCTTCTTCGGAAAGCCGCCTGATGCCGAGGAAATGATCGCCGAGTTGCAGAACATGATCGGCGATGCCTGAAATCGGCGTCTCCGCGGCCGGAATCGCAATATTCGTTCGATTGCAGCAGAAGCCACGTCGAAGAAAGATACGAGCGGAAGCCGACATAAGGTGATACAGTCCGCCATGTTTGAAATCGATCAAGACCAGGACGACCGCGATTTGAGCGTTGGCGCAGCGCCTCCGCAGGAGTTCTTGGCGGCGGAGAACGTCAGCCTCCGGCTGCTGTTGGCGCAGGCTGAAATCGATGCCCAGGACTTGCTCGATCAGGCCGGCATTGACGCCAGGGAGCGCGAGACGGCGGACAAGCTGCAGAAGCTGATCCTCGAAGAGCTCCACCACCGTATCAAGAACACGCTGGCGACGGTCAGCGCCATTGCCTCCCAGAGCCTGCGCAATGTGCCGGGCGCCGAACATGCGCAGCATGCCATCGAAGGCCGGCTGCTGGCGCTGGGGCGGGCCCACGACCTCCTCTTGCAGGCGCGATGGACCAGCGCGGATCTCGGAAAAATCATTCGCGGCGCCACCGAGGCCTTCGACAATCCGGATGTGCCGAAATTCACGATCGTGGGACCCGATGTCCGGATGACGTCGGGAGCGGTGATCGCCATTGCCATGACGCTCAATGAACTCTGCACCAATACCACGAAATTCGGCGCACTGTCGGTGCCTGGCGGCCGCGTCGACATCGAGTGGACGCTCGACCTCAAGATGCAGCGCCTGCATCTGACGTGGACGGAGAAGAACGGCCCCGCGGTTCTGGCTCCGGATCGGCGCAGTTTCGGCACGCGCCTGGTCGAGACGCTCGGCAGGCAGTTGAAGGGCGACGTCCATCTGAGGTACGAACCCGGTGGCTTCGCGTACGCCCTCGACGTGCCTCTGCTATCCCTCACGGCGAAAGCAGCCGAGTAGCCCTTAGCCTGCCGCGGACGGCTACTGTCGATCGCCGAAAACCATCAGCAACGGGCGATCAAGGCCTCACGCAAAAGATTCAACCCAAGGCCGGGTCGAATGGCCCGATCGCGCAACCGCGACGATGACCTCATGCAATCTCAATTACGCAAGGTCCGGCTGTGAGCCGGGAGATCCGCTGTCGGCTGTCAGGAGCAGATGTTGCAGACTAATGAAGCCAACTTCCGTCGAGGGGCGAGGCCGAGCCGGCCCCGGGAGCATTAGCGCTTGGTTACCCAGGAAGGACGGGCGCCGGTCCAGGCAGGAAGCGCATCCCATTCGGCCCACCGCATCCGGCGCTCTTCATCGCCTACCCTGATAAAGACAAAGGGAGCGTCATCCTGGCCGGTTTTCGAACCAACGAACGTTGCCGGAACTCCGTATGCGTCCCTGATGGTTGCCGTATTTGCCATTCCGACTCCTGCTTGGTGTTTAGCACGCGGACGTCTACCGCTGGATAAGGACCGCGGCAGCGATCAGCAGCACAAAGAAGATCGGCATCAATACCGGGGGTACCAGCCACTCGCGAAGATCGAATTTGCGGGTATCGGACATGTGACCGCCTCTTCTTGGTTGAGGCGGGAGCGCAATGCTCTCAGTCACCGATAACAGCCAGAGCGCGCGCGGTGATATCAAAGATGTAGCAGCCGACTCGCCAAATAGCGAGGCTAATCTCGGTCTATCCGGCGGCAGCATGCTTCATCCGAAACGACCGCCCGCTACCGGCAGAAGCGGCCAGCATCGCCCGGCCGCTTCACACGACCTCGTCGGTCCATACCTTGAAGCCGACCAGCGTGTTCGGTCCGAAGGTTTGGGTAATCGGAACGTCCGCGGCATCACGGCCCTGGGCGATCAGGACACGGCCGATTCGGGGAATGTTGTTGCGCGCGTCGAAGGTGTACCAGCGGCCGCCCAGATAAGCCTCGAACCAACCGGCAAAGTCTCCCGCGGCGTAAGGCGGCGGCATCCCGATGTCACCGAGATAGCCGGTGCAATATCGCGCCGGAATGTTCATGCAGCGGCAGAACGCGATGGCGAGATGCGCGTAGTCGCGGCAGACGCCTTTGCTTTCGTTAAACACTTCCCACGCCGTCATGGTCGGGCGCGCGTGCTCATAGCCGAACGCGATGTGGTTGTGAACGAAATCGCAAATCGCCTGGACCCGCGCCCAGCCCGGCGGCGTCTTCTCGAACAGCTTCCATGCGATATCGGAAAGCCGGTCGGTCTCGCAGTAGCGGCTGCCAAGCAGATAGACGATCGTCTCGGCCGGTAGATCCTCGACGGCATGTTGCGAAGCCGAAGCAACAATCGCATCGGGCAGGCCGCTATCGCGCACCATCCCGTCGGCCGCGAGGCGCATGCGGCCCGCAGGCGCGACAAGCCGGCTGCACCAGTTGCCGAAGCCGTCGCGATAGGGAGTGATTGGCACGGAAGGGCTGGTGGTGAGATGATCGGGCACGATGACGTCGGATGCCCGCGTAAAGTGCATGCCCAGCACCGCGATCAGGGGCGTCGGCTGCGGAAAGTCGTAAATTATCTCGTAGCCGACTCGGATCTTCATGCGCGCCCCCTATGCGATCGCCCGTACCGTTTGGAAAGATGCGCCGCCTTCACGGGCGCGCGGCAAAACGAGCCTGCCGATTTCCGGAAACAGTCCAGCCTAATTCGAAGATGGCTACGAAAACCGCCGGATACAAGACAAAGTGAGTCTATTTTGGCCGATGCGGCGGGTGCGGCGAGAAAGCATTGGCTAATCGGGGCGAAAGCGCGCACAGTAATTGCATGCACAACGACAGCATCGGCGCCGGTCTGCCTGAAAAAGACAGTCGGGCATGACCACGCGTTCGCGCGACGAAGTCATTACCTTCCGGCATCCCTTCCGGATCAAGGGCATCGATCGCGTGCTGCCTCCCGGGGCTTACAAGCTCATCACGGATGAGAAGATGATCGAAGGATCATCGTCCGATTCCTTCCGCCGTGTCGCCACTGTGATCATGGTGCCGGCGGCGGGGCCGCGCGGTTCGACGATGGAGATGGTTTCCATCGGCGCGGTCGATCTGTCCGATGCGCAGCGCCTCGATGTGTGCGCCTCGTGACTGACAAGCCGCTCGATCTCGACAAGCACCGCGGCATGGCCGCGCAAAAGGCGACCGACATTCGGCGTATTCTGACGGACGTCGAGATCAATGCAAAGGATTTGCGCGATCGGCAGGCGGCCGACGAAGGCCAGCTTCTGTCGGCGCCGGCAGGCTCGTGGCCGGAAGCCGCCGCCAAGGCACGCTATGTCCTGAATTTATACGCCGCGGGGTTGGCTTCGGACGACACCCATCATCGCGATCTGGTTACGGCCGTACTTGCGGACTTTACCCGGCTCTCCGACAAGAGCTGAACGAACGGTTGTTCGCCGAACAACCGGAAACTTCCCGACGTTCGAGCACAGATCGAGCGCCAAGCCTGAAAGCGAACTCCATGCAGAATCTTTCGCCGCGCCACGTCAAGACAGAAGAGGCGCTTTGGCTTAACGTCATATCGGGCTGGTACAGCACCAAAGTGAGCGGAACGTTTGTCTCCGGACCCCACGATTCCGAGGCCGATTGTCTTCGCAAGATCGCCGAGATCAATCCGCCGCCGCCAAAGGTGCGAAAAGTCGCCCACACGGCGTAAGGGACAGTTCCATGATCCATGATCCCCCGGCGTCGCTGAGCCCCGAAGAATTCACCTCGTTACTGGAAGTCAGCAAAGGTGAGGCACAGCGTGATATTCCCCAGCTCCATTGGGAACGCCTCGTTGCGTTGGGTTATGCATTAAGACGGCTGGGAGTGCTTGGGCTGACGGAGGCCGGTATCCGTCGGCTCGCGGCGGGTGATGGCGAAGTCCGTTCCCCGACACCGACGCCTTCGCAATAAGCATCCCCGTTCGGCCGGACTATTTGTCCCTGGCCGGCTGGTCGTCGTGCGCGGCCTGCGCGATTTCGGCCGCGGCGAGATCGCCCTTGGCGGCTTCGGCGGTATCCGCCAGCCGCGCCCTGGCGGTCTTCTGCACATGGGCGGCAAGCGCCGGCATGCGTTCGATCAATGCATGGAAATCCTGGGCATCGAGCGCGAGCAGCCGCGTCTTGCGCGTCGCCGTCACCGTGCCGCTGCGCTTGGTCCGGTGCAGCAGCGCTATTTCGCCGAAGAAGGTGCCGTCGGCGAGCCGCACGCGCTGGCTCGGCAGTTCGATCTCGACCTCGCCCGCGGTGATGAAATACATCGAGGACGCGGCATCGCCGCGCCGCACCAGGATTTCGCCCGAACTCGATGGTGCGCGCCCGCAACAGCCGCATGATATCGGAGATCTCGGTGGCGGAAAGATGCGAGAACAGCGGCACCCGGGCCAGCATGCCCCAGGTGACGACGAAATCGCGCCGCCTGACCTCGTCGGCAAAGGCGGTGGAGATGATCGCCACTGGCAGCGCGATCATGGTCAGACCGCCGACGATGGCAAACACCGACACCAGCTTGCCGAGCGGCGTGACCGGAACCACGTCGCCATACCCGACCGTGCCCAGCGTCACGATCGCCCACCACATCGCCTCCGGAATGGTGCCGAACTTGTCGGGCTGCACGTCGTGCTCGATGGCGTAGAGCAACGAGGCAAACACCAAGACCGCGCCCAGCAGAATCACGAGGCAGCCGACCAGCGTGCGCCGCTCGGCGTGAAGGGCTGCCAGCAGCGAACGCATCGCCGGCGAATAACGCACCAGCTTGAAGAACGGCAGCACGCCCAGCACCGCCAGCACCGCGTGGTCGGCGGCGGCCAGCGCGATCGACGCGGGCAGAAAGGCCAGCAGGTCGATGATGCCGAGGGTGGAGAACGCGTATTCGAGCCGGTCCTGCGCGGGCGACAATTTCCGCGGCGAATGGCCGACCACGCTCCAGAGCCGAGCCATGTATTCCAGCGCAAACACGATCACCGCGCCGACCTTGATGCCGGTAAGCAGGGTGCCGAAGCGCGAATCGTATTCCGGGACCGACGCCAGGATCATCGCCAGCACGTCGAGGATGATGATGGAGACGATCAGCCGGACGAAGCGCGAGCCGACCGAATAAGGCAAATGATCGTGCTCGAGCAGTTCGTAGAGGCGATCCCGCAAATCGGGGTCGTTCAGCCGCCCTTTGCGCGGAAGGATCGCCAATGCCAGTGCCCCGATTTACGTTCGCTCATGCCCGCAGCGTCCCCTGAAGCGAACGGAATCAAGGGATATTGCAAATATAGCCTCCCGTGCGGTCCGTGAGTTGATGTTCCTCAACGCTCGCCCATCGACGGGAATTTCAAATCCAGCGCTAAGCGCCGGCCATCGCCTTTTCGATGGCCGTGAGCGCGGCGTCCGCCTTGGCACCGTCGGGTCCGCCGGCCTGCGCCATGTCGGGCCGCCCGCCGCCGCCCTTGCCGCCCAGCGCTTCGGAAGCCACGCGCACCAGATCGACCGCGTTGTAGCGCGAGGTGAGATCAGCGGTGACGCCGACCACCACGCCGGCCTTGCCGTCCCCGGTAACGCCGACGATCGCGACCACGCCGGAGCCGAGTTGCTTCTTGCCGTCGTCCGCAAGGCTCTTGAGATCCTTCATTTCGATGCCTTCGACCGCGCGCGCCATCAGCTTGATGTCGCCGACAAGACGCACGCCATTGGCGCCCGCCGCCGCGCCGCTGGAGGCCGAAGCACCGCCGCCCATCGCCAGTTTCTTGCGCGCATCGGACAGATCGCGCTCCAGCCGCTTGCGCTCTTCCATCAGCGACGCGATCCGCGCCGGGACCTCGTCGACCGTGGTGCGCAGCTCCATGGCTGCGGTTTTCGCCAGCGCCATGGTCTCGTTGGCGTGCTTGCGCGCGTGACGGCCGGTCAATGCCTCGATGCGGCGAACGCCCGAGGCGACCGCGCTTTCGCCGGTCACCGAGATCAGCCCGATATCGCCCGTCCGCCTGACATGCGTGCCGCCGCACAATTCCACCGACCAGCCGAACGCGTTGGCGCCGTGCTCGCGGGCGGTCTTGCCCATCGAGACCACGCGCACTTCGTCGCCGTATTTTTCGCCGAACAGCGCGCGCGCGCCGGCCTCGCGGGCGTCGTCCACCGCCATCAGGCGCGTGGTGACCTCGTCATTCTCCAGCACCACGTCGTTGGCGATATCCTCGATCCGGCTCAACTCTTCCGGCGTGATCGGCTTGGGATGCACGAAGTCGAAGCGCAGGCGGTCCGGCGCCACCAGCGAGCCGCGCTGGGCGATGTGGTCGCCGAGCACCTGCCGCAAGGCTTCGTGCAAGAGATGCGTCGCCGAGTGATTGGCGCGGATCGACGAGCGCCTCAAGTGATCGACATCAAGCTGCAGCGCGGTGCCGGGCTTCAGGGTGCCCTGCTCGACGGTGCCTAGATGCACGAAGAGATCGCCGGCCTTCTTCTGGGTGTCGGTAACCCGGAATCGCACACCCTCCCCGGTCATTACGCCGGTGTCGCCGACCTGGCCGCCGGACTCCGCATAAAACGGCGTTTGGTTCAGAACGATCGCGCCGGCCTCGCCGGCCTTGAGGCTTTCGACCTCCTTGCCGTCCTTTACGATCGCGCCCACGGCGGCTTCGGCGGTCTCGGTCTCATAGCCCAGGAACTCGGTGGCGCCGAGTTTTTCGCGTAGCGGAAACCAGACATTCTCGGTGGCGGAATCGCCGGAGCCGGCCCACGCCGCGCGCGCCTTCTCGCGCTGCCGGTCCATCGCATCGGTGAAGGAGGCGATATCGACACCGATGCCGCGCGACTTCAGCGCATCCTGGGTTAGATCGAGCGGAAAGCCGTAGGTATCGTACAGCGTGAACGCCGTGTCGCCGTCGAACATGTCGCCCTTTTTCAGGCCGCTGCTCTTCTCATCGAGGATCGACAGGCCGCGCTCCAGCGTCTTGCGGAAGCGCGTCTCTTCCAGCCGCAGGGTTTCCTCGATCAGGTTTTCGGCGCGCACCAGTTCGGGGTAGGCCTGGCCCATCTCGCGCACCAAAGCCCAGACCAGACGATGCATCAGCGGATCGCGGGCGCCGAGCAGCTGCGCATGGCGCATGGCGCGGCGCATGATCCGGCGCAGCACGTAGCCGCGGCCTTCATTCGACGGCAATACGCCGTCGGCGATCAGGAACGACGACGCGCGCAGATGATCGGCGATCACGCGCAAGGACGCCTTCTGCTCGCCCTGCGGGTCGGCGCCGGTCAATTCGGAAATGGCGCGGATCAGGGCGACGAACAGGTCGATATCGTAATTGTCGTGCTTGCCCTGCAGCACCGCGGCGACGCGCTCGAGGCCCGCGCCGGTATCGATCGACGGCTTCGGCAGCGGATGGCGCGCCCCGCCCTCGAACTGCTCGAACTGCATGAACACGAGATTCCAGATCTCGATGAAGCGGTCGCCGTCCTGCTCGGCCGAGCCGGGAGGTCCGCCCCAGATCTTGTCGCCGTGGTCGTAGAAGATTTCCGAGCAGGGTCCGCACGGACCGGTGTCGCCCATCTGCCAGAAGTTGTCGGAGCCCGCGATGCGGATGATGCGCGACTCCGGAAGGCCTGCGATCTTCTTCCAGAGATCGAACGCCTCGTCGTCGTCGATATAGACCGTTGCGGTCAGTTTATCCTTCGGCAGGCCGAATTCCCTGGTCACCAGATTCCAGGCGAGCTCGATAGCGCGGTCCTTGAAATAGTCGCCGAACGAGAAGTTGCCGAGCATCTCGAAGAAGGTGTGATGCCGCGCGGTGTAGCCGACATTGTCGAGGTCGTTGTGCTTGCCGCCGGCGCGCACGCATTTCTGCGAAGTGGTGGCGCGCTGATAGGGCCGCTTCTCCACCCCGGTAAAGACGTTCTTGAACTGCACCATGCCGGCATTGGTGAACATCAGCGTCGGGTCGTTGCGCGGCACCAACGGCGACGACGGCACGATTTCGTGGCCGTTGTCGGCAAAGAATTTCAGGAAAGTCGACCTGATCTCGTTAACGCCGCTCATTTTGGTCCAATCGCAAAAACATCGGGGATTCGCCGTAAAACCGGCATTTGTACTGCGACCCGCTTTTAGACAAGGGGGCTGGCGCTGTCCAGAAAGTGTACAGAAGATCAGGGGCTTGCCGCACAGCCGTTGATAGATGCTGCGACTGCGTTGACAGCCTTGGTGCGGGCGTGTTTTCTTGCTATCTGTTCAAGACGTCACGTCGGGAGAGATCGGCTTAAATGCCGGCGCCGAAGGAGCAACCGCCCCGGAAACTCTCAGGCAAACGGACCCTCGTGACTGGCTAGCATCTGGAAAGAGACACCGAAGGGCATAGGGTCCGGACGTGTCCGCCGACGGGATAATACTCTCAGGCACAGCGACAGATGGGGCTTCGATGGGTTTTCCAAGGAATGATCCTTGGGAACCGCGAGGGCCCGACGATGCTTGCGCGCGACGACAATTCCCCGCTGAAACGCACCCCTTTGCATGCGCTGCACCTCTCCAGCGGTGGCAAAATGGTGCCGTTCGCCGGCTACGAGATGCCGGTGCAATTCGTACCCGGCGTGCTCCGGGAGCACCTGCATACCCGCGAGGCGGCCGGGCTGTTCGACGTCTCGCATATGGGCCAGATCGCGCTGCACCCGAAATCCGGCAAGCTCGAGGATGCGGCGCTGGCGCTGGAACGGCTGGTGCCGCAGGACATACTCAGCGTTGCACCTGGACGACAGCGCTACGCCCAGTTCACCCACGAAGCCGGCGGCATTCTCGACGACCTGATGGTCGCCAATTTCGGCAGCCATTTGTTCCTGGTGGTCAACGCCGCCTGCAAAGCCGAGGACGAGGCGCATCTGCGCGCTGGTCTTTCGGACGCCTGCATCATCGAGCCCCTCCCCGACCGCGCGCTGCTGGCGCTGCAGGGACCGAAGGCGGCATCGGTGCTGGCAAAACTTTGTGCGGATGTTCCGGCGATGCGCTTCATGGATGCCGGGCCGCGGCGCGTCGACGGCATCGACTGCTTCGTTTCGCGCTCGGGCTATACCGGCGAGGACGGTTTTGAGATTTCGGTTCCGGCCGATCAGGCGGAGCGGCTGGCCAGGACCCTGCTGGCGAACAGCGAGGTGCTGCCAATCGGGCTCGGCGCCCGCGACAGCCTGCGGCTGGAGGCCGGACTTTGCCTCTATGGCCACGACATCGACACCTCTACGACCCCGGTCGAGGGCGCGCTGGAGTGGTCGATCCAGAAGAGCCGCCGCAATGGCGGCGCCCGCGCCGGTGGTTTTCCGGGCGCGGACGAGATTCTCACCCAGCTTGCGCAGGGCGCTCGGCGCCGTCGCGTCGGCTTGCGGCCCGAGGGCCGCGCCCCCGTGCGAGAGGGCGCGCCGCTATTCGCCGATGCCGCGTCAACGGAACAGATCGGCGCGGTCACCTCGGGCGGTTTTGGACCCAGCCTCAACGCGCCGGTGGCCATGGGCTATCTGCCGACGCCGCAGGCAGCAACCGGCGGTACCGTGTTCGCCGAACTGCGCGGACAGCGCCTGCCGCTGCGGGTCGCGGCCATGCCTTTCGTTCCCAATACTTACAAACGTTGAATCTGCAAACGCCGAAGGATCATCATGACCACGCTCTACACCGCCGATCACGAATGGCTCAGCATCGAGGGCGACGTCGCCACCATCGGCGTCACCGACTACGCGCAGTCGCAGCTCGGCGATGTCGTGTTCGTCGAACTGCCGAAAGTAGGCCGCAGCCTGAAGAAGGCGGAAGCCGCCGCCGTGGTCGAATCCGTCAAGGCGGCCTCCGACGTCTACGCACCGATTTCCGGCGAAGTGCTCGAAGTCAACGAGGCGCTTGCCACCGAGCCGGCACTGGTCAACTCCGACGCCGCCGGCAAGGCCTGGTTTTTCAAGATGAAGATTGCCGACAAGGGCGAACTCGGCGGCCTGATGGATGAGGCCGCCTACAAGCAGCACACGGCCTGACCCGCAAGGAACACCCCATGACCGCGCACCGCAAACCCGTTGACGAAGCCGCCACCACCTTCGTCCGCCGCCACATCGGCCCCTCGCCGCGCGACATGTCGGCGATGCTGGAGACGGTGGGCGCGGCGAGCCTCGCCGCGCTGATGGCAGAAACCCTGCCCTCGTCGATCCGGCAACAGGCGCCGCTCGATCTCGGCACTCCCCTGAGCGAAACCGAGGCGCTCGCCCATATGCGCGAGCTGGCGGGACAGAACCAAGTTTTCACCTCGCTGATCGGCCAAGGCTATTCCGGCACCATTTTGCCGGCGGTGATCCAGCGCAACATTATGGAAAATCCCGCCTGGTATACGGCCTATACGCCGTACCAGCCGGAGATCAGCCAGGGCCGGCTGGAAGCCTTGTTCAACTTCCAGACCATGATCTGCGATCTCACCGGCCTCGACGTCGCCAACGCCTCGCTGCTGGACGAGGCGACCGCGGCGGCCGAAGCGATGGCGCTCGCCGAGCGCTCCGCGCAGGCCAGGACAAAATCGTTCTTCGTCGATGCCGAGGTGCATCCGCAGACGCTTTCCGTGCTGCGCACCCGCGCCGAGCCGCTGGGCTGGAACCTGATCGTCGGCGATCCCCTGACCGATCTGGACAGAGCGGAGGTGTTCGGCGGCTTGCTGCAATATCCGGCCTCGTCGGGCGCGGTGCGCGACCTGCGCCCGGCGATCGCAACGCTGCGGGCCAGGGGCGCGCTCGCGATTGTTGCCGCCGATCTCCTGGCGCTGACGCTGTTGGCCTCGCCGGGTGAACTCGGCGCCGACATCGCCATCGGTTCGGCGCAGCGTTTTGGCGTGCCGATGGGCTATGGCGGACCGCACGCTGCCTATATGGCGGTGCGCGACGCGCTGAAACGTTCATTGCCCGGGCGCATTGTCGGCCTGTCGATCGATAGCCGGGGCCAGCCCGCCTATCGTCTCGCGCTGCAGACGCGGGAGCAGCATATCCGCCGCGAAAAGGCGACTTCCAACATCTGCACCGCGCAGGTGCTGCTGGCGGTGATCGCCGCGATGTACGCGGTCTATCACGGCCCGGAGGGGCTGACCCATATCGGGCGCACCGTCCATCGCCGCACCGCCGTGCTCGCGGCCGGATTACGCAAACTCGGCTTTGCGCTGGGATCGGACGCGTTTTTCGACACGGTGACGGTGGATGCCGGCGGCCGACAAGGCGAAATCCTGGCCCGCGCGCTGGCTGAAAAGATCAACTTGCGGATCGGCCAGGGGAAACTCGGCATCGCGCTGGACGAAACCACGACGCCAGAAATCGTCGAGGCGGTGTGGCGCGCCTTCGGCGGCAAAATGGCTTACGCCGAAATCGAGGCCGGCACCCGCGACGCGCTGCCCTCGGAATTGAAGCGCACAGGCGGCTTCCTCACCCATCCGGTGTTCCACGCCCACCGCTCGGAGACGGAACTGCTGCGCTACATGCGAAAATTGGCCGATCGCGACTTGGCGCTCGACCGCGCCATGATCCCGCTGGGCTCCTGCACCATGAAACTCAACGCCACCACCGAGATGATCCCGCTGACCTGGCCCGAATTCGGCAGCCTGCATCCGTTCGTCCCCCGCGAGCAGGCAAAGGGCTATCACGCGCTGTTCGCCCGGCTGGAACGATGGCTGTGCGACATCACCGGCTATGACGCGATCTCGCTGCAGCCCAATTCCGGCGCGCAAGGAGAATATGCCGGGCTGTTGGCGATCCGCGGCTATCACGCCGCCCGCGGCGAACCGCACCGCAAAGTGTGTCTGATCCCCTCCTCGGCGCACGGCACCAATCCGGCTTCCGCTCATATGGCGGGCATGGAGGTCGTAGTGGTGGCCTGCGACAGCAGAGGCGATGTCGACGTCGACGATCTGCGCGCCAAGGCCGAACAGCACGCGCGAGATCTCGCCGCCGTCATGATCACCTATCCCTCCACCCACGGCGTGTTCGAGGAACATATCCGGGAGATCTGCGACATCGTCCACGGCCATGGCGGACAGGTCTATCTCGACGGCGCAAATCTGAATGCGCAGGTCGGGCTATCGCGGCCCGGCGATTACGGCGCCGACGTCAGCCATCTCAACCTGCACAAGACCTTCTGTATTCCGCATGGCGGCGGCGGCCCCGGCATGGGACCGATCGGCGTCAGGACCCATCTTGCGCCATTCCTGCCGGGCCATCCCGCGGCCGAGGGCACCGCGTCAGCCGCCGTGGGGCCGGTGTCGGCGGCACCGTTCGGCTCGGCCTCGATCCTGACCATCTCCTATATCTACATTCTGATGATGGGCGGCGAAGGGCTTACGCGTGCTACCGAAATGGCGATCCTCAACGCCAACTACATCGCGACCAAACTCGATCCGCATTTTCCGGTGCTGTACCGCAATGCAAGGGGCCGCGTTGCCCATGAATGCATCGTCGACCCCCGCGCGCTGAAGACCACGAGCGGCGTCACCGTCGACGACATTGCCAAACGGCTGATCGACTACGGCTTCCACGCCCCGACCATGAGCTTTCCGGTGCCGGGCACGCTGATGATCGAGCCGACCGAATCCGAGTCGAAGGCCGAGCTCGACCGGTTCTGCGATGCCATGATCGCGATCCGGCGCGAGATCGCCGAGATCGAAGCCGGCCGCTGGAAGGTCGAGGCCTCGCCGCTGCGCCACGCCCCGCACACGGTGCACGACATTGCCGATGATGCATGGTCCCGGGCCTATTCCCGCGCCGAGGGCTGCTTCCCGGCCGGCACCTCGCGCACCGACAAATACTGGAGCCCGGTAGGCCGTGTCGACAATGTCTATGGCGACCGCAACCTGGTGTGCTCGTGTCCGCCGATCGGGGACTACGCGCAGGCGGCGGAGTGAGCAAACCGGCCTCGAATTCGTCATCGCCGGTTTTATCCCGGCCATCCACGTCTGCTGTTTTGCCGAAAAAGAATACGTGGAGCCCGGACAAGTGTTTTGCCCGGGCATGACAGCGGTGTTCATGGGCACTCAATGCGCTAGCTAGCCTAACGTTCTCGCCTAACGAGTGAATCAAAGCCCTGCGCTCCAGGCGCTAACTGTCTTTACCGACCGAACATTCCGGATATCAGCCGCCCGGCAATCCCGTCACGGCGCTATCAGCGCGCGGTTCGCCGGATCCCAGCGCCACAGGTTATTATTGGTCAATCGGGTGCCGCCCCACCAGCGATGGACCGGGTTGTGCCGGCTGAAATCTTCGGTCTCCGCCAGAACAGCTTTGCCGAGCGCGGTCAGCGATAGCTTGCTTTGCTCGTATCGCTCGTAACGGGCACGGTCATCGTGCATTGCCTCCGTGAATGGTCCTTCGTCGAGGCCGGACACGGCAGGCACCGGACCGCGAGCCAGGCCGTCCAGCAGCGATCCGGCCTCCCAATATTCGAACACACGCCGCGTGTTGCTCTTTCCGTAACCCGGAAAGACGTCGAACGGAGAAACGCTGCCCGCCGAGATAAGCTCAAGCATCCGCATTTCCGTCGCGCCAAGTCCGGTCGAGCGCATGGGAAGCTCTTCAAGGAGTTCCAGCACGGTGCGTCGAAGCTGCGGCAGGGCGCCGATGTCCTTGTCGAACAGGTTGAACCAGCTCTGCGGCGTCGATTGTCGATACGCTTTCCAGGCCATGCTGGCGGCTGCGAGATGATCATCCCGGATTTTGACACCGGGGGGCCGCCATCGGAAAAGCGCCTCTGGAGGCTGGTTGGCGATGACGGTGTCGGCCTGGAACAAGGTAAGCTTCGGCACAGTCCGCTCCCAAGCGGTGAGGCAATCCAGGAGCTGAGCGAGGATGAGTTGTGCGTTCGGCACCGGGTCGAACCATAGTTCAATGGTCTCGCAACGCTCGCAGAGATCGAGCACCCCCATCCCTTTCGAATGAAATTCTCCAAGCCGCCGCTGAGGGAAATGATCCAGCGAACCCGACCCCAACAAGGTTTCAAGCTCCGCGTCAGAGGGCAACGCGCCCCAGACGAACCGAAAGCCAAGTGGAATCACGATGTCGGCGATACCGGCGCTTATGAGGCATCCGGCTGCCGAGTCGGTCGCCGTCAAAATCAGACGTGTCATGTCCGTTGCCCGCTACCCAAAACAAAAACAGGCACTGGGGACGTCGGCAACTCAACGTCCTCGGCGCCTGCTGATGTCGAACCTCAAGTTGACCGGATCATGATCCGATACACCGGATCATGATCTCATCTCCTTGTTTGAACATGATCTTTTCGGAAAATGATTCCCACTTTTTCCGGATCTTGCTCGAAGGTCCGAGAACAAGTCCGAGGAAAAGCCTCACTCCTCCGCCGGCTCATCGCCTTCGGCGTCGCGTTCGGGGGAGCCTGCCAGAATCTGCTCCGCGATCAGGCCGGAGTTCTGGCGGATCGCCGCTTCGATCTTGGCGGTCATGTCGGGATTGGCCTTGAGGAACGCTTTCGAGTTCTCGCGGCCCTGGCCGAGCCTTTGGCTGTCATAGGAGAACCAGGCGCCGGACTTCTCGACGATGCCGGCCTTGACGCCGAGATCGAGGATTTCGCCCATCTTGGAGACGCCTTCGCCGTACATGATGTCGAATTCGACCTGCTTGAACGGCGGCGCCAGCTTGTTCTTCACCACCTTGACGCGGGTCTGGTTGCCGACCACCTCGTCGCGCTCCTTGATTGCGCCGATGCGGCGGATGTCGAGGCGGACGGAGGCGTAGAATTTCAGCGCATTACCGCCGGTGGTGGTTTCCGGCGAGCCGTACATCACCCCGATCTTCATGCGGATCTGGTTGATGAAGATCACCATGGTGTTGGATTTGTTGATCGAGGCGGTGAGCTTGCGCAGCGCCTGGCTCATCAGCCGCGCCTGCAGCCCGGGCAGTGCGTCGCCCATCTCGCCCTCGAGTTCGGCCTTCGGCACCAAAGCCGCCACCGAATCGATCACCAGCACGTCGACCGCGCCGGAGCGCACCAGCGTGTCGCAGATTTCCAGCGCCTGCTCGCCGGTGTCGGGCTGCGAGATCAGGAGTTCGTCGATATTGACGCCGAGCTTGCGGGCATAGACGGGGTCCAGCGCGTGTTCGGCGTCGATGAAGGCGCAGATGCCGCCCTTCTTCTGGGCCTCGGCGACGGTGTGCAACGCCAGCGTGGTTTTGCCTGACGATTCCGGCCCGTAGATCTCGACCACCCGCCCCTTCGGCAGGCCGCCGACGCCGAGCGCGATGTCGAGCCCGAGCGAACCCGAGGAAATGGTCTCGATGTCCATCGAGCGGTCGTTCTTGCCCAACTTCATCACCGAGCCCTTGCCAAACTGGCGCTCGATCTGGGAAAGCGCGGCGGACAGGGCCTTGGTCTTGTCCATGGAGGATCCTTCGACGATACGCAGGGCAGTGGCGGACATTGGTCGTGCTCCTTATGGCGGGGATTCGCTAGCGGGACAAACGGTCGGCGATGACTGGAACAATGTACCCTATTTGTTCTCGGTTCGCAATATGTTCTTTTTGCGAGGCGGGTGCTGGCCTGTTTCCGTCAGAAGTGGCCTAAGTTGAAAACCGCACTGGCTTAATTTGGCTTTTTGGTTGTGGATACAGGTTAACACATCCCTAAAATGTTCTCCGTAGAACTACGGAGATTCCGGGGACTAGCCGGTCTTAATCGATTATGGCCTAATTGGCGGATGTGGACGCGGTGGAAGGTCTGCGACGCCTGCCAGCTTGCTCGCGCGACGGTCGAGACCGAATCAGGGTTTTTCCTTTGCGATGGATGCGAGGCGGTTGTCGTCGTCGCGTTCCAGGAGTTTGAACTTCCGTCCACCTCGCCGATTGGCATTGAAGGGCCTGCGTCATCGGCGCTGCATTAGGGAAGATTTGCCATGGCTTACTTTTCGAAGAACCAGGACAGCATCGCGCGGGGCGGCAAGATCGCGGCAGACATTGCCTGTGCGGTGATGCTTCTGGCGTTCTCGATCGTTTTCTTTGGGCTGTTGGGCGGCGCGGTCGCGTTCATCGTCCTCGAGGCCGCGCTGTTGGCGGTCGATTACGTCGTCCCCAACGCGGATGACGCGTCGGGTGCCGTCGTCAGGTGAGCCCGCCCAAGCCGGCGCCGCCCTCACCGGCCGGCTCTGGCACTGCGTTGCGGCCAAAAGAAACGGCCCCGGCGCAAGGGAAGCTGGGACCGATAGTCTCGGGGCCTTCATATGCCGGGGCGGCCCGGCGCGATTCTCCGAACCCGCCAGCCCCTTGATGGTTCCAGGCCAACTGTCCTCGTCAGGTCCGAACGGATGTCGAGCTTGAACCCACGTCGGGGTTGGTATCCGCTTCTGGTTCGACACTGGTGAATGGCGGTGAATTCTTTGGTGTGGAGCAGCACCTTTTTAGGGAGTAACGTTCGGTTCCGGAACATCGGCGGCCCCTTGAAAGGAGGACGCTATGGAAAGGTTCATCCACCGTGAAAATCTGGCGCTGCTGAGAAAGCGGCTCGCCGAATTGCAGGACGACGCCCAACGCCGGGTACTGCTGAAACTGCTGTCGGAGGAAGAGGCCAAAGGTCTTCCCCCAAAGCAGGGAGGGTAATCGCCTGCCAGCCTGTCGGGATGCCTAATTCGACCTTTCGCTGTCCCTCCCAACACCGGAATGAACGCTCCGCGGCCATTCGCCCTCGACCCGGACGCCGACCCCCACGCCTATGGGTCCACGGAATGCCCGGCGTGTGACGGCTTGCATCTCGTCAGCCGGTCGAACCGGCAATTGCCGGGAGACGACAAGAACTAGTGGCTCAAGCGCTGCCTTTTCACTCTTGCCGCGGCCTCTGCGGCCTGACTTGAAGCCATCGCATCTTCCAGAAGCGAGCAATTTTGAACAGAACAACCCTTGGTTTGCGCCTAGGATGAGCCAGCTTTGAGTCGCGGCGGAGAAGTCCCATGGTGCACAAAGGCGTGGAATACATGATTGCCCCCACGGCAACCCCGGGGATCTGGAGATGGCAATTCCGGGTCGGCGATCAGGTCAAGACCGGCAGGACCGAAACCAGGATCAACCTGCTGGCCATGCGCCGCGTTCAGCTGCGCATTGACCGCGAGCTAAAGAAAGCCGAACGGCAGCCAACTCCGTAGTTTTACGGGATACCGCCGGGCTGAAACGAGGAATTTATTTACAACTACAGGGTGAGGTTCCACGGGCCTGCCGCGGCTCCAACGCAGCCATCCGCCATGCCGCTGTTTTCTTTCCGGACCGAGAACGGCGAACGCTCCGGCGCTTCGGACCCATGCGAATTACAAAGCCGTGATGAGGCCTGGAAAGAGCTGACGAAGGTGTGTGGTGACCTCGTCAGCGAGGGCTGCCGAAACCTCAAGCCCAACTCCGAATGGCGCATGGAACTGCTGGACGGCGCCGATGCGCCGCTGTTCCGGATCCGGCTTGTGGCGGAGACGCTGACCTAGCCGTTCGTGCCGGCTGATCTCGCGCTGTTGATCAGCGAACAGCCGGTTTGGTCTGACTGGTATTGATCTCACTCAATATGGTTTCCGCCGCCTGCTCTAGTATTCAATTTGTCATTGCCGAACTGCCCACGGGGAAGCTGCGACGTTGACATGGAGCCCCGGACTTTAGTTGGTTCGGGGCTCTTTCCTGCGGCCGCTCCCGTTGCGGCCGGTTTCATTTCGATGTTACTGGCCCGGCTGCCTGCACACGCAACCAGAGTTCAGTAATGACCGTCCACGCGCCAAAGCTTTTGACGCCCGAAGAGTTCGCCTCGCTGATCGAGGTCGCGGTTGCATCGCCAAACCCCAAGATACCGGCACCTCATCTCGCCAAGCTGATCACCCTCGGCTACGTGGTCGTGACCGCCAAAGGCATCGTCGTCACCGGCGACGGCCTGATCCGGATCACCGAGAGCGAGTGATCGCTGGCCGCGCGGGGGCGCGCTGCTCGGGCCCGAGGAAACGGCCCCAACTCAGGGGAAAGCTGGGGCCGCGGGAAGTGCTTTGTGTCAGGTCACGACACAGCCGCATAATTCATGACCCTGCCAATCGTTCCGCCGTCCGACCGCCGGCGCCCGCATTGAGGGTCACACGCATGAACATGACCTGATCTTCAAAACCGCCGGGGAGCGAACGATCCCGTGCTTGGTCCCGTAGGATCCCGGAATTGATCTATCCCGGTTTTGGGAGCCTCTTGAAAAACGAATGGTTTCACCGGCCCGGGAGCGGCCCCTACGCATCGGTTGTGCCATGCCGTTCTATTTCTTTCGCGTCCAGAAAGACCCGTATTCCGGGACCTGCGATCACGGCACCGAGCTTGCTGACCGCAATGCCGCCTGGAAAGAGCTGACCTCCGTCTGCGGCGATATGATCGGCGGCATCTCCCGCAAACTCCCGCAGAACTCCGAGTGGCAGATGGAACTCCTGGACGAGTCCAAGAGGCCGCTGTTTCGCATCCGCATCGTTGCGGAATCGCTGGACTAACTCCCGGGGCGGAGGTCGGCTGTCATATCCTGCCCGCTCCGACATTGACAGAGATCAAGACGGAAGATGCCGGAAGGCGTCAGAAATTCATGATCTATGGGTAATGTCATTTTCAAATGTCCGCACACCGGTCTGAACGTCCAGCACTGGCTCGACGAGTCCGAGCCGGACGATCCGTCGTCGGCCTACGAGACCGTGGTCTGCCAGGCGTGCAGCCGGCTCCATTTCATCAATCGATCGAGCGGCAAACTGCTCGGCCAGCCAGAAGAATAATCCGCGCGCCGCGGCGTCGCCGATTGATCGACACCAAGTGGAAACACACAGGCCACAAATTCGAGCGCCTCCGGGTGCCAACTCACCGCCGGCGATTCGTAATCTTGGGGACAACCGTCATGGGGTCTGATGACGCGAATGTTCCGTCGGGGACGGCGGATCGAGATCACCGCTTGCGCATTTGCGAGAAATGCAACGCCGCGATGAAGCAGCTTGGCGTACTCCCTGCCCTGTCGATCCGCGCCGCCATCAGCGTATTCCGCTGCTACGCCTGCGATCACGTGGCCGCCGACCGGATTTGAGCGCCTCAATACGGGCTAATTGCGCGGAGCTTCGCATCGGCGTCGACGGGCTCAGGCCCCTGCCGAAGCTCTTTCGCGGGTGACGAAACGGGCGCCGATCATTTCGCCCTGCCGCCAGAGCAGCGAACACACCCGGAGCACTCCCCACTGGCAGTAAAGGCGAGGCCGAAAAGCTCCGGCACCGCCAGCGCGCCGACCTCGAGGCAAACCCCTTCGTCGCAGACCTCGACGATCATGCATTCGATCCATGGGGGAATCGGGCGCCGGAATCAGAAATCCCGGATTGTGCAGGTCGACCCGAACCTGCCTGCGCGCGCCGGGGTGCTTGCGATGTCTCGCCATGGCTCCCCCCAAGGCTGGTCTTCAAGCGAAAAACGCAAGCAGGTTGATCGAAAAATATTAACAATCCTATGGGGTTGTATGGCATTCCGGTTCCTAAAGCGGAACATCAGTCGGCGCTCGGCAGCCGCCGCATGGTGAATTGGATGTCGCCGTCAGGCAGTTCGCGCCAGCTTTCCACCCGGCTCATATAGGCGGCCTTGGGGTAACGGTTGAAGAAATCGCGCGCCTTGGTCCGCGCCTTGTCACGGGGCAAAGTGAAGGTTTCGCGCAGATAGCCGTCGTCCGGCTTCCGCCGGCGGGCCATCCGGTCTGCGAGATCGCGCGGGCGAAAGGCCATGTCGCAACTCCACACATCTAACGACCTCCTCAATATAGCGCGCGCCGCAACCAAGCCGAGTCTCCCGCCAGCGGAGAAATGAGTCGCATACCGGACATAAGGTCGATACTATAGGGAAGGTTACCGGCAGGGCCCCGCTGGACGCCGGCGACTGAGAGCCCTGATGTGGACTCCCCGCCTCGATGCGAACGAGTCCGATAGCTGAGTCTGTCTATTTTCGCGAACAAGCCGGGCGCTGGCGGCGCCTCCCCCGCGATTCCACCGATCCGGCCTTGCGTGATAGTCTTCTCAGATTGGCCGAGGACGACACCGCATGGGCCAGCGCCCGGAACAATGACGACCAGGGGTTTCGCCGGCGGGCTCAGATGACGACAGGACTCGGTAACGGCGCGGTTGTCATGGCCGTTTCGAGGCAGCCATCACCCGCGGAAAGCGACTAGCCATGCCCCACCGCGATCGACGAACCAACCGCCTGCTCTCGCTGTTGTCGGATGCCGACTATGAGCGGCTGCGGCCGCATTTGTCGCACCTCGTGCTCGAATATAGAAAGAGCCTCTACGAGGCGTCGCGTCCGATCGAGCAGGTGTACTTCCCCATCGACGGCGTCGCATCGCTGGTGATTACCACGGCCGAAGGCGCCAGCGCCGAGGTCGGAACGATCGGCAGTGAAGGATTGGTGGGCCTGCCGGTTTGCCTCGGCGACCACGAGTCGCGCTCTTCCTCGGTCTACGTCCAGGTGCCGGGGACGGCGCTGAAGATGGACGCCGGCATCTTTCGCAGCGAACTCGCAGCGAGCCCGACATTGAACCTGATCATGCTCCGCTACACTCACACCTTCTTCAACCAGGTCGCGCAATCGGCCGCCTGCGCGCACCTTCACCGGGTGGAGCAGCGCTGCTGCCGCTGGCTGCTGATGACCCGCGACCGGATGCCCTCAGACGATTTCCTGCTCACCCAGGAATTCCTGGGAATGATGCTCGGCGTGCGGCGAACGACGGTCACCGAGGTAATGGGGAGTTTGCAGAAGCAGGGTCTGATCCGCTACCGGCGCGGTCACGTCAGCATCCTCGATCCCGACGCCCTGCGGCTGCGCGCCTGCGAATGCTACGACATATCGCGACTGGAATTCGATCGGCTGCTCGGCGATACCCCGCTCGCGCCGCGGGCCGACAAGAAGCATCGATTGGCCAGCGAGGTCGGATAGAAATCGCGGCGTCCGATCTCCGACGTCGGGTTGCGGCCCGCAAGAGCGATCCATCCCCAGATAATTGCGGTATGAGCCCGGTTCGGGATGGCCGCTATGACGGTTACCGGACCGACAACACGGCTTCGCGATCCCTATAAGCAGACTTTCCGCGGTGCGCCTCTCGGAAGCGACCACCCCCATCCCCTGCGGTAAATCGGCCCGACCGACCGGGCGGGATATCGCAGTGGCAGTCAACGTTGCAAGCGCCGGTCTTCCCTTGGACAACAAGTTGCTCGCCTCCCTGCCGCGCGGCGATTTCGACCGGCTGCTGCCGCATCTTTCGACCCTCTCCCTGCCGCAGGGAATCGTGCTGACCGAAGCCGGCGACGAGGTCGATCAGATCTACTTCCCGCATTGCGGCATGCTGTCGCTGCTCGCGGTGCTGCGCGACGGCAAGGCGATCGAGACCGCAACCGTCGGCCGCGAGGGCGTGGTCGGCGCGATGGCCGGGCTTGGCCTCTACAAGTCGCTTGTTCGCGTCGTCGTGCAGATGCCGATGGCCTGCAGCAAGATCGCCGCGCCCCATTTCCGCACCGTGGCCGCGGCCAGCGATCCCGTGCGCAATCTCGCCATCCGCTACAACGAGGTACTGTTGTCGCAGGCCCGCGTCACCGCCGCCTGCAATGCGCTGCATTCGATCGAGGCGCGTTTCTGCCGCTGGCTGCTGCAATGCGCGGATCGGGCGGCGAGCGATACCGTTCCCCTGACGCAGGAATTTCTCGCCGAAATGCTGGGCGTGAGACGCACCTCGGTAACCGAAGTCGCAAGCAAGGTGCAGAGCGCGGGCGCGATCTCCTATTCACGCGGCGTGATCAAGATCCTCGACCGCGCCGCGCTGATGCGGATGTCCTGCGAGTGCTACGAAACGCTGGTGGATCAATCGGCCGTGCTGGCCTGATGGCCGGGCAGGCACGCCGCCCTTCCCGCAATCGCCTTGCGATCAGCGGGTCTCCGCCTTGGTTTGCGTACTGCCGTTCTTGATCTTGATCTTCGGCTTCGCCGGCGCCTTGGGCGTTTCCGCACTGCGCACATTGCCCCAGGGGTCGTTCGACGCCTTGGCGTCCGGAATCTTCTTCAGCGAATCCTTATAAGCCTTCTGCTGTGCGGCCTCCTGCGCCTTTTCCTCCGGCGTCAGGGTTTTTACCTCCGGCATCAAATTGATGTTGGGCATTTGCGCGTAGGCCGGCCCTGCCAGCAACGCGAAGACGGCCGCAATGCGCAAAACCTTCATGGAATGCTCCCTGAATTTCCTGGCCATATACCATCGCGCCGATGGCCACGCCAAGAACCGCTGCCTGGGCGTTAAAAATGGTCCGACTTGCAGGATTTCGGCGATTGCATCCAATCGTCCCAGATCGGGCCGCATTTGGTGCAGCCGTTGAGGGCGAGTCCCACGGCGAGCACACCTAAAAGCAGCGCCAATCGCCTGAACATGGTCGACCTGTTCCCCATGGAGTGCATCATACGGCCTCAAGCCGGGCATTTTCAAGCCGCAGGCCCTGGTGTTCCTTCCGCAAAATGCCCTCTAGAATGCCGCCAATAGCGGGGGGAACCATCGTTCATGCAAACCGAACAACAAGCAGCGGACTTCGATATCGAGGAAGCCCGGCGCGTCCTTGCCGACGTATTCGCACCCTGGGTGCAGGATCTCGGGCTATCGATCAGCGGCATCGAATGCGCCCCGCCGCCGGGTGCGGCGTCCGACTGGCAGCCGGGGGCGATCCTGCGCATGGCGTTTTCGGAACGGCTGTGCCGGCATGGCGGCATCGTCTGCGGTCAGGCGCTGATGGCGCTCGCCGACACCGCGATGGTGATCGCCATTCTGGCGGCCAACCGCGGCTACCGCCCGATGACGACAGTGGATCAGACCACGCACTTCATGCGCGCGGTGACAAAGTCGGACGTGCTGGCGGATGCCCGGGTGGTCCGGCTCGGCCGCACCATGAGCTTCGGCCGGGTGACGCTGTCGAGCGCCAGCGACAACAAGCCGGTGGCGATGGTCTCGAGCGTCTTTGCGATGCTGCCATAGCGTTCCCGACCGAGGGCCCGCCCCCGCTCGTGTGCAGCGGGGTCAGCGTTCGCGTCGTGAAAACGCGTCCAAAACAAAATGCAAAAATGAAAGACGCAGCTATCGCGGCTTACTTGCCGAGGATCTTTTCGGCGGCGTTGACGATGCTGATCGTCGGATTGGCCGCGCAGAAACTCCCGAATTTCTTGGCGTTCTCGACGAACACGTCGGTATCGATGATCGCCTCGTCGGAATCGCCCTTGTACCAGCCGTCCATCCAGGTCAGCACCATCTTGATCTCGTCGGGGCCGCCCTCGACGAACTGCTTGCAGCTCATGGTCGACAGATCGAGCACGACGGCTTGGGCGGGGGCCGCAGCCAACGACAGCGGCAGCGCCAGCGCCGCCGCAGACAGAATCGCAGCCGGTGTCTTCACGGTCATCTCCATTGCAACAGGACGCCGCAGCATGGACCGATTCCGCAGCGCCGCGCCAGCCCGGATGGGAGACTTTACCGTAAACGAAAGCTGAACCTGAAGCCAAATTCAGCGGATATTCGATTCAATTGCCCGTAATTTATCGCTGCTAATTTGAAGGAAGGGGCGATCGACGATATTCGGACCCACGGACGATGATCGAGAAAAGGGCAATCCCCAGACACAGAGTCCTCAAGCGCGGCACGCTCGCCTTCAACGGCGGCGGCGGGCTGGACTGCACGGTGCGCAACATTTCCTCGAATGGCGCGCGATTAGATCTCGCGTCCCCCGTCGGCGTACCGGAATCCTTCACGCTGGTGATCGAGGCCGATCAGTTCATGCGCCGCTGCCACGCCGTCTGGAGCAGCGAACAGCGGATGGGCGTCGCGTTCGATTAGTCCAGGGCGCGCGTGCTTATGTTAATTCCGCATCAAGGGACGATGCGCGTGCGATATCACCGATAGCGGCGGTCACGCGTGATCCCTCCCGGATCTTGCAGGGAGATTGCACGTCATTCGCGTGGCTCGTGCGCATGGATCCGCCGCCGTGGTCGCCGCCTGCAAATCTGCGATCGTTCGCCGCCAACGCGAACGGCCGGCCGCGGCTCCGCGGGCGTCGAGACAGCGGGCTTTCGGCCGACGCGCGCTGCAACAGCCCTATCAATTCAAAGATGAGGATTTGACCTGCCAGAACCTCAGCAATCGGCTCGCGTTTTCGGCCGTCAGTTTGGCAAATTGGGCTTTGACCATTGCCAGCTCGCGCGGCGCCATTGAGCCCGTTGCAAAGCGACTCTCCAGGACCGCATGAACGGTTTCCCAGTGAAGTCCCGCTGCCTTGCAGGGTACGAGGACGCCGTCGTCGCGAAGGCTTTGCATCAGGGGCCGCACGACCTCGATGGTCGATTGCGACAACTCGGCAAGTGCTGCGACGGTCTCTTCATATTTTCGCTGTTTGGCGAAACTGAACAAAGCCGCTTCATCGAGTTCGCCCCTGTCGCGCAGCACCGCCACCAGGCGCTTGGCCGCGGCAAAGTCGTGCGCCTTGGACATTTCGCGATTTGCGCTTGCCGAGACCGCCGCAATCGCACTTCGAATTTCCTCAAAGAGATGTGGTGGCGCGCGCGACAATAGCCGAGATCGAACCGCTTCTGTCGCTTGGCTCAACAGTTCACGACGCAGTTCCGATGGCAAATCGACCCGGACCCCGGTTTCGACGGCAAGTTCGGGATCGGATTCGGCCTGCGCGATGACAATTGCAAAGCCAGCCCCGGAGACGCGCGCGCCGGGATTTCTGATGATCCGGTGGCTGACGCTCGGGTACCGGCGCGCCAATAATGCGTCGGTGACGATCTCCTTCAGCCACCAGCGGCCGGAAATGGCCAGCAGGTGCGCCTCACTTTTGGTTCCCGCGATTTCGACCAGATCTTCATCGCTCAGGCGCGCTGATTCCGTCAACACGGGACCGGCGACCGTGATCTCGTCGTTCCTTGCAAGGCGGCGGACGACATTGCGCGGCGCATGGGCAACCGGAGCAAGCTGACTGCTCATTTCGGCAAGGGTTATGCGGGCGCTGAGGTCCGCGATCGCTCGGACCTCGATCGTCTTGATGAGGCGCTCGAGCACTTCGTCGAAAAGATCGATCTGCTCGCTATTGAGACCGCCCCCGGACAACAGAAAAAGATCCGTGACGCGCTTGACGGTATCCAGGCTCTTTTCCGCCGAGCCGATATTTATGGCGGCTTGGACCTCGTCGACGATCGATAAACCTGCATCTGGCATCGCTCATCCTGAGCGTTCTGGAGCACTGTTCTAAGCTCGTTAATACTTTGTAGGGGGAATACCTGAATGTTCCGTAAAATTGGATCCTTCGGCATGATCCGGTAAATCCCGGATAGGCCGGCTCAGTGCACCCTCGCCCGGCGCCGCCAGCGCCATAGCGCGGTCGCCGTCAGTACCAGCGCGAGCGCAAACGCAATCGCCATGGCCCAGAACCGACCGCCGGGCCGGTCGATGCTGCGCGACCACAGCGAGGGCGCTTCGCCCGCCCGCGCCAGGCGAAACGCCACGACGCTGTCGCCGATCGAGGTGCCGGATTCGGAATGACCGCCGGCGGCGATGACAACATATTGCTCGCCGTTCCAGAGATAGGTCATGGGATTGGCGATACCGGGGACCGGCAGCCTGCCCTGCCACAGCTCCTCGCCGGATCTGGCATCGAAGGCGCGCAGATAAGCGTCCATCGCGCCGGTGAAGACCAGACCGCCCGCCGTGATCGCCACGCCGTTGACCAGCGGCGTGCCCCAGTTGAAGGCGATCCCCAGCGGCGCGCGATCCTCGGTGGTGCCGACCGGCGACTTCCAGAGAATCTTGCCCGCCCTCAGATCGACCGCCACCATCGCGCCCCATGGCGGCTTGTTGCAGAGCAGCCCTAACGGCGACGTCGCCACCGCGCGCGTCATCGCAAACGGCGCGCCACGCTGCGGTCCGAGCTCACGGCCGGACAGCGGCTTTAAACTGTCCGCCTCCGTTCGCGTAATCAGCTTGATGACATGAACGGCGTAACTGGTGTTGGCGATGAGGATCTGGTTGACCGGATCGAACGCCGCGCCGCCCCAGTTGACGCCGCCGCCGCTCATCGGAAACTCCAGCGTGCCTTGCGTCGACGGCGGCGTATAGAGTCCGTCGTTGCGCAGGCCTTCGAGTTCCTGCTCGCAGGCCGAGCGGCCGCCGAACCGTGGAAGCAACTCGAAAATGTCGTCGATTGAAAACCGTTGCGGCATCAGGGCCGGAACATGGGTGGGAAACGGCTGCGTCGGCGACAGCCGCTCGCCCTCCGCAGCCCCTTGCGGCACCGCGCGCTCCTCGACCGGCCATATCGGTCTTCCGGTGTCGCGGTCGAGCACGAACACAAAGCCCTGCTTGGTCGGCTGGATCACGACGTCGCGCATCCCTTCCCCGGTATCGATGCGCGCCAGCGTCGGCTGCGCCGGCAGATCGTAATCCCAGACGTCGTGATGCACCGTCTGGAACGACCACACCAGTTCGCCGGTCTCGCCGCGCAGCGCGACCACGGAGTCCGAATGCTCGTTGTTGCCGGGCCGCTTGCCGCCCCAGAAATCCGGGCTCGGCGACGACGTCGGCAAGAATACCAGTCCGCGCTCTTCATCCGATGACATCGGAGCCCAGACATTGGCGTGGCCGGCGCTGATGCCGTCATGACTCAGCGGATCCCATGTCCAGCGCGGCCGCCCGCTCCGCGCGTCGAAGCCGCGCACCGTGCCGAGCGGCGCATCGACGCGGACATTGTCCGAGATCGAAGAACCGACAATGACCACGCCGCGGCTCACGACCGGCGCCGAGGTGATCTGGAATTCGCCTGGCCAGACCAGCTGCTTTCCGACGTCGAGCCTGACCTCCCCGTTGGTGCCGAAATCGGCGCAGGGAGTGCCGGTCCTGGCATCGAGCGCGATGACGCGGGCGTCGTTGGTGCCCATGAAAATCCGGCTGCGGCAGGCGGCGCCTTCGGCCGCCTGGTCGTCGACCCAGTAAGCCACGCCACGGCAGACGTAACGGTTGCCCGGACGCTGACCGGGATCGAGCTTCGGATCGTAGCGCCACTTCTGCGCGCCGCTGCCGGGATCGAGCGCGATCACCTCGTTGAACGGCGTACAGAAGACCAGGCTGTCCTCGACGAACAGGGGCGTGGCTTCGGATTTCGTGCGCGCCATCAGCGCGGGCGGCCGGGCCTGGAGATCGCCGGTGCGAAATTCCCAGGCGCGAACGAGATTGCCGACATTGGCCGGCGTGATCTGGGCGAGCTTTGAGAACCGCGTCCCGCCGCGATCGCCGCCCCAATGTTCCCAGGCAGATGCCGGAGCGGCGGCCAGCAGCGTGGCGGCAATCAATAATCCCGGAATTCCGAATGCCCGATGACGCGTCAATCTGAAACTGTTGCTCGTCATGCGGAGTTCCCGTGATCAAGGCGCGCATCCAACTCGCTGCCGAAAGCTCCGTCCAGCCGCAGAGGGATGGGTGGCTTGGCCGGCGTGACGAATCACGCCGCGCCGGGACGGGCGGCGGACTTTCGTGGACCGGCGGTAGTACAAGGCGATGCGGCTTCGCCGACGGCGCGTCAGGCCATTCGCGATCGGAACCGGATTCCGCGAGGTCGTCCCGGCGGCGCCGCTTCAAGGCGGCGGTAGTCCGGATTGGCGACTGATCGAGGACCCCTTCGGCCTCCTCAGTATCCGTTCCTCCGGCCCATGCCGCCGCCACCACGTTCAAAGCCCCCTCCTCCAAACCTGCCGATGCCGACGCCGATCGACGGTCCGGGACCAGGCCCATAATAAACGGGCGGAGGCGGACGGCGAACGATCACGACATCATCGTCATCGACCTCGCGCAGACGCCGCGGCGGCCGCGCGCTGGCGCGCTTTGGCGTATTCGGCTCGCCGCGCTTCCTGGGCGGCAGATCGACTTTCTTCAGCGGCAGGGACGGCGCGCCGCCGCAGGGACATGTCGGGGCGACCAGCGAGGCGTTGGTCGGCAGGCTGGAACCGGCCGTCGCAGCGCTACCCGAAGCGCCATTCGGAGCACCGCCGGAGACGGCGGCCAGGCCAGCCGCGAAATTGGGACGGTTGCGCAACCGTTGTTCCAGCTTGCGCGCCGCGGCGGTGAGGTCGCTGTCCGGATATTGCGCGAGGAAGGCGCGATAGGCCGCCGCAGTATTGACGATCACCGCATTGTTCCAAGCCACCATCCGGCGATGGAGATCGAGCCATTCGCGCGCCTGCGGGCCGAACGGCGGCTGTGCGTAGAGCCCGACAAACGCCTCATAGGCTTCCTCGGTGCCGTCAGCCACGATCATCTCGTTGGCGATCTCGACCGGCTTGCCCTGCAGTTCGTGGCGCCATTCGTCGACGCTGCGTTTTGTCACGGCCGGCTTCGAACGGAGCTTGCTGGAACCGAAGAAGGCAAAATCGTCGGTCAGCGACGAGGAATCCCAGGGGGTCTGCCGCCCCTCCGTCACCTTGTTCACCGAAACCCTCACGCGCTTGAAAGTGTCTTCGATCGAAAGTCCGGGCTCCTTGGCCGCGGCCAGCAGCGCCGTGGTGTAGGGGCTGTCGGCGCCGTTGCCGTCCTCGGCCTCCGCGCCGGGCGACGTCGAAAACGACAGGAACGTGCCCGGCGCGCCGGTCTTGGCATCGACGATCGCGAGACCCCGGCCGGCGGTCTTGTTGATGTCGGGGAACGGGTTGTTGCGGCAGGCATCGAGCAGCAGGATGCGCATCTTGCTGGGCACCGACGTCAGCGTATTCAGGATGTCGTTCAGCCGCACCGCCTGCAGCGGAATGTCGGCCTCCCGCTTCGGGTCGACATCGACGGGCACGAGGAAATTCTCGCCGTCGATCTGCAGGCCATGGCCCGCATAGAACACCAGAGCAACGGTATCGGGGCCCTTCGCCGCCACCTTGGCCGCGAACTCGCCGACCTTTTGGCGCATCTCGTTCTGCGAGAGATCGGGCGCGTCAGTCACGTCGAAGCCGGCCTCACCGAGCAGCTTCGACATCGCCTTGGCATCGTTCGCCGGATTGGGCAGCGGGGTCACCGCGCGGTACGCCGATTGACCGATGACCAGCGCGACACGGTTCTCGGCAAACGCCGCATGCGAGCCCAATAGAATTCCCGCCGCAAGCAGCGTCTTGTGAAGGGCACGACCAAACATGACAGACCTCCATCCCGGTTAAACGATAGGTCGACCGCGCCGAGATGGAGGTTCAAGCCTCGAGATGACGGAACCCGCTATTTCGCATTCTTCGCTGGCTCCGCCGGCCGCGCGACGCCCCAGGGATCGTATTTTTCCTTGGGCTCCGGGATCCGTTCCAGCGCGGCCTTGTAGGCCGCGTCGTCCACCTGCGGCTTCTTCTGATCCGACTTCTTGTCCTCGCCGCGATGGCCCTTGCCGCCCATTTGGGCATGCGCGGGCGTTGCGACCAGCGCCAGTATGATCGCCGCTGCCGTGAAGTTCTTCATCGCCGCCGTCTCCCTGCCATCCCCAACGTACTCCGAAGCCGGATCATGGCAACAAGGGTTGGGCGCGGCGCCCTCGGATGGCCCGTTCCGCGGCCTGACTTCAGCATTTGTTGATGGCCCAGGGGCTCGCAAATGGCCGGCGGCAGCCCGTAATATCGATCCGTGCGGGACGAAGTGGGGCGCATGGGGCGGATTGTCGTTCAGCTGGCGGTGCTGATGGCTGGCGCGCTTGTGCTGGCGGGCTGCGGCCTCGCCGACACTCATGCGTCGTTGCCGGCATTCATGCGAACCAGGGCGGCCGACCCGCCGTCCGATCCGTCGCCCGACGTCCGGCAGCTGGTCCGCAAAAATCTGGATTCGGTTTTCATCGCCTCGTCAAATCCACGCGAGGTGCGGGTCTCGCCGCCACTCCACGAACCCGATGGACCGGGCTGGACGGCGTGCGTCACCGCCGATCTCACTTCGGTGATGGGTAGGCCTCTGGGTTCGGAGACCTATCGCATTACGATCAAAGATGGCGCGATCACGGACCGCCGGCGCGCCGAGGCCGACGACAATTGCCCGTCGCAGAGCTATGAACCGATCTAGCGCCGCATCCGATCGAGTCGAGGGCAGGCCGAAGGGAGCCCAAAGACCTGACTGGTCGAAGGCCGCTTCAAATCGAGCGGCCGGGCCTCACGCCCCTCCGATCGATCGCAGAGAAGCCGCCCACTGCACCTTGGCACGGCGTAACATCAGCCGCACGATCTCGTTTCGAACTTGCGGGATCGGCGCCAGTCCGATCACGTCGTCGGCCTGGCGAAGGATCCGGTCTCTCGCGCCGAGCGGCAATTGAGCCCAGCACAGCATGACCGCCGCCCCGAGCTGCTGCAGAACCATTTCGTCGGACGGGCGATCCGGCAAACGCGGCGTGCAGCCTTGCGGACATTGCGGCCCGGGCGGACAGGCCTCGCCGGTCAGGGTCGTACAGCGAATCGCATTTGCAACGTTGGGGATGGCATGTATCGACATCAGGAGGTCCGGATCGTTGCGAAGAAGCCCTCAACGCTTGTGCGCAACACGTCTGATTGCTGCGAAATCTCGTTGGCGGCGGAAAGCATTCGCGTCGCGGTCTGATCGGTCTCGCTCGCAGCCTGGCTGACGCCGGCGATGTTGCTCGAAACCTCATGGGTGCCTCGCGCGGCCTCCTGGACGTTGCGCGCGATTTCGGCCGTCGCCATGCTCTGCTGCTCGACCGCCGCCGCAATCGCCGTGGCGATCTCGTTGACCGACGCGATGGTGGCCCCGATCTCCTGGATAGAGCTCACCGATTGCCGGGTCGCCGTCTGGATCGCCAGGATTTGCTGGCTGATTTCGTCGGTCGCCTTCGCGGTCTGTTCGGCCAAAGCCTTGACTTCGGAGGCCACCACGGCAAAACCCCTGCCCGCATCGCCGGCGCGCGCCGCCTCGATCGTGGCATTCAACGCCAGCAAATTGGTCTGTCCGGCGATGGTGTTGATGAGTTCGACGACGGCGCCGATTCGCTGCGCCGCTTCGGCGAGGCCCTGCATGGTGGCGCCGGACTGATTGGCCTGCTCTACCGCCAGGCCGGTGATCCTGGTGGACTCCGAAACCTGGCGGCCGATCTCCTTGACCGACGACGTCAGCTGCTCGGTAGCCGACGCGACCGCCTGTACGTTGGCCGACGCCTCTTCGGAACCTGCCGCCACCGCCGCCGACTGCCTGGTCGACTGTTCGGCGTTGGCCGCGAGCGTGTTGGCGGCGTCCTGCAAATGGGTGGCCGAACCGCTCAGCGTGTTCAGCACGACCTTCATCTGCGCATCGAAGTCCCGGATCGCACCGGCGATCCTGTCCTCTCGCTGCTGCCGCTCGGTCAGCATCGCCTCCTGATAGACGGAAATCGCAATTTCGATGTCCAGCATGACAGCGCTATTGAGCGCCGTGAGCACCGCCGAGAGACGGTCCGGCTTCCAACGGTAGCGACGGACGGCGAGAGCGGCGAGCCGGCCCAGCACGAAATTGTACCCGCCGATATACCATCGCGGCTCCAGGCCGATCTTGTTATGGATCAGACCGATAGTCCGCACGCCCTGCATATAGTCATGATCGAAACGGCCGTTGAACAGCCGGCTCCAATGCGATCCCTGCGCCGCCTTGAGGCGCGGAATGTCATTGCCGATCATGCGCGCAAGCTGCGGCTCGCGGGTGACGTGCTGGTAGAAGCCTTCGAGAATTTCCGGCAGCGCCGGCTCCACCACCTGCCAGATCTCCCGCAGTAATTCGCCGGTGCCGGCGTCGATGCGCATGAAGCGCATCCGGGTTTGGCGATCCTGATTGCCGTCGGACGCCCCTGCTTCTGCCATTAACCTTCCCCTCATTGATCGGAGCTTCTTGTCCCGAAGCGCGACGCCGACCGAGAAAGGCTAGATTGATTCTGGATTATTCTCCGAGCACCATAATTTGATCCAGGTTGTTGATTTGCGTTAAGACGAAATATCACCTCCATCTCGCGCAGGTTGCAGTCAATGGGTCGCGTAGATGACTGATAGACCGATACGACCAGACCCCCCGCATTTTGGTTGCCTTGCATTAGCAAGTTCTGATAGATGCACTTGCAACTTTCTTGCAGAGGAAAGTGCCGTGACATCTAGCGTAGAACCTTGTGAGCCCGTTTGGCACAACACTCCAACATAAATCTTGCGTCAATTTGCGTAACCTGCCCTCACCGCGAAGCCGGCTTTTGCGGGACGCTGTTCGAATCGGAATTGAAGGCAGGCGAGCCCGGCTGGCAGCGCTTCATGGCGGCCCGCGCCGGCGAACAGATCGTCGCCCGCAATCAGGCATATGAAGACGTATTCGTGCTGTGCGCGGGCTGGGCTTTCCGCTACTTCCAGCTTTCCAACGGCCGCCGGCAAATCCTGAAATTCCTGCTGCCCGGAGATCTGTTTTCCTCCGTCGGCGCCTTCGAAAAGTCATTCCATTTTTCGGTCAAGGCCCTGACCGGCGTCCAGGTGAGCGGATTCGCGCGCTCCGAAATCCGGGCAAGGTGCGCTGCCAGCTCCGGCGTCCAGACGGCGCTCGCCAACTCCTGCATTGCCGATACCCGCGATGCGACCGAACTCCTTACCGCGTTGGGCCAGCGCTCGGCCGAGGAACGGATCGCCCATTTGCTGCTGCATTTGATGCAACGCATCTCGGCCCGTAATGTCATCCGCGAGCAGCGCTATCCCTTTCCGTTGCGCCAGCAGCACATCGCCGACGCGGTCGGCCTGACCCCGGTCCACGTCAGCCGGGTCTTCAGCGTATTTCGCGATCGCTACATCCTCGCGATGTCCGAAGGCTACCTGAAGGTCTTCGACCTGCCCGAACTGGAAAGGATCGGTTCGCTGCGCTGATCGCAAGCGATCGATTTCAATTCGGGCGCGGCGTCAATGACCGCTCGCGCAGCCGATAGAACCGGACGGCCTTGACGGCAGTTTCCGCCTTGAGCCGCAGAAAGGTTTCAAGCAGGCCGTCGAGCTCGGGCGTCGACTTCTCGCTGCGCGACCGCAGCAGCAGGATCGCCTTGGTGGTCTTCCAGGTCAGGCCAATCGCCTTGGCGAGGACAAGAACCTGCTCCGATCTTTCTTCGATCAGCGCGCGTTCGACGAGGCCGACGGGAAGGTCGCACATCATAGAGAGCGCAAGCGTGGTTTCGGCGAACTTCTCCGAATCGGCAAAGCCGAACAGCACGGTCTCATCCAGTCTACCGGCTGCGCTGAGCGACCGAACCAGCGCGCCCGCCCCGGCGAAATCCGCCGATCTTTCCCTGGTCCGCGTCTGCAGCTGGCTTGCCGCCCGCGCGACGGTCTCGGTGATGAGCGCGGCCTTGCGCGGATCCTCTTTGGACAGCCTGCGCCTCACCGTGTCGGAGGCATCGGCGAAAAGCTCCAGGAGATGTCGCCGCGGAATCTCCGGCCTCGACCAGGTACGAAACGTCATTTCGTCGTCGCCCGACGACCGCCGGACCAGCGAGGAATATCCGAATTCGGAAAACGAGGCGCCCGGATTTCCCGCCGTGCTCAGGGCCACTTCCCGGTCGCCGCGATCGAGCAGTACGTCGGTCACCGACTCCGGAACAATCCTGCGGATCGAGATGGCGAGCAGATGAGCCTGGCTCTTGCTGCCTGCGCCTTCCACGAGCGTCTTCTCGTCCAGTGCCTCGGCGTGCGAAAGGATCGGGCCGGCCACATCGATGGCATCGTCGAGCGCCAGCTCGCGCAATATGCCTGATGGCGCGGCGGGACGCTCCGCCAGATATTCCGCGAACCGGGCGCGCGCGCCGGTCTCGATCTCGTCGAGCAGCTGACGCATGACGTCGTCGAACAAGGCGGTCTGCAGCTTCGAGAGATTTCCCGATGTCGACACGAAGAGATCGGCGACGCGCCGCAAGATCACGGCGCGGCGCCCGATATCGCTGCTCGCGATCGCGGTCTCGAGTTCGTCGACCAGTGACCGACTCGCCGTCACGGGTGCCGCTTCCGGCCGAATGCGCCCGACCTCGGCCGGCGCCGGGGCCGATCTTGCTCACGCCGCTTCATCGGCCCGTGCAATCAATTCGAGCGCGGAGAAGTCGAGTTCCGCCAGCGGCCGCGGCCGGCCGAACAGATAACCCTGGACGTAAGCGACGCCCTGGGCCCGCAGCAGCTCGAACTGCGGAGTTGTTTCCACGCCCTCGGCGGTCACGGCAATTTCCAGCCCGCGGGCCAGCGTCAGGATCGACGCCACCACGGCCATGCAATCGGCCCGCGTCAAAAGCCCCTGCGTGAAGGACTTGTCGATCTTGATCTTGTCGAATGGAAACGACAGCAAATAGCTGAGCGACGCATACCCGGTTCCGAAATCGTCAAGCGCGATGGTGATGCCGATATTCCTGAGCTGCTGGATCACCAGGACGTTGCTCTCCTTGTCCCGCAGCAGCAGGGATTCGGTGATCTCGAGCTCCAGCCGCTCCGGCGGCAGCCCCGACTCCACCAGCGCACACAGGATGACGTCGAACAGGGTGCCGGTCCGGAACTGCCCGGCCGAGAGATTGACCGCAACCTTGATGTCCTCCGGCCAGCCAGCCGCGTCGGCGCACGCCCGTTGCAGGATCCATTGCCCCAGCGCTTCCATCAGCCCGGTCTCCTCCGCGAGGCCGATGAAGCTGTCCGGATACAACAGGCCCGCGACGGGATGGCGCCATCTGACCAGCGCTTCCATCCCGCACGGACGCGACGTCCTGGTGTCGAACAGCGGCTGATAATGCAGCTCGAACTCGTTGCGCGACAGTGCCGCCCGCATGTCGTCGACCAGCTGCAGCCGCGTGATCGCCCTGGCGTTCAAGTCCTCGTCAAAGAAGCTGAAACTGTTTCGCCCCTCGGACTTCACGCGGTACAGCGCGAGGTCGGCCTTCTTGAGCAATCCCGCGGCGTCGATGCCGTTCGCGGGCGCCAGCGCGATGCCGATGCTGGTGCCGACGCTCACCTCCTGCCCTTCCAGCCCGAATGGCTCTGCCACCAGTTCCAGCGTCCTGACCGCAAGCTCGATCGCGGCCTCCCTTTGATCGCTTACCTCGGTCTGGATGATCGCGAATTCATCGCCGCCGAGCCGCGCCACGATGTCGGTCTCGCGAAGCGACGATTGCAGGCGGCCCGCCAGCTCCTTGAGCAGCTGGTCTCCGGCGGCGTGCCCCAGCGTGTCGTTGACTTGCTTGAAGCCATCAAGATCGAGGACATAGACGGTCACCGCGCCGCACTGCTGCTCTCGCACGCGGGCCAACGCTTCGTTCATCCGCTCCAGCAGGGCCGCCCGGTTGGCCAGCCCCGTCAACGCGTCATGCGTGGCGGCATGGGAAATCTGGGCTTCGGCATGTTTTCGCGCGGTGATGTCGATCCGGATCGCCATATACGCAATCGGTTTGCCGTCGACGCCGAGCTGCGGGGTGATGACGGTGTCGACCCAGTAGAGCCTGCCGGACTTGGACTTGTTGCAAAGTTCGCCGCGCCAGACCCCGCCGCGCGCGATGCAACGATACATTTCGCGGAAGAACTCCTTCGAGTGCGTACCGGAATTCAGAATGCGATGATCCTGCCCCAGGATCTCCGCGCGCGAATATCCGCTGATCTCGCAGAAATTATCGTTTGCATAGGTAATGCGGCCGCGCAGATCGGTGATCGCGACGATGACGGCCTGATCGATGGCATATTGCTTCTCGATCAGTTCCTGCCTCGCTGCCTCGGCGCGGGCCTCCGCCATCCGCGCATCGGTGATATCCCGGTGAACCTCGACCAATCCGCCGTCGCGCATGGGGTGACGACTGACCGCGATGATGTTCCCGTTGCTGAGCTCGTCGACCGTATCCACGGTCTCGCGGGACCTGGCTTTGCTCAGGCTTTCGGCGACATACGCCGCCGCGTCGGGCGGACAGCAGGACGCGGCCACGCGGCTGTCGAGAATTTCGCGCAGCGGCGTCCCGGGCCGGGTCTGCCCCGGATCAAGCCCGTACATTACCGCGAAGTGGCTGTTGCGAATGACGACCTTAAGGTCCGCATCGAAAATGCACAGACCGTTCGGCGAGCTTTCGATCGCGGTGCGGAGCAGAATCTCCGCCCGCGCCGCACGCGCGCCGGCCGTCGGCCGGCGCAAGCCCGGCATCCGCCAATTTCCCAAGTGTCGGTTCGATCGCTTCATCACAAATTCTTCTTGATGAAAGCGCATCTCACCATGGGCATGTTTAAAATTGCATTGAAGCCTCGGGTGGTTCGCCCGATCGGTGCACCAGGGGGAAGTTTCAGTTAATCTTCCAGCGCCCCGACTTGATCTGCATTGTTAATCCAGATCAAGTCCGGCGCCTTGCGGCGTTTTCGAGCGAAGTGGGTACCGGTTCGCGTGAAGAAAACACCACAAGGAAAGACAAGGAGCCTCGATTCTGATTCTATCAGAACCAGGGGTCTAGGCCGCAACGGTCAGCTGCTTTTCGAACTGCTCGAAAGCCGATATCGCGTCGGCCGCATACATCAGCGAGGGACCGCCGCCCATGTAGATGGCCATGCCGAGGACTTCCTCCACTTCCTGGCGCGTGGCGCCGAGCCTGACCAGCGCCTCGGTGTGGAAACCGATGCAGCCGTCGCAGCGGGTGGCAATGCCGATGGCGAGCGCGATCAGCTCCTTGGTCTTCTTGTCGAGCGCGCCATCGCGCGTCGCGGCATGAGCCAGCGCGGAAAAGGCCTTCATGGTGTCGGGAATGTCCTGGCGCAGTTTCCGCAAGTCGGCGGAAATACGCTTGGTGATGTCGGAATAGTTCTTTTCCATGGGAGACTTCCTTACTTGCCTGACGATGGCTGCGGCGAGGGCTCCCGCAGCGCGATGTAGATGGCGGGGATGACGAGGACCGTGAGCAACGTCGAGGACGCGAGCCCGAACAACAGCGAAATCGCGAGCCCCTGGAAGATCGGATCGAGCAGAATGGTGGCGGCGCCGATCATGGCCGCGAGCGCGGTAAGCAGGATCGGCTTGAAGCGGACGGCGCCGGCCTCCAGCACGACCTCGCGCAGCGGCTTGCCCTGCCCGCCGCTGTGACGGATGAAGTCGACCAGCAGGATCGAATTGCGCACGATGATGCCGGCGAGCGCGATGAAACCGATCATCGAGGTCGCGGTGAACGGCGCACCCAACAGCCAGTGGCCGATCAGGATTCCGATAAGCGTCAGCGGGATGGGAGTCAGGATCACGAGCGGCAGCTTGAAACTGCGGAACTGCGCCACGACCAGCACGTAGATGCCGAGGATCGCGGCGCCGAAGGCCGCACCCATGTCGCGGAAGGTCACATAGGTGATCTCCCACTCGCCGTCCCACAACAGCGTCGGATGGGATTCGTCGGCCGGCTGGCCGTGCAGGCTGATGACGGGCTTCGGCAGCGCGCCCCAATCGTGAGCGTCGATGCGTTTTGCCACTTCGAGCATGCCGTAGAGCGGCGCCTCGAAGCGGCCCGCCAGTTCCGCCATCACCATGTCGGCAAAACGGCCGTCGCGCCGAAAGATGGTCGGCGAACCCTGCTCGACCGTCGCCTTGACGACCTGACCGAGTTCGACAACCGTCTTGCTGCCGGGCAGCGTGTTGGCGGGCACCGGCGTCGAGGCCAGCGCCTCGGTCCAGGCCAGATCGCGCTTCGGCAGTTTGACGACGATCTCGATCGGATTGCGGTCTTCGCCGCGGTGGGAATAGCCGACCGGCACGCCGCCGAACAAAGTCTGGATGGTGTCGTAGACGTCGCGCTGCTCGACGCCGAAGAATTCCAGCCGGTCCTGGTCGATCGACAGCCGCAGCCGCGGCCGCTTCTCGCCGATGGAATCGTCGATATCGACGATGAACGGCACCTCGGCAAACAGCTTCTTGAGTTCGGCGGTGACCGCGCGCCGCGTCGCCGCGTCGGGTCCGTAGATTTCGGCGAGCAGCGTCGCCAGCACCGGCGGCCCGGGCGGCACCTCGACCACCTTGATGCTGGTGCCGGCGGGAATGCTGACGGCCTTCAGGCGCTGGCGCAGATCGAGCGCGATGTCGTGGCTCGCCCGCTTGCGATCCCCGCGCGCGGCGAGATTGACCTGCAGTTCGCCCAACTCCGGCCGCTCGCGCAGATAATAATGACGCACGAGCCCGTTGAAATTGAACGGCGCCGGCGTGCCGGCATAGGTTTGCACCGAGGTGATCTCGGGCAATCCGCGCGCGATATCGGCGGCGGTGAACAGCACGCGTTCGGTATCCTCGAGGCTCGCGCCCTCGGGCAGATCGACCACGACCGCGATCTCCGATTTGTTGTCGAAAGGCAGCAATTTGACCGTGACGGATTTGGTCGCGAACAGGGTCATCGACAACAGCGTCGCGACGCCGACGCCGATCAGGAAGATCCAGGACGCGCGCTTGCTGCGCACGATCGGGGTCGCGAAGCGGCGATAGAGCCGCCCGAGCGCGCCTTCGTCATGCGCGGCGTGAGCGGCGACCGCGGCGCCCTCCTTCGGCGCCAGCCGCAGCATCAGCCAGGGCGCGACCACCATGGCGACGAAGAACGAGAACAGCATGGCCGCCGACGCATTGGCCGGGATCGGCGCCATATAGGGGCCCATCAGCCCCGACACGAACAGCATCGGCAACAGCGCCGCGACCACCGTCAGCGTCGCCACCACGGTCGGATTGCCGACCTCGGCGACGGCCTCGATGGTGGCCTGCATACGGGGGCGGCCGTCCTTCATCCCCCAATGCCGGGCGATGTTCTCGACCACGACAATGGCGTCGTCGACCAGGATACCGATGGAAAAGATCAGCGCGAACAGGCTGACCCGATTGATGGTGTAGCCCATCAGGTTGGCGGCAAACAGCGTCAGCAGGATCGTGGTCGGGATCACGACCAGCGTGACCAGCGCCTCGCGCCAGCCGATCGCGATCGCGATCAGCACCACGATCGAGAGCGTGGCCAGACCGAGGTGAAACAGCAGTTCGTTGGCTTTTTCATTCGCGGTCTCGCCGTAGTCGCGGGTGACCGTGACCTGCACATCATCGGGGATCAGGCGCGACTTCAGCCCCTCCAGCCTCTTTGCGATATCCTCGGAGACGACAACCGCATTGGCGCCCGCCCGCTTGGCCAGCGCCAGGCTGACCGCGGGAACGCGCTCCCACTTGCCCTTGCCGTCGCGCGCATCGCTCCAGACCCGGTGCTCGGTGGTATTCGGACCGATGACGACGGAGGCGACGTCCTTGACATAGACCGGCCGCCCGTCCCGCGTCGAAATCAGCAAGAGACCAATATCGGGAATTCCCGCGAGCGTTTGCCCGGCCGCAACGCTGCGGACGATGCCGGCGTCGCGAACCTCGCCTGCCAGGAACGAACGATTGGCATCCTTCACCTTGGCGACGAGCTGCTGCAGCGTGACGCCGAACAGCGACAGCTTCTCCGGGTCCGGCTCGACCCTGATCTGCTGGGCGGCGCCGCCGGAGATATATGTCAGCCCGATGCTGTCGACCTTCATCAATTCGGAACGCAGCTTGTCGGCGAGTTGGTAGAGATCCTTGTCCGTCCAGCGACCGGCGGCCTCCGGCTTCGGCGAAAGCGTGAGCACGGTGACGGCGACGTCGTTGATGCCGCGCCCGACGATCAATGGCTCGGGAATGCCGACCGGTATGCGGTCCAGATTGGCGCGGATCTTCTCGTGAACGCGGAGGATCGCATCGTCGGACTTGGTGCCGACCAGAAAGCGCGCGGTCACCATCACGCGGTCGTCTTCGGTCTGGCTGTAGACGTGCTCGACCCCGTCGATGCCCTTGACGATGGCTTCCAGCGGCTTGGTGACGAGTTCGACCGCGTCGGGCCCGCGCAATCCGTCGGCGTTGACCCTGATATCGACCATGGGAACGCTGATCTGCGGCTCTTCCTCCCGCGGGATCACGACGACCGCGATGAGACCCACGATCAGCGAAGCAAGCAGGAACAGCGGCGTCAGCGGCGAACTGATCGTCGCCCGGGTCAGACGCCCGGACAGGCCGAGATTCATGGTTGCACCAGCTGGTCGCCGGCGCGAACGCCAGACAGAATTTCAAGGCCGTTGGGAAGCTCGGGACTGGGCAGCTCGCGGCCGCGCTGCACCGGCGCATCGATGGTCTGGTCGGCCTGCCGGACATGGACGTAATCGATCCCGAAGCGGGTCGTCACGTAGTTCGACGGGATCACGAAGGCGGTCCGCGTGCCGCCCGAGATCCAGACCCTGAGCCGGTCGCCGACGAAGTACTCCCCTAACCCCGGCACGGTGGCATCGGCAATGACACGGCCATCCTCGATCTGCGGATAGACCAGATCAATCACGCCTGATTTGGAGGCATGGTCGCCGAACTCCGCACCGTCGACGCGGATCTTGTCGCCGGCTTTCAGAAAGCGGGCATGACGTTCCGGCACCCGCAGACGCAGCTTGAAATCCTGTTGCGCGATCATCGCGATGGGATCCCCGGCCAGCACGACCGAACCAACCGCGACCAGCTTCTTCAAAACGCGTCCGCCTGATGGAGCCAGCACCTGCCCTTCATTGAGCTGCTGCTGGATCACCGCGCGCTCGGCTGTCCGCGCCCGCAAGCCATTTTCGGCGACGTTGAGTGCGGTTCGCGCTTCGTCCAGTTTGACCCGGGGCAGGATACCGCGGTCCACCAGCCCCTCGGTTCGGGTGAAATCGATCTGCGCCTGGTCGGATTGCGCCTGCAGGGCGCCGATCTGCGCATCCAGCGACTTCATCTGCAGAGCGAGCTTTTCATCGCCGATCGCGGCGATCGCCTGGCCGCTGGTAACCGGATCTCCTTCCCGGACCTTGAGCTGGACGATGATGCCGCCAATGCGCCCGCGCGCCGGAACGACGCTGATGCTCTCCACCGTCGCGAACACTGCTTTCTCGTCGGTGACGGTCTTTGGGGCAACCGTGATCGTTTCCGCGCGAACCAGCGGCCCACTCATCATTGTCGCAGCCAAGGCCGCCATCACCATCAATCCACGCATTGTATGCACTCGCAGCCCCATATGAATCGCTGACCGGGAGAATCCGGAATTTATCTTGTCGACGTTTGCCGGGCGGTCATTGACCTGCCTCAAGGTATTGCCCCTTACCCCGGCCTAACCTTCTTTTGCAGGCCCTTGCCGTTCGACGGCGTGCAATACACCCGATAGAGCGCGGTCAGAATTTCGCGCGCGGGATCGCTGGCGATCGAATAGTAGATCGTCTGCGCATCGCGCCGGGCGATAACCAGGCCATCCTTGCGAAGGAGCGCGAGATGCTGGGATACCGTCGAATTGCGAAGATCCAGGAACGCGGCGAGGTCTCCCACCGAGCGCTCGCCGTCGATCAACTGGCAGACGATCAGCAGCCGATGACGGTTGGCCAGGGCCTTCAGCAGATCGCTCGCCGAATTGGCGGCGGCCTCCATGATGTCGATGTTCATTTTCATACTTGCGTATATACGATGATACGAATATATAGTCAACCACCGGGCCGAAGAAGCCGAAGCTCAATTGGCGGGCCGCACCTAGGCGATGCAGCAAATGGAGGAGAGTATGGCGGAAGTCGTTGTTGTCGGAGCAGGCCTGAGCGGGACGCTGATGGCTTACGAATTGTTACCCAAGCTGAGGCGGGACGACCGCCTGACGGTCATTTCCCAGGGGCCGGTCTATCACTTTGTCCCCTCGAATCCATGGGTGGCGGTCGGCTGGCGCAAGCGCAGCGATATAGAGGTCGACCTGGTCGAGATCATGAAGCGCAAGGGAATCCGGCTGCTGACACAGGGCGCCCAGCGCGTGCACCCGGCGGACAATCGCATCGAACTCGCGGACGGCTCGTCCATCAATTATGACTACCTCGTCATTGCCACCGGACCGGAGCTCGCATTCGACGAGATCCCGGGGCTCGGGCCGGACGGTCATACCCAGTCGGTCTGCCACGTCGATCACGCCTCCCACGCGCAGGAGGCCTTCGAAAAGCTTGCCGCCAATCCCGGGCCGGTTGTGATCGGCGCGGTGCAGGGCGCGTCCTGTTTCGGCCCGGCTTACGAGTTCCTCTTCATCCTGGAAACCGAACTGCGCCGCCGCAAGCTCCGCGACCGCGTGCCGATGACGTTCGTCACCTCCGAACCCTATATCGGGCATCTCGGCCTCGACGGAGTCGGCGACACCAAGGGCCTGCTCGAAAGCGAGATGCGTGAAAAGCACATCAAGTGGATCACCAACGCCCGGGTGAAAAGCGTGGCCCCCGGCGCGATGTCCGTCGAGGAGGTCGCGGACGACGGCTCGGTCCGCAAAACCCACGAGCTGCCGTTCGCCTATTCGATGATGCTGCCTGCGTTTCGCGGCGTTGCCGCCATTCGCGGCATCGAGAAGCTCACCAATCCCCGCGGCTTTGTCATCGTCGACAAGTACCAGCGCAATCCTGAATTCCCGAACGTGTTCGGCATCGGCGTGTGCGTGGCGATCGCGCCGGTCGGCGCCACCCCCGTCCCGGTCGGCGTGCCGAAGACGGGTTTCATGATCGAATCGATGGTGACGGCGACGGCCCGGAACATCGGCTCGCTGCTGAGGGGAGAGAAGCCGACCGCGCAGCCGACATGGAACGCGATCTGCCTGGCGGATTTCGGCGATACCGGCGTCGCCTTCCTGGCGCAGCCGCAGATTCCGCCGCGCAACGTCAATTGGTCGTCGAAGGGCGAGTGGGTTCACTACGCCAAGGTCGCCTTCGAAAAATACTTCCTGCGCAAGATCCGGCGCGGCGAGAGCGAACCCTTCTACGAGCGCTTCCTGCTCGACAAGCTCAACATCGCCAAAGTCAAAGAGAACGAGCCCGCAGCATGAGTACAGGCCAACAAATCGTCTGCGGACATTGCGGCAAGATCAACCGGTTGCCCATCGAGCGGGCGCCCGGCGCGGCGCGTTGCGGATCGTGCCATCAACCCATCTTCAGCGGCCATCCCATCGAGGTCGACGAGGCGGGCTTTGGTCGCCATGTCGCCAATAGCGATATCCCGGTGCTGGTCGACGTCTGGGCGCCGTGGTGCGGTCCCTGCCGCTCGATGGCGCCGATGTTCGAGCGCGCCGCCGAGGTGCTCGAGCCCAAGGTTCGCCTGCTGAAGCTCAACGCCGATACAGCGCCTACGGTCTCTTCGCAGCTCGGGATCAGCGGCATCCCGACCCTTCTGCTGATGAAAGGCGGCCGGGAGATTTCGCGGACTTCCGGCGCGATGGACGCGCAAAAGATTGTTGCATGGACGATGGCCGGGCTCGCCCGGTCCTGATCACTTTCAAACCCACCCAAAGGAGTATGTCATGAACGTAGATAAAGCAGTGATGATGTTCGCGGGATTTGTCGTTTTGCTCGGGCTGGCGCTCGGCTACACGGTCAGTCCCTACTGGTATTTGCTGACCGCATTCGCCGGCGTGAACATGTTCCAGGCCTCGATCACGGGGTTCTGCCCCGCGGCGATCATCTTCAAGAAGCTCGGCCTGCGCGGCGGCTGCGCGTTTTCATAATTTGCGCGCATATCCCCTCCAAACTGGCGGCATGACGCTGTCGATGCATCCGCCGAAGGAACACCTATGACCTATCACTTCTCAAAGACCGTCAAGCTGCCGTTCGATGCTGCGGTTGCGGCTACGACCGACGCCTTGAAGAAGCACGGCTTCGGGGTCCTCACCCAGATCGATGTGAAGGATACCCTGCACAAGAAGATCGGTGTCGATTTCCGGCCGTACCTCATTCTGGGAGCATGCAACCCGAAGCTCGCCTACGAGGCCCTCACGCACGAGGACAAGATCGGGACCATGCTGCCCTGCAACGTGGTCGTGCAGCAGCGCGAGGGAGGTACGGTGGAAATTTCCGCCGTTGATCCGGTGGCGTCGATGAGTGCGATCGACAATCCGAAGCTCGGCAAGGTCGCCGGTCAGGTGCGGGAGTTGCTCAAGCAAGTCGTTTCCGACATTGCTTGAGCCGCTCGGCGTCACATTTGGTTCGGGCCGCGTGGCAGCACGCGCGGCCCTTACCTCCTGGCCTGCGCACGCGCATCGGCGACGGCGCGCTTGAAGCCCTCATAGGTCAGCGCCTGCGTAACCTTGAAGTGCCCGACCAGATAGGCAGGCGTACCCTGCAAGCCCAGCGAGTCCGCTTGCGCCAGGTTGCGCCTCAGCAGCGCGGTGATTTCGTCGGCATGGGACTTCAGATCGCCGTCGAGCCGGTTCATGTCGGCGCCGGATGCGCGTACCGCCGCAAGCATCTGGTCTTCCGGAATCTTGATGCCGGGAATGGCCATCAGCGCCGCGTGGACCGCATCGTATTTGCCCTGATATTTCGCAGCGAGAGCGAGCTGCGCGCCATAGATCGAAGGCTTCGTGAGGATCGGCCAATCCTTGTAGACCAGACGAATGTGGCCGTCCTCCTTCACCAGACGTTCGAGCGAAGGCTCGGCTTTCTTGCAGAACGGGCAGTTGTAATCGAAGAACGTAACGATGGTGATGTCGCCTTTCGGATTTCCCGCGACCGGAGCGGCGGGATCGTTGAGGATGGCGGCCGAAGACACGTCGGGATCCTGTGCATCCTCCGACCATGCCGGAGAAGCGCCGACCGAGCCGAACAAGACAAGCGGAATGAGCAGGCGGATTGCAAGCGCGGACGCGCGCGAAAGGAACATCGTGGTTCTCCCTGGGTTGACCGGCGTGACGAATTCAGCTCGCCGGAAGATGATCGAGGTGACTGAGAAAGGTGGACGAGTCGACGGGGCCGATGATCCTGGTGTCCGCCGCTTCCTTGCCGTTGCCGGCTTCGAGGAAGATCACCGTCGGAGGGCCGACAACCCCGAAGCGTTTCATCAGCGATCGGCTGTCGTCGTTGTAGTCGGTCGCATCGGCACGGATCAGGTCGAAATCGCGCAGGCGTTTGTTCACTGTCGGATCGGAAAACACGGTGCGGTCCATGACCTGGCACTCGACGCACCACTTCGCCGAAAAATCGAGAACGACCGGCCTGCCAGTCTGCTTTGCCCTTGCGATCGCGTCGTCGAGGGTCTGCGGTGTCGTCACGGTCTTGAATTCCGCCGGTTCGGCGGTCGCGATGAGACCGGACGCGGAAACGTAGCCAAAGCCCGGCGGCAGGCGCAACGATTCGGCCAGCGACTGCCCGATGAGGACGATGCCGACAACGAGTACGCCTACCGTGGCCGTGACCGCGCGGGAGGGGCGCTGACCGGGCAAAGGGATCACCACGGCGGCGAGATAGGCGGCGACCGAGCCGGCCATCGCGGCCCAAAGGATCGCAACCACCCGGTCCGGCAGGATGCGCGACGTGATCCAGATCGCGAGTCCGACGAAGACAAAGCCGAACAGGTGTTTCACATGGGCCAGCCACGGGCCCGATTTGGGCAGAATGCCGGCACCGAAGGTCCCGAATACAAGCAGTGGCAAGCCCATCCCGAGACCCAGCGCGAACAAGGCCGATGCCCCGCGCAGGACGTCGCCGGTTTGCGCCACATAGACCAGCGCGGCGGCGAGCGGCGGTGTTACACAGGGGCCGACAATGAGCGCGGATCCGAATCCCATGATGGCCGCGCCGCCCAGGGAGCCGCTTCGAGACGAGGCCTTTCCGGTCAATCTGGTTTGCCAGGACTGCGGAATTTGCAGATCGTAGTAGCCGAACATCGAGACGGCGAGCGCCAGGAATACCGCGCTCATCGAGACAAGCACCGCCGGCGTTTGCAGCGCGGCCTGCAGATTCTGCCCGGACCAGGCCACCACGACGCCCAGGGCCGCGTAAGCCAGCGCCATCGCCAGTACATAGGTTCCCGAGAGGACGAAGCCTCGCCGCGCCGTCAGGCGATCGCCCGAGCGCGCCAGCATTCCCGAGAGGATCGGTATCATCGGGAACACGCAGGGCGTAAACGCCAGAAGCAATCCGAAGCCGGTGAAGGCCAGCAGCACCGCAACGATGTTGCCTTGCAGACGCGCCTGCTCCGGCGCCAGATTCGGCGGCGGGCTGAGTGGCGCAAACGAGATTTCCGCTTTGGTGTCCTGAACCGGGTTCTTCCCGGACGAAGGGTTCAATTCGCTATTGGCGCTTCCGCCGACAACCGACATCGTCCTCGGATCGACCGTTTTCTTCACCGGCGGGTAGCAGATTCCTCTTTCGGCGCAGCCCTGAAAGGTCACCACGATATCGCCGTCCTGCGGCAGCAGCTTCGCGGCTACGACCGCCTGCGCCCGGTTGCGATAGATTTCCGTCCGACCGAACGACGGATCGTCCTTGATCTCCCCACTATCCGTGCTCACCTCGATCGCAGAACCGCCAGCACCCGCCGCGGCGATCTTGTCGCGGTACAGATAGTTCCCGGGTGCGATGGTCCAGTTCAGGACCAGCGCGCCTGCGGTGCCGGGCGACACGCGCAGTCGAAACACGTGGTCGGCACTCGGCGGCGTTTGGGCGTGGGCGGCGGCGCCGCTGACGAACACAAGAAAGCCGATGATTATTGTACGGAGGCGAGCGTTTCGCATGACGATCCCCGGTCATAAGGTGGCGGTGACATCGCCATCGCACCTTAAGGCAGCCTTAAGGCTGGCCTGCGACTCCGGCTCCCGGAGAAAGAGAGCATGATGCGAATTCTGGTCGTTGAGGATGATCCGGTTCTGCTCGACGGCTTGAAAGCGGGGCTCGGGCTGTCGGGCGCCACCGTCGATACGGTGAATTCATGCGCGGATGCACGTGCCGCCCTCGGCACGACGACCTTCGATGCCGTTGTACTCGACTTGATGCTTCCGGACGGGTCGGGGCTCGACCTGCTGGCGAAAATCCGTTCCGCGGGCAATCGGACCCCGGTGCTGCTGCTGACGGCGCTTGACGAGGTGTCCGACCGCATCAGGGGACTCGACACTGGAGCGGACGATTACCTCGGAAAGCCCTTCGATCTGGATGAACTCGCCGCACGCGTGCGCGCCATCGTTCGTCGCCACGCCGGCCGGGCCACCTCCAGCCTGACGCACAACGGCGTCGTGCTCGATCCGGCGACCCTCAGTGCGACGGTAGCGGGAAAGCCGATCAGTCTTTCACGGCGCGAATTTGCCGTCCTCGCCGCCCTGATGGAACGGCCGGAAGCCATTCGCTCCAAGACCGATCTCGAGGAACGCCTCTATGGCTGGCAGGAAGAGATCGAGAGCAACGCCGTCGAGGTGCACGTCCATAACTTGCGCAGCAAGATCGGACGCAATGCGATCGAAACGGTGCGGGGACTTGGCTACCGCATGCGAGGCAAGCCATCATGATGCTGAAATCCCTGCGCGGACGGTTGTTCATCATTCTTGTCGCAGCGACGGGGCTGATCTGGCTCTGTGCGACCGCCTGGATCTTCCTTCAGACGCGAAGCGAGGTCGAACACGTGCTGGACACGAGGCTTCAGGAGGCCGCGCGGATGGTCAGTTCGTTGGCCATCAACGCCAGCGTGCCCTCCCCGGCCGGCAGTCAGGCCGGCTCGGTGCTCGTGCCGGAACACGCGGGCTATGAGCGCCAGTTGTCCTGCCAGATATGGTCGCTGGACGGACGGCTGGTCGCCAGATCGAGCGGGGCGCCGGACGACAGCCTCGGCAATCAGAAGGACGGCTTTTCCGATCAACAGGTGGGCGGCGAGACATGGCGGGTCTATGCCATTTCAGATTCAGCCAAGGGCCTCAGGGTGCTCGTCGGCGACCGGCTGGGCTTGCGGGAAAGACTGGTGAGCGATCTCGTCAGGGGCCTGCTCTGGCCAGCGATCTTCATCGTTCCGCTGCTGGGGCTATTGATCTGGACAAGTCTGGGGCGCGGATTGCGACCCTTGCAGTATCTCGCCGTCGATTTGCAGGATCGCGGCGTCGACGACATGCGGCCGATCGATCTAAATCACACGCCCCCCGAAATACTCCCTCTCGTGAACTCCCTGAACAGCCTGTTTGCCAGACTTGAGGCGGCCCGTCGGCACGAACGGGAGATTACGGCGTTTGCCGCACATGAATTGCGGACGCCCCTGGCTGGCCTCAAGACCCAGGCGCAGGTCGCCATCGCCACGGCCGACCCGACGGCAAGGGAGGGCGCGCTTCGTCACATCGTCGCTTCCGTGGACCGAACCGCCCGCCTCGTCCGGCAGCTGCTCGCCATGGCGCGCCTCGATGCTCAGTCCGAGGTCGAACTGAAGGATGAAGTCAATCTGGCCAGGCTTCTTGAAGAGATCGCGTCACCCGACCAGACTGCCGGACCCGCCAGGGTGGTTTTGGACCCGTCGCTTAACGACATAACCCTGATGACGAACCGCGATCTGTTGACGGTTTCCCTGAGGAACCTGCATGAAAATGCGATGCAGCACATGCGGAGGGAGGGCGTCGTGAGTTGGAGCGCGGCAACCGGCGGTTCGCATGCTGCGATCACCGTCGACGACGAAGGGCCGGGCATTCCCGAAAATGAGCTTCTGCTGGTAACCAGTCGCTTCTTTCGCGGCCAGCACAAGAGTCCGTCCGGCACCGGCCTCGGGCTCGCCATTGTCCAGCTTGCGCTCGAAAAGATTGGCGGTTCCCTCGCTTTGGAAAACAAGCCGGGCCATCGCGGACTTCGAGCGACCGTATCGCTACCAAGCCGCGCGGCGGACTGGAGTCCGGGTACCCCGGTTCGTCCTTGCGCTACCGCAAAGCGCTGATTTTGGTTGCGGGTGACAATACCTGCGTTTTTTGAACCGCCAAGGGATTTGCCGGGGAAGTCATGGACGACACCATCATCGTCGGCCCGCTCTACGAAGCGCGCAAGAAAGTCTATCCGCAGGCCGTTCACGGCAGGTTTCGCCGGATCAAATGGACGATCCTCGGGCTGACGCTGGCGCTTTATTACCTGTTGCCGTTCGTGCGCTGGGACCGCGGACCCGGCCTGCCTCGCCAGGCGGTGCTGGTCGATTTCCCGCATCGCCGCTTCTATTTCTTCTTCATCGAACTGTGGCCGCAGGAAGTCTATTATTTCACCGGCCTGTTGATCATCGCCGCGATGGCGCTGTTTTTGATGAATGCGGTGGCCGGCCGGGTGTGGTGCGGTTATTTGTGTCCGCAGACCGTCTGGACCGATCTGTTCTACGCCGTGGAGCGCCTGGTCGAAGGCGACCGCCGCGAGCGTATTCTGAGCGACAAGAAAGGCTGGACCTTTACCCACGTCCGCCAGGTCGCGACCAAGCATTTCCTGTGGCTGATGATCGGGTGGTGGACCGGCGGCGCCTGGGTTCTGTACTTTTCCGACGCCCCGACGCTGGTGAAGGATCTGGCGACACTCCAGGCGCCGTTCGTCGCCTATCTGTGGATCGCGATCCTGACCGCCACCACCTACGTCTTCGCCGGTCATGCCCGCGAGCAGATGTGCATCTACATGTGCCCGTGGCCCCGGATTCAGGCCGCACTGACCGATGAGTGGGCGCTCAACGTCACCTATCGCCGCGACCGCGGCGAGCCACGGACGTCGGTCAAGAAGGCGGAGCAGCTGCGCGAGCACGGCCAGCCTGCCGGCGACTGCATCGATTGTCACCAGTGCATCAATGTCTGCCCGACCGGCGTGGATATCCGCAACGGCATTCAACTGGGCTGCATCCAGTGCGGGTTGTGCATCGACGCCTGCGACAACATCATGAGCGAGATCGGCCGCCCGGCGGGATTGATCGCCTACGATACCGATATCAACGGCCAGCGCCGGCTGGCCGGCAAGCCCCCGGTCTATCGCCTGATCCGGGCGCGGACCGTCCTTTACGCCGGGATCATCGCGCTGGTCGGCAGCATCATGCTTTACGCATTGGCGACCCGAAGCTCGATGAGCGTCAACCTGCTGCACGAGCGCAATCCGCTCTACGTGCAGCTCTCGGACGGCGTTCGCAACGACTATACCATGCGCATCCTGAACAAGGGCGGCAGCCGCAGCTTCGCGCTCGGTATATCCGGCCTGCCGAACGCCGCCCTTCATGTCCCGGGCATAGAGCCCGCAGCCGATGGCAGGCTGATCGTCGAGGTCGGACAGGATCAGACCCGCGAACTCCGCCTGTCGGTGCGGGTGGCAAGCGCTGACGTGCCGGAGCGTCTGGCCAATATCGAGATCAGGGCGACCGATACCGCGACGGGGCAAACCGCCAGCGTGGCGGATCATTTCGTTCCTCCCAACCGATGACGAAATCGGGCGCCGAAAGGATCTGGAAATCCCTGGCCGCCGGCCTGTGCGGCAGCGCCGCGCACTCCGGCCTGATGTTCCTGAAGTCCTGGATGGGCTGGCTGCCATCCTTTCACCCATATGAAGACATACAGCGGGCGCTGAGTGGGCTGGTCGGCGGCTCGGTTCCTGCCGCGATTCCCTGGGCGCTATCGTTTCTCAATGGTGCGGTCGTCCTCGGAATGCTGTTCGGCCGCCTCTATCGGTTCCTGCCGGGCCAAAGCGGCGCCGCGAAGGGATTTGTCTTTGGGGTCTTCGGCTGGATTGCGATGGGGGTGTTGCTATTTCCGATGCTGGGGCAAGGCCTGTTCGCTGCGCAGGCGGGGCTTGGCGCCCGTCCCGCCCTGTTCTCGCTCGCGATGCTCTTGACCTACAGCATCATCATGGGCATCGCCTATTCGATGTTGGACCAGAAAAATGTGGGCAGAACCGATTTCAGCTAACCGATGATCCAATTGATGCTAAACGGTGCCTGTTCGATCCCATGTCCGATCCACCGAGCCTGACGATGCGCCTCTGCCGGCATCTTTTCGCCGCCGCCATTGTTTTCCTTGCAACCCCCTCGGTCGCCGAGCCGGCCCGGCCCGCGATCGCGGTCTCGAATGACGCCAAGCCGCAGGAACCGGACACCGATATCTTCGCGTTGATGTCGGGCAAGTGCAGCACCCTCAAAATCGCCGGCCGCGATTTCGCATGCAGGACCGTCGGCTTCTTCCATAGCGAGGAAGGCCGCACCAATTTCACGATCGCGCTCGACGATCCAACCGACAGCAGTCACGTCATCTCGTTCTCGGGTGAAAATGGCCGCAGGAACCAGGATAATCTCTATGAACTGCCGATCGACCGGATGCTGCTGAGTTCCAAGGACAGGCCGAAGGCCGACGGCCTGCCCGTCCCAGCAGCCGAACGCGCGACCGGCGGATGCCGGCAAGTTGGAAATTTTGCGCTGCTGCAGGTCTCCAGCATCGCTTGCAGCGCAACCGACCAGAACGGCAAGAAATACGAAATGCAGTTCGAATCCGACGGTTCGCCGATTGTCCTGCGCAGGGTCCGGCAGTACTCGCTGGCGGCGAAAAAGCCCCGCGCCAGGCAAAGCGAGCAGATCGAATGCCGTTACAGGGCCGAGGTCGCAAAGATCCTGCCCAGAGACCGGACGAATTACATCCTGCAATGCCTGGCTCAGATCGGCGAAAAATCCGCCGCGCCCGCGCAGCCGTAAGCGATATCAATCGCATTCGGGGGCCGCTCACGGCCTCCGGACGGTAAACGCCGGGTTAACATTACCGGTCAAATTGCCGACCAGCGCCAACTCTCTTTTCCGATCTTTGCGTTAGGATTTGCAATCACGCGGTGGACAGCGGCGCTACTGGCGCAGCACCTTGCGAACGGGAAACGGGGAAGTGGTCGAGATTGCTGACAGGGCCGCAGTCGGTCGCGCATCGGTTACGGATGCCGCGGGCCTGCGCCCGCTGGCCACTGTCTCGTTGAGCCAATGGCGCGCGCTGGCCGAACGCGCGATCGAACCGAACGGCTATTATCTTCCGCCCTGGGAAATCGCGGTGAACGCCTTTGCCAGCGGCCGCACCGGCGCGTCCGCGCTGCTCGCGCGAAGCGAACCAGACGGCGCCAGCCGGCTGATCGGCCTGATGCCGGTCGTTTCGATGATGCGAGCCTACCGGATTCCCCTCCCCGCTCTGGTCAGCGCCCATCCCTACGGCACGCTATGCACGCCGCCGCTCGACCGCGACCTGGCGCATGAGGCCGCGACAGCATTGTTGCAGGCGGCGCGGCAGGCCGGCGCCCATGCGCTGATCCTGCGCGATGTGTCGCTCGATGGCGCCGTCATGAAAACCCTTGGCGAGGCGCTGCGGCAGGAGGGCTTGCATCCGCGCGTGCTGCAATCGCAACCCCGCGCCTGCCTCGACGCCAGCCGCGAGCCCGAGGAATTGCTGCGCGACGCGCTGGGCGCGAAGAAGCTGAAAGAACTGCGCCGGCAGCGCCATCGGCTCGCCGAACACGGCCCCGTCCGTTTCGAGGTCGCTGGCACGCGCGAGCAAGTCGCCGCCGCGCTCGAGGTGTTTCTCAAGCTGGAAGCCAGCGGCTGGAAAGGCAAACGCGGCACCGCGCTGATCCAGGACGATGGCGACGCCGCTTTTGTCAGGCGCGCCGCTCCCGCGCTCGCCGAAACCCGACAGTGCGAGATCGTGACGCTATATGCCGGCGACACGCCGGTCGCGGCGGGAATCGTGCTCCGGCACCAGGACCGCGCCTTCTTCTTCAAGCTCGGCATCGACGAGCGCTTCGCAAAATTTTCACCGGGCGTGCAACTGACGCTCGATCTGACCCGGCATCTCTGCGCCGATCCGGCAATCGCCACGGCCGACTCCACGGCCAGCGCCGATCATCCCATGATCAATCCGATCTGGCGCGGCCGGTTCACCATCGGCGACGTGCTGATTCCGCTGCGGAAGAACGATCCGGTCGTGCCGCTGATCCACGCGGCGATGATGCTGCGCGGGCGGATGCGTGAGTTCGCGCGCCGCGCGATTCATTTGATCCGCGGTCATCACTGAAATTCTAACCGTCATGGCCGGGCATGACGGGCTGGCCAAGCGTTTCCGGTGGGTGACGCCGGTCTTCGCCGCGACGTTCGTTACTCCGCCGCCTGCGCGTTCACTTCCGCCGAGACCTGCCGGATGGCGCGGGCGAGCTGTTCGGCGGGCTGCGCGCCGGAGACGGCGTATTTCTGCGCGAACACAAACGTCGGAACGCCGGAGATGCCCTTGTCGGATGCGTCCCTGGCCTGCGCCGAGATCAGCGCCACGTCTTCGTCGGTCGCAAGGCGCTTGCGGACGTCGTCGGCATCGAGGCCGCAATCCGCCGCCGCCTGCACCAGCACCTCGGTGTCGGTGAGATCGCCGCCGTCCCTAAAATACAATTCCATCAGCCGCTGCTTCATCTCGGCGGACTTGCCTTTGGCGTCGGCCCAGTGAATCAGGCGGTGGCAGTCGATGGTGTTGGGCTGGCGTTTGACCAGTTCGGGCCGGTAGGTGAGGCCCTCTTCACCGGCGGCGTCGACGACGCGGCCGGCGATGTTCTTGTAGGCCTCGGGCGAGCCGAATTTCGCGGTGAGATATTCGTCGCGGCTGATGCCCTCGCGCGGCACCCAGGAATTGAGGAAGAACGGCCGCCAGTTGATCTCGACCGGCACGTCGGGCGTCAGCGCCAGCGCGTTCTCGATGCGGCGCTTGCCGATATAGCACCACGGGCACACCACGTCGGAAACGATGTCGATCTGCAGCGGTTTCAGGGTGCTCATGGGCACGTCCTCCCTTGCGAAGCCCCAGAGATATGCCGCAATCCGGGTCCGGGCAAGAGAGCTATTTGAGACCGGCCGCCATGTTTCGCATCCGCTCGGCGGTCAATTCGTCGGCCGGAAAGAACGTCTCCAGCGCCAGTTCCGACAGCGTGATGTCGACCGGCGTGCCGAAGATCATGGTGGTGGAAATGAAGCTCAAGACCTCGCCGTCGAGCCGCATCTTGAAGGGGATCGCGACATTGTCCGACGACAGCGGCGCCGATCGCGCCGGGATCGGATAGGCCTTCAGCTCCTGGTAGAGTTTCAAGAGTTCGGGATCGGCGGTCGCCTCGCACTGGCGGTGCAGCCGCTCCAAGAGATGGCTGCACCATTCGGCGAGGTTGATGGTGCGCGCCGCCAGCGCTTCGGGGTGAAAGGCCAGCCGCAGGATGTTGAAGGGCTGGCCGAGCAGCCGCGCCGGAATGCCCTCCAGGAGCGGCATCACCATGCGGTTGGCCGAGACCAGGTTCCAGTGCCGGTCATAGGCCAATGCCGGATTGGGCTCATGCGCTTTCAGCACCAGATCGATCGCCGCCCGCGCCGATTTCAGCGCGGGATCGTCCAGCGAGCGCTGCGGAAACGCCGGAGCATATCCGGCGGCGACCAAAAGCACGTTGCGTTCGCGAAGGGGCACGTCGAGCCTTTCTGCGAGTTTCAGCACCATGTCGCGCGACGGCGCGGCGCGGCCGGTTTCCACGAAACTCAGATGGCGCGCGGAAATCTCGGCATCGACGGCGAGATCGAGCTGGCTGAGATGGCGGCGCTGCCGCCATTCGCGCAGGTGATCGCCGATATGGGCGGGCTTGGTTCGTTCGGTTCGCGCCGTGGCAGTCTGTGCGTTCATGGTGGAAAATCTACCACGCGAATTTCGTGCGTTCCATTACCTCCGACGTAATCGAATTGCGGATGCGGCCGGGTCATCTTCACCATCACAGGAGATGACCCATGACTACGCCTTCCCGAACCAGCACCTTTTCACCCGCGGCCGGCACGGTTCCCTGGTTGCTCAATCTGGCGACCCGGGTGCTGGCGCGCAGCCTCAACATGCCGGAGCCGCTGCTGCGCACCACCGGCGTCTTCGTGTTCGCGCATGTCACGGCGGTCGAGAACCGCGTCGGCAAGACGCTGTGCCCGGTGCGCCTGTTGCGTCAACTCCAGAGTTGGCTGCACCAGCCGGCCCGCTGATCCCCTGACCATTCCACCCCCAGCAAAGGAGAATTGCCATGATCCGTCCATCCCTGTTCCTGCGTCGCGCCGTTTTGGCTGACGCCATTTTCAGCGGCGCATCGGCCGTGCTGCTGACGCTCGGCGCCGGCGCGCTTGCCCCCTGGCTCATTTTGCCCGTCGCGCTGTTGCGCGAGACCGGCTTGTTCCTGATCGCCTACACGGCGCTGGTCGGCTGGCTCGGCACGCGGCAGGCGATGCCGAAGGCCCTGGTAGTGATCGTAATCGCCGGCAACGCGGCGTGGACGCTGGCCAGCATCGCGCTATTGTTCTCCGGCGCGGTGACGCCGAATTTGCTCGGGGAGGCTCTTGTCGCGACACAGGCGATCGCGGTCGGCGCGCTGGCCGAGTTGCAATATATCGGGCTGCGCCGGAGCGGCGGCGTGGCGACTGTCTAAACGTCATTGCGAACGCAGGTGAAGCATCCGAAACTGTTATTCCGGGACGATGCAAAGCGTCGAACTGCGATGTGCAATTGCACATCGGAGAATCTCGAGATTCCGGGTCTGGTCCTTCGGACCATCCCGGAATGACTGAGACTTGGATTGCTTCGTCGCTTGCGCTCCTCGCAATGACGAAAAACACGGGAAGCCTCGCGTGACATCAGTACCCGTCAGCGGCACGGAAGGCTACGCCGAAGAGGCCGAGGCCCTTTTCAGGCAGTATGAAAGCATCCCCGCTGCCGACGCGCACCGGGCCGTGCTGCATTTGATTCCGGGGGCGCCGAGCCGCATTCTCGATATCGGCTCCGGCACTGGGCGCGATGCGGCGTGGCTCGCTTCCCAGGGCCATCGCGTGGTCGCCGTCGAGCCGACGGACGCGATGCGCCTGCCGGCGATCGCGCTGCATCCGTCGCCGCGGATCGAATGGCTCAACGACAGCCTGCCGGATCTCGCTGCTTTACGCCCCCGCGGCGAGACCTTCGACCTCGTGATGTTGACCGCGGTCTGGATGCATCTCGACGAAGCCCAGCGCCGGCGCGCCATGCCGAACCTTGCCGCGCTGGTACGGCCAGGCGGCACCATCATCCTGAAGACCCGGCACGGGCCGGTGCCGCCGGGACGGCGCATGTTCGAGGTGCCGGCTCAAGAGACGATTGAACTGGCGCGGCGCGAGGGGCTGCATCCGGTTTTGAATGTCCGCTCCGAATCCAGCCAGGAACGCAATCGCGCCGCCGGCGTCAGCTGGATCAATCTCGCCTTGGTGAAGGGGAAGGAACGCTCATGAGATTTCGTCAGGCCCGGCCTTGTGCCGGCCATCCACATCTTCCGACCTATCAGCAAGCGGGACGTGGATGGCCGGGACAAGCCCGGCCATGACGACTTCGCTGTGAAAACGGCTCAGGCCGAGGCGCGGCTTTCCGCGCCTTGCCTGCCGCTGGCCTTGGCGAGAATCCCGGATTTCGCTGACGGCAATTTGCCCGCGACCGCCTTCCCGGCGTGCCCGTTGAGCAGCTTGCCGTTGGCGTGCATTGCCTTGCCGTTGAGCTTTTGCTTCGCCAGCTTTTTCCCGGCCTTCGCCGCTTCCTTTTCGGCTTTCTTCAACGCCTTCCTCTCGTCCCTGGCCTTCAGGCGCAACCGTTCGGCCCGTGCCTCGGCGCGCTGCTTCTTGCGCTTCCTTTCGCAGGCGTCGCATTTGCAGCCGATCGGCTTCAGATAGGCCTTGAAGTAGTCGGTGCCGTAATCGTAGTTGATCTCTTCGCCCGGCTCGATGTTCTTGATGGCGCGGATCACCACCTTGCGCTTGCGCGGCATGACGTCGGATTCGGCGTTCGGCTTGCAGGCGTGGTTGATGTAGCGGGCGATGTTCTTGCGCACCGACCCGTCGATGGTCCATCGGTTGTTGAGTTCGAACAGATATTTGTTCTCGATCGCGTCGTCCTTCTTCTTTCGGGAATCCAGCAGCGGCCCGAAATAGCGGACGATCTTGGCGCCCTTTTTGATCGGTTTGGTGGCGAAGAGGCCAAGCCCGGTGCGGGAACGGCCGACGCGATACGGTTTTTTCGGCGAAATGGCAGGCATGATCGATGAGGCAACTGCACGCTAGTGAGACGGGATGGCGAAGCGGCTGTTCTAGGACGATTCCGCCCCGATGTCAGGCTTTTCGCGCGGTTTGCCTGAACCTTCCCCAGATTGCGCGCGTCGAACACCGGGTTCCGCAGCGGAGGCGGCCTGCATGAACCGCATTTTGCACCATCACATCGTCATACGCATGCATGTCATCCCGGCAATTGCCCTGGCGCTGTCGATTTGTGCCGGCTCCGGCCCGATTTCCACGGCTGGCGCCCAAACATGAGGACAAAAACGGCCGGCCGACCGCAAAACCGATGCTGGTGGTGACGCGACTGCCGCCGGGGTCGGTTTGCCATGTGGCCTATGTCGACGTGAAGGCCAATCCTGACGCCAATGAGCTTGCCCGCAAGGCCGCCGACGAAGTCGCGCGCGGCTTCAAATGCGGCGAGGACGAAGTGAAGGTGATCGGCGACCGCGGCTGGGCGGTCGAACTGGCGGTACGGCGCTGATCAGGCCACCGGCATCTGCCCGACCGCGCGCTTCAGCATCGCATCCAGCAACATCCCGGCGTGGGTGCCTTTCGGCAGCCGGTTCAGGATATCGGTGAGCCGCCCGTCGAGCAGCAGCATGGTAAAACCGTGGACCAGCGACCAGGCGCGGGCGATGTCGGCCGCCTGCCCGAGCGACAGCGCCTGCTCCGAAATCTGCTCCTGACGGCTGGCACCGATCGCGCCGGCCAGCCCGGCGAACGAGGCATTGGCGGCCTCGCACAGCGACGGCCGCGTCATGTCGAGACGCTCGGTGCGGAACATCAGCCCGTACATGCCGGGATGGGCCTGCGCGTAGGCGACATAGGCCCTGGCCCGCGCCATCGCCTTCTCCAGCGGACCGGTGGCCGAGTCGCCGGCCGCCACCATCGCAGCGTTGAACTGGCGGAAGCCGATCGCGGCGAGTTCGCTGACGAGCCCGGTGAGGTCGCCGAAATGATGGGTAGGTGCTGCATGCGACACGCCGGCCTCGCGCGCCACCGCACGCAGCGTCAGACCGGAAAGCCCCTCGCGTTCGAGCACGCGCTCGGCGGCTTCAAGCAGCGCAGCGCGCAGCGCGCCGTGATGATAGGGCGTGTTCTCGCTTGCGGCGACGGCCCGCGGCCTGCCGCGCTTTCGCGGCGCCGGCACCGGCACCGGCGCAGGTTCGTTCGCGGCACGCCGGACGCCGGGACGCGCCATATTCGGTTTTCTTGCCATTCCGGCTTTATAGATCACGATTTTGACACTGTAAAGATTTCGCTTGACGACTGCAAGGCATATCTTTACGATGTAAAGATATTGTTAAAGGAAACGACCAATGCTCGACGCAGTAGCGACCAAACCCGCACGGACCAATCTGGCGCCGATCCAGATGGAATGCGACGCGCCGTTTCTCACCGTGGTCGGTGAATTGCCGCGCGAACTCAACGGCACGCTCTATCGCAACGGGCCCAACCCGCAATTCGACTCGCCCGGCGCGCACTGGTTCGTCGGCGACGGCATGCTGCACGCCTTCCATCTCGAGAACGGCCGCGCCAGCTATCGCAACCGCTGGGTTCGCACCCCGAAATGGCAGGCCGAGCATGACGCCGGCCGCGCATTGTTCGGCGGCTTCGGCCGCAGGCTGCCGGATACGCCCCCCTCGGTGACGCAGGACGGCGGCGTCGCCAACACCAACATCATCTTCCATGCCGGACGCCTGCTGGCGCTGGAGGAAGGCCATCTGCCGACCGAGATCGAGCCCGGCACGCTCGATCGACTTGGATATTGCGACTATCGCGGCGGCATCAGTGGCCCGTTCACCGCCCATCCGAAGATCGATCCGGTCACGGGCGAGATGGTGTTCTTCGGCTACAATGCCGCGGGGCCGCTGACCCCTGCCCTCTCCTTCGGATCGGTCAATGCGTCGGGCGTGGTGACGCGCTTCGATCGCTTCACGGCGCCCTATGCCAGCATGGTGCACGACTTCATCGTCACCGAAAATCACCTGCTGTTTCCGATCCTGCCCGTCACCGGCAGCATGGCGCGCGCGATGGCCGGCCAGCCGCCCTACGCCTGGGAGCCGGACAAGGGCGCCTATGTCGGCGTCATGAAGCGCCACGGCGGGGCGGGCGACATCGTCTGGTTCCGCGCCGAGAGCTGCTATGTCTTTCACGTCATGAATGCGTGGGAGGAAAACAGCCGCATCGTCGCCGATGTCATGCAGTTCGAGGAAGCGCCGCTTTTTCCGCATCCCGACGGCAGGCCGACCGACCCGGACAAATCGCGCGCGCGGCTGTGCCGCTGGAGCTTCGATCTCGCCGGGAATACCGACCGCTTCACCCAAACCTGGCTCGACGACCTCACCGGCGAATTCCCGCGCATCGACGATCGCCGCGCCGGTCTTGCCAGCCGCCATGGCTGGTACGCCTGCGCCAATCCGGACCTGCCGATGTTCGGCGCGCTGTCCGGCATCGTGCATGTCGACGGCAAGGGAGCGCGGCTCGGCAAATATCTGCTTCCGGCCGGCGACACCATCTCGGAGCCGGTGTTCGTCGCTCGCGGCAATGACGCCGCCGAAGGCTGTGGCTGGCTGCTGGCCGTGGTCTGGCGCGCCGCCGAAAACCGCAGCGACCTCGCGGTCTTCAACGCCACCGACGTCGAAGCGGGACCGGTCGCGCTCGTGCAGCTCGGGCATCGCGTCCCTGACGGGTTTCACGGCAATTGGGTCGGTGCGGCGTGAAGTGGATAACGCCATCAAGGAAGTGGCATGCCCGGCCTTGGCCGGCTCTGGCCGCGCCCTGCATGCGGCACAAGCTACTGAAACGATTATGATATCACTGTCCCACTCGCATTATTTTGACACTGTAAAGATTTTCTTGACGTCCGCGGCATTCGCCCCTATCGTTATTTTGACGCTGTAAAGATTGGCCCGACGAGACTGCCATGACGATTTTCCTGATCCTCGCCCCTTACGGCGCCTTCGCAGCCCTGATGATGGTGACCTCGGCCGCCGTGAGCCTGATCACCGCGGCGGCGATCTGCCTGATGGTGATCGCGTTCGACGTCAGCCGCGGCCGCTCGGTCAAGATCCTCGGTGCGGGCTCGGTGGTCGTATTCAGCGCGATCGGCTTCTACCTCGCGCTCATCGATCCGGCCTTGAGCAACGCGGCCGTGAAGTTGGCGGTCGACACCGGCATTTTTCTGATTTCCCTGACGTCGATCGTGACCCGTCATCCCTTCACGCTGCAATACGCGCGTGAAGCGGTAGATGCCGAAACCGCGCAGCAGCCGGGATTCATGAGCGCGAACTACATCATCAGCTGGGCGTGGACCGGTGCCGCCCTCTTGATGATGCTCGGCAACGTGGCGATAATCTACATGCCGGGCCTGCCGCTATGGTCCGGACTTCTCATTGCATTCGCCGCCCGCAACAGCGCAGTCTATTTCACGAAATGGTATCCGGAGTACTGCAAGACCAAATACGGGAGCGCTCCCGCCAACGCGCTGCCCGACGCTCGCTGAGACCGGCATTCGAAGGGAGACACGATGAAGGACGTATTCGTCAAGCTCGGCACCGACTTCCTCTCCGCGATCGTGTTCCTTGTGCTGTACCTGACCACCGGCAACGTGGTGCTGGCGACGTCGGTGGCGATCGCCGGCGCGGTGGCGCAGGTCATCTACAGCAGGGTCAAGGGACAGCCGCTCGGCTTCATGACCTATGCGAGCCTCGGCCTGGTGATCGTGCTCGGCATCGCGACGCTGTTGACCCACGATCCCCGCTTCGTGCTGGCAAAGCCCTCGATCGCGCATTTCGCGATCGGCGCGATCATGCTCAAGCGCGGCTGGATGCTGCGCTACATGCCGCCGATCGTGGCCGAGACCATTCCGGAATACGTCACGGCAGCCGGCTACGCCTGGGCGGCGCTGATGTTCGTGCTCGGGCTCGGCACTATCGCTGCCGCCTCGACCGGCGATCTCAAGCTGTGGGCGTTCTATGTCTCGGTGGTGCTGGTCGGGACCAAGCTTGCGGCCTTTGCCGTGCAATATGTTGCATTCCGCCTGCTCGTCACAAGCCGGATTCGCGCCGCCCGGACCGCGTCTATTTGACACCATTGGGCTTGGCCGGCGAGATGCGCTATACCGCCGCCCGAGCCAACCCTGATCCCGGAACCATTCCGGTTCTGCGAGAAGAGCTTAAGGAGATTTTAGATGGCCGTGGACGGAAACTGGAATATCACCATGTCGACCCCGATGGGCGAGCGCAACGCGACGCTGACCGTCAAGAGCGCCGGCGGCACGCTGACGGGCACGCAGGGCGCGGACGGCAATTCCGGCGAGATTTTCGACGGCACGGTGAGCGGCGACGACGTGGCCTGGAAAATCTCCATCACCAACCCGATGCCGCTGACGCTCGCCTTCTCAGGCAAGGTTTCCGGCGACAGCATGTCCGGCGAAATGGGCATCGGCCCGATGGGCAGCTTCCCGTTCACGGGGACAAGGGCGTAAGGCTTTAACCGCATATTCAGGCGTCATCACCGGGCTTGACCCGGTGATCCACGTCTTGCCTTCTTTTCTCTGGATGCAACAAACGTGGATGGCCGGGTCATGCCCCGGCCACGACGAGGTGGAGGCGTTTCGCCGTCAGCTCACCCCAGGTTCAATTCCTTGAAGAAGTCGTTGCCCTTGTCGTCGATGATGATGAAGGCCGGAAAATCCTCGACCTCGATGCGCCAGATCGCTTCCATGCCGAGTTCGGGATATTCCACCACCTCGACCTTCTTGATGCAGTGCTCGGCGAGGTTCGCGGCCGCGCCCCCGATCGAGCCGAGATAGAAGCCGCCGTGCTTCTTGCAGGCCTCGCGCACCGCGACCGCGCGATTGCCCTTGGCCACCATCACCATCGAGCCGCCCGCGGCCTGGAACTGGTCGACGAAAGAGTCCATCCGCCCCGCGGTGGTCGGGCCGAACGCGCCGGAGGCGTAGCCTTCCGGCGTCTTGGCGGGGCCGGCGTAATAGACCGGATGATTCTTGAAATAATCCGGCAGCGGCTCGCCCTTCTCCAGCCGCTCGCGCAGTTTGGCGTGCGCCGAATCCCGCGCCACGATCATGGTGCCGGTCAGCGACAGCCGGGTCTTGATCGGGTGCTTGGAAAGCGTCGCCAGAATTTGCTTCATCGGCTGGTTGAGATCGATCTTCACCACATCGCCGCCGAGCGCTTGCTCCACGACCGGCAGATATTGCGCGGGGTTATGCTCGAGCTCTTCGAGATAGACGCCGTCCCTGGTGATCTTGCCGAGCACCTGGCGGTCGGCCGAGCAGGAGACGCCGAGGCCGATCGGCAGCGACGCGCCATGGCGCGGCAGCCGGATCACCCGCACATCGTGGCAAAAATATTTGCCGCCGAACTGCGCGCCGACGCCGAGCGACTGCGTCATGGCTAGGATTTCCTGCTCCATCTCTAGATCGCGGAAGGCGTTGCCGTCGGCCGAGCCGTGGGTCGGCAGCGCATCGAGATAACGGGCCGACGCCAGTTTGACGGTTTTCATGCAGAGTTCGGCGGAAGTGCCGCCGATCACAATGGCAAGGTGATAAGGCGGGCACGCCGCGGTGCCCAAGGTCAGCACCTTCTCCTTCAGGAACGCCAGCATGCGATCCTTTGTCAGCACCGACGGCGTCGCCTGGAACAGAAAGCTCTTGTTGGCGCTTCCGCCGCCCTTGGCCATGAACATGAACTTGTAGGCCAAATCCGAATCTAAAGAGCCGCCCTCGGCATAGATCTCGCACTGCGCCGGCATGTTGTTGGCGGTATTCTTCTCCTCAAACATCGACAGCGGCGCCACCTGCGAATAGCGCAGATTGCGGCGCAGATAGGCGTCGCGCGCGCCTTCGGAGAGCGCGGCCTCGTCGTCGCCGTCGGTGATGACGCGAGAACCCTTCTTGCCCATGATGATGGCGGTGCCGGTATCCTGGCACATCGGCAGCACGCCGCCGGCGGCGATATTGGCGTTCTTCAGGAAATCGAAGGCGACGAACTTGTCGTTGTCGCTGGCCTCGGGATCGTCGAGGATGGCGCGCAGCTGCTTCAGATGCCCCGGGCGGAGGTAGTGATTGATCTCGCCGAAGGCGGCCTCCGACAGCGCCCGCAGCGCTTCCCGCGACACCACCAGCATGTCCTTGCCCAGCACCGTTTCGACCCGCACGCCCTCGGCCGTGATCTTCTTGTACGGCGTGGTGTCGGCGCCGAGCGGAAACAGCGGCGTGTGCTTGTAGGGCGGAACGGGCTTTGGGTCGGGAAAGGCGGTGGGGGCGTTCATGGGGACTCGCAGGGCTGGGAGCCGGACGCGTCGAAAAGGGAGACGCTGCAGCGGCGGTTGAAGCGGTTCTAAGCATTTTTGAGATAAAAGGAAGGTCCTGGAAGCCGCCCCGACGAATGGCTGCCCCGTGATGCCGGCGCCTGTCGCGGGCTTCCACGTCTTTCTTTGATGCGAGCAGAAGACGTGGATGGCCGGATCAAGCCCGCCCTGAGGAGATGAAAGCTTCGCGGCTACCCACCCTTGCGCTATTCGCTCGCGGACGCTTCAATGGCGTAAAGGGGCATTCACAATGACGCTGAGACGACAATTTTCGGGATCGACCTTTCTGCGCCGCGCTGCTCGCCGCTATCGTGCTGACGATATCGATCGCCTCGCCGGCCCGCGCCGATCGCTGCGACGATCTCGCCAACCAGCTCAAGAACCAGGTCGACGGTCTCAAGGTCGGCATCACCGCCGCCAACATCATCTATCTGTCGCATCCGCAGGCCAAGGAACTCTCGCTGGGGTGCTCCGGCCGCAACTACAAGAACGAACTCTACGCCAAGCAGGACGGCCGCAAGCCGAAGCCCGCCTTCCTCGACCTCGTCGGAAGTGCCGCGGCCATCGTCTTTACCTTGCCGAAGGGCGATACCCTGACCGGCACCACGCGCTGCATGAAGCGGATGGGGTTGTTGCGCGGCGACACCATCAAGATGCGCTACCGCCGCCTCAACTATGAGTGCACCCGCACCAAGACCGAGGCATCGATCGCGATCACACGCGGCAAGGATGAATAGGCGGATCCGTGCCTGCCGGCGCCGATCCGGTTCATGGTAAACGAATTCTTTACTCCCCCATGCACATTGTGTGACAGCCCGAGAGCCCCTTCGACGGGGTTCGGCATCGTGGGGAAGTTTCCATGGACATTTCAGGCGTCAGCGCCGCAGGCGGCATGCACGCGGTTTCCGGTGCGAGCTCCAGTGGTCCGCCGCAACAGAAGATGTCTGATCTGTTCGATTCGATCGACAGCTCGGGCTCCGGCAGCATCACGCAGAGCCAATTCGAGCAGGCCTTCCAGACCAAAAATCCGCCCGCCGTGTTCCAGAGGCAGGGCGCGGACGCCATCTTCGCCGCGCTCGATCCCGGTGGCACCGGCAGCGTGTCCAAGCAGGATTTCGTCGCGGGCATGAAGAAACTGATGGCCTCGCTGCGCGCCGACAATGCCGGGCCGTCCGGATCGCAATCCTCGCTTGCCGCGAGCCTGCAATCCCTCAACCAGGTCGATCCGGCGTCCGCACCGCAGAACGCGGCGCCAGGCTCCCTGATCGACCTCAAGGCCTGATCGGAAGCGGCTCGGTGCCGTTGCATCGGCCCTGATCGTCGATCACGATATGGCGCACACCCAGCCGCTCGAGCCAGGCGCCTGCCTTCTCGCCTCTCAGCATCGCCGATGTCGCGAGACTTCCCGCGACCAGGCAGCGCTCGGTAATCACCGTCACCGATGACAATCCCTGCGCCGGCCATCCGGTCCGGGGATCGAGGATGTGACAGTAGCGGCGGCCGTCCACCTCGGTGAAGCGCTCATAATCGCCGCTGGTCGCAAGCGCGCCGCCGTGCAGCGCGACTGCGGCCACCGTGCTTGCCCGATCGCGGGGATCGCGGATGCCGATCCGCCAGGGCTGACCATCTGCTTGCGGACCGATCACGCGGATATCGCCGCCGAGATCGACGAAGCCATGCCGCGCCTCCATTTCGCTGCACAGTTCGGCCGCGCGATCGGCAGCGTATTCCTTGCCGAGTCCGCCGAGATCGAGCTCCATGCCGGCCCGCGCGAATGAGAGGCGGCCGTCCGACAGGGTGACCTTGTCCAGCCCGATGCGCGGAAGCAGCGCGTCGATTTCGCGCTGCTCCGGCAACCGCGCCTTCGAAAAATCCCAGGCCTGGCGCAATAGTCCGGAGGTGATGTCGAACGCGCCCTCGCTGCTCTGAAAGCAGGCCTTGGCGTAGGCGATGAGACCGGCCGTTTCCGGATCGATGTCGGTGGCGCCGCCGGCGGCGGCCACCAGATTGATCCGCGTCAGTTCGCTGTCGGCGCGGTAGCGCGAATAGCGCGCTTCGATCCGCCTGACTTCCGCCTCCGCGGCGATGGCGATCATGGCGGAGACGGCAGCGGTTTCCGCCTGCAGGTGAACGGCGCAGTCGGATGCCATGGCGTTGAACCGGTGGATGACAAGCGACACAGCCAACGCCCCTTTCAGAACCTTCAAAACATCCGCTGCAAGACAGTCGCAACTGGGTCGGCATTCCGCCGGCCGAAAGCGGTGCAGCAGCCTCCGGACAGGATCGCTCTTTCTACCGAGATTTTCAGCCTCCCGTTCACCATGCGCCGGAATGGGTCCCGATGCGCGGCATTTTGGCGACTGGATTCATAAAGCCTTCGCCTGCGCGCGGTCACAGTCGGGTGCTGAACGAGGTTCAAGGAAATCAATCATGAGTATTTCGAGCATTTCGAGCATCCCGCCGTCGGCCCCGGTGAAACCGCCGGAACCAATCGAGGCCAAGACGCCCGAAGTGAAGCCCGATGCGGATACCGACGCTGCCGCAGCCTACCAGCCGCCCGCCCCGTCCCCGCTTCCGCCTGGACAGGGAACACGGATCGACCAGCTGGTCTGAGTTAAAGACAACGACAACTCGTCATACGCGGGCTTGACCCGCGGATCCATCGAGCTTCGCAAGAAGCTGTCTTTGGAAAAAGATGGCTTGCCGGGAGCGCAGACAAGTTTACGTAGTCTGCGCAAAGCAGACTACTATGCCCGGCAATGACGATGGTGGAATGCGGCGCGGGCTAAGCCCCCCGCCAAACCTTCGCCGGAAAACGGCGCGATCATCGTGTACCCGCGAGACGGGAACACCGCATGATCGCAAAATTGTTGCTGCAGAACCTGATCTGGATCGTCGTGCTGGGCGCGCTGTTGTTCCTGCCCGCGGGCACACTGCGCTGGCCGGCGGCCTGGCTGTTCCTCGGCACCATCGGAATTCTCGGTATCGCCGGCGGCTCGTGGCTGGCGAAACACGATCCGGCGCTGCTCGCCGAGCGGATGCGTCCGATGATGCAGAGCGGCCAGCCGGCCGCCGACAAGAAATTCATGCTGGTGTTCGGTTTTGCGGCGCTGATCTGGTTCCTCGCGATCGGGCTCGATGTCCGCGCGCACGGGGTCCGGATCTCCGGGGGCTTGCAGGGGCTGGGACTTTTGCTGCTGCTGCTTTCCTCGGGCTTCATCATGTGGGTGATGCGCGAAAACTCGTTCGCGGTCCCGGTCATCAAGCTGCAGACCGAACGCGGCCATCGCGTGATCTCGACCGGTCCCTACGCCCTGGTCCGGCATCCCATGTATAGCGGCACCGTGCTGTTCTTCGTCGGTGCACCCTTGCTGCTGGGCTCCTGGTGGGGCGTCGTGATGGCGCCGCTGTTCGCCCTGCTGTTCGCTGTCCGTGCCGGCATCGAGGAACGTGCGCTGGTCGCGGGCCTTCCGGGCTATGCCGATTACGTCACGCAAGTGCGCTACCGGCTGGTGCCCGGACTTTGGTGAGGGTTATACTGCGCCAAACTTGAAACAGCGGATGCGCCAGCGATGCCCAATTCCATTACCTACACCGGCGGCTGCCATTGCGGCCTGGTGCGCTTCGAATGCACCACCGATCTTGCCATGGTGACCGCGTGCAACTGCTCGATCTGTACCAAGAAGGGCCTGCATTTTGCGTTCCTGGCGCCGGATAAGTTTCAGCTGCGCGCCGGCGAGGATAACCTAAAGGAATATCTCTTCAACAAGCACGCGATCCGCCATCAATCCTGCATCGACTGCGGCGTCGAGGTATTCGCGCGCGGCAAGAAACCCGACGGCACCGAGGTGGTGGCACTCAACGTCAGCTGCATCGACGGCATCGAGCTGGCGAAGCTTGCGATGACGCCGATCGACGGAAGGAATCGGTAGAGACGGCATGCCGACGTCGCGGCATCGGCAGAGCGCTCCCTCTTCCTTTGGGAGAGGGTTGGGGTGAGTGGTTGAGGTCTATCGTGAGGCTGTCCCCTTACCCGGCGCTGCGCGCCGACCTCTCCCGGAGGGAGAGGTGAAGCGGAGTTCGTCGCGTGCTCGCCTAGATATCCAATTCCTTGTAGTGCCGGAAAATGCCGTCCTCATTGAAAGCGATGCGGCGGTCGCTTGCGAGATAGGCCTTGATATTGGGCCTGGCGGCGACGCGGTCGTGCAGGCCGATCAGGCCGGGAATCCTGCGTTCGAACGCCTTCATGCGTTTCGGGAAGGCGTAGCGCAGCCCTTCCACGATCTGGAACAGCGAGAGATCGACATAGGTCAGCCGGCGGCCGGTCAGATAGGAACCGCCGTTGCTCTTCAATATCCCCTCGAAATATCCCAGATATTTCGGCACCCGGTCGTTCCAGAATTCCTCGCTGCGTTTTTTCGCCGGGCCACGCTGGTCCTCGTAGTACAACGTCGGCCCGAGCGGATGATGGGTGTCGTGAATTTCCAGCACGAGATCGGTGATCGTGAGCTGCAGCTGGTGCACCCAGAGCTTGCCCGCTTCCGGCTTGGGCGCAAGGCCGTGGCGCGAGCCGAGATAGAGCAGGATGTTGGCGGTCTGCCCGATCACGAGCTTGCCGGCTTTCAAAAACGGCGGCGCGAACGGCGGCGTGCCCTTCGCTTCCATCATCCGCATCATCGCCGTCATGCCGCGGTCAGTCCGCGCGACATCGGCATAATCGGCGCCGGCCTCTTCCAGCGCGAGGCGGACATATTCGCCGCGGCCCTGAATGCCCGGCCAGTAGTAAAGTTCGTACTTCATGCGCAAGTCCGTCATCAATCATTGCGATCGCAGCAAGGCACTCCGACTCGTCAGTTCGCCGCCAGGCAGTATAGCAGACGGTCGCGGCGGTCAGGACAATGAAAAAGGCGCCGTGGGTTCAACCGCGGCGCCTTGCATCATCATCGCATCAGCAGGCGATCAGGTCTGCTGGATCGCCGAGAGTTCCCAATTGGCGCCGCGCGGCCGCAGGAAGGTCCACACTTCGGTGGCTTCCGAAGGCTGCTCGCTGCCCTCGACCAGCCGGCCGCTGGCGCGATCGACGGTCTTGTCGATCATCGAGAACCGCATCGCCACGCTGGCGAAATCGGTATCGCCCTCGCGCCAGGCTTCCGCGAGGTCGCCCTGCAGCAGCTTGGTAGCGGAAACCTTGTTGACGACGTTGCGCGCGCGGTTCGCCTCGAGATCCCCGGTGAAATACGACACCATCTCCGGCGTCGCCAGCGTGTGCAGCCTGGCGACATCCTCGTTCGACCACGCCGCCTGAATGTCGCCGAGCAACCGCTCGAACGCCTCGTAGTCTGCGGGCAGAATTTCGAGCGGCGCGCTGCCCGATCCCAGGCCGAAACCCGTCGCGGTGCGGAAGGTCGATGGCCCGGCAGGCCCGGTGGCGGGGCCGGCATAGGCGGAGGCTGTTTCATGACGGCGCTGCCACCACGACATCACCAGCCGGACCACGATGAAGATCAGGCCGACCTGCAAGAGCAGGCCGAAGATCGACGACAATCCGCCGAGACCGCCGAACATGCCGCCGCCGAACAGCATGCCGAGCAGGCCGGCGCCGAGGAAGCCGGCGGCGAGGCCGCCGAGCATGCTTCGGCCGGGCCGGTTGAAGAAGCCGCCGCCGGCGGACGCCGGCGCGCCCAGTCCGGGGCTGCCCGGCTGGGTGAAGGTGCGGTTGAACGGTTGCGCGCTACCGGGCGCCGTCGAGGTGTGGGGCGGCGGCGAGAAGGTCCGCGCTCCCCGCGATCCCGAGCTGAAGCCGCCGCCGACCCGCGCGTCGGCCGACGAGACGGCGAGCACGAGCGGCACGGCCAGCGACAAAATGACGGCAATCGCCTGGACGATGCCGCGGGCGTGTTGCGTGAATTTCATATCTGTTTCCCTAAATCCCCGGCAGGGGGAAGCGCCTCTAACATGGGCAGTACTGCCTGAAAGTGAAGCCCCAAAGGGAAACCCGGCTGCGGCCCTCGGTCGCGGGGATGCGTCAATAGCGCTCATTTTGGGGGCTTCAAGGGCCGATTCGGCAGGGTTCAGCGTGGGCACCGTGTTGATCTCGCTCAACCCGACACCCCTGACCAATCTTATCATGTTGTGCGTATGGCGCAGAGGAACGAGCTCAAGCACGGGTGTCGTTGGTGCGAAGCTTAAAGGCCCGAATTGCTCAGTCTGTAAGGTTTGACGGCGACATCTCACAAGCGGGCTGACGATGCTGTATCACGCCGACCATCAAGTTGCGGACATAAGGCAAGCGTTCCTGTGGGCCGCTATTCTGAACGGCAGGAAATAGAAGGTGGAATTCAGTTAAGCAACGTCGGGCTGATCGTTATGAGGAGACAGAATATGGCCAACAGAGACGTCGTCATTTGTTCACCGGTGCGGACCGCGATCGGCACCTACGGAGGCAGCTACAAGGAGATGCCTGCGACCGACCTTGGCGCCGCGGTCGTCCGGGCGACACTTGATCGCGCGAAACTTCCGCCCGGTGAGGTTGGTACCGTCGTTATGGGCAACGTGATCCAGGCCGGCAACAAGATGAACCCAGCCCGACAGGCGGCAATAAATGGCGGCGTCCCCGTCGAGGTCCCCGCGATGACAGTCAACCGTGTTTGCGGCTCGGGGGCGCAAGCCGTCGCCAGCGCCGCGCAGGAAATCATGCTCGGATTCATCGACAGCGCAGTGGCCGGCGGCATGGAGAACATGGATCGAGCGCCCTATCTCATGAACTCCGGGCGCTGGGGTTACCGCATGGGAGATGCCCAGATCTTCGATTCGATGCTGATGGACGGGCTCAACGACGCGTTCTCCGGCCAGCACTCAGGCTGGCACACCGAGGATCTCGCACGGTCGCATCAGATCACCCGGGAAGACCAGGATCGCTGGGCGGAGCGGTCACAGAAGCGGTTTTCGGCGGCGCAAGGGGCCGGCAAATTTGCCGCGGAAATCGCCGCGGTCGAAGTTTTCTCTCGAAAAGGTCCCGTGAAATTCGACAAGGACGAACACAATCGGCCGGAGACGACGCTGGAAAGCCTCTCCAAACTCAAACCGGCCTTTCGCAAGGATGGCACCATCACCGCCGGCAACGCGCCGGGCCTCAATAGCGGGGCTGCGGCCATGATCGTGGCCGACCGGGCCTGGGCAGAGAAGAAAGGCCTGCAGCCGATGGCGCGCCTTGCCGCCTACGGCATCGGCGCCGTCGAGCCCAGCATGTTCGGCCTTGGCCCCGTACCCGCGGTGAAGCAGGCCCTCGACCGAGCTGGCTGGAAGATCGGCGATGTCGGTCGCATTGAAATCAATGAGGCCTTTGCGGCCATCGTCCTTGCGGTCATGAAGGACCTCGGTCTGTCGCCGGATGTGGTCAACCTGGAAGGCGGCGCGATCGCCCATGGCCACCCGATCGGCGCGTCGGGCGCGGTGCTCACGACGCGGCTCTTGCATTCCATGCAGCGCGACGGGATCAAAAAGGGTGTCGTCACGCTCTGCATCGGCGGCGGACAGGGAATCGCGTTGGCATTGGAACGGATAGCGTAAGGACGAACGCATGGACGCTCCATCGCCTGCTTCTGCCACTTCCGAAACGCGATCAATCTCCGAACGTCTGAACCAGGAGTGCTTCTGCATTACACTGGACCGCGACGCCTTGTGCCGGGCGCTCGAGCGGGAGGCCGGAGATCCGGAGTTCTGCAGGATCTTCATCGGTCCGAAGACGCATCTGTTCTCGAACGTGCCGGTGTTCCTGTCAGAAGCCAACGTCGCCGCGATGCTTCGTATCGTTCATGCAGTCGAGGCCGCGACCCGATTGCCCGGCTATCGGGACGCGGTCTTGTCCTGGGCTCCCGAGATCGCCCGACACGATTTCGGGCCGGTTGGCGTATTCATGGGCTATGACTTCCACCTTGCCGCCGAGGGCCCCAAGCTGATCGAGGTAAATACCAACGCCGGCGGTGCTTTCCTGAATGCGCTGCTGGCCAGGGCTCAACGAGCCTGTTGCGCGGAAATCGAAGTCGCGCTGGGTACGCCAAGGACTGACGATTTCGAATCGGCGGTCGTGCCCATGTTCCAGCACGAGTGGGAACTCCAAAAACGGCAGGGCGTTCCGCGGCGGATCGCAATCGTCGATGATCGGCCCGCGGAACAGTATCTTTATCCGGAATTTCTGCTGGCTCGGCATTTCTTGCAACGGAATGGCATCGACGCGGTGATTGTGGATGGCCGTCAGCTTCGGCATGAGCGTGGTCGACTGTTGGCGGAGGGCCAGCCGATCGATCTCGTCTACAATCGCTTGGTCGATTTTTCCTTCGGCGATCCCGAACACCGTGATTTGCGCGCGGCCTATCTCGACGACGCCGTTGTCGTTACCCCCAACCCGCGCGTGCATGCGCTGTATGCGGACAAGCGCAATCTGGCGGTGCTGTCGGATCACTCAACGCTGCGCGCCTGGGGGGCGTCGGCGCAGATGCTCGCTGATTTGGCGGGCGTGCCGCACACGGTTCTCGTCACTTCCGGCAATGCGCAGGAGTTATGGCAGGCAAGAAAGTCATTGTTCTTCAAGCCGTCCGGCGGTTACGGAAGCAAGGCGGTCTATCGCGGCGACAAGGTCACCAAGGGCGTGTGGGCGGAGATCATTCGAGGCGGATATGTCGCGCAGAACTTCGCCGCGCCCAGTGAACGCATGGTCCAGCTGGATGGCTCTGCGGAGTCCAGAAAGACCGACGTAAGGCTGTATGTCTACAATGGTCAGGTGTTGCTCACCGCGGCGCGCCTGTATCAGGGTCAGACGACGAATTTCCGGACACCCGGCGGCGGCTTTGCGCCGGTATTCGTCATTTAGAGCTTTGGCTATATCCGCTCTCAGTCGGCGACCGCGCCCAAGGTATCCACGATTGGATTGTCAGAGAAGGTGTCGGACACCTCCAGGGCCTGATCGACCAATTGCCGGGCGACAAGCTGGCCGGCACAGGCCGCGACCAGTTCGCCTTCTGCAAGCGGCGCCCACGGCTCGTTCGTCAGAGGGACGCTCGCAAAGAGCGCCACCTGTTGATTGTCGCCACGGATGGAAAGGCCGCTGGCCGCCGAGCCTATCGTGTCCTGCCGGCATCGGCGCTGCGCCGACACGAGGCCTGGCGCCTCGATCTTGCCGGTATCGGCGTGCTTGCGCCGGTGTCCGTGCGCGAAAAGCAACTCGCCATCGGAATACAGGAAATTTGCCGGTCCCAGTTTTCTGAGTTCCGCGGCAAACGAAGACACGACCAGGAATCTCTGGCGGAGCGTGGGCTTTGCATTTGCCGCCGTCCAGACCGCCGCCATCCGGTCGAGGAGAACGCAAAAGGCGAGCTCGGAGTCGGTCTCGCCAATCGGGTTGAAGCGGGCGGTCTCGAACCCGGTCGATTTGAATATGCCTGGAAGGTCACCATTGTGCGCGAATAAATGCGCGCGCCCCGCCAGCTCGCGAACGAATGGCTGCGCATTGGGGTAGGAGCGGGTTCCGCGCGTTGCCTTGCGGGTGTGCGCGATCACCAACGGGCTCCGCAGATCATGATTGGCGATGAACTGAATCCATTCGCTGTCGCCGACAGCGGCGGAGTCCTTCATCAAACGGACGTCCGGTCCCTCATAGTAGCCGACACCCCAGCCATCATTATAGGTTCCGGAAACGCGGCCATGTTCGGCGAGCTTGGGCAGTGAAACATTCACTGTCGCCGGGACATTACTCGATAGGCCCAAAAGTTCGCACATGCCCGCCCGACCAGATTCCGCACGATGCGTCGCATTCCTAGCAGCCTGCGTTCCGGCCGAATTGACGTGCATCAACCCACCCGACTCCAGTGCCGCTAGATTTCCCAAATGGCAATTCGCGATCGGGAGACCGTCGATGATGCGGGTGGTTGAGCCCGATCTGGCGCTTGCGAGCACCGCGTATCGGAGACCACGCCGACAGACGCATGCAAGTTTTCTCCGGGTGCAAGGGCTGCGGGATTCGCCTCAAGCCAAACGATGGCGACTGCTGTGTGTTTTCTCCTATGGCGACGTTCCTTGTCCTGCCAATTCAGGAAGCGCGGGCGAAAGGCAAGAATACCGGCTGCTGCAAATGATTTCCTGAGGGGTCTTGCACAGGCGGGGGAAGACTGCTTATATGCGGTTATGCGCATAAGCGCATTTATAGGCTAAGCACATGAATCCGATCGTAATTTTTTCCGCCTTGGCCGAGCCGGTCCGGCTCGAAGCCCTCCGGATGGTATGGGACGGGCGCGAGCATTGTGTTTGCGAATTGATGCGCGAACTCGGCGCCAGCCAGTCCCGCATGTCCCGCCACATGGCGGCCCTCAAGACGGCAGGCCTCGTGGTCGACCGCCGCGATGCGCAATGGGTCCGCTACCGCCGCTCGCCGACCCTCCCTCAGGAAGTCATCAGGCTTGTCGACGCCGCGCTGGCGCTGCCGGCAACTCAGGAAAGGCATGCCGCATGAGCGTCAATTCCATCACCGAACATGCACCTGGCGCCGGCCCTTCGACCGCAAAGTGGATCGGGTCGACGGTCGCTGCCCTGATCATCTGGGGCGTCGTCTACAGCCAGCTCGTTCCATTCTCGGATTGGGTCGTCGCGTCGACGCATGTCGATCCCAATAGTCATCTCGGCGAAGCCCTCAGCTTCTTCGCCTACGACACGCCGAAAGTTCTGATGCTGCTCACGCTGGTCGTATTCGGGATGGGTCTCGTGCGCAGCTTCTTCTCGCCGGAGAAAACCCGGGCGCTTCTGGCCGGAAAACGCGAAGGCGTCGGCAACGTGCTGGCGGCGTCGCTCGGCATCGTCACGCCGTTTTGCTCCTGCTCCGCCGTGCCGCTGTTCATCGGCTTCGTCAGCGCGGGCGTGCCGCTCGGCGTGACCTTTCTCGTTCCTGATCTCGGCGCCGATGGTGAACGAGGTCGCGCTCGGACTGCTGTTCGGGCTGGTCGGCTGGAAGGTGGCGCTGACCTATCTCGTCTTTGGTCTCGCCGTCGCCATCGTCTCCGGTTGGGTCATCGGCCGGCTGCATCTCGAACACTGGCTCGAGGACTGGGTCCGCAACATTCGGTCCGACGCGGTCGATCTCCCGCCGGAACAACTCTCGGTCGTCGATCGCATCAAGGCGGGAATCGAAGCAGTCCACGAAATCGTCGGCAACGTGTGGCCGTGGATCATCGCGGGCATCGCCGCCGGCGCCTTCATTCACGGTTACGTGCCGGCTGACCTGCTGGCCTCGATCATGGGACGCGACGTCTGGTGGTCGGTGCCGGCCGTGGTGCTGATCGGCATTCCCATGTATTCGAACGCCGCAGGGATCATCCCCGTGGTCACGGCGCTGCTCGCGAAGGGGGCCGCCCTCGGGACCGTGCTGGCGTTCATGATGTCGGTGATCGCACTGTCTCTGCCCGAGATGATCATTCTTCGCAAAGTACTCAGCGTGAAGCTGATCGCGGTGTTCGCCGGTGTCGTCGGGACCGGCATCCTGGCGGTCGGCTTCCTGTTCAATGCCCTGTTCCAGTGAGCTATCGGAGAACATCCATGAAAGACGTCAAAGTCCTCGGCCCCGGCTGCAAGCGCTGCGTCGCGACGGCAGAGATGGTGCAGAAGGAAGCCGACAAGCTCGGCGTTCCCGTCAAGATCGAGAAGGTGACCGACTACGCCGCGATCGCCGGCTACGGCATCGCTTCGACGCCGGGCGTGGTCATCGACGGCAAGGTGGTGCATGCCGGCGGTCTGCCCAAGCCGGACGATCTGGCGCGCTGGCTCGCGGCCTGAGGCCGCGCCTCGTCATTGCGAGCCAACGGGTCGCGCGAACGTACGCACGTTGACAAGTTCCGCGAAGCAATCCGTCTCTCCGCGAAGGAAGAATGGATTGCTTCGTCGCTTACGCTCCTCGCAGTGACGAATTTCGGGTCCACGCTCCTCACCCCGGCGCCATGGTTTCCTTCACCGCGGCCACCAATTGGCTCAGCGTGAACGGCTTCGGCAAAAATGCAAATTGCTGGTTCTCCGGCAGGCTCTTCTCGAAGGCGTCTTCCGCATAGCCCGACACGAAGATGATCTTGAGGTCCGGATTGCGGCCGCGCATTGCCTTCAGCAAGGTCGGGCCGTCCATCTCCGGCATCACCACGTCGGAGACGACGAGATCGACCGCGCCTTCCTTCTCCTCGAGCGCCTCCAGCGCCTCGACGCCGTTCGAGGCCTCGATCACGCTGTAGCCGCGCGAGCGCAGGCCGCGCGCGTTGAGCGAGCGCAGCCCCTCCTCGTCCTCGACCAGAAGGATCGTGCCGTGCCCGGTGAGGTCGGTCCGCGGTTTTGCCCCGGCCGGCGGCTCCCTGGCGGCGCCGTTCGCAGCCGAAGGCTCCGGCGCGACTTCCAGCTCGACATGATGCCGCGGCAGGAAGATGTGGAACGAGGTACCCTTGCCGGCTTCGGAATCGACATAGACGAAGCCGCCGGTCTGCTTGACGATGCCGTACACCGTCGACAGGCCGAGCCCGGTGCCCTTGCCGACCTCCTTGGTCGAGAAGAACGGCTCGAAGATCTTGTCGACGATATCGGCAGGAATGCCGGTGCCGGTATCCGATATATCGATGCGCACATAATCCGCCGGCGGCATGCCCTTGTAGGCGAGCTGCCCGGCTTCTTCCGTGGTGACGTTGACAGTCCGCACCGTCAGCTTGCCGCCATCGGGCATCGCGTCGCGGGCGTTGACCGCGAGATTGACGATCACCTGTTCGAACTGCGAGACGTCGACCTTCACCGGCCAGAGATCGCGGCCGTGCACCAGGTCGAGCTTCACCTTCTCGCCGATCAGCCGGCGCAGCAGCATGGTGAGATCACTCAAGGCGTCGCCGAGATCGAGCACCTGCGGCCGCAGCGTCTGGCGGCGCGAGAACGCGAGCAGCTGCCGCACCAGCGTCGCGGCGCGGGTCGCATTCTGCTTGATCTGCATGATGTCCTGGAACGACGGGTCGGTCGGCTTGTGGGCGTTCAGGAGGAAGTCGTTCGCCATCATGATGGCCGACAGCACGTTGTTGAAATCGTGCGCGATGCCGCCGGCGAGCTGGCCGACCATGTCCATCTTCTGCGACTGGTTGATCTGGTTCTCCAGCGCGCGCCGCTCGGTGGTCTCCAGCAGATAGACGATGGCAGCCTCGGTGTCGCGTTCGTCTTCCTCTACCGCGGTGACGAAGAACTGCCCCCAGCGCTCCTTGGGCCCGTCGAGCATCACCTCGACCGGCGGGATATCGCCCTGCCCTTCCGCGGCCTGGTTGATGGCCGCGATCACCAGATGGCGGTCGCGTTCGCTCACGGCCCTGAAGATCGACTTGCCGGCCGCGCCCTCCGGGTTCAGGCCTTGCGCGAGTTTGGCGTACCGGGCGTTGGCGCGCACCACGGCGCCGCCGCGGTCGACGGTAGCGATCGCCATCGGGGTGTGATCGAAGAAGCGCATGAAGCGCACTTCGGCGGCGCGCTGCGGATCGGCACGCTCGTCGCGCGCGCGGCTGATCACCAGCGTGCGCGACGCACCCGGCACGCCGTCGGCCCCGAAGGCCAGCTTGTGATAGAGCCGCACCGGCATGGTCTTGCCGCCGCGCATCCGAAGATCGATGTCGAACACCTCGGTCTTGACTTCGCCGGGCACCGGCGGAATCGAAGTCAACAGCGCCGCACCATCGCCGGAGACGATATCGGTCAGCTTGAGCCCGCCCGAGCCGATCTCCGCGAGGTCGTGATCCAGCCAATTCGCGAGCGTGGCGTTGACATAGACGATGTCGCCTGAGGGATTGACCGAGAAGAAGCCGCACGGCGCATGATCGAGGTATTCGATGGCGTGCTGCAGTTCCTGGAACACGTCCTCCTGCCGCTCGCGGTCGCGGGTAATGTCGGCGACCGACCACACGGCGTATTTCGCCTCGCGCTTGCTCTGGCCGAGCGGCCGGACCCGCATCCGCAGCCAGCGGCCATGCGCGCCGTCCTGACCTGCGATACGGACCTCTTCCTGCTGCCGCTTGCCTTCGCGGGCCGCCTTGAGCAGCCGAAACACCGCCTCCGACACATCGGGATTGCCGATGAACACCCGCTCCACCGGGCGCACGTCGAGCGGGCTCACAGCCCCCGTGAGCGCGAGATAAGCCGCGTTGGAATAGACCACGTGGCCCCTGGGGTCGGTGACGGCGAGGCCGTCATAGGCCTGGTCGGCGATGCGGCTTTTGACGGGATCGTCGGCGGCGCGGTCGGCGAAACGAATGATGCCGGCAGCGTATGCGAACAGGTTGAACAGCCCGACCATCGCGAGCAGCGCCAACAGCCCGAGGATATAGGGCTGTGCCTGCACCCGGCCCAGCGTCATCAGCGCAACCGCCGCCGCGACGATGCCGCCGGCCACCAGCAGCACCAGCACGATGGAGCCGCCGCGACGCCCCGGCTCGTGGACGGCCATCGGCTCGCGTGACGGATCGGTGTCAGGGTCGGCGGTCATGGCGGGGGATGCAGCCTGTCGACATGGATGTGGCGCACATTCAGCGTACGCTTACCTCCTGAGTGCCTGAATCGGACCCGCAAGCGCAAGTCCGTAGACCTGCTATTTCGCTCAAAGCCGGGCAATTCCGGCCGTTCCCCGGCTCCTTGTCGGCTGCGTTCAGGCCTTACGGCTGAAAACCCCGCGCTTCAGCCCCATCACGTACCCGATGATCTCGGCGACCGCGTGGTAATGTTCCACCGGAATTTCGTCGTCGATGTCGACGGTGGCATACAGGGCCCGTGCCAGCGGCACGTTCTCGACGATCGGGATATCGTGCTCGCCCGCGATTTCCCTGATCTTGAGCGCGATGGTATCGACGCCCTTGGCGACGCAGACCGGCGCCGACATGCCGCGTTCGTAGGAAAGCGCCACCGCGTAGTGGGTCGGGTTGGTGATGACCACGGAGGCCTTGGGAACCGCGGCCATCATGCGCTTCTTCATGCGCGCCTGGCGCAACTGCCTGATCTTGGCCTTGATGTGGGGATCGCCTTCGGACTGCTTGAACTCCTCCTTCATTTCCTGCAGCGACATCTTCTGGCGCTCGAACCACTGCCGGTACTGGAACAGATAGTCCGCGATCGCAACCACCGCGAGCATCGCCACCACGGCACCCATCAGATGCACGGTCATGCTGGTGGTGGCGCCGAGCAGCGCCGCCGGATCGAGGTGCACGAACGCCTCAAGGCGAAGACGCTCCGGCCACAGGATTGCCGTCATGACCGCGCCGAGCGCGATCACCTTGAACAGGCCCTTGCCGAAATTCGCCGCCGCCTGCTTGCCGAAAATCCGCTTGGCGCCGGCCCCCGGCGAGATCTTGCTGAACTTCGGCTTCAGGGATTCGGCCGACCACACCAGCCGGTGCTGCACCATGTTGCCGGCGATCGCCGCCAGCGCCAGCAACAAAAACGGCACACCGAGCGCCGCCATCAGCGCATATCCGAGCGACTGCGTCAGCACCAGAAGGCTCGCGCCGTCGGTATGGATCATCCAGGACTTTGCGATCAGGTTGCGCAGCGGCATCAGTATGCCGCCGCCGATCGATCCGGAAAATGTCGAAAGCACCAGCGTACCGCCGGCGATCACGAACCAGGTGTTGATTTCCTGGCTCTTGGCGACGTCGCCGCGGTCGTGGGCGTCATCCAGACGTTTTTGCGTCGGGTCTTCTGTTTTGTCGGATGAGTCGCTCTCGTCGGCCATCGCTTAAACCTTCACTTGAGCGGTATCAGCTCGTGCATGACGCCGATGAAATAATCGAGAAACGTTCCCATCAGCGCCGTGATGACGAGAGCGAAGATCAGGAATCCGAACAGAATCGACAGCGGCACGCCGACGAAATAGACCTGCATCTGCGGCATCAGCCGCGCCAGCACCCCCAGCCCGATATTGAACACCAGGCCGAACACCAAAAACGGCGCCGAGAGCTGCAGGCCGATCTTGAAGGCGGCCGCGAAGGCGCGGGTGGCGAGTGCGGCGACATCGCCGCTCGGCGGCATCTCGCCCGGCGAAAAGATCGTGTAGCTGTCGTTGAGCGCGGCGATGACGAGATGATGGCTGTCGGTCGCGAACAACAGCGTGATGCCGAGCAGCGTGAGGAAATTCCCGATCAACAGGCCCTGCTGGCCCTGGGTCGGATCGACCGCGGTGACGAAGCCCAGGCCCATCTGCTGGGCGATCACGCTGCCCGCGACCTGCAGCGCCGCGAGCGTCACCCGCGCGGTGGCCCCCAGCACGACGCCGATGATGATTTCGTGCACCATCAGCACCAATAGCGGCGTCATCGACTGCATGTCGATGTGATAGGCGGCGCGGTGCAGCGGCAGGATGATCAGCGTCAGCAGCAGCGCGATCGCGAGCTTGATGCGAACCGGAATATTGGACTCGCCCAACCCCGGCAACAGCATCACCATGGCGCCGATGCGGGCGAACACCAGCATGAAGGCGGCCGCGAGCGCCGGCAGCAGTGTGACATCGATGCGCATTTGTCACGCATCATGCATCAGCCGCCTATGATTCGCGACGATATCCGCATCATATGGCTGTGAAGGGTGTCCGCCATGAACGGCAAGGCGAGCAACAGCGTCACGAAGATCGCGAGGATTTTCGGCACGAACACCAGCGTCTGTTCCTGGATCTGGGTCAGCGCCTGGAACAGCGACACCACCACGCCGACCACCAGACCGACCACCATCAGCGGCGACGACACCACCACGATGGTCCAGATCGCATCGCGCGCCACGTCGAGGGTTTCAGCACCGGTCATTTTGTTTTCTCACATGATGGACGAATGAATTTGCCAAGGCGGCGGCGTGTTCCCTCTCCCCCCGGGAGAGGTGAAGAAGTCAGATCGGCATCTTCATGATGTCTTCGTAGGACTGGATCACCCGGTCGCGCACCGACACCAGCGTCGAGACCGCCACGTCGGTTTCCGCCACCGCCGTCACCACGTCCATCACGTTTGCCTTGCCCTGCGCCATCGCCACCGTTTGCGCGTCGGATTTCTTGCCGGCCTCGAGCACGCTGCCGATCGCGTCCTTGAGCAGCGCGCCGAACGACGGGCCGCCGCTCTCGGAGCCCTTGCCGGCGCCGCCAGTGTCGAGAATGCGGGCGAGATTGGCGTAGGCGTTTGCTGCGACTGTGGGTGAAGCCATGGCTTAATTCCTGTTCAGGCCTTGAGGATGTCGAGCGTGCGCTGAATCATCCGGCGCGTGGCGCTGATGATGTTGAGGTTCGCTTCGTAGGATCGCTGCGCGTCGCGCATGTCGGTCATTTCAATCAGCGGATTGACGTTGGGATATTTGACGTTGCCGGCGGCGTCCGCCGCCGGATTGCCGGGGTCGTGCTTGATGCGAAACGCGGCCGGATCGGGCCGGATTTTGCCGAGCCCGACAACCCTGGCGTCCAGCGTGCGATCGAGTTCGGAGGTAAAGGTCGGGACCTTGCGGCGATACGGATCGCCGCCGGGGGTCTGTGCCGTGGAATCCGCGTTGGCGATATTTTCCGAGATCACCCGCATCCGCCCGGCCTGCGCGCGCAGGCCCGAGGTCGCGATGCCCATCGAGCGGGCGAAATCGTTGGTATCGTTGGCCATGATGTCGCGCTCCTCGTCGTTTCACCGGTCTTCTTGGCTGAGCATGATCCCGTGAGAAGACCGCTCCCCGCCTTGCGCGAACGCGGCCCTTCGGGTCCGGATCATGCTCTAGCCCTTGCCGATCGCGGTCTTCAGAAGATGCAGGCTCTTGCTGTAGAGCGAGGTGACCGCCGCGTAGTCCATCTGGTTGGCGGAGACCTTGAGCATTTCGTCTTCCAGATTGACGGCATTGCCGGCGGGCCGGGTCTCGAAACCCGTCCGCTTATTCTGGTCGAAGGTTTGTCCGCCACCCGACTGAGCGAAATGCGAGGTCGTGGTCCGCATCATTGGCAGCGAGCCCATCACGCCCGCGGGAGCGCCGGTCTTGTCGAATTTCGGCTCGACCAGATCGCGCGGCCTGAAGTTCGGCGTATCCGAGTTGGAGACGTTTTCGGAAAGCACCCGCTGACGCTCCTGGTGCCACTGCATCTTGGTACGCAACGCCGCCAGGACCGGAAGATCGTTGATGGACATCGGCTGCCGCTCCGCTTTCCCTGCCGGGCACTGATGGCCTCGGGGTAGGCAGAATTTGCCGTGTGTATGGTTAACAGCCGGTTAATTTTCGTGAGTTGGTGGACAGCATCGTCTCCCGCCGCGGATTCCCGGCAGGGGCACCAATTGTGCGCATTTTCGCCACGAAAGCTGCGTTAACCACCCAAATCATCGAAGTCGGAAGGCCAAGAAGTCGTTTTGGTCCAGCCGATTCATGGGTTATTAAGATGCGGAGAACGGCAGTTTCTGCCGCAGGGTGTTAAGAAATTTGGGCCGTAGCTCAGGCTTTTTCGCCGTCTGTTGCGTCGATTCCGATCCGCGTGCGACGAACGAGAGACCAGAAAACGCTATTTGCCGGGGACAAGCATGCAGGCACTGACATTTTTCTTCGCATTCGTGGCCGTCCTGGCGCTGATCGGGGTCGCCGCCTGGCTGGTTCGCCGATTCGCCGGCAACCGCCTTGGCGCCAACACCAATCGCGGGCGGATGCCGCGGCTCGCCGTCATCGATGCCGCCGCCGTGGATGGCCGCCGGCGCCTGGTGCTGGTGCGGCGCGACAACGTCGAACATCTGCTGATGATCGGCGGCCCGACCGATATCGTCGTGGAACCCAATATCGTGCGCGCGATGCCCGGACGGGAGCAGTTGCCGCAGCGGCAGCCCGGCGTCGGCGCGGAGCCGCCGCCCCGGGTTGTCGCGCCGCTGCCCGACGCGGCATGGGCCGACAGCGATGGGCCTGGCTTCGACCACGCCGAGCCGCAAATGCCCGAGCCGCCGCCACGGCCGGTCCGTCCCTCTTTCGCCGACGAAGTCCGCCGCCCGGCGCTGGCCGAACGACGCAGCGAGCCGATGCGCAATGAACCCATGCGCAGCGATCCCCTGGCAGGTTTCGCTCCGGAGCCGCTCGGTAGTCCCCTCGGTAGTCCTCTTGGCGGCCGGCCGGAGCCTCGTCCGGAACTGCGTCCCGAACCGATGCCCTCGCGCGTGACCTCGCGCAGTGAGCCGGTCATGCCCCGACCGCCGCGTCCGAGCGAAGCGCCGAAGGCCGCCCCTCCGGTTCGCGCCGCCGAACGTCCCGCCGCCCCGCCGCCGCCGCCGCCAGCCCTGCGATGTCGGCGGCCGACCAGAATCTCGCCGAGATGGCGCAACGGCTCGAGGCCGCCCTTCGCCGGCCGGCCGGAGACGCCACCGAGCCGCGGGTCGGCGCGCCGCCGGTTGCGCCGGAGCCGCCGCCTGCCCGCGCCAGCCGCAACGAGCCAGCGGTGGCCCCGCCGGTTGCCCCGCCCTCGCCGAAGAGCGGCTTTGAAAATCTCGAAGACGAGATGGCGTCCTTGCTGGGCCGCCCGAAGACTCCTTCGTGAGATCGGCGACCTTCCCGCGTAGAGTATTATTTTTTGCCACCCTGATCGCCGCCGGTTCGCTGGCGTCGCCGGCGTTCGCGCAGGACATCAGCATCAATCTCGGCGCCGGCAATGGCGGCGTCACCGAGCGCGCGATCCAGCTGATCGCGCTGTTGACGGTGCTGTCGATCGCGCCCTCGATCCTGATCATGATGACGTCGTTCACCCGGATCGTCGTCGTGCTGTCGCTGTTGCGCACCGCGCTCGGCACCGCGACCGCGCCGCCGAACTCCGTCATCATCGCGCTGGCGATGTTCCTGACCGCGTTCGTGATGGGGCCCGTCTTGCAGAAATCCTATGACGACGGCATCAAGCCGCTGGTCGCCAACCAGATCAGCGTCGAGGAAGCGCTGCAGCGCGCCTCGGTGCCGCTGCGCGGCTTCATGGAGAAGAACGTCCGCGAAAAGGATCTGAAGCTGTTCATGGACCTGTCGGGCGAGCCGCCGCCGGCCACTCCCGAGGAAATGTCGCTGCGGATCCTGGTGCCGGCGTTCATGATCTCCGAACTGAAGCGTGCCTTCGAGATCGGTTTCCTTCTGTTCCTCCCGTTCCTGATCATCGACCTCGTGGTCGCCTCGGTCCTGATGTCGATGGGCATGATGATGCTGCCGCCGGTGGTGGTGTCGCTGCCGTTCAAGCTGATCTTCTTCGTGCTGGTCGACGGCTGGTCGCTGGTGGCGGGCAGCCTGGTGCAGAGCTACGGCGGGTAGGCGTTGCTGCCGGTTCACGCATGGCGCCCGACGGGATCAGGCTGCCCGCCAGCCCCTTGTCGACCCGACCTGGAGCGACTGTGAGCAAAAAGAGCCTCCGAATAGCCACGTGGAATATCGCATCGAACAAGAATTACGATGCGATCGCGGCAAGGATAGCCGGGCTGGACATCGATATATGTGCCATGCAGGAGGTCTCGCTCGATCCGGCGATCGACCTTCCGGCCATGTTTGGGCGCGGGCAAAAGGATACAGCCGGTTATTGTCGGTACTTCGCACCGGCCCTTGCGCCGGAGGAGTTTGGCGGTGGGAAATACGAATACTATGGGCTCGGTATGCTCTCCAGAATTCCGCTGTCGCGAACGGCCGCGTTCCAATTGGGTCCGAGGCATGCGGATTCAGTCATCAACGCCGAAAATGAGCCGCGCATCCTGCAGATCGCGGTACTGCCGCTGGAAGATCCGGTCGTCATCGGCAACACCCATCTCGCCGCGACCGGAGACTGGTCGCTGTCTGCCGTAAGGCGATCGCAGGCCGGCAAGATTGCCGGCATGCTGCGGCCGCTTGCAACGCGGGGACCATTGATCCTGTGCGGTGACTTCAATGCGGAACCATCGAGCAGCGATCTTGCGGAGATACGCGAGGCGCTGCCATATTTCTATTCGAGCAATGAAAGGACTTACGCCGAAGACCACGGCCGGCCGCCGATCGATTTCTTCTGCGCCTCGGTCGCACTGGAAGTGACTATTTCCGTTTACCCTGCGGACGAGCTGTCGGATCACAGGATCGTCGTCGCGACCTGTACCGGTCTTGGCGGCCGTGCATAGAGCCGGCCTTTCGGCGGGCGCATCCGCTGCTTTCCGGGGCATGCGGAGTTAGGCCGGGGATTCCGCAATTGCGAGCGATTGCGATTCCGCGCCGTCCATCGCCCGGTTCACGCGATGCATTTTCGGATATAGGGCAGGTTTACATCCCAAAGCTCGTCAAGCAGCTGGACCGCCGCGGTCGTGGAGTTGACGACGGGATCGATCAGCAGCGCCTGCAAGGCCAATTCCTTGGAAGCATGCATGGCCGCCTCGACGGCCAGCTGCTGGATGCTCGTCTGGATGGACATCAACTTCGCGACCGGACCGGGCAATGGCCCGAGCGAAATCGGGTGAAGGCCGGCATCGATCAGCACCGGCACTTCCACCGCCGACTCGGCGGGCAGGTTCGGAATCGCTGTCTGATTATAGACCACGCCCGATTCGATCCGCTGTTTGCGGCGATGAAGGACAGCCGAAATCACCGTCACGGCGCGCTCGCCGGACGGGGTCAGCATCCACGGCGGAAGCTCCGTCCTTCCCGCAAGCACGTCGTCGATCAGCCGGTCCAGTTTCGCCCGCTCGCCCTGGTCCCATCCGAAATTGTATCCGCCCTCGCCGGCCTCCCAGCCAAACGCCAGGTATTCGCCGACATGGCCATCACCGCAGCCGAGCCAGTAGCCGAAAGCGCGAAACAGGCTCCGCGTCAGCGGAGAAACCGACGGATCGAAGTTCTTCTCCTTTTCGCGCAGCAGAGGATACAGGTCGGCGCCTGTCTCCCGGTCCCGGATCTGCATCAGGCACTGGAAATGATTCAGACCCGCGCCCGACACCTCGACCCGCTCCGCAGGCAATCCAAGGATGCCCGCGACCTGGTCGCGCGCCATGAAGATACCGTGGCACAGGCCGATGGTGCGGATCTTGCTGTATTGGCCGAGGGCCAAAACGATCCGGCTTTCCGGATTGGAAAAATTGATGAACAACGCCCGCGGACAACGCCGCTCCATCTCGCGCACGAAATCGAAAACGAGAGGCAAGGTACGCAGCGTGAAGAACAATCCGCCCGGCCCGCCGTTTTCTCCCAATGTGTGACGAATGCCGAATTTGCGCGGCACGTCGAAATCGAGCTTCCAGAGCCGGTTCCGGTCGACGGCCGTCGCATTGACGACGAACTCCGCGCCGTCGAAGGCGGCCCGCCAGTCGGTGGTGCACTCGATCTTCAATCCCGCGCCGGACTTTTCATTGAGCAGTCTTGCAAGACGTCCGGCACGCGCGAGCCTGTCGGCGTTCCTGCCGACCAGGATCAGCGTGCTGCCGGCCAGATCGTGGCTGGAGAAGAGATCCCGGAACATGCTGATGCCGAACGATGCACTGCTCGCGCCCAGAAAGACGATTTTGGCAACCGCCGTCATGTTCGCTCCCCTGCTGCCGCTGCGCGGGACCGTTCGGACTGGTTGAGATCAAATGCCATCCCGAATAGCCAATTGTTTGCTCGCGATCGTACAACAATACTGAACGACCTCGCCAGACCTTGATGCGGATCAAGCTGATGCCCCCGGAAGCGCAGCGCTTTTCCAGCTAACGACGGTCGCGCGCGATCGACGTTACGACCACCTCGGAGGCCAGGCGATGGACGTCGCCGGCGCGGCAAAGTTCTGTTCCGGGATTGAGCAGCGCGGCAGAACCGCCGGCCACGCCGTAGCGCAGCGCGACATCGAGACTGCCGTTGTTCGCCAGGCTCCATACCATCGCTCCCAGGAAGCTGTCGCCGGCGCCGGAAACGCTGATGGGCTCGATAGGGAAGCCGTTCGCACGCAATACGGTATCGCGGGTCAGCAGAAGGGCGCCCTCAGGCCCCATCGAGATGGCAATGACTTCGATGCGATAGCGATCGAAGAGACGCCGCCCCGCTTCGATGAGCGCCGCATCGTCGGCGGAGGTAATTCCCGCCAGTTCATGAAACTCGCGAAGGTTGGGCTTGATGAGATAAACGCCTGCTTCCAAAGCCGGCTTCAGGAACGGGCCGGACGTATCCACGATGACTTTGCCAGGCGCTTTCGCGGCCCGAGCGACTCGGCCGAAAAAATCGTGCGGTACGCCGGCAGGCAGGCTGCCGCTGGCAATAACAAACGCAGGCGGAGGGTCGATCCGCGCAATCGCTCCCAGGCACCCTTGCCATTCGTCATCGCGGAGCGGGGCACCCGGGAAGACCAGGCGAAATTGCTCGCGGGTCGTCTCGTCAAAGATCGTCAGATCCTCCCGCGTGTCGTTCGACGCCGGGATCACGATGCTTCGCACGCCCTCGCGCTCGACCAGATTAGCCAGCACCTGTCCGGTGGTGCCGCCGGCCGGGAAAATTGCGGTTGCGTCGATGCCGAGCCGTTTGAGAACCCGCGCTACGTTGATCCCGCCTCCCCCGGGATCACGATGGGCCGGCGCGCATCGCATTTTGGTGAAAGGCAGCATCTTCTTTACCGACGTCGAGACGTCGAGGGCGGGGTTTATGGTGAGGGTGACGATCCGGGTCAGCGGGATTTCAGCCAATGCCTTCGACCTCCGCCAAAACGCGCAAGCCCGTGAACGCGGCATCCTCGTCCAGGATGAGCCAGGCCGGAATCGGTTCGAGATAGCTGCGAAGCCGCCCTTCTTCCTCAAAGCGCGCACGAAATTGCGAGCGGACGAAATATTCGGGCATGTGGCGCAGAATGCCTCCGCCAATGAATATCCCGCCCCTCGCCCCCAGCGTGAGCGCGAGATTGCCGGCGACAGTTCCAAGCATCGCGCAGAACATATCGACAGCGGCGCGGCTCGTCGAACAACTCCCTTCGATCCCGGCCCGGGTGATCTCGGCGGCGAGGCGCCTTGGCAGGGTCAGATTGTCCAGCGCGGACAGCGCCTCGAAAAGATTTTCCAGTCCGTGGCCCGAAAGAACACGTTCGGCCGAGACATGCCCGAACCGGTGCCGCAGCCAGGCGATGACGGCGTCTTCCCGCGACGAGCTGCCGGCCATCGTCGAATGGCCGCCCTCGCTCGAAAGCACGAGGTGGCCGGCTGCGTGCGGTACGCTGACCGCCATGCCGAGGCCCGTGCCGGGACCGAGCGCCGCGCGAGGCGCCCCCACGACCGGTTTCGCGCCGCCCACCTGGAGCAGCTGGTCCGGCGAAAGCAGAGGCAGCGACCACCCGACCGCTTCGAAATCATTGAGCAGACGCACCGTGGAAAATCCGTAGGCAGCGCACAACTCGCCCGCATCGATCACCCAGGAATTGTTCGTGAGAGCGCAGCGGCCATTCTGGATGACGCCGGATGCACCAAGGATCGCGGCGCGGATGTTGCCGGTTTCCGGCAAACCGCCGAGATACACGCCGAGTGCCTCGCGAAAGCTGCCGTGGTCGCGCACAGCCATATGGGCGACCGCGCCGACGGTTCCGCCGGCCAGGACGGCGAACCGCGCGTTGGTCCCGCCGATGTCGGCAAGCAGCACCTTCCGGGTGTTTCCTGCGGAGGCTGCTGTCATCTGCCTCGCGCCGTCTTGATCAGGTCCGCGTACCAGCGGAACGATGCTTTTGGAATGCGCCGCAGCGACCGATAGTCGACATAGGTCAGGCCGAAGCGATGACTGTATCCCTGCTCCCATTCGAAATTGTCGAGCAGCGACCAAACGAAATAGCCGCGGACATCGACGCCGCCGGCAGCGGCGGAATTCATCGCCCCGACATAGGCGCTCAGGAATTGGATCCGCTCCGCGTCGATCACGGCTCCCGCCTCGTCGGGCTGGTCAAAATTGCCGAGCCCGTTTTCAAGAACGTAAATCGGCAAACCGTAGTCTTGATGGACGGTCCGCAGCGTATCACCGAAGGCTTCAGGATCAATTGGCCATCCGATCGGCGTCAGTGGAACCCCGGCCGGTTTCTCGCCGAACGTAAACCCGAGCATGGAATTCGGCTGCGCGCTCACATACACCGGGCTGTAGTGATTGAGTCCGAACCAGTCGACCGGACGGCAGATGCGCGCCATGTCGCCCGGCCGGACGTACGGATCGATGGCAGGCCGCATGGTTGGCGGATACTCGCCGCGACATTGCGGATCGGGGAACGCCTGGTTCCAGTAGGTGCCGAGGCGCGCGGCCGCCGCTGCATCGGCGTCGCTCCCGCTGGAGGGCCGGCAGGGCTGATAGTTGTGAATGCATCCGATCGACGCGCCGGGGACTTTTTCACGGAGCACATCCACAGCGGTGCCGTGTGCAAGATTGACGTGGTGGATCACCCGGTGGAGATTGTCTTCGCTGCTTCGATCCCGTTTGCCCAGGGATCGGCTGAAGAGGCTGAACATCGACGGCTCGTTGAACGTCGCCCAACGCTTGACGCGATCTCCGAAGCGCGTGGCGACCAGCGTCGTGTAGTCGGCAAACCATGCCGGCGACTCCCGGTTCATCCATCCGCCGATATCCTCCAGGGCCTGCGGCAGATCCCAGTGATACAGGCACAGCCAAGGTTCGATGCCGGCCGCCAGCAACTCGTCGACCAGCCGGTCGTAGAATGCGAGGCCCGGCTCATTTGGCGATCCCCGCCCCTGCGGCAGCACGCGCGGCCAGGCAACCGAGAACCGGTAGGCCTGAACCCCCAGTTCCTTCATCAGGGCAACATCTTCCCGGTACCGATGGTAGTGGTCGCACGCAACATCGCCGGTGTCGTGGTTCCTGATCTCGCTGCGCTCGCAATAGCCATCCCAGATACTCGGTCCGCGGCCGTCTTGCTTCGTGGCACCTTCGATCTGGAAACTCGAGGTGGAGACTCCCCAGATGAAATCCGGGCGCAAGCCGGCGGTGGAAGGCCGCTCCGATGCCGGCTTCACTGGCCCCGAATGATCGCCGACTGATTCTTCGCTCGGATTCACTATTCACCCTTCCGCAGAGCGTGAGGCGCGTCAGGCAGAGTGTGAAGCGCAACACCAATAATCCGGCCGATGATGGGATAGTCTTGAGCTATATCAAGGGTTCCTGACCGGCCGGTGCGAAACATAGCCTGTCGTTATTCTGCCGCGGGGTATCCGCTTGCGAAGAACCAAATGGGGCGGGATCGCCGATGACTGCTTCCGCGGGAGCGGCTTTTTTCGCGTTGACGAGCGCGACGGCGTGTTTTGGCTGGTCGATCCGGACGGCGGCCGCTTTCTTTCCAAGGGCGTGAATACGGTCTGCTTCGATCCGGACCAGGTCAGAAATACCCATCGCGCGCCTTACGCCGACACCTGCAGGAAGAAATACGGCGGCCAGCACAGCTGGCGCGTCGCGGTGGCCAATCGGCTGGCGAACTGGAATTTCAACACGCTCGGCTGCTGGTCCGATGAGCTTGTCGCCAGTGCGGGATCCTCGCCGCTTGCGACCACGCCGACGATTGCACTTGGCGCCTCTTTCAGGCTGCACCGGCCCGACGAGGTCTTTCCCGATGTTTTCGATCCCGCATTTTCCGGTCATATCCGCGCCAGCGCGAAAGATCGTTGCACGAAGCGGCGCAACGAGGCCGGATTGCTCGGCACGTTCATCGACAACGAGTTGTACTGGTCGCCGGATTGGCGAGGGGCGGAAGAACTCCTGACGCTGTTCCTGAACTTGCCTGCTCACCGTCCCGGCCGCGTCGCGGCCATCCTCAGGCTGGAGGAGCGTTATCGGGAATTTTCGCAGTTCAACGCGGTCTGGCGCACGCCGGCGCGATCATGGGAGGAATTCGGCACGATCGGACATGTCGAAGCGCCGTTCTTCAGAATGCCGCCCGGCGGCCAGAACGACGCGCTTGAGGCCAAGGCCAACCAGGCCAATCCCGTCCGCTCGGCATTTTCCGCGGATTGCGATGCCTTTGTCGCCGTCGTCGCCGAGGCCTATTTCCAGTTGTGCGTCGCGGCCATCAGGGCCGTCGACCCCAATCACCTCGTGATCGGCTCCCGGTTCGGCTATCAGCCGCAACCGAATGTGATTGCCGCCGCCGGCCGCTACGTCGATGTGGTGTCGTCCAACTGCTACGACCTCGACGCCAGCGCCGCCATCGATGCTTATGCGGCGACCGGGAAACCATGCCTGATCTCCGAATTTTCCTTTCGCGGTGACGATTCTGGCCTGCCCAATACCAATGGTGCCGGACCGCGGGTGGCCAGCCAGACCGAACGCGCCCAATGCTTCGAACGCTACGTCACGGCAGCACTGAAAAAGCCGGCGGTGGTCGGCTATCACTGGTTCGAGCATGCCGATCAGCCGGCCGAAGGGCGTTTCGACGGCGAAAATTCGAATTACGGCACGGTGACGATCGAAGATAACGTCTATGCGGAGCTGACGGAGACGATGACCAGGGTCAATGCCACGGCGGAGCAAATTCACGCGAAAGCCGCGAGGGCCGCTTAGCCGCCCTCACACCTTGGTTTGCGCCGGACCCGCTTCGGCCTCGAGCACCGCAGCCATGGTGCGAAACACGCTCGACGGATTGACGCTGATCGAATCGATACCAAGCTGCGTCAGGTAGCGCGCAATCTCCGGGTAATTCGCAGGCGCTTCGCCGCAGATGCCGACGTGACGCCCGTTGCGCTTGGCGCCCACCACGGCCTGTCTGAACATCTCCAGCATTCCCGGGTCGCGTTCATCGAAATCGAAGGCGACAATGTCGGAATCCCGGTCGACTCCGAGCGTGAGCTGGGTGAGATCATTCGAGCCGATCGAAAAGCCGTCGAACAGCTCCGAAAACGCGTCGATCTGAATGACGTTGTTCGGAATCTCGCACATCACGTAGATCTCGAGCCCATTCTCGCCGCGCTTGAGCCCGTTGGCCGCCATCGTCGCGATCACGCGCCGGCCCTCCTCGACGGTTCGGCAGAACGGCACCATGATGCGCAAATTGGAGAGGCCCATTTCGTCGCGCACCCGGCGCAGCGCGGCACACTCCAGCGCGAATCCTTCCGCGTAGGCCGGATGGCTGTAGCGGGAAGCCCCCCGGAATCCCAGCATCGGATTCTCTTCTTTCGGCTCGAACGCCGCGCCACCGAGCAGGCTGGCGTATTCATTGGTCTTGAAGTCGGAAAGCCGCACGATCACCGGCTTGGGATAGAACGCCGCGGCGATGGTGCCGACCCCTTCCGAGAGCTTCTGTATAAAGAAGTCGGCCGGGGTCTTGTAGCCTTCAACCAGGCGGGCGATCGCCGTCCTCGCCTTGGCGCCGGCGATCTTATCCGGCTTGAGCAGCGCCATCGGATGCACGCCGATATGCTCGCTGATGATGAACTCCATGCGGGCGAGGCCGACGCCTGATTGCGGCTGCATCGCCGTCCGGAATGCCATTTCAGGCGTGCCGACATTGACCATGATCGCCGTGCGCGGCTGCTTCAGCTCGCTGACAGGTGTTCGGGTCACGTCGAAAGCAACCGTTCCCTGATAGACGCTGCCAATGTCGCCTTCGGCGCAGGAAATCGTGACGTCGGTCCCGGTCTTGAGCTTCTCGGTCGCGTGCGTCGCGCCGACCACGGCGGGAATGCCCAGTTCCCGCGCCACAATGGCCGCGTGGCAGGTCCGGCCGCCCTTGTCGGTGATGATTCCGGCCGCGATCTTCATGACCGGCTCCCAATCCGGGCTGGTCGCCGGCGCGACCAGGATCTCGCCCGGCTTGAAGGTCGAGAGATCCCGCGCGGTTGCAATGCGGCGCGCACGCCCGGAAGCGATTTTCTCCCCTACCGCCCGACCGGTGACGATGACGGGCCCGCGCCCCTTGAGCGCGTAGGTCTCGTAGACATCGGGCGAACGCTGCGAGGCCACCGTCTCGGGCCGCGCCTGAATGATATAGAGCTTGCCGTCGGAGCCGTCCTTGGCCCATTCGATATCCATCGGCATGGCAGTACCGGCATGGACAGAATAATGCGCCTCGATCCGCACCGCAAAGTCCGCCAGATTCAGCACCTCCGCATCGGAAATGCAGAATTTCCGTCGCTCGGCGTCGGGCACGTTCCGGGTCAGCGTCGCATGACTGCCGCCGCGCTTGCCGTAAATCATTCGTATTTGCTTGGCCCCGAGCCGGCGCCGCAGCACACGGCGAAAGCCCTGGGCGAGGGTCGGCTTGTGAACGTAGAACTCGTCGGGATCGACCTGACCCTGGACGATGGTTTCGCCGAGGCCGTAACAGCCGGTGACGAAGACCACGTCGCGAAATCCGGATTCGGTATCGAGCGTGAAGATGACGCCGCTGGCTCCGATATCCGAGCGCACCATTTTCATCACGGCGACGGAGAGTGCGACCTTGAAGTGATCGAAGCCGTTGTCGATGCGGTAGGAAATCGCGCGATCGGTGAAGATCGAGGCAAAGCAGCGCCGGCAGGCTTCGAACAGGTCCTTCGCGCCGCGCACGTTGAGGAAGCTTTCATGCTGGCCGGCAAAACTCGCGTTCGGCAGATCTTCCGCCGTCGCCGAACTTCGCACCGCGACCGCGACGCCGGTCCCGGACTCCCGTTCAAGCTGCCGATACGCCTCCACGATCTGTTCGCGGAGAGCTGCCGTATCCGTCGCCCGGTAGACCACTTCGCGGGCCTTGGCGGCGATGGCCGCAAGCCGCTTGATCTTGCGCTTGTCGAGACCGTCGAGAAGCCGATGAAGCTCGTCCGCGACGCCGGGCTGGGATAGCGCATCGCGGTAAGCCTCTGCCGTGACGGCAAAGCCGTTGGGGACCGCAACTCCTTCGGACGCGAGAGCCGAATACAGTTCGCCGAGCGAGGCGGTCTTGCCGCCGACCAGCCCGACGTCGTCCAATCCGATTTCGAGGAACGACCTGATATATCCTGACATCGGGCCAATAAATCACCCCGGATTTGTTCCGTATTGATGAAGGTCAAGCCCCCAGCCGACGCGGGGTCCGCGCCTCGATCGATGAGGACACGGCGCAGCCGGCCGAAATTGTCCGCGGCCCTGTGGCGGACCAACCGAGGGGGCCGGACGTGTTCTAGATCCGGGGCGCGCCAGCCGGTCAGCCTTCCGCCGCTTCCCGTTCCATGTCGCGGCCGGACAGGTCCTCGCCCTGCATGTTGGCGTAGTCGCGCGCCATCTCCCGCATCAGGAACTTTGCGGGAACGTCGTGGTACGACCCATGGTCGTTGACATATTGCATGTAGGTCCGGCCGGCGCCGTCGAAGGGATGCAGAAGCGCGTCGCTGTGGCCGTCGAAATCGAGCGGATGCACGCCGACCCTGGCGCACAGCGTGGCGTTGAAGGTCGGGGTTGCCTTGCGCCAGGCGCCATCCACATGGACTTCCGTGTAGCCGTGCCAGGTGAAGAGGTCCGAGCCCATGCTCTGGCGCAGCTTCTCGGTCGTGAGGTGGTTGCGCACGTCGGCGAATCCGACACGGGCGGGAATGCCGTGGACGCGGCAGACGGCGGCGTAAAGCGCCGCCTTGCCCACGCAATAGCCGTTGCCGGCCGCGAGCACGCTCGAGGCCCGGAACGTCTCGGGCGCGCGCATGTTGACGTACGGATTGTAACGGATGCCGTCGCGCACCGCCCTATAGAGCAGGCTGGCCTTCTCGCGGTCGCCGGCGTCCGCCGCAACGGCGGCGCGGGCGAAGTCCCTGACAGCCGGATGATCGCTATCGATATATTCGCCGGGATCGGTGTAGAGGCGGCGGATCGTGTCGGGAAGAACGTTGGTCATGCCGCAGCTTAGCAAGCAGCGTTGGCGAAATTCAATTCGATAATCGATCCAAATCGAAGCTCATGGCACGGTGCGGCCTTGCGGGCCGCCCGGCGCAGCGTTTTGGGGCAGCCGGCGGCGGCGCGCTATTTCGCCGCGTCGGCCCGTGTCAGTCCGATGATCCGCGGCAGCGAGCCCGTGGAGACCGGATCGGCCTTCGAGGTTCCCGGCGCCCACGCGGTGGCATCCGGGAAGCGCGTCTTCATCTCGCGCAGGAAGCCGTCGAGGGTGTCGACCTTCGCGGCCATCTTGGCGATCTCTCCGAATTCGGCGCTGTTGGCGGCGGCGGGTTTGCTCGCGACGTCGAAGGCGGCGCGGTCGGCCTCGCCGCTCATCAGCGGCGCGTATTTTTCGCTGAACCGCGCCAGGCCGATGGCGTCCTCCGCCAGGGCGTATCCGACCACCGCGCGGATCACGTCGCCCTTCTCCGAGGGGTTCAAGGGTTTGAAGTCGCGCCAGCGGTCGCCATAGTACAATTCGATCTGTTCGGACGCCTCGCGCCAGCGCCGTGCCGCCCAGTAGATATCGGAGCGCAGCCGGATCGCTTCGCGGCCCGAGATGTTGGAGATGATGTCGAGCGCGAGGTCGTGGCGTCCGACGTCGCTCTGCGCGCGCGCCTCCAGCAGCAGCCGCTGCTGACGCAGTTCGCCCGAGAGATCGGCAATACGCGTGGAGCGAAGCGCCGAGATCGCGCGATCCGGCTTGCGGTTGGTCAGGTAGACCATGGCGAGGCGGGCCGCGACCTGCGCGCGCGCCGCGCCCTCCAGCCGCTTGTCGACCTGATACTGCAGCAGTTCGCTGGCCTGATCGAGCAGGTCGACCGCGACCAGCCGGTCCGCGAGCCGGCGGATCATTTCGTCGCCGCGCCGCCCGATCGGCGTCAGCTCGCGATTTTCGTAGAACATGCCGAGCGCGTCGATCGGCGGAAGATCGTCGCCCTTGGGACCGAGGAACAGCTGCGCGAACAGCGCCGACGCCAGGTCCTGGCCCTGCCGCGCGGCCTCCGAATTGGGCTGCAGCCTGGTCGCGGTTCGCGCCGCCGTGAAGGCTTCGCCGTAACGGCCGGTATCGGCGTAGATCCGCTCCAGCATCAGCAGCGTCTTCACCTCGATGCCGTCGCCTCGCCACGTCGCCTGCAGCGTTTCGAGTTCGCGCAAGGCGTCGGCCGGGCTGATTTCGTCGCGCCTTTGCCTGAGCGCGACCTCGCGCAGCTTGGCCTCGGCCGCCGCGGCCCGGTCCGGCGAAGCCACGGCAGCCTTGTATTGGTCCAGCGCGTCCTTGTCCTGTCCGAGCCCCTCGGCGAGCCAGCCGCGCAGCAGCGCGATCGCGGGTTGCATGTCGGGCGGAACGCCGATGACATCCAGTTCGCTGCTGCGCTTCGACGCCCCGGGAAAATCCTTGACCTCGAGCGAAGCACGCATCGCATCCGCCAGCAAAATGCGCTGCAGATCGGTCGGCAGCGGGGGGATCGCCACTTCGGCGTTCTTGAATTTCTCCCGCGCGTCCGCCCACTTGCCCTGGCGGGCGGAGGCCAGCGCCTTCCACAATTGCGAATCGTAGTTGCTGCCGATCACCGGGTTATTGAGATCTTTCAGCGCCTTGTCGGGACGGCCGATCAGGCTGTTGACGACCGAGCGCATGATCAGCGCATTGGGTTCCTCGAGACCCGGCTTGGCGCCGACGAGGATGAGATCGAGAACGCCCTTGGCTTCCTGGTACATCGCGCGCGACATGTAGAAACGGGCGAGATCGAGGTTGGCCGGAATGCGCCGGCCGGGCTCGGCTGCCGCCGCCGCGGCGATCAGTTCGTCCTGGCGCGCGACGAAGTTCCCCTCCTGGCCCTTGCTCCACTCCGACGGATCGAAAACCGGACGAGCCGCCGATGTCGCGCGCTGGGCGCCGACCTCGGCCGATGACAGCGTCAGGCCGCCGGGCCGGCCGAGGATGATTTTGTCCGGTGTGATTTCCACGGTGATGTCGTCGGAGTTCGGACGGACCGCGACCCCGTGGACGGATTCCAGCAGCGACAGTTCGACGAAATCCTGCCGCTTGATGAAGCCGCGAACCGGCGCCCCCGCCGTCACCACCATGAGGGTATCGCCGGCGTCCGGATCGACCAGCCGATGCAGGCGGCCGGCCTTGGCGAGCGGCACCATGACATTGGCCAGCGAGGGATCGGCGATGTTGCGGATCGCCACCAGCGGCCGGCTCGGCGCGCGCAGCGTGTCGGAAAAATTGAGTGTCCAGCTTGCGCCGCCCGCGTCGTCGTCGCTCGTCAGCGACGGCAGTTGCGGGCGGCTGAGGCGAATGCGGATCGCCTGCCCCTTATCAAGCGCAAATGTGCTGACGTCCGATATGATCGACCCGCCCTTGCTGCGGATCGGCTCGACGTCGATCGGTTTTGGGGAATCGAACACCAGCCACACCGCGTCGGCGCGGCGAAACAATGCCGCCGGCGTCGCCGCGGCAAACGAAAACGTCAGGTTCAGGCCTTCGCTGGTTCGCGTGGCCGTCACGCCGGTTGCGCCGGTGCCGGCGATGCGCGCCGGTGCCGGTCTGGTGTCGGCCGCCGGCGCCACTGCGGCGGCCGTCGTTGCCTGCGGCGGCTCCGCCGCGGGCGCCGCATTTTCCTTCGCCGCGGTCTCCGATTTCGGCGGTTCGGAATTCGGCGCTTCCGATTTCGGCGGCTCGGAGACAGGCGGTGCTTTCGGCGCCGTCTCGGGATTGATTTCGATGTTGGCCTCTTTGGCGATCAACTCCGAGGTCGGCGACGCGATTGGAGTTGATTTTCGCGGCGGTGCCGCCGGCGCGGCGAGCTTCGCCGCCGCGACCCGCGCGGGCGGGGCTGCGGCCGGTGCGGCCGACGCCGGACCATGCGAGGCATCCGCCGCGGGCGAAGGCAACGCCGCCGGCTTCTGCGGCTGCTGGAAGGCGACGTCGATAATGTAGTTCTTGTCCTCGCGGAAGGAATGGACGTCGACATCGCCGATCAGCGTCATCATCACCGCGGTGGCGTCGCCTTCGATCTTCTGATCGATCGAGGCGATGTTCGGCGGCGCCGCCTCCTTGGCGTCCGCCAGATCGAAGCTGAGCGAGGCGTTGAACAACAGCGAGAGTTTCTGGTCGTTCAGCACCGACGACACGCCGACGCCGTCCGGCATCTCGAACACGAAACGCACGAAGGTCGGCTGCACCGAGGTGCGCACGCGTATGGGCGGGCGCTTCTTCGCCTCTGCCTCCGCGCGCTGCAGGCGAAGCGCGCGCTCGGCGACCCGCGCGCGCTCGGCAAGCTCCCGGACCACCTCCTGCGGCAGGCTGGGCGGCGGGCCGTTCCAGGAGTTGGGCAAGAGATCGACGAACACCCGTTCACCGGCGGTCATGGTATTGATGGTCACCCGGCGCGCCAATGACAGCCGGATCGCCGAGCCGTCGGGATCGCGCCGCGCCGAATTGACGTAATCCGGCACGGCCTCCGACAGCTTGTCGACCGGAATATCCACCGGATGCGCAAATCTGATCACGAGGATCGAGCCGGCGGTGACCACTTCGGACGGGACATCGCGGTCGAGCTTGAGCACCAGCCGGGCATACCCGCCGGCCGCGGAAAACGTCGCCTCGCCCCTGACCGGATCCGCCGCCCGGCAGGCGCCGGGAAGGGTCAGGCCGATCAGGACCAGGGCTGCGGCCAGCGACGAGGGGCGGAGCAGGCAACGCCGTGCCGCCCGCGCGCAGGCGCGGGCTTGCAACCAAAATCCAGCGGCAGCCGTTCGCGCCATTCCCACGGGTCTTTCAGCTTCAAGGATCACATGCGGCGGGACGCCCTCACCCCGCGCCTCGAATCCTAGAATTGGCGAATTAAGGTCCTGTTAAATATCCCGCTAATTGGTCTTCTGCGGCAGCATCTTGCCTTCGATTTTGGGGAGATCGGCGGCGGAGGCGGAAGCGGATTTATCCGAGCCGGCGCGCCGGGCCATTTCGACGGTGAGCCGCTCGGCCGCCTCCGTCGTCATCAGGCCGAGGATATCGGACATCTTGCGCGGCGCGATCTGGGTGGCGATTTCGATCAGCACCGGCATTTCGAGGTGGTCGAACACCTTGGCGGCGTCCTTCGGCTTCATGCCCTCGTACATGGTGATGATGCCCTTGAAGCGGGCGGCATCGGTCTCGGTTTTCTGCTGGGTCGCGGTGCTGATCCGGGATTCCACCGCCTTCACTTCCTCGACGCGGGATTCGATCCGCTTCTCGGCCGCCTTGAGCAGGCTTTCGCGAATGTCGATCTCGCGCGACCGCGCCTCGAGCTCCTGGCGCCGCGACTGCAGCCGCTCGAGGATCGCGCGCTCCGACGGCGACATCGCCGGGCTCTGCTCGGGATAGATCACCGTGCCCTCGGGCTTCGCCACTTCCGGCGCGGCGGGAGCCGGAGCGGGCTTGGCGGCCTCCTCCTTCGGCTTCTCGTGAACCGACCCGGTGATGTCGGCGGGGTCGGCCGCGTTCCCGCCCGGGAAGTTGAAGTTTTCCTGCGCCCAGGACGACGGCTTGGCCGGTTGCGCCTGGTAGTCGAACACGTAGCCGCCGTCGATCACGAGGCCGGCGATCTTGAGCACCGCAAGCCCCGCGATTGCGACCAGCACGACCGGAATGACGCGAATGTCACGAAAGGATTTCATGCGGCGAGGCCACTCGTCCTTCTGCGGTCGGAGAATGCCTGGGCCGCCGCGGCAACGGCCTTGGCCGACGAGACCTTGGGCTCCGCGGGCGGTTCCGCGTCGGCCGCGGGCCGCGCGGCGACCGCGATCCTGGACAGCCGCCGGAACACGTTGTCGCCTTCCGCGAGCTGCTTCTTCAAAAGCTCCGACATCTGCTCCGCCGCGGTGAGCTGGCTGCCGAGATGCTCGTTGACGTCGCGAACGGTATGCTTGAGGCCGCCGATCGCGCGTTCGGCGATTTCGGTCGCCGTGATCAATTCGGCGATCGTCGCCTTCAGCGAATGCTCATCCGCCTTCAGGCGTTTCAGCCGCGAGTTCAGCACCATGCAGTAGCCGATGGTCAGCATCAGCAACATTGCCACCAGACTCTCGATTGCAATTCCGAGTGAATGACTCATTGGGCCTCCAATGCCTTGTTTTGCTCATCGGCCTTCTCGAACATCGCGAAGGTGGTATTCGGCTTGCGCAGCTGCTTGGTGACGCGAATCGCGACGCGGTCGCCCACGCGCCCCATCCGCCCTTCGGTCAGGGTGACGTTGCCGCACCGCACCGCCACCAGCGCGTCGGCGCGCATTTCGAGCGGCAGGGTGTCGCCGACCTTCAGCTTCATCAGCTGCTTGAGCGGAATTTCGGCCTCGTAGAGCACCGCATCGACCGAAATCTGCGCCTGGGCCACTTCGGTCGCGAAGTGGCCTTCCCAGATCGGATCACGGCCGAATTTCTCGCCCATGAACATCTGCAGCAGCACCGGGCGGATCGGCTCGATGGTCGCGTAAGGCAGCAGCAGCTCGATATTGCCGCCGCGGTCCTCCATGTCGATATGCAGCCGCACCAGGATGGCGGCGTTGGCGGGCCGGCTGATGGCGGCGAAGCGCGGATTGGTTTCCAGCCGGTCGATGCTGAAGGCCACCGGCGACAGCGGCCGGAAGGCCTGCTCGGCATCGGCCAGCACCACTTCGACCAGCCGCTTGACGAGATTGGTTTCGATCGTGGTGTAGGGCCGGCCCTCGATGCGCAGCGAGGTCTGGCCGCGGCGGCCGCCGAGCAGCACGTCGATCATCGAATAGATCAGGCTGGAATCCACGGTGGCGAGGCCGAAATTCTCCCATTCCTCGGCCTTGAACACGCAGAGCACGGCCGGCAGCGGGATCGAATTCATGTAGTCGCCGAACCGCACCGAGGTGATGCGGTCGAGCGAGACTTCGACGTTGTCGCTGGTGAAATTGCGCAACGAGGTCGTCATCAGCCGCACCAGGCGGTCGAAGACGATTTCGAGCATCGGCAGACGCTCGTAGGACACCATCGCCGAATCGATGATGGCGCGAATGCCGGAATGATCGTCGAGATTGACCTCGCCGGCGGAAAAACCGAGCAGATTGTCGATCTCCTCCTGGGAGAGGACCCGCTCGCCGCCGTTCTTGCCGCCGCCGAAATCGCGGCTGCCGTCCTCGACCATGGCGGCCCATTGCACCGCCATGGTTTCGGAGAGTTCATTGGCCGCAGCCGCTTCCGCGGCCTCCGCGGGATCCTCCGAATCGAGCGAGGCTTCCCACTGGGCTGCAATTGCATCCTGGTCGACTGGATCGTTGCCCGCCATGTTGTCAGATCCGTCCGGTCATTGAACGACGACTTCCTTGAACAGCACGGCGGTGATCTGGATCGGCGCGACCGCGGCGTTGACCCGCTTGGTCAGCTCTTCCTTGAGGCGAAACAGCCCGGCCGAACCGTTGAGATCGGTCGGGCGCAATTCGCGCAGATAGGTCTGGAAGATATCGGTGACGCGCGGCATCGACGGCTTGATCGCCTCGACCACCTTCTCTTCCTTGACCTCGAGCACGAGCTTGACCTTGAGATATTGCACGCGCTCGCCGGGAGCGACGACGAGGTTGACCAGCATGTCCGGCACCTCGACGAAAGACGGCGGCTTCGGCGCCGGCGCCTCGGCGTGCACTTCCTCGGCGGGGTGGCGGAAGAACAGGAACCAGATCCCGGTGCCGCCGCCGATGATGACGAGCAGGCCGACGACCGCGATGATCAGCTTGAGTTTGCCTTTGGGAGCGGGTGCGGGCGCGATTCCGTCCGCCGCGCCGTCCGCCTGTTCGCTGTCCGCCATCGCCCCGCCCGGTCCGGTCTCAAGGAAAATGAACTCGATGCCGCGAGGCAGGCCACTGACGCGATACAAATGCCCCCAGCGCACACGCGCTCTGTCGATGGTGACGCTAAGGTAATAATGGTTAATGGAACCTTTCTTTTGCCCGCCAGGTGGGAAAAAGTTGCCGGGCAAACATGGTCAACAAGACCTTTCTGCCGCCCGCCATGGCGCCGCCGAAACAGCTAACCCATTATCAAACAAGCATTTTCCGACTTGGCACGGCTTTCGCTCCAGTGAACGCGAACGGCGGCTTGGGAGAGCCTGCGGTTCGCAGGATCCGCGGAAGGCTTGGGAGAGCTGAATGCGGTTCGTCAGAGGGGAGAACCACCGATGGAGAATGCGCTTCTCATCGGACTATCGCGGCAGATGGTGCTGGAACGGCAGATGGATGTCGTCGCCAACAACGTCGCGAACGTCAACACCAACGGCTTCAAGGCCGACAAGTCGCTGTTTCAGGAATACCTGAAGACCGGCGCGCATGAAGACAATTTCATCGGCCGCGACCGCGCCGTCTCCTACGTGCTCGACAACGGCACCTTCAAGGACTTCTCGCAGGGCGCCACCGAGCAGACCAAGAATCCGCTGGACGTCGCGATCGACGGCAGCGGCTTCCTGGTGGTGCAGACCGCGGCCGGCGAGCGCTACACCCGCGACGGCGGCCTGCAGATCAACAATCAGGGCCAGCTGGTGACGCCGGCCGGCGATCCCGTGCTCGGCAGCTCCGGCCCGATCGTGTTCCAGCCGACCGACCACGACATCTCGATCGCCTCCGACGGCAACATCACCGTGCTCGAAGGCGTCAACCGGATCAACTCGGTGCGCGGCAAGCTGCGGATCGTCAGTTTCGCCAACGCGCAGCGGCTCCAGAAGGAAGGCACCAACCTCTATTCGGCCGGCACCGCCACCGCGCAGCCCGACACCACCTCGAAGGTGCAGCAGGGTTTCATCGAAAAGTCCAACGTCAACTCGGTCACGGAAATGAGCCGCATGATCGAGGTGACGCGCACCTACACCCAGATCGCCAACATGCTGCAGCAGCAGAGCGACCTGAACAAATCCGCGATCGAAAAACTCGCCGACGTTCCGGCATAAGGATACAGACCCATGCGCGCACTTTATACCGCGGCGACCGGGATGGCGGCCCAGGAACTCAACGTCCAGGTGATCTCCAACAACATCGCCAACTTGCGCACCACCGGCTTCAAGAAGCAGCGCGCGGCGTTCCAGGACCTGATCTATGACCATGTGCGCCGGGTCGGCGCCCAGGCCTCCGACCAGGGCACCATCCTCCCCGTCGGCGTCGACATCGGCGGCGGCGTCAAGACCGTCGGCACGCCGCGGCTGATGACGCAGGGCACGCTGTCGGCGACCGGCAACGACCTCGACATCGCGATCCGCGGCGAAGGCTTCTTCAAGATCCAGATGCCGGACGGCACCTACACCTATACCCGCGACGGTTCGTTCCAGATGGACGCGCAGGGCCGCATCGTCAACGCGCAGGGCAATCCGGTGCAGCCGACCATCACCATCCCGCAGAACTCCACCGGCATCACCATCAACGCCCAGGGCCAGGTCACCGTGGTGCTGCCGGGATCGACGACGCCGAGCAACATCGGCCAGATCGGGCTGACGCGCTTCATCAACAAGGCCGGCCTGCAGCCGATCGGCGACAACCTGTTCACGGATACGCCGGCCTCCGGCGCGCCGCAGGACGGCATCGCCAACGCCGACGGCTACGGCGACATGCAGCAAAGCAACCTCGAACAGGCCAATGTCGAGGTCGTGACCGAAATCTCCGACCTGATCGCGGCCCAGCGCGCCTACGAGATGAACGCCAAGGTGATCAGCGCCGCCGACCAGATGCTGCAATCCACCGCCGCGCTGTTCCGCTGAGGAGAATGACGATGAAGCTCGCCTCCCTCCTCCTCGCCGCCGCCCTGCTCGCGGGCACCGCGACCGCTTCGCTCGCGCAAACGAGCGGCGACGTCATCGCCGCCCCCGTGCTGCGCGCCAGTGTCAACGTCTCCGGCGACGTGGTGCGGATCGGCGATATTCTCGACAACGCCGGCAGCGCGGCGCAGATCGCGATCTACCGCGCGCCCGATCTCGGCACCACCGGCACGCTGCCGACCGCGCAGGTGCTCTCGGCGCTGCGCGCGCATCAGGTGATCGGCGTCGACACGCGGAATTTGCAGCAGATCACGGTGACGCGGCTCGCGCGCACCATCGATGCCAGGGAAATCGAGACGCAGGTGGCGCAGGCGCTGGAACATCGCAGCGGGCTCGGCGAAGCCGCCAACCTCAGCCTGACCTTCGACCGCGACGTGGAGGATCTGAGGCTGGACGCGTCGAACACCGGGACGATGCAGCCGGTATCGGCCCGCTACGATTCCCGCGGCGGCCGCTTCGACGTCACCTTCGATATCGCCAACGAAAACGCTCCCGCGCCGACGCGGCTGCGCTTCACCGGCAGCGTGATCGAGACGGTCGAGGCCGCGGTGCTGGCGCGCAGCATCGACCGCAACGAAATCCTGAAAGCCTCCGACGTCGTGGTCGAGCGGCGCCCCAAGGCGGAAGTCGGCGCCGACGGCGCCAGCCGCAGCCGCGCGATCGGCATGCAGGCGCGGCGCCAGCTTCGCGCCGGCCAGGCGCTGAAGGCCGGAGACCTCGTCAAGCCCGACCTGGTGACGCGCGACCAGACCGTCACGCTGATCTATGAAGCCGCCGGCCTCTACCTCACCATTCGCGGCAAGGCGCTGGAGGGCGGCACCGAAGGCGACGTCGTCAGCGTGCTCAATCTGCAATCCAAGCGCACGGTGACGGGCACCGTGATCGGCCGCGGCCAGGTCTCGATTTCGGTCGCAACGCCCCGCCTCGCGCCGGTCGCCGATGCCGCCCCGTCGCTTCCGCCGCATCGAATGTCGTCGCTGCGGTCGGATGAAACCGCTGCCCCCGTCGCCGTTGCCACCGCCACGCCATCCGCCGCTCCAAAAGCCGAGTAATGTACATGTTCAGGTCCCGTTGTAACCGTATCCTGCTGACCGGCGCGTCGCTGGTGATCCTTTGCGTCGCGAGCGGATGCTCGTCGATCGACCGGCTGTCGCAGATCGGCGAGCAGCCGAAGCTCGCGGCGATCGAGAACCCGACGGCGCAGCCCGGCTACAAGCCGGTGCAGATGCCGATGCCGAAACCGGAGACGGTGTCGTACAACGCCAACTCGCTGTGGCGGAACGGCTCCCGGGCCTTCTTCAAGGACCAGCGCGCCGCCCGCATCGGCGACCTGCTGACGGTGACCGTCAACATCACCGACAAGGCCAACTTCGCCAACGAGACCCAGCGCAGCCGCACCAACAAGGAAGATTCCGGCATCACCGACTTCGCCGGCGCCAAGACGCTGGGCGCTCAGGCACAGAAAGTGCTGCCCGGCCGCCTGCTGACGGCGGACTCCACGGCCTCCAGCGACGGCAAGGGTTCGATCAACCGCCAGGAAGCGTTGCAGACCAACGTCGCCGCCGTGGTGACGCAGGTGCTGCCGAACGGCAACCTCGTGGTCGAGGGCAAGCAGGAGATCCGCGTCAATTACGAAATCCGCGAACTGATCGTCGCCGGCATCGTGCGGCCGGAGGATATCCAGAGCGACAACACCATCGATTCCTCGAAGATCGCGCAGGCCCGCATCGCCTATGGCGGCCGCGGCCAGATCTCGGACGTGCAGCAGCCGCGCTACGGCCAGCAGGTGATGGACGTGCTGCTGCCGTTCTAGTCAACAATCACAAAACGCATGTCCCGGACCTGATCCGGGATGGGAACCGGTTTTTGGACAAGGTCATGCCCAACTAAAGAGTCTTTCAAGAGCTCCCACATCACATCGCGAACCTAGGCGCGATGCGATGTAATACGCGGCCTCCGTCAGCTCCCCTGCCGGAGGCCGCGATCGTTTTGGGGAAGGCCCCTGTCCTATTGGTACAGTTGGGCGGGAACCGCCGTCGAAGCGCTTCAGCCCTGATAAACCCAGCGAATTCGGCCGCCAGTGATCCGCTTTTGCAGTCGGGTTTTGTATTCACACCAAGGGAGCGAATTGTGCGACACTGTACCAATCAACGAGGAGGTTTTTGAGATGGCTGCTGTCTTTGTCGAGGCACGTCCGAAGGGGAGACCTGAGGGAGGCGCGATCGCTGATTACGTCGTCGAAGATCATGCCGACCACGTCCTCGGCACGTTCAAAACCCAGAAGGAAGCGATTGACTGGGCAAAAGAGAATGGCCACACGCCTCACGTCGCCCGGGTTCGCCACCTCAACGATAGAAAGAAGCCGGACCACTGGCGAGCGGTCTAGGGAGTTTGGCGCCCCCCAAGGGAAACGTAGAGTGCATTCAAAAACACGGATCAGCGCTGCGGTCCCGACAGCGAGATATCGCGTTCGGCGCGGAAGACGTTGCTGTAGAGGTTCGCGATCCACTGCCGGCCGCTCGAGGTCTTGTTGAGATAGCGTATTTCGGTCTGGATATGCGGCGCCACGCTGTCCCAGTAGAATTGCGGGTAGCGGTTGACGATGTCGGCGGGTGAATCATAGCCGAGCTGGCGGTTGATGCCGACCTCCTCGAACTCATGGTAGAGCGCGTTGGATTTCCGCAGATAGTTGGGATCGCCGAGCTGGCCGATGAAATCCGCCGCCCGGACGATCGACGCCTCGGCGCCGCATTCCTGGCCGGGTTCGGGAGGAAACCGCGTGCCTTCGATCGCACGGCGATGCGCTCGCTGTCGAGCGGCGCAAGGCCTTCGATCCGCTGCAGCACGTAAAGCTTCGAGCGGTCGACATGGTGGGGCATCAGCCCGGCGTCCGAGGAACCGCGCGGCAAGGTCACCTTGCGGCCGGCCGCATCGATCACATAGCCGTCCGAATCGTCCTCCTTGAACAGGCCGCGCACATAGCCGATGTCGTGGAAAAGGCAGGCCATGATGACATGCGCGTAGTCGTCGGCGTTGATCTTGTCGTGCAGCGCGCGGCCGCGCAGGATATCGTGCCCCGCCAGCGTGACCAGCAGCGTGTGCTCGACATTGTGGTAGAGCGCGTCGCTGTTTCCGATGCATTCGAGCGCCACGCGGGCGGCGGCCGGCACGATCTCCACCAGCCGTGCCTGCGAGGAGCCGAAGCGGCGGCGCATATAGGCGCCGAGAAACTCTTCCAGCGCGTCCGTCGCCAGCTCCGGTAAAGTCATCATCGATGCTGCCCCGTGGCGGTTGAGTTTCGCGCGCCAACTCCTGGCTTCTCTTCCGAGCGAACAGGCGTCAGCATAGCGCATCTCTGCTGCGCCGGCCAAACGTTGCGCCGGGGAAAAAGGCGGAATTATATGGCGGTGCCATTGCACCGCATCTGCATTCTCAAAAAGGACATCGTGCCGGTCGAACCACGAGGCCGCGGGGCGCGCACGCAGCGGCACTGATTTGCCCGTCTTGTCCAGCCCCTTTTGAAAAAATATTCTGATTTTCAGAAACCGCAAATCACTCTATATCCGCAGCTGTCCACCCCACTCGAGGGGCGTATCGCGATCGTCACGGACGCGGGGCTGGATGCGATGGACGCGGGCGGCGCTTGAGACGACAGCGTTTTGCTTGCGGACGGAGAAGTCGTGTGGTCCTGACGCCTCGACGCTGGCGTCAAGTTGGCAGCCAAGGCGCTGCCAGCGACGGTGACAAAAAAGCCCGATCACCGGGGAGAGTACGAAGGAAGCCGTTAAAACCATTGCGTGCGGGGATGCCGGGTGATTTCCGGTGCGACCGCTGTGAATACTCGTGTGCATGTTGCACTACCACTTCGCACACGAGGCTGCGGGTGCACTGGGCACCCGGCATTCCCCACGCCCTCTTTGGGGGCGGAAGATTTTGCAAAACCCGGGCGCAACGCGCCGCGGGATCGCGAAGCCGTATCCATGGCCGATCGCACTCCCGCGTTTGATATCCGGTTGAAGCCGCGATACCGTGCACGCCTTGGTGGGGGATTTTTTTTGGAGATGCCGGGGTTGATTGGCTTCGCGCCCGTCTATTTGAACGGGCTGCTTGCGATATTTTTTGTCTTTGTCGTTCCGGGCCTGGTGCTGGTCCGCGCCCTCGATATTCCGGATCTCCCGCAGCGCTGGTTCGTGGTATTTTTGGGCAGCCTGACCGCCAACCATGTTCTGGTGACGCTGATCGCCGCGCTGCATCTGAATCCGTTGCTGACCTACCGCGCCGCGGCCACCGCGCTCATCGCCATTGCGATCGTTGCAACAATGCGCGAACGCGCCCGACGGGGCGTGGCGGCCGACCGCGGCGCTTCGACCGTGCTGCCGTCGGACCTCGCCTGGCTGCTGTCGAGTATTTTCGTGCTCGGCATCACCTACATCAATGTCTGGCGGCACGGGGTTCCCAACATATTCGACGCCGGCGACGTTTCGGTGAGCTGGAACCGCTGGGCGCTGATCTGGTCGCAGGGATCGTTTCCGATCGCCTCCTACGGCTATCCGCAATTCGTGCCGACGATCTGGGCGGTGACTTACATCTTCACCGGCTCGGTCGAACAGTATTTTGCGTTTTACATTTACATCGTTTTCATCGTCGCGCCGATCGCCCTGAACGCGATGAATTTGGGGCGCGTGAGCTGGTGGGGCCCGCTGGCGCCGGGCCTCGTGTTCACATGGTTCGTGGCGGAAATTCAGGAACCGTGGCTGCGGTCCACGCTGGAGCAGGCCTACCCCGACTGGATCGCGGCGGTCTTCGGCTTTGCGGGCGTGGTGCTGTTTGTCACCAGCGCGCCCGCGGGCCGGTTCGCCCGGGAGCAGATCACGGGCGTTCTGCTGTCGCTATGGCTGGTGCTGATCGCCGCGGCGACGAAGCCATTATACGGCTTGTTCGCGATTGCGGTCGCCATCGCCATTTGCACCGATGCCGCAAAATATCTCCGGCATGGAGAGCGAAACAGATTGATCATGGCCGCCGCCGGGCTGGTCTCGATTTTTGCCGCCGCCTACGCGTTGAATTACGCCCACCTTGCCGTGCACGGGATGCCGAACTATCCGGTCTCGGAGTTGAGCGAGCGGCTTTCCCGGGCCGTCAGGCTGCTCAATTCGAACTTTACGCTGCCTTTCCGTATCCTGGTGGTCGCCGGCCTTTGTTCAAGTCCGTTTTTGCCGCGCATTCGATGGCTGGCGTTGCCGTTGCTGGTGGGCTTCGGGTTGTGGGCGAACACGGCAAGCTACGACCTGCGCAATCTTCTCGGGCTGTTGCTGATCAGCGCCTTCATTCCCGTCCATGCGCTCATGCGCGCTTTCATGACCGCCACACGCGTATTTCCGGGTGAAGCAAGATGGCGGGTTGCGGACGCCGCCGTGGCCCTTGGTCTCGCCATTCTTTCGGTCGGCCTGACATTGCCGCTCGCCAAGGGCGACGCGGAACTGAAACAACGGTTCGCGAACGATCAGCTCGGCCGGGGCCTGGGGCTCGAGCTCAACCGGAATATCGAAACGCTGCTTGTTCGCGGCTGCACGGTTTTCAGCGCCGACGGCCATATCAACACCATCGCCGCCTTCGCGCCGTACCGGGACCAGATGCGATTCTTCTACTTCACCGAGCCGATGACGGAGCTGCTGAAAGCGCAATTCGAGCAATCGAAGGGCTGCACCGCTATCTGCTATCCGCCGGACCGCACCCACCCGTCCATTCTGAACTACATCCACGCCATCGCCGAAACACGCGGATTCAGGAAGGTGACCGAGACCAACGGCATGGTGCTGCTGTCGAGTCCCTGAGGCCGGCTGTCGCAGGCGGACCGCAGCGCCGCTCGCGACGCTACCTTTCGGAGCAGAAATAGGTTCGCGGATAGACGCGATAGGCGGTGTATCGATAATAGGGCCGGTAGGCGTAGCCGAGATAGAGCGCCGGCGGCTCGTGATAATAGGCGCCATGATAGAAATTGTAGACCGGGGCGTCGCTGCAGCGGTACGGAAGCCATCCGGCGGGGCCGGCCGGGGGCACGCCGATTTCGGCGGGGACATCCGCCCAACGGTCGCGCGCCTGCGCCGGTCCGGGAAAAGACGCGGCGATCGCGGCCAAAGCGGCGGCGATCGTCAAAGCCGATGCGGTTCTCATGCGCGAGACCTCGCCGTCACGGATTTGGTTTCGAGAGCTGATTGTCACCCGCAAGGGCCGTCATGTCGAGATTGAAAAAACAGGACGGTCCCTGGTGGTGCCGCACCGCGGCGCGCCACTGCTCGGAAGAACCTGGCTCAGACGAACCTGGCTGCCACGCTCCCCAACCCCGACAACTCCATCATCACCTCGCCGCCCGCATCGAGCCACGCCGTCTTCACCAGGCTGCCGGTCAGCACGATCTCGCCCGCGCGCAAGCCTTTGCCATCGGCGGCGAGATGGTTGGCGAGCCAGGCGAGCGCATGGTGAGGGTGGCCGAGCACATCGGCGCCGGTGCCCCGCCCGGCCTCGACGCCGTTGACCAGCGCGCGGCCGGTCACCCCGAGCAGGTCGGGCGCCGCCGATCGCGACACGGGCGGGCCGAGCACGCAGCCGGCGGCGAAGAAATCGTCCGCCACCAGCGTCGGCGCGCCCATCGTCTCCCATTTGACGTAACGGTCATCGACGATCTCGATCGCCGGATGATAGGCGTCGATCGCCTCCGCGACCCACTCGGCCGTGAACGGCGCCTCGCTCGGCGCAAGATCGCGCGCGAGCCGCACCGCGATTTCGCATTCGACGCCGACGCGGACGAAATCCCTTGCGTTCAGCGATGCGCCGCTGTCGTGCACGCCGCCGGCAAACACGCCGCCGCCGCAGGGGTGAGGAATATTGAGGTATTGCTGCATCACCGCGCTGGTGCAGCCGATCTTGTAACCGACGCGCGCGCCGAAATCGGATGCCAAGAGATCGTGAACCGCGTCCTGAATGAGGTAGCCTTCCGCCTCGGTGCGCGGCGCGGCGCCGGCCGGAAGCGGCTCAAGCGGCGTGCGGCTGCGGCGGGCGGCGGCGATGGTTTCTGCGGCTGCGCGAATGTCGGTCATCGGCGGCCTCCGCGGGACGGACTGGAGCCTTTCCGGTTCCGATCAAACCGGAACCGGGGCCCCAACAACAAAATGACCGCACGCGGCGGCCAGATCCTACTCGTCGCGATAGACCTTCTCGCGTTTCTCGTGGCGCTCCTGCGCCTCCACCGAGAGCGTGGCGATCGGGCGGGCTTCCAGCCGCTTCAGCGAGATCGGCTCGCCGGTCTCCTCGCAATAGCCGTAGGTGTTGTCCTCGATCCGCTGCAGCGCCGCGTCGATCTTGGAGATCAGCTTGCGCTGGCGGTCGCGGGCGCGCAGTTCGATCGCGCGGTCGGTTTCCGAGGAGGCGCGGTCGGCGAGATCGGGGTGATTGACGTTCTCCTCCTGCAGGGTCTGCAGGGTGATTTGCGATTCCCTCAGGATTTCGTCCTTCCACGCCAGAAGCTTCGCGCGAAAATAATCGCGCTGGCGGTCGTTCATGAAAGGCTCTTTTTCGGAGGGTCGATAGTTCTTCAACTTTTCCAAGGCCAGCCCATCTGTACGTGCAAGGCAGATGGAAAGCGTCCATCCGCGCGCGCCTTATATAGCGGCCTCATGTGACAGACAATATTGGCGATAGCCGCGTTGCGGTGCACTGCGGGATTTCCCGGCAGGAACCTGTGAGCAATTTGAAGGCCCTGGGCCGCCGGCCGGTTCCGGGCTCAGTATTGCCCGGCTTTGGCCAGTTCGACCTCGACCCGGAGCTCGATCTCGGACAGAACCGAGTCGAGGCCGGGGTCGCCGGAGGAGGATTTGAGGTTGGCGGCGGCATCCCGCAGCCGGCTGACCGTCGAGGCGTCGAAATTGCCGGACAACAGCCCGATCTTGAGGTCGTCCAGCACGTCGAGCGCGCCTTTGCCGCGCTGCACCGAACGCTTGCGGCGCTCGGCCGGATCTTCCTCGATGCCCTGCAGCGCCAGCAGCGCATCGATGTTCGCCGCCGCCTTGGGCGCGGAGGCGGCGCGGGTCTCGGGGGCCGAAGCGGCGTCGGGCAAGGAAAAGCCGCTCGCGGAGGTCCGCTTGGCGTTCCCCGCCGGAGACCCGAGGGTGGTGCCGTTCGGTCCGTAGATGCGCATGGTGAAATCCCGGAGGTCCTGTTAGCCGAGCTTCGCCCTTTTATGGTTAACGGGGCGTAAACGACCCGGCAAAATCTGCCGCCAGGGGCCAGTTTTGCCAGTGCGGAACGCCTTCCGTAGAACCGGCACCGAAAAATTATACAGCAATATCAATATATTAGATCCGAAAGCCGGCATGGCACGGCGCTCGCATAGTTAATGCCGGATCGCCTGTCATGGGAGTGGCGCGCGGATCCGGTGCGAAGACCTCAGCGGGGAGCAGAGGATGGTGAGCGTCCGTTCGGCGAGAATCTTTGGGGTGGCCTGCGCGGCGCTGCTGGCGCTGGCGCTGTCCGCGATCCCTGCGGCCGCGACCTCCCGAATCAAGGATCTCGCCAATATCGAGGGCGTGCGGCAGAACCAGCTGATCGGCTATGGCCTCGTCGTCGGCCTCACGGGCACCGGCGACACCCTCAACAACATCCCCTTCACCAAGCAATCGCTGCAGGCGATGCTCGAGCGGATGGGCGTCAACATCCGCGGCGCCACCATCCGCACCGGCAACGTCGCCGCCGTCATGGTCACCGGCAATCTGCCCGCGTTCGGCACCCAGGGCACGCGGATGGACGTCACGGTATCCGCGCTCGGCGACGCCAAGGACCTGCGGGGCGGCACCCTGCTCGTCACCCCCCTGCTCGGCGCCGACGGCAACGTCTACGCGGTGGCGCAGGGCTCGGTCGCGATCTCGGGTTTCCAGGCCGAGGGCGAGGCCGCCAAGATCGTCCGCGGCGTGCCGACCGTCGGCCGCATCGCCAACGGCGCCATCATCGAGCGCGAGATCGAGTTCGCGCTGAACCGCTTGCCCAATGTGCGGCTGGCGCTGCGCAATGCCGATTTCACCACCGCCAAGCGCATCGCCGCCGCGGTCAACGATTATCTCGGCGTCAAGACGCGCCGAGCCGATCGATCCCTCCACCGTGCAGCTCACGATTCCAACGGAATTCAAGGGCAACGTCGTCGCCTTCCTGACCGAGATCGAGCAGTTGCAGGTCGAGCCCGATATGGCCGCCAAGATCGTGATCGACGAACGCTCCGGCATCATCGTGATGGGCCGCGACGTCCGTGTCGCCACCGTCGCGGTCGCCCAAGGCAATCTCACCGTCACGATTTCCGAGAGCCCGCAGGTCAGCCAGCCCAATCCGCTGTCGCGCGGACGAACCGTGGTGACGCCGCGCACCAGCGTCGGCGTCACCGAGGACGGCAAGAAATTCGCGGTGGTGAAGGACGGCGTCTCGCTGCAGCAGCTGGTCGACGGCCTCAACGGGCTCGGCATCGGACCGCGCGACCTGATCGGCATCCTGCAGGCGATCAAGGCCGCCGGCGCGATCGAAGCCGATATCGAGGTGATGTGATGCAATCGAGCCTCGTCAACAACACCCCCGGCAGCATGCCCGCCAAGGCCGTCATGCCGCTGTTCAACGGCCGGCCCGATCCCGCGTTCGCCGAGGCCCTGAAGAAGGTCTCGCCGCAGGCGCAGGCCAAGGCCAAGGCCACCGCGACCGATTTCGAGGCGATGTTCCTCAATTCGATGTTTTCGCAGATGACGAGCGGCATCAAGGGCGAAGGCCCGTTCGGCGATACGCCGGGCACCGGCGTGTGGCGTTCGATGCTGACCGAGCAATATTCGAAATCCTTCGCCAAGGCCGGCGGTGTCGGCATTTCGCAAGACGTCTATCACACGCTGATCATGCAGCAGGCGGGTCGCACCAGCTAGCCTCGGGGAAAACGGACATGAATCAGAATCCTCTGCGGCGCGAGGCACCCGCCCCGGCCCCATCGGCCTCGACTCCCGGCGATGCGCGCAAGCTCGCCGAAAGCCTGATGGAGGTCATGAGCGCGCTGCTCGGCGTCATCGAGCGCGAAACCGAACTGGTGCGCGCCGGCAAGCTGCGCGAGGCGATGGCGTTGGAACCGCAGAAGACCGAGCTGTCCCGCCGCTACGTCAATGCGGTCGGGCAATTGAAGGCCAGCCAGAAATACCTGTCGCAGACCGCGCCCGAGCTGCTGACCACGCTGCACCGTCATCACGACACGTTTCGCGCCATGCTGCAGATCAATCTCACGGTGCTCGCAACCGCGCATGCGGTTTCCGAAAGCATCGTGCGCGGCGTCAACACCGAAATGCAGCAGCGCAATATTCCAAACACCTACACGGCGGCCGGAAGGCGCGCGACGCCGGGACCGCGCCACATGACGCCGATCGCGGTCAGCCGATCGCTGTGATCGCGCGGCGCGGCTTTTTATTCGACGCGTTTTCTTCACGCGAACCGGTTTCCACTCCGCTCGAAAACGCTCCGGAAAATACGAACAATTTTCATCAATTCCGCGCGCGGGTTTCAGCACGGCGTTCAGCGCGTTCTCTAACAAAGCGTTGAGAGGTATCGGTCCATAGTTGCCCACGATGGAGGGTTGGGATTTGACTCGAGGGAGGCCAGGAGGCTGCCATGAGTACGGATTTCAGCATCAGGCCGGTGGGGGCGCCGGCTGCTACGGCTGTTGTACAGCCGCTGAGCGACGCGGCTAACAACGCCGTCGCGACCGAATTGCCTGCGAGCCAAAGCGTCACGGCGGTGGACGCCAGCGTGGCCGTGCGCAACGATACGCAGGCGGCGAGCGATTTCGTCTCGCATCAGGCGTTTATCGATCAGGCCGCGGCTTCGATCGTCTATCAGATCGTCGATAACCGCACCCAGGCGGTGGTGGCCCAATATCCCGACGAGGCCGTGCTGCGCCGCCGCGCCTATTTCCACACGCTCGATCTGACCAGGGGCGAGCCGACCCGCATTCTGGCCACCGACCGCAAGGCCTAGGTGACGACTGGCCGCAGGGTATCAGGCCTCTCGGGTTCCGACCGGATCCGGGGCCGCATGTTTCGTTTTTGAGAGCTTTGTCCGGAGCGAGCCGCTATCACCGCGCTCGAAAGCGCGATCCAATCAGCTGCGGGTGGCGACCGCGGTGTCGAGATAGGTGGAGCCGGTCGCCGGATCGGTGACGACGTTCTTGACCTGCGCCGTTCCCAACTTGTTGGTCAGCGTCATCTTGGTGTCGCCGACCCTGAACGACAGATCCTTGATCAGGACGCTCTGATATTTCACCGTGCCGGCGCTTTCGTATTTCACCTGCGCGTGGAAGCCGCTGACTTGGGACACCGTGATTTTGAACGTTTTCTTGTCGGGATACGTTCCCGACCAGGTGCCCTGATAGAGTGCAGGATCGACCGCCACATACTTGGTGCTCGACGGGATCCCGACCGATCCGGCAGCCTTGTAGGCTGTGGACAGGATGCTCATCATATCGGCCATGATAACACTCCCTGGGACGGCCGGGCCATCAGACCCGGCCTGACAGGCCCGCGGCGAGATTGCAGTTGATGTCGATCAGCGATTTCAGCTTCGCAGGATCAGGATTCATCTGCATTTCGATGGTCTGCTTCATGACGAACACGCCGATATTGGCGATGTTCTGACGAATTTCCAGCGGCTGCGGGTTATCGTTGGTCTCGGCCGCGCTCATGAAGATCGACCACAGCCGGCGATTGAAGAGCAGCGCGTTGTGCATGTTCTTGTCGGGACCGGTCCAGTTGGCCTGGACGTCCTGCAACTGTCTTGCCGCCTTCAGCAGCGCCTGCGCCTCGATTTCGCGGGGAGGAGCCGTCGTTTGCGACGTGCGAGCATAGGCTTGAGCGGCGTGAGACATCCATCACCTCAGGTAGGGCTTTGCGCAGCAGACGGGATTCGAAACTGCCCAAGTTTTGTACGTCGCCTGCCTTTAAAATATGGTTAGCGATGGTTATCAAATTTGTCCGGAACCGGGCAAACCGGGCTTCTGCGGTATCGGGGCGGCCTGGTGGTCAAAGCAGGAAAACGGCGGGGTTTCCCCCGCCGTTTCGGTATCCGTTTCGGCCTTCGCGATCAGCGCAGCAGCTGCAGCACGCTCGCCTGCGACTGGTTGGCCAGCGCCAGCGCGGAGACCGCGATCGACTGGCGGGTCGACAGCGCCTGGCTGTTGGCCGCTTCCTCGTTGGTGTCGGCCAGCGTCAGGTTGGACGAGCCGGTCTGCAGCACGTTGATCAGGTTCTTGGAGAAGTCCTGGCGGATCTGCACGATCGACAGGTTCGAACCGAGCGTCGATGCTTCCGTCCGCAGCGTGGTGCTGACGCGGTGTTCAGCTGGGTGAGCGTCGTGTTGGCCGAAGTTGTTGTCCAGGAAGTCGGTACCGGCGGTCAGCGTCGACAGACCGAGGCCGGTCGTCGTTGAAGGTCACGCCCGGAATGTTGAGCGTCGAGCTTGCCGGTTTCGTTGAAGGTCAGCTTCAGCGTGTCGCCGTTCAGCAGGTTGATGCCGTTGAAGGAGGCATCCTGCGACGTCGTGGTGATCTGCTGCGATGATGTTGTTGTACTGCGACACCAGGTTGGCGCGTGATGGCCTGCGAGGTCCGGATCGGCGAACCGGGCGGCAGCGACCAGGCCGTTGAACGCCTGACCGGCGCCGGCAGCCGGTACCGGCGATCGCGCCGATCGTCGGCTGAAGCCGCATCGTTGGTGGTGGTGATGAGATCACGCCGGTCGGTGTCGACGCTGGCCTGCAGGTTGTTGGCCGCCAGCGCGGCATTGAGCTGGTTGAGAGTTGACGATCTGCCGGTGCCGATGCCGAAGGTGATGTTGGTCGGCGTACCGCCGCCGGTCGCGCCGATGGTCAGCGTCTGGCCGCCGAGAGCAGTCGTCGCCGCCGCCGCTGAGGCCGTGCGTGGCCGCCGTCAGTACCGAGCGTCGTCAGCGTGCCGGCGGTGCCGCCGATGACAAGATCCTGAGCCGTGCCCGTGCTCAGGGTCAGCTGGGTGCCGCCGAGCGTCGAGGCCGTGGTCGCACCCGTGATCGTGTCGATCGCGCTGAGCAAGTCGCCGACCGTCGCGGTGCTCACCGATGCCGAGGCTTGTGCCGGAGGCCGCGATCGTGTTGCCGCTGCTGCTCGTGAACGCGATGGTCTTGCCGTTCGATCGATCAGGCTGTCGCCGCTGGTGATGGCTCGCAGGTCGATGCGCTCAGCTGCGGTCGCTGGCGGCAGCCGCGCCAGCTTGGTGGTGCGGTCGCACGGTCACCGGGTGTTGTCGTTGAGATGTAGGCCGAAGGCGGTGCCGCGCAAATCGCCAGCAGGTTGCGCGCCGCGATCGCCAGGCGCCGACGTCACGTTGGACTTGCGGCGAATAGCCGACGGTGGCTCTGCAACACCTGATTGGCGATCGACTTCGCGCTATCGACCAGCTTCTGCAGCGAGGTGATGCCGGTGTTGGCGGCCTGCAGCACCTGCACGCCGTTGCCGATGCCGTCGAGCAGGTTGGAGATGTCGCTCGCCCGGTTATCGAGACCCTGGGCCGTGAAATAGTTGGTCGGGTTGTCGAGCGCCGTGTTGACCTTCTTGCCTGTGGAAAGGCGGTTCTGCGTGGTCGCCAGCAAGTCGGCAGTCGACTGCAGCGAGAGCAGGTTTTGGCGTACTGAAGCCGAAAGAACGATACCGGACATGGTGTGAAACCTTCCTAGTTTTACGTCCGTAGTTCTACGGAGACTCCTTTAAATTAACGTTAATGCGGCTTTAAGTTGTTTGATTAACGCCTTCATAACGGGCGCGCATCGGTAACGCCTTCGCGAGGTCTCGCCGCGCCGGCATCTGCGAAACAAAAAACGGCGGGGTTTCCCCCGCCGTTTCGGTATCTGTTTTGGCCGTTCAGGATCAGCGCAGCAGCTGCAGCACGCTCTGCTGCGACTGGTTGGCCAGCGCCAGCGCGGAAACCGCGATCGACTGGCGGGTCGACAGCGCCTGGCTGTTGGCCGCTTCCTCGTTGGTGTCGGCCAGCGTCAGGTTGGACGAGCCGGTCTGCAGCACGTTGATCAGGTTCTTCGAGAAGTCCTGGCGGATCTGCACGATCGACAGGTTCGAACCGAGGGCCGAAGCCTCCGTGCGCAGCGTGGTGCTGGCGGCGCTCAGCGACGCGATCAGCCGCTTGTTCGCCGAGCTGTTGTCGAGGAAGTCGGTACCGGCAGTCGAGCTTGGCGAGACCGAGGCCGGTGGTGTTGAAGGTGACGCCCGTGATGCTCAGCGTCGACTTGCCGGTTTCGTTGAACGTCAGCTTCAGCGTGTCGCCGTTCAACAGGTTGATGCCGTTGAACGAGGCATCCTGCGAAGTGGTGGTGATCTGCGTCCAGGATGTTGTTGTACTGCGACACCAGGTTGGCCCGGTCAATTGCGCCTGCGAGTCCGAATCGGCGACCGGAGCCGGTCAGGCGGTCGAAGCCGTTGAAGGCCTTGCCGCGCGCCGGCGGCGGTACCGGCAACCGTACCGATCGTCGCGGAAGCCGCATCGTTGGTGGTGGTGATGATGATCTTGCCGGTCGGAGTCGATCGTGGCCTGCAGGTTGTTGGCCGCCAGCGTGGCATTGAGATCGTTGAGAGACTTGACGGTGCCGCCGGTGCCATCGCCGAAGGTGATGTTGGTGGCGGTACCGTTGCCGGTCGCGCCGATGGTCAGGGTCTGGCCGCCGAGAGCAGTCGTGCCGCCGCCGCGTGCCGTGGTGGCCGCCGTCAGACCGAGCTTCGTCAGCGTGCCGGCGGTGCCGCCGATGACGAGATCCTGGGCCGTGCCCGTGCTCAGGGTCAGTTGGGTGCCGCCAAGCAGTCGAGGCAGTGGTCGCACCCGTGATCGTATCGATCGCGCTGAGCAGGTCGCCGACCGTCGCGGTGCTCAGATCGAGCCGTTTGCGCCGGAGGCCGCGATCGTGTTGCCGCTGCTGCTCGTGAACGCGATGGTCTTGCCGTCGATCGTCAGGCTGTCCGACCGCTGGTGATAGCCGAGGTCGATGCGCTCAGCTGCGGTTGTGGTGGCAGTCGCGCCAGCAATTGCGGTGCCGGTCACCGTGTTGTTGGTGTAGGCCGACAGGCGTGCCGCGCAGATCCGCGGCGGTCGCGCCGGTTATCGCGGTCGGTGGTAACCGACGACTTCGTCGAATAGCCGACGGTCGTCTGCAGCACCTGATTGGCGATCGACTTGGCGCTATCGACCAGGCTCTGCAGCGAGGTGATGCCGGTGTTGGCGGCCTGCAGCACCTGCACGCCGTTGCCGATGCTGTCGAGCAGATTGCTGATGTCGCTGGCGCGGTTGTTGAGCGACTGCGCGGTGAAGAAGTTGGTCGGATTGTCGAGAGCCGAGTTGACCTTGTTGCCGGTGGCCAAGCGGTTCTGGGTGGTCGACGAGCAGATCGGCGGTGGACTGGAGGGAGAGCAGGTTCTGGCGAACCGATGCCGAAAGAACAATACCGGTCATTTTTCATACCTTTCTGGTGTGAAACTGGAGGACGCACATCCCAATCTTTTTTGATCGGGCGACCGGGTCGACGGTGGAACCAAGCATCTAACAAAACATGAATCGGTATCGCGCTGCCGCTTTCCGGACCAGGCAGGGAGCGCGCAAATCAGTAGTTTTACCGATCCGCCAATCGAAAACAGCATTGATAATGCTGGATATTTTTGCGCGGCCCGTTTCGTTTACGAAGCGTTAACCGCAATAGGAAAGGATTACCGCCGCATCGGCAAAAAGCATCGCCGCGTATCCGGCACGACCTAAAGACCGACGCTCGGGAAGCGGCAACGGAGAACGGACATGGCTTTGAAAGTCGAGCTCAAGCCGCACGAGCGGATCATCATCGGCGCCTGCGTGATCACCAATACCGATCAGCGCGCCCGGCTATTGATCGACGGCGACAATATTCCGATCCTGCGCGAGAAGGACATTCTGACGCCGGAGACCGCCGACACGCCGGCCAAGCTCGTCTACCTGGCCGTGCAGCTGATGTATCTCCTGCCCGACCCGCAGGTCAATCACGGCACCTATTTCAGCCTGGTGCGCGACATCGTTACCGCAGCGCCCAGCGCGTGGCCGATTATCGAGGGCATCAACAATCATATCCTGAACGGCGACCTGTATCAGGCCTTGAAGGAAGCCAAGAAACTCGTCGCCTACGAGAAGACGCTGCTGGACCTCAACCGGGATCGCAGCAATGCAGCGGTCCGCGCCGACGCCGATACGGAACGGCGTTCCGCCTGAGGCTGGATTCTGATTGCATCAGAACCGAGGCTCTGCATCCTTTTTGACGCGTTTTCTTTGCGAACCGGAGCGCCCACTTCGTTCGAAAATCTGTAGAGGCGGCCTACATCGCCAGCGGCGGCGACTGCTCGACCTGCAGTACGAGGCCATCGCCGCAACACGACCGCTGCGCTCCAAACTCCAGCACCGCTGATATCAGCGCGTCGACGTCGCCGGCGTCGGTGCGGTGATTGACGATCGCCGCGCGGATCGCAAGCTGCCCCGAGAGCAGCGTGGTCGACGGCGCCGCGATGCCGGATTCCTGGATGTCGATGACGATATCGCCGTTCACTTTGTTGGCGTCCGCGGCGCGATAGCGAAAGCAGACGATATTGAGCTGAACCGGCGCCATCAGCTCGAGCCGCGGCTCGGCCAGGATCCGCGCTTCCAGATATCCCGCGAGCGCACAGGTGCGCGTGATGACGGCTCCCAACTTATCGGTGCCGAAGGTCTTCAGGGTGAACCAGGTCTTGAGCGCCCTGAACCCCCGCGACAGATCGGGGCCGAGATCGCAAGGCCAGGGCGAGTTCGCGGCAAGCCCCCGGGTTTCCCGGCGCAGATACGCCGCCGGCGCGGCAAAGGTGTCGCGGTGCCGCTCGCCCTCGCGGACCATCAGGAAGCCGGCGTCATAGGGCACCTGTCCCCATTTGTGGAAATCCAGCGCGATTGAATCGGCGTTTTCAATTCCCGCCAGCCGCGGCGCCAGTTCCGGCGACAGAATTGCGAGTGCGCCAAAGGCGCCGTCGACATGAAACCAGAGCCCCTCTTCGCGGCACAGCGCGCTCAACGCCGCCAGATCGTCGATGGCGCCGATGTCCACTGTTCCGGCCGAACCGACGACAAGGAAAGGCTTGAGGCCGGCGTTGCGGTCCAGCGCGATCTGCGCGCGCAATGCTGCAACGTCGATGCGATGGCAACGATCGACCCCGATGCAGCGTAACGCATCGCTGCCGAATCCAGCGATCTCCATCGCCTTGGTGATGCAGCCATGCGCGGCGGTCGAGGCATAGGCCGTCATCAGCGCGCCGTCGTCGCCGAGGCCGTGCCGCCGTACCGATCGTCCAAGCGCGGTTGTCCGCGCCACCAGCACCGCCATCAGATTGGCCATCGACGTGCCGGTGACGAAAATCCCGCTCGCGCTGCCGGGGAAGCCGAACATCTGGCGCGTCCACTCGACGATCTGGCGTTCGACCTCGATCGGCATGTGATCGCGGCCGCCGAGATTGGCATTGAGTCCGGCCGCCAGCATTTCCGCCAGCATGCCGACCGCGGTGCCGCCGCCATGCACCCAGCCCATGAAGCCCGGATGAACATTGCCGGTCGCATAGGGAACGATGAAGTCGGTGAATTCCCGATAGACGTCGCCGAGATCGGAAGCCTGACGCGGAAGCGCGGCGTGAAACCGCGCGCGGACCTTGTCCGGTATCGGTTGCCAGACCGGGCGATCCCTGATGTCGGCGGCGTAGTCGATCATGTCATCGAGCATGCGATGACCGAGGGCGCGGATGTCGTCCCAGTTCTTCGGATCGAGCGTCTCGCTCGACGCGGATACCGGAGGCGGTTCGCGCAACAGCCTGGTCACGCCGCGCGCTCCCGCGCCTGCCGGGCGCGGTCAGCCAGCATCGCCGCGAATGCCTCGAAAATCTTGCGCATTTGCGGAGGCTTGTAGGGATACAGCTCAGGCGAATCCATGTCGTGCACGACGGCGGTATTGTCCGCCTCGAAGATCAGGAGATCTCCGCGCTTGTTCTCGGCGCAGTCGACCGTGAAATAGTCGAGACCGATCCGTCCGGCCATGCCGGCGAGCGCGGTGCCGTGGCGGCGCGCGAAGCCGAAGTCGAAGGTCCGCATGAAGGTCTCTTCCTCGAGACGCTTGGCCGCGCTGTCGGACATTCCGGCGTTGAGATACCAGATGTCCCAGCGGTCGGCGATCGCCATGTGGCAGGCGTAAGGCTTGCCGTCGACGAAGACGACGCGGTATTTGCGAAACAGCCCGTCTTCATTGGCGTAATCGACGAAGCGCGAAACGAAGAATTCCGGCTCGGTTCGTTCCGCGAGATATCGCTCGATCGCGGCGCGATCGTCGAGCTTGGCGAGCCCGACGCCCGCATGCGAACCGCGTGGCCGGACGATGATGGGAAACTGCAGCTCGGCTGCGACGTCCGCGAGCGAAAGATTTCCCCGCGCCACATCGGCGAGCTGCGTCGACGTCACGGCTATCGTCGCCGGAATATCCAGCCCTTCGACGCCCTGCAGCAGACGATGCAATTTGTCGCGATCGAGGTTGCAGACAAGCCGCGGCGGATTCAGCATCGGCCGCGGCCAGCGCGGCGCCATCTCCTCGACGATGCGGAGCGCCTCGCGGCATTCCTCGCTGTCGGAAGCGATCACGATCGCGACGTCATGTTCGGGCAGCGGCAGCGGAATCCCGATGCCCGGAATGACGTAAAGCGTCTTCAGCTCGATGCCGGATTCTTCCAGCAGGAACTCGATCGGCGTGTTGCCGCCCATGTCGATCGCGGCCGCGAGCGCAAGCACGCGGAGCCTTGGCGGATGCGCCGAACATGGCGAGCGAAACAACTGGTGGAAGGCGAGCACTTCCGCCTGAATGGACAAGCCCATCTGTTTTTCGCCGAGCAGCTGGGCGATCAGCGACAGATCGAGCCCCTCGCCCGCGCCGGCCGTGCCGCCGGCGACTTTCGAAATCAACTGGTCGCGCAGCGGGCGCAGGTCCACTCCGTTGAATGCCAACGCCGTGAGCCTGGCAAATCCGATCCGGTCCGCGCAGGATGGTTCGGAAACTCCGCTCCGTTCGTCAGAATCGGGCTGCATGTAAAAACTCCGGACATGGTGTATAAGGAGGAGGATGGCGCTGCGGCAGCGGGCGCAGCACGGCGGTCAGCGCAGCTACGGCCTCATGCCGCATTCGCCGCTCTTGCCGGCACTTCGCTTGCACATGCGGCAAATTGCGACGCGACGTCGCCATGAAACACCGATGGGCCGACATGATCGAGACGGCTCTCGAGATCGGCCCAGATTTCGCCGCCGATATCGGTCCAGCGCTTGCAGAAGGCGAAATCCTCGCTGAGATAAGTACCGGTGCCGTGGTCGATCATGCAATCGAACAGCGCAAAGCGGTTGGGACTTCCGGCGAGCGCATCGAGCGAATGCTCGCGGAAGAACTGCAGCGGCGCGTAATCGGGATGCTGGCACATCTTTTCCAGAACGTGACGCCGGATCATCAGGAAGCCGGTTCCGGCGTAGCGTACGCGGGTAAATCCGTCGACGGCGACGACATGGTCCGGATTGTCGATCTCCAGCACGTAGTCGAGCGCGGCCGACGGCGTCGCCGGCCGGTCGGACTGAAGCATCCGCCTCGCCTTGTCCCAGTTGACGTGCTTGATGGGATAGACGCCGGCCACGACGTCCGCCCCCGATTCAATCAGCCGGAAAACCTGGTCGGGCGTGAAACCGATATCCGCGTCCACGAACAAAAGGTGGGTCGCCGCGGGATCGTCGAGAAAGAGCGTCACCAGGTTGGCTCGCGCCCTTGTAATCAGCGCGTCGCCATCGCGCATCAGGACCGAGAGGTCGATGTTGGATTTTGCCCGGACGGCCCGCTGCAGATGGAAGATGGAGCCGGCATAGATGCTGGCGACCTGGCCGCCGAAGCAGGGCGTGGCCACCACGAGGTGAATTTGGTCGGTCATGATCGGCTCCGAAGCGGCAGGCGCGGCCCTGGTCGTCAACAAACAGTAAATAGACGTGGTTAACGAATACCTAACGGCCGATGGCGCCGGAGATCCTAGAGGAACTTGGTGAGGCTCAGCTGCGCGAGCATCGCGGTGGTCTGGTAGGATGCCTGCAGGTTGGTCTGCAGCGCCAGGATCTGGCTCGCCACCTGATCGGAAGAAACGCTCTCGGCCTGGTCGACGATGCTCTGCAGCATGCCCTGGGCGGTGGTTTGCCGGGACTGCGCGTTCTTCATGGTCATCTGCGCCATGGCAAGATCCGACTGGATATCCTCGATGGTTTGCTGCCCGGTTTGAGGCGCAAGATTCTGCGCCACCCGCTCGCTGAGCGCCTGGACCTGCAGGGCCGCGTTTGGATTGGTCGGGGATGTCGTGACCGCGGCGAATACCGCCAGCGTTTGAAGCTGCGAACGAATGGCCTGCTCGTTGGCGCGCATTCCGTATTGCACGGTCGCGGACTGATCGACGCGCGAGATCGCCGTGGCGCGGGCGGAACCGGAACCCGCTTCGCCGGTGTACCAGGTAATCGTATTCGCCGGCGTGCCGCTGACCAGCGACGTCGCAGCGCCCAATGGGGAACCGCTGACCCGCAGCGGCGGCACTGTCGCCGGCGCGGCGGCGCCAAGGCCCAGCGCCGCGAACGCGGCCGAGTTCGAGCTCGTGACCGTCAGGCTCGCACCGCTGTTGCTGCGCAGCGTGACCGCCCCGCCGCTGACGGTCGACAGGGCGCCGTGGTGCCCGTGATCGAATCGATTTTCGTCAGCAGCATCTGGACGCTGTCGGTGACGTTGAGCTGGTTGCCAACCGCCCCGGAGGCGACAAAGGTAACGGGCGTGCCGTTGACGGTGATGGTGTCGCCGGCCGCGAAATTGGCCGCCAGCGAGTCCGAGTTCGCCGCACCGGACAACAGCGTCGCGCCGGTGATCGGCGCGGGACTCGCAGCCTTGTTGCTGACGACGCTTGCCGCGACCTGCAGCGGCGGCAGGGTCGCCGTCGCGGGGCCGGCGAAGCCGAGCGCCGTGAACGCGGTCGGGTTCGTGCTCGTGACGGTCAGGCTCGACCCGCCATTGCTGCGCAGCGCGATCGCGCCGCCGCTGACGGTCGACGGGATCGTGGTGCCGGTAATCGAATCGATCTTCGAGAGCAGCGTCTGGACGCTGTCGGTGACGTTGAGCTGGTTGCCGGTCGCGCCGGAGGCGACAAAGGTGATGAGCGTGCCGTTGACGCTGATGCTGTCGCCGGCCGCGAAACTTCCGGTCAGCGAGTCGGTGCCCGCGGCACCGGACAGCAGCGTCGCGCCGGTGATCGGCGCGGGGGTCGTCGCCTGGTTGATGACCGGGGTTCCCGCGACCCCAAGCGGCGGCTGGGTCGCGATCGCGCCGAAGCCGAGTGCGGCGAACGCGGCCGAATTCGAAGTCGTGACCGACAGGCCCGTGCCGTTGTCGTTGTGCAGCGCGATCACGCCGTCGCTGACGGTCGATGGCGTCGAGGTGCCGGTAATCGAATCGATTTTCGTCAGTAGCGTCTGGACGCTGTCGGTGACGTTGAGCTGGTTGCCGGTCGCGCCGGAGGCGACAAAGGCGATCGAGGTGCCGTTGACGGTGATGGTGTCGCCGGCGGCAAAATTGGTGGCCAGCGAGTCCGTGCCCGCGGCGCCCGACAGCAGCGTCGCACCGCTGACCGATGCCGGGAGCGCAGCCTTGTTGGTGACCGGGCTTCCGGTGACCGTCGCGGCCGCGTTGAAGAAATCGCTGCCGGCCTCGATCGCCGACGCGGCCACCAGCGAGGTATTGGCGAGCGTGCGGATCGCCGCGGTCAGCGCGGTGTTCAGGTTGCCGGCGGTGGCGGCCGGGGTCGTGCCGATGGCGAAACTGCCGGTCGGCTGCGGCGTCGCGCTCGAGGCCGTGAGTTGAATCGATTCCGTCGTGCCGTCCGGAAGCTTGAACGCAAAGCTCACCTTGTCGCCGTCGTTGGGATTGGTGGCGCCGAGGCTGATCGAAACGGCCGACGGCGACCCCGCCGGACCGGTCACGGTCGCGCCGGTCAGCGAGGATGAGAACGCGCTCAGCTTCAGGCCGAACGGCGATCCGGCGGCATCCTCGACCACCTGCACCGACGACGTCGTCGGGGTGGCGACGATGAGGCGGCCGAGGCCGCTGGCGCCGAGATCGGCCTGCTGGCGCTCGGCAATCACCTGCTTCAGTCCGGCCTGGGTGGTGGTTCCGTTGAGGATGTTGTCGATCGAGGCGACCGCAGGCGTATTGATGGCGCCGCCCGAAAACAGGTAGCGGTCGCCGGCCTGCATGTTGAGCATGCCCAGCATCGAGGAGAGCTGGGAGGTCGCGGTTTGCTGGCCGATGCTCTGTCCGGCGCTGTTCAGGGTCTGCATCGAACTGTTGGCGCTGTTGAGAACCGTCGATCCGATATCGACCATCCCCTGCAGCGCGGTGTTGGCGATGCCGATGGTGGTGTTGACGTTGCTCATGGTGTCGCTGAACGCCGAAAAATTCGACATTTGCGCCCGTGCCGCGATGGCGAATCCCTCGTTGGCACCCATCCCCGAATAGGAGGTCGATTTCTTGCCCGTGGTCAGCTGCGACTGCAGCGTCGTCAGCTGATTGTTGAGGTTCAGCAGCGACTGATTGAGAATGGTGGTGCCGTAACCGACGCTATTGATTGCCATATCGATCGCCTTACAACTGGACCTGCATCAGACTGGTCATCATGGTCTGAACCACGGACATCACGTGAGCATTGGCGGCATAGGTATTCTGCAGCGCGATCAGGTTGGCCATCTCGGTATCGATGTTGACGCCGGAGGCGGACTTGAATTTCTGCTGCAGCGCGTTGACGACGACATCCTGGCCCTGCTGCAGCTGGGTCGCCGAGGTCGACGCATTGCTTTGCAGGCTCAGGAATTGCTGCATGAAGCCCGACAGCGTTCCCTTGAACGGCGACGCAGCGGTGCCGAGGCCGGTCTGCGGCGAATAGGCGAACGTGCCCGTCGTCAGCTGCGAATAGAGATAGTCCGGGCGCGTGGTATCGCCGGCGTTGGTCTGGGGCGAGGTATTGTAGATCGTGAACTTCGAGGGGTCGGCGAGCAGCGCGGCGTTCACCGTGATGCGTCCCGCCAGCCCGGTCTGTTGCGAACCGATCCCCGTGATGGCGCCCGTGTACAACAGGTTGCCGTCGGTAAACACCGGAAGCTGGGCGTTCCCGCTCGCAAGCGAGGTGACCGTCGCGGTCACCGAAGCCGCGTTGACTTTGGCCGTGCCGGTGCCGTTGTCGACCAGGCGCAGCGTCGAACCGGACGGGTTGGAGAACGCCAGGTTGGAGGTGCCGAATGCGGCGTTCAGCTGCGAAACGACCGACGCCATGCCGCCGGCAAAATTGACGCCGATCACCGGATTGTTCGGATTTGCATTGGGATTCGATAGCGGCAGCGCGGTCGGATCGTCGACGCGCACGATCGTCACCTGGTGCGGGGTGTTGGTCGCCGCGTCGGTGTAGGTGAAATTGACGGTATTGCCCGGCAACACGTTCGACAGATCGAGATCGAACCCGGCCTTTGGCGCGAGCGCGGCGGGAGCGGCGGTGCCGGCGGTGGTCTTGTCCGACATCGCGCTCGCCATCGACGCCGCCAGCTGATCGATCTGCGCCTGCGCCTGCACCAACGTCTTGTCGCGCAGCGTCACGTCGGCCGCGATCTGGCCGGAGCTGATCGAGCTGGTCGCGATCATGTCGATTTTGGCGCCGTTCGCCAGCGTGCAGGTAATGGTGCCGGTCGTGCACTGGGCCGGATTGGAGCTCCATTGCGAATTGGCGCTGAGCGATCCCTGCGAGTTGAAACTCAGCGTCGAGGCCTGGGCGCCGACCAGCTCGACGCCGTTCGTGGTGTAGATCGTGGCCTGGTTGATGCTGTTGGTGGAAACACGGATATCCATCAGCTGCGACAGCTTGTCGATCTGGCTGTCGCGCTGGTCCATCAGCGTCGCCGCGGTGGGATCGGTCGTCTTCAATCCCTGCAGCTGGGTGTTGATCTGCGCGATCTGCTGCATCGCCGCGTTGGCCTGGCCCACCGAGATGTTGATGTCCTGCTCGGCATTGGAGCGCAGCGTTTGGATGCCCTGCGTCGTCGCGTTGAGCTGCTGCGCCATGTTCTGCGCCGCCGTCAGCGCCGTGATCTGCGACGACTGGCTGCCCGAGGTCGTCGACAGACCTTGCAGCGCGGTGGTGAAATTCGAGTAGGCGTTTTCGAGAGTGCCGGCTTCGCCCGGAGTTCCGTACACCGACTGCAGCTGGCTCTGGACGTTGGCCATCTGGTCGGCATAGGCGCCGCCGGCGGTCTCGGTCCGCAACTGGCTCTGGATGAACTGATTGAGCTGGCGGTTGACGCCGACCACGCTGACACTGGCGCCGAGGTCGCCGGTCAGGGTCTCGATCTGGATGCTGCTCTGGGTGACGTAGCCCGGTGTCTGCGCGTTCGCGATATTCGACGACACGATCGAAAGCGCGGCCTGGTTTGCACGCAAACCGGACATCGCAGTGGCGAGAGCAGAACCCAAACTCATAATAGCCGCCTCAGGTCAGGCCGTGCCGACCTCTTGCAGAACAATCAGCGCAGCACGTTCAGGAGATCCTGAACCATGCTGTTGGCCGTGGTGATCACCTTGGTATTCGCGGAATAGGCTTGCTGGGTCACGATCAGCTTGGTGAATTCGTCGGCGATGTCGGTGTTCGACCCTTCGAGCGACGAGCCCGAGATCGTGCCGGAGGCGCCGATGATCGCCGGCCCGGATTGATCGGTGACGGCGTAGGCGCCGCCGTCGAGGCTCTTGAGGTAATTGGTGCCGTTGAAGTGCGACAGCGTCACCGAGGCGAGATCGAGGTTCTGGCCGTTGGAGAAGGTGCCGATGACCAGACCGCTGTTGCTGATCGCGACCGACTGGAGCTGGCCGGCGGCATAGCCGTTCTGCGTAATGGTGTTGATGGTGGCGGCGCCGCCGGTGGAGGCGTATTGGGTCAGGCCGCCGGAGCCGACATTGATCGTGATGGTGCCGAGCGTCTGGCCGCTGACGGTGACGTTCGGGACCGAGATCGCCGAACCTGTCGGGCTCAACAAGGCGCCGTTGGCGCCGAAGGTGAAGGTGGTGCCGACGTTGACCCAGCCGACCTGGGTGCCGTTCGCGGCCGGATTGGTCTGATAGAAGAGATTCCAGCTGTCCTGATGCGGACTGCCCAGCGAGGCGCTGTCGGTCTTGGCCCAGCGCATCTGCAGGTTGACCGGCGTGCCGGCGGCGTTGAACGCCGTCACCGCGCCCCCGGAGATCGTTTCTTTCTGAAACGTCTGCAGGTCGTTGCCGATCACGACGCCGGTGCCGGCGGTGCCGCCGCCGGTGCGCAACGCCGTCATGGATGCGGTGAAGCCGAGCGATGCAAACCCCGGCGCCGAGCTGGTGACCGAGAGATCCTGCGTGGTACCGGTGTGCAGCGTGATCGCGCCGGTGGTGGCGTTGATGGTGGGCGCAACGCCGGTGACCCCGCCGATCGCCGTCAGCAGCGACCCGACCGTATCGGAGATGTCGATGTTGGTGCCGGCCGTGCCGGCGGGCGAGCCGGTGTTGACGAAGGTGAACACCGTGCCATCGACCGTGATTTGGTCGCCGGCTGCAAAATCCGACGTCAGCGAGTCGCTCGGAGAGGCGCCCGACAGCGTCGTTGCCGCGGTGATCGGCGCCGGCGGTGACGCCTTGTTCTGGGCGGCGGCACCGGTCACCGACGCATCGCCGAACGGCGTTGCCGGCGTGCCGAGCGGCAGCGGATTGGAAGCGAAATCGGAAGGGTTCAAGGCACCTGCGGCCAGCAGCGAGCCGGCAAGCGCGGTGGTGCTGGCCGGCGTGGTCGGCGTGGTCGGAAGGTTGGCGGCGTATTGAATGGCGCTGGTCGCCTGCGCCGGCACGAAGTTGTTCTGGAACTGCAGTACCTGCGGAACGTTGCCGAGCGGGTTTCCGGTCTTGGGATCGACCGCCACGCCCATCAGATAATAGCCCGCGCCGTTGACGAGATTGCCGTTGGCGTTGACCTGGAAATCGCCGCGGCGGGTATAGTCGGTGACGCCGGTGAAGACCGGCACGTTGTCGGTGATCCCGACCGCCTTTTGCACCGAGAAGAAGCCGTCGCCGTTGATCGCCATGAAGGTGGCGACCGTGGAAGCCGAGACGGTGCCTTGCGAGGAAACGGTGGAGCGCGCGTAAGCGGTGACCGAGCCCGCGACCTGGCGGTCAGGCGTGGTCGAGTCCGGAACGAGGTCGACGAAGGCGGTGCCTATGCCTTTGTAGCCGGTGGTCTGCGCATTCGCGATATTGCCGGAAATATTCTGGAGCGCGAAGGACTGCGCCTGCAAACCCGCCACGGAAGTATTGAGAGCATCGAAGATACCCATAACATCGTCTCCAAATTCGATCCCGGCGGCCAGCCGATCTGCACAACCATGGCCGCAATCGAAGGAGACTGTCGCAAGCGTTATGCCAATATGGAAAAAGCATTCATTTCAATAACTTAAATGAAAATGCCCCGGTCCAGGACCGGGGCACAATTGCCGGGCGGGCAACAATTGCCGGGCAGGCTTCAGGTTGCCGATGGTGATGCCGGATGGAACACCAGCGCAAAACCGTCCATGCAGTAGCGCAGGCCGGTCGGCTTCGGCCCGTCGTCGAAGACGTGGCCGAGATGGCCGCCGCAGCGGCGGCAATGGATTTCGGTCCGCAGCATTCCGAAGGTGCGGTCCTCGGTCTTGCCGACGGCGTTTTCCAGCGGTTGATAAAAACTGGGCCAGCCGGTGCCGCTCTCGAATTTCGTCTCCGAGGAGAACAGCGGCAGATCGCAGCCGGCGCAGGCGAAGATCCCCTTGCGATGTTCCTTGAGCAGCGGGCTCGAACCCGGGCGCTCGGTGCCCTGCTGGCGCAGGATCTCGTATTGCTGCGGCGTCAGCTGCGCGCGCCATTCCGCATCGGTCTTTTCGACCTCGAATTTCTCCGCGGCCTGTGCCGGGGAAGCGCGCAGCCAGCGGAAGGCGGCAAGGCCGAGCAGACTGGCGACGGACGCGAGCAGGATACGGCGGTCGATCATGATGGTCTCCGGTTGAAGCGAGATATCGCTGTCAAATACGGGGCGCAGCCGCGGAAGTTACACCGATTGGTACGGAAATTTCTCACTTTCTTGCGAGCCGTCGCGTCCGGGACATGAGGGGGCGTCTAAGCGCCCTCGCCTTCGCGATCTTCCCGAACCGGCGGCGGCGGGCGCTGCGGACGCGGGCGGCCCGGCGGCGGGCGACGCGGCGGCGCCCGGGTTCCGGCCTGGCGATTGGCTTCCGCCAGCCGCGCCTCGCGAACGCGCTCCCTGGTCCGCGCCCGCTCCCGATAGCGGGCCAGCGCGCCCGCCGCGGCGGAACTGCCCCGTTCCCACATGCCGATGGCGTATCCGGCGACCCGGCCGGTGGTACCGCCCGCCCAGACCAATTCGAACGGCGAAAACAGCCGCCAGCGCTCGTCGCCCCACAGGATGCTGCGGGCGATCAGCTGGCCGGCCATCGCCGTCGTGTTCAGGCCCTGGCGGCCGAAGCCGCTGGCGACCCACAATCCCTTCCGCAACTGGCCGATCTGCGGCATGCCGTGCACGGTCTGCCCGACCGCGCCGCCCCACGCCTCCGATATCTCGACCCGTCCGAGCTGGGGGAAAATCGTGCGGATCCTGCGCGCGATCACCGGGCCGAAACGCGCCGGGTTTGCCGCCCAGGTGGTTTCCGGACTGGCCCACATCAACCGGTCGCCCTCGACGATGCGGAAATGATCGATGCCGTCGCTGTCGGTCACCGATCCCTGAAACGCGATTGTCCCGGCCAGCCGCTCGCCGAGCGGCGCGGTCACGGCCGCATAACGCCAGACCGGCAGCAGGGTCTCCGACAACCGCCGCAGCGGCGCGCCGAGATGGATATTGCCGGCGAGCACGATGTGGGAAGCGCGCAACCGCGCCGACGGCGTGACGATGCGCTTGCGGATGCCGGATGGATCGATGCTGACGACCGGCGTGTCCTCGAAGATTCGCGCCCCCGCCCGCCGCGCGAGCGCGGCAAGGCCGTGGACGTATTTTCGGCCGTCGATCTGAAACGCCTTCGGATAATAGACGCCGTGGAAATAGCGATCGGTCCTGAGCTCGGCGCGCACGCGATCGACCTGCCAGCCCTCCACTTCCGTGTCGAAATCCTCGCCGAGCGTTTGCAGCCGGGCGATCAGCTGGTCGCCGGCCTCGACATTGGACACCTCGAGCGCGCCTTCGCTCAAGCCAATGCCCGGAATCAGTTCTTCGGTCGCATTCGCCCGGACAAATTCAGCGCCTTCCTTCGACAGCGCCCAGAGTTCACGGCTGTCCTCGAAGCCGACGCGCGCAATCAGGTCGCCGATCGGCAGACCGTAGCCCGGCATCACGGTGCCGAGCTGATGGCCGGAGGCGTTCCAGCCGACATGCCGGCCTTCGAGCACGGCGACGCTGGCGCCGAGCCGCGCGGCTTCCAGCGCCACCGTCAGCCCGGCAAGCCCGGCGCCCACCACGGCGATATCGACATCCAGATCGAACGACAGCCGCGAGCGCTCCGGCAACGCTGCGGCATCGGGTCCGACGATCTTGCTTGCGGAAGTCTCGCTCATATCGTTTTCTTACGGACCGATCCGGCGCTTGTCACCTTGTCTGGCGGAGCAGCTTGTACATTAATCGCGCGGACTTGAAACGAATCGAGATTGCGCCATGCGCCGTTTGATGCTGCTGCGTCACGCCAAGACCGAACACGACGCGCCCTCGGGCCGCGATCAGGACCGCCGGCTGGACAAGCGTGGCCACCATGACGCCGCCGAAATCGGCGGCTGGATCGGCCGGCATCCGCCCTTTCCCGATTCCGTGCTGGTTTCGCACGCGATCCGGGCCCATCAGACCTGGGAAGTCGCCTGGGAGGCGATGAAGGATCTCGTTCCGGACCCGCAGGTCGAGCTGATGCCGGAACTCTACGGCGCCGACGCCGCGGAACTGCTGCAGATCATCCGGGCCGCGTCGGAGGCCGATCCGCAGCGGCTGTTGCTGGTCGGTCACAATCCCGGCATGCACGAACTGGCGCTGGCGCTGGCCGGCAGCGGCGATGCCGCCGGGCGCAAGGCGCTCGCCGACAACCTGCCGACATCGGGTCTTGCGATCTTCGACTTTGCCATCGACGACTGGGCCGACGTGGCGTTCCGCCGCGGAAAGCTGGTGCTGTTCGTCAGCCCCAGGCTCTTGAAACACGCTTCGGACGAATAGCGCGGCGCACCGGTTCCCTGCGTCGCCATGCCGTCAAACTATGCTAGGCTGACGGCGGACAGGGAGGCGTGCGATGTTCAAATCCATTCTGGTCCCGATCGATCTCGCCGACACCGAGCTCGCAAAACCCGCGATCGCGACGGCGGCGACGCTGTCGCAGACCTGGAACGCCTCGGTGCGCCTTCTCAACGTCTTGCCGATGACGCCGGTGATGCTGGCGGAATATGTGCCGGCCGATTTCGACGCCCAGCAGCGCCAGACTTCCGAGGAGGCGCTGGCCATCGTGGCGCGCGAATCCGGCGTCGAGCCGTCGCGGATATCGAGCGTGGTGCGCCAGGGCGGCATCTATCACGAGATCCTCGAGGAAGCCGCTTCCGTCCACGCCGATTTGATCGTGATGACCTCGCACCGGCCCGCGATGCGCACCTATTTTCTCGGCTCCAACGCCGGCCATGTCGTGCGTTACGCCAAATGCTCGGTGCTGGTGGTGCGGCACTAGCAGCGTTGCACAGAGGCTTTGACAGGTTGAGCGATGGGCCGCATTCCGTCCGTTGCGGACATTCTCAGGAACGTTTACCGCCTAAAACCGGGCATTCGCTCCGAAGGGGTCAAGTGACCCAGGGCGGCCCCTCATCAGCCGGTCGATGCGGCGGTGAAAACCGCCAATTGAGCATCGAAAGCACGCCTGAAGGCCGGTCGCGCTTCGCCGCGAGCGACATAGGCCGAGAGATTCGGATATTCGTCCAGTATCCCCGATCCGTTCAACCTGCGCAGCACCGCCACCATCAGAAGGTCACCGGCGCTGAACGCACCATCGAGCCAGTCGGCATCGCCCAGGCGATCGGAAAGTTCGCCCAGCCGGTCACGGATGCGATCCTCGACGATAGGCAGGCGCTGCTTGTGCCAGGTCTCGTCGCGCTCCAGGAGCGTGGCGATTTCCCGATCAACGATCGGCGGCTCCAGCGTGCTAAGCGCGGCAAACATCCATGTGATCGCGCGCGCCCGGGCATTCGCATCGTCTGGCAGCAGGCCAACATGGCGCTCCGCGATATGGAACACGATCGCCCCCGACTCGAATAGGGCGAGATCGCCTACTTCATAGGTCGGAATTTGCCCGAAAGGATGAAGCGCACGATGCACGGGTTCCTTCATCTCGCTGAACGAAACAAGACGAACGTCGTAAGGTTGGCCCGCTTCTTCGAGCGCCCAACGAACACGCATGTCACGTGCCTGTCCCTTGCCGCGGTCGGGCGACCGTTCAAAGGCCGTGATGGTGGGGGTCATTGGAAGGCTCCGGGCGATTGCATGACGCTGTCGAGAGTGATGTGCGTGATTACGACGATTTTTCTCATGGTCGGGTATTCGGTTCTTGCGCTTGCATCCAGAGGACGAACGAGCGGCGCGGCTCCCGACGACTTACCTCGTTTTCTTTGGCCATAGGATTTCGCGGTCCGAACCTTCTGCGCGCGGCAGTTACCGGCGAACGACCTGAAGCCCTTCCGTCGGCGAAGGTCTCGAAATGGCGCACCGCTGCCCATCCAAAGACATCCATCCGAAGGGGCTCGAACTCGCCGGCGTGAGGGCTGGGCGCCAAGCGGCGCGCAACCTGTCAAAACCTCCGTGCAGAGGTCCTAGGGCATGATCGCGACCCGGAGCGTCGGCGCGAAACGAAAACCGGTTTTCGGAAAAGATCGCGCCCGAACAAAAAGATAGACGACGATCCTGATCCATCGAAGCCGGTTCAGAATCTGGATTAAGACAATGAGAAATCGGGCGTCGTGGCGGCGGCGTGACGCGAACGGTTGCGTACCCTAGGCCGCCGGCCAATCCGCGATAAAGCCCCTGGCCTTGTAGGGTTCGATCTTGTCCCATTCGGCGAGAACCAGGGCCCGGAACACCGGATCGGCGTGCCAGAGCGTGCGCGGCATGTCGAAACTATCGACGGTGACCAGCATCTTCTCCACCTCCGGCCAGTGCCGGTGCAGCGTCATCGGATAGCGCCGCGCGGTCCAGCTGTTGCCGAGGCAGATCACGCTGTGGATATTCTTGAGCCCAAGCGCGGCTTCGATGATCGGCAGCGAGAAGATGACGTTCTCGCCGGTGTTGGTGGCGCGATGTTCTTCGAGGATGCGCTCCGGCGGGACGCCGCGCTCGACCATCGCGGCCTTGATGATCTCGCATTCGGAAAGGTCGGAGCCCGGCGTCACGCCGCCGCTGACGATCGACCAGCGAAACAGGCCCTCGCGCCAGAGCCGGCAAGCTTCATCGGCGCGCCGCCCGACATCCGCGCGGGTACCGAACACGAACAGGAGTTCGGCGGGTTTTAGCGGCGTAGTGAGCAAATGCCTGGCGTTGATCTCCGCGATCTCCGCTTCAGTCGGAAATCGGTTTCGCCGGTCCTCCACCATCCGCCCCGCGCCAGATCCGAAACACGGTCGCCACGATGCCCTGCGTCGGGCGTGTCGCGAAGTCACATTTGATTGCGCTTGATTGCGTGGCGCGCGGCGCTTGATCTCGGCGGGCGGGCGAGGCGCCTGTAGCCAAAGCGGTGATTACGGCAGCAGCGGCTCCGGCAGGTGATCGAACGTGTAGGGATGCGGCCGGTTGCGCAGGACGAAGCCGCCGACCTGCCAGGCAAACAACGCGGCAAAGCCGACCAGAAACAGCCCGCCCGCCCACTCGCCGGTCGCGATGGCGCGGACCAGCAGCCCCGCGATCGCGATCGCAACCAGCGCCAGCAGCACGACGCCGGCGGCATGGGTTTTCGGCCCGATGCCGCCGATCAGCATGGCCTTGCTTCCGGCCTGCCGCATCCGCGCATGCAACTGGGTGATGAAGGCGCGATAGTCACGATCCTGCGGCGCCATCAATGCGACGGTCTGCCAGCTGGTCGAGAGGATGACGATGCGCTGACCGCTTGCGGATTCGATATCGGCACGAAAGCGGCGCGACTGCATCGACACCGGCCGGTACGAGAGACGAATCGCCGCGATATCCAGATACGGCCATACCCCGGACTTGCTGCCGGCCTGCCATACCAATCCGTCGTCCGTCAGCTCGAATTGATGCGCGGCACCGATCAGGGATGCCTTGTAGGCGTAGCTCGCGGCAGGCGCGCGCGGCACCGGTGTCGTTGCGTCGTGCGGCTGTGACAATCCGATAAATCCTGTTCGTCGCCAGCGCATGATCGCCAAAGCTTGCCCTCGGGCTCGACCCGAGGGTCTGGCGATAAGATCATGCGGTTCTTGAATAATCCAGAGCATCGGCTTGCGCGCAATGCCGGCTTTATCTTACAAGCGGGACATGGCCGAGACGACCTATTTTCCGCGCCGCCTGATCCTTGCCGGCGCCATGATTTCGGGCGTGCTGCTGGCGCTCGCCGTGCACATGCTGGGGGCGCGTTACGGCCTCGACCTCGGCGGCCTGTGGCGATCCGATACGACCGACTTCATGCCGGCGGGCGCCGCCATCGCATGGTGGCTGATCGCGACCGTCGGCTTCTCCGGCGGTTATTTCACCGCAACGCTGATGGACAGCGCCGTGTCGGGGCAGATTCCGGCGCGGATGCGCCAGTTCCTGATCGCGGTCGGCGTGCTGGTGCTGGCCGGCGCAGGCCAAGCGGCCTCGGCGCCCAGTCCGATTCCGACCGTCTCGGGCGTGCTCGCAGGGCTGGCCGCGCTGTGTCTCGGCGCAGCGATGGCATTTTGCGGTGCGCATTTTGCACTGCGCAGGGCCTGAAATTCGATAGCCCGGAGCGGCCGGCGCGAATTTCGAGCCCGTCATCACCTGAAGACAGCGAAAGCTAGGCCTCTTGATCCTCGACGCGACGCAAAATGCCGCGCGGATTCCCGCGCGACGTCTTGTCTCAATCGGGTTTTCGCAAAGGGGCTCAGCTCGCGGCGCGCAGGTTGACCTTGCTGTCGGCGATGGAGGTCAGCTTCTTGTCGGCCGCCTTTTCCTCATCGAGGGTCTTCTGCAACACGCTGGCGCAGTCGTTGCGGCCAAGCTGTTTCGCCCACGCGATCAGGCTGCCGTAGCGCGTGATCTCGTAATGCTCGGCGGCCTGGGCGGCGTTGATCAGGGCCGCATCCAGCACCGATTTGTCCGCGACCTCGCCCGCGACCTCGTCGGCTTCCTTGATGATGCCGTCGATCGCCGGACAGTCGACCGCCTTTACCTCGGCGCCGTGCATCTGGAATACCTGCTCGAGCCGCTGCACATGCGTCCTGGTCTCATCGAGATGGGTCAGAAAGCCCTGCTTGAGCTGCTTGTCCGTCGCCCTTTCCGCCATTTTCGGCAGCGCTTTCACGAGCTGCTTCTCGGCATAGTAGATATCCTGCAGCTGGTGCACGAACAGGTCGTTCATGGTCTTGATGTCTTTGGTAAAAAGTCCCATTGCTCGTCCTTTTTGTTCTGCGGGAACACAACGGTGCAGCTTTTCGTCGCCGGCACGCCGATATGTTCGATTGGTGATACGCGCTAACCGGCGATCCGCCGGGTTGTTCCTGAAGCACCGGCAAAACCTCATGATGGAACAGGGAAACATCGCGGAGATGGAACGGAAGGCCGGTCGGTACCAGGACGCGAACCAGGACTCGAATTTGCCGCGTCAAGACATATGTAGGGGATGTGACAGCCATGCCGGTCGGAGGCTGAAGCCCGCGTTGTCAAGGACTGCACAACACGACCTTTTTGCCCTATGGGTCTTTCCCATGTAGAGCGATTGGCTGCGGCCCGTCCCTCAATCGCTTCGATGGGCCTACAATTTTTTGCCGCCCTGCCGGGAGGATGAATGCACGGACTGCTGACCACGCTGGGGCGTGGCTTCAAGAGACGGATCGGCTGGAAGCGGCTCGGAATCGCTGCGAGCGTCCTCATTATCGCTTTTGCGATCACGACCCTGGTCCGCACCTTGCGGGGTGTCGATACCGGCGTGATCCTGACTGCGCTGACGGACTTGCCGCCGCACCGCATCGCGCTCGCCGCGCTGTGCGTGATCGGCGCGTTCTGCACCCTGACGTTTTATGATTTCTTCGCGCTGCGGACCATCGGCAAGAAACATGTGCCCTACCGCATCGCGGCGCTGTCGAGCTTCACCAGCTACACGATCGGCCACAATATCGGCGCCACCGTGTTTACCGGCGGCGCGATCCGTTTCCGGATCTATTCGGATTACGGCCTGAGCGCCATCGACGTCGCCAAGATCTGCTTTCTCTCAGGCCTCACCTTCTGGCTCGGCAACCTGGTCGTGCTCGGCTTCGGCATGGCGTTGCACCCCTGGGCGGCGTCGGCGATGGACCTGCTGCCGCCGGCCATGAACCGGCTGATCGCCCTCGGCTGTCTCGCCGGCATCGCGGCCTATTTTGTCTGGCTGGTGATGGGCAGGAATCGCCGCGAACTCGGCCAGAACGGCTGGAAAGTGGTATTGCCCTCGGCGCGGCTGACCCTGCTGCAGGTCCTGATCGGCGTGGTCGATCTCGGCTTCTGCGCGCTGGCGATGTACCTCTTGATGCCGGCGCAGCCCGGCATCGATTTTGTTTCGCTGGCGGTGGTGTTCATTCTGGCGACGCTGCTCGGCTTCGCCAGTCATGCGCCCGGCAGCCTCGGCGTATTCGATGCCGCGATGCTGGTGGCGCTGCCCGAATTCGGCAGGGAACAATTGCTCGCCACGCTCCTGGTGTTCCGCATCCTGTACTTCCTGATCCCGTTTGGAATCTCGATCAGCATCATGGGAACGCGGGAACTCTGGCTCAATGTCGTGCGGCCCTGGCAGGAACGGCGCAGGCTGAACGACGCCTGCTCGAACTCCGGCGCCGTGCCGCTGAAGGGCCGGCAATCGCTGCAGCCGGTGAAGAGCCGGCCGTCGCAGCCGGCGGTGAAGAGCCGCCAGTCGCAGGGCTAGCGCATAGAATGAAGCGGCGCGTCTGGACTCTCTGGATTTCGGAGCCATCTCTCTTATTTCCGCCCCAACAGTAACGTCAAACGGCGTCATGATCCGAATCTGCCTTCGTTCGTTGGTCGCCGGCGTGCTGCTCCTCGGCGTGTCGGTGGCGCTGCCGTCACAATGGGCCGCGGCACAGCCCGCGCCAGGCGTTCCCATGCCGGTCTCGCCCGGCGCTCCGCAGCAGACGGCACCCGCGGCGGTGCAAGATGGACCGCCGGCGACAGAGGTCGCGCCGACGACGACGCAGGTCGCGCCGGATGCCGAGATGCAGATCTCGTGGGAGGTCCGCAACCGTTTCCGGCTGTTCCGCGAGGAACGCGACTTCCTGCTCCACACCGAGAGCGCGCCCGGAGGCAGCGTTCTCGCTTCAGAGCAGGCGCTGGAACTGCAGAGCGACGGCCGCGGCTGGGCGCGAAATACGGTCAACCGCCTCTGCATCGACCTGCAGGGCCGGGTCAGCGAGCCCTGCACCCGCGACAACGTCAAGGAAAGCTACCTGACGCCGATCGATCATCCGATCACGGTCCGGCTGACCGGCGAGGTTCCGGTCGGCGCCACCTGCGCCTGGTCGTTCGACGACGGCGACGGTCCGCAAGCCTCTACTTTCGACTGCGCCGAACCCATCAACCTGCGGGTGCGCTATGGCCGCACCACGGTTGCCACGGTGGACGTCGCCTCGGGGCCCGGAGCGCCGCAGCGGATCTCGACCGGGATCATGGTGCGGGATCTTTTCATCGCCGGTCTCGGCGACAGCATCGCATCCGGTGAGGGCAATCCGGACCGGGCGATCGCGCTCTCCGACGAAGGTTTCTGCTTCCGCTATTATCTGAGCAGCGCGAGCGCGCAGTATTACCGTCCGAGCCGCGCCGGCTATAAGGGCGGACGGGCCTGCGAGGCGCCGGACACGCTGCAGCACTGGCAGCGCTACAGCGCATTGTGGTTCAATTCCGCCTGCCACCGCTCGCTGTACAGCTATCAGACCCGCACCGCGCTGGCGCTCGCGGTCCGGTATCCGCACATCGCGGTGACCTATCTGCCGCTCGCCTGCACCGGGGCCACCATCCCCGACGGGCTGTTCGGCTCGCAACGCGCGCGCGAATGCCCGCCGACGAAATCCGCCGGCAACTGCCGGGGCACGGTCAATGCGCAACTGAGCGAATTGCGCGCCGCCCTTGCTGCCGCGAAGAAGCGGCAGCCCGACCGCAAGCTCGATCTGATCCTGCTGTCGATCGGCGCCAATGACATCAATTTTTCCGGACTGGTCGCCGACGTGATCGTCGATGCGCCGACCGAGCGCGTGCTGTTCAGGCGCACCGGCCTGATCGGGTCGGTGGACGATTCGCGCGAGGCGCTGGCGCGCGACCTGCCGCAAAGCTTCGTCAAGCTGCGGGAGGCGCTGAAACCCCTGGTCGGCGGCGACCTGTCGCATGTGGTCTACGTATCCTACGCCAACCCGGCGCTGTCGGATGGCGGCACGCCCTGCCCCGGAGGGCGCGCCGGCTTCGATATCCATCCCTCGTTCAACGCGGAGCCGCAGCGGCTGCACGCCGTGTCGAGCTTTGTGCAGAACGAATTCCTGCCGCAACTGAAGGCGCTCGCGACCTGCCGGTCGGGCGTGCTGTGCCGCGACCCGGCCTCCGACCGCATGACCTTCGTCGATGCCCATCAGGCGACATTCGCCGATCACGGATTCTGCGCGCGGGCCGAAAGCGATCCGGAATTCGATCGGGAGTGCTTTTCGGCCACCGGCGACAGCTTCAATCCGGACATCGTCACGGCGGCGAGCCAGCCGATGCTGTGCGGCCGCAGCGCTTCCGAATACCGCGCCTATCTGCCGCGCGCGCGCTGGATCCGCGACGCCAACGACAGCTACTTTGCGGCAATGACCTATCCGCAGGGGTTATCGTCTTCCAGCCAGCCCAGCGATATCCACGACGCGACCTGGGGCATTCTCTCGGCCGTGTATGGCGGCGCGGTGCACCCCTCGGCCGAAGGCCATGCCGCGATGGCAGACGCAGCACTGCCCGCCGTGACGTCGGTGCTTCAACTCGACGCGGTCGTGCCTGAGGTCACGGCCGAACCGGCGCCGCCGATCGCGCCGGACTCGCGCTGAATGAAGTCTGAGCGGGCCGTACCGCCGATTACTTCGGCGGGCTTTTCCTGGCGGCGATCGGCGGCCTGATCACCGCGACCGGCGGCCTCGGCGCGGCGGCCTGGGCCGCGGCTTGCGACGGCAAATATTTCGCGACGATCGCGGGATCGAGTTGGGCCATCGACGTATCCGGCAAGCGCAGCCAGGTCTCGTCCTTGCCGAACAGCGAGATGCCGAGATAGCCGCGCATCGTCAGGGTCTGGCCGTCGGCGCTCAGCGTCATCTTGGCATGATAGATCTTGCCGTCGCGCGGATCGAGAACGTTGCCGTTCTCGTATTTCAATCCGTCGCGCTTCATGTCCCTGATGAAGGAAATGCCGAGCACCGGCGCGTTCTTGCGGTCGTCGGCGCATTTCGAGCAGATCTGGTTGGGCGCTTCGCCGGGCAGCGGGAAGGTCTTGGCGATCACGCCTTCGAAAATGCCGTCGTGGTCGAGCACGAGAAACCACGCCACCGGCTTGCCGTCCTCGGCCTTCTGCCACAGCCCCGCGGCCGACGGTTCGGCGGCCTGCGCCGCCGGCACGACGGCAAGCAACAGCGCCAGGCCAGCCATGAACGGAAGTGCCAATCGAAGTCTGGATATCGCAGTCCGCATCGTCACCACCTGACCAATCCATTAATCCATTAAGCAATGGCCCCAGACTAAGGCCATTTCGCGGATGGTTCCAGTGGCGCAAGCCCGCTCCCGGCGGCCGTGGATGGCCCGTCGCCGCCACAAAACCGACGCAACAAAAATGTCTCGCCCCGGCACAGCGACCAGGACGGGAACGGCCGCGCCGGCCTGCCGAGCCGCTATGTCAGTTGACCCCGAGCTTCTTCTGCAGGCTCGAGGACGACGTCGTGTACTGGAACACCAGCCGCTTGTCCGGATAGACGTAACGGTGCGCCTTCTGGGCCATCAGCGATCCCTCATGGAAGCCGCACAGGATCAGCTTCAGCTTGCCGGGATAGGTGTTGATGTCGCCGATCGCAAAGATGCCGGGCACGCTGGTCTCGAACGCCGAGGTCTCGACCGGCACCAGATTGTTCTCCAGCGCAATGCCCCAGTTCGCGACCGGGCCGAGCTTCATGGTCAGCCCGAAGAACGGCAGCATGGTGTCGCAGGTGACCCTCGACATGGCGTTGTCGTTGCCCTTGACGGCGGCGCCCTTGAGCATGCCGCTCTCGCCTTCGAGCACGGTGACCTGACCGATCTTCAGATCCATCTTGCCGGCCGCCACCAGCGCGCGCATCTGTTCGACGCTGTGGGGCGCCGCGCGGAAATCGTCGCGACGGTGCAACAGCGTCACGCGCCTGGCGATGGGCTGCAGATTGAGGGTCCAGTCCAGCGCGGAATCGCCGCCGCCGACGATCAGCAATTCCTTGTCCCGGAACTGCTCCATCTTGCGCACGGAGTAGAACACCGAGGTGCCTTCATAGGCTTCGATCCCCGGCACCGGCGGGCGCTTCGGCTGGAACGAGCCGCCGCCGGCGGAGATCACGACCACCTTGCACTCGAACACCTGGCCGGCGTCGGTCTTCACGCGAAAGCCGGGATCGCCGATCTTCTCGATCGTCTCCACCATCTCGTTGAGATGGAAGGTCGGGTTGAACGGCTTGATCTGCTCCATCAGCGCCTCGGTCAGGCCCTGGCCGGTGACGAAGGGGATGCCCGGAATGTCGTAGATCGGCTTTTCCGGATAGAGCTCGGCGCACTGGCCGCCGATCTTGTCGAGGATGTCGACCAGATGCGCCTTCATGTCGAGCAGGCCCAGTTCGAAAACGGCGAACAGGCCGCACGGACCCGCGCCGATAATCAGCACATCGGTTTTGATTGCTTCGCTCATATCGCTTCTTTTCGGTTGAATCTCGCCGGCAGGCCTTTCGGCTGCGCCTGTCTAGCCAACGCAGGGCAGTGAGGAAAGCCATAAAATGCCGCAAGCGGGCACGGCAACCCCTTGCCGCCGTTCGACAACTGCGCTGTAAAAAGACGAAATTTCGGAGATCGCCCCGTGAACGCACCCGCCCGTCTCGATTCGACCCCGCGCCTTGAGGATTTTCCCTACCGGCTGACCGACAATGTGCGCTTTGCCGATCTCGACCCCAATCAGCACGTCAACAACGCGGTCTATGCCAGCTATTTCGAAACCGGCCGGGTCACCCTGATGAAGGACCGCAGCTACGGGCTGATGCCGGAGGGCCTGGCCTGGATCATGGTGCGGCTGGACATTCATTTCCGCGCCGAACTGCGCTGGCCGGGGAAGATCGAGATGGGTCTCGGCGTGACCAAATTCGGCCGGACCTCCGTCACCTTCGAACAGGTGGTGTTTTCGGAAGGCAAATGCGTCGCCTCGGCGCAGGCGGTGACGGTGCTGATCGACGAAGCCACCCGCAAGCCGACGCCGCTGACGGAAGCGATCGTCAGGAGTTTTCAGCCCTGGCTGCGCCGCGGCGTGGACGTCGTGCTGCCGAAGTTCTAGGCCTGCCGCTCCGGCGTGGAGACCACGAGGCCGTCGAGTTCGTCGCTCACCTTGATCTGGCACGACAGCCGCGAATTCGGCCGCACGTCGAAGCCGAAATCCAGCATATCCTCTTCCATCGGCGAGGGAGGTCCGACCTTCTCGCGCCAGGCTTCATCGACATAGACATGGCAGGTTGCGCAGGCGCAGGCCCCGCCGCATTCGGCTTCGATGCCGGGAATCGCGTTGCGGATCGCCGCTTCCATCACGGTCGCGCCGTTCTCGACATCAATGGTGCGGGTTTCGCCGGTATGATCGACAAAGTGAATCTTGGCCATGTTTGCTCGTGCTGCCGGATGAGGGGTCCGGGCAGTCCTATAACGGGTCGATCCGCCCGGCGCTAGCGGTCGGGGCGAAAACCTGCGGTGCGTTTTGCCATTGTTTCCGGCTTCCGGATCAGGACCGGCGCAGGATCGCGTCAACTGCCGAGCACGCCTGCGCCACGGCGTCGTGGAGTTCGGCGAGCGCTGCGGCCGGATCGCCGCCGCTCTTGATCCGCGTTTCCAGAAGGGCCGCGGCCTCGGCGACGGCAAACGCGCCGATCGCGCGGGCCGACCCCTTCAGCGTATGGGCCAGCGCTCCGGCGTCGGCGGGCAGGTTCGCGAGCGTGCCGACCAGGCGGACCGCCTGGGCCGAGAACATCGCCAGCACCTCGCGCTCGAGGCCGGCATCGCCCAGCGTCATGCGCTGCAGATGTTCGATATCGATCGGACCGTCATCGGGGACGAGCGGCGGCGATGGCATCCAGGCAATCCGTTCTACATGCATGGCGAAAACCCAACTCTCCCCCGCCCGCCCGGTTCGGCAGCGAAGTTTCGGTCAGCCAATCATGGAAATGGTTAATGGAACGTTTCGCGGATATGCCGCAAGTTCGCCTTGTTTTTGGCGAACAGTCGCCTCAATTACCGGACCGAAACAGGAATTTTGTGGAACCGTAAGACCTTACGGCGCTGTCCTGTTAACGATGATTAAGATTGTATTAATCGCAGCCATTTCTTTCGCACCGCCTAGCCAATAGGATGTTTCCCAGAGGTAGCGGACAAGCCGGCCACGGGCTGCGCTTTCGCGACCAGCGCAGGGTATGACGCCGGTCTGAAGCTTCGCGTGGGGACGAGCGCGCAAGACTTTATCCGGGGTGCGTAAAAAGTAAAACGAGGGCTCAGACTGAACATGGCGAACAATCCCAAAAAGGTCAAAGACCCTACTGAAGTCGCGCTTTCTGCCATTCAGGAAGCCTTGAACATCGGCGACGCATCCGGAGCCGATAACGCGCGGAGTTCGGCCCGCGGCGATGCGGTGCCGGCGTCGCCTTCGCCCTACGGCGATGGCACTTTCGACGTCCACCCCAATTCCGACCGCCCGGTCTTCGAGCCGATCGAGGAGCTGCACTCGCCGCGCCGCGCCGCCAATGACGATCGCGAAACCATCGGACAGATTTTGCAGGCGCTGCAGAAGGGCCGCCCCGCGCGCAGCGTTTACACGCTGGCCACGGCGTTTGCCGGCCTCTGGATCCTCGGCTGCGGCCTTTTGACCGTCAGCTTCCTGCCCTCGCTGCAGGCGGCGATGGGTCAGAGCGGCGGCGTGCTGGTGCTGGGCGGCCTTGCCGCCCTGTTCTTCGCGCCGGTGCTGTTGTTCTATTTCCTCGCAAGCCTTGCCTGGCGCGGCCAGGAAATGCGGATGATCGCCCAGTCGATGGCGCAGGTTGCGATCCGCTTCTCGGAGCCCGAGGGCGCCGCCAGCGATTCCATGGTCACCGTCGGCCAGGCGATCCGCCGCGAAGTCGCGGCGATGGGCGACGGCGTCGAACGTGCGATTGCGCGCGCCGGCGAACTCGAAACCCTGGTTGCCAACGAAGTCGCAGCGCTCGAGCGCGCCTACAGCGACAACGAGGTGCGCATCCGCGCCCTGCTGCAGGACATCGCCCATCAGCGCGACAACCTGGTCGGCCAGGCCGAGCAGGTTCGCAGCGCCATTTCCGGCGTGCAGATCGACCTGCGCCACGACATCGCGCTGATCTCCGACGCGATTGCCTCCCGCGTCGACGAGGTGGCCAAAAGCATCACCGGCGCGCTGGAAGAGCGCGGCGCCCACATCACCAGCGCGCTCAGCAACGCCGGCGACAACATGATCCTCGCGCTCGGCGAGCGCGGCGGCGACCTGCTCGACCGTCTGGAGGAAGCCAGCTCCGAGACCACGCGCGCGGTGCTCGACGCCTCCGAGCGCCTCACCACCAGCCTCAACTTCAAGACCGGCCACGTCCATGACGAGTTCGTCGATCTGGCCGACCGCGTCCACGAGATGCTGAACGAGCGTATCGACCGCATCACCAGCGAATTCGAGCAGCGCTCCTCCACCATCGTCGACGGCATTTCCGACCGCACCGAACAGGTTCACGACTCCCTGAAGAATTCCAGCGACTCGCTGCTGCTCGAGCTCGAACTGCGCAGCGGCGACCTGGTGAGCAAGATCGACGACGCCGGCAACCGCCTCGCGACCCAGATCCTCACCTCCGGCGACAAGGCCAGCGAAGCGCTCGACGTCACCGTCAACTCGCTGGTGGCGAAGGTCGTCAGCCAGACCGAGAACGCGCACGACACGCTCTCCCTGCAGATGAGCGCGTTCGACGAGCTGGTGAAGAACCAGGGCGGCGAACTGGCCGAAAAATTCGCCCGCGACTCGGGCACGCTCGGCGCGCTCATCACCCGCCACATCTCCGAATTCGACCGCACCGTCAAAACCTTCGGCGGCGAGATCGTCGACCGCATGGGTCAGCGCACCCACGATATCGCGGAGACCCTGAAGACCTACGTCGATACTTTCGACACCCGCCTGACGTCGAACGGCGGCGAGATCACCGCCTCGCTGGACCAGCGCCTGATGCAATTCGAGACCACGCTCGGAACCAGCGTGACCAATCTCGATTCCTCGCTCGACAGCAAGATCCGGTCCTTCGACGAAACCGTCGACGGCCGCCTCAAATCGCTCGAACAGACCTTCGATACGCGGGCGAAGTCGGTGACCGAGACCATCGACAATCGGCTCGGCACGCTGGCCTCGTCGCTGACCGACGGCGCCGCGCAGGCGATCCACTCGATCGACTCGCGCCTGACCCAGCTCACCTCCTCGCTCACCGATGGCACGGCGCAGGCGATCCAGTCGATCGACTCGCGCCTCACCTATCTCACCACGTCGCTGACATCGGGCACCGCGCAGGCGGTCGACGCCGTCGACCAGCGTATCGCCAGCGTGACCGAGACCATCGACGGCCGCAGCGCCCACCTGACCGACACCATCACGGCGCGGTTCCAGGAAATCCACCAGGGCATCGAAAGCAGGGTCGGCGCGGTCGCCACCGACATCGACACGCGCGTCGCGCAGTTCGAGGACCTCCTGGGTTCGCGCATCGAAGCCGTGGCGGGCCGCATCGAGAGCAGCGGACGGCAGGCCAGCGACGGCCTGATGGCGCGCGCCGAGGAACTCTCGCTCGGGATCAGGTCCCATGTCGAGGATGCGGAGCGCTCGCTCACCAACCTCGTGGTCAACACCAGCGAGACCATCCAGACCGGGGCCCGCGCCGCGCAGCAGTCGCTGCTTACGGTGTCGTCCGATGTCGGCGCCCAGCTGAAGCTGACCTCGGCGGAAGTCGAACGCGCCCTCACCGCCGTCGGCACCGGCGCGGCGAACTCCATCCTGACCAGCGCCCGCGATGCGCAGTCCACCCTGGTGACGGCCTCCTCGGACGCCGCCGGCCAGATCAAGTCGCTGTCCGACGACGTCGAGCGCACGCTGTCGGCCGCCGGCAGCGCGACCGCCGCCTCGATCCTTTCGGGTGCGCGCGAAGTACAGACCACGCTGGCCACCGCTTCGACGGATGCCGCCAACCAGGTCAAGACGCTGTCTGGCGAGGTCGAACGCACGCTCTCGGCCGCGGGCAACGCGACCGCCGCGTCGATGCTCAACAGCGCGCGTGAAGTCCAGAGCACGCTCGTCACCGCATCGTCGGAGGCAGCCAACCACGCCAGGACCCTGGCCGCCGACATCGAGCGCTCGCTCTCGATCGCCGGAACCTCCGCCGCCGAAGCGGTCGTCGCCGGTGCGCGCGAGGCCCAAAGCACGCTGGTGACCGCCTCTGCGGATGCTTCGAGTCAGGTCAAGTCCCTGGCAGCCGACGTCGAGCGGACACTCTCGGCCGCCGGCACGGCGACCGCCGCGTCGGTCCTCGCCGGTGCCCGCGAGGCTCAGACCACCCTGGTCGCGGCTTCGTCGGATGCCGCCAACCACGTCAAGTCGCTGGCGACCGACGTACAGCGCGCGCTGTCCATCGCCGGGACTTCCGCCGCGGAAACCATCACTTCGGGCGCGCGTGAGGCCCAGACCACGCTCGCCGCTGCTTCTTCGGATGCCGCCAATCACGTCAAGTCGCTGGCGGCCGATGTCGAGCGCACGCTGACCGCCGTCGGTGCGGACACTGCCGCTTCGATCCTGAGCAGCGCGCGCGAGGCGCAAAGCTCGCTGCACGCGACGTCAGCCGACGCCGCCAGCCAGATCAAGACCATCTCCTCGGAGATCGAGCGGTCGCTCACCGCGGTCACCGCGAACACCACGGACAATATCCAGGCCAGCGCGCTCAATGCGCAGAGTGCGCTGGTGGCCGCATCGAACGAAGTTTCTTCCAGGGTCAAGTCGACCTCGGCGGAAGTCGAACGTTCGGTCCTCGCCGCCAGCAGCGCGTTCGGTTCGACCATGACCGGCAAGACCGACGAAATCGTCAACTACGTCCAGCAGCAGACCGATCGCCTGTCGCATATGATCGACGGCAAGCGCGGTACGCTGGTCGAGGCGATCGGCGCCAGGACCAACCAGCTCACGGTCGATATCGACCGCGTCACCTCGGACGCGCTGAAATCGATCGAGACCCGCGGCCAGACCTTCTCGCAATCGATGCTGGGCCACGGCTCCGACGTCGCGCGGACCATCACCTCGGCCGGTGAGCTCGCCACCAATGCCGTCAACAAGTCGTTGAAGGAGCTGGAGCAGTCCTCGCGCACGGCGATCGACCAGTCGCGCCAGGTCTCGATCGCGGCGGTCACCGAGATGCAGGAAACCAGCAAGATCCTGCGCACCGACACGGTCGCCTTGTTCGAGCGCCTGCGCGAAGGCAATATCCTGCTGCAGGAAGTGCTGACCGGCGCCCACGACAACCTCAACTCGCTGGAGCGCGCGCTGGTTACCCGCGTCGCCGACTTCGTCTCCGCCATGAACGACGTCACCTCGCGCAACGGGGTCGCGACCCAGACGCTGGAAGACCAGTTGAACATCTTCAACGCCAAGACCCAGAAGGCGCTGGAGGATCTCGGTTCGCTGTCCAGCCAGTTCGAACATCACGGCCAGGCGCTGGTCGAGGCGGCGGCCGTGGTCGAGCAGAGCAACCGCAACACCACCGCTTCCCTCGCCGAGCGCAAGACGACGCTGGAATCGCTGGTCACCACCATCGACCTGCGCACCGCCGATCTCGACCAGCGGCTGTCGCGCTTCACCGGCCTTTTGGACGAGTCGCTGGCGGCCGCCGAAGAGCGCGCCCGCGACATCGCCCGCGTGGTGGCGGAAACCGCCGGCGCCGGCTCTGCCGCGATCAGCCACCAGTTCGAGGCGGTGCGCGCCAACGCCGAGGAGGAACGCCGGCTGACCGCGCAGACCATGAACGCGATCTATCAGCAGAGCACGCAGGAATTGGATGCGATGTTCAAGCAGTCTGCCGAGAAGTTCTCCACCATGGTGGCGAGCATGAAGCAGATGGCCGCCGAAATGCATCACGAACTCGAAGCCACCCGCAACGAGCTTCGCCGCGGCGTGCTGGAAATGCCGCAGGAGGCCGCCGAAAGCACCGCGCAGATGCGCAAGGTAATCGTCGACCAGATCGAGGCTTTGGCGGAACTGAACCGGATCGTGGCCCATCACGGCCGCGGGCTGGACGTCGTGACCCAGGGCCGCGCCAGTTCGCAGCGCGAGGAAGAGCCGATGCTGGCCGTCGCCGGCAGCGGCCGCGGCGCCGCCCCGCGCATGCGCGAGGCCGGCAGCGCCTCGACCCTGCCCCCGCCCGACCTCGGCATGCCCGCCTCGCGCCGCACCGAAGCGCCGCCGGTCTCTCCGGCGAGCGCCGACCAGGGGCGCGACGGATGGCTTTCCGACCTGTTGAGCCGCACCGATGCCGGCGGCAGCCAGCCGCTGCCCCCGCGCAGCCGTCCGCCACAGCAGGCTTCAGGCGGCAATCCGCTGGAGTTGCTGTCGCTCGATATCGGCCGCCTGATGGACCGCAACCTCGCCGCGGAGATGTGGGATCGCTACCAGCGCGGCGAGAGCAAGGCCTTCACCAAGCGGCTCTACACCCCGGCCGGCCAGAAGGCGTTCGACGAAGTCGCCCGCAAGTATCGCGCCGACCGCAACTTCAAGCAGACGGTCGACCGCTACATCGCCGAGTTCGAGCGCCTGCTCGACGAGGTCGCTCGCGACGAGCGCGGCCCGGCCGTGCTGCGCAGCCACCTCACCTCGGAGACGGGCCTCGTCTACACCCTGCTCGCGCACGCGGCGGGACGGCTGGGATAAGGTTTTGAGCTGATCGCGGAATAGAAACGGAGGCAGCGATGCCTCCGTTTTTTTGCTTTTTGGCAGCTCAACGTAGCGCCAGAAGAAACTGCTCGATGTTCTGGTGCATCGCTCGTTCGCGATGCGCACGCGGTCGGCGGCAATCGGCGAGCCGGAAAAGGTCGCGGTACCTTTGGTCTTGATTGGACGGGCCGGCGCCGCGCCGGCTGGCCGGATGATTGACGCGACGGGTATCGCCGCGCTCCACCCATCCCGCGGGACTGATTTCAACCCGGACGGGCAAATCACTGATTTGCCTGTCCAGCCCCTTTTGAAAAAATATTCTGATTTTCAGAAGACCCAAATCACCTTTATAACCCTCGCCGTCCCGTCCCACAGGGGGGCGTTGCGCAACGTCACGAAACGCGGAGCGGGATGCGGTGGACGCGGGCGGCCGCTTGACGTGCGGTGCGGCCCGTGGACGGCGAAGTCGTGTGGTCCTGACGCCCCGACGCTGGCGTCAAGTTCGCGGGAAGCAATTCTCGCGGGCGATGGTGGCAAAAAAGCCCGGTCGCCAGGGAGAGCGCGTTATAAGCCGTAAACCATTGCGCGGGGAATGCCGGGTGATTCCGGTGTGACCTGACAACGCGTGTGCGTTCTACCACTACCGTTGCACACGCGGCTATCGGGCGCATCGGGCGCCCGGCATTCCCTGCGCCCTCTGATGGAAGAGGGCGGAACGAAAGACAAAACCTCGCGCGAAATGCGCGGCGAGATCGCGGGGGCATGCCTTGCCGTACGAACTATTCGATGACCTTGTCGGCGATCGCGGCCAGAGTCGGCGGTACGGTCAGTCCGAGGGTCCTGGCCGTGGCGAGATTGATTGCCAGCTCATATTTGGTGGGCGCCTGTATCGGGAGATCGCTCGGCGCCCCTCCCTTCAGGATCCGGTCGATGTAGCCGACGGGCTTGCGTACCAGTTCTTCCAGCACCACCGTGTACGACATCAGCGCCCCATGATCGACGGCACTGATCACGGAATTGAGGGCCGGCAGACCAGATCGCGCGGATTGCGCGATGATCTGGTCCCGGTGCGCGTTCGTAAACGGCTCCGGGATCACCAGCAGGGCGCCATGCGGCTCATGACTGAGCGAGGAAAGTGCGGCCTCGACCTCGCTGTCGTTGCGGGTGTGACACTCGACGACCTGCACGCTTGCGGCGGCGGCTCTGGCTGCAGCAACCAGGGGCGGCGCGTAGGCCGTGGTGTCCGGATTGTAGAGGATTCCGACGTGGGTGAGATCGGGCAGGAGCTCCCGAAGCAGCTGCATCCACTTGCCGCCAATCGAAAGGTCCCAGACCACGAAGCCGGTAACATTGCCGCCGGGGTGTCCGAGGCTTTCGGCCAGGCCGAAGCCGACGGGATCGGCGACCTGGGTGAAGACGATGGGAATCGTTTTGGTCTTCTTGTGCAGCGCCAGCGTCGCCGGCAATCCCTGGGCGTAGATCAGTTCGGGCTCGAGCGCGACAAGCTCGGCAGCGGACGCATCGGTCTTTGCGAGATCGGCAAGCGTGCCGCCAAAACGATAGTCGATGCGGACGTTCTTGCCCTCGATCCATCCCGACTGCTGCATCGCGTCGCGAAAGGCGCGCAGGAAACCGTCCGCACTCGGGTCGTTCGCGCCGGTCGCCAATCCGACCAGCACGCCGATGTGGCGCATCCGCTCCGGCGGCTGGGCCCGCAGGGCAAGCGGCCATGCGATCGCACTGGCGCCGAGCGCTCCGAGAATTTGGCGCCGTTTCATTTGCCGATCCTACCCTTGAACCGCACGATAGCGCCTCAAACCGGTGAATTCAAACTGGCGGGGAGGAAGCGCCGATAAGTCGGTACGGCTCAAAGCGCCGCCAGCACGGCCCTGGCGATATCGGCCGTGCCATTGCGGCCGCCGAATTCCATCGGCCTGATGCCATCGGCATAGACCTTGTCGACCGCGCGCTCGATGCGCTCGCCGGCTTCGGCGGCCTGCTCCAGGCCGTGCTTGTCGGCGAGCCAGTCCAGCATCATCGCCGCCGACAGGATCATCCCGGTCGGGTTGGCCTTGCCCTGCCCCATGATGTCGGGCGCGGTGCCGTGGCACGGCTGGAACACCGCGTGGCGGTCGCCGATGTCGGCCGACGGCGCCATGCCCATGCCGCCGATCAGGCCGGCGGTCATGTCGGAGAGGATGTCGCCGAACATGTTCTCCATCACCATCACGTCGAAATCCCAGGGCCGCTTGACCAGCAGCGCCGCGCAGGCGTCGACATAAAGCCGGTCGGCCTTGACCTCCGGATGACGTTTTGCAGCTTCGTCGAACATCTCGCGAAAGAAGGCAAAGGCCTTGAATACGTTTGCCTTGTCGACGCAGGTCAACTGGCCCGGCCGGCCGCGCGCCTTGCGGCGCTCCGCCAACCGGAACGAAAACTCGAACAACCGCTCCGAAGTCCTTCGCGTGATGACCAATGTCTCGCGCGCCTCGGTATCGGTGACGACGCCCTTGCCCATCGAGGCGAACAGGCCCTCGGTGGATTCCCGGATCACGACCAGATCGATGCCGCGCGCATCGGCGCCGACGATCGGGCTGGGGACGCCGGGAATGAGCCGCGCCGGCCGCACACCGGCGTAGAGGTCGAAATGGAAGCGCAATTCGACCTGCGGCATGATTTCGGTGTTGTCGGGATAGCGCACCGACGGCAGGCCGCAGGCGCCGAGCAGGATCGCATCCGCCTCGTCGCACAGCCGCACCGTGGAGTCCGGCATCGACTTGCCGGTTTCGCGATAATTGTTGGCGCCGGCCGGGGCGTCGGTGAAGCGAAACTTCAGGTCCGTGGTCGCCTCGATCTTGCGCAGAACTTCAAGCGCCGGAGCCATTACTTCAGGACCGATGCCGTCGCCGGCAAGCACGGCGATGTGAAGCGCATTGTTAGTGGACATGGAAATCCCCTTGATAGTGCTGAGAGAACGATAACCGTCATTGCAAGCCAACGGGTCGGCGCGAAGTGCCGCCCGATGATAAACTCCGCGAAGCAATCCATGCGAGCCGCAAAGAAAGATGGATTGCTTCGTCGCTTTCACTCCTCGCAATGATGATGAGAGAGCTAACTTACGGCGTGAGCACCGCGCGGCCGACCAGCCTGCCCTTCTGCAGGTCGATCAACGCCTCGTTGGCCTTTGCGAGCGGCATCGGGGTCACCGGGATCGGCGCGATCTTCTTGCTCCGCACGAGATCGAGCAGTTCCTGGGTTTCCCGCAAGTTGCCGACATAGCTGCCCTGGATGGTGATGGCCTTGATCGGGATCAGCGGCAGCGCCCAGGTCGCGCCGCCGCCGAACAGGCCGACGATGACGAGCTTGCCGCCCTTGGCGAGGCAGTCGAAGCCGAGCTGCGTGGTCTTGGCGTTGCCGACGAGATCGATCACCGCGCGGATCGGCCCGCCGGCCTTTTGGGCAAGCTGCTCGAGCGCGTCGGCAGCGCCGCCGTCGACGGTCGCCAGCGCGCCGGCCGCCATCGCGGCTTCGCGCTTGCGCGCGTCGATATCGACCACGATGGCGCCCTTGCCGCCCATCGCCTTCAACAGCGACAGCGCCATCAGGCCGAGGCCGCCGGCGCCGAAGATCACGATCGGCGTGTTGAGGACGGCCTCGACCTTCTTCAGCGCGCTGTAGGTGGTGACCCCGGAGCAGGCATAGGGCGCCGCGGTCACGGGATCGAGCCCCTTCAGGTTCAACAGATACTTCGGATGCGGCACCGTCATGTGGTCGGCATAGCCGCCGTCGCAGTAGACGCCGAGCGAGGCCGGCTTCAGGCACATGTTCTCCTCGCCGGCCAGGCACACGTCGCACTTGCCGCAGCCGAGCCAGGGATAGACCAGCGCGACGTCGCCGATCTTGAGGTCGCCGGCGACAGCCTTGGCATCCGGCCCGAAAGCCAGGACTTCGCCGACCGTCTCATGGCCCATCGTGCGCGGCAGCGACACGCCGCGATCCCTCAGCGACAGCGGCTTGCGCCCGTGGCCGAGATCGTAACCGCCTTCCCAGATGTGCAGGTCGCTGTGGCAGACGCCGGCGGCCTTCACCTTGATCAGCACCTGCGTTCCCGTCGGTTGCGGCGTCGGCTGATCCACCTCCTTCAAGGGGGCGTTGAACTCGGTGACCATAAAGCTCTTCATCGCGTCTCTCCCGTCGATTATTGTTGCTCTTGCGCGGAGATTGCCACGCCTTCCCATGCAGTTGCTAGAGGTTTAGCCGGCGCCGATCAATGGATGATGGCAGGCGGCGAACTGCCCGGGCGCCAGCTCGCGCAGTTCCGGCGCCTCGTCGCTGCAGCGCTGATCCGCCCGGGGGCAGCGGGTGCGGAAACGGCAGCCGGACGGCGGGGACATCGGCGACGGCGGCTCGCCGACCGCCACGCTTTCGGCCGGCCGCACATCCGGATCGGGCACCGGGATCGCCTCGATCAGGAGCGCGGTGTAGGGATGCGCGGGGTGGGCAAACACCTGCTCGGACGGCCCGACCTCGCACAGCCGGCCGAGATACATCACGGCCACCCGGTCGCTGACCGCCTTCACCACCGCCAGATCGTGGGCGATGAACAGCAGCGTCAGCCCGAAGCGCGCCTTCATGTCCTCCAGCAGATTGAGGATTTGCGCCCGGATCGAAACGTCGAGCGCCGACACCGGCTCGTCGCAGATGATGAATTCGGGGTTGAGCACCAGCGCGCGCGCGATGCAGATGCGCTGGCATTGGCCGCCGGAAAATTCATGCGGCAGCCGGCCCATCACCAGCGCGGGGTCGAGACCGACCGCGCTGAGCACCTCGCGGACCAGCTCCTCGCGCCTTTTTGCATCCCTGACGCCGGCGATGACCAGCGGTTCGGCGACGATGTCGCCGATCCGCCGCCGCGGGTTGAGGGAGGCTATCGGATCCTGGAAGATCAGCTGCACGCGCTGGCGCATCTTCCGCAAGGCGTCGCCATGCATCGCCGTGAGGTCCTGGCCGTCGAACAAAACGCGCCCCGATACAGCCTGGCGCAACTGCAGCACCGCGCGGCCGAGCGTGGACTTGCCGCAGCCGGACTCGCCGACCAGGCCCAGCGTCTCGCCGCGCGCCACCTCCAGGCTGACGTCGGACACCGCGTGGATGGTCCTGCCGCCGACGGCATATTCGACCACCAGGCTTTGCACCCTGAGCAGCGCATCGCGCGAAGCGGATGGCCTGACATCCAGCTTCATGCGCACACCCCCGCCGGCGCCAGAATCGGGTGGAAGCAGGCGAACTGGTGGTCGGAGCTCTCCGCCGCCGTGAGCAGCGGTTTTTCGCGATGACACAGCCCGGCGGCATAACGGCAGCGCGGCGCAAACGAGCAGCCCTGCAGCGGGCGGGTCGGATCGGGCGGACGTCCGGAAATCGCCGGCAGCGGCGTGTGCGGCGCGGCATCGATCTTCGGGATCGCCGCGAGCAGTGCCTGGGTGTAGGGCATATGCATGTTCTTGAACAACGTCGGGGTCGGCGCCCGTTCCACGATGCGGCCGGCATACATGACCGCGACTTCGTCGGTGCGGCCCGCGACCACGCCGAGGTCATGGGTGATGATGATCATCGCCATGTGGCGGCGACGCTGCTCCCGCGCCAAGAGATCGAGGATCTGGGCCTGAATGGTGACGTCGAGCGCCGTGGTCGGCTCGTCGGCGATCAACAGTTTCGGCTCGCACGACAGCGCGATCGCGATCGCGACCCGCTGCCGCATCCCGCCCGAGAGTTGATGGGGATATTGCGTCAGCCGCTGTTCGGGGGCGGGAATGCCGACCGCGGCCAGCAATTCCGCGCTGCGCCGCCTCGCCGCCGCATGGTCGAGCTCGAGATGCTCCTGCAGCGTTTCGATCAACTGGGTGCCGATGGTCAGCACCGGATTGAGCGAGGTCATCGGGTCCTGGAACACGACCGCGAGCGAGCGGCCGCGCAGCTTGCGCAGGCGTTCGGGATCCAGGCGGACGAGGTCCTGCCCGTCGAACATCACCCGGCCGGACAGTTTTGCCTTTTTCGGCAACAGTTGCAGGATGGCGCGCGACAGCATGGTCTTGCCGCAGCCGGATTCTCCGACAACACCGAGGGTCCGGCCGGCGCCGACGGTCAGGTCGACATGATCCACCGCACGCAGGTTGCCGCGCGGGGTCGGCAGATCGACCGAGACATCCTCGACGGAAAGCAATGCAGGCTCAGTCACAGCGCGCCCTGCCGCGGATCGGTGAGCGCCCGCAGGGTGTCGCCGATCAGGTTGAAGGAGAGCACGGTCATGAACATCGTGATCGCGGGAATGAAGGCGAGCCGCGGCGCGATTTCCAGGCTCTCGCGGCCCTCCCCGATCATGCTGCCCCAGCTCGATACCGGCGGCGGCACCCCGAGCCCGAGGAACGACAGCGCCCCTTCCGCGACGATGGTGACGGCAACGCCGAGCAGGAAGAAGGCGAGCAGCGGCAGGAATACGTTGGGCAACAGCTCGCGCAGCAGGATGCGCGCATGGGTGGCACCCAGCGCCTGGGCCGCGATCACGAATTCGCGCCTGGCCAAAGTGAGGGTCGCGGCGCGCGCGACGCGCATGAAGGCGGGGATGCCGAGCACGCCGAGAATGCAGGTGAGATTGAGCAGGGATTGACCGAGATAGGCGGTCACCGCCAGTGCCAGGATCAGCGGCGGAAAGGCGAGCAGCACGTCCATGCTGCCGACCACCAGCGATTCGAAGCGGCCGCGGAAATAGCCGGCCAGCAACCCGAGCGCGCCGCCGATCGTGACGCCGATCACCGGCGCGCAAAGGCCGACCGTCAGCGAGATCCGCGCGCCATAGATCAGCCGCGCCAGTTCGTCCCGCCCGAGGCCGTCGGTGCCGAGCCAGTGCTGCATCGATAGCGGCGACCGCCGCTCCAGCATGTCCATGTCGGTCGGACTGGGCAGCGGCAACAGCCCGGCGAGTGCCGCGGCGGCGAGGATGAAAACCGTCCAGCCGGCCGCCGCCCAGAACAACGGCCCGAGCCGGCGCGTCCGCCTGACCGGGCCGACGACGACCTCGTCGATGCCGAGTTCAAGCGTGGCCATGGCGGATCCTGGGATCGAGGACGGCGTAGAGCATGTCGACGACGAAATTCATCACCACGAAGCCGCCGGCGACGAACAGCACCACGCCCTGCAGGATGATGAGGTCGCGGGTGTAGATCGCACCGACCAGAAGCCGGCCGATCCCCGGCAGCGCGAAGATCGTCTCCACGATCAGCGCGCCGCCGATCAGGCGGCCGATGTTGATCCCGGTGATGGTGATCAGCGTCAGCGAGGACGGTTTCAAGGCATGCACGAACAGGATGCGCGACGCCTTCAGTCCCTTGGCCTTGGCCAGCGCGATATAGTCCTCCTGCAAGGTCGCGATCATGTCGGACCGCAGCACCCGCATGATTCCCGGCCATTCGGCGAGCGCCAAGGTCAGCGCCGGCAGCACCATGAAGCGCAAATTCGCGACCGGGTCTTCGGCGAACGGCACGTAGCCGGTAGCCGGCAGCCAGCGCAGCTCGACCGCGAACAGATAGATCAGCAGGATCGCGGACAGGAACGTCGGCACCGACAGCATGCCGAAGGCGCTGCCGGTCATGAAGCGGTCGAAAGCGCTGCCGCTGCGCACCGCGCAGGCGATGGCGACGGGGACCCCGATGGCGAGGCCTGCGATCTCGGCAAAGAACATCAGCTCGAGCGACACCGGCAGCCGCTCGGCGACTGCCTGCAGCACGGTCTGTCCGGTCCGGAACGAGCGGCCGAAATCGCCTTGCAGGACGTGGCCGAGCCAGCTCAGGTAACGCCACCAGATCGGCTGATCGAGCCCCATGTCATGGCGCAGCGCCGCGACCTTGTCCGGGGTCGCCTGATCGCCCAGGATCACGTAAGCGAGATCGCCGGGCAAAAGCGAGGCGATCAGGAATGTCAGCAGCGAAACGGCGACCAGTACCGGTATCAGGTACAGGAGCCTGCGAGCCACGAAGCCCGGCATCGGCCGCTATTCCATCCAGACGCGGGAGACATCGATCACGCCGCCATAGATCTTCGGCAAACCCTTCAGTTTGGCGCTCGAGATCGCGTAGTAGGTATTCTGGAAGGTCCAGAACCAGATCGCCTGCTGATTGATCAGCCGGCTGATCGCGCAATAATCCTCGGTACGCTTGGCGACGTCGGGGGTCGTGCGCGCATGCTCGAGCAGCTTGTCGAGTTCGGGATTGGAATAGTTGGCGAGCGCGACCGGGCTGCCGGTGTGGAAGTTCGCGTACATCTGCGGATCGGGATCGGCGAGATCGACGATCCGCCACGGCGTCAGCTGGAACTGCCGCATGAAGGCGCGCGGCACGATGGTGGCCTGGTCGACCTGCTCGATCTCCATGTTGGCGCCGACCTGCTTCCAGAACTGCTGCAGGATCTGGCCGGTGTTGCGCCCGCGCGGCGTCGCGGTGACGATCATCTTGAAGTCGACCGGCTTGCCGTAATCCTTGATCAGCGCCTTGGCTTTCTCGACATCGTTCGGCAGCGCGCCGTCATCCTTGCACTTGACCCAGGAGCCGTCGCCGTAGGGATTGCTGGCCGGCCGGCTCAGCCCGTTGGTCAGGGCCTGCGACATCTTCTTGCGGTCGATCGCCATGACCAGCGCCTGGCGCACGCGCACGTCGTCGAACGGGGCGACCTTGGTGTTGAAGGCGTAGACCGCAGCGCCGGAGCCGGCATAGCTGTGGACCGTCATCTTCGGGTCCTTTTGCGCCTTCTGGATATTGTCGGCATCGACCTCGTCGTCCCAGATGAGATCCGCCTCACCCGATTGCAGGCTGGCGAAGCGCGACTGCGCGTCCGGCAGCGGCTTCAGCACGATGCGGTCGAGATAGACGTGCTGCTTGTCCCAGTAATCCGGATTCTTTTCGAGCACCATGCGGTCGCCTGCCGTCCACGATTTCAGGACATAGGGTCCCGTACCGACCGGATTGCGATTGTAATCGTCGCCCTTGGTCTTCCACGCCGTCGGCGACTGCACGACATTATTGGAGCTTTGCAGGGTCATCAGCGCCGGCAGGTTCACCTGCGGGTCATTCAAATTGTAAACCACGGTCAGTTCGTCCGGCGCCTGCACGTCGTGGATATAGGCGATGTAGAAGGCGCAGCGGCACTTGTTGGCAGGATCCTTCTGCCGGTCGAAATTGGCTTTCACGGCTGCGGCGTTGAACGGCGTGCCATCCTGGAACTTGACGCCCGGCCGCAGCTTGAAAGTCCAGGTCTTGAAATCATCGGAATGAGTCCAGGACAGCGCGAGCTTCGGCTGCGCCGCGCCCTTGTCGTCGAGGGTGGTGAGCGTATCGAAAATCGCCGCCGCCGCGGTTTCCGCCGACGTGTCGTAAACGCCGACCTTCAACGGGTCGAAACCGGGAATATCGAGCTCGAGGCCGACGGTAATGCTGCCGCCCTGCTTCTGCGCGTGGGCGGCGCCTGCAAACAAGGCGACGCCGAATGCCGTACCAAGGAATATTTGCGCGAGCGCGCGCGAGCGCATGACCGACTTCATTTACTGCTCCCTCCCGATATGCCGTCGTCCGGTATTCCGGATCGTTGGTGACTATTGGTCAGCTTGGCTGGAAACATTGGCTCCGGCAAGGCCGAGAAATGGGTGCTGGATGAAAACTGCAGTTATTGCGCCCTCGTCCGCCGCGCGCCTGCCGTCAGCGCAGTTCCGCCGCCAGCGGTTTGCCCGAGAAGGCTGCGATTTCGTCCTGGGAAAGCCCGGCCTCCTGCAGCAGCGCGGCGGTGTGCTCGCCCAAGGTCGACATTCGCTTCGCCGCGGACACGGTGGCGCCGGACATCCGGAACGGCAGGTTCAGCACCTTGAACGTGCCGCCGCCGTCCCTGACCTCGGACAATGCGCCGCGATGGGCGATCTGCGGATCGTTCAAGGCTTCGGCAACCGTGCGATAGGCCGAACAGGGAACGCCATGAACGTTCAATTCGGTGAGGCATTTTTCCGTCGTCAGCGCGCGCGACCAATTCTCCACGCCGTCCATCAGATCGGCCCAATTGTCGCGGCGGTCGGAATATCTGGCAAAGCGCGGATCGGAGATCCACTCTGGATGACCGATCACCTTGATCAGGCTCTGGAAGGTTTTCTCGCTGGCGACGGCCAGCATCACATATCCATCCGCGGTTTCGACGGGGCCGAACATCGGCCGCTGGGTTTGCTTCACTTCGAATTGCGACCACTGCAATTCGTTCAGGGTCAGGCTGAGCATCGATTCCAGCATCGAGACGTCGATGTGCTGGCCCTTCTGCGTATCGTGACGCTGATACAGCGCCGCCGAAATGGCGCCGAAGGCATAGACGCCGGTCAGAACATCGGCGTGGTAGATGCCGCAGTAATCCGGGCGGGATCGCCCGGGCTGATAGGCAAGGTGCGCCATCTCGTAGCCGGAAGCGGCGTGAATGACCGGCGCGTAGGCCGGCAGTTCCGCCGATGGCCCGGTCTGGCCGTAGCCGGAGATCGAGCAGTAGATCAGCTTCGGATTGATCTCGCACAGTGAGCCGTAGTCGAGCTTGAGCCTGCGCATCACCCCGGGGCGGAAATTCTCGACCAGGACATCGGCGCCTGCGACCAGCCGGCGGACGATCTCGATCGCGTCGGGCGATTTCAGATCGAGAACGAGGCTCTTCTTGCCGACATTGAGCTGCCCGAAGGCGGTGGAGCAGCCGTTGCGGACCGGCGGGCGGGTCCGCATCGTCTCGCCTTCGACCTGTTCGATCTTGATGACCTCGGCCCCCATGTCCGCGAGCATCCGGGTGCAATGCGGACCCGCGATCGTGGTTGAAAAATCCAGCACGCGAAGACCTGCGAAGCTCTTTGTCAAATTAGCCTCATCGTTTGCCGCTATCGTCATTGGTCGAGAACTCCCTCCGGCCCGCGCACCCCTTGAGCCGCGGCGTGACCCTAAATTGCGCGGCCCCGCCGGGGAAGCCATTCCCTGACGGGCCGCTAAGGCTCCGGCGGGCTCCTGCCCGGCTCGCATTTCAACCCGGAAGAGAAACTGGAATCGTTCTTGCATAAATTCAGGTCAGAGCGGGGCCACGAGGACACTTTTTGAGAGTTCTGTTCGTCACGACCGAGATGGACGACTTTGTCCGGGTGGGCGGCCTCGCCGCCGTTTCGGCGGCCCTGCCCAGGGCGCTGCGGCTCTGGACCGACGTCAGGATCCTGCTGCCGGGCTATCGCGACGTCGTCGAACAATTCACGCATATTCAAATCGTTGGCCGGTGCCCGGCAATGGCGGAAATGCCGGCCTGCACGCTCGGATTGGCGGCCACCAAAGACGGCCTGCCGGTCTACGTTCTGCTTTGTCCGCAACTCTATGATCGTCCGGGCAACCCCTATGGCGACACCTCCGGCCGCGACTGGCCTGACAACGATATCCGCTTCGGACGATTTGCGTCGGTCGCGGCTGAGCTTGCGGCGGGCAGTCTGGACAAGAACTGGGCAGCGGACCTGGTTCACGCCAACGACTGGCAGGCCGCACTCGTGCCGGCTTACCTCGCCTGGAGCGAGATCAGTATTCCCACCATCCTGACCATCCACAATCTCGCCTATCAGGGCCTGTTTCCGAAGGAGTCGCTGCGCCGGATCGGAGCCCCCGAGGACTCCTTCCATATCGACGGCCTCGAATTCTACGACAAACTGTCCTTCCTCAAGGGCGGCCTCGTCTACGCGTCGCATCTGACCACCGTCAGCGAGACCTATGCCCGGGAGATCACCACCCCGGAACTCGGCTGCGGGCTCGAGGGCCTGCTTCGCCGGCGTTCCGATGCCGCGCAATTGACGGGAATACTGAACGGCATCGACGAAAGCTGGGATCCGCGGCACTGCGCGCAGCTGGCGCAGCCGTTTGCACCCGGCGACTGGGAAGGCAAGCAGGCGAACTGCGATTATGTCCGCCAGCAGTTCGGCCTGGCGCTGTCCCGTGGTCCGATCTTCGGCCTCGTGGCACGCCTCGTTCATCAGAAAGGCGTCGATCTTGTTTTGGCCGCCGCGGACGAGATCATCGAGGCCGGGGGGCAGATCATCGTGACCGGCAGTGGGGAACCCGACATCGAGCAGGCGCTGGTCGATGCGCACCGCCGCCGGCCGGACGCCATCGGGGTCGCCATCGGCTTCAACGACGGACAGGCCAGGCGGATTTTCGCCGGCAGCGATTTTACCCTGATGCCGTCGCGCTTCGAGCCGTGTGGACTGAGCCAGATGTATGCGCAGAAGTTCGGATCGCTGCCGATCGGTCACCAAACCGGTGGATTGGCGGAAACCATCACCGATGGGGAAACCGGCTTCCTGTTCGACCGGCCGTCAACCGAATCGTTCCTTGGCGGGGTCAGGCGCGCGTTTGCGGCCTTCATGGCGAAGGATCGCCTCAACGCGATGCGCCGCAGCGCGATGTCACGATCGTTCAGCTGGGACATTTCGGCTGCCTGCTACAACGCGCTCTATCGGAAGGCGCTGTCGTCCTAGAGCCGCCATACCCGCACTCACTCCGCCGGCTTCTCCGGCGCCGGCTCGTCATCGGCGATGGCGCGCCAGGCCGCGCCCTCGAGATCGTCATACTGCCCGCTCTTGAGCGCCCAGAGGAATCCGAGCAGGCCAACCAGCCCAAGTCCCAGCGCCAGCGGCACCAGAATGACCATCACTTCCATCACGCTCTCCCGTTCGCGACGCGGCGGGCGCGAAGCGCATTCAGCATGACCAAAACAGATGAGCCGGACATCGCGGCTGCCGCGATCAGAGGGGTCACAACGCCGCTGATCGCAATCGGAACCGCCAGTAAATTGTAGCCGACCGCGAGCCAGAGATTCTGCCGCATCAACGACAGCGCCTTGCGCGCGTAATCGACGGCCGCGACCACCGGCGCCAAGGGCTTGCCGAGAAAAACCAGATCGGCGGTCGCCTGGCTCAGATGCGCGGCGCTGATCGGCGACATCGAGACGTGCGCCGCCGCGAGCGAGGGCGCGTCATTCAGACCGTCGCCGACCATCAGCACTTTATGGCCCTGCCGCTTCAGCTCCTCGATCCGCGCGATCTTGTCGGCCGGCGTCACGCCGGCCCGCCACTCGCCGATCCCGAGCGCCTGGGCCGCCGCCCGGACCGCCTGCTCCCGGTCGCCCGAGAGAATCTCAAGTCTGATGTTGCGCTTCTGCAGTGCAGAAATCGTCGCTCTGGCGTCCGGGCGCAGCCCCTGGCGTACGGCGAACACGTATTTCGCTTCGCCAAGGCTGAAAGCCACGATGGAGGCCTCCGGGTCGAGGCCGGCGGTATCATTCGCCAATTGCTCGGCGTCGCAGAATGACGGCCTTCCCAGCCTCATTTCGGTTTGGCCGAGCATGCCGCGCACGCCGTGCCCGGGCACTTCGACGGCGCCGATCAACGGCGATTTCGCGCCGGCCGCCTGCGCCACTGCGGCTGCGACCGGATGATGGCTTGCCAGCGCGAGCTGGCCGGCGAGGCGGAACACGTCTTCGGGGATACCGGCGGCATTCACCACTTCGAGATCGGGCAGCGTGAGGGTGCCGGTCTTGTCGAAGATGATCCAGTCGATTTCGGCCAGCCGCTCGATGGCATCGCCGGAGTTGAGCAGGACCCCGGCCTTGAACATCGCGCCGGACGCGACGGTCTGCACCGTCGGGATCGCCAGACCCAGCGCACAGGGGCAGGTGATGATGAGAACCGCGACGCCTGTGACGATGGCGTCGTGCCAGCTCGCACCCATCAGCACCCAGCCAAGCATGGTCAGGAGCGCGGTGGCATGCACCACCGGCGCATAGAGCCGCGACGCCCGGTCCGCCAGCCGCACGTAGCGGGAGCGCGCCTGCAACGCATTGTCGAGCAGCCGGGTGATCTCCGCCAGCAGCGTGCCCTCCGATGCCGCGGAAACCCGCACGCGCAGCGTCCCGGAAATGTTGAGCGAGCCGGCATAGACCGCCGTGCCCTGCTCCGCCGTGACGTACAGGGTTTCGCCGGTGATCAGGCTTTGGTCGATCTCGGAGCGTCCCTCGATCACGGTGCCATCGACCGCGCAGCGCTCGCCCGGCCGCAGCAGCACGATGTCGCCGGGGAAGATCGCGGCGACCGGCACTTGCGAGATCTCGTCGGCGCCGACGAACTTGGTCGCGGTCTCCGCCTTGAGCGCGGCGAGATTGCCGGCGACCGCCCGCGTTCGCCGCCGCATGCTCTGGTCGAGATAGCGTCCAACCAGCAGAAATGTCAGCAGCATGATCGCCGCGTCGAAATAGGTATGCTCGGCGTGATTGATCGTTTCGACCACCGACATCGCGAGCGCAAGGATGACGCCGATGCTGATCGGCACGTCCATGTTGACGTTGCCGGTTCGCAGTGCGCGGAACGCGGAACGGAAGAACGGCTGGCCGGCATAGGCCGCCGCCGGCAGCGCAATCAGCGCCGACAGCCAGTGAAAGAAATCCCGCTGTTCCGGAATCATGTCGCTGCCATTTCCGGACCACACCGGAATGGAGAGCATCATCACATTCATGGTCGCGAATGCCGCGACCCCGAGACAGCGCAGCAGAAAGCGCGATTGCTCGACCTCCGCCGCCTCCGCGCCCGCGGTTTCGAACGGATAGGCCCTGTATCCGAGTTCGGCGAGCCGGTCGATGAAACGGGCGGGATCGAGCGTGCCCTGCTTCCATTCCAGCGCGACGCGGCGGTCGGTCAGGTTGACGCGCGCGAGAAGTCACATCGGGTATCGCCGACAATCCCCGCTCGATCTTCGACATGCATCCGGCGCAACTTACGCCTTCGACCGCAAGGTCGATGTGCTGCAGGCCCGGGCCTGCGTCCCTGACATAGTGGGAGAAGTCGCGCGTCGCCTGCATGCTCGGGGCTATCCTAGTTCAGCAACACGCGATTCTTCGACAGAAACATCCGCTGGCCCGCCGCGTCGCCTTCCAGCACCAGATCCCATTGTCCGGGCGCGATCGGCGCCGCGCTGCCGCGGTAGATACCGCCACCTACTTCCGTGAGCCCAACCGGCTGATCGGATCGCCGGTCGGTCGGCCGTTCGAAACGGCCCTGAAACGTCAGGCCGGACATCGGTACGCCGTGGTTGTCGCGCGCCTCGACCTGCACCGTGGCACCCCCATCCGCGCTGCGCTGGATATGGGCATTGACCTTCCAGGCCCGTGCGTCCTGATCGTGGGCGGCGCCGATCTCCTTCTCGTAAGCCAGGCTGGCGCTGTAGGCGCTGTCGACTTCGGTGCCGGGCAAGGTCTGGACCGCCAGCGTCATCATGAGGCCGTTGACCCCGAACACGACGACGAAAAACGCGACCAGCATGACGAGCACCATGCGTCCGGTCAGAGGCTTCGGCGAAACGGGCGATCTGCTGCTCATGGCAGGCTCCTTCTTGGAATCTCAGGGAGAGACGAAATTGTCGGTTGCGGAGGCGACCTCACCGAGCCCGATGTCGGTGACGTGGAATTTCACCGGGATCGATTTCTCCGGATTTTCTTCGGACGGCGCGGTAACGAGAACCCTGAGTTCGGTGGTGGTATCCCGCGCCAGGATGATCATCGGCCGGTCCGGGGTGATGGAATCGACCCCGACGACATGGACCGTGACGTTGGCTGGGCCGTCGACGTCGATCGCGATCACGCGGTCGAAGCCCCGCTTGTTCAGAAGCCGAACCGTATAGGCGTTGCGGATCGAGCCGTCGCTCAGTCTCACCGCCAGCGGATTGCGGTCATGCAAGACGTTGACGTCCAGCAGCGTCCGCGTCAGCATCGCATACAGCATGACCGCCCCGACGGCCGCGATCATGGCGCTGTAGACGATGGTGCGCGGCCTGACGAGGCGATAGACCGGCGGCTTGCCGGCCTGACGGCGGTGAATGTTGATGTCGTTGTCGTAGCCGATCAGGCGGGTTTCCCTGCCGATCTTCTTCATCACCGCGTCGCAGGCATCGATGCACAGGCCGCACTGAATACAGTCGAGCTGCGAGCCGTTGCGGATATCGATGCCGGTCGGACAAACGGCGACGCACTGATAGCAGTCGACGCAGTCGCCGGCGGATTCGCCCAGCGCCCGCAATTCGTTCGCCTTCTTCAGCGAGGTGCGCTTTTCGCCGCGATCGTATTTGTAGGTGACGTTGAGCGCCCATTCGTCGGTGAGCGCCGCCTGGATGCGCGGCCACGGGCACATATAGACGCAGACCTGCTCGCGCATGAAGCCGGCGAGCACGTAGGTCGTCGCGGTCAGGATCCCGATCCAGATATAGGCCAGCATCGGTGCCTGGAACGTCACCAGTTGCTTCATCAGGGTCGGCGCGTCGTTGAAATAGAGCACCCAGGCGCCGCCGGTCCACCACGCGATCATCAGCCAGATCGAATGCTTCAGCGTGGCCTCGGCGAAACGCTCCAGCTTCAGCGTGCCCCGCGCGGCGTCTTTTCTCATGCGCTCGCGGCGGTCGCCCTCGATCAGGCGCTCGACGGCGTAGAACAGATCCGTCCACACGGTCTGCGGGCACAAATATCCGCACCAGATGCGTCCACCCACCGAATTCATCAGAAACAGCGTGATCGCGGCGACGATCAAGAGGCCGGTAAAATAGTAGACCTCCTGCGGCCACAGCTCGATGAAGAAGAAATAGAACCGGCTATTGGGGAGATCGATCAGCACCGCCTGGCTGGGGGCGCCGAGGCCGCGATTCCAGCGTACGAACGGCAGCAGGTAGTAGACGCCGAGGCAAAACGCCATCAGCCCCCATTTGATGCGGCGGAAGGTTCCGGAGACGCTCTGCGGATAGACCTTCTTGCGGGCCGCATAAAGCGGCCCGTTTTCGTCATATTCCAGGTCCGTCGGGAGTACGGGCTTGTTCATCGGCGGGATTTATCTCGCATTTGCGGCTGAGCCTAAGACTCAACATCCGACGCGCGGTTGATCCAGCTCAAATAGCCGGCGGATATCCGGGATTCCCCTGCCTATTGGTCACTTCCTCCACCGAGCGAGTGAACATAGACCGCCATGGCCTTGATCGTGGAGGGATCGAGACGTCCCACCCATGCCGGCATCACGCCGGCGCGACCGTTGGTGACGGTTTCGATGATCGTTTCCTCGTCGGAACCATAGAGCCAGATCTTGTCCGTGAGATTGGGCGCTCCGACCTCCTGGTTTCCCTTGCCCGCGTCGCCGTGACAGGCGGTGCAGTTATCGGCGAAAATCTTGGCGCCGGCGGCGGCGTCATATCCCGGACGGGTCGAAAGGCCCGACAACGACCGGACGTAGTTGGCGACGGTGACGATTTCCTCCCTTTTCAGCGTCCCATCCTTGCCGAAGGCGAGCATCTGGCCTTCGTGGGTCTTTGCATGCCCGGAACGCGCCCCGAACTGGATCGTCTGCATGATCTGGTCGAGCGTACCGCCCCAGAGCCAATCGTCGTCGTTCAGGTTGGGAAAGCCCTTGGCGCCGGCCGCCCCGGTACCGTGGCATGCCGCGCAATTGTCGCCGAAAACCGTCTTGCCGCGGGCGCGCGCGAGCGCCAGCAGGGCGGGGTCTTTCTCGATATCCGCGAGCGATGCCGCGCCAAGCGCAACCATCTTGTCACCGCGGATCTTTTCGAGGTTGGCAAGTTCCACGGCGACGTCCGCGCGCGAGGAATAATGCAGCACGCCGGTTGTATATCCGGAAACCAGCGGCCACGCCGGGTATACGATCCAGTACCCGACCGCCCAGACGATGCACAAATAGAAGGTGATCACCCACCAGCGCGGCAGCGGCGTGTTCAATTCCTTGATGCCGTCCCACTCGTGACCGGTCGTGGTCTTGCCGGAGACTTGGTCGAAATCGCTATGTTCAGTCATGATTCTGTCATTCCTCCCGCAACGGCATTCTCGCCGCCTCGTCGAAGGCTTTCTTGTTGCGAGGCCAAAGCGCGTAAGTCACGATTGCGATGAAGATTCCGACGAACATCGGCGTCCAGAAGGTGGTGACGAAGTCCGATGTGAAATTCTGAACGGTTAGGATTGCACTCATCGTTCTGCCTTCAGCGGAGATTGGCTTTTTCGTTGTAAAGCTTGAAATCGACCAGCGTGCCGAGCATCTGCAAGTAAGCGATCAGCGCGTCCATCTCCGTGGGAGCACCCGGCTTGCCGTCGAAGTTGCGCGCGACGGCCTTCGGGTAGCGCTTTGCAAACGCATCGACCCCCGGATTGTCCGGATCGGCCTGCGCCTTCAGATCGGCAACGGCGTTGGCGATCTGATCGTCCGTATAGGGCACGCCGATCGTACGGTTGGTCCGCAGATGGTCCGCGATGGTATCGGTGTCGATCTCGGTCTCTTTCAGGAACGAATAGCCGGGCATCACCGATTGCGGAACGATCGCGCGCGGATTGGTCAGATGCGTCACATGCCAGTCGTCGGAATATTTGGCGCCGACCCGCGCCAGATCCGGGCCCGGTTCGCTTCGATCCCCACTGGAACGGATGGTCGTACATGCTTTCGGCGGCGAGCGAGAAGTGGCCGTAACGCTCGACCTCGTCGCGCAGCGGCCGGATCATCTGCGAGTGGCAGAGATAGCAGCCCTCGCGGACGTAGATATTGCGGCCGGTCAGCTCGAGCGGCGTGTACGGCCGGATGCCGTCGACCACCTCGATCGTGCTCTTCAGGTAGAACAGTGGCGTAATCTCGACCAGACCGCCGATGGCGATGACCGCGAGAATTCCGACGATCAGGACGATCGAGTTCTTTTCGAAAATTTGATGCCGAGTCCAGAAAGACATTTAATCGCTCCTCATTCCGCCGGCTGAAGAGCGACGGGCGACTGCACTTCCGCCTCACCGACGCGCACCGTCATCCAGAGATTGTACGCCATGATCAGCGCGCCGATCAGGAACAGCGCTCCTCCCGCGGCGCGGATGATGTAGAAGGGATGCATCGCTTCCACGGTCTCGATGAAGGAATATTCGAGGAAGCCGAGCGAGGTATAGGCGCGCCACATCAGGCCCTGCAGGATCCCCGAGACCCACATCGCCGAGATGTAGAGAACGATGCCGATGGTCGCGATCCAGAAGTGCCAGTTGACGAGCTTGAGACTGTAAAGTCCCTTGCGGTCCCACAGCCATGGCACCAGGCAATACAGCGCGCCGAACGAGACGAAACCGACCCAGCCCAGCGCGCCGGAATGCACGTGCCGATGGTCCAGTCGGTGTAGTGGCTGAGCGAATTGACGACCTTGATCGACATCATCGGGCCTTCGAACGTCGACATGCCGTAGAAGGCGACCGACACGACCAGCATGCGCAGCACGGGATCGGTGCGAAGCTTGTCCCAGGCGCCCGACAGCGTCATCAGGCCGTTGATCATGCCGCCCCATGACGGCATCCACAGCATGATCGAGAAGGTCATGCCGAGCGTCTGAGCCCAGTCCGGAAGCGCGGTGTAGTGCAGGTGGTGCGGGCCGGCCCAGATGTAGAGGAAGATCAGGGCCCAGAAGTGGATGATCGACAGCCGGTACGAATAGACCGGCCGCTCGGCGCGCTTCGGAATGAAATAGTACATGATGGCGAGGAAGCCGGCGGTCAGGAAGAACCCGACCGCGTTATGTCCGTACCACCACTGGAACATCGCATCCTGAACGCCGCCCCAGGCGATGTACGACTTCGAGCCGAACACCGACACCGGCACGGCGGGATTGTTGCCGAGGTGAAGCACCGCGATGGTGATGATGAAGGCCAGATAGAACCAGTTCGCCACGAAGATGTGCGGTTCCTTGCGCTTCATCAGCGTCGCCAGGAACACCAGCAGATAGCTCACCCAGACGATGGTCAGCCACAAATCGGCATACCATTCGGGCTCGGCATATTCCTTCGATTGCGTGACCCCGAGAAGATAGCCGGTGCCGGCGATGACAATGAAGAAATTATAGCCGACCACGACAAACCACGGCGCGAGATCGCCGGCGAGACGCACCCGGGACGTCTTCTGAACGACATAGAACGAGGTTGCGATAAGCACATTGCCGCCGAACGCAAAGATCACGGCCGATGTATGCAGCGGCCGCAGCCGCCGAAACTGGTCCAGGGCAGGTCGAAATTCAGCAACGGCCACGCCAGTTGGGACGCGATCAACAGCCCGACGGAAAATCCGGCGATTCCCCAGAACACCGCCATGACCGAGGCGAACTTGATCGGGCCCATATTGTAGTTGGGCCGGCCATTGATTTCCTGCGCCGGCAGCGCGGCGGGGCGGTCGAAATACCGGTTGAGGATGACAAACACCGCCGCGAGACTGGCAGCGGCGCCAAGAGAGGCATGAAATGCGAAGGGTGCGTCGACGGCTTTGGCCGCGCCGATCACGCAGAGAAAGGCCGTCACCGCAAAGATCAGTGACAAGCCACTTTCGCCGATGGTCATGGTTTTTGAACGAGAGGCCTGGCTCATGCGGATTCTCTCTTGAGGACACGGCTCAAACAACCACAGTCCGATCTGGAGCGATTTGATCGAGATCAACTAGGATTGATCCGTGATGTCGACATCGAGCCGAGAATCGCCTTTTAACGTTTCCGATCAGTGGCTTGGCAAATGCGATTGGTTCCCAACATCGGCGATGAGAGGCCTGTGGACTGATGAGAGGCCTGTGGACTCGAGAGTCCCCGGTGTCGGCACGACCACCCTCAATCGCGGGCACAATCCGCAAGCGCCTTGAGGACGTCCCGGCGAGCGATGATGCCGGCCAATCGATGCTCGTCGTCGATGGCGGGAACGCTCCTGACGCGGTGATCGACCATGAGCTGCAGCACCCGGGTCAGCTTCGTATCGGTACGTACGTAGATGAATTCCTGGGTCATGACGTCGCCGGCCGTCCGGCTCATCAACTGCTCGTACGGCGGAATCAGTCCCACTCGGCGTGCAAAGATGAAACCCTTCAGCAAGTCGAATTTGGTGACGATGCCGACAACCTGGCCGTCCTCTTCAACCGGATAGGAGTTGAAATCGTCGCGATCGAACATCTCGCTCAGCTCGCGCACTGTTCGGTCGCGCGTCACGGTCTTGGCTGCGCGTGTCATGTAGCCGGCGACAGTCTGTTCGAGGAATTTGTACAAGGCGCGATCCAATCGATTTCCGTGGTTAAAGCGTTGGCCTCTAATGCGACAGCAACACGCAGCGAGCGGATTGGGTGATGAGATGCTGCGTCACGCCGCCGAGTATCAGCTCGCGGAACCGCGAGTGACCATAGGCGCCCGCGACAATGAGTTCGGCACCGACATCGGCGGCAATTCCGTCCAGTCGAACGGTGGCGTCGCGGTCCTCATCCTTCTCCGCCACGAGTTCGGAGGCGGAAACGCCGTGGCGCGACAGCCAGGCCACCACATCCCGGACCCGCGAGGCGGCGGCCGACCGGCTGCCGTCTTCTTCCACGATTTCCGCAACCGTGACGTTCTTGGCCGTCCGCAGCATCGGCAGGGCGTCGCGAGCGATCGCCCGCCTCGCCTCCGTCGTGTCCTTCCACGCCACCAGCACGGTTCGAAAGTCGAGCCAGTTGGCGGAATTGGGAACAATCAGCAGCGGCCTGCCCGCCTGCATCACCAGATCTTTCGGGCCGGCCAGCGCCAGCGGATCCGAAAACGCACCCCTGTCTCCGGCGCTGACGATGATGTCGGCGCAACGCGCTTCCCGCAGGATGTAACGTGCCGGGAAGTCGACGGCGCACCGCCATTCGACATGCTCGGCCCGGTTTTTCACCGCCTCGCGAAATTGGCCTTCCAATTCCCCCATGCGCTTCTTTATCGATGCCCGTCCCTCGTCAATCAGGTCCTGGGCCAGTTGGCCTGACGTGAAGTAGAGCGGCGGACTGAACTGCGACGCCGCGATCCCGACGATGCCGGCATCAAATCGTTCGGCGATCTGCGCCGCCGCTTCGAGACGCGCCGTGTTCGACTGATCAAGCGCCAGACTGACCATGACGGTCGCGTAGGTCATCCGATTTCCTCCGTTGCCACGGAGGCGTTTTTAGTCGGCGGAATTGAAACGCAGGATGAGATAGATCAAAGTGCCCTAAAACTTCCCGCGAAATCCGCGAGGGCGCGCGCGGTCGGAGCGCATTGGGTAATCGAGCAGGGATATCGATGGAAACGCAGGGATTTCGGCCCCGAATCAAGCGATGCGAAGCTATGAATTGGACATCAAAGTTTGAAGTTCATGGGGCTTTTCGGACGCCGATCTGGTGTAGGATCGCCCGGACCGGAGCTTGCTGGGTCGGACTGGCGGACGGCAGGCAAAGGAAGTGAAAGTTCAAGCGTGGCTGGCATAACTCAATCGTCGTCGAACGAGCACTTCCGACTCCAAATGGAGGGATTTGGCGTCGGCACCTGGGATCTCGATCTTTCCACGCGAGCGCTGGAATGGTCCAATACCACGCGAAGCCTGTTCGGCATCGCCCCGGAAGAGCCCGTAACCTACGAGCTGTTTCTTTCTCTGCTCGAAACGGACGACCGCCAGCGCACCGACCAGGCCATCCGGAAAGTTGCCGAGGCCGGCGGGAATTCCGACGTCAGGTTCAGGGTTGGCGCAAGGCACAGACCCGGACAATGGATTTGCGCCCGCGGCGGTCTGGTCAGGAACGAGGCCGGGGTCCCATGCCATGTCAGCGGCATCGTTCTCGATATCGACGAGGAAAAGCAGGTGGAGGATGCGCTGCGAACGCGCGAAAGCCACCTGCGCTCGATCCTCGACACCGTGCCGGATGCGATGATCGTGATCAACGGTTTTGGCATCATACAATTCTTCAGTACCGCAGCTGAGAGGCTGTTTGGCTATACCGAGCGGGGAAGCGATCGGCAAAAACGTCAGCGAGCTGATGCCGATGCCGGACCAGGCGCGCCACGACAGCTATCTGGCGCGCTACCGATCCACCGGCGAGCGGCACATCATCGGCATCGGACGGATCGTGACCGGCAAGCGCAGGGATGGGACGACCTTTCCGATGCATCTCTCGATCGGTGAAATGCAGTCCGGCGGAGAGCCCTACTTCACCGGTTTCGTGCGCGACCTCACCGAGCATCAGCAAACCCAGGCGAGACTCCAGGAACTGCAATCCGAGCTGGTTCACATCTCCCGCCTGAGCGCGATGGGCGAGATGGCGTCGGCGCTCGCGCACGAACTCAATCAGCCGCTCGCCGCGATCAGCAACTACATGAAGGGCTCGCGCAGCCTGCTCGCGGGAAGCACCGATCCCAATGCCTCGAAAATCGAGAACGCCATGGACCGCGCCGCCGAACAGGCGATACGCGCCGGCCAGATCATCCGCCGTCTTCGCGACTTCGTTTCGCGGGGCGAATCCGAGAAACGGGTGGAAAGCCTGTCAAAACTGATCGAGGAGGCCGGCGCGCTGGGCCTGGCGGGCGCCCGCGAGCAGAACATCCAGCTGCGCTTCAATCTGAATCGGAATTGATCTGGTTTTGGCGGACCGGGTGGCAGATTTAGCAGGTTCTGGTCAATCTGTTCCGCAACGCGCTGGAGGCGATGGCGCAGTCGCCGCGACGGAGCTTATTGCGTCGAACGCGAATATTGGGACGACATGATCGAGGTTGAAGTGT
>CAVRIQ010000040.1:0-61372 GCA_963721275.1 uncultured Alphaproteobacteria bacterium | reverse complement strand
AAGGTTAGGCCTGGTTTCTTCCCCTGCCGGTGCATGATGCCGCTTACGGCGGCTACTCACTTTGTCAAATGGCCTGGCACCCACCGGGACGATGCCGGCCTTGCGCCAAAGAATGATTGCGTTCCAATCCGGACGCAATCAATTTGGCGCTGGGTGAAGAGAATAAAATTGCAAAATGCGTTGTGCGCTGCGGCAACAACCCGGGCATAAAAGTTTGACGATGAATTCGGCGCCGACGCCGGGAGCAGGCATCGATCCCCGCTTGGCCGTGGGGCAATTCCCCTCGGGCGTTGGATCGCGCTAGAATAACATGCGACAAAGCGCTTTCGGGAATCGTCCGGGAAAATCGTATGCCGAAAATCGATCGGGACGGGGTCAAGATCCATTACGAGGTCCATGGCAGTGGGCCTGCGCTGCTGCTGACGCACGGCTACTCGTCAACATCGGCGATGTGGAAGGGCCAGATCGAGGCGCTGTCGCAACATCACAAGCTTGTATTGTGGGACATGCGCGGCCACGGCCAGTCCGATTACCCCGGCGATCCCGCGGCCTATAGCGAAGCATTGACGGTTGCCGACATGGCGGCGCTGCTCGACGAGGTCGGCGCCGGCGCCGCCATCGTCGGCGGGCTTTCCCTTGGCGGCTACATGTCGCTCGCCTTCTATCGCGCGCATCCGGATCGGGTGCGGGCGCTGCTGATCATCGATACCGGGCCGGGCTTCAGGAAGGACGACGCGCGCGAGGCCTGGAACAAGCGCGCGCATGAAACCGGCGACCGCTTCGAGCGCGAGGGACTGGCGGTCCTGAAATCCGCCAGCCGCGAACGCTCCACGGTCAGCCATCGCGACGCCTCGGGCCTGGCGCGCGCCGCGCGCGGCATGCTGACCCAGCGCGACGCCCGCGTGATCGAATCGCTGCCCGACATCAAGGTGCCGGCGCTGGTGGTGGTCGGCGCCGACGATGCGCCGTTTCTCGCGGCCAGCGATTACATGGCGGCCAAGATTCCCGGCGCGAAGAAGGTCGTCATCCCCGCGGCCGGCCACGCCGTCAACATCGACCAGCCGCAGGCATTCATCGACGCGGTGTTGCCGTTCCTCGATAGCCTGCCCAGGGAAAGCCCGGTCCAATCATGAAGAGCTTTCCGTCCGCCGCGTTGTTGCTGATCGCGGCTTGCGCCGCGCAACCCGGGCCTGCCGTCGCGCAGCAAGCGGCGCCCGGGTCTGTTCCGCGCGCTCCCTTCACCGCGACCTTGTCGAACCATACCCCGCTGGTATTCGGGATGGATGTGACGGATGCTTCGCGGGCGTTGGGCGAGCCGCTCAGTTACGTCCGCGGGCGAGCGGGCGATGAGATCTATCTGGCCATCCGCAACATCGGCGGCAGCGGATTGCTCAACCACCACGACCGGCTTTTTCTGCAATTTCGCAAGGGCCGGCTGACCGGCTGGAAGGGCGACTGGGGCCACAACTGGATGTGGCAATAACCGGCAGGCCCGGGGCACGCCTTCGCGTGAACCCGGAAGTCAGAAATTGTCGATGGAAAATTCCGGGTTCGGCGGTTTCGCGACGCCCTCAGCGCCAGGCGCTTGGACGGGAACGACAGGTGAGGAATTCAGAACCAGCGTTCGCCGACCAGCACGGTATCGCCGGGGCTGACCACGGTGCCGAGCGGCACCACCACGCGCATCGAGCCCGAACTGTCCGAGTGGGTCAGCGTGACGACGTCGCGCCGGGCTCGCGGCGAGAAGCCGCCGGCGATCGCCACTGCGCTCTCGACGCTCATATTGGGAACGTAGGGATATTGGCCGGGGGCTGCGACCTCGCCGAGGATGAAGAACGGCCGGTAGGACTCGATCTCGACCGCGACCGATGGATCGCGGATGTAGCCGTTGCGCAGTTTGGCGGTGATCGCGGCGGCGAGGCCCGCCGTCGTCCGTCCGCGCGCCGGCACCGCGCCGATCAGCGGCATGGTGATCGAGCCGCCGGCATCGATCGCGTAGGAATTGGTCAGGCCTTCCTGGCCATAGACCACCACCCGCAATTTATCGCCGGCGTCGAGCTTGTAGGCGGTGTCATAGGCCGCCGGCATCGGCGCGGCCGCATAGGCGGCGGGAGCCGGTGCGTAGGCGCGCGGCGGCGCCGCGGCAAAGGCATTGCTCAACGCGCTGATGGCGCCGCCGGAATCCGCGACCTCGTATCGCGCCGGAGCGACGCCCGCCGGAGCTGGACCGTAGGCTATGGAATCCAGATCGCTTTGCGGCTGCGCCAGCGCGACTGGGCCGGTCGTGTGCATGCAGCCCGACAGCGCGAGCGCAGCTATGGCGGCAATGATCGGCAATCGAAACGCGCGCGCAACCGGCACCTTGGCCATCCCTCGTAGCGAGACAGCTGCATTCTTGCACCGGTTATGGTTAATAAATCGTTTTCGCGGAGGCGAAGCAGAGCAGGACAACGTCTCCCACAAGGGGAGCGGCGAAGAGGAAAGCGATCAGGCGCTGACGCCGGCGCCGATCGGACACGACACCCCGGTGCCGCCCAGTCCGCAATAGCCGGCCGGGTTCTTGGCCAGATATTGCTGATGATAGTCCTCGGCGAAATAGAATTCGCCCGACGGCGCGACCTCGGTGGTGATCGGGCCGAGTCCCTTGGCGGCCAGCGCCTTTTGATAGGCCGCCTTCGACGCATCGGCGGCTTTGCGCTGCGCGTCGCCGAAAGTGTAGATGGCGGAGCGATACTGGGTGCCGACGTCATTGCCCTGACGCATGCCCTGCGTCGGGTTGTGACTTTCCCAGAACGTCTTGAGCAACTGGTCGTAGGAGATTTTCCTGGGGTCGAACACCACCAGCACCGCTTCGGTATGGCCGGTGCGGCCCGAGCACACCTCCTCATAGGTCGGATTCGGGGTATGGCCGCCGGCATAACCCACCGCGGTGGTGAAGATGCCGTCGCCGAGCTCCCAGAATTTGCGCTCCGCGCCCCAGAAGCAGCCGAGCCCGAACACCGCCTGCTCCAGATCCTGCGGATAAGGCGGCTTGAGCTGATGGCCGTTGACGAAATGGCTCCTGGCTGTCGGGATCGGTTGCGCACGGCCCGGCAGCGCCTCGGCTGCGCTCGGCAATGCAGTGGTTTTGCGCATGAACAACATGGGGCACCTCCGGGCGGGATCCGTTTGCAGTCGCGACAGCGAAGTCTGTCTCTAATAGAAGCCTGCCTCTAATATATGTCTCTACGCGGACCGGGGCAGCCCTGTTACGCCGGGCGCCTCAACACAAATCCGGCAACGCCGGTCGCCCCTTCAGTTCCGCGAATAGCCGATCAGCGGCTTGCGCGGCCGACACACCAGCATCAAGAGAATACCCAAAACGCCCATGACGGCAAAAACCGGCTGGTCCAGGATCACCTTCACCACACTGTTCCAGAGCCAGGGCGCATGACCCTCCACCCAGGTGTGGAAGGCCTGCTGGCTGGATTGGTGAATATCGTTCCAGAATTGACCAAACTGCGTGAAGCGCAAGGTCTGGTCGGCGACCCAGCGGGCCCCGTCATAGACCATGAAGACAAATCCGCCGGCCAGCAGCAATAGTCCCAGCAGTCGAAAAAAACCGCGGATCATGCGTCACCTTACATCTCTGGCGCCCCAAGGCGCCGTCAGCCCTTACCGGGGCAGCTCGGGAAATTCAACCTCATCAGCGCCTTATCAGTCTTTCCGGTCCGCGCCCGGGGTTCCGGGGGAGCCGGGAAGGCGTTGACGCTGCAAGGCGTGGCCTCTATAAGGGCGTCAATGGCGGCGGGCGCAATCCCGCCGCCGCAGTTCTTTGAGCGGCGCCGTTGCCTGGGCGGGTTGGCTTCAACCAATTTGCTTGCAGAGAATGGCATTGTCAGGGACACCCGAAAACACGATATCGTCGATCACGCATTTGGACGGCCGGCGCGCTTGAAGCCCGACCACCTGGCGATCGGTCACCGCCGAAGGATATTTGAGAACATGGCCAACACGAGTTCTGCCAAGAAGGCGACGCGCAAGATTGCCCGCCGCACCATTATCAATAAGTCGCGCCGCACCCAGATGCGCGGCGCGGTTCGCTCCGTCGAAGAAGCGATCAAGAGCGGCGACCGCGATGCAGCACTGAAGGCGATGGCGCGCGCGGAGCCGGAGCTGATGCAGGCAGCGCAGCGCAACATCGTTCACCGCAATACTGCGAGCCGAAAGGTTTCGCGGCTTGCGCACCAGATCGCCAAGCTGGCGAAATGAGCTGAACGAAAATGAAATTCGTCAAGAAGCCCGGCCTTGCCGGGCTTCTTCGTTTTCGCACGGCGCGTCCCGCTGCTTGAACTGCTGCTCGCGAAATTCCTGCGCGTCCGTGTTTTTACTGGCCTATGCAACGAGGCGGGCTTAAGCTTCGTGCGACAGCGCTTCGCGAAATCGACGCCGGCCATGCTCGGGCTCGCTTTTGAAATAGCAACTGCGACGGCGCGAGCACGCTCACGAGCAGCGTGGGGTTACCCTCTTCCGACGAGCAAAAAAAAACGCGCTTGCGTAGTCACTTATCGGCATAGTGGCGAAGAGTTGTTCGAAAAATCCCCGCTGCCATATTCAAACGTAAACAATTTATGAATTTATTTTGGGCATTTGTCAGAAATGTCACACCGCTCCGGCATTTCGAATCTCCGCACAGATTCAAAACCTTGCCGCGTTCCAAAAAACCCGCTGCCTGATTTCGCGGACGCGAAGCAGTTTTCGCGGCGCTTGCGCTGAATCATTTCCGTTGCGGGAAATGGGGCATGATGTATCTCTATGAGCGTTCGCGGCGCCCACGGCTCTTGAGACCAGCGCGGTTTTAGAAACGGGGCGGACGTGCAAATCGGCGGCGGTGTGCGCGTTGGCGACGCTTTCCAAGCGATTGTCGAGTTCAACCTCATAGCGATATGGGGAATGTGGTTCTGTGTCGAAATTTCTCAGGCGAGGCCCTGGTGTCTCGTTCGCTTCAAACAAGAGAGATACGTACCGGCCCACCGATAGCAGCACCGGAAGCGAAGCACCCGGACGGGTAAGACGAGTGGGCAAACGAAGCGGCGTTGCGGCTGAACGATTTTGATGTTTGGGCGTTGCCGGCTGAATTTGAAACAGACTAGGGATGACAACTTGCCGTGTGCAATCACGGCGAGATGGGGAGGTTGCATGCTTTACGGAATCAGCGCGTTGTTCAATCAAGTGCCATTCTCAAATGACGTCGCATTGGACGCCTTGGACGTCGGCACGCGGACTCCGGGCAGACCGTCGAGTACGCGCTGACCTCGCGAAAGCTTCTCTTCCGACCTTCGATCTGACCAACGGCGTTCTCGCCGAGCGGCTGGTCTGTGGCTGAAGATGAAGTCTCGCTTGAGGTCGCGCCGTGGCAGGAAACCTGCACGGCGTTTTCGCCAGGCAACCTTACTCTTTCGGAAAAGTTTTCAGACAATGACAAATACGGAACAGGATCGCTGGTCACGCGTGAAGGGTCGGCTGCGCACGAGCGTAGGAGAGGACGTCTACACCAGCTGGTTTGCGCGCATGGATCTGGAAAGCGTCGAGCAGGAGAGCGTCCGGCTGTCGGTTCCAACCCGGTTCCTCAAGAGCTGGATCCAGGCGCATTATGCCGAACGCGTTCTCACCTGCTGGCAGGCCGAAATGCCGGAAGTGCACCGGATCGACCTCACCGTGCGCACCGCGATGCGATGCGCGGCGCCCGCCAAGGAAGCTCCGGCGCCGCTCGATTCGCGGAGCGCCGAGCGGCCCAGCGGCCGTCCCGCGCCCGAGCTGCGCGCGACCGCGACAGCGCCGGTATCCGCCAGCCATGACGCGCTCGGCGGCTCGCCGCTCGATCCGCGCCTGACCTTCGGAAGTTTTGTGATCGGCCGCTCCAACACGCTGGCGCATGCCGCGGCACGTCAGGTGGCTGAGGGGCGGCGCGGCGATGCCGTGATGTTCAATCCGCTCTATATCCATGCCGGCGTGGGTCTGGGCAAAACTCACCTGCTGCAGGCGGTGACCTGGGCCGGCAATTCCGGCAGCGAGCGCAAGGTGCTTTACCTCACCGCCGAGAAGTTCATGTACGGGTTCGTCGCCGCGCTCAAGACGCAGACGGCGCTGGCGTTCAAGGAGGCGTTGCGCGGCATCGACGTGCTGGTGATCGACGACCTGCAGTTCCTGCAGGGCAAGTCTACCCAGGCCGAATTCTGCCACACCCTGAATGCGCTGATCGACGCCGGCCGTCAGGTGGTGATCGCGGCCGACCGTCCGCCTTCCGACCTCGAAAGCCTCGACGACCGGGTGCGCTCGCGTCTTGCCGGCGGGCTCGTGGTCGAGATGGGTTCGCTCGGCGAGGAACTGCGGCTCGGAATTCTGAAGTCGCGGGTCGCAGCCGCCCGCGCCCATCATGCCAGTTTCGACGTACCGGAACCGGTGCTGGATTATCTCGCCCGCACCATCACCCACAACGGCCGGGATCTCGAGGGCGCCATCAATCGCCTGCTGGCGCACAGCAAGCTCAACGCGCAGCCGGTGACGCTGGAAATGGCCGAACGCGAGGTGCGCGACCTGATCCGGCCGCAGGAACCCAAGCGCATCAAGATCGAGGACATCCAGCGGGTAGTGGCCCGGCAGTACAATGTGAGCCGCTCCGACCTGTTGTCGTCGCGCCGCACGGCCAATGTGGTCCGCCCGCGCCAGGTCGCGATGTATCTGGCGAAGACGCTGACGCTGCGCTCGCTGCCCGAGATCGGCCGCCGGTTCGGGGGACGCGACCACACCACGGTCCTGCACGCGGTTCGCAAGATCGAGGCCCTGGTCAGCAAGGATACCGCGCTCTCCGAAGAGGTCGAATTGCTGAAGCGCCAGTTGCAGGAGTAGGCTTTGCCGGCCCTGCCCGTTTCCGGGCGGGGCCAGCAAAACGTGGGGAACGGCCCCCGTTTCGCTTGCGCTTGCCGGCCATCCGCGCCACCTTGCGGTCCCCCCGTGGGTTTGATCAAATCCGGTCTGGATCGGGCTTTTCGGGTTTCAAATGCCGCGGCGCGCCCTTCGGGCCGCCCGGCTTTTCCATCTTGAGGGATCGGGCGGGTATTGCAATGAAGGTTACCGTCGAACGCGCGCAACTGCTGAAGTCGCTGGGCCACGTCCATCGCGTGGTCGAGCGCCGCAACACCATTCCGATCCTGGGCAACGTGCTGGTGCGGGCCGAGAACGCGCGGCTGTCGCTGAAGGCCACCGACCTCGACCTCGAGGTCACCGAGACGCTGGCCGCGGAAACCGCGACCGCCGGTTCGACCACGGTGCCGGCGCACATGTTCTACGACATCGTGCGCAAGCTGCCCGACGGCGCCCAGATCGTGCTGGAAGGCGACGGCGACCGCTCGGTGCTGGCGATCCGCGCCGGCCGCTCGCGCTTCACGCTGCAGACGCTGCCCGAAAACGATTTCCCCGATCTCGCCGCCGGCGACATGACGCATTCGTTCACGCTGGCCGCCGCCGACGTGAAACGGCTGATCGACCGCACCCAGTTCGCGATCTCGACGGAAGAGACCCGCTATTATCTCAACGGCATCTATCTGCACGCCGCCGGCACCGCCAAGGCCCCGACCTTGCGCGCGGTCGCGACCGACGGCCACCGCCTCGCCCAGATCGATCTGCCGCTGCCGCAGGGCGCGGCCGGCATGCCCGGCGTGATCGTGCCGCGCAAGACCGTCGGCGAAGTGCAGCGCCTGATCGAGGACAACGAGGCCGAGGTCAGAATCGAACTGTCGCAGGGCAAGATCCGCTTCACCATCGGCAACGTGGTGCTGACCTCGAAGCTGATCGACGGCACGTTCCCGGATTATGGTCGCGTGATCCCGCAGAACAACGACAAGGAGCTGATTGTCGACAAGAAGGATTTCGAGGCCGCGGTCGACCGCGTCTCGACGATCTCCAGCGAGCGCGGCCGCGCGGTGAAGCTGGCGCTGTCCGCCGGCAAGCTGGTGCTGTCGGTGACCAACCCGGATTCCGGCAGCGCGACGGAAGAGCTGGAAGTCGAATACGCCTCCGACCCGCTCGATATCGGATTCAACTCGCGCTATCTGCTGGATATCGCCGCCCAGATCGAGGGCGAGGTCGCGGTCCTGCGGCTGGCCGATCCCGGCTCGCCGACGCTGGTGCAGGACAAGGATTCCAAGGGCGCGCTCTACGTGCTGATGCCGATGCGCGTGTAGGAAATCACCAACTTCCTCTTGCCGGGCTTGACCCGGCAATCCATCAACTTCGAGAAAACGACCTATTGGGTATACATTCTCGCCAGTAAACCCGGTGGAACGCTGTATATCGGCGTGACAAACAATCTGGTGCGACGTGTCTACGAGCACCGTGAGGGCTTGGCCGAGAGTTTCACCAAGCGATACGGCATCAAGACGCTGGTATACTTTGAACTCGCACGAGACCATCGCCGCAGCGCTTCAACGTGAAAAGAACATCAAGCATTGGTCGCGCGAGTGGAAAATCGATCTGATCGCCGCGAACAATCCGGATTGGCGGGATTTATACGAAGAAATTGTCCGCTAGCGCGGACGATGGATTGCCGGGTCAAGCCCGGCAATGACGGCCGCCCATGACCGCCTCCCGCATCCATCGCCTCGGCCTGACGTATTTCCGCAATTATCGCGCCGCACAGCTCGAGACGCGCGGGGACGTGGTGGTGCTGGTCGGGCCGAACGGCGCCGGCAAGACCAATTGCCTCGAGGCGATCTCGTTTCTGTCGCCGGGGCGCGGGCTGCGCCGGGCGACGCTCGAGGATGTCGCCGACAACCAGGGCGACGGCTCCTGGGCGGTGTCGGCCGAAGTCGAGGGCGCGCTGGGGCTGGCGACGCTCGGCACCGGCATCGACCCGCCCGGCAGCGATGGGGCGGCTACCGGCCGGCGCTGCCGGATCGACCGCGAGCCGGTGAGTTCGGCCACCGCCTTCGGCGACCATCTGCGCATGGTGTGGCTGACGCCGTCGATGGACGGGCTGTTTCTGGGCGCGGCATCGGAACGGCGGCGGTTCTTCGACCGGCTGGTGCTGGCGATCGACAGCGAGCATTCCAGCCGGGTATCGGCGCTCGACCGCTCGCTGCGTTCGCGCAACCGGCTGCTGGAGGTGCGCAATTACGACGACCACTGGTGCGACGCGATCGAGCGCGAAACCGCCGAACTCGCGGTTGCCGTGGCGGCGACGCGCGGCCAGACCGCGACCCGGCTCGCCGCGATGCTGCGCGCGCGCGGCGCGGCTTCGCCGTTTCCCTCGGCGCAGATCATGCTCGACGGCTGGATGGAAAACGCGCTCAACGGCGAAACCGCCGTCGCCGTGGAGGACCGCTACCGGCAGATCCTGCGCGACAGCCGCGCGCGCGACGCCGCGGCGGGACGCACCCTGGACGGTCCGCATCTGACCGACCTGCAGGTGATCTACGCGCCGAAGGCCATGCCGGCCCGCGACGCCTCCACCGGCGAGCAGAAGGCGCTCCTGATCGGGCTGGTGCTGGCGCATGCCAATCTGGTCGCGGAGATGACCGGCATCACGCCGCTGTTGCTGCTCGACGAGGTGGTGGCGCATCTCGATCCCGGCAGGCGCACCGCCCTGTTCGTCGAGCTGACCAAACTCGGGGCGCAGGTCTGGATGACCGGCGCCGACCCCGCGGCCTTCACCGACATCGGCGCATCCGGCGAGATTTTCGAGGTCGATTCCGGTCAGATCCGCCCGCGCGCCTGAAGCCGGCGGCGGCCGCGGCAGCGTTGCATTCGGGGCGAACGCTTGCCGAATCGCGCTTTTGCGGGGCCTTCGAATCGGCTGCCTTGGGCCTTGAAAAACACGCAAAAAATCCCATTTATTCAATAACTTGCCGATGGAGACTTTGCGCTAGGCGCATCACGCCTTTCATGGCAGAAATAGACCGATCAGCGCCTGTTTTTGCGCCGCTGATTCGAAGCCACCCTCGAAGGCCACACATGACAGAACCTGCCCGGCAAACCATCGCCGACACCGAGCATTCCATTCCCATCGAATACGGCGCGGAATCGATCCGGGTTCTGAAGGGCCTCGATGCCGTGCGCAAGCGGCCGGGCATGTATATCGGCGACACCGACGACGGCTCGGGCCTGCATCACATGGTCTACGAAGTCGTCGACAACGCCATCGACGAAGCGCTCGCCGGCCACGCCACCGCGGTGGAGGTCGTGCTCAACGCCGACGGCTCGGTGACGGTGCGCGACGACGGCCGCGGCATTCCCGTCGACATGCACAGCGAAGGCGTCTCGGCGGCCGAGGTCATCATGACCCAGCTGCATGCGGGCGGAAAATTCGACCAGAATTCCTACAAGGTGTCGGGCGGCCTGCACGGCGTCGGCGTCTCCGTCGTCAACGCGCTGTCGAGCAAGCTGCAGCTGCAAGGTCTGGCGCGACGGCAAGGAGCATTTCATCGAGTTCGCCCATGGCGACGCGGTGGCGCCGCTCAAGGTGGTCGGCGACGCCCATGGCAAGCGCGGCACCGAGGTGACGTTCCTCGCTTCGCCTGAAACCTTCACCCATATCGAATACGACTTCGCGACCCTGGAACACCGGCTGCGCGAGCTCGCCTTCCTGAATTCCGGCGTCAACATCGTGCTGTCCGACATGCGCCACGCGGTCGAGAAGCGCGAGGCGATGCACTACGAAGGCGGCATCGAGGAATTCGTCAGATATCTCGACCGCAACAAGAAGCCGATGGTGCCGGTGCCGATCGTGATCAATACCGAATTGAACGGCATCGGCGTCGAGGCGGCGCTGTGGTGGAACGACAGCTACCACGAGAACGTGCTGTGCTTCACCAACAACATTCCGCAGCGCGACGGCGGCACCCATCTGGCGGGCTTCCGCGGCGCGCTGACGCGCCAGGTCAACGGCTACGCCGACGCCATCGCCAAGCGGGAGAAGATCGCGCTGACCGGCGACGACTGCCGCGAGGGCCTGACCGCGGTGCTGTCGGTGAAGGTGCCCGATCCGAAGTTTTCCTCGCAGACCAAGGACAAGCTGGTGTCCTCGGAAGTGCGCCCGGTGGTCGAGAACGTCCTCAACGAGGCGCTGGCGGCGTGGTTCGAGGAACATCCCACCGAAGCCAAGATCATCGTCGGCAAGGTGGTGGAAGCCGCCGCCGCCCGCGAGGCCGCGCGCAAGGCGCGCGAGCTGACGCGGCGCAAGGGCGCGCTCGACGTCGCCTCCCTGCCCGGCAAGCTCTCCGACTGCCAGGAGCGCGATCCCGCCAAATCCGAACTGTTCATCGTCGAGGGCGACTCGGCCGGCGGCAGCGCCAAGCAGGGCCGCAACCGCGAATTCCAGGCGGTGCTGCCGCTGCGCGGCAAGATCCTCAACGTCGAGCGCGCGCGCTTCGACAAGATGCTGGGCTCCGAGCAGATCGGCACCCTGATCACCGCCCTGGGCACCGGCATCGGCCGCGACGATTTCGACCTGTCGAAACTGCGCTATCACAAGATCATCCTGATGACCGACGCCGACGTCGACGGCGCGCACATCCGCACCCTGCTTTTGACCTTCTTCTTCCGCCAGATGCCGTCGCTGATCGAGGGCGGCTACCTCTATATCGCCCAGCCGCCGCTCTACAAGGTGAACCGCGGCAAGTCCGAGCAGTACCTGAAGGACGAGCGCGCGCTGGAAGACTATCTGATCGCGACCGGGCTCGACGACTGCGTGTTCAAGATGGCGTCGGGCGAGGACCGCAAGGGCCGCGACCTGCAGGCGCTGGTGGAGGACGCCCGCATCATCCGCGGCACGCTGCACAATCTGCACAGCCGCTATGACCGCAAGGTGGTCGAGCAGGCCGCGATCGCCGGCGTGCTGACCCCGAAGGTCACCGGCGATGCCGCGACCGCCAATGCCGCCGCGGGCTATATCGCGCGCAGGCTCGACGCGCTGGCCGACGAGGTCGAGCGCGGCTGGACCGGGCGCTACACCGACGGCGAGGGTTTTGTGTTCGAGCGCACGGTGCGCGGCGTCAAGGACGTCGCCGTCATCGACGACGCGCTGCTCGGCTCGGCCGATGCGCGCAAGCTCGACGACTACGCGGGGAGGCTGCAGGAGGCCTATCCGAAGCCGGGCGTGCTGCGCCGCAAGGACACCGAGACCGCGATCCACGGACCGGTCGACCTGTTCGAGGCGGTGACCGACGCCGGCCGCAAGGGCGTTACGCTGCAGCGCTACAAAGGCCTCGGCGAGATGAACCCGGAACAGCTCTGGCAGACCACCCTCGACAAAAACGAGCGCTCGCTGCTGCAGGTCAAGATCAAGGAAGTCGACGAGGCCGACGACATCTTCACCAAGCTGATGGGCGACGTGGTCGAGCCGCGCCGCGAATTCATCCAGGACAATTCGCTCAGCGCCACCGTGGACGTGTAGGCGATACGGGCGACGCCGGCGGAGATCTGGCGCAACAGAGTATGTCGTCGGCGATCTGCTCTCTGATTCAACTGTCAAACAGCGACCGGCGCTCTTCACCTCGCCCCGCTTGCGGGGAGAGGTCGCGAGCACCCGGCAGCGCGCTTGCGCTGTCCGGTGGCGAGCGGGTGAGGGGGACTCTCGGCAGGCTCGCTCGCGGAGAGTCCCCCTCACCCGGAGACTTCGCTGTCGCTTCGTCTCCGACCTCTCCCCGCAAGCGGGGCGAGGTGAAGTCGATCGCTCGGCTGAACACGGCTTCGCGATTCTCGCCGCGCATTTCGCGCGAGGTTTGGCCGGTTCGTTCGGCCCTCTTCGAGAACAGAGGGCGCAGGGAAAGCCGGGTGCGCGCTGCACCCGCGGTCTCGCGTGCAAGAGTGTGCAAAAGAAACGCACACGAGCATACAGGTTCAGCGGAGGCAATCCGGCCTTCCCTGCGCAATGGTTTTACGGCTTATAACGCGCTCTCCCCGGTGACCGGGCTTTTTTGCCACCGTCGCCTGCGGATAGTTGCCGCAAACTTGATGCCAGCGTCGGGGCATCAGGACCACGCGACTTCGCCGTCCGCATCGGGCGCTCTCGTCCATAGCGCCGTCCGCGTCCACCGCATCCCGCTCCGCGTTGGTGACGTTGCGCAACGCCCCCCTGTGTGGAACGGGATGGCTGCGGATATAAAGGTGATTTGCGATTTCGGAAAACCAGAATATTTTTTTGGAAGGGGCTTGACAAGGCCTCGCGCGGCGAGCCGAAGTGATTTGCCTCGTCGGGTTGAGTGGCGTCAGCGCGTAGGATGGGTGGAGCGCAGCGATACCCATCGATTGCAGAAACGGATTTGCGTTGACGAAGCTGATGGGTTTCGCGGAGGGCTCAACCCATCCTGCGCACTGCGAACTTGCAAGGCCCGCGTCAGTGCCAGCCGCCGACGAGGTCGGCCTGCGACGCGTTGGACAGCGAGGGCGATTTGGTGTCGGTGTCGAGGCGACCCGACTGCTCGGTGTAGCCGAACCCGAGCGACAGGCTGAGATTCGACGTCGGCCTGAATTCGACGCCGGCATGCGCGCCATAGCCGGGCGTGCTGGACGTGGAGTCGAACGGCGAAAACGCGGCGCCGATGCCGGGATTGTATTTCAGCGTGTCGAAACCGCCGTAGACGGAAACGGACGTGTCCTTGAAGGTGTAGCCGAACTGCACGCCTTCGGTCTGCAGCGAGCCGAACGCGCCGGCCTGGCTGATGCCGCTCAAGCCCAGGCCCGAACCCATGCCGCCGCGTTCGATGCCGACGAACCAGTTCGGAAAATTGTAACGTGTCGAGGAAACGGCGCCACCGTCATCAAGGCCTGCAAAGCCGCCTCGCGTGTTCGCGCCCTGCGCGGCATTCAGATTGCCGCCGAAGCCGAGCCAGCCCGGGGTCCAATAGCTCATCGGGCCAGACTGGGCGTCGGCCGTTCGCCCGCCCAGACAGAGCGCCGCCACGACGAACACGAGACCCAATCTGCCTGCAAACATGGACATCCGCACAACCGCCAAGTTGGGTTGGAATTATACGGTCCGGATCTCGAAAACGCCAGTTACGTTTTTTTGCGCGTACGCGTAGGATGGGCGGAGCGCAGCGATACCCATCAATTGCAGATGACGGAATTTTGCGTCGACAAAGCTGATGGGTTTCGCGGAGGGCTCAGCCCATCGCTTAACGACGGTCATCTCCGCGCGGTAAATGACTTCGCGTAGTAATCGAATAGAGCTGCAGATTTCAGTGTGTTTTCTAGTTGGATCATGCCTTCGCGGTGGTGCTGCGCGTGGCCGCCGGTAAACCAGCCATCTATTTGCAACGAGCTTAACTTTACATCGGAATCGGACATTCCGAACGCCGTACCGTAAATGCGCTTCGACGCGGGTAGTTGCTTCGGCGGCTCAAGCAAAAACATATTTTGGTCGTGGAAAGCGAAACCGATAAAAATAATATTGGTGGCTTTGGCGACTTCCTCGGAGATATTTTCTTTGATTTTAGGATCGCTGATCTGCTCGGTGTACGTCTTTATGCCGTTCGCCAGTTCGACATAGTTGGCCCGCGTCGATCCGAAGGGAACACGCCTGTCGATAACACCATACGGATGAATAATCGTCAGCCGCGCCAAAATCTCAGACGCCCGTTGTTCCGGTATTCCGTAAACTTTTTGTAAGGCGTTGTGAAAGAAGAACTCAATACAGCGGTCGTAATTAAAAACAACAAATGAGACCTTATCGAAAATGCTTTCAACGTTTCCAGCGGCGACGCCTGGGCCAAGCATCTGCATAAGTTTGGTGTACCATGTGCCTACAAAACGCGCCGGCGAAAATGTCGGAATGCCGTTGGCGTCCTTAAAGTTAGAAATGCTGCGTTGTTCGGCTTCGAGGACAGATTTTACGATTGCGACTTTGCCATATTGGACGACAAAAGGATTGTCACGGTGCATGTCCAGAAAGTCATCGATGGAGCGGGCAAAGGTGATGCCATCGCGGATGAGCCACGCCGCACTTTGATATTCCTGAGTCCGTTGACGGAGAGACCCAGTCAATCGATCGAAAAGATCGAAGTCGCCAGTCCCGACCTGCCGATTTCCCATTTCGAACCGGATATCCATCTTACCCTCGATCATGGCCGCAAGACCTCCGCCGATCGGCAGATCGATTTCAGCGCTTGCCCCGGCTCCCACGACGAAAAGTGTCTTTCGGTGAACCATCGCGCATAGATAGCATGATTCTGTCATTCAAATATCTATCGCGGCTGGCTTGGTTTCCCCTGGGTTTGCCTTATCGCGGCCGCGCGCCGCCCGGTGTGGCGCTGCGAACGGCGCGCGGACCGCTGAGGCGTCCCGGCGGTACGCTTCGCAGACACCGCAATCCGAGAGTGGCCCCCTCCCCCGCCTGTGCTACGGTGCATTTCCCAACCCCTGATTCCACACCATTTAACCCAAGCTTCGGGCGAAACCCATGAGTGACCCGACAGCCGGGCCGGCGTCCCCTATCCAGTACGTGGTCGAAGGCGGACACCGGCTGTCCGGCACGATCGAGCCTGCCGGCAACAAGAACGCCGCGCTGCCGATCATCGCCGCGGCGCTGCTGACCGAGCATCCCGTTACGCTGGAAAACGTCCCGCGCATTCGCGACACCGAAACGCTGGTGGAGCTGATCCGCTCGGTCGGCGCGTCGGCCGAATGGCGCGAGCGCAACACGCTGGCGATCCACGCCAAGACCATTCGCGCCGCCGATCTCGATCCGGTGCTGTGCGCGCGGATCCGCGCCTCGATCCTGCTGGCCGGGCCGCTGCTGGCCCGCTGCGGCGAGGTGATGCTGCCGCCGCCCGGCGGCGACGTCATCGGCCGGCGGCGTCTCGACACGCACTTTCTGGCGTTCGAGCAGCTCGGCGCCGGCGTCACGGTCAACGAGCGGCTGCAATTCACGGCGAAGCGCCTCACCGGCGCCGACGTCTTTCTCGACGAGCCGAGCGTGACCGCGACCGAAAACGCGCTGATGGCCGCGGTCGCCGCCAGCGGCACCACCTATCTGCGCAATGTCGCCTCCGAGCCGCATGTGCAGGACCTCGCGCATTTCCTGGTCGCGCTCGGGGCCCGGATCGAGGGCATCGGCACCAACACCATGATCGTGCACGGCCCGGCCGCGCTCGGCGGCGCGACCTATCGGATCGGGCCCGATCACATCGAGGTCGGCTCGCTGATCGGGCTCGCCGCGGTGACGCGCTCGCCGCTGCGCATCGCGCGCGCCGGAATAGAGCACCTGCGCTCGATCCGGATGGGTTTCGAGCGGCTCGGCGTCGTCTGCGAGGTCGAGGGCGACGACCTCGTGGTGCCCGATCACCAGACGCTCGAAGATCCGCGACGATATCGGCGGCCATGTGCCGAAACTCGAGGACCAGCCGTGGCCGGCCTTTCCCGCCGATCTGATGTCGATCGCGATCGTGACCGCGACCCAGTGCGACGGCGTGATCCTGATGTTCGAGAAGATGTTCGAATCGCGGATGTTCTTCGTCGACAAGCTGATCGCCATGGGCGCCCGCATCGTGCTGTGCGACCCGCACCGGGCGATCGTGGCGGGGCCGAGCCGGCTGCGCGGCGCGCTGATGACCTCGCCCGACATCCGCGCCGGCATGGCGATGCTCTTGGCCGCGGTGTGCGCCAAGGGCACCAGCACCATCAACAACGCCGACCAGATCGAGCGCGGCTATGAGCGGATCGACGAACGCCTCAACGCGCTCGGCGCAAGGATCACCCGCGTGCCGGCGCGGGCGCGGTAGACGATTCTCCCGTCGTCCCGGCGAAAGCAGGGACGGCGGAATTTGGTTCCCGAACTCCATCAACTTGTCGTCCCTGCGAAAGCAGGGACCCATACGCCGTGTCGCCTGCTTTGAAAGACGCTGCCGGACGGCTTTCGTGCAACGCTGTCGCCGGTGGTTATGGGTCCCTGCTTCCGCAGGGACGACGAGGGAGTGGTGCGTGCGTCGAAGCAACTTCATCTTTTCGGCCGGCGCCGATGCTAGTGTCGGCCCATGACCGTTCTTGAAAAAACGCAGCCGGCATCCGTCGCGTCGCAAGGCGCCGCGAAGACCCCGCGCGGGGATCTCGCGGCCGAGTTCGCCGAGACGCTGAAGCTGGCGGCGCCGATGGCGCTGACGCAGCTTGGGCAGATCGTGATGATGACGACCGACCTTGCCCTGATCGGCCGTCTCGGCGAGGGCGCGGTTGCCGCCGCGGCCCTGGCCAGCACCGTCTATTTCGTCAGCTTCACCGTCGGCATGGGCGTGGTATCGGCGGTGGCGCCGCTCGCCGCGCAAGCCTTCGGCGCCCGCGACCCGCACCGGGTGCGGCGGAGCTTGCGCGTCGGGCTGTGGGCGGCGCTCCTGATCTCGCTGCCGATGATGATTTTTCCGATCTACGGCGAGAAGATCCTGCGGATGCTCGGACAGGCCGAGGCGCCTTCGCGCCTCGCGCAGCAATATCTGTTCGGCCTGGTGTGGGGTGCGACGCCTGCGTTGTGGCTGATGGCCATCCGCGGCTTCATGGGCGCGCTCAACCGGCCCGAGCCGGTGCTGTGGATCACGCTGGCCGCGATTCCCGCCAACGGGCTGCTGGTCTATCTGCTGATTCACGGCGCGTGGGGCGTGCCGCCGCTCGGCCTGTTCGGCGCAGGCATCGCCACCACGATCGTCAATTTCGCCATGTTGCTGGCCGGGCTGTGGTTTGCCACCGCGCGCCGGCCTTTCGCAAAATATCGCGTGCTCGGACATATCTGGCGCATCGACTGGGCGATGATGCGCCAGCTGATGGCGATCGGCGCGCCGATCTCGATCGCCTTCCTGATGGAATACGGCCTGTTTTCGTCCGCGGCGCTGCTGACCGGCCTGATCGGCACCACCGCGCTCGCGGCGCACCAGATCGCCCTGCAGGTCACGGCGATCCTGTTCATGGTGCCGTTCGGCATCGGCATGGCGGCCACGGTGCGGGTCGGCCACGCCGTCGGCCGCAACGACGCCGATGGCGTCAGGCGCGCCGGCCTGGTCGCCGCCTCGCTCGGCATCATGCTCGGCGCCGCCCTGACGCTGACGGTGATCCTCGGCCGTTTTGCGATCGCGCGGCTGTTCCTCGGCAACACGGCCGGCAGTGCCGATGCGACCATCGAACTTGCGGCAACGCTGCTTCTGGTCGGCGCCACGCTGTTCATCGCCGACGGTCTGCAGACCATCATGGCCGGATCGCTGCGCGGCATGAAGGACACCCGCATCCCGCTATTGTTCGCGGTGATCGGCTACTGGCTGGTCGGCTTTCCCGCCGCCTGGGCGCTGGCCTTCGAGGCGCATCTCGGAGCGATCGGCGTCTGGATCGGTTTGTCGCTGGGCACGCTGGTCTATGCCACGCTGCTGGTCCTGCGTTTCCGGCGGCTTGCGAACAGGTTTGCCTCGGCATGAAGGTCCCTGAGGCCGGGGCGCATCCGGCGGGCCGGATGGACGCCCCGCATCGCCCGTGCTTTGTTCCCGGCAGACAAGAAGCCTGCCGGGGTATTCATGACGCTGTCCGTCGATCTCTTTTTTTCGTTCCGCAGTCCCTACAGCTACCTCGCGCTGTCGAAGACGCGCAAAATGGTCGCCGACTACGATGTGACCGTGAACCTGCGCCCGGTCTATCCGCTGGCGGTGCGCGTGCCCGGCTTTTTCAAGCGCGCCAATCCGCAATTCGCCCGCTACGTCGTGCTCGATTCGAGCCGCGTCGCCAAGCACGAAAACATCCCGTTCCGCTTTCCCCGCCCCGATCCGATCGTGCAGGACATGGCGACGCTCGAGGTCGCGGAGCAGCAGCCCTACATCCACCGGCTGACGCGGCTCGGCGCCGCGGCGCAGGCGGAAGGCCGGTCGCTGGTCTTCGTCGATGCGATCAGCCGCGTGCTGTGGGACGGCTCGGTCACGGGCTGGAACGAAGGCGATCATCTCGCCCGCGCCGCCGCGGCCGCCGGTTTCGACCTGCCCGCGATGGACGCCGCGGTGACCGCCGATCCCGATCGCTTCGAAGCCATCATCGCCGACAACGAAAAGGCCCATGCGGCGTCCGGCCATTGGGGCGTGCCGACTTTCGTGTTCGAGAACGAGCCGTTCTTCGGGCAGGACCGCATCGATCTCCTGATCTGGCGCATGCAAAGCAAGGGTCTGACCCGCCGCGGCTGATGTTGACGGCGCGTGCGGCCGGCCGTACCTAATCTCGAAGGGAACCAACGAGGCAACGCCATGGCCCATGAAACCGCAACGCTTGCCGCCTATGTCGCGGACCTGAAATACGCGGATATCCCGCGGGAAGTGCTCGATCGCGCCAAGGTGCTGACGCTGGATTTTCTCGGCAGCGCCATCCGGGCGCGGCGCGACGCGGAATCCACGCCGTCGCTGCTGAAGATGCTGGAGGCGCTGGCGCTCGATCGCCACGGCGAATCCACCGTGTTCGGCGACACCAGGACCTGGACGCCGGCGGTGGCGGCGCTGCTCAACGGCGCGCTCGGCCATTCGCTGGATTTCGACGACACCCACGCGGATTCCTCGCTGCATGCGAGCGCGCCGGTGGTGCCGGCCGCGTTCGCGGTCGGCGAAATGGTCGGCGCCTCCGGCCGCGACGTGCTCACCGCCATCGTGGCGGGCTACGAGGTGTGCTGCCGGCTCGGCAACGCGCTCGATCCGACCTCGCATTATGCGCGCGGCTTTCACCCCACCGCCACCGCCGGCACCTATGGCGCCGCGGCCGCCGCCGCAAAGCTGTTCGGGCTGTCGCAACAACAGATCATCGCCGCGTTCGGCGTCTCCGGCAGCCAGGCCGCGGGCTCGCTGCAGTTCCTGGTCAACGGCGCCTGGAACAAGCGCTACCAGGTCGGCGCGGCCGCGATGAACGGCGTGATCGCAGCGACGCTGGCGCGCAACGATTTCATAGGCGCCACCGAATCGGTCGAGGGCAAGCATGGCCTGTTGGTCGGCTACAGCGACAATCCGCATCCGGACAAGGCGGTCGCCGGTCTCGGCACGATCTACGAGACCATGAAGATCGGCGTGAAGCCGTATCCGAGCTGCCGCTATACCCACGCCGCGCTCGATGCGCTGATCGCGATGCGCCGGGAGCACAATCTGACGCCGGACCAGATCAGGCGGGTCGAGATCGGGCTGCACCGCAACGGCATCACGCTGACCGGCGACGCCGCCACCAAGCGGCATCCGACCTCGATCGTCGGCGGCCAGTTCTCGATGTTCTTCACCGGCGCGGTCGCGCTCGACCAGGGCCGCTTCGGCTGGGACGATTATGAAAGGCTGGGCGACGCTGCGGTCGACGCGCTCGCCGACAAGTTCGACGTGGTGCAGGACGATCGCCTCGAGACCGGCCGCAGCCATCCGTTCGGCGCGCGCGTCAGCATCACCACCGACGACGGCGTGCATGAGCGGCTCCATGCCGATCCCTCCGGCGAGCCGAATTCGTTCCCGGACGCCAACGCCATGCAGCAGAAATTCCTCACCCTCGCCCGCCCGGTGCTGAACGGCCGCGCCGACCAGCTCGCCGACGCGATCCTGACGCTGGAGCGGTTCGATCGCGTCGAGAAGGCGACGCAGCTCGGCCGGCAATAGGACGCGCGCTTCATTTCCGGCGGCGAAATGCGCCCGTTTCAATTCGCCGGCGAGGCCTGCCATTTGTCGCGCGACGTCACCCAGACATCGGCGACATGACCGAACAAATCGATCTCGCGGCCTTTTTCGGCGCCGAGCCGCCGCGCCACGCCCTGCGACGCGGTGTTTTCCTGGTCGATGCAGTGGATGATCCGGTCGAGCTCGAAAGTCGCAAACGACCAGTCGATCGCCGCCCGCGCCGCCTCCACCGCATAGCCCTTGCCGCGAAAGCCGGCGGCGATGCCCCAGCCGACCTCAAAACCCGGCCAGCCCGGCGGAAACCACGGGCCGACCCGGCCGACGAACTTGCCGGTCGATTTCTCCTCGACCACGAACATCCCGACGCCATGCAGCACCCAATGTCCGGACAGGATCGCCGCATTGCGCCAGCCGACCAGCGCGTCGGTGACGGGCTTGCCGTCGGCGGTGATGAATCGCGCGGTGCCGGGATCGGAAAGCATCGCGGTATTCGGCGCGACGTCGTCGCCGCGCCATCGCCGCAGTTTCAGACGCCCGGTCTCGAGGACGGGACCGTCGGGCTGGGCAAGCGCAGCGCCGGGCTTGAGCGGAGGCAACATCGCAGCTTCCATGTTTCATGGAAACTATCGGCCACCTCGGTTCAGACGGCAAGTGCGGCGCGGATCATCCGGGCCAGATCGGATTTGCGGTACGGCTTGGCGAGCAGCAACACGCCGGCATCGAGATGACCGTGATGGATGATGACTTCGTTCGAATAGCCTGACGTGAACAGTATCTTCAGCGAAGGCCTGCGCTTGAGCGCCGCGTCGACGAGGTCGCGGCCGTTCATCGAACCCGGCATGATCATGTCGGTAAACAGCAGATCGATTTCGCTGGGACTATCGATGACGGCCATGGCCTCTGCGGCGTCGACCGCCGTCAGCGTATGGTATCCGAGGCTCTTGATCTGGCCCACGACGAACGTCCGCACCAGGCTGTCGTCCTCGACGATCAGTATGGCTTCATGGCCGCCTTCGAGACTCGTGCTGCGGGGCACCTCGGCGGACGCGGCGGCGCCGCTCACCTGCGGCAGATAGATTCTTACCGTCGTGCCGTGGCCTTCTTCGCTGTAAATCTTGATATGCCCGTTGGATTGCTTGACGAATCCGTAGACCATGCTGAGGCCGAGGCCGGTCCCCTTGTCGACGTCCTTGGTGGTGAAGAAGGGCTCGAAAACCCTTTCCACGATGCTGGCGGGAATTCCATGGCCGGAATCGGTCACGGCGATCATGACATAGGGCCCGGCAACGACATCGCTGTTGATGTCGGCATAGCTCTCGTCGAGGTCGACGTTGCCGGTCTCGATGGTGAGCTTGCCGCCGTCCGGCATCGCGTCGCGCGCGTTGACCGCGAGATTGAGAAGCGCATTGGTGAGCTGACCGGGGTCGATCAGCGCGCGCGCCACGTCAGCGGCGAGCGCCATATGGACCTCGACCTGCTCGCCGAGCGTCTGCCCCAGCAGCTTGGCCGTATCCATCACCAGTCTATTGACGTCGACCTCGCGTGGCTGCAGCGGCTGCTTGCGGGCGAATGCGAGCAGGCGTTGCGTCAAATCCGCGCCGCGCGCCGCGGCGTCCTCGATCATCTTCGCGATGGCCGCCAGCTCCGCCCGGTCCGCAACGGCTTCCGCCAGGATTTCGATCGTTCCGGTAATCACCGTGAGAATATTATTCAGGTCATGGGCGATGCCGCCGGTCAGTTGCCCGACCGCTTCCATCTTCTGGGCCTGGCGTAGCTGCAGGTCCGCGGCGTTCTTTTCGTCCAGCAGGTAGTCCTTCTCCTCGACCAGGGCCTTCATCTGGTCGACCGTGACCTGCAGCGCGGCCCCGCGGGAGGCGGTCGAGACGGCCTCGGCCAGGACGTTGGCGAAGCCGGTGAGAAAATTGATGTCGTGCTGGTCGTATTCGTGCCGCCGATCGTTATCGACCTCGAGGATGCCGTAAGGCTGCTCATCCATGCCCTTGATAATGACATCGATGGTCGAGACGACGCCGTGGGCGGCATAAAACGGCGGCGGATCGAAGCCTGCTTCCTTTTGCAGATCGTCGATGATGGATGGCAGCCCGGTGACGAAGGCGCGCCCCTGCGGCGAGCTCATGTCGGCGCGCGACACCACGTGACCGATCACGCCATCGTGCCAGCCATGGCCGGCGACGACGAGAAGATCGTTCTCCTCGGGGCGGTAGCGGCACACTTTGCAGAAGGGGGCGCTGAGGCCTTCGGCGCAGACCCGAACCGCTTCGGAGAGGATTTTCATCAAATCCCGCTCGCGCAACGCGTAGCTGCCGAACCGGGCGATGGCGGCTTGCTGGCGCAGCAGCTTTTGGACTTGCGCGGCGGCATCGGTCATGGAGTGGCTCGACTGCTGTATCGCGTAGTGCCAACGGGATGATATGGACTGCCCGGCCCTCGACTTATATCCGTGGATTTACGGGGAGTTGACGGTTGGCATCCTGGCTGGCTGCGACATTTTGTCTTCGCAACCTGTAAGTGTGCAATATTGAACACCCCCGGGGGCGGGTCGGGGGTGGACCGGGTCGTGGAACGCCCTGTAACTTGCGTCTTCATCCCGCCGACTCAAGATTCCCCATGCTCCGCACGCCCTTCATCGAGACCCTGAGCGACCTGTTCATCCGCTCGGCAGCGTGGCGCGGCCGCGACGAGCTGTTCATCGACGGGGAGAATCGCATCACCGGCACAGAAGCGCTCGATCAGGCGCTGAGGATGGCGCAAGGCTTCGCCGATAACGGCGCCGCGCCCGGCAATGTGATCGCCTTTCTCTGCCGCAGTTCGGCACGGCATGCCGTGGCGTGGTTCGCCGCGCCCCTGAGCGGCCGGATCGCCTGCAGCCTGCATGTGCGCGAGACGCCTGAGCGGCTGGGGCAGGCGCTCGACTGGCTCGAGGCCAATATCCTGGTGCATGACGAAGACCTCGAAACCGAAGCGATCGCGGCGACCGCCGCCTCCGGGCGCCGAGTCCTTCGCATCAGCCTCGGCGCGCGCGGCAGCGCGGATGCCTGCTACAGCGGCATCGTTGCGACCGCCACGCCGTTCGACGTCGCGGTGAACCGGCCAAAACCTGCCGACGTCGCCGCGATCGTTTTCTCGTCGGGGACGACCGGCAAGCCCAAGGGCATCATGCACAGCCAGAAGACGCTGCTGGAGGCCGCGAAGGGCGGCCAGGTGGTGATGGGACCGATCACGCCGGACAGTGCCACGCTGCTCTACATGCAGCCGTCGTTCGCGGCATGGCCGATCATCGTGCTGCCTTACGTGGCCGCGAAAGCCAAAGTCTGTTTCGGCAGGCTGTTCACGCCATCGGCGTTCCTGGAGTCCTGCCAGCGCGAGCGCATCACGCTGGCGCCGCTGGTGCCGACCATGTGGCGGATGGTGTTCGAGGCCAATCCGGAGAATTACGATCTGTCGGCGCTGACCCTGGTATCGATCTCGGGCGAAGCGCCGGCGCCGAGCGACGTGCGGCAGCTCTACGACAAATTCTGCACGAACATCTGCTGCGTCTATCTGTCCGGCGAGGCCTTTACCGCCTCGGGCGTGATGGCGAACACGCGCGATCTGATGGAGCGCGGCAAGATCGGCTCCAGCGGACGGCCGGTGGTCGGCGCCGACGTCAGGATTCTGGTGCCCGGCGGCAGCTTCGATGATGAAGCACTCAACGGCGAAACCGGCGAGATCGCGGTCTCCGGGCCGTCGCTCGCGGTCGGATACTGGAGGGATCCGGAGCTGACACGGGAAAAATTCCGCGACGGCTGGTGGCGCAGCGGCGATCTCGGGCGGCTGGATGCCGACAATTATCTTTGGGTCAGCGGCCGCATCGACAATGTGATCAATACCGGCGGCATCAAGGTCTCGGGCGAAGAGATCGAGCACGCGCTGTTGTCGCATCCGGCGATCGCGCAATGCGCCGTGGTCGGCCAGCCCGACGAGCGGCTGGGACAGCGGATCGAGGCCTATCTCGTCGCCCGCGGCGCGCCGCCGGACGCGGGCGAGATCGACCTGTTCCTGCGCCGAGAGCGCCATCTCGCCGGCTACAAGATCCCGAAGGCGTTTCACTGGATCGACGCCATGCCGACCGGCCCGACCGGAAAGCTGTTTCGGCGCGCGCTGCGGGTCGAACAATAATTTGCGCGGTTGTCAGCGCCGGATATTGGCGCGATGATCGCCACACAACTCAGGAGACCTCATGAGCTGGCTTCCCGACAACGATCCCGTGCTTGGCGACGTCAAATCGTGCGACGCGCTGGAGCTTGTCATCGTGCCGCGCACCCGCGATCTCGGCGACGGATTCCAGGTGCGCCGCGCGCTGCCGCACGGCAGACGCCAGATGGTCGGCCCCTTCATCTTCTTCGATCATTTCGGACCGGTGCAGTTCATGTCCGGCAAGGGCATGGACGTGCGCCCGCACCCGCATATCGGACTCGCCACCGTCACCTATCTGTTCGACGGCAGCATCATGCACCGCGACAGCGAGGGCAACATCCAGGAGATCCAGCCCGGGGCGATGAACCTGATGACGGCGGGCCGCGGCATCGCCCATTCCGAACGCACGCCGGACCTGCAGCGCCAGAACGGGCAGAAGATGCTGGGCCTGCAAAGCTGGATCGCGCTGCCGGCCGGATCGGAGGAAATCGCGCCGTCGTTTCAACATTACGCCGCCGCCGACCTGCCCATGGCGCAAGACCGCGGCTTTACCGCGCGCGTCATCGCGGGCGGCGGATTTGGGGTGAAATCGCCGGTCGCGATGGTGTCGCCGTGGTTCTACACCGAGGTATCAGCGCAACAAGGCGTCAGCGTTCCGCTCGATCCCGATCATGAGGAGCGCGCCATTTACCTTGTCGACGGCGAAGTCGAAATTTCGGGCGACCGCTTCGAGGGGCCGCGGCTTTTGATCTTCCGTCCGGGCGACCGCATCACGGTGAAAACCGCAAGACCCACGCGAATGATGTTTCTCGGCGGCGACGCGCTGGAAGGGCCGCGTCATATCTGGTGGAACTTTGTCTCTTCCAGTAAAGAGCGGATCGAACAGGCCAAGGCGGACTGGAAGAGCGGCCGCTTCGCGCCTGTCCCCAACGAACACGAGTTCATTCCGCTGCCGGAATGAACCTTCCCTCTTCGCTCCTTCCCACCGCCCGCCTGTCCGCGGGACGGCGCCATTCTTGAAAGTATGCCCATGACCACCATGCTCGCCAGCGACCTGCCCCTTCCCCGGATCGGGCGCGGCAAGGTCCGCGATATCTACGCCGTCGGCGACGACCGCGTGCTGCTGTTGACTACCGACCGCATCAGCGCCTTCGACGTGGTCATGGCCGAGACTATCCCGATGAAGGGCGCGGTGCTGACCCAGATCAGCGCCTGGTGGTTCAACGAGCTCGAGGGCGTGGTCCATCATCACATGATCAGCGCCGATGCCGACGAGATCATCCGCGAAGTGCCGGCGCTGCAGGGACATCGCGCCTCGCTCGCCGGGCGCGCGATGCTGTGCAAGCGCACCACCGTATTTCCGATCGAATGCGTGATCCGCGGCTATCTCTCGGGCTCGGCGTGGAAGGAATACGCCGCCCATGGCACGCTGGCCGGCGAACAGCTCCCGCCGGGGCTCCTGGAAAGCGCCAAGCTGGAGCCCGCGATCTTCAGCCCGGCGACCAAGGCCGAAACCGGCCATGATGAGAACATCACGATCGCGCGGATGCGCGAGATCCTCGGCAGCGAGGTGACCTACACGCTCGAGAGCATGACGCGGGCGGTCTATACGCTCGGCGAGAAACTCAGCCGCGACCAGGGCATCATCATCGCCGACACCAAATTCGAATTCGGCCGGGACAAGGACGGCCACATCATCCTGATCGACGAGGTGATGACCCCCGACAGTTCGCGATTCTGGGCGGCGGACGCCTACCGACCGGGCCAGCCGCAGCCGAGCTTCGACAAGCAGCCGCTGCGCGACTATCTCGACGCCGAACGCCGCGCCGGCCGCTGGAACGGCGACGCGCCGCCGCCGCCACTGCCGGCCAGCGTCGTCGAGGCCACCAGCAAGCGCTATCTCGAGGCCTATCGCCGGATTACGGGGAGCGAGCTCAGCATGTAGCCCTCGCCTCCGTGCAGGGAAGGCCTCAACATATTCAATTGTCATACGCGGGCTTGACCCGCGTATCCATCTTCTTCGACAAATGATGGATTGCCGGGTCAAGCCCGGCAATGACGAGCAGGTGTCATATTCCGGCCCGTTACCTGGGTTCGCATAAAGAAGAAACCATCAGGGAGCGCAGACATGACCGAGGCCGATAGCGTGCTGGTCGAACGCGATGGACCGGTGACCATCGTCTCCATCAACCGCCCGCATTGTCGCAACGCCGTCGATGGCGCGACGGCGCGGAAACTGTACGACGCGTTCCTCGCGTTCGACGCCGATGCGCAAGCTTCGGTCGCGGTGTTCACCGGCGCCGGCGGTTTCTTCTGCGCCGGCGCCGACCTCAAGGCGGTGGCCTCCGGCGATCCCGACAAGAAGCGCGAGATCGGCGGCCACGACTCGATCGCGCCGATGGGGCCGAGCCGGCTGCGACTGTCAAAGCCGGTGATCGCGGCGGTGGAAGGCTTTGCGGTCGCCGGCGGCATGGAGCTGGCGCTGTGGGCGGATATGCGCGTGGTCGCCGAGGACGCCATCTTCGGCGTGTTCTGCCGCCGCTTCGGCGTGCCGCTGATCGATCTCGGCACCATCCGGCTGCCCCGGCTGATCGGCCATTCCCAGGCGATCGACCTCATCCTGACCGGCCGCCCGGTCGGAGGCCCGGAAGCGCTGCGCATGGGGCTTGCCAACCGTCTGGTTCCCAAGGGGGAGGCCCGCGCGCAGGCGATCGCGCTGGCGACGGAGATCGCGCGGTTCCCACAGGCCTGCCTGCGCGCCGACCGGTTGTCGGCATTGCAGCAATGGGACCTGCCGGAAGCAGAGGCGATCGCCAACGAAATGCGCGGCGGGCTCGAAGTCATCGCTTCCGGCGAGACGCTGTCCGGCGCGATCCGCTTTGCCTCCGGCGCCGGCCGTCACGGCGCATTCGGCGGGAGCGGGCCGGACTAGGTCCGTCGATGCAGTCGACTGCCGCTGCAGCCCTTGTTGGACGCGTTTTCTTCACGCGAACCGGTATCCACTTCGCTCGAAGACGCTATAGTGACGGCGGGTGGGGACAAGTTCGCGCGTGGCCAGTCAATCCGTCAGTCTCGGTTTCAAGCTGCGCCGAGCGCTCAATGACGTGCTCGGCGGCAGCGCCGCCAGTGTCCTGACAATCACCTTCGGACTATCCTACTCGCTGCTGATCTTCGCAGGTCCGCTGGCGCCATACCTGTCCTACGGCGTCGCCGCCACCTTCATTTCATCCGCCGTTCTTGCCGCCGTTCTCGCCCTCGGCAGCTCCTTGCCGTTCGCGATCGGGGGTCCCGAGACCTCCACCGCGGCGATGACGGCCATCCTGGCGTCATCGCTGGTCGAACGGATGGCGGTCGCCGATACGACGGCTCCGCCGCTCGCCCCGATTCTCATCACGCTTGGTCTCGCCAGCATCGCCACCGGCATCGTGCTGTGCGGCTTCGGCATGACGCGGATGGGGCGCGCGATCCGCTATGTGCCCTACCCCGTGGTCGGCGGATTTCTCGGCGCCACCGGCTGCCTGATCCTGCTGGGCGCGATTCGCGTCATCACCGGCTACCGCCTTCAATTCGGAGCCCTCGATCATTTCACCAACCCTCTGACCGTTGCCGAACTGGCGGCCGCTTGCGCCATGGCTGCCGTGCTGTATCTGACCTGGCACCGCTCCCGCAGTGCGTTCGGTCTGCCGGCCATTCTGGTCGGGGGCATTCTCCTCGCACACCTCGTGTTCCGGCTGGCCGGCATTTCGCCGGCCGACGCGCAAGCCGCGGGCTGGACCTTTCAGCCGCCGCCGCACGTCACCTACATGCTGCCGTGGAGCGCGACCGAGATCGGCCGCTACCCCTGGCACATGCTGCCGGACCTCGCGGGCAACCTGATCGCGGTCGTCTTCGTCACCGCCTCGAGCACCCTGTTCAACACCACCGGGCTCGAAGTCGCCGTTCATCGCGAAGCCAATCTGGAGCGCGAACTGACCGTCACCGGCCTCGCCAACATGGTGTCGGGCGCCTTCGGCGGCTATACCGGCTGCGTTTCCGTCAGCCGTTCCGTTCTCAACTTCAACAGCGGCGGCACCGGCCGGCTGTCCGGACTGACCGCGGCCGCGATTTCGGCGCTGATGCTGGCGGTGGCGCCGATGCTGCTCGGCTATATGCCGAAATTCGTGCTCGGCGGCCTTCTGATCTATCTGGGCGCGGACCAGCTTCACAAATGGATCATTCAGTCGCGTCGCCGGCTTTCGATCGCCGAATATCTGTCGCTGCTGGCGATCATCGTCATCATCGTGCAGTGGGGCTTCATCGCCGGCATCCTGATCGGCGTCGTGATCGGCTGCACGACGTTTGCGCTGAGCGCGTCCCGGATCGATTCCATCAAATACAGTTTTGACGGCTCCGAATTCCGCAGCTCGCTCGATCGCTCCCGCGACGACCAGGCGGTGCTGTCGGCGCATGGCGGCAAGATCCAGGGCCTCAACCTGCAGAGCTACCTGTTCTTCGGCTCGGCCAACCGGCTCTACCAGCACGTCAAGGCGCTGCTGGCGCGCCATCCGGAATGCCGCTTTCTGGTGTTCGACTTCAAGCTGGTCACCGGCATCGATTCCTCGGCGGCCTACAGTTTCGCCCAGATCAAGCGGGCGGCCCACGACCGCGGCGTCAGGCTGGTGTTGGTGCATCTGCCGGCCGCCGCCGAGAAGGCGTTGCGCTCGAGCGAATTCATCTCGCAGGAGATCCGCGTCGTGCCCGAACTCGATCATGCGCTGGAATGGTGCGAGAACGAGATCATCGCGCAACATCGGGACCACGAAGGCGAAGAGGCTTCGTTGCGCGACTGGTTCACCGAGATTCTCGGAGCCGAGCATGACGCCGCGGAACTGATGCGGCGCTGCCAGCGCATCGAGGTCGACGCCGGCGAGATCATCGTCAGCGCCGGCGAGGCCGCCGATTCCATGCATTTCATTCTCGACGGCCGCGTCGGCATCATGATCCCCGCTGGCGAGGGCCGCAGCACCCGGGTGCGCAGTCTTGGCCGCTACACCACGATCGGGGAGATGGGCCTCGTCTCGCGCGCACCTCGCAGCGCCACCATCCAGGCCGAGGTCGCCAGCGTCCTCTACGTCCTGAGCACGGATCAATTCGAGGCGATCAAAAGCGAGAATCCGGCGCTCGGCCAGAGGCTCCTGACCTATTTCGTCGCGGTGATGGCCGAGCGCCTGACCTTTGCCAATCGCATGATCGCCGTGCTCAGGAGATAGCTGATTTAGCGGCATCCTTTGTCTGGTCTGCACGATCGACCTCATCCAGCGCCAGCAGCAGTGACGCGACGCGGTTGGCGGAGGAGGCCCACTCCGCAAGGCGGGCATAATTGTCGGTAAACCAGCCGAACGCACCTTGCACGACCACGAACGCAGCCGCGGCCTGAACCACTTCCCCGAGGCTCATTGTACCCATGAGATATTTCGGGGTGCACAACAGCAATCCGATCACCGGGGTCACCAAAAGGCTGGAATAGGTCACCACCGTCATTCGCATCAGCTGCCACATATAGATCCGCCAGATCGTGATCACCCCCTTCAATGCCGCGCCGATGACGTGACGGGGGTTCCTCTTGCCGTCCGGCAGCGCAGTGCCTTCGCCGCTCTCCCGCAGATGCGTGCCGATCGATCGCAGCTCAGCCTCGGTCCGCTTGTTTTCCTCCATCACGCGCGTCAGGTGGCGGGCGATGAGAATGATGGCGGCCGAAAGCAGGGCGGAATAGACGATCACCGCGATGACGAGATAACCGGGAATGTTCAGGATGAAACCGCCGAGCTCAATGGGCAGGCCGTCTCCCACCGACCAGAGAATTCCGATGAAGGTCACGGCATTGAGCAGCGACTGTAACAGCCCAAGCACGAGATCGACCGGCAGATCGGTTGCTATCCGGGCGTCCTCGGCGATGCGGAATTCCGGACTCTCGTAGTCTCCGGCCACGTACCTGAGCCGGACATAGCGGTCGTCCTTCAGCCAGTAATCATAGAGGTCGCTGCTGAGCCACGCCCGCCAGCTACGCTGCATGGTCATGCGGCCCCAGACCGAGAAGACCGTGAGCGCGAGACTGGCCGCGGCCAGCGGCACGAACCGCAACGCCTGCGTCCAGAGTTCTGTCCCATCCTTGCGTTCGATCGCGTTGAAGAAGTCGCGGTTCCAGTAATTCAGCGCATATTGCGTCAGGAGTTGCAGGAGCACGGTCGTGATCAGCACGGCCACCAGCAGCCACGTCCGCCACGCCGCCGGGCCTCGCCAAAATCCCGATGCGCTCTGCCAGAATCGAGCGAGAAGCAGTTTCTCGTCGGGAGCGAAGTGGGGCTGGTTCAGCATGGCTCTTCGGTTGCATCGGCCGCGCGATGGCACCGAACGACACGCTTGGCCGGAATGAATATCGAGGCAAGCTAGGCGATCCGCGGCCGGCCGGTTTGACCTGAGTCAATCGAACGACGCGGCCCGGGAGCTGGCCGTCCCGGCCCCGCGTAACGGCTCTGCTGCGAACCGCCAGGTCCGGCCCTGTGCTGCCCTGTGCCGGGCGTCCACGTCTCTCTTCGCAGATGCATCAGGGAGCAGATGCATCAGGGACGTGAATGGCCGGGACATCCGGCGCGAAGACGCGCTTCGCGCTTCTGCCCGGCCATGACGAAAGCAATGAGGGAAACCCTTAGACCCCCGCCATCATCACATATTTGATCTCGACATATTCTTCCATGCCGTGATGCGAGCCTTCGCGGCCAAGGCCGCTTTCCTTGACGCCGCCGAAGGGGGCGACTTCGGTGGTGATCAACCCGGTGTTGACGCCGACCATGCCTGATTCAAGCGCCTCGGCGACCCGCCAGACCCGGCCGAGATCGCGCGCATAGAAGTAGGAGGCGAGTCCGAACGGCGAGTTGTTGCACAGCGCGATCACCTCGGCCTCGTCCTTGAAGCGGAATACCGGCGCCAGCGGCCCGAAAGTTTCCTCGTGCGCGACCAGCGCGTCCGCCTTGACGTTGGCCAGCACCGTCGGCTCGAAGAAAGTGCCGCCGAGCGCATGGCGTTTGCCGCCGGTGACGATCCTGGCGCCGCCCTTGACGGCGTCCGCGATGTGCTTTTCGACCTTGTCGATCGCTTCCATGTTGATCAGCGGACCCTGGGTCACGCCGGCTTCCGTGCCGTCGCCGACCTTCATCGCCGCGACCTTCCTGGTCAGTTTCTCGACGAACTGATCGTAGATCTTGTCCTGGGCGTAGATGCGGTTGGCGCAAACGCAGGTCTGGCCCATGTTGCGGTATTTCGAGACCATCGCGCCTTCCACCGCGGCGTCGATATCGGCGTCGTCGAACACCACGAACGGTGCGTTGCCGCCAAGCTCCAGCCCGAGCTTCTTCACGCCGACGGAAGCCTGCTGGTACAGGATCTTGCCGACCTCGGTCGATCCGGTAAAGCCGACGAAGCGAACGGCGGGATGTTCGCACAACACCTTGCCGATCGCCGACGAATTGCCGGTGAGGATATTGAACACGCCCTTGGGCACGCCGGCCTTCTCGGCCAGCGCCACCAGCGCCAGCGCAGTGAGCGGCGTTTCATTGGCAGGCTTGAGGACCACCGTGCAGCCGGCGGCGAGCGCCGGGGAAACCTTGCGGGTGATCATCGAACAGGGAAAATTCCATGGGGTGATCGCGCCGCAAACGCCGATCGGCTGCTTGATCGCGAGCAGCCGCGCATCCGGCCGCTGGGTCGGAATGGTTTCGCCATAGACGCGGCGGGCTTCCTCGGCGAAGAACTCGACATAGGCGCCGCCGATATCGACCTCGCCGAGCGCTTCCGCCAGCGGTTTGCCCTGTTCGGAAGTGAGGATCAGCGCCAAATCCTCGCGGTTGGCGATGATCAGGTCGAACCATTTGCGCAGGATGTTGGAACGCTGCTTGGCGGTGAATTTGGCCCAGGCGGGAAACGCGCGCTCGGCAGCTTCCACCGCCTGGGTGGCTTCCGCCGTGCTCATGACAGGCACTTTTGCCAGTTCGACGCCGTTGACCGGATTGGTGACGGGCCGGGACGGCGTTCCGATCCACGCACCGTCGACGAAGCAGCGGTCGCGCAGCAGCGAGGGATCCTTCAGGCGATCGCGCAGCGACGGCGTGGACGATTTCGAGGCGCGAGCGGCAGCGGTCGGGGTCATGGCGTTGCTCCTTGGTTTTTCAGGCTTTGGAGCAAGTATAGGCCGAAACCGGCCGCGATGCACCGGCCGCGAAAGCGCGGCTGCTGCGCCGTCATTCCGGGATGGTCCGAAGGACCAGACCCGGAATCTCGAGATTCCGGGTTCGATGCTTCGCACCATCCCGGAATGACGATCTCACATCAGGCCGCGCCGCTCATATAGGTTTCGCGGCGGCCGATCATGCGCTCCGCTGCGGTCTTGGCGTCCGCCTTGGTCGAGGTCGCGCAGGTGCGATATTCGAGGTCCGGCACGGCAGCCGCTTCGCGACGTCCGAACCATGATTTGGAACCGACGGCGAGCTGCGACAGCGCCTGGGCGACGTTATCGACCGCGCCGAACGAATGCAGCGCGCCCGTTCCCGCGTAGCGGACTTCGTAAATGCCAGGACTGATCGGCGCTTCGATGTTTTCGCCGCGCCCCGCCCGCGGATATCGCTTCCATTCGCTCCAGGTCGAAATCATCGCCGTCCCCTCGCGGCATCGTCGGCCGCAATCATTTTAATCGAATTATTCAATCGGAAGCACCGTTTGTGCTGCGATCTGAACGCCTTACTACGAAATGGGTTCCGGATGGAGATTTGCAAGATATCGCCGATAAGCCGGGAGGTCACCGTTTATGCCGACCCAATCCACCGCAATTATGCCGAGTGTTGCAGTTCGGTCTCGCCCGCCCCGGCTGTGATCACGAGATCGCGACCGGCGCGCTTCGGCCGCCGCTCACGCTTGCGTGAAGTGCATGGTGGGGTGGAAAATCGGCCACTTCAAAAAATAAACGGGAGGTGACCCATGCACGGCAAAGCCGAGATCGATCAGGTTCTGCGCCAAAAAAGCGACGCAAAAGAAATTCCCGGCGTCGTCGCCATCGCCGCTGACGGCAAAGAGGTGATCTACCAGGGCGCGTTCGGCAAACGCGACCTGTCGAAGGACGATCCCATGACGCTCGACAGCGTGTTCTGGATCGCCTCGATGACCAAGGCCATCACGACCGCGGCCGCCATGCAGCTGGTCGAGCAGGGCAAGCTCTCGCTCGACGCGCCGATCGGCAAGGTGCTGCCCGATCTCGCCTCGCCGCAGGTGCTCGAAGGCTTCGACGCCGCCGGCGAGCCGAAACTGCGGCCGGCGAAAAATCCGATCACGCTGCGCCACCTCATGACCCATACCGCCGGCTTCTGCTACAATATGTGGAACGGCGACATGGTGCAGTACCTGGAAAAAACCGGCCTGCCCGCCGTCACCACCTGCAAGAACGACGCGCTGAAGCTGCCGCTGATGACCGATCCCGGCACCCGCTGGGAATACGGCATCAACATCGATCACGTCGGCAAGGCGGTCGAGGCGGTGAGCGGCAAAAAGCTCGACGCCTACCTGCGCGACCATCTGTTCAACCCGCTCGGCATGACCGACACCGCCTTCCGAATCGGGGAAGCGCAACGCCAGCGGCTGGTCGCCATGCACGGCCGCAATCCGGACGGATCGCTGGCGCCGATTCCGTTCGAACTCGAGCAGGATCCGGAATTCCACATGGGCGGCGGCGGCCTCTACGGCACCGCGGGCGATTACATCAAATTCACCCGGATGATCCTCAACAAGGGCAAGGGCAACGGCAACCAGGTGCTGAAGCCCGAGACGGTCGCGACGATGGGCCAGAACCACATCGGCGAACTCACCATGACCAGGATGACCTCGGCGGTCGCGTTCGCCACCAACGACGTCGATCTCTATCCGGACATGGTGAAGAAATGGGGGCTCAGCTTCCTGATCACGACCGAGCAGACGCCGGAGGGCCGCAGCCCCGGCAGCCTCGCCTGGGCGGGTCTTGCCAACACCTACTACTGGATCGATCCCGCGCGCGACATCACCGGCGTGATCCTGATGCAGGTGCTGCCATTCGCGGACGGCCAATGCCTGGAGGCTTTTGCCGGCTTCGAGCGCGGCATCTACAACGGGCTCGAAGCGACGGGTCAAAGGGCGGCGTAGGCGCGTCCCACCTTGTCCCGGCGCGGCCGCAGCGATCGCGCCGGGAAAAAATTGCTCTCGACCGGATTTTGCGCCTAAATTCATTTTTCCCGCCCGCGCGCCTCGACGCATGGAGAAGCCAACTTGACTGAAATTGCGGACAGCTATGTTTGCGGCACAGCCGATGCGCCGCTGCTCGGCGAGACCATCGGGCACAGCCTCGAAAAGGCAGCGAAGCGCTGGGGCGATCGCGAGGCGCTGGTCTCGAACAGCCACGGCGTGCGCTGGACCTGGCAGGAATTGACCGGGCGCGTCGAGGCGCTGGCCGCGGGCTTTCTCGCGCTCGGCCTCGAGCCCGGCGCGCGGATCGGGGTCTGGTCGCTGAACCGCCCCGAATGGACGCTGACGCAGTTTGCCGCCGCCAAGGCCGGGCTCATTCTCGTCACCATCAATCCCGCCTACCGCCTCAGCGAGCTCGAATTCGCATTGGCAAAAGTCGGCTGCGCCGCGATCGTCACGGCCACCGCGTTCAAGACCTCGAACTACATGGAGATGCTGAACACGCTGCTGCCGGAGCTGGCGAAATCGAAGGCCGGCGAACTGCGCGCGGCGCGGCTGCCGCAGCTGCGCGCGGTGATCCAGATCGGCGGCCCGGCCTTTCCGGGCACCATTCCATTCGAGGACGTCGCGCGCATGGGCGGCGCGCGCCATCGCGAGGCGCTGGCGGAACTGGCAAAAACCCTGCAGTTCGACGATGCCGTCAACATCCAGTTCACCAGCGGCACCACCGGCTCGCCCAAGGGCGTCACGCTGACGCATCACAACATCCTCAACAACGGCTATTTCGTCGGCCGCGCCATGCGCCTGACCGAGCAAGACCGCATCTGCATTCCGGTCCCGCTCTATCACTGTTTTGGCATGGTGATGGGCAATCTCGCCGCCGTCACCTCGGGTGCTGCCATGGTCTATCCCGGCGAGGGGTTTGATCCCTTGGCGACGCTGCAGACCGTGGCGCAGGAGAAGTGCACCACGCTCTACGGCGTGCCGACCATGTTCATCGCCGAGCTCGACCATCCCGAATTTGCAAAATTCGACCTGTCGTCGCTGCGCACCGGCATCATGGCCGGCGCGCCCTGCCCGGTCGAGGTGATGCGGCGGGTCAACGAGCAGATGAACATGCGCGAGGTGACCATCGCCTATGGCATGACCGAAACCAGCCCGGTCTCTTTCCAGAGCGCCACCGACGATCCCGAGGAGCGCCGGGTGTCCACCGTCGGGCGCATCCATCCGCATGTCGAGGTCAAGGTGGTCGATGCCGAGGGCCGCGTCGTGCCCCGCGGCGAACGCGGCGAACTCTGCACCCGCGGCTACAGCGTGATGCTCGGCTATTGGGACGAGCCGGAAAAAACCGCCGACGTGCTCGACGCCAATGGCTGGATGCACACCGGCGATCTCGCGGTGATCGACGCGGAGGGCTACTGCAACATCGTCGGCCGCATCAAGGACATGGTGATCCGCGGCGGCGAGAATCTCTATCCGCGCGAGATCGAGGAGTTTCTCTACCGCCATCCCAAGATCCAGGACGTGCAGATCTTCGGCGTCGCCGACGACCGCTACGGCGAGGAACTCTGCGCCTGGATCAGGATCCGCTCGGGCGAGACCCTGACCGCCGAGGAGATCCGCGCCTTCTGCCAGGGCCAGATCGCGCACAACAAGATCCCGCGCTACGTCGAATTCGTCGACGAATTTCCGATGACCGTGACCGGCAAGATCCAGAAATTCCTGATGCGCGAGGCGGTGGAGTTGAAGCTCGGACTGAAGGCGGCGAAGACGGCGTGAGGGTCGGGCGACCTCCCCTCCCCCCGCGAAGCGGTGGGGAGGGGTCGGGGGTGGGGGGTGCTATCAGCATGTTCCGCTGGCAGCGAGCATGCCGATGGCACCCCCCACCCCCGACCCCTCCCCGCCACGCGCAAGGGCGCGTGGAGGGAGGGGAGATCACCACGCATGACCTCGCCTTCTCGCGGCGCGATCCGCCCGAGGTTTTGCCCAAACGTTTCGCGCACTCGAAATCAGAGGGCGCGGGGAATGCCGGATGCGCGCTGCACCCGCGGTCCCGTGTGCAAAATGGGAAAAGAAAACGCACACGAGCATACAGGTTCAGCGGAGGCGATCCGACATTCCCTGCGCGATGGCTTTACGGCTTACTTCGTGATCTCCCCGGCGATCAGGATTTGTTTGTCACCGTCGCCCCGCGGATCATGGCTGAGCCACCCGGTTGGGCCGGCTTCGCCTCCGCGAGGCTTGACGCCAACCATGAGGCGTCAGGACCACACGACTTCACCGTACGCAGCAACCCGTCTTCGCCAAGAAGGCTTCGCCGGGCTAAGGCGCCGTTCGTCAGCGCGCCGTTTGATCGCTCACGGAGTTGATCCCGCCCTGCCATCACGTGCCGCGCCTGACGCCGCCGCGTCCACCGCATCCCGCCCCGCGTCTCTGACGACCCGGATACGCCCCTCGGTGGGGCGGGACGGGGTGGGATATGCAGGTGATTTGCGGGTGGGGTCAAGAATAATTTCTGTTTTTCAGAATTAATTGATTCAAACCGCCGCCGGCGTCCGGTTCCGGCTTCCGTCAGGCCGCGTCGGCCACGGCGCGCACCCGCAGACGGACGCCTGCCTCCTCCTGCAGGATGCCGATGACCCCGAGCAGGTTTTCAGCCGTGGGATTGCCCGACGGCCCGAACATGCGCATCAGGCTCTTGGGCGACCGGCCCATGGCTGTGCCGAGCTTTTCGAAACCGACGGTGGCATTGATGCAGGAACGCAGCGCGGCGCGGCCTTCTTCCACGTTGCCGTCGAGCAGCGCCTGCATGGCTTCGGCGAGCAAGGCCTGCCGGAACTTGACGTCGCGGCGCGCCCGCGCCTGCACCGTCTCGCGAAACGTTTTTGTCAGAGGCATGTTCACTTCCTCCCGGCCCGTCCGGCCGCCTTGCGCGCCTTGTAGCTGCGCCAATGGCGCAGCGCCGCTTGGATATCGTTCTGCTGCCGCTTCTTGGTTCCGCCGCCCAGCAGTATCACAAGCACCTGGCCGTCCCAGCCGAAGTAAACGCGATCGCCGGGGCCGCGATCGATCCTCAGCTCCGAGACACCTTCGCCCAGCGCCTTGGCGTTCGAGGTGTTGCCCTCGCCAAGCCGATCGATGGCAATCGTCACCCAGGCCGCGGCCTGAGGTCGAGGCCATCAACCATTTCGAGAAGCTGCGGGGCCATCTCGCACGGCCTGCATTCGATCCGCGTCAACAAGCGATGGCGGCTGGTTTTCCGATGGGACAGCGGCCGGGGTGAGGCGAAAGACGTATATCTGGACGACCACAGCTACGATTGAGGCAAGCCATGTTGATGACGAAACGCAAGCCGGCGACACCAGGCGAAATTCTGGTCGAGGAATTCATGAAGCCGATCGGGCTGACGCAAGGCGCGCTGGCCGACGCCATGGGCGTGCAACGCAAGCACGTCAATGAGCTGTGCAACGATCGCCGCAATGTAACCGCGGCGACAGCCCTCATTCTCGCCCGCGTGTTCGGCAACAGCGCGGATTTCTGGCTCAATGTGCAACGGCGAACCGATCTGTGGAAGGCGATGCATTCCCCGCGCGAACGCAAGCGGATCGAACGCGCGCGTCCTCTGACCGCGGCGGCATGAACCGCCTCCAGGCGTTGGGGAGGCGTCAAGAGACATTTCTGATTCTTCGCATCAATTGATTCACGCCACCGCGCTGTCGTTGATGGCCTGGATTTTCGTGAACAGCCGCGTGACCTTTTCCTCATCGAAGAGCTGATCCGGTCCGGTCGGCGCGATGTCCGTGAACGGCGGCTCATAAAGCAGGGCGGGGTCCATCACGCCCTGATCGGTCAGATGCTCGATCACCATGTTGATGAACTCGATCTGCGCCGCGGTCGCGACGCCCGCCGCCAGGAATTCGCCGAAGGCTTCGCTGACCGCCGCGCGGTCGAGCCCGACCATCGAGCGGACGAAACGGCCAAATCCCTGGCTCGTCTCGCGCGCCCGCTCGATATCGCCGGCCTCGCCGATGCCGGCGTCCAGCAGCATCTTTTCGAGTTCGCTGAGGTCGGTCGGCGTCAGCGGTTTGCCCTGCCGCAGCTTGTGCAGCACGATGTGATCTTCGTGCGCTTTCAGGAAATGCCGGGCTTTCTGCTTGAAGCGCGCGAAATCGGCCTCGCCGACCTGCGGCAATTCATGTTCGACGCCTTCGCCGATCTCGTCGGCAAAGTTCGAATAGACCATCGCCTTTCTCGACTTTTCGATGTGCTGGACCAGATCGCGCAAGCGCAGCCGCACCAGTTCGAGCAGCGGCACGGTGACGCCTTCCCACCACTGATCGGTCTGAATCTCCTCGATCAGCACCGCCTGCTGCGCGATCGCGGGGATGCCGGTCTGGTCTTCCAGTGCCGAGGCGATCTCAAGAAGCTGCTTTTTCAGGGTGTCGAAGCGCTTCGAGCCTTTCAGCAGCGCGAGCTGCAGCGAAAACATCAGGAGATCGAAGCGCTTTGCCTCCTCGGTTCCGAAGCCCCGTTCCGAAGGCAGCGGCGCGATCTCCTCGACCAGCTCCTTGCGCTTGTCGTCGTCGATCGGAATCCACGCTTTCGGCTCGCGATATTTCTCGACGGCGCGGCGACGCTGACGGACCAGGAAATTGTCGAGGTTGAGGCCGGTGACGGTGTCCTGCAATGTCTTCAGCGCGCCTTCGCGGATGACGGCCTCGCTCGGCGGCGGCTCGCCGCCGCGCCGCATAGGGCGTTTGCGCGCCGTGCGAGAAGCCGTCCGGCTTGCTGGCCTTCTCGTCCAGCGCACGCACCAGATCGATCCTTGACGCGAACAAGCGTTCCGACAGCGATTTCGCCGCGCTCGCCTCTTTCAGTTCCGGGTTGGCGCCGAAGAATTCGAGGTTCTGGCAATAGTCGAAGACGCGGAAGAATTCCTTGTCCTGGCCCGGGCCGAACAGGTCTTCGCAGAGCCGCGTGCCGCGGCCCATCATCTGCCAGAACTTTGTCTTCGAACGAACCTGCTTGAAGAAGACGAGATTCACCACCTCGGGCACGTCGATGCCGGTGTCGAGCATATCGACGGAGATCGCGATATGCGGCGCCTTGGTCTTCTTCGAAAAATCATCGATCAGGGTCTGCGCATAGGCTCCGGTCTTGTGGGTGATGACCCGCGCGAAATGTCCAGCGAGCGCTGGGATAGGCCGCGTTGAAACGCTTCTCGATGAACAGCGCGTGGTCCTGGTTCTTGGCGAAGATGATGGTCTTGCCGAGCCGGTCGCCGCCCTCGACCTTGATGCCGTTCTGCATCAGATGGGCGATGACGCGATCGACCGTGTCCTCATTGAACAGCCGCTTGTTGACCTCGGCGGCCTCGACGCTGTCGGGGATTTCGTCCTCGCCCCATTCCAGCATGTCCCACTGGTCTTTTTCCTCCTCGGTGAGGTCGGCGTAGCGCAGGCCGGAGCGCACGATCTTCAGCGGCACCGAGATCGCCTTCGGCGGCACCAGCCAGCCGTCGGCCACCGCCTCGTCGAGCGAATAGGCGTCGGTCGGCACGCCGTCCTCGAGGTCGAACAGCGAATAGGTGTTCTTGTCGATCTCGTCCTTCGGCGTCGCCGTCAGCCCGACGAGGAACGAGTCGAAATATTCGAAGATCGCGCGGAAGCGCTGATAGACCGAGCGATGCGCCTCGTCGATCACGATCAGGTCGAAATGGCCGGGGCCGAATTTCGCCTTGCCCTCCTGCTTGCCGTCGATCAGGTTCATCATCGTCGGATAGGTCGAGAGAAACACCCGGCCTTCGCTGGTGCGTTCGGTGACGAGATTGACCGGTGCGGCGTCAGGCAGATGCGCCTTGAAGGCGCCGGCCGCCTGGTTCACCAGCGCCACCCGGTCGGCGAGAAACAGCACGCGCTTGACCCAGCCGGCGCGCATCAGGAGATCGACCAGCGCGATCACCGTGCGGGTCTTGCCGGAGCCGGTCGCCATCACCAGCAGCGCCTTGCGCTCGCCGTCCTGCTCGAAACTGCGCGCGACGTTTCGGATCGCCCGGTGCTGATAGGGGCGCTCGACGATCTTGCGGTTGATCGCTTCCGAGCCCAGCTTCTTCCGGCCGGTGCGGCGCTGGATCAGAAGTTCCAGTTCGTCGCGCTTGTAGAAGCCGCCGATCTGGCGCGGCGGATAGCGCGTGATCGTCCCAGATCCAGTGCTCGTAGCCGTTGGAATAGAAGATCACCGGGCGCTGGCCGAAGCGCGCCTCCAGGCAATCGGCATAGAGCTTGGCCTGCTGCTGGCCCACGCGCGCATCCTTGCGGGTGCGCTTGGCCTCGACCAGCCCCAGCGGCTTGCCGTCCGCGCCCCACAGCACGTAATCGACAAAGCCGATGCCCTCGTTGTTCGGCATGCCCTCGACACGGAATTCGAGGTCGTCGGGCTTGTCGAGCGCCCAGCCGGCCTCGCGCAGCAACAGGTCGATATAGCGGTCGCGGGTTTCGGCCTCGTTGTAATTGTGCCTGTCCGGCTGCGCTTCGGCGGCCTTGCGCGCGGCGGCAACCGCGGCGCGAAGCTTCTTCAATTCCTCGTCGAGGTTCTGCTTGTCGGTGAGGAGTTTGGTCAGTTCGCCGTTCTTGGCGTCGAGTTCGGCCTGCTGCGCCTTGAGCTGGACGAAGGCCTTTTTCAGCACCTCGTCGCGGCGCGACAGCACCGACGCGTCGAAGGCGAGACCATCGGCCGGTTTTGCCTTGCGCGCATAGGTGCGGGCGAGCCAGAAGCAGACGTGAAACAGCTCCTTCACCGCGCCGGTGGCGTCGCCGGGGCTGATGGTCTTTTCCTCGTGCACCGCGCGATTGCGCAGCGTGTTGATGTATCGCGCCTTGGCAAACACCGCCTCGCCCGCCGCGCGGCGAAAGCTCGGCTCATGCAGGAGCGCGGAAATATTGTCCTGATAGGGCAGCTTCAGACTCGGGATCGGTGCGGAACGCCCATTTGACCGCGACCTCGACCGCCTTGCCGGCGAAGAACGCCGCTGCCGTCGGCGACACGCCCGCCTGACGCTCCGCCTCCACCGCCGCCTCGTGCACGGCGGGGAATTCGGCAGCGAGGAAGGCGAAGTTGGACATCGAGGCTCCGTCCCGTCTGTTCGGCGCGGCTACTTGGCCGCGTCGATCAGCTCGATATCCTTCCGCAACGCGTGTTCACCAGCGAACTCAGCGAGACACCCGCGCCGCCCGCTCGACGAGATATTCCAGCACCTCGGATCCAGATGCCGACCGCACCAGGCGCGCGCCCTCGCGAAAGAACTTGCCGCGCTCGGCATTCGAGAAGTCGTATTCGTCCTTCATCGGATCACCCTTCCTCGTATTGGCGGACTCGCGGCCGGTCGGCCGGCGAGCCGAATGATCGTCCCGCGCGCCCCAGCTCGACATAGCAGCAGTAAATCTGGGTTTCGATATACCGCTCCTGGCGCTCGCGACAGCGTGCCTGCGGCGGATCGCCAATAGCCCATGCGTCCTCGACGAGCTCGGGTCCCCAGTCGAACTCGAACCGCATGATCAGAGCTGCCCGGAAAAGGCGCGGGATTGGAGGGAGGAGAAGAGAGAATTTAGCGAAACCTCGCTTGCGACGGCGCTGGCCTGAAGTGCTGCGATCCTCTGCGCCCTAGCGACAAAGCGCATTCTGAATTTCCATCGGGGGAAGCGCCAGCCGTAAGCCACAAACATCGCGTTGGTTGATACTGGATTGATTAACTGCGTTCTTCGCCTTGGCAAGAATTTGTCTTTTGTGTCGGGAGTTTGCAGCAATGCGATGCACACCTCAGGCAACATGATCGACTTGTTCAACGAGAATCGCATCATGTTGGATTCTATAAAGCAGTCGGCTCCCGTAGACCACGTACGATCGCGCTCTTGCCGAGATACTCTAGTGCTATTTACCTCGGTTTATCACTACCTCGTCGTTAGTGAGCTTAGAATCGTGACAGCTCGCGCATCGTGTTACTGAAAGACGTCGAAGACGAATCACGGAGGTCAACTATCTTACCATCGTAGAAATTATTAATTCGAAGGATAGGAACGTCGCTCCCGTAGTCTTTCGATGGCTTGTACAAGCACACATTTGTCGGACCCCTGCAATGACTTCGCCGTTCAATAGTCACGCGAAACATCAAGGAGGTCGGCGATTAGAGTGTCGGTCAGTTTTTCAGCAGCGCGAGGGCACATTTTCGCTTGCGGCGCAGTGCATCCGCCTTGTCCAGGATCGTCGCGATCCGCCGCTGTTCGTCAAGTGAGGGGAGCGAGATTTCAAGTGATCTAAGCACCGCGCTTGATTCAGAATTTGAGATGTTCGTCGTTTGCTGACCAAACTGCGCGCGAGTCTGTTGCGTGTGATCAGTTGCGAACCAATGATGTAAATAACGACGGAATGCTCGCTAGGGTCTGCTCTCAATACGGACGTGAAGCCGCCAAATGTCGCTGGGTATGGACAGCTTCGGAATCCAGCAACATCGTCTTCCAACTGAATTCCAGCTATTAGCAGTTGAAACAAGAATATCCCCCTGACGACAGGATGCTTGCTCGATCGTTGACAGCGTGATCGCGGTATAAAGACGAGATCCGCATCTTCCGATATCGGCCTGAATATTTTTCGTCCGCATACACGCAATACGCATCCGGATCTTCCTGCACTGGATACATCTGCCTGGCTTATAGGCTGACCCCACGGATGAACTCCGCGATCTGGCCAAGACGGACAGCTGGCCACGGTGGCCGGAGGGGCCGCGTTCACAACATCCCCTCCAGCTCGTCCAGCCCCTCGGCAATCTCCTGCTCCAGCGCCTTCAACTCCGCGATGATCTCCTTCGGCGGCCGGTGTTCCGTAGTCTTCGTGCACCACTTCCTTGTAGCGGTTGATCGAGAGGTCATAGCCCGCCGCCGCGATCTCGGCCTTGGGCACGCAGAAGCTCTGCGCGGTGCGCGGGCGCTTGCGCTCGGCGCCGCCGCGCTGTTTCCAGCGCGCGGCGATGTCCGGCAGGTTGTTCTCTGGCGTGCTCGTCGTCGCCGAGCTTTGCCCTCGGCCCGATCTTCTCCGCCGGCAGCAGCGGATTGCGCTTGTCGTCCAGCGAGAAGCCGTCCGCCTGGCAATCGTAGAACCAGACCTGATCCGTCCCGCCGGAATTGGTCTTGGTGAACAGCACGATCGCGGTGGAGACGCCGGCATAGGGCCGGAACACGCCGGACGGCAGCTTGACGATGCCGTCGAGCCGGTGGTCCTCCACCAGCATGCGGCGGATTTCCTTGTGCGCCGTGGACGAGCCGAACAGCACGCCATCCGGCACGATCACCGCCGCGCGGCCGCCGGGCTTCAGCAGCTTCAGGAACAGCGCCATGAACAGCAGCTCGGTCTTCTTGGTCTTGACGACCGCGAGCAGGTCTTTCGCGGTGGTCTCGTAATCGAGCGAGCCGGCGAACGGCGGATTGGCGAGCACGAGGCGAATAGCGGTCGGAATCGCCGGCGTGTTCCTGCGCCAGCGAATCCTTGTAGCGGATGTCGGGATTGTCGACGCCGTGCAGCGTCATGTTCATCGAGCCGATGCGCAGCATGGTGCCGTCGAAATCGAAGCCGTGGAACATCTCCTCGTGGAAATGATCGCGCGACTCCTTTTCCTGAAACAGCTTCGGATGGTTCTCGCGCAGATATTCGCCGGCGGCGACCAGGAAGCCGCAGGTGCCGCAGGCGGGATCGCAGATCACGTCCTTCGGACCCGGCGCCATCATCTCGACCATCAGCGCGATGATGTGGCGCGGGGTGCGGAACTGGCCGTTCTGCCCGGCGCTGGCGATCTTCGACAGCATGTATTCGTAGAGGTCGCCCTTGGTGTCGCGATCCTCCATCGGGATTTCGGCCAGGAGGTCGACGACCTTGGCGAGCAGCGCCGGCGTCGGAATGGTGAAGCGCGCGCCCTTCATATGCGTGGCGTGCGCGGTGTCGGCCTCGGCCATGTTGCGCAGGAACGGGAAGACGTGCTCGGAGACGATCTCGAACATCGTCGCAGGGTCGCTGGTTCTTCAGCCGCGACCAGCGCATGTCCTCATAGGCGATGCCGCCGCCCTTCCCGATCTTGTCCTTGCCCGTCGGGAAGATGCGCCGCTCGATCGGCTTGCCGAGGCGGTTGGCCTTGTTCTCCTCGCGGGTATGCGCCTCATCCAGCCCGCGCATGAACAGGAGGTAGGTGATCTGCTCGATCACCTCGAGCGGATTGGCGATGCCGCCCGCCCAGAACGCGTTCCACACGCCGTCGATCTTGGAGCGAAGTTCACCGTCAGCATGCAGACCTCGATTGACACGTCTCGCAAGTTGCATAGCAAATGTCGCGAGGAAAGCGAAGGTCTTCGGGCGCTTGGGGTTTTCGTTCATTCACAGGCTGAGCCGGCGGAACTCCTCATCACCCGAATTTGCGGTGTGCCATTTCAAGAAAGACGTGGATGCCCGGGTCAAGCCCGGGCATGACGGTTGAGAGAGTGTGCCTTGCTCTGCGGCCGTCCCCGCTGCGGCTCCCCCTCACCCGCCCGGCTTCGCTGCGCTTCGCCGGGCGACCTCTCCCCGCAAGCGGGGCGAGGTGAGAACCCCTACACCGGCAGCCCGTTCTGCTGCGCCAGCTCCTTCAGCGACACCTGCGGCCTTGCGCCGATGTGCTGGATCACTTCGGCGGCGGCGAGCGCGCCGAGCCGGCCGGCGGCCTCATGGCCGGCGCCGCGCACCAGGCCGAACAGGAAGCCGGCGGCGAACAGATCGCCGGCGCCGGTGGTGTCCACCATCCTGTCGATCGGAAACGCCGGCACCGCGGTGACGCCGTCGCTCGCGGCCACCACGCAGCCCTTCTCGCTGCGGGTGACGACTCCGAGGTTGACGTCGGCGCGCAACTGCTTCAGCGCGCCATCGAAATCCGAGGTCTGGTACAGCGAATGCAGTTCGGCCTCGTTGGCGAACACCAGATCGACCGTGCCGTTTCGCATCAGGTCGAGAAACTCGCCGCGATAGCGATCGACGCAGAACGAATCCGACAGCGTCAGCGCCACCTGGCGGCCCGCGTCATGCGCGATGGTCGAGGCCTTCACGAAGGCGTCCTTGGCGTTCTTCGGGTCCCAGAGATAGCCTTCGAGATAGACGAAGCTGGAGGCCGCGATCTCCGCGGCGTCGATATCGGAAGGGCCGAGTTCCTGCGCCGCGCCGAGATAGGTGTTCATGGTGCGCTCGCCGTCCGGCGTCACCAGGATGTAGGAGCAGCCGGTGGCGGGGCCGTCGGCCGCGGCCCTGGTCTCGAACGCGACGCCGGCGGCGCGGATGTCGTGGCTGTAGAGCCGGCCGATCTGGTCGTCCTTGACCTTGCCGACATAGGCGGCGCGGGCGCCGAGATTGGCGAGCCCGACGATGGTGTTGGCGGCCGAGCCGCCGGACATCTCCGTCGCCGGGCCCATGTCGCGGTAGATCGAGGCGGCGCGCGCCTCGTCGATCAGCGCCATGCCGCCCTTGGTCATGCCGTGCTGGCGAAGAAATCCCTCGTCGGTCTGCACCAGCACGTCGAAAATCGCATTGCCGATCCCGAGAACGTCGTATTTCGCTGCAGTCATTGATCGGTCCTGTTTCGGCAATTGCGCTGGCGCGGGAAATCCGCTCCAAACCGGTGTGAAGAGGGTTGCTGCGACCTATCACGGCCGGCCCTGTGCCAGCAAGCGATGGTGTTATAGAGCCCCTCATGATCCGCTCCTTCCTCACGGTGTCCACGGGCACGCTGGCCTCGCGCCTGCTGGGATTCGCCCGCGATTCGATGATCGCGGCGCTGCTCGGCGCGGGCCCGGTCGCCGACGCCTTCCTGGTGGCGTTTCAGCTGGTCAATGTTGTCAGGCGGCTGCTGACCGAGGGCGCGCTGAACGCGGCGCTGGTGCCGGCCTGGCTGCGCGTGCGCGAGGCCGAGGGCGCGGTGGCCGCCGCCGCCTTCGCCGGCCGCGTGCTCGGCACCGTCAGCGCCGCCCTGATCGTCGCGACCGCGCTGATCGGCCTCGCCGATGCCGTTCGTCATCGCCGCGCTGGCGCCGGGATTTGCCGGCCATCCGACCCTGCAACTGGCCGTCGACGATGCCAGGCTGATGCTGCCCTATCTGGCCTTCGCGGGCCCGGTCACGGTGATGATGGCGCTCCTGAACGCGCAAGGCCGGTTTGCGCTGACGGCGTTCTCGCCGCTGCTGTTCAACATCGCCCTGATCGCGGTGATGATCGCGCTGATCTTCTGGCGGCAGGATGCGGCTTTCGCCGCGCCGGTCATCGCCGCCACGGTGGGCATCGCCGGGCTGCTGCAGCTTTCGATCCTGGTGTTGCGCCGGGGCGGCAGCGTCGCGACACCATTGCGCATCTCCCTCAGTGCCGAAATGCGCGGCTTTTTCGGCCAGGCCATCCCCGGCATGATCGCCAGTGCCTCGCCGCAATTGCTCGTGATCGCCGGCGCGGTGATTGCATCGACGTCGCCGTCGGCGGTGTCGTGGCTGTATTTCGCCAACCGCCTGGTCGAACTGCCGCTCGGCATCGTCGGCGTCGCCATGGGCACCGTGCTGGTGCCGGAACTGACGCGCGCGCTGCGCGGCGAAGATCCTGCCGCCGTCGCCCACGCGGAGTCGCGCGGGCTCGAACTCGCGGTCGGGCTGGCGCTGCCGGCGACGCTGGGATTGATCGTGCTCGGCGAACCGATCGCGCGGCTGCTGTTCCAGCACGGCGCCTTCACCGCCTCCGATACCGCTGATACCGCGCGGGCGCTGATCTGGCTGGCGCTCGGCCTGCCCGCGCACGTGCTGGTGAAGGCGCTGTCGCCGGCCTTCTTCGCCCGCCACGATACCCGCACGCCGCTATTGGCGACGCTGACGGGAGTTGCGGTCGCGGTCGCCTCCGCCCTGCTGCTGGGCCGGCTGTTCGGCGCCGAAGGGATCGCCGCCGGCATCGCGCTCGGCGCGTGGAGCAACGCGTTGGCGCTGATCCGGCGCGGCGCTTTGAGCTTCGGCTTTTCGATCGACGCCGGGGCGCGCCGGCGGCTGCCGCGCATCGCGGCATCCGCGCTCGCGATGGGCGGGCTGTTGTGGCTGACGGCGCGGTTCCTCACCGTACCGGGCGCGGACGCGCATGGTCTCGCGCAGGCCGCATCGCTGATGGCGCTGATATGCGGGCGCCATCGCGGTTTACGGCCTGCTTCTGGGGCTTTCCGGCGCCGTCCGCTGGCGCGATGCCGCCGGCGCGTTCGGGCAAAGAGGGCCAGCCGACTTGCGCGGCTGAGGCCCGCGTGGCATGGGACGGCGCGCGCCGATTGGCATTGGCCGGCGCGACACAGCCACGCGTGGAAAGCTGAACATGGCATTCGTTGAACGGGTTTTTTCAGGCGTCCAGCCGACGGGCAATCTGCATCTCGGCAATTACCTCGGCGCGATCGTCAACTTCGTGAAGCTGCAGGAGACCCACAATTGTCTCTATTGCGTGGTCGACCTGCACGCGCTGACGCAGCCGATCGAGGTGTGGGGCGGCCCGGCCGAGCTCGCGCGCAATACCCGCGAAGTCACCGCGGCCTTCATTGCCGCAGGGATCGACCCGAACAAGCACATCGTGTTCAACCAGAGCCAGGTCTACGAGCACGCCGAGCTGACCTGGATCTTCAATTGCGTGGCGCGGGTCGGCTGGCTCAACCGCATGACCCAGTTCAAGGACAAGGCCGGCAAGGACCGCGAGAACGCGTCCGTCGGGCTCTACGACTATCCGGTGCTGATGGCGTCCGACATCCTGGTCTATCGCGCCACCCATGTGCCGGTCGGCGAGGACCAGAAGCAGCATCTCGAACTGTCGCGCGACATCGCGCAGAAGTTCAACAACGACTTCGGCGATTCGATCCGCAGCCACGGTTTTGCCGACGGCCAGTTCTTCCCGCTGCCCGAGCCCGTGATCACCGGACCGGCGACGCGGGTGATGAGCCTGCGCGACGGCACCAAGAAGATGTCGAAGTCGGATGCGTCGGACAATTCGCGGATCAATCTGACCGACGACGCCGACACCATCGCGCAGAAGATCCGCAAGGCGAAGACCGATCCGGAGCCGCTGCCGTCGGAGGAAAAGGGCCTGGAGCCGCGTCCCGAAGCCGACAATCTGGTCGGCATCTTTGCAGCCCTTGCGGGCCGCACCAAGGCCGACGTGCTCGCTGAATTCGGCGGCGGGCAGTTTTCGAGCTTCAAGAACTCGCTGGTGGAGCTTTGCGTGACAAAACTGTCGCCGATCGCCTCCGAGATGAAGAAGCTGATGGCGGACCCCGGCCATGTCGACCGGATCCTGGTCGACGGCGCCGACCGCGCGCGCGAGATCGCCGCCGAAACCATGACGGCGACCAAGGACATCGTCGGCTTCGTCCGCAAACGCTAGGCTTCTTGTTCGACGCGTTTTCTTGACGCGAACCGGTCTCCACCCCGGATCACGTCCGGGGCAGGCTTTCGCTTGAAAACGCTCTGGCCTGTCGCATTTGACGCAGCGCACAGAGCAAGCGCGCCGCTTGTCTGACATGGCTGCGCCGTGGCAGCATGCGGTCCGCTTGGCGCAGCACCGGGACTTGCATGACCACCCAGCGACGAAGCTTTGAGCCGGGTCACAAGCCGAAATGTCTGGTTATCGTCGACGACACCGCGGAATGGGACCGCGCGGTGTACTTTGCCAGCCGCTGGGCGATCCGCGGCGGCGGCGGCGTGGTGATGCTGCGCATCATCGAGACCGAGGACCAGAACCAGCAATGGCTCGGGGTCGCCGAGGTCATGCGCGCCGAGGCCCATGAGGAAGCCGATGCCGCGCTCGACCGCGCCGCCGGCCGTGCCAACGGCATCGCGGCGATCACGCCGGAGCGGGTGATCCGCGAGGGCGACCCGACCGAGCAGATCCTCGACGTCATCGACAAGGACGCCGATATCGCCCTGCTGGTGCTGGCCGCCAATCCCGGCCCGGAAGGCCCCGGCCCGCTCATCACCCTGATGGCCAGCGCGGTCGGCACGTTCCCGATCCCCGTCACCATCATACCGGGCGATTTGAGCGACGCGGAAATCGACGCGCTGTCGTAGAGCCAGGCCCTTGATGCGGCTGCGGAACCCCGGTCTGCGCCCCTTGATCGTGCATCCGCCGTCGCCATCTGCTATGGGGTAAGCCACGCGCCGGCCTTGAACCGGCGACGCCGGAGAAAGCCATGTTCATCCAGACCGAAGCCACCCCCAATCCCGCCACCCTGAAATTCATTCCCGGCCGCGTCGTGCTCGACGGCGGCACCCTGGAATTCACCAGCCGCGACGCCGCCGCGCGTTCGCCGCTCGCCGAACGGCTGTTCGACGTGCCCGGCGTCACCAGCGTGTTTTACGGCGGCGACTTCGTCACCGTGACCAAGGCGGGCGGCGACTGGCAGCACCTGAAGCCCGCGATCCTCGGCGCCATCATGGAGCACTACATGTCCGGCGCGCCGCTGCTCGCCGACGGCAGCGCCGGCAGCGACGAGGCCGCCGACGAGGAAGGCGAGTTCTTCGACAAGGCCGACGCCGAGACCGTGGAGATGATCAAGGATCTGATCGAGACCCGGGTGCGCCCGGCGGTCGCCAATGACGGCGGCGACATCACCTTCCGCGGCTTCAAGGACGGCATCGTCTATCTCAACATGAAGGGCGCCTGCGCCGGCTGCCCGTCCTCCACCGCGACGCTGCAGCACGGCATCCAGAACCTCTTGAAGCATTTCGTGCCCGACGTGGTCGAAGTCCGGCCGATGTGAGGAGAGCGGCGAATGGCGAATAGCGAGTGGCGAATAGAAGTTGACGCCAGTATTCCATTCGCCATTCGCCACTCGCCATTCGCCTCTCCATGCTGATCCTCGCCATCGACACCGCGCTGGATGCCTGCGCCGCGGGCGTTCTCGACACCGAAGCCGGCAGGCTGATTGCGCAGGAATCGCAAGGCATGAAGCGCGGCCATGCCGAAGCCCTGATGCCGCTGATCGCGCGGGTCATGAAAGCCTCCGGCATTGCCTTCGCCGGTCTCGACCGCATCGCGGTGACCACCGGTCCCGGCAGCTTCACCGGCTTGCGGGTCGGAATTTCCGCCGCGCGCGGCATTGCACTGGCCGCCAACAAGCCGGTGGTCGGGGTGACCACGCTGACGGCCTATGCCGCTCCGATCGTCAGCCGCAATGGCGAACATCCCGTCATCTCCGCCATCGATGCGCGGCATGACCATGTGTATTTTCAGGCCGTCAGCGGCAATGGCGGTGCATTGATCCGGCCGCGGGTCGCGCCGGTCGAGGAGGCGCTGGCCGCATCGGCCTTCGGCGCGCCGTATCTGGTCGGCAACGCCGCCACAATTCTGGCCGACCGCTGGCCCGCGGATGCGCCGGCGCCGTTCAAGGTCGACGCGCAACCGGCCCCCGACATCGCCTGGGTGGCCTGGCTGGGGGCCGCGGTCAGCCCGAATACCGCGCCGGCCCGCCCGTTTTATCTGCGCGCGCCCGACGCCAAACCGTCAAAAAAAGACCCGCTGCAGAAAGCCTCGCAGCCCGCGCTGCCATGATGGCATGGCTGTCCGAATGGTGGGGCGGCGGCACGGCCGCGGTCGAGCCGGCGGCCCCGCGCGACGCGGCGCGGCTGGCGCAATTGCACGGCGAATCGTTTCACCGCGGCTGGGGCGAAGCCGAATTCGAGGCCATGCTGACCGAGCGCAACACGCTGCTGCACCGCCTGAGAATCGGCCGCAAGATCATAGGTTTCGCCGTGTCGCGGATAGCGGCGGACGAGGCCGAAATCCTTTCGATAGCCCTCGCCGCGAGCCATCGCGGCCGCGGCCTGTCCCGCACCCTGCTGCTGACCCATCTCGGCCATCTCGCCGGCCGCGGCGTGCACACGGTATTTCTCGAAGTCGAGGAGAATAATCAGCCGGCCCGGCGGCTTTACGAGCGGTCCGGGTTTACCGTCGTCGGGCGCCGCGAACGCTACTACCGGCAGGCGAACGGGGAACAATTGAACGCCCTGCTGATGCGCCGCGACTTGTCGTGACGCCCGGGCGGTGGCACAAGGAGGCACGGAGCACGATCAGCAAAAGTGGGTCCAGTTTGCGGCGGATCAAAGTTCCGGTCGAATAAGTGGCGCATGAGGTCCTGGCCAAACCGCTGACACCCGCAAGGCCCAGGGGCCTTGGGGGCATGTTTCGGCAGACCCATGCGCTGTTACCCAAGGCAAAACCCAATGACCGCACTGAAATCCTCGCCCGCGCTCAAGGCCACCGGCATCGAAGCCCGCTGCGCCGCCACCGGCATGCGCATGACCGAACAGCGCCGCGTCATCGCGCGCGTGCTGGCGGAAGCGGCCGACCATCCCGACGTCGAGGAACTGTACCGCCGCTGCGTCGCGGTCGACGACAAGATCTCGATCTCGACCGTGTATCGCACGGTAAAGCTGTTCGAGGACGCCGGCATCATCGAGCGCCACGACTTCCGCGAGGGCCGCGCCCGCTACGAGCAGATGCGCGAGAGCCATCACGATCATCTGATCAATTTGCGCGACGGCAAGGTGATCGAATTCACCAACGAGGAAATCGAAAAGCTGCAGACCGAGATCGCCCGCAAGCTCGGCTACAAGCTGGTCGATCACCGGCTGGAACTGTATTGCGTCCCGCTGGAAGACGACAAATCCTGAGCGCGTACAAAACTTGAACCTGCAACGCTCGAACTCAAACACCGGTCTCGTCATCTTCGATTGCGACGGCGTCCTGGTCGACAGCGAAGTCATTTCCTGCCGCGCGCACGCGGAAACCCTGACGCGCCACGGCTACCCGATCAGCGCCGATCAGGTACTCGAGCGCTTTCTCGGCGTATCGGATCGCGAAGCGCGGCAAACCATCGAAACCGAAATCGGCCGCAAGCTTCCCGACGATTTTGAAGCCCAGGTCAAGCAGGCCACCCTGCAATTCTACGCCGGCGACCTGCGCGCGATCTCCCATATCGGCGAGGCCATCGCCGCAATCGGCCTGCCGATATGCGTGGCTTCGAGCGGCACGCCCGAGAAGATCCACCATGGCCTGACTTGCGCCGGGCTTTACGATCTGCTCGCGCCCCATATTTTCTCCGCCACCCAGGTCAAGCGCGGCAAGCCTGCGCCGGATCTGTTTCTGTTCGCGGCGGAGCGGATGCAGGTCTCGCCCGCGCGGTGCCTGGTGATCGAGGACAGCGTCCCCGGCATCACCGGCGCGCGGGCTGCCGGAATGACCGTGCTCGGCTTTCACGGCGGCAGCCATTGCCGGCCAGGCTACAGCGACACGCTGCGCGCCGCGGGCGCCGCCATGACGTTCGACGACATGCGGCAATTGCCCGATCTGATCGCGCAAATCGACCAGAAACCGGGTCTGATCGCTGGATTTTCGCTGCTTTAGCCTATATCTGACCCCGGTGCCGCAATGGCGCCGTTTCCGGACAGCATTCAGGTTCCATGAACCCGCCGCGCAAGCTGCATATCAAGTCCTATGGTTGCCAGATGAACGTCTACGATGCGCAGCGCATGGTGGACACGCTGGCGCCGGAGGGCTTTGTCGAGACCGCCAGCGTCGATGACGCGGACCTGGTGATCCTCAACACCTGTCACATCCGCGAAAAGGCCTCCGAGAAGGTCTACTCGGAACTGGGGCGGCTACGCGTCGCCAAGGATGAAGCCGCGCGCCATGGCCGGACGCTGAACATCGCGGTGGCCGGCTGCGTCGCGCAGGCCGAAGGCCAGGAAATCATCCGCCGCGCCCCGGTGGTCGACGTCGTGGTCGGTCCGCAGAGCTACCACCATCTGCCGCAGCTGCTGGCGCGGGCCAAAAGCCACGGCCGCGCGCTCGAGACCGAGTTCCCCGTCGAGGACAAGTTCGGATTTTTAGCCCCGCCAAGTGCCGCTGCGATTCGCGCGCGGGGCATTTCCTCGTTCGTCACCGTGCAGGAAGGCTGCGACAAATTCTGCACCTTCTGCGTGGTGCCCTATACGCGCGGCACCGAGGTGTCGCGCCCGGCCGCACGGATCGTCGACGACGTGCTGCGGCTCGCCGACCACGGCGTGCGCGAAATCACGCTGATCGGGCAGAACGTCAATGCCTATCACGGCGAAGGCCCGGACGGACGGATCTGGTCATTGGGCGATTTGTTGCGCCGGCTCGCCGATATCCCCGGCATCGTCCGGCTGCGCTACTCGACCAGCCACCCCCGCGACGTCGACGAGAGCCTGATCGAGGCCCACCGCGATTTGCCGGCGCTGATGCCGTTCGTGCATCTTCCCGTTCAATCCGGCTCCGACCGGATGCTGGCGGCCATGAACCGCAAACATACCGCCGATGATTACCGGGCGGTCATCGACAAATTTCGCGCGGCACGCCAAGATATTGCGTTTTCATCGGATTTCATCGTGGGCTTCCCCGGCGAAACCGAGGAAGATTTCTCCGCCACCCTCGCGCTTGTCACGCAAATCGGCTACGCTGGCGCCTATTCGTTCAAATATTCGCCGCGGCCGGGGACGCCGGCGGCGGACCTGCAGGAGACGGTGTCAGCGGCTGAGATGGACGAGCGATTGGTGCGGCTTCAGGAATTGATCGACAGCCAGCAATCGGCCTTCAATCGGGCCGCGATTGGCAACACGGTCGACGTGCTGTTCGAACGTTCAGCCCGCAATCCCGGCCAGGTCGTCGGTCGCACCGCCTATCTGCAGCCGGCGCATGTGATGGCGTCGCCTGACATCATCGGGCAGGTATTGCCGGTCGAAATCGAAAGCCTCGAGCGCTACAGCCTGCTCGGCCGGCTCGCGCCTTCTTCACCCACGCGCGGCAGCCTGCCTGCTTCTTCGCAGGCGGCGGCTTCTCAAATGACCGATTCCTCGCAAACGAGAATGGGAGCCTGAACCCTTGCCAAAAAGCGCATCGGATTCGCCTTCGCTCGCTCCCAGCCGCAAACTTGACCGCGACATGCAAATTCCGCCCGAAACGCAAGTCGTCATCGACTTCGACGACAACAGAGGGGCGTCGGCGCTGGTCGGGCCCTACGGCCAGAACCTGGCGCTGATCGAGCGCCGGCTCGGCGTCGTCGTCGATTCCCGCGGCAATCACATCACGATCGCCGGATCGCGCGACGGCTGCGACGCCGCCCGGCGCGTGCTGGAGGCACTGTATGCGCAGGCCGTGCAGGGGCACGATCTGGACCAGGGCGAAGTCGAGGGCGCGATCCGCGCCGTGATCGCGCAGGGCTCGCTGTTCGAATTCGACGCCAAGAGCGTCAAATCGTCGTTCGAGACCATCAATCTGCGCAAGCGCCCGGTGCGGGCGCGCACCGCCGCCCAGGACTCCTACATTCGCGCGCTGAAACGCCACGAGCTGGTGTTCGGCATCGGCCCCGCCGGCACCGGCAAGACCTGGCTTGCGGTGGCGCACGCCGCGCAATTGTTCGAACGCAAGGAAGTCGACCGCATCATCCTGTCGCGGCCCGCGGTGGAGGCCGGCGAGCGGCTGGGCTTCCTGCCGGGCGATCTCCGCGAGAAGGTCGATCCCTACCTGCGGCCGATCTATGATGCGCTTTACGATCTGATGGATTCCCGCATCGTCGAGCGCGCGCTGCAGGCCGGCGAAATCGAGATCGCCCCGCTCGCCTTCATGCGCGGCCGCACCCTCACCAACGCCGCCATCATCCTCGACGAGGCGCAGAACACCACCTCGATGCAGATGAAGATGTTCCTGACCCGGTTGGGCGAGAACAGCCGCATGATCATCACCGGCGATCCCTCCCAGGTCGACCTGCCGAACGGCCAGACCTCCGGGCTTGCGGAAGCCGCGAGGCTGCTCGACGGCGTCGAGGGCATCGCGCAGGTGAAATTCACGGCCGAAGACGTGATCCGCCATGAACTGGTGGCGCGGATCGTCGCCGCCTATGAAGGATTGCCGCAGCGGCCGGCAACCATCAGACCCTGATGCCGAAATCCGCCGCCAGACGCGCGCCGGAAGCGATTTCGGGGCGCAAAAGAAATTCCGGAGCGATGGCGCACACTGCCCTTCCCATGACCGAGGTTCTCGTCGTCGCCGACGCCTGGCAAAGCGAGCCCGGCGCCGAGACCGTCGTCCACCGCGCCATCGCGGCCGCAGCCGGGATGGTCGATGCGGATACGGACGAGGCCGAACTGGCGGTCATGCTGACCGACGACGCCGGCATTCGCACCCTGAACAGCAACTGGCGCGGCATCGACAAGCCGACCAACGTGCTGTCGTTTCCGGCGCTGCAGCCGACCGGCGCCGGCGGGCCCGGCGACGCGCCGCGCATGCTCGGCGACATCGCGATTGCCTATGAGACGACGCGCAGGGAAGCCGATGACGAACAAAAGCCGTTCGACCATCATCTCAGCCATTTGGCGGTCCACGGTTTCCTGCATCTGATCGGCTACGATCACGAGAAGGACGACGACGCCGAGGCCATGGAAGCTCTGGAAACGGAGATTCTGGCGCAACTCGGCATTCCCAATCCGTATGCGGATCGAGATCCCCATGCGGACCGGGAGCGGATGAACTGAAAATGGTGGACTCCGAACCGACCCACGACAATACGCGCAATACGCGCAACCTGCCGGCGGTGGTGCCGCAGGCAGAAGTCCTGCGTCCGGTTACCGACAACTGGCTGACGCGGGCGATCCGCACGCTGTTCGGCTGGAAGCCCGGATCGGTCCGCGACGATCTGCAGGTGGTGCTCGACGCCTCGACGCCGGACGAGGTCGGCTTTTCCGCCATCGAGCGCACCATGCTGCGCAATATTCTCGGGCTGCACGAACGGCGCATCGCCGACGTGATGGTCCATCGCGCCGACATCGTCGCGGTCAAGCGCGACATTCCGCTCGGCGAATTGATGAGCCTGTTCGAAAGCGCCGCGCATTCGCGCCTGGTGGTCTACAACGAAACTCTCGACGACCCCGAAGGCATCGTTCACATCCGCGATCTCTTGGCGTTCATGACCGCAAGAGCCCGCCTGTCCGAGGCCGGCAAGGGCAAGACAAAACGCAGGAAGCCGCTCCCGGCCGGGCTGGACCTGCGCGCGGTCGATCTCGCGATGCCGCTTGCGGAAACCAACATCATCCGGAAACTGCTTTACGTGCCGCCGTCGATGCGGGCGATCGACCTGTTGGCGCAAATGCAGGCCTCGCGCATCCATCTGGCGCTGGTGGTCGACGAATATGGCGGCACCGACGGGCTGGTGTCGATCGAGGACATCGTCGAGCAGATCGTCGGCGAGATCGACGACGAGCATGACAGCGACGAACCGCCGGCGATCGTGCGGCAGGCCGACAATTCCTTCATCGCCGACGCGCGCGCCAGGCTGGACGATGTCCGTTCCGTGATCGGCGAGGATTTCGTCACCGGCGAAGCCGGCGAGGAGGTCGAGACGCTCGGCGGCTATCTGGTGACCCATGTCGGCCGCCTGCCGGTGCGCGGCGAAGTGATCTCAGGCCCCGGCAATTACGAAATCGAAGTGCTCGACGCCGATCCGAGGCGGGTCAAGCGGCTGCGCATCGCCACGCGCAAGGAGCGTCCGGCGGCGCGGTCACAGCGCGAGGGCCGCCGCCGCGACGCGACGCCGGAGCAGGGCACGGCACAGGCCAATGACAATGCGAGCCCTCCGTCCGGCGATGGAGCCGGTTCGCAGTGATCTCCCTGGATAAACTCCGCACGCTCGGTCTTTCGATCATCCTGGCCTGGGGCTGGAAGCGCGCCGGCATCGCGCTCGCCGCGGGCGCGCTGTCGGCACTCGCCATGGCGCCGTTCAACGCCTGGCCGGTGCTGTTTTTGACCTTTCCGGTCATGGTCTGGCTGATCGACGGCGCCGGCGCCGGACGGCTGCGCGGCGTGCCGGCGGCCGCGATGGCCGGATGGTGGTTCGGTCTCGGCTATTTCGTGCCGGGCCTGTACTGGATCGGCTACGCCTTCCTGGTCGATGCCAAGACCTTCGCCTGGCTGATGCCGTTCGCGGTGCTGGGCCTGCCGGCCTATCTCGCGCTGTTCACCGCCCTGGGCTTTGCGCTGGCGCGCCTGATCTGGACCCAGGACGCTTCGCGGGTGATCGCGCTGGCCTTGTCGCTCACGATCAGCGAGTGGCTGCGCGGCCATGTGCTGACGGGCTTTCCGTGGAACGCGTTCGGCTACGCGCTGTCGGAGCCGCTGGCGCTGGCGCAGACGGCGTCGCTGATCGGCCTGTGGGGCCTGACATTCCTGAGCGTCGCAATCTTCGCAAGCCCGGCCGTGCTGATCGATGGAAGTCCGCGCGGACGCACGCCGTGGGTCGCGCCGGCAGCGGCGCTGTCGCTGCTGCTCGCCATGGGCATTTTCGGCGGCGTCCGCCTCCGCCTGCATCCGACCGCCGACGTTGCCAAGGTCAAGCTGCGGATCATGCAGCCCAACCTGCAGCAGGACGTCAAATTCAACTACTCCGCCAAGGCGGAAGTGATGCAGAAATATTTGACGCTGTCCGACCGCGCCTCCGGCCCGCAATCCACCGGCGTGCGCGACGCCAGCATTCTGATCTGGCCGGAATCGGCGTTCCCGTTTTTCCTCACCCGCGAAGCCGACGCGATGGCGCAGATTGCCGACCTGTTGCCCAAGGGCACCGTGCTGATCACCGGGTCGGTGCGCGCGCCGGACCTGCCGCCCGGTACGCGGATCACGCGCGCCTACAATTCAATCTATGTCATCGACCATGACGGCAGCGTGCTGTCGGTCTACGACAAGCTGCATCTGGTGCCGTTCGGCGAATATCTGCCGTTTCAGGACTGGATGGAAAAGCTCGGCCTGGTGCAGCTCACCAAGGTTCAGGGCGGATTCATTCCGGGAACACGGCGCCGCCCGATGGACATACCAAACGCGCCGCGCGCGCTACCTTTGATCTGTTATGAGGCAATTTTTCCCTCTGACGTTGCGTCACGCGACGACCGTCCGGGCTGGATCGTCAACCTGACCAATGACGGCTGGTTTGGAATTTCGACCGGTCCCTACCAGCACCTGCAGGAGACGCGGCTGCGCGCGATCGAGCAGGGACTTCCGGTGGTTCGTGCGGCAAATACGGGCATTTCCGCCGTCATCGATCCCGTGGGGCGCATTGTCGCCCGGCTCGGCCTCGGCGTCGAAGGTGTCCTGGATGCCAGGCTGCCATCGGCGATCGCGCCGACCATCTACGCGCGCAACGGCGACATTCCCGCGGCGATCATGCTCGCCGCCGCCTTTCTTTTCGTGATCCGGCGGCGCGCCGCAAGACGGACTTCCTGACGCCTTATTTTCATATTTGGTTTCGGTTAACCGGCAGAAATATCGGCGAGCCGAAATCCAGAGTTGACAGACCCGCCGTGCCATTCGCATTCTGCCGCACCGGTCGAGAAAAAATCCGTTCAGTTCGTTGCTCAAATCGCTTGCATAGCTTCCCGTCGCTTCCGGGCAAGATTTGACGGTATTGGCGCCTGAGGCATAATTCGTCCTGCCGCACCTTCAGGCGCGTCCCAAGGAGTGCTGGAGATGTCGACCAAAGCGCCCAACCCTGTTGACAAATATGTCGGCAGTCGTGTGCGCATGCGTCGCATCATGCTCGGCATGAGCCAGGAGAAGCTTGGCGAAGCGCTGGGCCTCACCTTTCAGCAGGTTCAGAAATACGAAAAAGGCACCAACCGGGTCGGCGCAAGCCGCATCCAGCAGATCTCCGAAATACTTCAGATCCCGGTTTCGTTTCTGTTCGAGGGCGGCCCCAGCGGCATCGTCAGCACCGAGGGCTACAGCGAAGGGGCCTCACCGTCCTACGTTTCCGATTTCCTGGCGACCTCCGAGGGCCTGGCGCTGACCCGCGCGTTTACGCGCATCGCCGACGCCAAGCTCCGGCGCAGCATTGTCGAACTGGTCGAGCAGATCGCCGTGCGCGAAGGACCCGACAAGCGCTGAGATCAAGTCGTTTTGGTCTCGTGAACAGCGACATCGCAATCTGCAATACCTGCCGTCGCTTCCGGGCGCCAGTCGGCTGTGCCGACTTGGACAGAGCCAGAACTCGGGCCGGCCCGAACCCCGGCGCGCGCCCCGGATGCAAGGCAACCCAACATGCTCACGACCGCCAATCCCTTCGATTCCATGGCCATCCTCGACGGCATCCGCCGCTGGGTCGAAATCGAGACGCCGACCGAAGCGCCCGAGCAGGTCAACCGGCTGGCGGATATGGTCGCCGACGGCTATCGCGACCTGGCCGCCACGATCGAGCGCATCGCCGGACGCTCCGGCTGCGGCGATCATCTGGTGGCGCGTTCGGCATGGGGCCAGGAGCAGCCCGGAATCCTGATCCTCAGCCATCTCGATACGGTGCACCCGATGGGCTTCATCGAGCGTCTGCCGTTCAGGATCGAGGGCGACAGCGCCTTCGGCCCCGGCATCTACGACATGAAGGGCGGCGCCTATCTCGCCTACCACGCGTTCCGGCAGCTTTGCGCGGATAACGCGCGTTCCGCGCTGGGCGTGACCCAGCTCTATGTCTCCGACGAGGAAATCGGCAGCCCGACATCGCGCGCGCTGATCGAAGCCGAGGGACGCAAGGCGAAATATGTGCTGGTGACGGAGCCCGCCCGCGACGGCGGCAAAATCGTCACCGGGCGCAAGGGCGTCGCGCGCTTCGAGGTTTTTGTCAAAGGCGTCCCGGCGCATGCCGGCACGCGGCCCGAGGACGGCCGCAGCGCGATCCGCGAACTCGGCAACGTCATCCAGGCGCTGGAGGCCATGAACGATCCGAAGCGCGGCGTGACCGTCAATGTCGGCGTGGTCAGGGGCGGCACCAAACCCAACGTCATTGCCGAGGAGGCCTATGCCGAGGTCGACATGCGCGTGCCGACCATCGCCGACGCCGACGAACTCGTTCCCAAGATCCTCAATCTGAAATCGCGCAGCGAGGGCGTCAGCGTCAGGGTAACCGGCGAATTGAACCGTCCGCCCTACGAGAAGGGCAATGCCGGCGCGGCACTCTACGAGCATGCCAGGACGCTGGCGGCGGAAATCGGCTTCGATCTGGTGGATACCGCGACCGGCGGCGGCTCCGACGGCAATTTCACCGCACCGCATACGGCAACCCTCGACGGGCTCGGGGTCGACGGCAAGGGTGCCCATACCCACTACGAGCAGATGTACATCTCGTCGATCGAGCCGAGGGCGCGGCTGCTGCATCGGCTGTATCAGACGCTGCGATGAGCGTCGTCAACCGGGATTCCGCCGGG
>CAVRIQ010000039.1:0-231090 GCA_963721275.1 uncultured Alphaproteobacteria bacterium | reverse complement strand
ACCACGCTCCCCGCGCCGACGCGTGCATGGCTGCGCGCAAGCGCGAGAAACGGCGATAGCCGGCGCGAAAGGACCCAATCCGGTCCGGCGGCCGGGGCGCTCGCCGGCGACCCAAAAAAATCGATGTTCGATTGACGATTGTTTTTCAGAAAGAGGGCGACGTGGTCGAGGTCAGTTTCCGGGATGGATCTTACGCAATCCGGTCGAGGACGAAGTCGCCGGCGCGGCCGGGCGCGCCGCCTGACCGGGGCGCCTGTCAGCATGAAAGCAAGGAGAAGCATCGTGAACATGCCGAAGCATCTGCTGCCGACCACCGTTGTCGGCAGCTATCCGCAACCGGAATGGCTGGTCGACCGCGCCATGCTGTCGAAATTGGTGCCGCGCACGCGGATGAACGCGATGTGGCGGATCAAGGAGCCTCTCGCGCAGGCGCAAGACGATGCCACCATCCTCGCGATCCGCGACATGGAGCGCGCCGGCATCGACATCATCACCGACGGCGAAGTCCGGCGCGGAGAGCTACTCCAATATTTTGCAACCGCACTCGACGGCGTCGACAGCGACAATCCAGCGATCATCGTGTCGCAAGCCGGCCGGAAACACCGGTGCCGCGCGTCATCGGCAAGATCGCGCGCAGGGCCCGGTCGACGTGCGCGACCTGAAATTCCTGCGCGCCAACACCGACCGCGCCATCAAGATCACCCTGCCCGGCCCGTTCACCATGACGCAGCAGGCCAAGAACGAGTTTTATGCCGACAACGCCGAGCTGGCGATGGCGTTCGCCGCAGCCGTCAACGACGAGCTGCACGACCTGCAGCGCGCCGGCGCCGACGTGATCCAGCTCGACGAGCCGTGGGTGCGCAACGATCCGGAGGCCGGCGACGCTATGCGGTGCCGGCGATCAACCGCGCGCTGAAGGGCATCACGGTGCCGACCGTCGTGCATCTGTGCTTCGGCTACGCCGCCGTGGTGCCGGGTTCGTCGAAGCCGGCCGCCTACGCGTTCCTGCCGGAACTTGCGGCCTGCCACGCCGAACCAGATTTCGATCGAGGCGGCGCAACCAAAACTCGATCTCGGCGTGCTCGCGGGAGCTGACGGGCAAGACGATCATGCTCGGCGTACTCGACCTCGGCGACCCCGAGATCGAAACCGCCGACACCGTCGCAGATCGGATCCGGCACGGCCTGAAATACGTGGCGGCGGAGCGGCTCATCCCCGCGCCCGACTGCGGCATGAAATACATGCCGCGCGATATCGCCTTCGGCAAGCTCAAGGCGATGTGCGACGCCGCCGCGATCGTGCGCGGCGAAATCAGCTGATCAAAGCGAAAACGTTATGGCCGGGCTTGTCCCGGCTACCACGTCTTTCTCGCGAGACGTTCAAGACGTGGATGCCCGGCACATGGCCGGGCATGACGAGCCGGAATAAAGCCGCGGCACTGGAAAGGGCTACCCCGTCTTGAATTTGCTGTAGGCCTCCTTGGTGCAGATGATCACGTGCTCGGCGCAGCCGTTGCGGCGATGCGGATCGCACCTTCCTTCGTAATCCGCCGACGTCATCATGTCGATGAAAGCCGCCACCGACGGGATAATACACCAGCGCCAGATAGTCCCATTGGTTGCCGGCCTGCGTTGCCCAGCGCGACGGCCTTGGCGTCGCCGGTCCACAGCAGCGTTCCGCCGCGCGCCTTGATCATCGGCACGGTCAGGGCGCTGTAGCGCAAATAAGCGTCCCAGCCCGAGCCGTCGCCATCGAGCGAGCGCTCGTGGAACCGCATCAGGTTCACCATCACGACCGGGCCCTGATGCGCCATGTCCTCAAGTCCATCGATATTCAACAGATCCACGGCCATGGCCGGCTCCTTCGCTGCGGTCGACTAGAGCCTATTCCGTTTCGATTGTATCGAAACGGGGCTCTAGATTTTCTGATTTGACGCGTTTTCTTGACGCGAACCGGCCACCACTTCGCTTGAAAACGCTCTAATTCGGGCATTGTAGCATTGCGGGCGCGGCACTTGTCGCGCGGCGTGAATCGGGCACAACTTCGCCAGGAAACGATGACCAAACCCGCGCCAGCGCCGTCTGCTCCCGATCCGGTCAGGTGGCTCAACAACCAGCCCTATCTGCTCCTGAGCCTGACCTCGCTGTTCTGGGCCGGCAATATCGTGCTCGCGCGCTTCGTCGGCGGGCATGTTCCGCCGATGACGCTGTCCTGCGTCCGGTGGATCGGCGCGTTCCTGATTTTGCTGCCGTTCGCCCGGCCGCATCTCGCGCGCGACTGGCCGGCGTTGCGCGCGCGGCTTCCGTTGATGGTGGCGCTGTCGGCGACGGGTTTCGCCTTCAACAACGCGATTTCCTACTGGGCGCTGCAATACACCCAGGCCCTGAACGCGCTGATGATCCAGTCGTCCGGTCCGCTGTTCGTGGCGCTGTGGTCGCTGGCCCTGTTCGGCGTGCGGCTGACCTGGGCGCAGCTTGCCGGAATCACGATATCGCTGGCCGGCGTTCTCACCATCATCCTGCGCGGCGATCTGGCGGCTCTCGCCAGCATCCGGTTCAACAAGGGCGACGTGATGTTCGCCGGCGCGGTGCTGAGTTTCGGACTTTATTCGGCGCTGATGCCACGGCGGCCGAAAACCCATCAGCTCTCGCTGATCGCCTTCACCATCGGCTGCGGCGCGCTGCTGCTGCTGCCGTTCTCGATCTGGGAATATTCAACCGGATCGACACTGAAATTCGACACCCTGACGGTCGCGACCCTGATTTATGTCGTGATCTTTCCGTCGATCCTGGCCTATCTGTTCTTCAATCGCGGCATCGCGCTGATCGGGCCGAACCGCGCCGCGCCGTTCCTGCATCTGGTGCCGGTTTTCGGCTCGGCGATGGCGATCCTGCTGCTCGGCGAGCAGCCGCGGCTGTTCCATCTGGTCGGCTACGTGCTGGTGCTCGCGGGCGTGGTGATCGCCTCGCGGCAGGCGTCGGCTGCCGCATAGCGCTGCGGCAGGCCGGCTTTTCCGGCGCGCCGGGCCTTACGCGGCGCGGACCTTGGCGAGGAAGCCGTCGACGGCGCTGCGCAGCATGCCCGACTGGTTGTCGAGTTCGCGGGCGTTGGACAGCACGTCGGAGGCCGCGGTGCCGGTGGCCGCCGCCGCCGTGGTGACGCCGCCGATATGGGCGCTGATCTCGTTCGAGCCGGCCGCGACCGACTGGATATTCCGCGCAATCTCGCGCGTCGCGTCGCCCTGCTGTTCGATCGAAGTCGAGATGCTGACCGTGATCTCGCTCATCTGGGCGATGGTCTGGGTGATGCCGCTGATCGCCGCCACCGCATCGCTGGTGGACGACTGCATCGCCGCGACCTGGGCGGAGATCTCTTCCGTGGCCTTGGCGGTCTGGTTGGCCAGCGCCTTCACTTCGGAAGCGACCACGGCGAAGCCACGGCCGGATTTGCCGGCGCGTGCCGCTTCGATGGTCGCATTCAGCGCCAGCAGATTGGTCTGGGCTGCGATCGAGTGGATCAGTTTTACCACCTCGCCGATCTTCTCGGCGCCGGTCGACAACACCTGCACGGTGGCGTTGGTGCGCTCGGCATCGCCCACCGCCTTGCTGGCGATCTCGCTCGAGCGCGTCACCTGGCGGGAAATCTCGGCAACCGAACTCGACAGTTCTTCCGCCGCGGCAGCAACCGTTCCGACGTTGTTGGAAGCGCTCTCGGACGCCGCCCCGACGGTGGCGGCGCGCGCGCTGGCGTCGCTCGCGGTCGCCGTCATCGACTGCGCCGTGGACTGCATGCCCGCCGCCGCGGTCGACACCGAACGAACGATGCCGTTGACGCTGCGTTCGAAATCGTTGGCGAGGTTTTCCATGGCCGCCCGGCGCTCGGCCTCGGCGCGCCCCTGGGTTTGCGCCTCGGCCTTTTCGAGCCCGCGGATCCGCACCGCATTGTCCTTGAAGATCTGGACGGTGGCGGCCATGGCGCCGACCTCGTCGCCGCGGCCGATGCCGGGGATTTCGCCCTCGAGTTCGCCGTTGGCCAGCGCCCGCATCCGGTTGCCGAGTTCGTTGAGCGGCCGGCTGATGCTGCGGCCGATCAGCCACGCGATGCTGCCCGAGACGATCGCGATGCTGAAGATCGCCAGCCCCAGGAGCCACTCGATCGGCTTCATCTTGGCGTCGAGATCGTCGAGATAGGCGCCCGTTCCGACATACATGTTGAAGCCGGGGACATTGACGGCGTAGCCGATCTTGCGGATCGGCTTTTCCGTGCCGGGCTTCACGTATTCGTAGGTCAGCAGGATTTCGCCGTTGGCTTTCACGCCGTCCATCAATTCGTGGGAGAGCTTGCGGCCGTTGGTCACCACTTCCATGCGATTGGTCCCGACCTGCTTGGGATCAGGCGACAGCACCGTGATGCCGTCAAACGTCGTACCGAACAGATAGCCGGCGCCGTTGTCGTAAGTCATCGCGTTGCCGCGGCGGCCGAATTCGGCCAGCGCGGCCTCCTTGGTGAGCTTCCCGGCCTCCACCTCCTTCTGCAATCCCGCGGCCATGTTGCGCGCCAGGTCGACGATGGCGTGCGCCTGATCGATCCGGGCGTTCAGCATCTCCCGCTGCATCAGATAGCCCGCGAGAACGCCTGCGGTGCAAAGGCCGAACAAGGTCACCCCCACCAAAATGCCGAGCTTGGGGGTGATCGTCAGATTGGTCAGCTTCACGGGATGTCTCCGGGGGATTGCACGGGCGATTGTGCGAACGACTCCCAACACGGTATAGTGAAACCCTTTAGCGCGCGGTTACGGCGCCTCCGTAGAAGTACCCGATAAGAGGGCCGCGTTCTTGGCGGCAGAGGAATTGCGCGAGCCGCCGGTCAGGACGCCGGGAAGCAGGAGCCAGCGACGGCGCGTCGCCGTCATTGCCAACACCGAAATGTCAAATCGGGAGAAAGAACCAAATGCCGAAATTCAGGATTGTAACGCCGAAGGGCGCGAGCTTCACGGTTGCCGGCGGCGGCTACGCATTTGAAAAGGAAGCGCTCGACCCGATCGGCGCCGAGATCATCGAGGCGCCGGCCAATGAGGCGGAATTCATCGAAGCCGCCCGGACCGCCGACGCCATCTATGCCAAGGGCCTCCCGATCTCGAAGAAGATCATCGATGCCCTGGAAAACTGCAAGGTCATCACGCTCGGCAGCGTCGGCGTCGACAGCGTCGACGTCAAGGCCGCCACCGCGCGCGGGATTCCCGTCACCAACATTCCCGACACCTTCATCGAGGAAGTCGCCGACCACGCCATGATGCTGCTGCTGGCCGGATTTCGCCGACTGGTCGAGCAGGACAAGATGGTCCGCGGGGGGCGCTGGGCCGAAGGCCGCCCGGCGCTAATGAAGCTTCCGAGGCTGATGGGGCAGACACTGGGCTTCATCTCGTTCGGCCGGGTGGCGCGCGCGGTGGCCAAGCGCGCGGCGCCGTTCGGCTTGAGGATGATGGCCTACGATCCCTTCATCGCCGAGACACTGATTTCCGATCACGGCGTGCTTCCGGCAACGCTGTCCGAGGTGCTCTCGCAGTCCGATTTCGTCTCGATGCATGCGCCGGCGCGGCCCGAAGTTCACCACATGCTGGGCGAAAGCCATTTTCGCCAGATGAAGAAAAGCGCGATCTTCATCAATACCGGCCGCGGCGCGACCGTGAACGAAGAAGCGCTGATCAAGGCCTTGCAGGAGGGCTGGATCGCGCATGCCGCGCTCGACGTGCTGGAAAAAGAACCGCCCTCGCACAACAATCCGATGCTCGGCATGGAGAACGTCACGCTGACGGCGCATGTCGCCTCGGCCTCTGCCCGCTTCGACGAGGCGCGCAAGCGCCGCGTCGGCTACGAATTGTCGCTGGTGCTGCAGGGCATGTGGCCGGTGAGCTGCGTCAACCCGTCGGTGCTGCAGAACACCGCGCTCCGGCGCTGGCAACCCGTCAGCATGGAGCGCGGCCCGAACAGCTAGGCCGGCCGCCGCCGCGCGTTCTTGTTGGCGCGTGTTCCGACCGGCGCATCCGTTTCATCCGGCCGGGATCATGACGACGCCCTTGTCCTTGGGCCAGCGCACGCGCCAGGCGAACGCGATGTCCCTGGCCTCGCCGGGTTTCGCCTCGAACGCCCATTCGAGCACGCCGCGCCGGTCGCGCAGATTGGTCGCGGTCGGAGGCGTCGTCGACGGCAGCATTTCGACGACGATGTCCTCGTTTTCGCTGACCGGCAATTGATCCTCGATGGCGATCCGGATCGGGAAATCGTGGCCGTTGCGCACGCTGGTCTTGAACGCGCGTTCGTCGGTCTTCGATGTCGTCACGATCAGGCCGGCCGATCCCTCGTTGCGCCTGACGACGGAACGTTCGATCTTGACCTTGTCGTCGGCGCCGAAGCCGAGCCGCACCGTCTCGTCCTTGCCGGCGGCCGCCATCTGGCCGCGCCCGACGAACACGCCGTCGCGATAGATCGCGACCCGGCCCGGCAGCAGCGGCGCGTCCTCGCCTTGCGCAAAGCTTGCTTCGAGAAACGCCGTCGGATCCCGACCGGCGCCGAGCGGACCGCGAGATCCGGAGCAATCGTCGCGGTGGAGACGCGCAGGCTCCTGGCGCCCTCGCTGGCGCCGACGCTGACCCGGCCGGGGATCCTGAACGTCACCTGGAAACCGCCGACTTCCGCGGTGGCCTGCTGCTCGTCGGCGCGTTGTTCGGCCGGTTCGAGCCAGCGCCATCGGCGCCGGCATCTGGCGGAGCTTCGCCATGTCCGAGAAGGCAGCCGAGCCCAGCGGTCGCGGCGGTTGCGGATATTGCACGATCAGCGAATTCAGATCGGGCGCGCTGCCGCCGCGCGCGGTGCGGACGGTCGAGACGGCCAGCGCGACATTCGACCAGTCCTCCCCGGTCGACTGGGTGATCTCGGCGCGGCGCACCAGTTCGAGCGCGGGCTTGCGGTCCTTTGCGCCGGTGTCGAGCCGGGCGTCATAGAGCGGCATCCAGCGCGCGTTGCGCACGCTGTAGGTCACCCGCAGCGTCGCCTTGGTCGCGGCAGTCGGCGGCGAGATCGATCCGGACCTCGAGCTTGCCGGCGGCTTGGCCGCGCGGTCGGCCTCGAGCCGCGCGATCTCGCGGTCGATGTCGCGCTGCTTGCGTTCCGCGTCGCGGATCGCGGTGTCCGCGGTCGCCACTTCCTCCGCGACCGCGGCAAAGGCCGCGCGCCACTCGTCGATCGGACGCGCCTCGCCCTTCTCGCCGAACCCCGCGGGAGAGCTTTCCGCAAAGCGCTCGGCAAATTTGCGGCGCGCGGTGGCTGCGTTGATCGCGCCTGCGAGATCGCCGCGCTCGTCCTTCAGCGCCTCGATGCGCTTGTCGAGTTCCGGCAGATTGACCGGCGGCGCGGCCCGCGGCGGCCGCGTGTCGATGGCGCCGATGGTGAGCTTTGCGCCTGCCTCGCCTTCGACCCGGAGCGAGGACGGATCCAGCGTCAACGGGAAATCGTTTGCCACCAGGGTGTTGTCGCCGGGCGCAAGATCGGCCGTGATGACGCGCGTGACGCTGGCGCCATCGGGATAAACGGTGACGGCATCGACGGCCGACGTGGCGTCGACATCGGCCGCCTGCGCCGGCATGGCGGCAAAGGCGGCAACGACCGCCAGGCTGGTCGTTACGAGACTATTCGCAATCGTTCGCATGACTTTCCTCCCGCAAATCTCTTTGCGCCGCCGCAAGGCCTGGTTGGCCTGGTGCGGACGCGCGAAAAATCGCCTCACCATCGTGGTGAGACGCTGCGATCAAGGAACTGGTTCGATTGGGGTAACGGTAAGGCGCCGCCAAGGCGGGGCCGGGGCGGACGGCGTCGAAAGATGTTCGTCGCTCAAGGAAGATCGACGGCAGCGAGAAACTTCTCACCTCCCCCTTTCGGGGAAGGTGAGACCGCAATTATCCGGGAATCAAATTACCAGCGCCCTCAGAACACCAACGCCTTGGCCTGTTTCACCTGCGGCAGCGCCTGCACGCTGGCGAGCACTTCCGCCGGCACCGCGCCGTCGACCTCGACCAGCGCGATCGCGTCGCCGCCCTGCCTGGTGCGGCCGAGATGGAAGGTCGCGATGTTGAGCCTGGCGTCGCCGAGCAGGCCGGCGAAGCGGCCGATGAAGCCCGGCTTGTCCTCGTTGGTGACGTAGATCATCGACTTGCCGAATTCGGCGTCGACGCGGATGCCCTTGATATCGACCAGCCGCGGCTTGCCGTCGGCATAGACCGTACCCGACACCGAGCGCTCCTGCCGCTCGGTGGTGACGGTGACCGTGATCAGGCTTTCGTAATCGCTCTGCGCCGCGCGCACGATCTCGTCGACCACCATGCCGCGCTCCTTGGCGATGACCGGCGCCGAGACGACGTTGATGTCGCCGAGCATCGGCCGCAGCAGGCCCGACAGCACCGCCGAGGTCAGCGCCTTGATCTTCATTTCGGCGACGTGCCCCTCATAGGTGATCTGCACCTTCGAGATGCCGCTCTCGGTGAGCTGGCCCGCGAACGAGCCGAGCTTCTCGGCGAGCTCGATGAACGGCTTCAGCTTCGGCGCCTCTTCCGCCGTGATCGAGGGGAAGTTGACCGCGTTGGAAATCGCGCCGCTCAAGAGATAATCCGACATCTGCTCGGCGACCTGAAGTGCCACGTTCTCCTGCGCCTCCGTGGTGGCCGCACCCAGATGCGGCGTGCAGATCACGTTGGGGTGGCCGAACAGCACGTTCGAGGTTGCCGGCTCCTCGACGAACACGTCGAATGCCGCACCCGCGACATGCTTGGAATTGAGCGCATCGACCAGCGCCTGCTCGTCGACCAGCCCGCCGCGCGCGCAATTGATGATGCGAACGCCCTTTTTCATCTTCGCCAGCGCGGCCGCGTCGATGATGTTTTTGGTCTTTTCCGTCAGCGGCGTGTGCAGCGTGATGAAATCGGCGCGCTTGAACAACTCGTCGAGTTCGACCTTCTCGACGCCGATATCCTTGGCGCGTTCCGGCGACAGGAACGGATCGAACGCGATCACCTTCATGCGCAAGCCGAGCGCGCGGTCGGCGACGATCGAACCGATATTGCCGCAGCCGATCACGCCGAGCGTCTTGCCGGTGATCTCCACGCCCATGAAGCGGTTCTTCTCCCACTTGCCGGCCTGGGTCGAGGCGTCGGCCTGCGGAATTTCGCGCGCCAGCGCCAGCATCAACGTGATCGCGTGCTCGGCCGTGGTGATCGAGTTGCCGAACGGCGTGTTCATCACGATGATGCCCTTCGCCGTGGCCGCCGGGATTTCGACGTTGTCGACGCCGATCCCGGCGCGGCCGATCACCTTCAGCCGCGTCGCCTTCTCGATGATCTTCGCGGTGGCCTTGGTGGCGGAGCGGATCGCCAGCCCGTCGTAATTGCCGATGATCTCGGCGAGCTTTTCCTTGTCCTTGCCGAGATTGGGCTGGAAATCCACATCGATGCCGCGATCCCTGAAGATCTGCACGGCGGCGGGCGACAGCGCGTCGGAAATGAGAACCTTGGGTTTTGTCATGGGGGTGTTCCTTCACCCTCTCCTGGATGGAGAGGGTCGGCCTCCAGGGCCGAGGGTAAGATGAAAGTCTCGGAGCGACCTCTTCTCCCTCGCCCCGTACTTACGGGGAGAGGGCTGGGGTGAGGGGCATCTATCAACAGCGGTGAAAAGCGAGAGAGCCCCTCACCCGGCGCTACGCGCCGACCTCTCCCCGTAAGAACGGGGCGAGGCAAGAAGGAAACTCATGCCGCCTTCGGAAGCGAAGCCTTGGTCTCTGCGAACGCCCAGTCGATCCACTGCGTCAGCAGCGCGACGTCGCTGGCTTCCACCGTGGCGCCGCACCAGATGCGCAGGCCCGCCGGCGCATCGCGATAATGCGCGAAATCGTAGCCCGCGCCTTCCTTCTCGACCAGGGCAACGAGCTTCTTGGCGAAATCGGCCTGCGCGTCGGCGGAGAGCGAGGTGATGGTGGAATCGACCACCTTCATGCACACCGAGGTGTTGGACCGGATCGCCGGATCTTTCGCCAGGAAATCGATCCACGGCGTCTTCGCCTTCCAGTCGGCGAGCACCCTGGCGTTGGCGTCGGCGCGCGCGATCAGGGCCTTGAGGCCGCCGACCGACTTCGCCCAGTTCAGCGCGTCGAGGTAATCCTCGACGCACAGCATCGACGGGGTGTTGATGGTCTCGCCCTCGAAGATGCCTTCGTTGAGCTTGCCGCCCTTGGTCATGCGGAAGATCTTCGGCAGCGGCCAGGCCGGCTTGTAGCTCTCGAGCCGCTCGACCGCGCGCGGGCTGAGCACCAGCATGCCGTGCGCGGCCTCGCCGCCCAGCGCCTTCTGCCAGGAGAACGTCACCACGTCGAGCTTGGGCCAGTCGAGCTTCTGCGCGAACGCCGCCGAGGTCGCGTCGCAGATGGTGAGGCCTTCGCGGTCGGCGCTGATCCAGTCGGCGTCGGGAACGCGCACGCCGGAGGTGGTGCCGTTCCAGGTGAAGACGATGTCGCTGGCCGGATCGGCCTTGGAGAGGTCGGGGATCTCGCCATAGCCGGCATGCAGCTTGGTCACATCCTTGAGCTTCAATTCCTTGACGATATCGCTGACCCAGCCCTCGCCGAAGGATTCCCAGGCAATGGTGGTCACGGGGCGCGCACCAAGCAGCGACCACAGCGCCATCTCGACCGCGCCGGTATCGGACGCCGGCACGATGCCGATTCTGTAGCCGGCGGGTACTTCAAGCACTTCGCGGGTCAGTTCGATCGCGAGCTTGAGCTTGGCCTTGCCGATCTTCGCGCGATGCGAACGGCCGAGCGCGGCGTCCTTGAGATTTTGGGGGGTCCAGCCGGGGCGCTTGGCACAGGGGCCGGAGGAAAAATGCGGCACGTTGGGCCGCGAAGCGGGCTTCGCTGCAGTCATGATCTATCCTTCCAGATAGCTAGCCTCCCGTTGGGGGGAGGTGTCCCGCCGCGGTGCTTAGGGGAATCGACTTCAATCGTCAAGGAACTTCGGAGGGATCGGGTGTGATGCCGGGATCACAGGCGATTGATGGCTCGCCGGAGCCTTGCGGCGACTGCTGCGGGGCAGCTTGCGAGTCCAACAGCTCCACCGCATTGGTGACAAGCTGGGCGGCTCTTCGCCGGCTCGCGACCTTCAGGACGCTTTTTTCTCCCGCCCGCACGACATACTCGTCGCCGATCCTGACAATCGAATAGATTTTCATGTGCGATCCCCAAGCCGCCCGAGCCCGACGGGATACACCATGATGTCACGGCTGGTTCCGCATAAAAAATTACGAAAGGCTGGGTAGTTTATTCCGTGTTAACCGGATTGAATGGCAAAACCGGATTGGCAACGACGTCAATGGCCGCCGGGTCGGTGCGGTAAAACGAGGCGATGAAGATTGGCGATGCCGCCTGCGGCCCGCCGGATCGGCTCTCAGAACCGCAACGTCATCCCGACATGACTGGGCTGAAATCCCAGCCGCCTGTAGAATCGCTGCGCATCGACGCGGGTATGGTGCGTGAGCAGCTCGACCAGCTTGCATTCCCTGGCGCGCGCGTCCGCGACCGCCCATCGCACCAGCTGCTCGCCGATGCCGCGGCTGCGGCAATGGGTGGCGACGCGAACGTCCTCGATCAAGGCGCGCGAGGCGCCCTGCGAACTCAACCCCGGCAGGATGCAAAGCTGCAGGCAGCCGACCACCGCGCCGCCCTGCTCGGCGACCACGAGCTGGATGTTCGGATCCTTCTCGACCGCCTCGAACGCCCGCAAATAGGACGGCGGCAGCGGATCCTCGATCCGCTCGCGTCCGCTGCCGAGCGGATCGTCTGCCAGCATCGCGACGATGACGGCGACGTCGTCGCGGCGCGCGCGACGGATGATAACGGCGGAATCTGCAGCCATGAGAATTCCCGTATTCCTTCAGCGCGCCACCGGCAGCCCCAGCGACCGTTCGGCTTCGCCGATCCAGCGCCGCAACGACGCATAGCCGTCGAGGTGAAAGCCGCCCTCATGCGCCAGCCGCGTATAGGCCAGCAGCGAAACGTCGGCGAGCGAGAGACGGTCGCCGACCAGAAACCGGGTCGCGGCGAGCTGATGCTCCATCCGCGCCAGCGCCGCGTAGCCGCGCTTGACCTTGTCGGGATCGAGATCGGAGGCCGGCCTGCCCAGATATTTCATCTGGAAGCGGCACACCGCGACATAGGGTTCGTGGCTGTATTGCTCCCAGAACAGCCATTCGTCCATCTTGGCGGCGGCAAATGCGTCCGCGGGGATGAGATCGCTGCCGCGCGCGAGGTAGCGGATGATGGCGTTGGATTCCGCCAGCGTCCGGCCGTCGTCGAATTCGATCGCCGGGACCTGTCCTGCGCTGTTGAGCTTGAGAAATTCCGTGGTGCGGGTCTCGCGCCTGAGCGTATCGACATCGATCCAGTCGTAGGGCAGCGCAAGGGCGTCGCAGACCCATTTCACCTTCAGGCAATTGCCCGAATTGATATCGCCGTAGATTTTCATCGATGCGGCCCTTCGCGGACAGGCGCGGCATCCGACCAGCCGCATCATTTCCTGTCAAGGCAGGCGCGCGCTCCGGGATCAGAACTTATAGCCGAGACCGGCGCGCACCGTGTTGATGCTGGTATCAACCGCAGATGTAAAGCGGGTATATTCCCACTCGGCACGCATGAACAGCCCGCCGATCAGATTGACGTCGACGCCGAGTCCCGCCGAATAGCCATAGATCAGGTGATTGTGCTGGGCTTGCGTCGAGCTCAGGGTGACGCAATATGGCGGTGTATTTGAACATGACGACACTGCGCCCGCGAAAGTAGGCGCATAGTTGTCATGGACGGTGACGCTGCGGGTGATGTCGGCATTTCCGAGTGCGAAGCCGCCGAACATGTAGGGCAGGAAGCTGCCGTAGGCATAACCCGCACGCGCACGAAAACTTGCCATGTCCGAGATCGAGATCGCGGCTTGCGAGGTCGCCGTCACGGAGTGATAGAAATTGTCAGACAGCGGCGCGGAGCTGACGAGGGACTTGCTGGCCGTTGACGCGCCTCCGAATCCGCCGTGGAGATAGCTCGCTTCGATGCCGATGACCACATCGTCCCATTGCGAATTATATCCGACGAACCCGCCGTAGCCGGAGGTCCGTGCCGACTCCTTGCCAAGCCCGAGATTCCATTGCGAAACCTGCATCTCGCTTTCGATGGTGGTATTGGCCAGCAAAGCGGCGATCATGTTGCTGGTCGAGCCGTTGAAATTCTCATCGGACGATCCGTAGCCGCCCTGGCCTCCGACATAGTAGCCCTGCCAGTTGACCCGCGACGGGCTCAACCCGTCGGTGAAGCTGCCGCGCAGAAAATCGGGCATGTCGGCCGCGCGCGCACCGGACACCGCTCCGAACATCATCGCCGCCAGTACAAGCCTACGCATCGCAACCGCTCCCATCGAACACACTCTGACCTGGCGCTGATCATGGCTCGTTAACCTTAACCAATCGTTGTCGCGGTTGCTTTCGCGCAAAACAAAACGGCGCGGGAAAGACCCCGCGCCGTTAGCAGACCTTAACAGATGAAAGGCTCGATCAGCCCTTGGTGACCAGTGGCGGCGCGTAGGTCGGCGCGCTGTCGAAATTCCAGCGCACGCCGAGCGTCAGGTCGTGCGAGGTGATGCTCTTGAAGGTCATCGGGTTGACGACGTTATTGGTGCCGTCGAAAGCCCTGAGATCGCCGGTGATGCCGTCGCCCATGTTGACATAGCTATAGGCCATTTCGATCGTCAGATTACGCGAGACCTGGTAAGCGAGACCCGCATGCAGCGCCCACGCAAGGTTCCATTTCGAAGCGGTGTCCGCGAAAGCGGTTGAAGGTCCTACCCCCGTGCCCGGCGGGAAAAGGGAGCCGACACCCTGGTCGGTGAAGTTGGCAATCTGAACCCGCGCCGTACCGACGCCGGCACCGACGAACGGGGTTATGCACCACCAGGTGCCGAGGTCGACATAGGCGTTGGCGAGGATCAGCCACTCGGATTTGCTGGCACTGTAAGTGTCGGCGCCATTGCCGATCGTCCCGCCGTTATTGAACGTAATGACGTCAAGCCCGTGGAAATTCGCGTTTCCGCGATACTGGCCGGTGATGTCGGCGCGAAACCAGTTGTTGAACCTGTAGCCGGCACCGAGGCCAAAGACGCCGCCGGTGTCAAACCCAAGCCGCTGGTCGGAAGTGAGGCTGTTTACGTCAAGCGCGTTGTTCAGGCGATCGACATGCTGATTGCTGAACCCGATATCGCCGCGCAGATACCAGCCGCCGAAATCCTGCGGCGGCGGCGCGTACTGCGGCGGGGGCGGCATGATCGAAGGCATGTCCGCGGCAAGCGCCGCCGACGATAACAGAGATGCCGCACCGGCGGCGGCCATGAGATACTTCACGCTACGCATTGGCTTCGTCCTCTTGTCCGGTGAGGCACAGCGAAAGCCCCACAACCAAAAACTCACGGTCGGACGATGCCACCAAATGCTTAAGCGCCACTTAACCCTAATTATTAAGGTTGATAATTTCCGAAGATTTTTCGCGGCGCTCGGATCCGCCCGCGTCAAAAACGGCGGAACCGCCACAATCACTAACAATTTATTGACGGCGAACCGCCGGCGTCGCGCAGCGCCTCGCGCGTCAGCGCGCGGTTCTCGGCAGCTTCGGCAGGAACACCGCGAGCAGTCCGATCGCCGGCAGCAACGCGCAGACCTGATAGACGAAGGCAATGCCGGTATGGTCGGCGACCTTGCCGAGCACCGCGGCGCCGAGGCCGCCGATGCCGAACGCGAATCCGAAGAACACGCCGGAGATCATGCCGAAGCGGTGCGGCATCAGTTCCTGCGCGAACACGATGATCGATGACGTCGCCGAGGAGATGATAAGGCCGATGAACACCGTCAGCACCGCGCTTCCGAACAGGCCGGCATAGGGCAGCGCCAGCGTGAACGGCAGCGCGCCGAGGATCGAAAACCAGATCACGTATTTGCGGCCGAAGCGATCGCCCAGCGGTCCCCCGAAGAACGCGCCGGCCGCGTTCGAGGCCAGGAAGATGAAGAGGTAGAACTGGGCTTGCTGGGTCGAGACGCCGAACTTCTCGATCAAATAGAAGATGTAATAGCTCGACAGGCTCGAGACATAGAGCTGCTTCGAGAACAACAGCGCCACCAGCACCCCGAGCGCGATCATGACGCGGCGGGAACTGGGCGCATCCGGATGCGGATGGATCGGCGCCGCCTTTTTTGCCGCGATCTGCGGCTTGTACCATTGCCCGATCCGCCACAGGATGACGATCGCCAGGAACGCGATCGAGGAGAACCAGGCGATGCTCGGCTGCCCGAACGGCACCACGATCAGCGCCGCCAGCAGCGGCCCCATCGACGTTCCGAAACTGCCGCCGAGCTGAAACACCGATTGCGCAAAGCCGTAGCGTCCGCCCGAGGCGAGGCGCGCGATCCGCGCCGATTCCGGATGGAACACCGCCGAACCGAGGCCGACCAGCGCTGCCGCGACCAGGATGACGGGGTATCGCTGCGCGACGCTGAGCAGCAGCAATCCAAAAAACGTGAATCCCATGCCGACCGCGAGCGAGAACGGCTGAGCCTTCTTGTCGGTGAAATGCCCAACCGCCGGCTGCAGCAGCGACGCGGTGAACTGGAACGCCAGCGTGATCATGCCGATCTGCGCGAAATCCAGCGCGTAGCTGTCCTTCAGGATCGGATAAACCGACGCGATCAGCGACTGCATGGTGTCGTTGAGAAAATGCGAAAAGCTGATTCCGGCCAGCACGACATAGGCCGGCCCTGTCGCGGCAGCCTTCCTTGCCGCGGGAGGCGCCGCCACGTCCGTCACGGTCACCGGCGCGACCAGTGCTTCCTCGGAGACGACGACGGACTTGTTCAAGGGGTTGTTCCCGACAGATTCGCTGTGCGACCCGAATTTCCTACGATGGCGGCGCGGCACCAACCAGCGCCATTAGGAAATGGCTGAGATGCGTTGCGCAGGATCCGGTCGCCGAAGCATGCCCTCGGGCTTGACCCGAGGGCGGGCGGTGTGGCGACCAGATCATGCGCCCTTCAAGAAATCGCGTTTACGCCGCGGCGTGGCCGAGCGCGGAGACGATGTGATCGACCACTTCCTCGACCAGGATGCGGTCGTCGCCCTCGCCCATCACCCGGATCACGGGCTCGGTGCCGGACGAGCGGACCAGCAGCCGGCCATGGCCGTTGAGCCGTTTCTCGCCGGCGACGATCGCCGATTTGACCTCGTCGTCGTCGAGCGGCTTGCCGCTGCGGTAGCGCACGTTCTTCAGGATCTGCGGCAAGGGATCGAAGCGGTGGCAGACCTCCGACACCGGGCGGCGCAGTTTCTGCACCACCGCGAGCACCTGAAGGGCGGCGACGAAACCGTCGCCGGTGGTGGTGTAGTCCGACAGAATGATGTGACCGGAGGGCTCGCCGCCGAGATTGTAGCCGCGGCTCAGCATCTGCTCGAGCACATAGCGATCGCCGACCGCCGTGCGCACGAGCTCGATGCCCTGACCTTCGAGAAAACGCTCCAGCCCGAGATTGGACATCACGGTGGCGACGATGCCGGGCTTCGCGAGGCGGCCGTCTTCCTTCCAGCTTTGCGCGATCACCGCGAGCAACTGGTCGCCATCGACCAAATGGCCGCGCTCATCGACCAGGATGACGCGGTCGGCGTCGCCGTCGAGCGCGATGCCGATGTCGGCGCGCATCTCGCGCACCTTGCGGCTCAGCGCCTCCGGCGAGGTCGATCCGCATTCCTTGTTGATGTTGAAACCATCGGGTTCGACGCCGATCGGAACGACGTCGGCGCCCAGCTCCCACAGCGCTTCCGGCACCACCTTGTAGGCCGCGCCGTGGGCGCAATCGATCACCACGCGCAGGCCGTCGAGGCTGAGATCGCGCGGCAGCGTGCGCTTGGCGAATTCGATATAGCGGTCATGGACGCCGTCGATGCGGCGGGCCCGCCCCAGGCTGGCGCTCTGCGCCAGCTTCTTGTCGAGGCATTCGTCCAGCAACTGCTCGATCTGCATTTCGACGTCGTCGGAAAGCTTGAACCCCTCGGGGCCGAACAGCTTGATGCCGTTGTCCTCGAACAGATTGTGGGAAGCTGAAATCATCACGCCGAGATCGGCGCGCATCGATTTGGTCAGCATCGCCACCGCCGGCGTCGGGATCGGGCCGAGCAGCAGCACGTCCATGCCGACCGAGGTGAAGCCGGCCACCATTGCGTATTCGATCATGTAGCCGGAAAGCCGGGTGTCCTTGCCGATGACGACGCGATGGCGATACTCGCCGCGCTGAAATACGAGGCCGGCCGCCTGCCCGACCTTGAGCGCCAGCTCCGGCGTGATCAAACCGTTGGCACGGCCCCGAATCCCGTCCGTACCGAAATATTTGCGGCTCATGGTTCCCCCAGCAGCTATCGAGGCTTCTCAAACCCTACCCGGCGCGAAGTCTCGAACGCCCGCCATCCCGGCGTGCAGCGGGTTATAATGCGTTCGGGGCTAAAATGGCTTCAAAAAATATGATGAATCGTTACCAGCGACCGATCCGGCCCTGATCCCTTAACACATTGTTAATACGAGAATTATTGCGGCCAGGGGCCGCAGCCGGCCGAGCCGTCAGCCCTTGCGCCAGACGTGGTGGTCGGCTTTCGAGGGCGGCGGCTGGGTGACGTTCACGGGATCGGAGCCCGGAAAAGTCTCCTCCAGCCCCTCGTCCAGGGCCTCATCCAGCCGGCGCTTCTCGTTACCTTTGGCGTCTTGGGGATCGGAGCGTGGTCCGGTCATGGATGCCTCCTGGTTGCCAGCCCATCCCCCGCGAATGATTTTTGCGGGGGCCCCAAGCATGCTAGATGAACAACGAAAGCGCTAAATTCAAGAAGGCAAAATACGGGAAGGGCCGGGAACGTCCATGAAGCACATCACCTGCATCGAAGACCTGCGCCAGGTTCACATGCGAAAGGTGCCGAAGGCATTTTTCGACTATGCCGACCGCGGTTCCTATTCCGAGGACACGCTGCGCGCCAACCGCGACGATCTGCAGCAGATCAAGTTCCGTCAGCGCATCCTGGTCGATGTATCGAAACGCGATCTCTCGACCACCATCCTCGGCGAGCGCGCCGCGCTGCCGCTGATCCTGGCACCGGTCGGGCTGACCGGCATGCAATATGGCGACGGCGAGATTCACGCCTGCCGCGCCGCGCAGGCGGCCGGGATTCCCTACACGCTGAGCACGATGTCGATCTGCTCGATCGAGGATGTCGCCGCCAATGTCGACAAGCCGTTCTGGTTTCAGCTCTACGTCATGAAGGATCGCGGCTTCATCAAGGAACTGATCGAGCGCGCGATCGCGGCCAGGTGCAGCGCGCTGGTGCTGACCGTCGACCTGCAGGTGATCGGACAGCGCCATGCCGACATCAAGAACGGCATGACGGTGCCGCCGGAATGGACGCTGTCGAAGCTGTTCGACTTCGCCACCAAGCCGGCCTGGGTATCCGGCGTACTGCGCGGCAAGCGCCGCACCTTCGGCAATCTCGTCGGCCACCTCAAGGGCACCGACGACATCACCGCGCTGGGGACCTGGATCGCGACGCAATTCGACACCACGCTGAACTGGAAGGACATCGAGTGGATCCGCAGCATCTGGCCGGGCAAGCTCGTCCTCAAGGGCATTCTTGACGTCGAGGATGCCGAAGAAGCGGCGAAGACCGGCGCGCAGGCGCTGGTGGTATCCAACCACGGCGGCCGCCAGCTCGACGGCGCGCCGTCGTCGATCGAAGTCTTGCCGGAGATCGTCGATGCCGTCGGCTCGCAGATGGAAATGATGTTCGACGGCGGCATTCGCTCGGGCCAGGACGTGATGCGCGCGCTGGCGCTCGGCGCCAAATCCTGCATGATCGGCCGCGCCTATATTCACGGCCTCGGCGCCTATGGCGGCCCCGGCGTCGCCAAGGCGATCGACCTGATCGCCAGCGAGCTCAGCGTCACCATGGGCCTGTGCGGCGTCAACAAGATCGCCGAGATCGACGACCACGTGCTGGCGATTTGAGTCACCTTTTTCAGCCATAGGCTTCGTCATTCCGGGATGGTCCGAAGGGCCAGACCTCAGATGCGCGATTGCGCATCTGCCCCGGAATGACGCTTCGCCTCACATCGGCGGCGTGATGCCGTCGCGGCCGACATTGATGCGGTTGGCTTCCAGCGTGCCGTCGTCCTTCTTGACGGCGCCGAAGATGATGATCTTGGCACCCGGCTTGAGTTCCGACTTGTCGCCCTGAACGAAGGTGACGATCGGGGTCCCCGGCGGCACCACGACTTTCTTCTCGCCGCCCTTGTACTTGACCAGGATGTTCTGGCCGTCGGTGCCCGCGACCGTCTGGGCGACGGTGGCGTTGGTCATGGTCGAGTTCGGGCGGAGATCCCAGGGCTTGAAACCTTCGGCCACGCCGCGCTGCGCCTCGGGAAAAATATGAACCGCAAGCGCCTTCTGGGTCCCGTCCGGCTGCGGCATCGCGGAGACGCCGATATAGGAGCCCGGCTTGATTTCCGACATCGCGATGCTGGTGATGCCGACCACCGTCGCGTTGTCGGTCATGCGCACCTTCATGTCGGCGCCCTCGCGCGATTTCACCGTGAGTAGCGAACCATCGACGGCTTCGATGGTGCCGCGAATGCGCACCGTCGGCGGCTGTTGGGCCCACGCCGCCGAGCCCAGCACGGCCATCACCGCGAGCGAAGCCAGCGCGCGCGGCAGCGATGAAGACGAAATTCCCGGCATAGCTCTGTCCTCCCGATGCTTGTTCAATCAGGGGGAACACCGCTACCCGCGGGCTATTCCCTGAAAAACGCAACCGTGAGGCGCGGCCCGGCGCGGGCCCGGCCGGTTTCAGAGGCGATCGCGCAGCAAGACGACGCGGCGACAGCGAAAATGATGACAAGCGGACGAATGAGCGTTGAGCGATCGACGGGTATGAACGGATCTCAGGTGCCACCAGGTGACAATGAACACCGGCGCCGCAACGAAATTCCGGCTCAAGCTTTCGTGAGATCGGCCTCGATCAGCGCGCGAAGCTCCGAAGTGACTTGCGGGCGCCGCCCGAACCAGAGTTCGAAGCCGCGCACCGCCTGATGCAGCAGCATGCCGAGCCCATCGGCGGTCTTCAAGCCGCGCGCCCGCGCCGCCGCCAGCAACGGTGTCTCGAGCGGCACATAGACGAGGTCGGCGACGACGGCATGCGGGGGCAGCCGGCCGATTTCGATCTCGAGCGCCGGCTGGCCGTGCATGCCGAGCGACGTCGTGTTCACCAGCAGCTCCACGCGCGGCAGCAGGTCACCGATAGCGTCCCACTCAACGGGATGAACATTCGCGCCAAATTGATCGGCCAGCGCGCGCGCCCGCTCGGGCGTGCGGTTTGCCAGATGCACGCGCTTGACGCCGCGCTCGATCAATCCGAACACCACGGCGCGCGACGCCCCGCCGGCCCCGAGCACCAGCGCATCGTTGGTGGCAGCGTCCCAGCCCGGCGCACAGGCGTCGAGATTATTGATGAAACCTTCGATGTCGGTGTTGGTCGAGCAGAGTTCGCTGCCCTCGTACCACAGGGTGTTGGCGGCGCCGACCGCGCGGGCTCTCTCGTCCGGCCTGGTCAGCGCCAGCGCGCGCTCCTTGTGCGGAAGCGTGACATTGGCGCCGACGAAACCGTGCGTCTTCAGATGCAGGACGAATTCGGCAAAGCCTTCGGGCGGGATCGCCTCGATGCTGTAGCCGCCCTCGAGGCCGAGCGTCCGCAGCCAGTAATGATGGATCATGGGCGAGCGCGAATGCGCCGCCGGCCATCCGATCAGGCATGCGGCGCGGGGTTTTGTCATGGCGGCAGTCATGGCCAGTCCTGTTGCAACGCCCTCGGTGCGGGCGGCGCTGTGCTCAAATCGGGCAAGCCGCGCCCGCTGTCAATGCTGTCGGTGAGCTATCGGTGCACCGTGACCGCGACGATCGCGCTCAGGGCGCGCGCGCCGCCGGCGGCAAACCAGATCGCGGCGAGAATTGGTCCGGTGACAGCCGAGCGCGCCGCACCTGTTGATGAAACCAGACGGCTTGGGAAGCGCGACCGAGCGGCAACCGAAATCCGCAGCAGTGCAGCTCGTCATTCCGGGATGCGTGCGAAGCACGCAGACCCGGAATCCAGGGATGATCGGCACGAGATTCCGGGTTCGCGCCTTGCGCGCCCCGGAATGACTGAAGTGGTCACGCCGCGACGCGGTGCGCGGCGATGATCTGGTCGGCGGCGCGGCCGGTGACCTCGGCCATGCGGTCGAAAGCCCGCGTGAAACTGCCGGCGCCGGCGGTGGCCGACCGCAACTCCACGATCAATTCGCCGATCTCGGCTTCCGGCATCATGGCGCGGACGAGGTCCCATCCCGGCCAGCCCTCGCGGGTGTCGAAGCCGAGAATCTGCCCGCGCCGTCCCGACAGGATGGCGTTGATCTTCGCGGTGGCGTCGGTCGGACAGACGATCTCCACCACATGGATCGGCTCCAGCAGCACCGGCTGGCACTGCGGCAGCGCCTCGGAGACGCCGATCCGCGCCGCGGTGCGGAAGGCGAGGTCCGAGGAATCCACGCTGTGATAGGAGCCGTCGGTCAGCGTCACCTGCACGTCGATGACGGGAAAGCCGAGCGGCCCGCGCAGCAATCCGTCGACCACCCCCTCTTCCACCGCGCCGATGTAATTGCGCGGCACCGCGCCGCCGACCACCTTTTCGTGAAACTCGAAGCCGCCGCCGCGCGGCAGGGGTGCGATCTCCAGCACCACGTCGCCGAACTGGCCGTGGCCGCCGGACTGCTTCTTGTGCCGGCCGCGCTGGGTGATCGATTTGCGGATCGTCTCCTGGTATCCGATCGCCGGCGGATGCGATTTGACGTTGACGCCGAAGCGGTCGTGCAGGCGCTCCAGCGCGACCCGCAAATGCATCTCGCCCTGCCCCCACAGCACGATGTCGTGGGTGCGCGGATTCTGGATCATGGTCAGCGAGGGATCTTCCTCGTTCAGCCGCAGCAAGGCCTGGCCGAGCTTGACGTCGTCCTTGCGGTCCCCCGCCGCGATCGCCATCGAAAGCACCGGCGGCAGGGGCTCGATGGTGACGAGCGCCTTCGGCGCGGTCTTGCCGCTCGACAGCGTGTCGCCGGTCTTGATGGTGTCGAGCTTGCCGAGCGCCACGGTGTCGCCGGCCTCGGCGGAAGCGCGCTTGGTGTCGTGGGCGCAGTTGACATTCGAGATGCCCGACACCCGCCCGCTCTCTCCGGACGAGGATTGCAGGGTCGCGCCGTCGTCGAGATGTCCCGAGAGCAGGCGCGTCAGCGACAGCTTGCCGCCATGCTGCAGATGCACGGTCTTGAAGACGTAGCCCGTCGCGTCCCTGGTCTGGGGCACGCCGAGACGCCGGGCGGTCTCGGCCACGCCGGGCGCTTCATGGCGCAGTGCCTTCATCAGGCGCAACACGCCGTTCTCGCGCGCGGCCGAACCGAGCAGCACCGGACAAATCAGTCCTTCGCGCAATTCGCGCGCGAGATCGTCGAATACCGCGTCGCGCGGCGGCGGAATGTCCTCGAGCAATTGCTCCATCAGCGCGTCGTCGTGATCGGCGAGCTTTTCCAGCATCGAGAAGCGGGCTTCCTTCTCGCGGTCGCGATCGCCGCCCTCGAGCGCCACGACTTCGGAAGCCTTGTGTTCGCGGTAGACGAAGGCGCGTTCCAGCGCGAGGTCGACGAAGCCGGCGATCAATTCGCCGTTCCAGATCGGAATCTGCCGCAGCACCAGCGGAATTCGCGACGCCGGCTGCAATGTCGCGAGCGTCTCGCGGATGCGCTTGTTGGCGCGATCGATCTTGTTGAGAAACAGAAAGCGCGGAATGCCGAGATCCTCGAGCTCGCGCAGGATGAGCTGAAGCTGCGGCAGCTTCTTCTCGTCGGCTTCGCACACCACGACCGCGGCATCGACTGCCGGCAACGCGGCGCGCATGTCGTGCGCGAACTCGACCGAACCGGGACAATCGATAAAAGTGTAGCTGTCGCCCATGAAATTCGTTGTGGCGGCGGTAAGGCCGACACCCATTTTGTGGCGGCGGGCTTCCGCCGTCGCGTCGCCGACGGAGGTTCCGGCGTCGACACTGCCGGCGCGCGGGATCGCCCCCGAACGCGCCAGGATTGCTTCTAAAAGTGTGGTTTTACCGCTTTGGAAAGGGCCCACCAGTGCGATGCACCGTGGACCGCGGGGACTTCTGACGTCTTGTCCCATTTTTGCCGCCTCCTTGTTTGGAGCTCGGCCCTTGATTGGGTCGGCGGAGGCAATGCTCCCCCTCCGCCGACGTTTTGGCAAGCCGGAAAAACGTCGCTGCGGTGCATTGCGCATCGCGCGAGTCTCTTGCCGCTGAGTGGCGTTCGCAAGGACAGGCGCCCTCGGCCCCATTTCCTCCGCAAGCAAGGACGGGGCGAGGGATTAAAGAGTTACCTGCCCGGCCGAAGTTCCAGGCTTTCAAGCCCGGCCGCGACGCTGAGACCGACCTGGCCCTGCACGCTGAGCGGCTGCAAGGCGATCGAATTGTTCGATCCGCCAACCAGCACGTTGCCGCCGGCGCCGACGCCGATCGCCGCGCTGCCTTGCGCGCCGGCATAATTGCCCGAGAGATCGCCCGGCCCGAGCCGCGCCACCGGCGCGTACACGCCCCAGGCCAGCGCCAATTCCTGGGTGATGCCGAGGTCGACGCCGACCTTGCGGATGGTGGCGATATAGCGGTCCTCCGGCAGGCCGTCGGCGTGCAGCACGCAACCGAGATTGGTCACGGAGCCGACGATGAAACCGACGCTTGCGCCGCCGCGGCATTCGAGGACGCCGACCCGGACCCGCTGCATCGGTTGCTGCGCATGGGAGGCGGCGAAGGATGTGACCAGCGCGGCAATGGCTGATCCGGCAAGGACAAGGGAACGGCGCATGAAGAAATCTCCGGCTGAAAACGTGATGCGAGCAGGAATCGGAACGGCGCCATGCCCCGGGCGCCCGCTTTTCTATGACACAACATCGGCGGCCATGCCAGATTTGCGGCGTGTCGCAATCCGATCCGCCAAACAAAAAAGAGGCCCGCTTTCGCGGGCCCCTTTCATCGGCATTGCGATGGCTCAGCCGTGGTGATGATGGCGGCGGTGATGATAGTGGTGGCGATAGCCGCGATGCGCGAACCGCACCGGCTGCAGGTCGATCGAGGCCACGCCGGCCGCGACGTTCAACCCGGTCTGGCCTTGCAGGCTGATCGGCTGCAGCGCGTAGGTATTCTCCGGACCGCCGACCAGGAAGTTGCCGCCGCCCCCGATCCCGACCGAGGCGTTGGCGCCGACGCCGCCGTAATTGCCGGCGAGATCGCCGCGGCCGACCCTGCTGGTCGGCGCGTTCACCGCCCAGGTCAGTTTGGTCTGGTCGGTAATTCCGAGATCCAGCCCAAGGCGGCGGACGGTTGCAATGTAGGGTTCGGGCCGGCGGCCTTCGCTGTGGAACACACATTCCAGGCTGGCGGTCGAGCCGACGATGTAGCCGACATTCTGGCCTCCCTCGCATTGCAGGATGCCGGCGCGGACCGGCGGCATCGCGTTGGCGCTGGCGATCGACGCGACGAGAGAAGTGACGGCAATGGTGAGTGTCGAGAGGCGCATGAGTTGGTTCCCCGGGTGACGAATTGAGTTGGTGCGGGGACAGAAAGGAAGCGCCGTGTCCAAAACAAGGCGCTTCCGAAAAGTTGCCGTCGAAATATCAAGAGTTCGACGGCGAAATATTCGAGACGTGATTTGACTATCTCAAATTGCCACAAAAACGCTGGATGCGTTTGCAGGCTTCCTCGAGGTCGGAGTTCTTGGCGGCGTAGGAAATGCGGAACGCCGGGCCGAGTCCGAACGCCGAACCCTGCACCACCGCGACGCCCTCGTTCTCCAGGAGTTCGGTGACAAAATCCTCGTCGTTGGCGATCACCTTGCCGGACGGCGAGGTCTTGCCGATGGTTCCGGCGCAGGACGGGTAGACATAGAACGCGCCCTGCGGCCGCGGGCAATCGAGGCCCTTGGCCTGATTGAGCATCGCCACCACGAGATCGCGGCGCTCCTTGAAGGCCTTGTTGTTGACCGGGATGAAATCCTGCGGACCGTTGAGGGCCTCGACCGACGCCCATTGCGAGATCGAACAGGGGTTCGAGGTCGACTGCGACTGGATCGTCTGCATCGCCTTGATCAGTTCGGCGGGGCCGCCGGCGTAACCGATGCGCCAGCCGGTCATGCAATAGGCCTTCGACACGCCGTTTACCGTCAGCGTGCGGTCATACAGTTTCGGCTCGATCTGCGCCGGCGTCGTGAACACGAAGTCGTCATAGACCAGATGCTCGTACATATCGTCGGTCATCACCCAGACATGCGGATGCTTGACCAGCACGTCGGTGATCGCCTTCAGCTCGGCGCGCGAATAGGCGGCGCCGGTCGGGTTCGACGGCGAACACAGGATGATCCATTTCGTCTTCGGCGTGATCGCTTTCTCGAGTGCATCCGGCTGCAGCTTGAAACCGCGCTCCGCGGTGCACACCACCGGCACGGATTCGCCGCCGGCGAGCGCCACCATTTCCGGATAGCTCACCCAATAGGGCGCGGGAATGATGACCTCGTCGCCCGGATTGATGGTGGCCATCAGCGCATTGTAGAGCACCTGCTTGCCGCCGGTTCCGACGATGATCTGGTTCGGCTTGTAGCTGAGACCGTTCTCGCGCTCGAACTTGCCGATGATCGCCTGCTTCAGCTCGGGAATCCCGCCGACGTCGGTGTACTTGGTCTTGCCGGCCTCGATGGCATGGATCGCCGCCAGCTTGATGTTGGCCGGGGTGTCGAAATCGGGCTCGCCGGCCCCGAGGCCGATGACGTTGCGGCCGGCCGCTTTGAGCGCGCGTGCTTTATCCGTGACCGCGATGGTCGCGGACGGCTTCACACGGTCGAGCGCGGCGGACAGAAACGGCATCATCATCTCCTTGCAGACATCGGCAACACACCATGCGCCGCCAGCGATCCACGACTCTGTTTTTGGGATCGTGGCACCCTAAAGCGGGTCACCCTGCATCGCAAGAAGCTTGGCCGGATGCGGCCAGATTTTCGGGAACGTCAGAAGGCCCCCGCCGGGGTGGCGCAATATTCATAAAATTCCGCGGCGAAATGACTCATATCCGGCAAGGGTCTGGCAAGCGCTGCGATCCGGCCAATGGCTGACCGCCGCGCCCATTCGCGGCTACCGCCTGTTGCTGCCCGGCTTTTGCGCCGACACGGTGGCCGGCTGGATCGCCCTGTCGACGGTCTGATCGAGGGCAACGGCAAGCCGCTCGGCACCGCATTCCTCGCACGAGGCTTCCGCGCGTTCGGGATCAGCGTGCTGGCCGCCGTCTTGATCGTGCCGCTGTTGTCGCGCGGCGTCGCCGGCGTCGGCGGCATACCTTTGGGCCTGCCGGTGTTGTTGACACTTTACGCTTTCACATGGCGGCGGGCATTGCTCGATCGCGCAAGCTCCGCCCGCCCACAGACTCGCGCAGGCGTGATCCGATTTGTTCCGGCGTGTTGGGAAGGTCTTCGGCGCGGTTGCAGTGCGGTAGAGCTTTTCGAGCTTTTCCATCCTGCGGGCCTTGCGACGCAGCAGCATCGGCATCATTGTTTAGCCGCGTTGCGGAGTAACAAGGCGATCGCTCCGCGCACGCGGGTCCAAATCCTTCCGGCCAATTCAAGTCTGTCCTGCTTACCAATCGAACGAAGCCGAATGTACAAGCTGTATTCGATGCAACGCTCCGGCAACAGCTACAAGGTCCGCCTTGCGCTGGCGCTGTTGAACGCGCCCTATCGCGCCGTCGAGATCGACATCCTGCGCGGCGAGAGCCGCACGCCGGACTTCCTCGCCAAGAATCCGAGCGGACAGGTACCGCTGCTGGAAGTCGCGGAAGGACGCTACCTCGCCGAATCCAACGCCATCCTCTGGTATGTTGCCGGCGGCACCCCGCTGGCGCCGGAATCGCGCATCGAACGCGCCGAGGCGCTGCAGTGGATGTTCTTCGAACAGCACGCGCTGGAGCCGAACATCGGCGCCGCCTATTTCTGGCTGGCGCTGGTCAAGGGTGGCCGCGACCTGCAGACCCATGCGCTGGAAGACTGGATGGAGCGTGGCTATGCGGCGTTGCAGGTGATGGAAAATCACCTCAAGAGCCATGCGTATTTTGCCGCCGGCCAGCTCACGGTCGCCGATATCGCGCTGTACGGCTACACCCATGTCGCCGACCGCTGCGACTACGACCTCGCGACCTTTCCGGCCATCCGCACCTGGTTGCGGCGGGTCGAGCAGACCCCGGGCTTTGTCGCCATGGACTGGCGCCCGGGGGCGGAAGTCGATGATTCGGCGGTCATCGCCGTCGAGGTTTGAGGCAGCGAAATAGCGGGCATAACGCCTGGTATAGCGGGCATAACCGCCGGATTTGCCGCGCTTTTGCCATTTTCGAGGCTGGCCTGCCGCAATATTGCCAGCGATTCCAGCGATGTATTGGCGGTTGCGGGTGATTCGCCCGCATTGAAGGATCTTAAGGCCATGAAACGATCACCCGGTGCAGCAGGCTTTAATGGCCGCCCCGCGCCTGTTGCATCGTCCCGACTGACGGATGCCGTCGCGGCCTCGCTCGCGATCGGCTCGTTGTGGCTGTGCCTGATCGTCACCCTGACGGTGCTGTCGATCAAGGTCTCCATGGCAATGCCGCTTCCCGCATAGTCGAAAATTTTTCCAGGCCATTCGCAATTTTGCGCGACAACCCGCGGTGCTCTGCATCGCGATCGGGCAACGATGAAGGCACCTGTCCTGCTTGTGGCCGTGACACTGACGATGGCGATCCTGCTGGCAGGATCGCTCCTGATCGCCACCGGCACGCGTGGCGAAGATGCGCTCTGGCCGCTCAGGATCCATCCGGCGGGCAGCGCCGCGTCGCCGCAGCCGCGAGGAAAATGACTTGCGCATTCAGGCGTGGAAGCCGACGTCCCCGGCTTTCGATATCATTTGAACCAATTGATCGGAAAGCCGGGGCTTCCCGGCCAACCACTGTTTAAGGATCGGAGCGAGAAAGCCGCCCAAAAATGCAACCATCGGGCAAGCTCGGCGCCTTACTCTCGTGGCGGAACGAGAAACAGGCATGCAGTTCGACTGGCGCGCAATCTCTGGTCCGGCTCTGACGACAGCGACGGCCCTGATCGCCATCCTCGTCGATCGTCATCTTGTCGGCGTTCCCAATCCGGCGCCGCTGTTCGTTTGCATCGTTGCCTTTGCGGGCTCGCTCTCGGGCCTTGCTTCCGGCATGATCAGCGCGGCCATCGCGATCGCTTTTTCCGCGCTGTTCTTCCTCAACCACCGTGCGACGCCCGGCTACGACATGGCCGATCTGGTTCGCCTGGCGATGCTGTCGATGACGGTGGCCGGCACCGCGGCGATCACCGGCCTGTTGCGGCAAAGGATGATGGATGCGTTCGCGTGGGAGCGCAGGCACTATGCCACTGCCGCGCGGCTGTCGGCCGCGCTCGACCAGGTCGACATCGGCATCGTGCTGCTCGATTCCGACACCCGCGCCGAATTCATCAACCGCGCCTTCCGCGAATATTTTTCGCTTCCCGACGACAAGGCCGACTCCAGGCCGCCCTTCATCGCGCTGATGTATCACGGCCGCGACACCGGCGCCTTCGAACTGCCGGAGGAGGAACTGAGCGCCTTCATCGCGCAGCGCACCGAGATGATACGATCCGGCGATTCGACGCCGATCAATATCAATCTCGCCGACGGACAGGTGCTCCGCTTCAGCTGCACGGCCTTGCCCGACGGCGGGCGGATGCTGAGCTACACGCCGGTGACCGACCTCGTCCGTCATACCGACGAGCCCGCCAATGCCGACTATTACCGGTCGCTGCGCGGCGGCGTGAGTCTTGCCCGGCATTTACGCGCCGCGGAGTAGAAGCGGCTCCGCGTCGGCCGTGAACGAGATTGATCGTTCCCGGCTGCGCCGCTAGTAAGGAACGAGATCGCCGCTCCTCGCGCGTGCTCGCAATGTTGCCCCGTTCATGAATGCAAAATCCCAAATGCCCGGCGACCTCTCTGTCCGCTTTGTGACCCGGCAGGACTACGACCAATGGCTCCCGTTGTGGGACGGATACAATGCGTTCTACGGCCGCGCCGGCGCGACCGCGCTTTCCCCCGAGACGACACGAATGACGTGGGCGCGCTTCTTCGACGCCTATGAACCGGTCCACGGTCTTGTCGCCGAATGCGGCGGGCAATTGCTCGGCCTGACGCACTACCTGTTCCACCGCAGCACCACGGCGATCGAGCCCGTCTGCTATTTGCAGGATTTGTTCACTGCTGCGTCCGCGCGCGGAAAGGGCGTCGGCCGGGCCCTGATCCATGGCGTCTATGAACAGGCCAGATTCGCCGGATCGCCGCGCGTCTACTGGCAGACCCACCAGACAAACCTCACCGCGATGCAGCTTTACGACAAGGTGGCGGAGCACTCCGGATTCGTCGTCTATCGCAAGCTGCTCTGACGGGCTTGCGTGCCGCGCCTTCCGGGCTCGGGTCAGCCAGCCGCCTTCCGCGCCGATCGGGCCTGTGGATAAGTCCGGCTGTCATGGGCGCGTAACAAAGCGGGACTAGCTTCCCCCTCGCGTCTGATCAGGCCCCCCGTCGCAGATCACGCGCCCCAGCGGTCCCCGTCAGTCGCCGCGTCTGACCGGGGCCGCACTTTTTTGGGGCTCTGCTTTTCCAGTGCTCTATTCGGCCGCGTCGAGGATAGCCCCGCGATACCGGCGTCCGCATTCCGCGCTCAGGCGAACCGCCTTCCTGATCCGTGCCGCCCTCTTCGCCCTCGCCTTCCTCGCGCTCGCGCTGGTGCTGCTGCCGTTCCAGTTGATCGGGATCCGGTTCGACCTGCGGCTGGGCGCCATGGTGCGCTGCGCCTTGCGGCTTTCGGGCATGCGGGTCAAAATGCCTCACCGTCCCGCGCTTCATTCCCCACAGGACCATTCCCATGCAAATTCGCAATCTCGGCGGCTCCGGCCTGCGTGTTTCCGCGGTCGGCCTCGGCTGCAACAATTTCGGCCAGCGCACCGACCTCGAAACCTCGCGCAAGGTGATCCACAAGGCGATCGACCTCGGCATCACGCTGTTCGACACCGCCGACATCTATGCGGGCATGGGCGGCTCCGAGACCGTGCTCGGTGAAGTGCTCGGCGACCGCCGCAAGGACATCGTGCTGGCGACGAAATACTCCAAGCCGATGAGCAATGACGGCACCAGGCAGGGCGCGTCGCGGCGCTACATCATGTCCGCGGTCGAGGCCAGCCTGAAGCGGCTGAAGACCGACTACATCGATCTCTACCAGCAGCACGATTTCGATTCCTTGACGCCGATCGAGGAATCCTTGAGAGCGCTGGACGACCTGATCCGGCAGGGCAAGGTGCGCTACATCGGCAATTCGAATTTTCCGGCGTGGCGCATCGCCGAGGCCGAATTCACCGCGCGCCAGATGAACGTCAACCGGTTCGTGTCATGCCAGGACGAATACAGCCTGGTGGTGCGCGACATCGAAAAGGACCTGCTGCCGGCGGCGCGGGAATACAATCTCGGCCTGCTGCCGTTTTTCCCGCTGGCCAGCGGCTTGCTGACCGGCAAATACCAGCGCGGCGCCGCGGCACCGGCGGATACCCGCTTCGCCAAGGCGCCCGCGCTGAAGGATCGCTACGTCACGCCGCGCAATGAGGACATCGTCGAGAAGCTGCAGGCGTTCGCGCAAGCGCGCGGCCACACCATGCTCGATCTCGCGTTCTCGTGGCTGGCGGCGCGGCCGCAGGTGTCGAGCGTGATCGCCGGCGCCACCCGTGTCGAGCAGGTCGAGCAGAACGTGAAAGCGATCGGCTGGGCGCTGAGCGCGGAAGACCTCGCCGAGATCGACAAGATCACGAAATAAATTCGTCATTCCCCGATGTGCAATCGCACATCGGTGATGGGCCGCTTGGCGCAGGCCTGGAATCCATAGCCCCGAGCAGGCGTTGTGGATTCCGGGCTCGCTCGCTTCGCTCCCGCCCCGGAATGACGAGCTATGTTGGCACCTGACCTAACCGATATCACTAACCCGTCGCGGCACCCGCCTTCGGCCGCGTCACTGTCTGGCGAACCTCGAAGCCCTCGAATTGCGGCGGTCCGAGATAGAGCGGCTTGTTGTCGCCGGCCTTCTGATGCGCCGCCCGGAACGCGTCCGATTTGGTCCAGGCTTCGAAGGCGGCCTTGCTTTCCCAGATCGTGTGCGAAGCATAGAGGGTGTGGTCCTCGGCCTCGGGTCCCCTGAGCAAATGAAACTCCACGAAGCCCGGCACTTTGCCGAGATGACTGTCGCGCGAGGCCCAGACGTGCTCGAACGCGGCTTCGGAGCCCTTGGCGACGCGAAAACGATTCATGGCGATGAACATAGGTCGATCTCCCGATAGCGACGGATTCGGTCAACACCGATACCATCTTTTATGATGCCGAACCGCCGCGTGCGCGCAATCCGGCAATTCCGTTCGGTGGGCAGCGGAAAACAGAATTTCCCTTGGGTGATCCTGCGCGTATATTGGTTTAGTGCCGCATTATACCGCGGTTCGGCGTGAACCGGACATGAAGCACTCAGGACACGATTCGGTTGGATTGATGACAAACGGGTTAGAAATTGCAGCCTCGCGCCGCCTTAGCTGTTCCCGATGCGGAACGGAATTCACCTGCAGCCTGGCGGGAGCGTGCTGGTGCGCAGAGGAAACCGCGCGCCTGCCGATGCCGCTCGACGGCGAGGATTGCCTGTGCCGGGACTGCCTGCGCAAGGCGGCGGCAGCGGCGATTGCAGCGAACCCGCAATAGCAACGCCGCTAAGGATCCTGCGCTCCTCGCGGAATCATCAAACTCTCCAGGAAAATCGCGATCCTCGTTTACGCTTCGCATTACCTTCCGGCGCGGCAGAATTTCTGCCCATCGATCCATTAACCCGCTGAAGATAGGTTGCGGCGTCACGGCACGCGAGCGTTCTCAATGACCCGCTTCGTTCTCTATGTCTGCATGGCCTTCATCACCGCCTTCGTCGGCGTGACCTGGGCCGCGCGCGGCTTTCCGGTGCAGTTTTCCAGTCCGATAAGCGTGAGCCAGCTGCAGCCCACGGTCACCGCGACCTTCGGCGACCAGAGCGCCAGGGACTACGAGCGAAAAATGTGGGAGGCCGAGCATACCGCCCAGAGCGACGGGGATGCCGAGCTCGACCGGATCCGGCTCGACGCCCTGCAGGCCGGCAATGCCTACGCGATGTCGCCATGCGACGACACCATGAAAGCGAACCTGATTGCCGCGGTCACGGCCTATACCCGGGCCTGGCAGAAGAAAATGAACTGCCCGCGGCCGCAGAACATGCTGATGTTTTGCGGCGACGAGAAACTGAAACAGGTCGCGGCCACCTTTTCGACGCCGCTCGATATTCGCGTCAAGGCCGCGCTCTCCGAAGCGTTCGACCAACGCGGCGTCGTCAAGGCCGACTTCCCCGCGGACATTCGTTTCGACGTGCTGCAATTCGCCGGCCCCGGCCTCTGGTCCGACGAGTCCCCGTTATGCCTGCCGCGGATGCGCGCCGCCGGAACCGCGCGATGAACCGGGCGTGGTTTCTGCTGTGGGCCGTCGTGATCTGGCAGGTCGCCGCCTGGACCTTCGCGCCGGCGAGCCCGCCCCCGCCGCAGATCGCCGAGGTCAACCGCGGCAAAGCCTATGGCTCCAACGAAGACCTGCTGGTCGAGGCCAGAGGCAGCCAGCGACAGGGGGCTCTCGAGGCGCTGGACCGGCCATGGGGCAGCCGCTGTGCCGCCGAGGAGCGCAAACAGTTCATCAGCGGACTCAACGAATATTTCTATCACCGCCAAAATGAGAGCGAGCGTTATCCCGAGAATTTCGGCAAGCTCGGTGCCGATTACATCGCCGGCCAATGGTCGACCACCGACGACCGGCGGATCGACCGGCTGACGCAGGACGCCTACGCCAAAGGCTACCTGAAGCCGTCGGATTTCGACGGCGTCGCGCGCAAGATGGTCGCAGCCGTCGTCAGGGACGAGCGCATTACCGGAAAAGCCTGCGCGGGCTGAGGTGTCCGCCTCGTGCCTCCGCCCCAGGTGCAAGGCCGTCATCTCTTGATCTAGAGCAAGACGCGCGCGTCGATTCCGGCGCTTCATCATCTTTGACAACTGCCTCGACGTTTTGAGGCGGGCGCGGACGATTGGACCGGCTGCCAGCCACGCGGCGCCGCTCCGGCTTACCGACAGGAGGTCGGCGATGAGTACCCTGACAAAACTGGCGCTTGGCGCGATGGGGCAACTGCGTCCCAAACCGGCGAAAGGCGATGCCACTCCCAGCATCGCGTTGCCGGCCCCCGACAAGACCGGCGGCATGCCGCTGATGGAAGCGATCGCGAAGCGGCACTCGTCGCGCGAATTCGCGGCAAAGGAATTGCCGCTGCCGCTGTTGTCCAGCCTGCTGTGGGCGGCCAACGGGGTCAACCGCGCCGACGGCGGCCGCACCGCGCCGTCGGCGATGAACGCGCAGGAGATCGACGTCTATGTCGCGCTGCCGTCGGGTGCCTATTTGTACGACGCGGCGGCGAACGCATTGCGACTGGTGGCCGGCAGCGATTTGCGGCGCGTCACCGGCTATCAGGATTTCGTCGACGAGGCGGCGCTGGACCTCGTCTATGTCGCCGATCACGGCCGCATGAAGCTGGTGCCGGTCGCAAGCCGCGAGAGTTTTGCCTCCGCCGCCGCCGGCGCGATCGCAGAGAACGTCTACCTGTTCGCGGCTTCCAACGGGCTCTCCACCGTGATCCGCGCCTGGATCGACCGCGACGCCATCGCCGCTGCGCTGGGGCTCGGCCACGACCAGCAGGTGCTGCTGTCGCAGACGGTGGGTTTTCCGAAGGGCTGACCGCCGCTACACCGGATAGCCCGGCGAGTTGCGCGCCAGGCCATCGAACGCGTCGAGCAGTTTTTCGCGCCACGCATGGACCGGATCGTCTTCGGCCAGCAGTTTGAACGGGCTGACCACGCGCGCCCACTGGAATGCGCCGAACACGATGTAGTCGGCGTAGTTCGGCGCATCGCCGCCGAGAAAGCCCTGCGTCTTCAGAGTCAGCCGCATCGGGTCGAGCGCGCGGCGAAAACTCTCGACGGATTTGTCGCGGCCGGCCGCCACTTCCTCCAGCGGCTTGCCGAAGCGCGCTTCGCGGCTCTTGCGGAAATAGGCGGCATCGGCCGGCTTCAGATGGCCGGGAATATCCGCGACGATCAGCGGGAACATGCCGCCGATCACGGCAATATCGCCCCACCAGTTGATCATCCGGCCCATGGCGCGGCCGCCCGCCCCGCCGAACAGCGACGGCCGGTCCGGATAGCGGTCTTCGAGATAATTCGCGATCGCCCAGGAATCGGCGACCGAGGTTTCGCCGTCGAGCAGCACCGGCACCTTCTCGGATTGATGCGGGGCGATCGCGTCCTTCTCGGTGAAGCACCACGGAATGGTTTCCGCCGCCAGCCCCTTATGCGCCAGCGCCATCCGCGTCCGCCAGCAGAACGGGCTGAACGGACGCTGCGCGTCGGTGCCGACGAGTTCGAAGAGTTTTAGAGTCATTGAAGTGGCCCCCCGCGAGCATGCGCGCGCCTCAACCCAATTGTCATTGCCGGGCTTGACCCGGCAATCCATCTTTCTTCGAGAGGATGGATACGCGGGTCAAGCCCGCGTATGACGATTTGAATTTGCAGGCGTCACTTCACCACCGCCGCGGTCTGCCCGAACAGCAGCTTGCGCTCTTCCTCGGTGCGGATCGCCGGCTGGCCGAAATTCGGATTGACCTCCTTGGCCCTGGCGTAGGCGCGCACCGTGGCGGGACGCGCGGCGATGGTCTCGAGCCAGCGCTTCAGATGCGGGAAGTCGTCGATGTTCTGCTCCTGGTTCTTGTACGGCACGATCCAGGGATAGCTCGCCATGTCGGCGATCGAATAGTCGCCGGCGACGAACTCGCGATCGGAGAGCCGCTTGTTGAGCACGCCATAGAGCCGGTTGGTCTCGTTCACGTAGCGGTCGATGGCGTATTTGATCTTCTCCTGGGCGTAATTGCGGAAGTGATGGTTCTGCCCGGCCATCGGCCCGAGCCCGCCCATCTGCCAGAACGTCCACTGGATCGCGTCGTAGCGGCCGTAGATGTCGGCGGGCAGGAATTTTCCGGTCTTCTCGGCGAGATACAGCAGCATCGCGCCGGATTCGAAGATCGAGATCGGCTTGCCGCCGCCGTTGGGCTCGTGATCGACCATCGCCGGAATGCGGTTGTTCGGCGCGATCTTCAGGAACTCCGGCTTGAACTGGTCGCCCTTGCCGATGTTGATCGGGAAAATCGTGTAGGGCAGCCCGGTCTCTTCGAGAAACATCGTGATCTTGTGGCCGTTCGGCGTGGTCCAGTAATAGAGATCGATCATGGCGCGTTCCTGTCCTGCTGCGGCTGCTGACCCGCAATCCGATTTGCATGCGATTGCATGAAGTTCACCGCAAAGGCAATGCGAAGTCAATGGCGGGCATTTCGCATCGCGGCGAATTGATCGGCGCGCATGAGGGCGCCACGGCGCGCTCTTGACGCACTCTTGACGCGCTCTTGGCGCGCGCGTCGTCAGGCTGCGCGGCCGTGCTCGCGCAGCAGTTTTTCGCCGGCTTCGGTCACCGTCACGATCAGCCCAAAGCCCGCGATGGTTTCGCGCCCGACATAGCCCTGGTCGGCGGCGTCCTCCCAGATGGTGAGGCGCGGGCACGATGTCCGCCAGGTCGCGATCACCTCCGAATAGACCCGTGGCTCGCGGGCAATCCATTCGACGAAATCGAGCACCAGCGGATCCGCCGTCCCGGTCATCGGCTTTCTCCCTTTGTCAAAAGGCGGCGGCCGAACTGCGCGCCAGCAGCAGCCAGCCGCCGTAGACGATGTAGTAGCCGGCCACCGTGGTGATCAGCCGCGCGGCCCAGGTGCGAAATTGCAGGTCGGTCATGGCCTCGAGGATGCGCCGCGCCAGCGTGGTGCCGGTCATCGACGCCGCCACGGCGACGGCGGCGAGCACCGGATCGAGGGTCGCGGCGGAATCGATGATGCCGCCGAAATAGATCAGCTTCACGAAATGACTGGCGACCTGGCAGGTGGCCTTGGTCGCGACGATGCCGCGGCGATCGAATTTGCCGCCGAGAAAGAAGCTGTCCATCAGCGGCCCGGAGACCCCGGTCATCAGCATCAGCCCCATGCAGATCGAGCCGTAGAAGGTGCCCTGCCAGATGCTGTCGGGATCGGGCTTCAGGTTCGACGGCGTCAGCCGCGCCAGGAACGGCGTCAGCCCCAGCAACAGCAGCGCCATCGGCTTGTCCGGCACGTAGCGGGCGATCGACCATGCCGCCAGCGCGACCGCGCAGCCGATCAGGTAGATCGCGACCGGGCGCCAGCGGATGTGGCTGCGCCACAGCAGGGCGCGCCAGCCATTGGACGCCATCTGCGTGATCGCGTGCAGCACCATCGCCGACGGCAGCGGCATCAGGGCGAGCAGCACGCCGATCAGGATCAGCCCGCCGGCCATGCCGAACAGCCCGGACAGAAAGGCCGTGGCGACCATCAGCAGGCCAAGGGCGCTTATCATCAGCGGCGTCATGCGAATCTCCGTGCGATATTTCTGCCCTGCTTGGACAGGGCGCACAAACTGAGTTATCTTGGTCTGGCCTCAGTTTTCCTGAGGGTGGCAAGTTTTCGGGGTGCTATGCGGCGGCTGCTGTTTCTCAACGGCATCAAGGCGTTCGAGGCGGCGGCGCGAACCGGCAGTTTCGCCGGCGCCGGTTCGGAGCTCAACGTGTCGGCGGCGGCGGTGAGCCGCATGGTGCATCTTCTGGAGCAGCGGCTCGGCATCGCGCTGTTCGAGCGCAAGGCGAACCGGCTGGCGGTGACGGCGGCGGGACGCGCCTATCAGAGCGGGCTAACGCCGATCTTCGATGCGCTGGCGAGCCTGACCGCGCAGGTCACCGCGCCCTCCAGCCTCCGCGTGCTGACCATCGGCGTCGGCCCGACCTTCGCGATGAAATGGCTGATCCCGCGGCTGGCGGATTTTCGGGTGGACGAGCCCGACATCGAGGTGCGCATCACCACCGGCGGCGTGGCGGCGCCGTTCGGCGACGACTGGAGCTGCGGCATCACGCTCGGCGACGGCGAATGGCCGGGCCTGGTCGCCGAACCGCTGTTCGCCGCCGATCTGCTGCCGGTCTGCGCGCCGCGGCTGGCGGCGCAGCTGAAGCGCCCGGGCGATCTCAGGGGACCGGCGCTGCTGCGGGTGGCGCATTCGCCCGACGACTGGCCTTCCTGGCTGAAGGCCGCCGGCGTGGCACGGGTGACGCCGCGCGGGCTCGAGTTCCAGTATTACGGCCAGGCGCTGCAGGCCGCCGTCGACGGGCTCGGCATTGCCATGGGCATCCGGCCCTACATCGACGACGACCTCGCCGCCGGACGGCTGGTGGCGCCGTTTGCGCTGTCGGTGCCGAAGGGCATGCGCTGGTACCTGGTCTATCGCAGTTTCCGCACCGATCAGCGCGATTTCGCCGCGTTCCGGCGCTGGATCATGCGCGCCGCGGCCGAACCGGCGGCGCGCGGCAAACCCGGCAGGGTTGCCCGCCACGCCGGCTGAGCAGGAACAAGCCTCCCAATTAAAGAAAATGACCGACATGTGAACGAGTTCACATCCGTTTTCGGCCGTCCATGGTTTTCTCACCTCCCAATACGCGGAGTCGGGACATGCACTGCGAGTATGACGGTTTTCGAATCGAGTCTTTCGAGGCGGGCCGAGGCCTGTGGCACGCGCGGATCCGGCGGGCGGACCTGAAGCCCGTCAGCATCGACGGCGTTGCGTTTTCGACGCTCGAAGTCGGCTTCGCGTGGTCCGATCCCGACGCCGCGATCGCGGATGCAAAGACGCAGATCGACCAGCTCAAGCTCAAGCGATACGCCGGACCGATGCCGCAACCCGAACTGCAGGCTGCCGCCTGCTAGCCTGATTTGAGAATGGGCGCTCCCCGATGCCGAAACCCGAGACCAAGGCGATCCCGTCAGCCGCCGCCGCGGCGCTGCCCGACTGCCCGCTCTGCAGCACCCGGCTGGTGGTCCAGCGCATCATCCCCGGACGGCTGGGGCTGGAGCACTGGACCCTGCGATGCACGAAATGCGGCCATATCCATCAGGACGCGATCGACACCTCGGCGCCGCATACCCTGCGGGCCGCGCTCACGCTGTGACTTCGCTCAGCCCTTGAACGCCTCGGCGATGGCGCTCTGCGCTTCCTGCTGGATTTGCCGCAGGTGCGCCGCGCTCTTGAAACTTTCCGCGTAGATCTTGTAGACGTCCTCGGTGCCCGAAGGCCGCGCGGCGAACCATCCATTGTCGGTGGAGACCTTGATGCCGCCGAAGGACTGGCCGTTGCCGGGCGCGGCCGTCAGCGCCGTCCGCACCGGCTCGCCGGCCAATTCCCTGATGGCGAGTTTTTCCGGCGAAAGCGCCTTCAGCAGGTTCTTCTGCGCCGGCGTCGCCGGCGCGTCGATCCGCTCGTAGTAGGGCACGCCGAGTTCGGCCGTCAGCCTGTCGAACAGCTGGCTCGGATCGGATTTGGTCCGCGCCGTCATCTCGGCGGCGAGCAGGCCGAGGATGATGCCGTCCTTGTCGGTGGTCCACACCGTTCCGTCGCGCCGCAGGAACGAGGCGCCGGCGCTTTCCTCGCCGGCGAATCCGAACGAGCCGTCGATCAGCCCGTCGACGAACCATTTGAAGCCGACGGGAGTTTCGACCAGCCGGCGGCCGAGTTTTTTCGCGACGCGGTCGATGATCGCGCTGGAGACGATGGTCTTGCCCACCGCGCTGTCCGTGCGCCAGTGCGGGCGATGCTCGAACAGATAGGCGATCGCGGCGGCGAGATAATGGTTGGGGTTCATCAGCCCGCCGGAGCGGGTCACGACGCCATGGCGGTCGGCGTCGGTGTCGTTGGCGAAGGCGACATCGAACCTGTCGCGCATGCCGATCAGCCGCGCCATCGCGTAAGGCGACGAACAGTCCATCCGGATCTTGCCGTCCCAGTCCAGCGTCATGAAGCGGAAGGTCGGATCGACCGCGTCGCTGACGATGGTAGCGGCAATGCCATAGCGCTCGATGATCGGCTGCCAGTAGCGCACCGCGGCACCCCCGAGCGGATCGATCCCGATCTTCACGCCGGAGCTGCGGATCGCCTCCATGTCCACGACATTGGCGAGGTCGGCGACATAGGGCCCGATATAGTCATGGCGATGCACGCAAGCAGCCTTGCGCGCGCGGTCATAGGGGATGCGGCTGACGCCTTTCAGATCGTGTTCGAGATAGCGGTTGGCGGCGCGCTCGATGCCGCCGGTGACGTCGGTATCCGCCGGACCGCCGTTGGGCGGATTGTACTTGAAGCCGCCGTCTTCCGGCGGGTTGTGCGAGGGCGTGATCACCACGCCGTCGGCGAGGCCGCTGGCGCGGCCCCTGTTGGCGGTGAGGATGGCGTGGGAGATCACCGGCGTCGGCGTGTAGCCGTCGTGCTCGTCGATCATCACCTCGACGCCGTTGGCCGCGAACACTTCCAGCGCACTCGCCAGCGCCGGCTCCGCCAGGGCGTGGGTGTCGATGCCGACGAACAGCGGGCCGGTAATGCCGCTGGCCCTGCGGTGGTCGCAGACCGCCTGGCTGACCGCCAGAATATGCGCCTCGTTGAAGGCGTTGTTGAAGGCGGAGCCGCGATGCCCCGAGGTGCCGAACGCCACCCGTTGCGCCGATATCGACGGGTCGGGCTTGCCGGCGAAATAGGCGGTCACCAGCCGCGGCACATTCACCAGCATCGATGGCTCGGCAGTCTTGCCGGCGAGCGGATTTACTTTGGCGGGCACGGGGGTTCCCTGGAAAATTCGAAGCTGCGGCAGTGTAGATAGATTTTGCAGACCGGAACAACGTCCTTGTCGTTCCGGGGTTACGCGACGGAATGACGGACACGAACGGCCGTACTGACAGCTGCTGACAATGCTGCCGGGCCGCCTTTCCGTTACGCGCTTTACCCTTTTATGTGCGCCGGACTCATCCCATATTCGCCCCATGGCGAAGAACCCAGACCATCCGAAAAAGCCCGCAAAAGCCCCGAAATCCAAGGCGCCAAATTCAAAGGCCCACCGCCCCGACGTACAGCCGATCGGGCCGGCGCTGGCGGAACTGCTCAATCCCGCGATCAACCGCGGCGAGAGCGGCCTCGGCTCCGGCACCGGGCTGCAGCCGCCACCGGACAATTCCTGGGACCGCCGCGCCGGCGGCGAAGCCGCCGCCCATCGCGCCCGCGCCTCGACGCGCGGCAGCGGCGATGATGTGGCGAAGAAGGATGCGTCGCTTACGCGCAGCACCTCCCGCGGATCGCCCCCACCCAACCCTCCCCCGCAAGCGGGAGAGGGCTCCAGACCGCGAGCACCGGGTACTGACGAGAGAAGTGACACCGCGAAGTCGCAACCTGCGTTCCCTCTCCCGCTTGCGGGGGAGGGTCAGGGTGGGGGTGCCTCAGCGAGTCCCGGCTTCGGCGAAGCCCCGCAGCGCGAATTCGCGCCCGCCAATTACGGCACCATCGCTCACCATCCCGACGCTCGATCCCGAACTGGCAAAACAGCTCGGCTTCACCACCGAGGAGGAAGACGCCGCCGCGATGGCGCGGCCGCCGCGCAACAAGATGGAGGCGCTCGGGGTCGCCGCCACCGCCGACGCGCTGGAAGCGCTGATCCGCGAAGGCCGTCCCGAATTCAAGGGCGACGACGGCCAGGTGAAAATCTGGACGCCGCATCGCCCGCCGCGCCCGGAAAAATCCGAAGGCGGCCAGCCGTTCGTGATCAAGTCGGAATACGAACCGAAGGGCGATCAGCCGACCGCGATCAGGGAACTGGTCGAGGGCATCGCGCGCAACGACCGCACCCAGGTTTTGCTCGGCGTCACCGGCTCGGGCAAGACCTACACCATGGCCAAGGTGATCGAGGCGACGCAGCGCCCCGCCATCATCCTGGCGCCGAACAAGACGCTGGCGGCGCAGCTCTATGGCGAGTTCAAGAGCTTTTTTCCCGACAACGCGGTCGAGTATTTCGTCAGCTACTACGACTACTACCAGCCCGAGGCCTACGTGCCGCGGACCGACACCTATATCGAGAAGGATTCCTCGATCAACGAGCAGATCGACCGCATGCGCCACTCGGCGACGCGGGCGCTGCTGGAGCGCGACGACGTCATCATCGTCGCCTCGGTGTCCTGCATCTACGGTATCGGCTCGGTCGAGACCTATACCGCGATGACGTTCGCGCTGAAGAAGGGCGAGCGCATCGACCAGCGGCAATTGATCGCCGACCTGGTGGCGCTGCAATACAAGCGGACGCAAGCCGATTTTACCCGCGGCACCTTCCGCGTGCGCGGCGACGTCATCGACATCTTCCCGGCGCACTATGAGGACCGCGCCTGGCGCGTGAACCTGTTCGGCGACACCGTGGAGAATATCGAGGAGTTCGATCCGCTCACCGGCCACAAGCAGGACGAGCTCGAATTCATCAAGATCTACGCCAACTCGCACTATGTGACGCCGCGGCCGACGCTGGTGCAGGCGATCAAGTCGATCAAGTCCGAATTGAAGCTGCGGCTGGACCAGCTCAACAACCAGGGCCGCCTCCTGGAAGCGCAGCGGCTGGAGCAGCGCACCACCTTCGACCTCGAAATGATGGAAGCGACCGGAAGCTGCGCCGGCATCGAGAACTATTCGCGCTATCTCACCGGCCGCCGCCCCGGCGAGCCGCCGCCGACGCTGTTCGAATACGTCCCCGACAACGCGCTGGTGTTCGCCGACGAAAGCCACGTCACCGTGCCGCAGATCGGCGGCATGTTCAAAGGCGACTTCCGCCGCAAGGCGACGCTCGCCGAATACGGCTTCCGGCTGCCCTCCTGCATGGACAACCGCCCGCTGCGCTTCGAGGAATGGGACATGATGCGCCCGCAATCGGTCGCGGTGTCGGCGACGCCGAGCGCGTGGGAGCTGAACGAAAGCGGCGGCGTGTTCGTCGAGCAGGTGATCCGCCCGACCGGCCTGATCGATCCGCCGGTCGACATCCGTCCGGCGCGCACCCAGGTCGACGATCTCGTCGGCGAGGTCCGCGCCACCGCGCAGGCCGGCTATCGCAGCCTCGTCACGGTTCTGACAAAACGCATGGCGGAGGACCTCACCGAATATCTGCACGAGCAGGGCATTCGCGTGCGCTACATGCACTCCGATATCGACACCATCGAGCGCATCGAGATCATCAGGGATTTGAGGCTCGGCGCCTTCGACGCGCTGGTCGGCATCAACCTGTTGCGCGAGGGCCTCGACATTCCCGAATGCGCGCTGGTCGCGATCCTCGACGCCGACAAGGAAGGTTTTTTGCGCAGCGAGACCTCGCTGATCCAGACCATCGGCCGCGCCGCGCGCAACGTCGACGGCCGGGTGATCCTGTACGCCGACCAGATCACGGGATCGATGACCCGCGCCATCGCCGAGACCGACCGCCGCCGCGAGAAGCAGGTCGAATACAACACCGCCAACGGCATCACGCCCGAAAGCATCAAGAAATCCATCGGCGACATCATGAACAGCGTCTACGAGCGCGACCATGTGCTGGTGGAAATCGGCGGCCACGACATGACCGACGACATCATCTCGATCGGGCACAATTTCGAGACCGTGCTGGCCGATCTCGAAACAAGGATGCGCGAAGCCGCCGCCGACCTGAACTTCGAGGAAGCCGCCCGCCTGCGCGACGAGGTCAAGCGCCTGCGCGCCACCGAGCTCGCCGTGGTCGACGATCCGACCGCCAAACAGCGCACCGTGCAGGGCAAGGCCGGCGCCTATGCCGGCACCAAGAAATACGGCGAAGCCGCGAACCTGCCGGCCAGCGCGATGAAGAAGCGCGGCGGCGCCTCTTCGCCCTCGCCCCGCGCACCGGCGCCACTTCCCCCTCGCCCCGCTCTTCGCGGGGAGAGGGTCGGGGTGAGGGGCGATCCACGGGCGGTGCCAGCAGCGCCTCCAAAGTCCACAAACCCCATCTCGACGAAATGCACGGCCCGGAATCCCTGCCCTATCGCGCCAACCGCGCCACCCCGCGCAAGCCTTCGCTCGACGGCCCGGCTGCCGGCAGCGGCAGCAAAATCTTCCAGCCCACCGACTTCGCGCCAGTCCGGCCCGGAGTTCGGGCCTGCGCCGCGCTCGAGCGGTGGGGCCCCGGGGCATCGGGGTGGGTGGAAGAAGAGGTAGCGGCTGTCAGACATCGGCATTCTCAACGATCCCGTCAGCCTGATCGCCATCTTGCTGATCTTCGGCAGTCCGGGTTTCGTGCTCGGCATCATACCGGGCGCACTACTATGGCGGCGTCACCGCATCGCCGGTGCCCTTCTCGGCGCCGTCGTCGGCTTCATCCTATGGCTGGCGGGGTGGATGGCGTTCAAGGGCATGATTTGAGGGCGTCAGCTCACTGCAAACGCGTAGCGCGACGAAATGCACGGGCCCGAATTCGGCCCCTCCCCGCGCTCCAGCAGCCGAGCGCCGGGGCACCGGGGTGGATGGAAGAAGCGGTAGCTCTTCGGCGGCGCTGGCAATTCAAAAGAGTTTAGCTACGCTGTTGTGATGAAACTCGGCTTCGAGGAATCCCAATCGTCCTATTCCAGCGGTTCTCAAAATGCCCGCGCGTGGACCGAAGCCTGGGTCAGCGCGTGGGCGTATTGCCCGCACTGCGGCAATGCAAAGATATCCGCCTTCCCCAACAACAGCCCGTTGGCCGATTTCTTTTGTACGTCTTGCGCCGAAGAGTTCGAGCTGAAGAGCCAGAAGGGCAAATTCGGCGCGAAAGTGCTGGACGGCGAGTTCAGGACCAAATGCGAACGTCTCGCCGCGAGCAACAATCCGAACCTGCTGCTCATGAATTACGATCTCCAGTCTCTTGCGGTCGTGAACCTGTTCATCGTGCCGAAGCATTTCTTCGTCCGCGAGATCATCGAGGAGCGAAAGCCGCTGGCGATGACCGCCCGTCGCGCCGGATGGATCGGTTCAAAGATTCTGCTCGATCGTGTTCCAGACTCGGGCAAAATCCATATCGTCCAAAGCGGGGTCGTTCGCGCCAAGGAATTGGTCCTTGCCGAATGGCAAAAGACTCTCTTCCTCAGGAACGAATCGCCGGACACGCGCGGCTGGCTGCTCGATGTCATGAAATGCGTGGAGTCGCTCGGCAAGCGTGACTTCACGCTTGACGAAGTCTACGCCTTCGAGCGCCATCTCGGCGATCTCTATCCCGGCAACCAGAACGTCAAACCGAAGATACGTCAGCAGCTGCAATATTTGCGCGACCGTGGATTTATCGAATTCATGTCGCGTGGTAATTATCGCTTGCGGTCGTAGAGTCCACTTGCGCTTCCGTCATTGCGAGGAGCGCAGCGACGAAGCAATCCATTCTTTCTTTGCGTGGCAAGGCTGGACTGCTTCGCGGAGCCTGTCATCGGGCGCGCATTCGCGCGACCCGCTGGCTCGCGACGACGGTGTTTTAGCCTCTTAATATGCGCCGCTTGGGTCATACTTAGGAGATTCACATGGCCTGGTTTCTCAACTTCTACAGATGCGACCGTTGCGGGCGCAGATGGACCGATGAATGGTCCTGCATGTGCGACGACGAATGTCCGCATTGCGGGGCGCGGGATATGACGCCCTTCGACAGCGAGGATCTGACCGAACTTGTCGCGCAGGACGGCGGCGAATTCGTCGCGCTTCGTTCGCCCGATACGGCCGAGGACGATCCCGACTACCGCGAGCTTGGCCGCTTTCCGACGCGCGAGAAGGCCGAGGAATTTCTGGCTTCCGTCGACATAGGATAACTCGTCATTCCGGGATGGTCCCAACGGGTCGGCGCTTTTGCGCCGCCCGATGACAGGCTCCGGACCAGGCCTCAGATGCGCAATCGCGCATCGGGAATCTCGGGATTCTACGATGTGCAATTGCACATCGGAGTTCGCGCTTTGCGCGCCCCGGAATGACAGATAGAAAAACTCTCCCCTCAGCTCCCTCGATCCGGGCAACCCGCCGGGCAAATCACCTGGGCGATTTTTCGACCCCTCTGTCAAGCCCTTTCTGCAAAAATATTCTGATTTTCCGAAAGTCGCAAATCACCTTATAACTCACCGCCGTCCTGACCCACTGAGGGGCGGCTCGAGATCGTCGCGGACGCGGGACAGGATGCGGTGGACGCGGATGGCGCAGAAGACGAGGGCGCCTGATGCGGACGGTGAAGTCGTGTGGTCCTGACGCCCCGACGCTGGCGTCAAGTTCGCGAACAAGCAATTTTCGCGGATGATGGTGGCAAGAAAGCCCGGTCGCCAGGGAGAGCGCGTTATAAGCCGTAAACCATTGCGCGGGGAATGCCGGGTGATTCCGGTGTGACCTGACAACGCGTGTGCTCATTACCCACTACTTCCGCACACGCGGCTATCGGGCGCATCGGGCGCCCGGCATTCCCTGCGCCCTCTGACTGGAGAGGGCGGAAAGAAACGGCCAAACCTCGGGCGAACTGCGCCGCGAGATCGCGAAGCATGTCTCGCCGTCATTGCTGTTTGAATCGTGAATTCGCCATGAGGCCGCGCAGATTCCGGGAGCGGCCTTGCAGCGCGCCCCGGAATGACGGCGCCCGTTACTTCGCGACCACGTCCGCGATCTTCTTGTCGTTCGGGTTCACGATCAGCACCTTGTCCTGCAGCATGGCGTAGCGATACGGCTTCACCGCGGGCACGTCGCGCGCCGCCTGGCGCGGCAGCGGATAGGTGCTCACCCCCGTGGGGATCGCCTCGCCGACGGTGGCATTGAAGCCCGACGGCGCGGTCTGGCTGGTGGCGTGCCGACTGAGATCCTTCCAGATGTCCTTCTGCTGCGTGGCCGACAGATCGAGCGTGTCGCCGGCCGTGGCGGACCCCGTCGACCCCTTCGACATGTGGCTTGCGGCCGAGGCGGCCGACACGCCCGACAGCAGCAGGGCTGCCGCGACGGCGACGGATGCGTATTTCATCATTGCTTGTCTCCTTTAAGGAAATCGTCGCCCGTGCCATCCAAACGGCCCGCGCGCCCCGATGTTTCATTAAATCGGGGACAGCCGGCGGCCACGGGCTCACGACCGCGCGAGCGGCCGCGCTTCGGGCGATCGCCGGCCCGCTACCCGATGCGAAGCGGATCCAGCTTGCGGGAAGAAAGACGCGACGAACGGCCGGCGCGCGTCGAACAGAAACCCGCGCCATCGGCTGCGGCGCCGCACCGCGATCTCCGGAAACACAGCCACCGGCCGTGAACCATTCTCGAACTGTTAACGTCAAACGGGATCGAGACTTTTTGCCGATTGATCGCGGTGGAATTCGGTCCACAATGCAACCGGAAATGCGAACCGGGCCAAACACCGGCGGAAAAAAACACCGGCGGGAGAAAAACCATGACCGAGCAGATCAACCGCCAGTGCGTGCTGGCCCTCCTCGATGATTTCTCTGCCGGCGACGTCGAGGCCGCGCTGGAGCGCTGCACGGACGATGTCGATTTCCTCACCCACGCGCCGGTCGACATCCTGACGCACATGGGCCCCCGCCGCGGCAAGGCCGAGGTCGGAGAGATGTGGCGGACCGTGAAGGCCCGCTACTCCAGCATTCGCTACGAGGCGCCGATCGTGCTCGCCGAGGGCGACAAGGTCGCGGCCTATCTGCGCGCGTTCTTCACCAAGCAGAGCAACGAGCGGGTCGTGCAGTTCGACGTCGCGGTTTTCTACACGCTTCGCGACGGCCGGATCGCGCAGATCCGCGAGATCATCGATTCCTTCGACCTGGTGCAGCAGGTGCTCGAAACCGACGTCGCCGCGGTGCTGGCGGAAAACATGCGGGATAAGGCATAGCCGGCCTCGCCGGTCATTCCGGAGCGCTGGCCCCGCTGGCCCGCCCGCCGGACGGTGCAATGTCGGCTTGCCGACCCAACATTATTTTCCGCGCCGCCTTGAACCTTGCCGCCGCTGCCGCGTCTCATCATGGGCTAAAGCGAACATCGACCGGCGAAACCACCCTCATGAAGATTGCGTTGCTCGTGCTTTTGGGTCTGGTGCTGGGCGCGCTCGGCGGCGCCGCGCTCGGCATCGGCGCCGGGCTGGCCTGGGTCGAAATCTTCAAAACCACCGGTTTTGAAGGCTATAGCGGCATGCTGGTGTTCTTCACCTTCATGCCGCTGGGCGCCGCGATCGGCGGGCTCGGCGGCGCGGCGCTGTTCGGCGTGATCGCGTTGCGCGACGCCGAAATCGCCATCGAGCAGGAGCCGCTGCGCCGCCACGACACCTAAATGTGTGGAACCGATCCGCATTTGTGCAATGCAATATTGCGCGTTGCGTTTCGGCCGGATGAGTCTATTTGAAGCTTCAACCATTGAAGTGCAGCAACCAGGCCGGGCGTCATTGCCGACCCCGCGAGGGCCGTTTGCTGATTAGGAAATCCAGTTCAGGAAGCAGAAAGCATGACGGAGCACAGCCTCTGGCGTTTCTCGCGCGCGTTGCATCGCGCCATCAACGAACGCCGCCACGATGAACTCGAAGACTTGATCGATGACGATGTCGACTGGGCGGTGTATGGGCCGATCGACATGTTTCCGTTTCTCGGCGCGCGCCGCGGCAAGGCGGCCGTGCTGGAGGTGCTGCGGCAGATCGCGGACAACATCCGGGTTCGCCGCTTCGATCGCGAGACCATCATGCTGGGCGTGGATTCCGCGGCATCGATGCTGCGCTATACGCTGACCACGCTGGACACCGACAAGCCGATCTCGCTGCGGATCGCGCATTTCGCGCAGTTCAAGGCCGGCCGGCTCGCCAGCATCCGCGTTCTCGTCGACACCTTCGATCTGGTGGAGCAGGCGCTCGGCCGTCCGATCCATTTGCCGAAGATCCCGTCGTTCGCGTGAGTTTGCCCAACTCGTTCATTTCGTCGTCATGGCCGGGCTTGTCGCGGGCATGACGAGCTTGATGCAAACGCGCCCGTCAGCCGCCGCCACAATTTCGCGCCGTTGTGCACGCATCAATGCCCCACTTGGAATGCGGGCGGGGTGATGATCTCCAGAACACGATACGGCAGGGCCGTGCTGCTGATGCTGGCGGCCGGCTTCGGCATGGCGCCGGTGCTGCAGGTGAGCGCGCAGACGGTACCGGCACAGGAAGATCCGGAAAGCCCGGCGGCGGAAGCCGCCGCCACGCCCGATGCGGACGATTCCGACATCCAGGGTCTGGAGCTGGACTGGAGCCAGCTCGACGTCGACGCCTCCACGCTGCCGACCCGGCCGGTGGCGAAGGCACGTTCGCCGCGAGCGGCGGCGGGCAGCGATATGTCGTGGTCGTCCAGGAACAATGCCAACGGTTCGGAGGGAGTCTCGGTGAAGCGGCCGCTCTCGCCGTTCTGGGACACCAGGATCGGCGCCGATATGACCGTGGCGCGGCAGCCTGCGACGATGTCGGAGCTGCTGTCGGAAAAAGTGGCCAACGGCGGCGACGCGCCGCAATCCACGGGAACCGCATGGGCCGCGATCACCGCTCCCGGCGTCGGATCGATCTGGGACAAGACGGCCGTCGAAGCCCGCATCGATCCCGGGCAGGAGAGCAGCAAGCTCGGCACCTCCCTGAGCAAGTCGCTGCCGCTCGGCGACCAGTATTCGCTGACCCTGCAAAACGGCTACAACGTCATCCAGCCGGGCATCCTTCCGCTGCCCGGCCTCGCCGCGCGGCCGGCGCGAAGCTATGAAACCGAACAATCGGCCAAACTGAGCATTGCCGACACCGGCACCAGCCTGATCGCCGGCCAGTCGCTTTCCTCCAGCGACGACAAATGGCTTCGCAGGATCGGCGCCGAACAGAAGTTGTTCGATGGCGTCAGCATAACAGGCTCGATCGGCGAAACGCCGCTCGGCATCACCAACAAGAGCCTCACCGCGGGATTCAAGCGCAGCTGGTGACCGCCGCCAGCGGCCGGCTCGCGCGCTTCCCACGAAAGATCGAGCATTGCCGCATATTGGCCCCGATGCGGTCAAAATCGGCAGCCCTGATGGCCCTACTGCAACTTTCGTCGTGCGGGGGACACTCGCATCGCTACGCGAAACAGGGGAACAGCCGATGACTGCCATTCGTTCTGAAAAAATTGATTCAATTGAATCGACTGAAGAGGACTCCAACCTCGCCGCGGTCTCGGAAGTCGAGGCCGGCATCCGTGATTTCGTCCGCAACGACATCGCCTATCTGCGCCGCGCGCCCAGCATGCTCGCCAGCGGGGAGACCGCGCTGGAGCCGAACACCGAGGCCACCGTCAACAACGTCAACTCGCTGATCCAGCGCGTCGCGGGGACCTCGCTCGGCGAGATCGAAAATCTGATCTCCGAACTGGAAAGCCTGCGCGACCTGCTGCACGCCGAAGGCCAGCGGGTGCAGCGCGAGATCTCCGGCTATGCCCAGCTCAGCCAGGCCGCGATGAAGTCCACGCGCATGATCGCCGACAATGTCGCGCAATGGAAGCGCGCCGCGGACGGCCTTCGCAACAGCTGATTCGCTGCTGCGCCAGCCGCTGCTGCGTTCGATACCCGCCGCCTTCCCGACAAGGGAAGCGCGGCGGTTTCATTTTGGCTGGAACGCCCTTTGAACTTGCCGGGCCCGTGCCGCGACCAAGAGCAGGCGCTGTCGCGGGGCGGCGAATTCCCTGGGGGCAATCTTCATGAAAAGCGTGCGGCCGGAACATACCGATCCCATTCCGTTGCGGGCTGCGCCGCAGCGGATGGGCACCATCATGATCCGGTTTGTCGGGTTGCTGGCCGTGGCGGTGGTGGTGCTGGCGCTGATCTGGAGCCGCTGATTTTCCGCCGGGCTCGTGATGATTCGCCGGGCGCGATTTGGCGCTATGGTTACCGAATCCTGACCGAACGGCTGGCGACCGGTGCGCTTTCCAGCGAATAGGCGCCGTCGGCATAGCCCTTCACCACCATCCCGGTCGTGAGCATCACCACCAGCGTCACGGTGGCGAAGATAAAGCCTACGAATTTCAGGCTGGTTTGGTCTGCCATGGTCGTCCCCTCGTATGCCCCACATCATTATGACGGGCACAAGGTTCAAAATGCGTTAGCGGGGAAATCGTTCCGCAGCGGCGCCGCGATGCCGAATCAGGCGCCGGCGCCCCGGCGCGGCACGAAGGCGGTGGCGAGGAAGGAGAACACCAGTTCGCCGCGCTGGTTGGTGCCGGTGTTGCGGGCCTGCACGATGCCCCATTCGGGGCGGGAATCCGACGTCCGCAGCGATTCGACCTCGCTGAAGAACCTGATGGTGTCGCCCGCCAGCACCGGCTTGATCCAGCGCAGTTCGCGAAAGCCCGGCGACGGTCCCCAGATCGCAACCTCCTCGCCGCGCGCGGCGGCTTCCCTGGCCAGGCGCTGTCCGTCGGCCACCATCAGCTTCATGCAGACCGATCCGACATGCCAGCCCGAAGCCGCGAGTCCGCCGAACAGCGACTTTCTGCCTTCCTCTTCGTCGAGATGAAAACGCTGCGGGTCGAATTGCGCGGCGAAGTTCTTGATTGCGTCGGCGGTGAAGGTGAACGGCCCCAGTTCGCGCCGCTGCCCGACCTTGATGTCCTCGAAAAAGCGCATCAGCCGGCCTGCTCCGCCACGGCGCCGGCGCGCCGCTCCACGATGATCGGCGACACCATTTCGCACAGCGATTGTCCCGCGGCGTTGCGGACCAGCGCCTTGAAGGTCACGATGCCGGTCGTGGGACGGCTGCGCGAGACCCTCGCCTCCATCACCTCGATATCGAGGGTCAGATCGTCCCCGGGACGAAGCGGCGCCAGCCAGCGCAGTTCGTTGACGCCGGGCGAGCCCAGCGACGCGGTGCGGCCGATGTAGAAATCGAACATCATCCGCATCATGATCGAGCACAGATGCCAGCCCGAAGCCGACAGGCCCTTCAGCATCGATTTCGATGCCGCCTCTTCGTCGAGATGCATCGGCTGCGGATCGAACTCGGCCGCGAAGGCAAGGATCTCCTCGCGCGTGACGCGGCGCGGTCCGAATGTGCCGAAATGGCCGGGCGGGAAATCTTCGAAGGTCAGTGTCATGATGGGGGATTGTGGCGAGGGAAGCCCGATTGTGGCCGTTATTTGCAGCAATCTCAACCGGCCCGGCCGCATGGCTCGTGCCCTGCGGGCGAGTACCGCACTTGGTGCTCGTTCCCGATCTTGCCCGGGACGGCGTTCGGGGCTAGGCCCTGTGCGTCAACGCCGGGTTTTAACGCGACTGATATTCGACTTGCCGGGGGAGAACGACCGATGTTTGAATTTCGGGATTTGTTTCAGTGGGACCGCTTCATCACGCCCACGATCATCAAGACCTTCTACTGGCTGGTCATCGCACTGGTTACGCTGTTCGGCATCTCCGGCATCTTTTCCGGCCTGGCGGCGATGGCAATCAGCCCGTTCAGCGGGTTCATCCTGCTGTTGTCCTCGATCGCCAGCGTGGTCGTCGGCGTGGTGTTTTCGCGCATCGCCGCGGAATTCGTCCTGATCGTGTTTCGCATCAACGAGCATCTCGGCGCCATCCGCGACCAGGGCCAGATCCGTTAGTTATTGAACCTGAAATGCAGGACGTCGCCGTCGGCGACGACGTATTCCTTGCCCTCCAGCCGCAGCTTGCCGGCATCGCGCGCGCCGGCCTCGCCGCCGAGCGCGACGTAGTCGGCATAGGCAATGGTCTCGGCGCGGATAAAGCCCTTTTCGAAGTCGGTATGAATGACGCCGGCGGCGGCGGGCGCCTTGGTGCCGCGGTGGATGGTCCAGGCCCGCGCCTCCTTCGGCCCGACCGTGAAATAGGTGATGAGGTCGAGCAGCTGGTAGCCGGCGCGGATCAGGCGGTCGAGCCCGGCTTCCTCCAGCCCCAGCGTCTCCAGAAACTCGGCGCGCTCGTCGCGCGACAGCGTCGCGATCTCCGCTTCGATCTTGGCGGAGATGGTCACCGCAACCGCACCTTCCTTCGCGGCGTATTCGGCCACGGCTTCCGAAAACCTGTTGCCCTTGGCGGCCGAAGCTTCCTCGACATTGCAGACGTAAAGCACCGGTTTGGAGGTCAGCAATCCAAGCATGCCGAAGGCGCGCTCCTCCTCGGGCTTGCGCTCGAGGAACCGCGCCGGTCTGCCCTCGCGCAGCAGCACCAGCGCGCGGTTGACGAGGTCGAGCTGTTCCTTGGCTTCCTTGTCGCTGCCCTTGGCCTTCTTGGCGAGGTTGTCGACGCGCTTTTCCAGGGAGTCGAGATCGGCGAGCATCAGCTCGGTCTCGATGGTCTCGATATCGGCGAGCGGCGCGATCTTGCCTTCGACATGGGTGATGTCGGAATCCTCAAAGCAGCGCACCACATGCGCGACCGCATCGACCTCGCGGATGGTGGCGAGAAACTGGTTACCGAGCCCCTCGCCTTTTGACGCGCCGCGCACCAGCCCGGCGATGTCGACAAAAGTCAGCCGGGTCGGAATGATCTGCGCCGACTTGCCGGCCTCGGCGAGCTTGTCGAGCCTGGGATCGGGCACCGCGACCTCGCCGACATTCGGCTCGATGGTGCAGAACGGATAATTCGCCGCCTGGGCGGCTGCCGTCTCCGTCAGCGCGTTGAACAGCGTCGATTTGCCGACATTGGGCAACCCGACGATACCGCATTTGAATCCCATGATGTGTCCTGAAACCTGTTCGTCGCGACCGGAAACGCGTTACGCCGCGCCGCCGTCATCCTTGTCGAAAAATCCCTTGGCCTGCATCGCCAGATGCACCTTGTTCTGGAACGTCGAATCGCGGTCGGTGACGAGCAGTCCGGCATTGTCGGCGACCGCTTCGCAGAGCGCCTCGACCCAGGGGCGATCGCTCTTGGCGAAATCGGCCAGCACGTAGCTGTGCACCAGTTCCTTGATGCCGGGGTGTCCGATCCCGAGCCGCACCCGGCGATAGTCGTTGCCGATATGCGAGGAGATCGATCGCAGGCCGTTGTGACCGGCGATGCCGCCGCCGACTTTGACCCGCACCTTGGCCGGCGGCAGTTCGAGCTCATCCTGAAACACGGTGATCTCGCCCGCCGACAGCTTGAAGAAATTCGCGGCCTCCTGAACCGCGCGCCCCGAGTCGTTCATGTAGGTCGCAGGACGGAGCAGGATGACCCGCTCGTGATCGAGCGTGCCTTCCGACGTCTCGCCCTGAAAGCGGCGGCGCCATGGTGCGAAACCATGACGCCGCGCAATTTCATCGACGGCCATGAAGCCGATATTGTGCCGGTTATGCGCGTATTTCGCGCCGGGATTGCCGAGGCCAACAAAGAGTCGCATGACGCGGCATCCCGCGCCCGGTTACTTCTTCTTGTCGCCACCGCCGGCAGGCGCCTTGGCGCCGGCCGCAGGCGCCTTCGCGCCGGCTGCGGGAGCAGCCCCTGCCGCAGGCGCGGCAGCGGCACCGGCCGCCGGAGCAGCACCGGGCGCAGCAGCGGCAGCCGGACCGGCCGCCGCGGCAGCCGCAGCTGCCTTGAGTTCTTCGGCGTAGCCGGACGGCGGCACGATGGTCACGAGCGTCACGTCTTCGCGCGACAGCGACTTCACGCCAGCCGGCAGCTTGATGTCGGACAGATGCAGCGAGTGGCTGATTTCCAGCCCGCTGACGTCGGCCTCGACATACTGCGGAATGTTATCGACCGAACATTCCAGGTCGATGGTGTGGGTGACGATGTTGACGGTGCCGCCGCGCTTCACGCCGGGCGCCGTTTCGGCGTTCTGGATGTGCAGGGGAACGCTGACGCGGATGGTCGCGCCTTCGCCGAGCCGCATGAAATCGACATGGATCGGGAAATCGCGCACCGCATCGAGATGGAAGTCGCGCGGAATCACGCGGTGCTTCTTGCCCTCGAGATCGATGTCGTAGATCGTGGTGAGGAACCGGCCGGCCAGGATGCGCTGGCGCAGTTCGGTATCGTCGACCGAAATGGTCACGGGGGGCTGGTTGTTGCCATAGATCACTCCGGGCACTCTCCCGGCGCGACGCTCTGCCCGGGCGGCCCCCTTGCCGCTCTTCGGACGTGCGGTCGCCTTCAATTCCTTGACGGTCGCCATCTCTCTAAGTCCTTGTTTTCTAAAAAGTTAAAGGCCGCATCGCGGCCCGGTTGCACTCCACAGCAAGCCTCCAGGGGTGCGGGGGCTGCGGACGTGGCGGCGTTCTAGCCCCAAAGTCCCGAAATGACAAGGAAATGCGGGGATTTTTGTGAGGGTTTTGGGGGCCAGAGCCCCTAAAGCCATGATTGCCGGGCTTGACCTCGTGAAGTCCGACGGATGCCCGGATCAGATCCGGGCACGACATCGAACAGGAGGAACGCCTACCCGTCCGTCTTCAGGCTGCCGAATCCGGCGCTGCGTGGGAAACCCCGAGCTTGGCTTCCAGCACTGCGATGCGCGCCTTCAGCGCCTCGTTTTCCTCGCGCGCCAGCCGCGCCATGTCCTTGACCGCCTCGAACTCCTCGCGCTTGACGATGTCGAGGTCGCGCAGGATTTTTTCGGCCTGGTTGCGGACTACCGCATCGACCTCGCGCTTGACTCCCTGGGCGGCGCCGGCGGCGTCATTCATCAGACGCCCGATCTCGTCGAAAAACCGATTATTGGTCTGGGTCATCTCTGGTCGATCTCCGGTCGGCTGCGCACAGCTGTTCCATCAGACAATGGCGATCCGGACGGCGCAGTTCAAGGCTGATCTGGTCGTCCGACACGGCCTGTTGCCTTGTCATGGTATGGTTTCCTTGCAATCGTATCGATTGCCAGCGCCAAAAAATCGCGAAACCGAACAGCGAGCAGAAACGCCCCATGATCGACCAGCAGATCGAAATCCCCACCAAGGACGGTCACACCACCACCTTCATCACCCATCCCGAACGCGGCGGCCCGTTTCCCGTCATCATCTTCTACATGGACGCACCGGCGATCCGCGAGGAACTGCGCGACATGGCGCGCCGGCTCGGGACGTCAGGCTATTACGTGATGCTGCCGAATCTGTACTACCGGTCCGGCGTCATGGAGCTTGGGCCGATACCGCCGGACCCGGAAGCGCCCGAGCGCAAGCGGATGTTCGGCTACATGAACTCCATCAACATTCCCCTTGTGATGGAGGACACCACCGCGCTCCTCGCCTACGCCGACAAGCAGGCGGCCGCGAACGCGAAGATCGTCGGCACGGTCGGATACTGCATGAGCGGGCGATACGCCATCAACGCGGCGACGCATTTCCCGGACCGGGTCAAGGCGGCAGCCTCGATCTACGGTACCCATCTGGCCACCGACCAACCCGATAGTCCGCATCTCGCCGGAACGAAAACAAAAGCCGAACTCTATTTCGGCTGCGCCGAAACCGATATCTACGCCCCGCAGGAGATCATCGACCAGGTCACGGTATCGATGAAGGGCGCCAACGCCGAGGTCGAGATCTATCCCGGCACCCATCATGGCTTCGCTTTTCCGAAGCGGCCGGTCTATCATCGCGATGCGGCCGAGCGGCATTGGGAGCGGCTGCTGGCGCTTTATCGCCGTAACCTCTCCAAGTAAGCCGCAGGTCCGATGCCCTTCCTCATCATCGCCTTTCCGGTGTTCGACCCGATTGCCATTGCAATCGGGCCGTTTGCGATCCGCTGGTATGCGCTGGCCTATATCGGCGGCATCGTGCTGGGCTGGGTCTACGCGCGCTCGCTGATCAAGAACGACAGGCTGTGGGGCGGGCCGGCGCCGATCACGCTGCCGCAGATGGACGATTTTATCCTTTGGGTCACGCTCGGCATCATCCTCGGCGGCCGCACCGGCTATGTGCTGTTCTACAACCTGCCGTTCTTCGCCGCGCATCCGGCCGAGATCCTTGAGCTTTGGAAGGGCGGCATGTCGTTCCACGGCGGCTTCCTCGGCTGCGTCGCCGCGGTGATCCTGTTTTGCCGCAAGAACGACATCCCGGTCCTGTCGCTCGGCGACATCACCACCGCGGTCGGACCGATCGGGCTGTTTCTCGGCCGGCTCGCCAATTTCATCAACAGCGAGTTGTGGGGCCGGCCGGCGGACTCCAGCGTGCCCTGGGCGATGGTATTTCCCAATGGCGGGCCGCTGCCGCGCCATCCCAGCCAGCTTTACGAGGCGGGGCTCGAGGGAATCGTGCTGTTCACGATCCTGGCCGTGATGATCCGTTTCGGCGCCCTGAAGCGGCCGGGGCTGATACTCGGCAGTTTTGTCATGTTTTACGGCATGGCCCGCATCACCGGTGAATTTTTCCGGGAGCCCGACCCGCAGCTCGGATTTTTGTGGGGCGGGCTGACCATGGGCATGCTGTTGTCGGTGCCGATGGTTATTGCGGGGGCCATCATTATTGTGGTGGCATGGCGCCGCAAATCGCCGAAGCGCCAACAGACCCCAGCCGAAAGCAGGCCGTGACCGAATACTCGCCGCTGCAGTCCGAGATCAAGAATCTGATCAAGACAACCGGGCCGATGCCGGTCTGGCGCTACATGGAGCTGTGCCTGACGCATCCGAAGTTCGGCTATTACGTCTCGCGCGATCCGCTGGGACGCGAGGGCGATTTCACCACGGCGCCCGAAGTGAGCCAGATGTTCGGCGAATTGCTGGGGCTGTGGGCCGCCTCGGTCTGGAAGGCGATCGGCTCGCCGCCGCTATTGCGGCTGATCGAACTCGGGCCCGGCCGCGGCACCATGATGGCGGACGCGCTGCGCGCGCTGCGGGTTTTGCCGCCGCTGTACCAGGCGCTCAGCGTCCATCTGGTCGAGATCAATCCGGTGCTGCGCGAAAAGCAGAAATCGACGCTGTCGGGGGCGCGCAATATCGCCTGGCATGAAACCATCGACGACATCCCCGACGGTCCCGCGGTCATCTTCGCCAATGAATATTTCGACGTGCTGCCGATCCATCAGGTGGTGAGGCGCGAGGCCGGCTGGCACGAACGCACCGTCGATATCGACGCCGGCGGCAAGCTGGTGTTCGGCACCGCCGCCGAGCCGACCCCGCGCTTCGAGGTGCTGCTGCCGCCGCTGGTGCGCGCGGCTCCGGTGGGCGCCGTGTTCGAGTGGCGGCCCGACGCCGAGATCATGAAGATCGCAAGCCGGGTGCGCGACCAGGACGGGGCTGCGCTGATCGTCGATTACGGCCACCTCCGCAGCGACGCCGGCGATACGTTTCAGGCCATCGCCCGGCACAGCTTCGCCGATCCCCTGAAAAATCCGGGCCAGGCCGACGTGACCGCCCATGTCGATTTCGAGGCGCTGGCGCGCGCCGCCGAGGCTATCGGCGCGCGCGTCCACGGTCCGGTGCCGCAAGGCGAATTCCTCAAGCGGCTCGGCATCGAAACCCGCGCGGTGACCCTGATGGCCAAGGCCAGCCACGAGGTTTCCGAGGATATATCGAGCGCGCTGAAACGGCTGATCGGCGGCGGCCGCGGCGGCATGGGATCGATGTTCAAGGTGCTCGCGGTCTCCGAACCCCACCTCGCCTCGCTGGCGGGATTTGCCGACGAGCAGCCGGACGACAGGACGGAACGGCCGTGACGCTCGCTTCGCCGCTGCTCGCGGCCATTCCCGGCCTGCGCCACGCTTTCTTCACCCGCGACGGCGGCGTGTCCGACGGTTTTTACGGCAGCCTCAATGGCGGGCTCGGCTCCAGCGACGATCCCGGCAATGTCGCGGAAAACCGCCGCCGGATGGCGGAGCATATCGGCGTTAACCCTGAGAATTTTCTCAGCGTGTGGCAGATCCATTCGCCCGATGCGGTGGTGGCCGACCAGCCCCTGGCAGGGCGAACGGCCGCGCGCCGACGCCATCGTCACGCGGGCCGAAGGTCTCGCCATCGGCGTCACCGCGGCCGACTGCGGACCGATCCTGTTCGTCGATCCGAACGCGCGCGTGATCGGGGCGGCGCATGCCGGCTGGAAGGGCGCGCTGACCGGCGTTCTGGAATCCACCATCGAGGCCATGGAAAAACTCGGCGCCGAGCGCGGCGGCATCGTCGCCGCCATCGGCCCGCTGATCCGCCAGCACTCCTATGAAGTCGGCGGCGAATTCGTCGAGCGCTTCATCGAGGCCGATGCGGAGAACGCCGTGTTCTTTCTTCCCTCGCAGCGCGAAGGCCATGCGATGTTCGATCTCGCCGGCTTCATCCGGATGCGGCTGGAAAACGCCGGCGTGCTGATGATCGACGACCTCGGCCTCGATACCTATTCCGACGAGCGTTTCTACAGCTACCGCCGCTCGGTGCACCGGAAAGAACCGGACTACGGCCGCCACGTTCATGCGATTGCGCTGGCGCGCGAATAGCACAATGGGAATTTTGCGTTCAGCGGGTTCCTCCCTGCCCTAGACCTTAACGCATTTTAACGATATCGCTCGGGGCGATGAGGGACACCATCGCCATGCTGCGCCTTGCCAGCCGGACCGCGCCGCGAGCCGCGGCGGCCGCCGTTCTGCTCGCGATCGCCTGCGGGCTTGGCGGCTGCGCCGGCGGTGGCGCGGCGAGCGGTTCTTTTGCGATGGCCAGCACCGGCGCAAGCCCCACCGTCACCTTCGAATCGATCGACGGTCCGCCGCCGCAGGTCTTCGACCGCATGGTGAGCGTGCTGGACAGCGAATCGAAGCTGCGCAGCCTCTCGATCGTCTCGCGCGAAGGCGCGGCCTCCTACCGGGTGCGGAGCTACCTCTCCGCCCAGGTCAATCGCGGCCGCGCCGTGATCGCCTGGGTCTGGGACGTCTATGACCGCGACCAGCAGCGGGCGCTGCGGCTTTCCGGCGAGGAGCCGGCCGGCAAGGCCGGGCGCGATCCCTGGGCGGCGGCCGACGACCTGGTGTTGCGGAAGATCGCGCAGGCGGGCTTGAGCGGCCTCAGCGCCATGATCAACGGAACCGGTCCGGCGGAAGCGCCGCTGCCCGCCCCCGACAAGCGCGCCCCGGCGGTGGCCAGCGCGGACGCGCCGGCGCCCGCATCCGGCGAATTGCGCGTCAGTTCGCTCGGCTACACCGACCATTAGTCAAATCACCGCCTGAGCGGCCATTTTTGCCGGGAAAACCGGGCCGATGGGTTGCCAGCCAAGCTAACTCCTTGATATCACCACGCCGTCAACATTGCCGGTTTCGTGGGTATCCCGATATGCTGAATATTGTCTCCAGCAAGGCGCGGGGGAAAGCAACGATGTCGGCCAAGAATGGCTCCATCAAGCTCGTCGCCGGCAATTCCAACCCCGCTTTGGCGCAGGCCATCGCCGAGGGGCTGGATCTGCCGCTCACCAAGGCCGTGGTCCGGCGCTTCGCCGACATGGAGATCTTCGTCGAGATCCAGGAAAACGTCCGCGGCTCCGACGCCTTCATCATCCAGTCGACCTCGTATCCGGCCAACGACCATCTGATGGAGCTTCTGATCATCACCGACGCGCTGCGCCGCTCGTCGGCGCGCCGCATCACCGCGGTGATGCCCTATTTCGGCTACGCCAGGCAGGATCGCAAATCCGGCTCGCGCACGCCGATCTCGGCCAAGCTGGTCGCCAATCTGATCACCCGTGCCGGCGTCGACCGCGTCATGACGCTCGACCTGCATGCCGCGCAGATCCAGGGCTTCTTCGACATCCCGACCGACAATCTCTACGCCTCGCCGGTGATGGTGCGCGACATCAAGGAGCGCTTCGACCTCGCCAACGTCATGGTGGTGTCGCCCGACGTCGGCGGCGTGGTGCGCGCGCGCGGCCTTGCCAAGCGCATCAACACCCCGCTCGCCATCATCGACAAGCGCCGCGAACGCGCCGGCGAATCCGAGGTCATGAACGTGATCGGCGATTGCGCCGGCTATACCTGCATCCTGGTCGACGACATCGTCGATTCCGGCGGCACGCTGGTGAACGCCGCCGACGCGCTGCTCGCCAACGGCGCCAAGGAAGTCTACGCCTACATCACCCACGGCGTGCTCTCCGGCGGCGCCGCCGCCCGCATCATCGGCTCCCGGCTGAAGGAACTCGTGATCACCGACTCGATCCTGCCGACCGAGGCGGTGCGGAACGCGAAGAACATCCGCACGCTGTCGATCGGCCCCGCTGATCGCCGAAGCCATCGCGCGCACGGCGTCGGAAGAGTTGGTGTCGAGTTTGTTCGACTAGCGCCGATCGGTCCCGCAATTGTTCATCCCCGCGAACGCGGGGATCCGGTACGCCGCGGCCTATCGATCCGATCACTGACGCCTCTGAAATACTGGATCACCCGCATTCGCGGGTGACGACGGTTGAGAATGCAAACACGGTTTCGCGATCTCGCCGCACGTTTCGCGCGAGTTGTGCTGGAAAATTCCCGCCCTCTTCCATCAGAGGGCGCAGGGAATGCCGGGCGCCCGATGCGCCCGATAGCCGCGTGTGCAGGGGTAGTGGGTGGACGCACACGCGTTGTCAGGTCACACCGGAATTGCCCGGCATTCCCCGCGCAATGGTTTACGGCTTACTTCGAGCTCTCCCTGGCGACCGGGCTTTTTTGCCACCATCGCCCGCGAGAATTGCTTCCCGCGAACTTGACGCCAGCGTCGGGGCGTCAGGACCACACGACTTCGCCGTCCGCATCAGGCGCCGTCGTCTACGGCACCATCCGCGTCCACCGCATCCCGCCCCGCGTTTCGTGACGTTGCGCAACGCCCCTGAGTGGGGCGGGACGGCCGCTGATATAAGGTGATTTGCGCCTTCGGAAAATCAGAATATTTTTGCCAAAGGGGCTGGACAGAGGGGGCGAAACACCGTCCAGGTGATTTGCCCAACCGGGTTACGGTCGCGTTGGCAGCGCCGCGCTCCCGGGCCAGCGGCCGAGCCGCAACCCATGAGCGCAGCGATATGCGGGTTTCAAAAGCACGGCCTTCAGAGACGGTCGGCCCCCAAACTGACGGGAGCCGACGTGTCGCGAGCGGAAGGGCTCACGATGTGCGGGGCTTTGCCAGAAAGCGCGCGATCGCCCGGCCGAGGTCGGCGCTGTCGAGCGGCTGTTCCAGCGAGGCCCTGGCGGTCGCGACCAACGCTTCGGGAGCGCTGTCCTGGCCGGCTTTCTCGCAACAAATATCAGCAAAGGCCGCGGTGAATTCGGGATGTGGCTGCACCGACAGGACAGCGCCGTTTGCATAGAGAAGTCCGGCGTGCGGCGTAAACGTCGAATGCAGAATCGTCGTTGCGCCGGCGGGCGGCGCGATGACCTGGTCCTGATGCGAACAGGCGATCGCGATCTTCTCCCCGTCGATCACGCCGTTACCAGGCACGACATCATAGACGTGGCGCCCGATCCCCCAGCCCCGCTCCGATTGGCGCACCGTTCCGCCAAGCGCCTGGGCGATCAATTGATGACCAAAGCAGACTCCGACCATTGGAATTCTCGCTTCATACGCCGCGCGTACGAAGCGCTCGAGCGGCGCGATCCAGTCGAGATCGTCGTAGACGCCGGCTGGCGATCCCGTGATCAGGATGGCTTCCAGCCCGGCGGGATCGGGCAGCCCTTCTCCGTCCGCGAGCCGAATCGTCGCAAAGCTCGCCGAGACGTCCGCCGCGCTGATCATCCGTTCAAACATCTGCGGAAAGGAGCCATGCCGCGCGCGACGCTCGGGCGAAACGAGACCGGTTTCGACGATCGTGATTTTCGGCATCAGGATTTTCCGCGACAGGTGCGGGCGAACCGGCGGAATAAGCCTCGATTCACCCCGCGTGACAAGGGGTCCGTGTTGCTCGCGCGTCCCCGACGACAGGCTCCGGCGGGTACGCCACGACATCAGCGTGCCGCAAGCCTGATGCGTCCGACGCAATGGCATTGATGGATGACCGGGGGCGGCAATTTGGAGTATTATGCGTGCCGTCAGCCGGAGGAACGTCGATGCAATTGCGGGTCTTTGGGCGCACGGGAATGCAGCTCTCGGTGCTGGGCTTCGGCTGCGGCGCGGTGGGCGGATTCATGGTACGCGGCGATCCCGCCGACCAGGAACGTGTCATCGCACGCGCGATCGCCGCCGGCGTAAACTATTTCGACACGGCGGTGCAGTACGGCAACGGCGAATCGGAAACCAACCTCGGCCGCATCTTGCGAAAGCTGAAGCCGGCCAACATTGCCGTCGGCACCAAGGTCCGGTTGCCGCCCGGCGAGTACGGCCGCATCGCCGATGCCGTGACGATGTCGCTCGAAGGCAGCCTGGCGCGACTGGGCCTCGAACGGGTCGAGATCTTTCACCTGCACAATCCGATTACCGCAACGGGCGGCGGAAATGCGCTGAGCGTCCGACAGGTGCTCGACGACGTGGTGCCGGCGTTCGAACGCCTGCGTCAGCAGGGCAAGATTCGTTTTCTCGGGATGACGGCCGTGGGCGATACGGCGGCATTGAACCAGGTGATCGATGCCCGCGCCTTCGACAGCGCCCAGGTCGTCTACAACATGCTCAATCCCTCCGCCGCCGGGCAACTGCCGGCGAACTATCCGGCGCAGGATTATGGACGAATGTTCGATCACACCAGGGCCGCCGGGGTCGGAGTGGTGGGCATCCGCGTGCTGGCCGGCGGCGCATTGTCGGGCTCGGCCGAGCGTCACCCGATTGCGGGTCCGGCGCCCGAGCCGATCGGTTCGGCGATGAGCTACGATGCCGATGTCGATCGCGCACGCCGTCTGATGCCGCTGGTCAAGGAGGGGTTCGCCACGAGCCTCGCCGAAGCCGCGACGCGATTTGCGCTGTCTCACCCGGCGATGGGCACCATCCTGGTCGGCATGGCGACGCCGCAACAGTTCGAGGACGCACTCGCCGCAGTCCAGAAAGGCCCACTCCCGCAAGCTGCGCTCGACCGGCTGTCCGCATTGCGGCAGCCATTCTCCGGCGAACCCCGATGATCGTGCTACGGCCCGGCCGCGTGCTGCCCGCGCCTGCCATGCGCGGTTCGCAAATCTCCGCAAGCCGATAAACCATCCGGCAACCTATCGGTGGTTATGTTACCTCAATCGAACCTGCGCCAGGGAACCGTAGGTGACCCATGCTTAGAAACGGCAGTTATTCCGCGTGGTTCAGAACCCAGCGCGGAGAAGGAACCGGCATTATCGAGCTGAACGACGGCAAAGTGACCGGCGGCGATACCGTGCTTGCCTACAGCGGGTCGTACGCCGAGGACGGAGACGCATTCACGGCGTTGATTGCCACGCAGCGGCACACGCAGGGGCAACCTTCGGTTTTCGGCATCGACAATGTCGATTTGACCCTGAGCGGCAATTCCGCCGCGGCTATCACGGCATCATGCAAGGGAACCGTCAAACAGCTGCCCGGCATGACCTTCGAAGCCACGCTTATCCGTATCACAGATCAGCCGAGCGCGACCCCTGCCCGGCAGCGCGTGGGCGGCCCTGCTGCGCTCCGTCGCGTTTGAAATAGTTCCCGGCTCCGTTCAACGGCGGTCAAATCCGCGTGCGATCGACCGTGGCAGGCAGCCACATCGCGCGACCTGTCGGAGATTGCGACGAACACCGATGATCCGATGCTCGCGCATCCTCGCGCTCGAGATAGGAGCGAAAAGCCCCGGCATTGTGTCCGGGGCTCTCGCTGTCTCGTTACGAACCAGATTTTATTTCTTCCCGGTCTTGCGAGCGTCGTTCATTTTGTCTCCGGGAGCGAATTCCGAAGCGCCCCTGGATTCCGAAGCGCCTTAGCCCGGATGAACCGGCCAGGCTAACGTCCGATGATCCGATCAGCATGACGGCTGCCGCAATAATCAAAGTCTTCTTCACGTCGCGCTCCAATTTGGTTGGGTGGGTTGTGGAGCCCGACGTTGGCGGGACGAAAAGGTTCGCACCGTCGACCATGTGCGCGGAAACGGCGAGAATCCGGTTCCATATCCGGGAAATGACCGGGATTGCGTCGGGAACGATTGGCAGCGCTGGCGCTTGGTTCTCCAGACTAGAACCAGAGGAGTCTGTATGACCAAGCTCATGATCTCGCTTGCGCTCGGGGCCAGCGCAATGTTCGCCACGGCTGCGTCGGCGGCTCCACTCTCCCACGGCGTTGCGGTCACTCCGGACAACGGCATCCAAAACGTCCGCATGATCTGTAATGAATACGGGCGCTGTTGGCGGGAACGCGGTCCACGCCGCGTTATCATCGAGGATTCGTATAACTACGCGCCGCGCGAACGCTACATCCAACGACGTGGATATCACGATCGCGGATACTACAACGAAGGTCCGAGCGTAGGAATCGGCGTCGGTCCCGGCGGTGTAGGAATCGGCTTTGGAGCCGGTCCGCGCTGGTAAGCCCGCGACCGCTGAATTTCCTCAAGAAATCGCGAAACAAGAAATCCCGAAAGGAGGCCGCAGCGAAATCTGCGGTCTTTTTTCTGCAGGGAGCCCGCAGCCCACAGGACCGGCGCACGCGCAGCGATACCCATCGCGTCACCATGATGGCGATGATGGCTGGGATTTTGAAGAGCCGTCCTCGCAGACCCGTGCAGCAATGACGGCGGCTACTGTTTGGCGCCCCGCTGCCCGCGCCTGCGCTCGATCGTGATCTCCGCCAGGATCGACATCGCGATTTCTTCCGGCGTGATGGCGCCGAGATCGAGGCCGGCCGGGGCCTTGATGCGGTCGAGGGCGGCAGCGTCGATGCCTTCCCCAATCAGTTTTGCGCGCAGCGCCGCCATCTTGCGGCGGCTGCCGACGAAGGCGTGATAGGCGGCCTCGGTCGCAACCGCCGTGCGCAGCGCGGCTTCGTCGCCCTTGCCTTGGGTCGAGACCACGATGAAGCGCCTTGCCTCGTGAAGCGGACCCAGTGCAAAGCCGTCGATCAGCATGTGCGCATCGGGCGTATCCGTCACATCGGCCGCGGGTGCGGCGACGGTGACGTGATAGCCGAGCTGGCGCGCCTGCGCCGCCAGCGACAGCGCGACGGGGCTTGCGCCGAGAATGACCAGCGAAGGATGCGGCAGCACCGGCTCGACGAACACGTCCATGGTGCCCTTGCTCGGGCACATGTTGCTCGCAAACCGCACCCCGTCGCGGTTCTCGCCGGGCTTGACGCCGAGATCGGCCAGAAGGTTCTCGGGCTGCACCGAGACCATGCGCGGCTCGCCGTCGGCCAGCGCGTCGCGCGCGGCCTTGAGCACCGCGCCGCGGGCGCAGCCGCCGCCGATCCAGCCCGCCACAATGGTGCCGTCCGGCCGAATGATCGCTTTCGCGCCGGCCTTGGCCGCCGTCACCGACACCGTGCGCACGACGGTGGCCAGCACAAAGGTTTCCTCGGCGGCCTTGAGCCGGGCCACCAGATCCATCACTTCGACATGCTTTGTCATCGGCGTGTTTCCCATCGGATATCTCCGCTGGCTTCCTTCACCTCTCCCGCTTGCGGGGGAGGTCGGCGCGCTTGGCAGCGCAATTGCGCTGCGAAGCGCGGCGGGTGGGGGAATTCTCTCCACTCGGGCAGCGTGTCCTGGGGAAGCACCCCCACCCCGGCCCTCCCCCGCAAGTGCGGGAGAGGGGGCACACTTCCGTTGCCGCTGCGAGTTCGAATCACTCTCATCCCCTCCACCTCACAGCTTCGCCAGATAGGGCTCTAACTCGGTCAGGCTTTTGAGCGTATTGGCGGGCGCGTAGAGGTCGACATGGGGCAAGGCTGCCTTGATGCCGGCGGCTTCGGGCGCGTAGCCCTCCCACGCCATCATCGGATTGAGCCAGACGATGCGGCGGCAGCGTTTTGCCAATGCCGCCATCTCGCGGCCGAGCAGCCTGGCGTCGCCGGTCTCGTAGCCGTCGGACACGATCATCACGCAGGTACGCGAATGGATCACCCGCGCGGCATGCCAGCGATTGAAGGTCTGCAGCGATTCGCCGATCCTGGTGCCGCCGCCGGCGCCCTGCGCCATGATCGAGAGCCGGTCGAGCGCACGCGCGGGATCCTTTTCCTTCATCGCGTCGGAGACGTAAGCGAGGCGGGTGTGGAACAGGAACGCCTCGGCTTCGCGAAACTCGTCCAGCACGCCGTGGATGAAGCGCAGGAACACCCCGGTATACATGCTCATCGAGCCGGAGGCGTCGAGCAGCATGACGAGGCGCAGCGGTTTTGCCTTGTGCTGCCGCCTGACGAGCGAGATCGGCACACCGCCATGGCTGATATTGCCGTGGATCGTGCGGCGAAGGTCGAGCCGGTAGCCGCGCCGCCGCGCCAGGTCGCGGCGGGTCAGCCGGGTGCGCATGGTCTTTGCCAGCCGCGCCGCGACGTCGTGGGCCTGCTCGATCTGATCGGGGTCGGCCATCTTGCGGAAATCCACTTCCGAAAGAATGTCGGCGCGCGAGGCGCCCTCCATGCGGCCTTCGCCGGCGCGATCCTCGGGCGCGTCGTTGCCGTCGGAGGGAATCTGGTCGGTGGCGCCTTCGCGCCCGGCCGGTTCGGATTTCCGGTCCTGCAGGCTTTTCAGCGACGGGCTGTTGGCCGCCTTGGTCGAGCCGACGGTCAGCGAGCGGGATCGCACGCGCTTGCCGAGCCAGAACGCATCGAACAGCCCGTCGAACCGGTCCCAGTCCGATTTGCGCGCCGAAAACAGATGCTTGAACGCGGAACGCAACAGTCCCGGCTTTTCCGCATAGCCCGCCGCCATCAGCGAAGCCGCATCCTGGCCTTCCCCGGGGCCGACGGCAAAGCCGGCCTCACGCAACGTCTTGAGGAACGCGGCGAGTTTTGTGGTGACGAGTTTCGAAACCTCGTCCAGCTCCTCATAGCCGGGATTGGCGCCGCAGCAGCTCATGCGACCTTCCCCAGTATCCGTTCCGTGACCTCGCGGGTCAGGCGCGACTTGTCCTCATGGGTCTTGACCAGACACATCAGGGTTTCGTGCACCGTCTCCGGCGTCTCGAGCAGGTCGCGCACGCCGATCCCGACCAGCGCCGCCGCCCAGTCCAGCGTCTCCGCCACGCCCGGCACCTTGCGCAGCTCCTCTTTCCGGATGCCCTCGACCATGCGGGCGATCTGCAGCGACAGCGACGCGGTCGTGCCGTCGATCCGCGCCATGATGATGCGGGCCTCGCGGTCGACATCGGGATAATCGACATAGTGATAGAGGCAGCGGCGGCGCAGCGCGTCGGAGAGTTCGCGCGTCCCGTTCGAGGTCAGCACCACATGCGGAATCGTGGTCGCCGAAATCGTTCCGAGTTCCGGGATCGACACCTGGAAATCCGACAGCAGTTCGAGCAGGAACGCCTCGAACTCGTCGTCGGCGCGGTCGATCTCGTCGATCAGGAGCACCGGCGGCTTTGCACGCCGGATCGCTGCCAGCAGCGGCCGCTCCAGCAGGTACTTTTCCGAAAAGATCTGGTCCTCGATCGCGTCGGCGTCCTCGCCGCGATGCGCCTGGATCGAGAGCAGTTGCCGCTGGTAGTTCCATTCGTAAAGCGCGGCCGACTGATCGAGGCCCTCGTAGCATTGCAGCCGGATCAGCTCGGTGTCGTGCACCGCGGCCAGCGCCTTGGCCACCTCGGTCTTGCCGACGCCCGCCTCGCCCTCGAGCAGGAGCGGACGCCGGAGCAGCTGCATCAGCGAGATCGCGGTCGCAAGCTCGCCGTCGGCGATATAGCCGGAAGCCGCCAGCGCTTGCGCGATCTCCTCGCGATTGTTCATTGCCGGAACGTTTTCCTTTTTTTCTGCTCCCCTCCCCCCGCGAAGCGGCGGGGAGGGGTCGGGGGTGGGGGGCGGCTCAGCAAACTCGCTGCCTGAGGAACAAGCGGAGACACCCCCCACCCCCGACCCCTCCCCGCCACGCGCAAGGGCGCGTGGAGGGAGGGGAGTAGATCATGCTACGCCGCAAACACTCCCAGGCTCTTCGCTGCCCGCCAGTTGCGCCAGTAATCGTGCGGCATCTGGATGTGGGTGCTCCCCAGGAACGAGAAGGCGTCGTTGACGGCGTTGGAAAACGCCGGCACGCCGCCGACATTCGGGCTCTCGCCGACGCCCTTGGCGCCGATCGGGTGATGCGGCGACGGGGTCACGGTGAAGTCGGTCTCCCAATGCGGCGTTTCCACGGCGGTCGGCATGAAGAAATCCATGAACGAGCCGGTGACGACGTTGCCCTCCGGGTCGTAACGGATCTCCTGGCCCATCGCGATCGCAAAGGCTTCGGTCAGCCCGCCATGCACCTGGCCTTCGATGATCATCGGGTTGATACGGGTACCGCAATCGTCGAGCGCGTAGAAGCGCCTGATCTTGTAGACCCCGGTATCGACGTCGATGTTCATCACGCAGATATAGGCGCCGAACGGATAGGTCATGTTGGGCGGATCGTAGTAGCTCACCGCCTCCAGCCCCGGCTCCATGCCCGGCGGCACCGAGTTGTAGGCCGCCCAGCAGATGTCCTTCATCGACATCGTCTTCTCGGGCAGACCCTTGACGCGGAAACCGTCGATATCCCATTCGAGGTCGCCTTCGTGCACCTCGAGCTTGTAGGCGGCGATCATCTGCGCCTTGGCCTTGATCTTGCGCGAAGCCATGGCGATCGCCGCACCCGCCACCGGGGTCGAGCGCGACCCGTAGGTGCCGAGCCCGTAGGGTGCGGTATCGGTGTTGCCTTCCTCGACCATGATGTTGTCGGCGGGAATGCCGATCTCGGTGGCGATGATCTGCGCCCAGGTGGTCTCGTGGCCCTGGCCGGTGCTCTTGGTGCCGACCCGGGCGATGCCGGCGCCGGTCGGATGCAGGCGAATTTCGCAGGAATCGAACATGGCGATGCCCAGGATGTCGCAATTCTTCGACGGGCCGGCGCCGACGATCTCGGTGAAGAACGACACGCCGAGGCCCATGATCTCGCGGGTCTCGCCGCGCTTGAACGCCGCGCGCTGCGCCGCCTGCTCCTTGCGCAGGCCGGCATAGTCGACCGTGTCCATCATCTTCTTCATGGCGGTGTGATAGTCGCCGGAATCATATTCCCAGCCGAGCGCCGAGTGATACGGGAACTGCTCCTTCCGGACGAAGTTCTTCAGCCGCAATTCGGCCGGATCCATCCCGAGCTTCTGGGCCAGGATGTCCATGCCGCGCTCGATGCAGTAGGCCGCCTCCGTCACCCGGAACGAGCAGCGATAGGCGACGCCGCCCGGCGCCTTGTTGGTGTAGATGCCGTCGACGGACAGATGCGCCGTCGGGAAGTCGTAGGACCCGGTGACGATGTTGAAGAAGCCGGCCGGCCATTTCGACGGATCGGCGCAGGCGTCGAACGCGCCGTGATCGGCCAGCACGTGGACGCGCAAACCGGTGACCTTGCCCTCCCTGGTCGCGGCGATCTCGGTCGTCATGTGGTAGTCGCGCGCGAACGACGTCGCGGTCAGGTTCTCGATGCGGTCCTCGACCCATTTGACCGGCTTGCCGGTGACGATCGACGCCACCGCGGCGCAGATGTAGCCGGGATAGGCGCCGACCTTGTTGCCGAAACCGCCGCCGACGTCGGGCGAGATCACATGGATCTTCTGTTCCGGGATCTTGGCGATCAGCGCCACCACGGTGCGGATCACATGCGGCGCCTGGAAGGTGCCCCAGATCGTCAGCTCGCCCCTGATCTTGTCGAACGAGCACACGCACTGGCAGGTCTCCAGCGGCGACGGATGGGTGCGGTGATAGGAGATCATCTCCTTGATCGTGACATCCGCCTTCCTGAACGCGGCGTCGGTGAGATCCTTGTCGCCGACGGTCCATTCGAAGATGTGGTTGTGATGCTTGCGCGGCCCGTGCGCGCCGGTCGTCTTGCCGGCGAGGTCCTCGCGCAGCACCGGCGCGTCCTTGTCCATCGCCTTGAACGGATCGATCACGACCGGCAGCGGCTCGTATTCGACCACCACCTTGTTGATGCCGTCGTCGGCGGCATAGCGGTCGGTGGCGACCACGAAGGCGACTTCCTGGTTCTGGAACAGCACCTTGCCGTCGGCCAAAACCATCTGCACGTCGCCGGCCAGGGTCGGCATCCAGGCGAGGTTGACGGTCTTCAGCGTCTCGGCGGTGATCACCGCCAGCACGCCCGGCACCTTCAGCGCCTCTTCGCTGTTGATCGATTTGACCCGCGCATGGGCGTGCGGCGACCGACAAAATCGCCGTGCAGCATGCCCGGCAGTTTCAGATCGTCGACATAATTGCCCTTGCCTTGCGTGAAGCGCGCATCCTCGACGCGCTTGCGCTTGCAGCCCATGCCTTCGAGACTGGCTTCGCGTTGTTCCCGCGTGGGAGTCATGTCGTTCATTCCGCAGCCTCCTGGAATTGGACGCCATTGATCTTGGCGGCGGCGTACTGGATCGCCTTGACGATGTTCTGATAGCCGGTGCAGCGGCAGATATTGCCGGAGATTCCCATCCGGATTTCTTCCTCCGACGGCGACGGATTCTCCTGCAGCAAGCGTTGCGCGCGCAAGATCATGCCGGGCGTGCAGAAGCCGCATTGCAGGCCGTGCATCATGCGGAAACCTTCCTGCAGCGCCGACAGCGAACCGTCGGCATTGGCGACGCCCTCGATGGTGGTGATCTCGGCGCCCTGGGCCTGCACCGCGAACAATGTGCAGCTTTTCACCGACATGCCGTCGAGATCGACGGTGCAGGCGCCGCAATGGGTGGTCTCGCAGCCGATATGGGTGCCGGTCAGTTGCAGGTTCTCGCGGATGAAATGCACCAGCAGCGTGCGCGGTTCGACGAGGCCTTCGACCTCGGCGCCGTTCACCTTCATGGTCACATGGGTCTTTGCCATTTTTGTTTCCCTCCCCTTGAGAGCATGATCCCGAAAAGTGGAATCCGGTTTTCGGATCGGATCATGCTCAATTGAAAACTAGGCTGGGGTCTGATCGCTTGATCAGACCTCAGCCGGCGCGCGCCGCGGCGCGCGTCAGCGCCCGCGTCACCATGATGCCGCCGACATGCTTGCGGTATTCGACCGGCCCGCGGGCGTCGGACGCCGGCGACATGATCGCCTCCGCCGCGGCCGCGGCCTTTTTCAGGCTCGCCGCATCGAGGCTGGTGCCGATCACGGCCTTTGCCGCGTCGGTGGCGAGCAGCGGCGTTTCATGCAGATTGGTGAGGCCGATCGCGCAACTGGCGACCTTGCCGCCGGCCATGGTGAGAACCACGGCCGCCGCGGCGGTGGCGTAGTCGCCGATCTTGCGCTTCAGTTTCTCGTAGGCGTAGCCGGTGCCGGCGGCAGGCAGCGGGATCGAAATCGCGGTCAGGATCTCGCCGGGCTCGAGCGCGGTGAAATAGGCGCCCTGGTAGAATTCTGACGCCGCGACCTCGCGGGCGCCGCCGGGCCCTTCGAGCCGGTAGCTCGCGCCAAGCGTCAGCATCAGCGCCGGCATGTCGTTGCCGGGATCGCCATTGGCGACGTTGCCGCCGATCGTGCCCATGTAGCGCACCTGGGGATCGGCGATCAAAAGCGCCGTTTCCTGCAGGATCGGCAGCGATTTCGCGATCTCGTCCGACGCCAGCAGGTCGTGCTGGGTGGTCATCGCGCCGATCACGATCTTGCTGCCGTCGCGGCGGATGCCCTTCAGCCCGGCGATCCCGTGCAGATCGACCAGATGTTCGGGGCTGGCGAGCCGGAGCTTCATCATCGGGACCAGACTGTGGCCGCCGGCAAGGGGGCGGGCTTCGTCGCCCAATGTCGAGAGCAATTTGACCGCATCGGCCACGGTCGCAGGCCGGTGATAGCTGAACGCGCCAGGAATCATCGTCTCCTCCATGCGTCTTTTTTGAACCAGACGTCGGCGCGGAGGCTCTTATGGGAATTGTTCGCAAGCAAGGCGGCGGCGCTCGCGAGGTCACAAGCAGGGGAAATTCGCACGAATTGCGGATCGCTGCGCACGAATTGCGTCAGCCCTCGCGACCTAGTGCAGCCTGGTGATTGCGCCTGACGAGCCCGAGCCGCGCCTTGACCTCGGCGATCTTGGCGCGGCTGACGGGAACGCGATGCGGCGACGGGCCGTCGAGTTCGATCACCGCGCCGTCGCCCTCCTTGCGGACGAAGCTGACATGCGGGATCGCCACGATATGGCTGCGGTGCACCCGGACGAACAGGCCGGGATCGAGCTGGGCCTCGGCTTCCGAGATCGACCACGGGCACATCCGCTCGCGGGTGCCGTCATGCACCCGGGTATAATGAGCGTCGGCCCGGACGCTCCTGATATCCGCGACATCGATGAAATGGGTGCCGTCGGCGCCCTCGATCGGCAGCCGCGGCGCCGGCGCGGCGCGCGGCGGCTGGCCGAGGCCGCCAAGCGGCGCCGGCATCAGCCGAGGAAAGCTGGCGGCGACCGCGCCCGCGTCGGGCAACGGCGCCGCGACCGGCGCGGCCGCCGCCGGATCGATCGCGACCGTGGCCATGGCGGCGGTTTGCCGGCGCGGGTCCGGCACCAGCGACAACAGGAAGCCGGCCGCGATCACAAAACAGAGCACCGCCACCACCACCGAAAGGATTTGTTGCGAGGCGGCAAGTCCCCCCAGATGGTGATGCATCCCTTCCGACAACGGGACAAAATGCATGCCGTACATCGCGGTGTAGTGCATGCCGGAGACCGCGACGCCGAAAGCGATCGAGCTTGCGATCAGCCGGATGCCGTCCTGCCGGGCCAGGAACACGCGCAAGCCGCCATAGGCCGCGCCGATCGCGATCGCGATCGACAGCAGGATCATCGCGCCATCGTGCCGAATCGCGAAATTGCCGGCGAGGCCGTGAATACCGACATAATGCATGCTCACGATGCCGGCCCCCAGCAGCACCGCGGAGGAGATCACGCGGCGCTGCGAAGGCTCGCCGATCGAGAGGAAGAACAGGGAAACCCCGACCACCAGCGCGCAGATCAGGAACGAGACGATGGTGGGCAGCACGAGATAGACGGCGTCGGGCGGAATCGGCGCCGCCAGCATGCCGACGAAATGCATGGTCCAGATGCCGATCGCGAGAAATCCGGCGGCGCCCGACAGCAGGACGCGCTGGCTCACGCCCGGCGTGCCGCGGATCCGTGCGGCGAGGCCAAAGCCGGTGTAACCTCCCAGGATCGCGATCACCACCGAGAGCGCGACGAGATAGGGATCGTGTCCTTCGAACATGATCGTCTCGGCCGCCCGTCTCCACGGGCGTGCCTCCTCCCGCGGCCGAGTTTATAGACGCGGCGGCGGAAATGACAATGAATAGCGGGAACGGCCGAATGCCGTCGGCGCGGGCTATGCCGCGCGGATCGATCCGAGGAAACTGTTGACCTCGATCTTCAGCTGTTCCGATTGCGACGACAATCCGGTCGACGCGGCCAGGAGCTTGGACGCGGCGACGCCGGTTTCGTTTGCCGCCTCCTTGACGCCGACGATGTTGTCCGTCACCTCGCTGGTGCCGGTGGCGGCCTGCTGAACGTTGCCGGCAATCTCGCGCGTCGCTCCGCTTTGCTGATCCACCGCGCTCGCGATCGCGCCGGAAATCTCGTTGATCTCCGCGATGGTGCCGACGAAGGTCTGGATCGCGTTGACCGCCTCTCCGGTCGCGGTCTGGATGTCCTGGATCTGCGCGGATATTTCTTCCGTCGCCTTTGCGGTCTGATTGGCCAGCGCCTTCACTTCGCTCGCCACCACGGCAAATCCCCTTCCGTGCTCGCCGGCGCGCGCGGCTTCGATCGTTGCATTCAGCGCGAGCAGGTTGGTCTGGCTGGCGATGCTCTGAATCAGCGTCACCACTTCGCCGATCTTCTGGGTGCCGGATGCGAGGCCCTCGACCACGACGTTGGTGCGGCGGGCCTCGCCGGCGGCTTTTTCGGCGATTTCCGCCGAGCGCGTGACCTGTTTGCTGATCTCGCCGATCGAGGCCGTGAGTTCTTCCGTGGCCGAGGCGACGGTTCCGACGCTGCCGGACGCCTGTGTCGACGCCATCGCGGCCGCGGCCGCCTGCCGCGCCGTTTCCTCGCTGCTGGAACTCATCGACGCGGAGATGGCCTGCATCTCACCGGCTGCGACCGCAACCGCCTGGACGATATGACCGACCTTGCGTTCGAAGTCGGAAGCCATATCGCGCCGCGCGGCGTCGCGATCGTGCTTGGCCAGGTGTTCGGCCTCGATCCGCTCGGCCTGGGCGCGGGCCTCGGCGGCGTGGGCGGCCTCCACTTCAGCGGTTTTCTGCGCCGTGGTTTCGAACAGCTGCGAAAGCTGATGGGCGAGCCAGATCAGGACGGCGGCTTCCATCACCAGGATGACGGCGTGCAGAACCACGCGCCCGAGATCGGCTTCGCCCGGAAAGATCGCCGAAGGCAGCAGAAAATTCAGGATGAGGTGATGGACCGCAACCGCGGCGGTGCCGATCACGATCGGCCGGTAGTCGCAATAGGCGACCAGAAACGCCAGCGCCGCGAAGAAGTACATGTGTATGTCGATCTGCCAGGCGTGCCCCGACAGCTGATAGGCAAACACCGAGACGCCGCCCATCAGCGCGACCGCAACGGTCAGCCGGGTCGACAATCCGTTGCCTGCCATGCGCCATGACAGTGTCGCGGCGGCGGCCAGCACCGCCATGAACACCGCGGGCAGCAGCCAGCCGCTGCCGCGCGCCATTCCAATCGCCATGGCGATCGGAAGATGTAGCCAGAGCAGCGCGATCAGCGCCTTGCTGGTGGTTTCGCGCAGCGCTTCCAGATCCTTGCTCTCGACGGTCATGCTCAAATTCCCCCAGGACTTATTTCGTGAAGCAGGCGGCGATCGCCCGCGGGTCGATGGTGAGCCAGACGCCGGACTCGCGCAGCCGGGTCAGTCCGTCCCGGCTGCCCGGCTGCACCACGAGAATCGAAGGTATGGCGGTAAGCCTGACAATGGCGGCGTTAGCCGAGGCCGCAGCGGCGAAAACCCGTTCAGAGCTCCACCAGGGCGGAAACGCCACGGCGACGATCTCGGCGCCGGGCTGCGCATGCAATGACAGCGCCGCCATCCCCACAAAGCTCGCGATCAGCAGGCCGGTGGCGTTGGCCCATGCCGGCCAGCGGGATGCCGTGGTGAGGTGTGAGCGCTCCATCCGGCAAATTCATACCGTGATAAATATAATTGCCGGTAAATGCCGCAGTCCCCCTGCAGGTATCTGCATGCCGCTCGGGATCGCAAAATCCCCGCAAAATACCGAGGCGAGCCGCGCGACGACCCGGTGCGGATTCTGCTGCGACGCAACAATACGCCCGATGCAGGCGCGCGCCAATCGGCGCTGCCGCGCTCCCGCATCGTCAGGGATCATGCCGGTCCAAAATGTCGGCGATCATTCCGGCTGAACCCACGAATAGGGAATGCGCGGTCTCTCCCCTCACCCGGAATGCGCTACGCGAATTTCGACCTCTCCCCGCAAGCGGCCGCAAGCGGGAAGAGGTCACCCGGTTCGCGCGCGTGTTTACGTGATTCCCGCGGCGACCTGGCCGCGCAGCCGCTCCAGGCTGAGCAGCGTGCTGGCGCAGGCTTCCGCGACTTCGATGCCCTTGGTGGCGAAGTGCTTGCGGAAGAATTCGACATGCGCCGCACTCTCGTGGAACTGCTGCGGCGTCAGCACCGCTGAAAACACCGGCACTTCGGTGCGCAACTGCACGTCCATCAGCGCCTTGATCACGGTGTCGGCGACGAATTCATGGCGGTAGATGCCGCCATCGACCACGAGTCCGGCCGCCACGATCGCGGTATAGCGCCTTGTCTTGGCCAGGATTTGCGCGTGCAGCGGGATTTCGAACGAGCCGGGCACCTCGAACACGTCGACATTGGTGATATGGCGCGCCTCGATCTCGGCAAGGAACGCGATGCGGCATTCCTCGACCACCTCGCGGTGCCAGGACGATTGCACGAAGGCGACCCGCTGCGGTTTTGCGAACCGCGGATGCGGCGGACGATCGACCGTATCGGGAGGGTTTTTTGATTCGGCAGTAACTTGGGGAGTATCTTGCAACATCTGATTCATGGCTTTCCTCTTTCAGGACCAGAATCAGGGCATACGGAACGACAGGCCACGCGAATGCGCGGGCCGACGCGACCGTTCTCTTTCATCCGGACTTTAACCGTCGGCTTCGGAGTCACACCGAATCTGCTGACCCTTCTTCCCGAGGAATTTCCTGAGAAGAAGGCGCTCGCGGGCTTGGGCTATTTCACCCTTACCGCCGGTGGGGAGTTTCACCCCGCCCTGAGAACATCGGCCGCCCGGGATGAGCGGCCTTGAACAAGTATGGCGAAGGCCGGCGGCGCCAGCAAGAAGCTTCCCCATGGGGAAAGCGCATGTCCCCATGTCCAAATTAGCCATTGAAGCGGGCCGATCCGGCCCGCTGCACGCGCATCCGGCGCGCCGGACTCGTATGCCGCGAATCCGATTCCGGTTTGTTCTCATCGCAAAAGTTAACGCCCGCGATGAGCTGTGGAAGATCTCGGGATTGCCTGTGGATGTCCTCCGGGTCAGGTTGCGCGGATTCCGCAAATCACATCACTTGATCCGCGCAGGCTCCGGGTGACCCCGAGGGATTGCAGTTGGCAGCGACGCGCCAGACGCGTGTCGGCCTGCTGCGTGTGTAGCAACCATCGTATCTTTAACGGCAAAGGCAAGGTCGAGACGGCATGTCCCTGCTCGAAGGCATCATCGATTCCCGGATCAATCCGCTCGCGGTCGTCGAGGACATCGCCGCCGACAACAACTGGTCGTTCGAACGCTCCGGCGAAGACGAGGTGACGATCGTCTCCAAGGGCGACTGGACCGACTACCAATTGTCCTTCACCTGGATGAACGAGATCGAGGCGCTGCATCTGGCCTGCGCCTTCGACATGAAGATTCCGCCCGCGCGCCGCCCCGAGGTGCAGCGGCTGATCGCCGCCATCAACGAGCAATTGTGGATCGGACATTTCGACATCTGGACCCATACCGGCATGATCATGTACCGGCAGGCCCTGGTGCTGCCCGGCGGGCTCACCGCCTCGACCGCGCAATGCGAGAGCATGCTGGTCGGCGCCATCCACGCCTGCGAACGCTATTACCCGGCGTTCCAGTTCGTGGTCTGGGCGGGCAAGACCGCAGCCGAAGCCATGAGTGCTGCGATGTTCGACACCGAGGGCGAGGCGTAAGTCGATTTCACGGTCGTCATGCGCGGGCTTGACCCGCGCATCCATCTACAAGAAGAGTCATGCGAAGAAGATGGATTGCCGGGTCAAGCCCCGGCAATGACAACCAATGGTGCGCCGGTGACAGCTTCCAATCCCCTGCAACACATCAGCGGTCCCATCGTGCTTGCCGGCGCCGGCAAGATGGGCGGGGCGATGCTGACCGGCTGGCTGGCGCGGGGGCTCGGGCCTGCGCAGGTGGCCGTGATCGAGCCGCATCCCTCCGCGGAAATCTCCGCGCTCGCGGCCAGGGGCATTCGCCTCAATCCGCAGGGAAAAGACATCGGCAGCGCCGCCACGCTGGTGGTCGCCCTGAAGCCGCAGATGTTCCGCGAGGCCGGCCCCGGCCTGAAGCCGCTGGTTGGATCGTCGACGCTGGTGGTCTCGATCATGGCAGGCACCACCATCGCATCGATCGCGCAAGTCTGCGGCGGCAGCGTGGTGCGCGCGATGCCCAACACGCCGGCCGCGATCGGACGCGGCATCACGGTCGCGGTGGCGGCGACCAACGTCAGCGCCGCGCAGCGCGCGGTCGCCGATGCGCTGCTGCGCGCCACCGGGTCGGTCGAGTGGGTCGACGACGAGAGTTTGATGGACGCGGTGACCGCGGTTTCCGGTTCCGGTCCGGCCTATGTCTTCCTGCTCGCCGAGGAGCTGGCGCGCGCCGGCGTCGAGGCCGGCCTGCCGGCCGGGCTTGCCACAAAGCTCGCGCGCGAAACCGTCGCCGGTTCCGGCGAATTGCTGTTTCGCTCGGAGCTTCCCTCGGCAACCCTGCGCCAGAACGTCACCTCGCCCGGCGGCACCACGGCGGCGGCGCTGGAAGTGCTGATGGGAGAGGGCGGCATGCAGGCGCTGCTGACCCGCGCGGTCGCCGCCGCGACGCGGCGCTCGAAGGAACTGGCGAAGTGAATTTCGCCAGGCGCACGGTCAATCCAGCCTCGTCATTCCGGGACGCGCCTCTTGGCGCGGGCCCGGAATCCATAGTCCCGATCGTGGTTGTGGATTCCGGGCTCGCTCGCTTCGCTCCCGCCCCGGAATGACGGCTGGGATCAACCCGTCCCCAGCCGCTTCGTAAAAGCATCGACATTGACCAGGCCGCGGGCATGGCGGCCCTCGCCGATGCGGCGCTTGTCGTCAAAGGCCTCGACCTCGAAGCGGATCACCCGGCGTTCCACCGCGATCACCCGCGCCGTGGTGCGCACCCTTGCGCCGACCGGCGTCGCGGCGAGATGGCGGATATCGACCTCGGTGCCGACCGTGACCCAGCCGGGTTCGAGATATTGGTTGATGGCGTCGCCGCACGTCATCTCCATTTCCAGGATCATCATCGGGGTCGCATAGACCATCGGCATATGCGGGACGAAATGCCCGACGGTGCGTTCGGGCGGCACGATCAGCGTGCGCTCGGCGCTCATGCCGATGGTGATGATGTCGCGTGCGTCCATGGAATGATCCGGAAAATAGTGATGCGTCGTCCCGGCCTTGAGCCGGGACCCATACCGCGTGATGTCGCATTGGGGCAGGAACGCCGACGCCTGCGAGCACAACCAACGCCGGTGGTTATGGGTCCCGGCTCAAGGCCGGGACGACGATGGAGGCTACTTCTTCGCCGCGGCCGCGCGTTCGACGAACGTCTTGCCGCCCTTCATCTTGTGCGCCAAGGGCGCTTCGTTGATCTGGATGACGACGGCGTCGGCGTCGACGCCGAGGTTCGTCACCAGCGCCTTGGTGATGTCGCGCATCATGCCGGCCTTCTGTTCGTCGGTGCGGCCGGCGGCCATGCTGATGGTGATTTCAGGCATTTTCTGTCACTCCCTTTGCTCTTGCTACGAACGACGCCGCATCTTGCACGGATGTCATCATCCGCGAAAGCGAGGCTACTTCCACGTCACCCCATGCTTCTCAAGAATCCGACGGACTTCGGTGACCAGCGCAGATTGTGGCACCTTGGTCTGGGCCTCGCCCTGCTTCTGCAGATATTCGTCGCGGTCTTTTTCCAGTTTCGCCAACTCGGCGCCCAGAATCAAATCCTTCAGAACAACCTGCGGTCCCGACGGATCGTCCTTCTCGTCCGACCCCTGGATGATCACGCAAGGCGAATTGCGCCGGTCGGCATATTTGAGCTGGTTGCCCATGTTCTTGGGGTTGCCGAGATAGAGCTCGGCGCGGATTTTTTCCGCGCGCAAGGAAGCGACCATCTTCTGATAGTCGGCGACGCGGTCGCGGTCGAACACGGTGACGACCACCGGGCCGAACTCCGGTTTGGTGTCGAGCTTGCCCAGCATGGTCAGCGCGGCCTGCAGCCGCGACACGCCGATGGAAAATCCGGTCGCCGGCACCGGCTCGCCGCGAAAGCGCGAGACGAGACCGTCGTAACGCCCGCCGCCGCCGACCGAGCCGAACCGCACCGGGCGGCCCTTTTCGTCCTTGGTGTCGAGCAGCAGTTCGACTTCGTAGACCGGGCCGGTGTAGTATTCGAGGCCGCGGACGACGGAGGGATCGATGACGATGCGATCGGAGCCGATAACCGGACGCGGCAATCAAGTCTGCGATTTCGACAAGCTCTCGCTTACTGCCTTGGGTGCCTCGTCACAGACGTCTGACTATCATTCGCAAGCTAGGTCATTACTGACAAGCAAACTTTTCGTGCCGTCGGTCACCGGATTTCTTGCTGCACCAATGCTCGTCCCCAAAATCGCATGACGATGCTTGCTGACGTCGGAAGACCTGCACCCTTGGTAAAGTCACCAGACTTCGTCCTTCCGCCCATCACCCAACAGTTGCTGAACTCCGTCGATACCGAGCCGATCCAGCTTATCGATCGCGCGCAGGACGTGTCAGCCACTTGCATTGTCATCGGTCCGACAAGCCCGATCGCGTCTCCATCACCCCATCGAGCACCTTGCGGTTGTTCACCTTCACCACATACTGGCCGCGCTCAATGCCCAGCGCTTCCATGGTATCGGCCGCCATCATGCACATTTCGGCGTCGGCGGCGGGAGAGGCGCTGCCGACCGTGTCGGCGTCGAACTGCATGAACTGGCGGAAGCGGCCCGGGCCCGGCTTCTCGTTGCGGAATACCCAGCCGTAGCGATAGCTGCGATAGGGAAGCACCAGGCTTTCCGTGCCGTACCTTTCCCCGACATAGCGCGCCAGCGGCGCGGTCAGGTCGTAGCGCAAGCGAGATCCACTGCTCGTCGTCGTCCTGGAACGAGAACACGCCCTCGTTGGGCCGGTCCTGGTCGGGCAGGAATTTTCCCAGCGCGTCGGTGTACTCCATCGCCGGGGTTTCCACCGGCTCGAAGCCGTAGCGCTCATAGACCTCGCGGATTTTTTCCACCATCGCGCGGGTGGCATTGATCGCGGCAGGGCCACGGTCCTCCAGCCCGCGCGGCAGGCGGGCTCTGAGTTTCTGCGGTTTTTTGGGTTTCTCGGCCATGGGCGGCGTTGGTACCAGCGCAAGCCTCACGCGGCAACCTGAGTTGCTTCTCCCTCTCCCGCTCTTGCGGGGGAGGGCTGGGGTGGGGGCGACGCGGGCTCCGGTGCGTGTGGTACGGGCCGGACTTGGACCGGCATGATCCCCGACAGTCTGTACCCCGCGGCGACACCCCCACCCCGGCCCTCCCCCGCAAGCGGGAGAGGGAGAAGAAAGCGCGCGGCAGCAGCCCCTGTTCCGACGCCGGTCACAGCACCTTTCTGATCCAGTCGTGCGGGTCGGCCGCGCGACCGTACTGGATGTCGACCAGCTGCTTGCGCAGCCCCATGGCGACGGGGCCGGCCGCACCCCCGCCGATGAGAAAATCGCCGCTCGCGGAACACACCTTGCCGATCGGCGAGATCACGGCCGCGGTGCCGCAGGCGAACGCCTCTTTCAGCTTTCCGCTGGCGGCGTCGGCGCGCCACTGCTCGATCGTGTAGGCCTCCTCGCGCACGCGCGTGCCGGCATCCCTGGTCAGCGCGATGACGGAATCGCGGGTGATGCCCGGCAGGATCGTCCCGAGCGGCGGCGTCGAGAGCGAACCGTCGTCGAACACGAAAAAGATGTTCATGCCGCCGAGTTCCTCGATGTAGCGGCGCTCGACCGCATCGAGGAAAACCACCTGGTCGCAGCCGTGATCGATGGCCTCGGCCTGCGCGCGCAGGCTTGCGGCGTAATTGCCGCCGCATTTGACCGCGCCGGTGCCGCCGATCGCGGCGCGCGTGTAGTTCTCCGACACCCAGATCGACACCGGCGCGGGTCCGCCCTTGAAATAGGAGCCGACCGGCGAGGCGATGACGGCGAAGATGTATTCCGCCGACGGCTTCACGCCGAGGAAGACCTCGCTCGCGATCATGAACGGCCGCAAATAGAGACTGCCCTCGCCGCCCGGGATCCAGGCCTGGTCGATGCGCACGAGCTGCTCGACCGCTTCGGTGAACACCGGCTCGGGCAGCGGCGCCATGGCCATGCGCTCGGCCGAACTCCGGAAGCGCCGGGCATTGGCGTCGGGGCGGAACAGGTTCACGCCGCCGTCGTCGCGCTTGTAGGCCTTGAGGCCTTCGAAAATCTCCTGCGCGTAGTGCAGGACGGCTGCGGCCGGATCGAGCGGGAAATTCGCCCGGGATTCGACGCGCGCGTCATGCCAGCCCCTGGCCTGGTCGTAGCGGACCACAGCCATGTGATCCGTGAAAATCCGGCCGAAGCCCGGGTCCACGAGCCTTGCCGCGCGCTCCTTCTCAGGAGTCGGATTCGTCGCGGGCCGGATTTCGAATTTCAGACTCATTCCGCTTCCCGCTGTCGGAACCGGCGCGATTTCCGGCGCCGCCCTGTCTCTCCGGGCCTGCTCGAACGAAACTCCCAACGAAACTCCCATGGGCTCTCTCCCGGATTGACGCTGCTCGCGCGCCGGCGCCGCGGCGCTGTTGGTTACGTCTGGCCCTCAGCCCTGACCGGCCCTGCGGCCGGCCTGCCCGCCCGCACGGCCCATAGGACATGCTTTTGCGGAAGGCGGAAGTCCAGTATGTTTGCCGAAATGCCGCTCGACAATCGCACGGTAGACAAATTCGCGGCGGTGGCCGCCATCTCTGGCTTTTCCGACCGCCTGAAACATCACCACCGCCGAAACGACTTAATGTTTCGTCGGGGTTGATTGTTTTGTAACATTGAACCCAAGATACGTCAATATGGCTGACATAAATTTCTCGAATGCCCCGCCCGACCCTGATTCGCGGGCGCCCGACGGTCGGCCCCCTGCCCCGCGGGCCGGCGATTTGCGCTGGGACATCATCGAGTTGCTGTTTTTCGCCTACCGGGATTTCGTCGGCGACGCCGACCATGAACTGGAGGCGTTCGGGTTCGGCCGGGCGCATCACCGCGTACTGCATTTCGTGCACCGCTATCCCGGCCTGAAGGTCGCCGATCTCCTGGACGTGCTGCGCATCACCAAGCAGTCGCTGGGACGGGTGCTCAAGCAACTGCTCGACGAAGGCTATATCGTGCAGAAGACCGGGAATAACGACCGGCGGCAGCGCCTTCTTTTCGCCACCGCAAAGGGCGAGGCGCTGGTGGCGAAACTCGCAGGCCTGCAGACGGATCGCATCAACCGCGCGCTCGGGGATATCGCGCCCGAAGGCGCCGACACGGTCCGCCAGTTCCTGCGCGCGATGATCGATCACGACGATCCCGACAAGGTGCTGGAGACGATCCTGAGGCCCGGCACCGCAACCGCAAAGGAATAGGCGTGATCCAGGCTGCGACCATCGCGCGAACCCCGCCGAAACCGGCCGACGACGCGCCGCATCTCCTGCTGGTCGACGACGACCGCCGCATCCGCGACCTGCTGTCGCGCTTTCTCTGCGGCGAAGGCTACCGCGTCACCACAGCGATGAGCGCCAGCGACGCCCGCGCCAAGCTGCTCGGCCTGCATTTCGATCTATTGATCCTCGACGTCATGATGCCCGGCGAAACCGGGTTCGATCTCGCCCGCTTCATCCGCACGCAATCGTCGGTGCCGATCATCATGCTGACGGCGCGTTCCGAGGCGGAAGCCCGGATCGAGGGCCTGCAGATCGGCGCCGACGATTATGTCGCAAAGCCGTTCGAGCCGCGCGAACTGGTGTTGCGCATCGGCAATATCCTCAAGCGCAGCGCGCCGCCGCCGGCGCAGACGCTGGAGCAGGTCGCGTTCGGGCCCTACGTCTATCATCTGGAGCGCGGCGAACTGCGGCAGGGCGAGGAGCCCGTTCATCTCACCGATCGCGAGCGCGAGATGCTGCGCATTCTCGCGGTGGCGCCGGGCGAAACCGTGCCGCGCAGCGCGCTCACCGGCAACGGCACCGTCAACGAACGCGCGGTGGACGTGCAGATCAACCGGCTGCGGCGCAAGATCGAGCGCGATCCGGCCAATCCCCTGTTCCTGCAGGCCGTGCGCGGCATCGGTTATCGCCTGGTCGCCTCGCCGTGAGGCATTTCAGATGAATCCTGTCAGATGAATCGCGCCAGATGAGCACGCTCGACACCGGCATCACCCTGCTGCGCTCCGCATCCCGGGGCGTCTCCGCGGCCAACAGCTGGATGGGCAACGCGTTCAAGGGCTGGATGCCGACCGGGCTCTATGCCCGCGCGCTGCTGATCATGATCGTGCCGATGGTGGTGCTGCAATGGGTGGTGGCGTTCGTGTTTTTCGACCGGCACTGGAGCACCGTGACCCAGGATCTTTCCAAGGCGGTGGTGCAGGACGTCGCCAGCCTGATCGATATCTACAAGGGGTATCCGCAGGACAAGGACCGCACCCGGTTGCGGCGCATCGCCCAGCAGCGGCTCGGACTGGTGGTCGATTTCCTCCCCGTCGGCGACATGCCCTCGCCCGGTCCAAAGCCGTTTTTTTCGCTGCTCGACTATTCGCTGTCGTCGCTGTCGCGGCAGCTCAGCCAGCAGATCGGCAAGCCGTTCTGGATCGACACCGTCGGCCGCTCCAATCTCCTGGAAATCCGAATCCAGCTCGATGACGCGGTGATGCAGGTCTTCGCCCAGCGCAGCGCGGCCAATGCGCCGAATTCGTGGATTTTCCTGTTCTGGATGTTCGGCACATCCTCGATCCTGCTGATCGTCTCGGTGCTGTTCCTGCGCAACCAGATCAAGCCGATCCTGCGGCTGGCGGACGCCGCCGAAAGCTTCGGCAAGGGCCGCGAGGCGCCGAACTTCCGGCCCCGCGGCGCGCGCGAAGTGCGCCGCGCCGCGCACGCCTTCCTGGAGATGAAAGCGCGCATCGAGCGCTCGATCGAGCAGCGCACCGCGATGCTGGCCGGCGTCAGCCACGACCTGCGCACCATCCTGACCCGCTTCAAGCTGGAGCTGGCACTGATCGGCGACAGTCCCGAGGTCGACGGCATGCGCCGGGATGTCGACGAGATGTCCGGCATGCTGGAGGACTATCTCGCCTTCGCGCGCGGCGACTCTGGCGAGCGCGCGCAGCCGACCGACATGGCCGCGGCGCTGGAGGAAATGCGCAGCGACGCCGAGCGCAACGGCCACCGCGCCACCGTGGCGTTCCACGGCCTGCCGGTGGTGACGGTGAAGCCGGCGTCCTTCAAGCGCTGTCTCGCCAACCTCGTCTCCAACGCCGCAAGGCACGCCAACGCGATCTCGATCACCGGCCAGCGCGATCACCGCTACCTGACGGTCACGGTCGACGACGACGGACCCGGCATTCCCGCCGGAATGCGCGAGGAAGTATTCAAGCCGTTCCTGCGGCTGGATGACGCCCGCAACCAGGATGAGGGCGGCACCGGCCTGGGCCTTGCCATCGCCCGCGACATCGCACGCTCGCATGGCGGCGACATCACGCTCGGCGACAGCCCGATGGGCGGGCTGCGCGCCACGGTGCGAATACCGGTGTAACGACGGATCGACCGCGCCGCTATTTCGATTTCGGAATGAGGTTTTTCAGCTTCTGCATGTCCTTGACGTTCATCTTGAAGCCGCCGGGCATCACGATGTCGCCGGGCTTCTGATCGGGCTTGCAGGCGCCCAGCCACTTCGCCTCGATCGTCGTCGTCGAATCGCGCGCCGCGCCGGCGGCGCCGCCCTCGCTGTGCGCGGTCGACTTGACGGTATAGGCGGAATTGAAATCGCCCGTGATCTCCGAATGCGAGGTCATCGACATGGCGCCGACCTTGCACACGGAATCGCTGACATAACCGGTCGCGGTCTTCTGGATATCCTGTTTGGAACACATTTCCTTCGACATCGGCGCGGCCGCATCCGTCATCGCCCTGTCGGTGGTCTCGTCGGTGCAATGCTGCATCGTCATCTCGGGCAGCGGCGAACCGGTCCTGACCATCTTCAGTTCCCACAGCCCCGCCTTGCGAACGGGCATTTCCACCGCACGGGCGTCAGGCGGCAGCAGCCATGCCAGGAGGCAGGATCCCAGACACAAGGAAAGAAGCTGTCGCGTCATGCTCCCTCACTCCCGGTTGGCCGTTCGGTCGGCCGCGATGGTGCGGCTCAGTAGCGGGTGACCAGCGGCCGGTCATTGGCGCCATACGGCACCCAGCGGCAGGCAAAGGAAATGTAACCGCCATATTGGGCGTCCACCGCCAGGAATTTCACCACCTTGCCGTAAGATGCGCAGTGATCGACCGCGAGCTGGCGGACATCCATCTGCGAAGCCAGCGGAAAGGCGATGATGCCGCCGGTGTCGTTGCCCTTGAACTGCGGCACCCATTGGGCCTGTGCCGGCGCGCAGGCCAGCATCCCGCATACGGCAAACAGGCTCGCAGCCCCAATCATTCGCATCGCAGACTCCATTCGGCCAGCCGACACCTTAGAGCGCATCGGGAGCCATGAAAAGAACGGCCGGCCGTTTGCGGTGGACTTATCGGCAGGTGTTGCCGCGTTGCACTTGATTTCATCCGGGGTTCGCGGCACCGTCCCAGCGTTGGTTCTTCCGGCGGATTGTGCATGCCCGATTTCTTCCCATCGTTGAAAAAAGCCAGTCTTGGCGCCGCCCTTGGCGTCCTGTTCGGCCTGTTTTCATTTGGCCAAACGGCCCAGGCCGCCAATCCCCTGGAAATGAACTTCTGGCTGTCCGGCCCGCGCTATGACGGGCGGGTCGCCGAATGCGAGAAGGCGCTGGGCACCATCACCAACCAGTTCTGGGAGAAGGAAAGCACCTTCTGGAATTCCAGCCTGCGGATCACGGCCTACGGCCAGGTTCGCGAGACCGCGTTCCGGCCCTGGCAGTCGGACAATATCCCGCGCCGCTATTGCAGCGCCGAGGCCATGATCAGCGACGGCAAGATCCGCACCGTGCATTATTCGATCATCGAGGACGGCGGTTTTGCCGGTTTCGGCCAGGGCGTCGAATGGTGCGTGGTCGGGCTCGACCGCGACTGGGCCTACAATCCCCGCTGCAAGGCCGCCCGGCCCTGATTCCCGGCCGGTTCTTCGAGCCTGAAACGCGAGCCCGGCCCTGGACTCGAACAGTTTCCGCATTTTGTTCTTGAAATGTTCTCGCTCGCTGCTACGCTTCACCCCGTCTTGGGAATGGGAGCGTAGCCATGTTGCATTTTCGATTCGCCTGGATTTCGCGGTTTTTGATCTCGTTGGGACTGCTCGCCTTGGGCCTGACCGTTTTGGCGGCAGGAACGGCGTCGGCGCAGGATCGCCGGCAGAACACCCCCGGCGAATTCGATTTTTACGTGCTGTCGCTGTCGTGGTCGCCCTCCTTCTGCGAGGAGGCCGCCGAGCGCGGCAATGAGGGGCGCTCGCAGGCCCAATGCGGCGGCCGGCCGTTTTCCTTCGTGGTGCACGGCCTGTGGCCGCAATACGAGCACGGCTTCCCGGACTATTGCCAGCGGCCGTCGCCACGGCTCGATCGCAACATCATGGCATCGATGCTGGATCTGATGCCGGCGCCCGGGCTGATTTTCAACGAATGGGACAAGCACGGCACCTGCTCGGGGCTTGCCGCGCGGGCCTATTTCGAAACCATCCGAAAGGCCCGCTCGGCGGTGAAAATCCCGCCGGAATATCTCGAATTGTCGGAAGCCAAGACGGTTGCGCCCGCCGAGATCGAGGACGCCTTCGTCAAGGCCAATCCGGGCCTGAGCACCTCGGCGATAGCGGTCACCTGCAACCGCAAGCGGCTCAGCGAGGTCCGGATCTGCATGAACAAGGACCTGCAATTCCGCGACTGCGAGGAAATCGACCGCCGCGCCTGCCGCCGCGACGAGGTCTTGATGCCGCCGCTGCGGGGCGGGTGAGTCCAGACAGCGTCATTCCGGGATGGTCCGAAGGACCGGACCTCAGATGCGCAATTGCGCATCGGGGAATCTCGAGATTCCGGGTTCGCGATTGGCGCGCGCCCCGCAATGACGAGGGTTACTTTCGGCGCCTGATGTCGTAACCCTCCGCCATGAACTACCGTCACGCCTTCCATGCCGGCGGCTTTGCCGACGTCATCAAGCACATCGTGCTGGTGCGCATCCTGATTTACTTGCAGGAGAAGCAGGCCCCCTTTCGCGTCATCGACACCCATGCCGGCGCGGGCCTGTACGATCTGACCGGCGAGGAGGCGCGCCGCAGCGGCGAATGGCTGACCGGCATCGCGCGCATCATGCAGGCGCGATTCTCGGAAACCACGCTACCGCTGATAAAACCCTATCTCGACATCGTCAGAGCCTTTAACCCCGGCCACGAGCTCAAGGCCTATCCCGGTTCACCCCTGATCGCGCGCGCGCTGCTGCGGCCGCAGGATCGCCTGACGGCCTGCGAGGTCGAACCGGGCGCGCGCAAGCGCCTGATCGACGCGCTGCGCCGCGATACCCAGGCCCGCGTGGTCGATCTCGACGGCTGGCTGGCCTTGCCGGCCTTCGTGCCGCCGAACGAGCGCCGTGGCCTGGTCCTGATCGACCCGCCCTATGAGCAGAAGGACGAGTTCGAGCGGCTGGCCGAGGGTTTTGCCGAGGCCTACGCGAAATGGCCGACCGGCAGCTATCTGCTGTGGTACCCGGTGAAGAGCCGCCGCGCCACCGACACGCTCGCCCGCCATGTCGCCGAAGTGGCGGGCGCCAGCAAGCCCGCCGGAAAAGCCCTGCGTCTGGAGTTCAGCGTCGCCCCGCAGACCGCCGGCGCCGCGCTCGCCTCCACGGGCCTTCTGATCGTCAATCCGCCATGGACGTTGTTGGGCGAACTGAAGGCGATCCTTCCCGAACTGGAAAAGCCGCTCGGCCAGGGCGGCGCCGGCCGGTTCAGGCTCGAGACCCCCAAGCCTTAGACGGACCTGGGCTGGCCGGCCGCCCCGCGCTGCGGATGCCGGGAAAAGTCCGATTTGGACCGTAGGCAATTCGCCGGGAACCGTATTATGCTCTCTTTCATTGGGATCGGCTTTACGTTCCGCTTCCGCGAATGGTAGCGGCGGACTGACAAGCCCTCGAAGAAAATATTTTGAAGACGGATCGGCAATTGCGAGCCTAATCCGGACGGGTGGCCAGGCTTTCCGACAACGACATGTCCGGTCGGGCCGGTGCGCGGACGCGCAGCGGCGGAAGCAGTACGGGGGAGGAGTTTCCCGATGGCCATGACTGGTACGGTCAAGTTCTTCAACGGAGAACGTGGCTATGGCTTCATCAAGCCCGATGACGGCGGCCGCGACGTGTTCGTCCACATCACCGCGGTGGAGCGGGCGGGACTGAAGGACCTGACCGAAGGACAGCGCATCACATTCGAGGTCGAACCGGACAAGAAGGGCAAGGGCCCCAAGGCGGTCAACCTGGTGATTTCTTCCTGAGCCGTTTCGGTCCTGATCGAACCAGAGCCGAGGCTTTTTTGCCGCGCGTTTTTTTAATGCGCTACGGCCAAAAAAATCCCGGCCGCTTGCGGCGGCCGGGAGTTGCGACAGGAACTTTTCTTGGTTCTATCAGAAGTGATAGTTCACGCCGGCGCGCACCGTCCCGAACCGGTAGCCGTTCGACAGGCCGGTGATGGTGTAGTTGCTGTTGGCGAGATCGACGTAGAGATATTCGACCTTGGCGCTCCAGTTCTGGGTGAGGCCGAATTCGGCGCCGACGCCCGCGGTCCAGCCCAGATTGGTGTGGGATTCCGAAAGACCAAAGGTCTCGCCGCGCAATTCGCCGAACGCCAGACCCGCGGTGCCGTAGAACAGGATGTTGTCGAAGGCATAGCCACCACGGCCGCGCACGGTGCCGAACCAGGGATTCGAGAACTTCCAGGGCGCGAATGTATCGGCAGCGCCGGTCGCCTCGATGTCGCCTTCGACGCCGAACACCCACGGCCCGGTCTGCCAGTTGTAGCCGGCCTGGGCGCCGCCCTCGAAACCCGACGGCTTGGTCGGATTGTTGTCGACCGAGCCCCAGGCATAGCCGAGATTGCCGCCGAGATAGGGACCGGCCCAGCTATAGGCATTGAGCGGCTGATTGACGGTGTACGGAGCGCGCGATCCGTAAGGAAGATCGGCTGCCTGCGCCGACGCCGCCCAAACCGCGGCGATCGACGCCACCGCGCGCAAAACGATCCTGCTCATCCTACTCTCCAACGCAACTGCCGTGACCGCCGGTTCGTTCGCGGAACGCATCGCGCGACGCGAGCCGGCATGGTTACGGAATTCCATTTCTTATCGATAAGATTTATCGAGACTTTTAAGTTAAAGGGTTGTTAAGCCCGGTTACCGCCCGCTCAGCATTCTTAAGAAAGTGTTGACGGCGACCCCGCGAGAGGCCGCTCGCATCCCTCCGCGACGGCTGGCGATGCCCGATGCCGGCGCTTAAGTTCAAGGCCATGGATCACGATTCACCCGACGACCCGAAAGCGTCAGCCCCGCGGAAGGCGCGGCGCGGTTCCGAACCGGCTGCCCGCAAGGCGGATCTGCCGCCGCAGGACGCCTCCGCGGCGGATCTTGACCCCGCGATGGCCGCCACCGACGAGGACGACGAGGCGCGGCTGCCGGAAGTTTCCGAGGAGGCCAATGAGAGCGTGGCCGAAGGTCCGCTCGCGGCCGGCCATGCCGCGATCGAACGCGCGGTGCGGCTAGCCCCGACCTCGCCCGGCGTCTACCGCATGCTGAACGCGGGCAACGACGTGCTCTATGTCGGCAAGGCGAAAAATGTCCGCAAGCGGCTTTCCTCCTATGCGCGGGTCAACGCGCCCCAGCCGGCCCGCATCCTGCGCATGATCGCGGCTACCATTTCGGTCGAGATCGTCTCCACCTCGACCGAAACCGAGGCGCTGCTGCTCGAGGCCAATCTGATCAAGCAGTTGCGGCCGCGTTTCAACGTGCAGCTGCGCGACGACAAGTCGTTTCCCTACATTCTGATCACCGGCGACCACTGGGCCCCGCAGATCCTCAAGCATCGCGGCGCGCAGACCCGCCCCGGGCAGTATTTCGGGCCGTTCGCTTCGGCGGGCGCGGTCAACCGCACCATCACGGCGCTGCAGCGCGCCTTCCTGGTGCGATCCTGCACCGACGCGTTTTTCGAAAGCCGCAGCCGGCCCTGCCTGCTCTACCAGATCCGCCGCTGTTCCGGTCCCTGCACCGGCGAGATCGATTTTCCCGGCTATACCGAACTGGTGCGCGAGGCCAAGGATTTCCTGTCCGGCCGCAGCCGCGTCGTGAAGCAGGAACTGGCGGCCGAGATGGAAAAGGCCTCCGGCGAACTCGAGTTCGAAACCGCGGCACTTTACCGCGACCGCCTCGCCGCGCTGTCGGCGATCCAGTCGCAGCAGGGCATCAATCCGCGCACCGTGGAGGAAGCCGACGTGTTCGCCATCCATCAGGAAGGCGGCTATTCCTGCGTCGAGGTGTTCTTCTTCCGCACCGGGCAGAACTGGGGCAACCGCGCCTATTTTCCGCGCGCGGAGAAATCCTTCACCCCGGAAGAGGTGCTGGCCTCGTTTCTGGCGCAGTTCTACGACGACAAGCCGCCGCCGAAGCTCATTTTGCTGTCGCACGCCATCGAGGAAAGCGGGCTGCTGGCGGACGCGCTCTCGATCAAGGCCGGTTTCAAGGTGGAAGTCTCGACGCCCCGGCGCGGCGAGAAGAAGGAGCTGATCACCCACGCAATGACCAATGCGCGCGAGGCGCTCGGGCGCAAGCTCGCCGATACCGCAACCCAGGGCCGGCTCTTGCAGGGGCTCGTTACCACGCTCGGGCTGCCGCATCCGCCAAAGCGGATCGAGGTTTACGACAACAGCCACATCCAGGGCACCAATGCGGTCGGCGCCATGATCGTGGCCGGGCCGGATGGCTTTATCAAAAACCAGTATCGCAAGTTCAACATCAAGTCCGAAGGCCTGACGCCGGGCGACGACTACGCGATGATGCGCGAGGTGCTGCAGCGGCGCTTCAAGCGGCTGGTCACGCCGCCGGCGGAAGGCGACGGCGCCAAACCCAAAGCGGATGACGATTCGTTCCCGCAATGGCCCGACCTCGTCATCATCGACGGCGGCCGCGGCCAGCTCAACGCCGCCCGCGAGATATTCAAGGGGCTCGGACTGACGCAAGTGACGCTCCTGGCCGTGGCCAAAGGGCCGGACCGCGATGCCGGCCGCGAAACCCTGTTCATGCCGGATCGCGAGGCGATCAAGCTGGAGCCGCGCGACCCCGTGCTGTATTTCATCCAGCGGCTGCGCGACGAGGCCCATCGCTTCGTGATCGGCTCGCACCGCAAGCTGCGCAAAAAGGACATCCGGGAGGCGGGCCTGCAGGAAATCCCGGGCATCGGTCCGTCACGCAAACGTGCCTTGCTGCATCATTTCGGAACATTGAAGGAGATCGAACGGGCCTCGATCGCCGATCTCGGCAAGGTTCCGGGCGTCAGCGCCGAAAGCGCCCGCAAGATTTTCGAGTTTTTCCACGCCCAGCCGGGCTAGACCGGCTAAACGTGGGAAGGTTTTCGGGTCATACAGGCGTCGGCTCCGGCAGATCGGGTGCGGCCCCGGTTGACCTCCGGGCTTCGGCGGTATTGGTAAGACGGATGAACATCGCAACGACAAAGGGGACCGCGAGGAGCTCGCTGTCCCTGCCGAATATCCTGACCTATGCGCGAATCGCCGCCATCCCGGTGGTAGTCGGCTGCATCTACGCGCAGGCCATCATGGACGGCCCGCTGTGGCTGCGCTGGGTGGCGCTGGCCGTGTTCATCGCGGCCGGAGTTACCGATTTTCTCGATGGCTACTATGCGCGAATCTGGGACCAGCATTCGGCGTTCGGCCGGATGCTCGATCCGATCGCCGACAAGCTTCTGGTCGCGTCCTGCCTGCTGATGCTGGCCGCCGACGGCATCATTCACGGCTGGACGCTGTGGGCCGCGATCGTGATCCTGTGCCGCGAAATCCTGGTCTCGGGCTTGCGGGAATACCTCGCGGCGCTGCGGGTCAGCGTCCCCGTGACCAGACTCGCCAAATGGAAGACCACGGTTCAACTGATCGCGATCGGTTTCCTGCTGGCTGGCGAGGCCGGCGACCGGGTGATCCCGATCACCACCCAGATGGGCCTCCTGCTGCTGTGGATCTCGGCGATTTTCACGATCTACACCGGCTGGGACTATTTTCGCGCCGGCATTCATCACCTCATCGAGGAGGATGAGGGATGAAGGTCAAGTATTTCGCCTGGGTGCGCGAACGGATCGGTAAATCGGAAGAAACGATCGATCCGCCGGCGAATGTGCGCACCGTGGACGATCTGATCGCGTGGCTGGCCGAGCGCGGCGAAACCTATGCCTACGCCTTCGAGACGCCGAAGGTGATCCGCGCCGCGATCGACCACGCCCATGTCAAGCCGGATGCGGTGATCGCCGGGGCCCGCGAGATTGCGTTCTTCCCGCCGATGACCGGCGGTTAAGTCCCCGGAACGATTGCGATGATCCCATGACCGCCATTGTGACCGTTCGCATCCAGCAAGACGATTTCGACATCGCGCATGAGATATCGGCGCTGACCAAAGGCCGCACCGATATCGGCGCCGTCGTCAGCTTCTCCGGCCTTTGCCGCGGCAGCGAGGGCGGCGAAACCATCGCGTCGCTGACGCTCGAACATTATCCCGATATGGCGGAAGCCGAAATCATGCGGCATGCGGAGACCGCGATGTCGCGCTGGCCGCTGACGGGCCTGACCGTCATTCACCGCGTCGGCCGCATCACGCCCGGCGAAAATATCGTGCTGGTCCTGACCTCTTCCCGGCACCGCCAGGCGGCATTCCAGGCCGCGGAGTTCCTGATGGATTACCTGAAGGCCAGCGCCCCGTTCTGGAAGCGCGAGGAAAGCGCCGATCGAACCAGTTGGGTCGAGGCGCGCCACCACGATGACGAAGCCGCCGCGCGCTGGACCAAATCCTGATGGCGAAGCGCGCCAAACCGGCAGCGAAACGCAGTCGCGCCACGACATTCCCGAAAGTGCCCGCCGGCGAACTCGTGAGCCTGCTCGATTTCGTCCGTTTTGCGGTGAGCCGCTTCGTCGAGGCGAAGCTGGTGTTCGCCCACGGCACCACCGATCCGGTGGCGGAAGCCGCCTTCCTGGTCTGCGAAAGCCTGCATCTGCATCCCGACCAGTTCGAGATGTTCGCAACCGCCCGCGTCACCGCGCGCGAGGCCAAGGCGATCCTTGAGCTGATCGAACGCCGCGTCACCACGCGAAAACCCGCCGCCTATCTCGTCAACAAGATCTACATGCGCGGCCTGCCCTTCTATGTCGACGAGCGCGTGATCGTGCCGCGCTCCTTCATCGGCGAGCTCCTGGATTCTCATTTTGGCGGCGACAGCGACCAGGGCGGCTCGCTGATCGACGATCCCGCAGCCGTCGAAACCGTGCTCGACCTCTGCACCGGCTCGGGCTGTCTTGCGATCCTCGCCAGCCGCAGCTTTCCGAATGCCCGGGTCGACGCGGTGGATATCTCGAAAGGTGCCCTCGAAGTCGCCGCGCGCAATGTCGCCGACTATGGCCTTGCGGACCGGGTGAGCCTGCATCGCGGCGACCTGTTTTCCCCGCTCGGCGACAGGCAATACGACCTCATCATCTCCAACCCGCCCTACGTCGATGCCGAAGGCATGGCCGCTCTCCCGCGCGAATGCCGCGCGGAGCCAAAACTCGCCTTTGATGGCGGCGCCGACGGGCTCGATCTGGTCCGCCGCATCCTGAACGAGGCCGGGCAGCATTTGACGCCCGAGGGCGGGCTGCTATGCGAAATCGGCCGGGGCCGCGCGCAGCTCGAGGCCGCATTTCCGCAATTGCCGCTGCTCTGGCTCGACACCGAGGATTCCGAGGGTGAGGTGTTCTGGATCGGCGCTGCCGATCTCTGAGTGTGGCCGAGAACCATAGCTGGAGCCGCAGCCTGACCGGAAAACCGCCCGATTGAACGTAAATAGTGCGGCCGATGGCGTTCCCGTCTCGCACCGAAGCTGATAGCTTCTCCGGCAACCGCCACGCCCAAAACTTGAAGAGGCCCCCATGCTGGACAAGAGCCCACGCCCCGCCGCCGTCAACGTGCCCAACGACCTCGCTGCGCACTGGATGCCGTTCACCGCCAACCGGGCCTTCAAGAAGGCGCCGCGGCTGCTCGCCGGCGCCAAGGACATGCATTACATCACCGTCGACGGCCGCAAGATCATCGATGCCGCCGCCGGCATGTGGTGCTGCAATGCCGGCCATGGCCGCAGCCAGATTGCCGAGGCGATCGGCAAGCAGGCCGCCGCGCTGGACTATGCGCCGCCGTTCCAGTTCGGCATTCCGCAGGCTTTCGAGCTCGCCAGCCGCATCGCCGATCTGGCGCCCGCGGGCCTCGATCACGTGTTCTTCTGCAATTCCGGATCGGAAGCCGCCGACACCGCGCTCAAGATCGCGCTGGCCTATCATCAGACCCAGGGCCAGGGCACCCGCAGCCGCCTGATCGGCCGGGAGCGCGGCTATCACGGCGTCGGCTTCGGCGGCACTTCCGTGGGCGGCATCGTCAACAACCGCAAGATGTTCGGCACGCTGTTGGCCGGCGTCGATCATCTCCCCCACACCTATGACCGCGACAAGCAGGCCTTCACCAAGGGCGAGCCGGAATATGGCGCGCACTTCGCCGACGAACTGGAGCGGCTGGTCAATCTGCACGGCGCCTCCACCATCGCCGCCGTGATCGTCGAGCCGATGGCCGGATCGACCGGCGTGCTGCCGGCGCCGAAGGGCTATCTCAAGCGGCTGCGCGAGATCACCCAGAAGCACGGCATCCTGCTGATTTTCGACGAGGTCATCACCGGCTACGGCCGGCTCGGCTTCGCCTTTGCCGCGGAACGTTACGGCGTGCTGCCGGACATGCTGACCTTCGCCAAGGGCATCACCAATGGCGCTGCTCCGATGGGCGGCGTGCTGGTGCGCGACACCATCCACGACGCCTTCATGAGCGGCCCGGAGCACATGGTGGAACTGACCCACGGCTATACCTATTCGGCGCATCCCATTGCCTGCGCCGCGGCGCTGGCGACGCTCGATATCTACCGCGACGAAAAGCTGTTCGAGCGCGCTCGTGGGCTCGAGCCGAAATTTGCCGACGCCGTGATGTCGCTGAAGGGCGAGCCGAACGTGGTGGATATCCGCACCATCGGCCTGACCGCCGGCATCGACCTCGCGCCGCGTGCCGACGCCGTCGGCAAGCGCGGCTTCGACGCGCTGAACAGCGCGTTCCACGACAACGACCTGATGCTGCGCATCGCCGGCGACACGCTGGCGCTGACTCCCCCCTGATCGTCACCGAGGACCAGATCGGCGAGATCGTCGGCAAGGTCGCCAAGGTGATCCGCGCGGTGGCGTAGGAAGTTGACGCTTAACCTCTCCCCGCTTGCGGGGAGAGGTCGCCGCGCTCTTCGCGCGGCGGGTGAGGGGGACTCTCGGCGCACTCCTCATTCAAAGAACTTGCGGCGGCAGCCCCTCACCCCAACCCTCTCCCCGCAAGCGCGGGGCGAGGGAGCTTAACCGCCACCGCCGCGCCCAGGCGGAACATTCCAAACCGATCCACGTTCAATCACGACAGCGACGGTCGGCGTCGCAGCCGTGGAGGAATGCCGGATATGCCCGCGCCATTGAGCGGCCTGCTGCGCGCAGGCCTCGCGCTCAAACTCAGCCAGATCAAATTGGCGACGCGGTCTTATCTGCGCGATCGCACCAGCCAGGCCACCGACACCGTCGCGTCCTACGCCGTCGCCGCCGGGCTGTTCGCCGCGGCGGGCATCTTTCTGATCGCGGCCTGCCTGGTCGGTATCACCGCGCTGTTTCGCTGGATCGAAATCCGATACGGGCTGTTTCCGGCCTTCGGCGTGATCGGCGCGTTGCTGCTGGTGATCGCCGCGATCTGCGCCGCGGTGGCCGCCGGCAGATTGAAGCGCCCGCCGCCGCATTTTCCATCCCTCGTGAGCCGCCTGCGCGTGGCCATCAAGTCCAATCCGGTCAAATCCGATCCGATCGAGGCCGCCAGAGACACTGCCGAAGCCGTGCTGCTGGCCCGCCCGGCGCCGGCCGCCCGGAGCCACCCCCGACCGCCGAGAGCAGCCGCATTCGGGACCGCGCGGGACAACAGGAATGTCCAGGCTGCCCTGGTCCTGACGGCGACGTTATTGGGCTGGGCGGCGCTGCGACGACGGCAGGTGCGTCGAACGGAAGTCTGATGTCCGGCCGGCGATCCCAGCAGGGCGACAATCTGCGCCTGATCGCGGCGGCAACGATCCTGATCCTGACCGCGCAGCGCTATTTTCAGGCGGGCCGGCGGCGCACGGGTCCGGGCCTTGCGGAATCCGCGGCGACACCAGCCGCCGGATTGCGGCGCGAGCTATCGCAACCTGGACACGGACGGCATTCCAGCAATCCCCTTCGGATTCCATGGGCCGGCTGGAAGGACATCCTGCGGCGCACGTATGTCAGGACCGGCGAAGACCGTCTGCTCGCCACCGCGGCCGGCGTGGTGTTCTTCGGTTTGCTCGCGGTCTTTCCGGCGGTCACCGCGCTGGTCTCCTGCTACGGCCTGTTCGCCAAGCCCTCGACCATCGGCGCCAATCTGCAGACGCTGGCCCTGCTGTTGCCCGAGGGCTCGTTCCAGATCGTGCAGGACCAGATCGCCCGCGTGCTCGACAAGGGCCATACCGCGCTGGGGGCGACCTTCCTGTTCGGCCTCGCGCTGGCGATCTGGAGCGCCAATGCCGGGGTCAAGTCGGTCATCGACGCCCTGAACGTCGTCTACGAGCAGCGGGAAAAGCGCGGTTTCATGCGGCTGAACCTGCTATCGCTGGCCTTTACCACCGGCGGCATCGCCGCCCTGCTGTTGATGGTCGGTGCGGTGGTGGCGCTGCCGCTGGCGTTCGATCATCTGGGTCTCGAGCCGGAGAGCCAGGACATTGTCGCCTGGGTGCGATGGCCACTGCTGTTCGTGGTGCTGGTGGTTGCGCTCGGCATCCTCTACCGGTTCGGGCCGAGCCGTCAGCCGGCGCGATGGCAGTGGCTGAGCGTCGGCGCCGTGGCCGCCGCCCTGCTTTGGATCGCCGGCTCCGCGCTGTTGTCCTGGTATCTCTCGAACTTCGGCAATTACAGCGCGACCTATGGCTCGCTGGGCGCAGCGATCGGGCTGATGATGTGGATGTGGATGTCGGCCATCATCGTGCTGTGCGGCGCCGAGTTGAACTCGGAAATCGAGCGGCAGGCCGCGCTCGACACCACGATCGGCCGTCCCAGGCCGCTCGGCGCCCGCGGCGCGGTGACGGCCGACACGATGGGAGCGGCGGTTCCGGCCGTGTCCAAAGAACACTAGCTTTCCGAATCAACATTAATGCTAAGGTTGCAACGCTTAAAGGAAGCGCTGGCGGACTTGCGCGAAGCGCTGTCCTGCCAGGGGACAAGGGATTTGAGGGCCGTCCGCGCAACATGATCCGCATTTCCACGATTTTCATCGCCATCTGCATGGTGCTGGTCGCAGCATCCCTCGGCCTGATCCTGTATTCGGTGGCCGGCATCAGCGGCACGGAATCCGCGATCGTGGCGCTCACCGCGCTGACCTTCCTGATCCTCTACAATGCCGTATCGATGCGGCTGCGCGACCGCACCGACGTCGGCGGCCAGATCGCGGACCTGTCGCGCGGCACCGCCGACCTCGCCCGTCAGGTCGCCGAATTCGGCCGCCGCCTCGCCGCCGTCGAGGGCAAGGTGGTGTCGGCGAATTCCGCCGGCGCCGACCGCATCCAGGCCGTACTCGGCGAGATCAACGAACTCGGCGCGCTGGTCAAGCAGCTCGCGGTGTCCGTCGCGAGCCATGACGACATGCTGTCGGCCGGTGCGGCGGCAGCAGTCTCCGCACCGGCCGACAGGCCTGACGACGGGGAGCAGAAGGAGCTGCCGTTGTCGTCGGAAGATGCGCCGAAGGCCGCGCCGCCGCCCGTTGCCGCGGCGCCCGCGGCTCCCGCCGCCGGCGAGGCCGCGCCCGCCCGCGGCCACGCGCAGATCCTCGCCGCGGTGAAGAGCGCCGTCGAGGAGAACCGGATCGAGATCTATCTGCAGCCGATGGTGACCCTGCCGCAGCGCAAGGTGCGCTTCTACGAGGCGGTGACCCGGCTGCGCGACGACAAGGACCAGCTTCTCGCCGCCGACGATTTCATCGCGGTCGCGGAATCCGCCGGGCTGATCGGGCGGATCGACAACATGGTGATGCTGAAATGCGTGCAGGTGCTGCGCCGGCTGATGGTGCGCAACAAGGACGTCGGCGTGTTCTGCAACGTCGCCGCGGCGACGCTCGGCAATCCCACCGCCTTCGCGCAGTGCCTGGATTTTCTCGAAGCCAACCGGGCGCTGGCGTCCTCCTTCGTGCTCGAATTCAAGCAGGCGACGTTCCGCAATCTTGGGCCCGTCGAGACCGAACATCTCGCGGCGCTGGCGCAGCGCGGCTTCCGCTTCTCGATCGATCACGTCACCGATTTGCGGATCGAGCCGCGGGAACTCGCCGACCGCGGCGTTCGCTTCATCAAGGTGCCGGCCGCGCTGCTGCTCGATCAAAGGCAGAGTTCGACTTCCGACATTCACCCCTCCGATTTATCGGACCTGCTCGGCCGCTTCGGCATCGACCTGATCGCCGAACGGATCGAGGGGGAACGCGCGGTGGTCGATCTGCTCGACTTCGACGTGCGGTTCGGCCAGGGATTTCTGTTTGCGCCGCCCCGGCCGTTGCGGCCCGAGGGCGCATCTGCTACCGGCGGGGCCTCTTCGACCAAGACGCAGGAATCCAATGGCTCCGGCAAAACCGTTTCCATCGATAGCCCGGTCATCGATCCTCCGCGGGCGACCGGCAATGCCGCGCTGGCGCGGCGCATCGCCGGACCGGGCTGACCGGCCGTCGCTGTCATGACGTCACTCCGATTCGTCGAGCGACTGCGCGACCTCGTCGGCGACGTGGAAGTCGTGCTCTCCGATATCTGGGGCGTGGTGCATAACGGGCTGGTGGCGTTTCCCGAGGCCTGCGAGGCGCTGCATAATTTTCGCAGGCAGGGCGGCACCGTGATCCTGATCACCAACGCGCCACGACCGGCGGATTCGGTGCAGCGGCAATTGCGCAAGTTCGGCGTTGCCGACGAAGTCTATGACGCCATCGTCAGTTCGGGCGATCTGACCCGGCATTTCATCGCCGACCATCCCGGCCGAAAAATGTACTGGATCGGCCCGGAGCGCGACACTTCGATCCACCGCGGCCTCGATCCCGTGTTCGCTCCGCTGGAGCAGGCCGACTACATCGTCTGCACCGGCCTGTTCGACGACGAAACCGAATCGGCCGAAGATTATCGCGCGATGATGCTGCAGGCCCGCGAGCGCCAGCTGACGCTGGTCTGCGCCAATCCCGACATCGTGGTCGAACGCGGCGACCGGCTGATCTATTGCGCCGGCGCGATCGCCGAACTCTATCGCGAGCTCGGCGGCGAGGTGATCTTTTACGGCAAGCCGCACCGGCCGATCTACGAGCGCGCGATAGCGCTGGCCGCCGAGCGCCAGAGCCACCCGATCGAGCTCAGCCGCGTGCTGGCGATCGGGGATTCCGTGCGCACGGATCTTGCGGGCGCGCACGGCTTCGGGATCGACTGCCTGTTCGTGACCCGCGGCATCCACGCCGAGGAATTCGAGGGCATCGACCAGCTCGATCCCGCTTCGGTGAAGGAGCTGTTCGGCCACCCGCCGCGGGCGCTGACGCGCGAGCTGCGGTGGTGAGAATCGGGAAAGCGCCCTCTTCGCCCTCGCCCCGCTGTTGCGGGCGAGGTCAGAAAAAGCCTTACGCGCTGACCGTATCCGGGAACACCGCCTCGATCTTGGTCTTCAGCGTGGCGGCGTTGAACGGCTTGACGATATAATTGTTCACGCCGGCCTTCTTGGCGGCGATCACGTTCTCGGTCTTGGATTCCGCCGTGATCATGATGAACGGCGTGGTGGCGAGATTGGGATCGGCGCGAACCTCCCGCAGCAGGTCGTAGCCGGTCATCGGCTCCATGTTCCAGTCGGAGATCACCAGCCCGTATTTCTTGCCGCGCATCTTGTTCAGCGCCGCCGATCCGTCGCTGGCGTCGTCGATATTCTCGAAGCCAAGCTGCTTCAGAAGATTTCGGATGATGCGGATCATGGTGTTGTAATCATCCACCACCAGCACCGACATCGACGTATCAACCGCCATCTTGAATCCCCCGACACCTGACGCCACAAACCAGCCAACGAGCCTGCCGAGGTCGAAACGCCCCGCAGTCCTCACCAAGCAGTAGCATCAGCCGTTAAACAGCCCGTTAACCCGGAAACGGACACGGCCGCCGGCGCTGCCCGCTTGACTTCATCGGGGCCCCCGCGTCACGGTCCCGCCCCATCGACTTAGGTTAAAGAATTCCGAAAATGACGCCTGGCTTCATCGTTATACGTGACAGCACGCCCGCGGCCGCGATCCCGAAGGGGGCGGTGGTGGCGATGGGCAATTTCGACGGCGTCCACCTCGGCCACCGCGCGGTGATCGCAGCCGCGCTGCAAATGGCGCAAGCCCATGGCCGGCCGGCGCTGGCGGTGACCTTCGAGCCGCATCCGCGCCGGTTCTTCAGTCCGAACACGCCCCAGTTCAGGCTTACCGACGAGGCCGCGAAGCTGCGGCTGCTGGCCGGGACCGGACTTGCGGGCGCCGTGGTCATGACCTTCGACAAGGCCCGGGCCGGCACGTCGGCGCAGGATTTCATTCACCATGACCTGATCGAACGGCTCGGGATCAGCGGCATCGCGGTCGGCTACGACTTTCATTTCGGCAAGGGGCGCGTCGGCTCGCCGAGCCTTCTGGTCAGCGAGGCGCCGCGGCTCGGCATCGAGGTCGACGTGCAGCCCCACGTCGATATCGAGGAACGGCCGGTCTCCTCCAGCGCGATCCGCATGGCGCTCGCGGAAGGCCAGATCGACGACGCCACGCGGATGCTGGGCGGCCCGTGGTTCGTCGCCGGCGAGGTGATCCACGGCGAGAAGCGCGGCCGCGACCTCGGCTTTCCCACCGCCAATATCCGCCTCGACGCCAATTGCGGGCTCAGGCACGGCATCTACGCGGTGCGGGTCGGCCGTGGAGCCGAGCGTTTCGACGGCGTCGCCAGTTTCGGCCGCCGTCCCACCTTCGACAATGGCGCACCGCTGCTGGAAGTGTTTCTGTTCGATTTCCAGGGCGATCTCTACGGGACGGCGCTGGACGTCGCCTTCATCGGCTTCATCCGCGAGGAGCTGAAATTCGACACCGTGGACACGCTGGTAGCCCAGATGAACGACGACAGCGCCCGCGCCCGCGCCATGCTGGCCGCAGCACCAGCGGCGTTTCCAGGGCTGGGAACGATCGGTTGAACAAGAGCGAAAAGCAGAAAATGCTCGCCGGCGAGCTTTATCGCCCCGACGCCGAACTCGGGGCAGATCAGGCCGCCACGAAGTCGTGGCTGGTGCGTTACAACGCGGCGCTGGCGCTGCCGGTATCCGAACGCCACGCCCTGCTGTGCGAACGTCTCGGCCGGGTCGGCAAGGACGCCGTGATCCGCCCGCCCTTTTTCTGCGACTACGGCTACAACATCCGCCTGGGCGATGGCGTATTCCTCAACTTCAACTGCGTCGTCCTCGATGTGGTCGAGGTGACGATCGGCGACCGCACCCAGATCGGACCCGCGGTACAGATCTATGCGGCCGACCACCCGCGCGACGCCGAGACGCGCCGCGCCGGGCTCGAATTCGGCCGCCCGGTCCGGATCGGCAGCGATGTCTGGATCGGCGGGGGCGCCATCATCCTGCCCGGGGTCACGGTCGGCGACGGCGCGGTGATCGGGGCCGGCAGCGTGGTCACGCGGGACGTCGCGCCCGGCGATACCGTCACCGGAAACCCGGCCCGGTCCCGGCCGAAATGACCGCCTTTCGCGGCCGGGGTCTTCGAGGCCCCGGGGCTTTGCGATTCCCCCGCTTGGCTGCTATGGAAAGCCCCATGTTTGCGCGGCGCACCATCGGCATTAGCGGCCCGGCTTCCGCCTGAGCACCGGCTCGGCGCAAGACCGGGGTCCGCACCATTCATCCGCGAAAGAATCGCGTTTCAGCGCCCTTTTGAGCCAAACCAGAGCCTTCATGTCCGAAAAGCCGCAAAAAGCCGAAGCCAACGACTATTCAAAAACCCTGTTCCTGCCGCAGACGGAATTCCCGATGCGCGCCGGCCTGCCGCAGCGCGAGCCGGAAATCCTCAAGAGCTGGAACGAGATCGGCCTCTACGACAAGCTGCGCGAGAACGCCCGTGGCCGGGCCAAATTCGTGCTGCATGACGGCCCGCCCTACGCCAACGGCAACATCCATATCGGGCATTCGCTGAACAAGATCCTCAAGGACGTGGTGACCAAGAGCCAGCAGATGCTCGGCTTCGATTCCAACTACGTGCCGGGCTGGGACTGCCACGGCCTGCCGATCGAATGGAAGATCGAGGAAGAGAACTACCGCTCCAAGGGCAAGCAGAAGCCGGATTTCCGCGACTCCGCCGCGATGGTGGCGTTCCGCAAGGAGTGCCGCGCCTATGCCACCCACTGGCTCAACGTGCAGCGCGAGGAATTCAAGCGGCTCGGCATCATCGGCGACTGGGATCATCCCTACGCCACGATGGACTATTTCGCCGAGGCCCAGATCGCGCGCGAGCTGATGAAGTTCGCCGCCAACGGCACGCTGTATCGCGGCTCCAAGCCGGTGATGTGGAGCGTCGTTGAAAAGACCGCGCTGGCCGAAGCCGAGGTCGAATACGAGGACTATACCAGCGACACGGTGTGGGTGAAGTTTCCGGTGACCTCGCCGGCGCACGGCGCGCTTGCCGGTGCCTGCGTGGTGATCTGGACCACCACGCCGTGGACGCTGCCCGGCAACCGCGCCATCAGCTTCTCGCCGAAAATCGCCTATGGCCTCTACAAGGTCACCGATGCGCCCGCCGATAACTGGGCCAGAAACGGCGATCTCCTGATCCTGGCGGATGCGCTGGCCGAGGCCGTGTTCAAGCAGGCACGCGTTGCGGCCTATGAGAAGGTCCGCGACATCCCGGCCGATACGATCGACGTGGTGGAATGCGCCCACCCGTTGAAGGGTCTCGCCGGCGGCTATCAGTTCACGGTCCCGCTGCTTGCCGGCGAACACGTCACCGCCGACACCGGCACCGGCTTCGTGCACACCGCGCCGGGGCACGGCCGTGAGGACTTCGATGTCTGGATGGCGAATGCGCGCGAATTGGAAGCGCGCGGCATCTCGACCACGATCCCCTACACCGTCGACGAGAACGGCGCGCTCACCGATCAGGCCCCCGGCTTCACCGGCAAGCGCGTCATCAACGACAAGGGCGAGAAGGGCGACGCCAACGAAGCCGTGATCAAGGCGCTGGTCGACGCCGGCATGCTCTTGGCGCGCAGCCGGCTCAAGCATCAATATCCGCATTCCTGGCGCTCGAAGAAGCCGGTGATCTTCCGCAACACGCCGCAATGGTTCATCGCGATGGATAAACCTATCGTGGACGCCCCGGGCAGGCCCGGGGCTGCGGACATCGCCGATGGCGGTGTCGCCAAACCCGGCGACACCCTGCGCGCCCGCGCGCTGCAGGCGATTTCGGTCACGCAATGGGTGCCGCTATCAGGTGAAAACCGCATCAACGGCATGATCAACAGCAAGCCCGACTGGGTGATCTCGCGCCAGCGCGCCTGGGGCGTGCCGATCGCGGTGTTCGTGCGCGAGAGGGGCGACGGCTCGGCCGAAATCCTGCAGGACGCCGCCGTCAACAGGCGCATCGCGGACGCCTTCGAGCAGGAAGGCGCCGACGCCTGGTACATGGACGGCGCCCGCGAACGTTTCCTTGGGCCGCTGGCCAACGAGGAATGGAAGAAGGTCGACGATATCTGCGACGTCTGGTTCGATTCCGGCTCGACGCACGCGTTCGTGCTGGAAGACCCCGTGCATTTCCCGGGCCTCGCCGGCGTCAGGCGCAAGGTCGACGGCGGCAGGGATACCGTGATGTATCTGGAGGGAAGCGACCAGCATCGGGGCTGGTTCCAGTCGTCGCTGCTGGAAAGCTGCGGCACCCGCGGCCGCGCGCCGTTCGACGTCGTGCTCACCCACGGCTTCACGCTGGACGAGAACGGGCGCAAGATGTCGAAGTCGGTAGGCAACACCGTCGAGCCGCAAAAGGTGATGAAGGACTCCGGCGCCGACATCCTGCGGCTGTGGGTCTGCGCCACCGACTATGCCGACGACCAGCGCATCGGCCCGGAAATCCTGAAAAACACCATCGAGACCTACCGCAAGCTGCGCAACTCGATCCGCTGGATGCTCGGCACGCTGCACCACTTCCACCCCGATGACGCGGTCGCGCCTGCCGACATGCCGGAACTCGAGCGGCTGATGCTGCATCAACTCGCCGGGCAGGCCGTGATCGTGCGCAAGGCCTATGCCGAGTTCGACTACAAGACCGTGGTCGCGAGCCTTGCGGCGTTCATGAACACCGAACTCTCGGCGTTCTATTTCGACATCCGGAAAGACACGCTGTATTGCGACCCGCCGTCGTCGCTGGCGCGCAAGGCCGCGCTGACCGCGATCGACATGATCTGCGACGCGATCCTGCGCTGGTTCGCGCCGGTCCTGAGCTTCACCACCGAGGAAGCCTGGCAGCTGTTCCGGCCCGGCGCCGAGCCGTCGGTGCATCTGACGCTGTTTCCGGACGGGCTTGAAAGCTTGCGCGACGAAAAGCTGGCCGCGAAGTGGGAGACCATCCGCGACGTCCGCCGCGTCGTCACCGGCGCGCTGGAACTCGAGCGCGCGGCCAAGCGCATCGGCTCGTCGCTGGAAGCCTCGCCGATCATCTATGTCTCGGACAGGCAGGTTCTCGCGACGCTGTTCGATATCGACCTCGCCGAGGTCTGTATCACCTCGAATTATGAGGTGAGAGAGGAGGAGGCGCCCGCGGGCGCCTTCCGTCTCGACAGCGTTCCCGGCGTCGCCGTGGTGGTCGAAAAGGCCGTCGGCACCAAATGCGCGCGGTCGTGGAAAATCCTTCCCACCGTCGGCAGCGACCCCGAATATGCCGACGTCTCGCCGCGCGACGCGCAGGCACTGCGGGAGTGGAAGGCGCTGGAGGTCGCGGATTGACCTTGCGCCTCCGCCCCGGAATCATCGCCGCACTCGCCGTGATCGCCCTCGATCAGGCGACAAAACTCTGGCTGCTGCGCGTGTTCGACATCGCCCACCGCGGCGCGGTGAAGCTGACGCCGTTCTGCGACCTGGTGCTGGCCTGGAACACCGGCATCAGCTACGGCTGGTTCCAGAACGAGGGCGCGACCGGCCAGGCCATCCTGCTCGGGGTCAAGGCCGTTGCGGTGGTCGTGCTGGCGATCTGGATGGCCCGGTCGCAGAGCCGGCTCGCCACCCTCGCGCTCGGCCTGATCATCGGCGGCGCCATCGGCAATGCCATCGACCGCCTCGCCTACGGCGCGGTAGTCGATTTCGCCCTGTTCCACGTTCAGATCGGGGGAAAAACCTTCAATTGGTACGTGTTTAACCTTGCCGACGTGGCGATTGTTGCCGGGGTAGCGGCCCTGCTGTATGATTCCTTCCTGGGGGTACCCGCCGCAAAAGCGCCCTGATCCCGGCTGATACGGACCCCCGGAATGGTGCCCAGAAGGTGCGGAGCTTGCGCCTTGACCGGTGTGCGGCTCACGGGAACTTTGGACGGGAACAGCGATGCGCGACACCGAATCCGCCGGCTGGATGGGGCAAGACTCGTCGGGAACGCTGACACGCGCCCTGCGGCTCGCCGTCGTCGCTCTGGGCGTCGGTCTGGTGATGGCGGCCGGAGCCGCCCGCGCGCAGGATGACGAGGACGACCAGACCTTCGAAGAGAAGATCATCCAGAACATCATGACCGGAATCGGCGGTACCAATATGGAGAACCGCGGCATCGACTATCGCGAGCGCTCCCCGCTGGTGGTGCCGCCCAACCTCGATCTGCCGCCGCCGGAATCGGTAAAGAGCGAAATCAAGGATCCGAACTGGCCGAAGGATCCGGACGAGGCGCGGCGCAGGGCTGCGATCGCGGCCCGGAAGAAAGCCAAGCCCAAGTCCCTCCTGGAAGCTGCCCGTCCGCTGACACCGAGCGAACTCAATGTCGGCAGGACGGCCGCTCCCGTGCGCACCAGTAACGAGCCGATCCAGCCCGGTGTCTCGAACAGCCCGATGCTCAGCCCATCACAGCTCGGCTTTAACGGCGGCCTGTTCGGCATGTTCAAGAGCAGCAAAACCGAGTCGGCCCCATTCAAGGGTGAGCCGGAACGCGAAACTCTGACCCAGCCGCCTGCCGGCTACCAGACTCCGTCGCCGAATTACGCTTACGGCACCGGACCGGACTCCCAGAAACCGCTGGCCTCGCATACCGACGTGATGACGGGCAAAGAGGTCAGCAATTGACGGGCGACGCCGGCCCAAAAGAACGTCGGAGGCGGCCGGCTGCGGCCTGCTTCGCGAGCCGCGGGCCGCTGCCCGGCTTCGCCGAATGACTGGAAACGACGCGTCGAATCGAAAGCCGACGGCAAAGCTTTGCACCCTCGAAATTGCTCAAGCGAAGAAGGAGCGACCGCAATCAGCCGACGTCCGGGCTGACAGCGGTCAAGACACGCCATGACTTCACGACTTCGAATAGCATTCCCGATCGCCGCGGCGCTGGCGCTTGTCATCGTTCCCTCCCTCGCATCGCAGCCCGCGCTCGCCCAGACCACGGTGACGTCGGCCCCTCCCGCCAGCTTCACGCTTGCCAACGGCCTGCAAGTCGTGGTGATCCCCGATCACCGCACGCCCGTCGTCACCCAGATGATCTGGTACAAGGTCGGCTCCGCCGACGAGACGCCGGGCAAGTCGGGCCTGGCGCATTTTCTCGAACATCTGATGTTCAAGGGCACCGCCAAGCATCCGGCCGGCGAATTCTCCCAGACCGTGCTGCGGATCGGCGGCAATGAGAACGCCTTCACCTCGTTCGACTACACCGGCTATTTCCAGCGCGTGCCGCGCGAGCAGTTGGCCAGGATGATGGAGTTCGAGGCCGATCGCATGACCGGCCTGATCCTGAAGGACGAGAACGTGCTGCCCGAGCGCGACGTCGTGCTCGAGGAATACAACATGCGGGTCGCCAACAATCCGGAAGCGCGGCTGATCGAGCAGATCATGGCGGCGCTGTATCTCAATCATCCCTATGGCCGTCCCGTGATCGGCTGGCACCAGGAAATCGAGAAGCTCGACCGCGAAGACGCGCTGGCCTTCTACCGGCGTTTCTACGCCCCGAATAACGCGATCCTGGTGATCGCCGGCGACGTCGACGCCAAGGAGGTCCGCCCGATGGCGGAGCAGACCTTCGGCCAGGTCGCGCCGCAGCCCGCTATACCGGCGCGGCGCCTTCGTCCCCAGGAGCCCGAGCCGGTCGCGCCGCGCACCGTCACGCTCGCCGACCCCAGGGTCGAGCAGCCGAGCCTGAAGCGTTATTATCTGGTTCCCTCCGCCTCGACCGCCGCCGCCGGCGAAAGCCCGGCGCTCGACGTGCTGGCGCAGCTGATGGGCGGCGGCAGCAACTCCTACCTTTACCGCGCGCTGGTGGTCGACAAGCCGCTCGCGGTCAGCGCCGGCGCCGGCTATCAGGGCACCTCGCTCGATGCGACCCAGTTCTCGATCTCGGCCGCGCCGAAGCCCGGCGTGGAATTCTCGCAGATCGAACAGGTGATCGACCGCGTGATCGCGGAGGTCTGCCAGAACCCGGTGCGCGCAGAGGATCTCGAGCGCGTCAAGACCCAGCTCATCGCCGAAGCGATCTACGCCCAGGACAACCAGGCGACGCTGGCGCGCTGGTACGGCGGCGCGCTCACCACGGGCCTGAGCATCGCGGACATCAGAAGCTGGCCGGACCGCATTCGCGCGGTCACCGCCGAACAGGTCCGTGCCGCCGCGCAGAAATGGCTCGACAAGAAGCGTTCGGTGACCGGCTATCTGATCAAGGACACCACTGCGAAGCGCGAGGAGAAGCGTTCGTGAGCAATATCGGGATTTTCGCACGGCGCTTTGCCTTGATCGTCGCCGCCGGCCTGGCGATGACGCAGCTCTCGTCAACGCCGTCGCACGCGGCCACAAAAATCCAGCATCTGATTTCGCCCGGAGGCATCGAGGCCTGGTTCGTGCAGGACTCGACCGTGCCGCTGATCGCGATGGAGTATGCCTTCGGCGGCGGCGCCACCCAGGATCCGGCCGGCAAGCCCGGCGTCGGCAACCTGGTCGCCGACACGCTCGATGAGGGTTCGGGCGATCTGGATTCCAACACGTTTCACGAACGGCTCGACCGCCGCGCCATCGAGCTCAGCTTCTCTTCGACCCGGGATTATTTCCGCGGCAGCCTGCGCATGCTCAAGGACAACAAGGACGAAGCCTTCGACCTGTTGCGGATGTCGCTGACATCGCCGCATTTCAACAGCGCCGATGTCGAACGCATCCGCTCGCAGGTGATCTCGAACCTCAGGCGCGACACCACCAATCCTTCCGCGCTCGCGGGGCGCAAGTTCCTGGAAATGGCCTATGGCGACCATCCCTATGGCCGGCCGGCCAACGGCACCCTCGAAAGCGTGCCGAAGATCGAGATCGCCGATTTGAAGGACTATGTCCGGCGCGTGCTCGCCAGGGATACGCTGAGGATCGCGGTGGTCGGCGATGTCGATCCGGCCACGCTCGGCGCGCTGCTCGACAAGACGTTCGGCGGCTTGCCGGCCAAGGCCAGCCTGACGCCGGTCCCCGACGTCGAAGCCGCCAGGCCGCCGGAGCGGGCCTTCATTCCGCTCGACGTGCCGCAGACCGTGGTGACCTTCGGCGGCCCCGGCTTCATGCGCCACGATCCGAATTTCATGGCCGCCTATATCGTCAACCACATTCTCGGCGGCGGCGGGCTGTCGTCGCGGCTCTATCGCGAAGTCCGCGAGAAGCGCGGGCTGGCCTATTCGGTCTACGAATCGCTGTTATGGATGGATCACTCGGCGCTGTTCGTCGGCAATACCGGCACCCGCGCCGACCGCGCCGGCGAAACCGTCGACGCCATCAACAAGGAAATCCGCAGGATCGCCGAGGATGGCCCGACCCAGACCGAGCTGGATGAGGCCAAGTCCTATCTGAAGGGATCGCAGATGCTGGCGCTCGATACCTCATCGAAGCTGGCTTCCGCAATGCTGCAATACCAGCTCGACAAGCTGCCGATCGACTACATCGAAAAGCGCAACGCCATCGTCGACGCCGTGACGCTGGACGATGCCAAACAGGCCGCCCGGCGGCTGTGGGGGCAAGGCCTGCTGACCGTGATCGTCGGCCGCGCCCCGCAAGCCGCGGCGCAGCCGGCCGCCGCGATCCCGCCACCGACGACGACGACCAAGAACTGAGACTTTCACGGATCCGATAGATCCCCGACGCACGGCCCGCTCTGCCCTCTGCCCGCTTGCGGGGAGAGAATGGACCAACAAGCGGCAACGCATTTCGTTCACAAAACCGCTATCCTGCGTCCAGCCGAATCCCATCGGGGGAGACGCGGCCTTTCGGTGACGCCATGCTGCGGATTTCCCGCGACCTCTCCATCGACGAGAACGACATCGAAGTCTCGTTCGTCCGCGCCTCCGGGCCGGGCGGGCAGAACGTCAACAAGCTCTCCACGGCTGCGCAATTGCGGTTCGATACGCGCCGCATCGCGTTGCCGCCCGACGTGGCGGCGCGGCTGAACAGGCTCGCCGGCCAGCGCATGACCAAGGACGGCGTGATCGTGATCCATGCCCAGCGTTTCCGCACCCAGGAGCGCAACCGCGCCGACGCCGTCGACCGGCTGCTCGAGCTGTTGCGCGAGGCGTCGGTGCGGCCCACCCCGCGGCGGGCGACCCGGCCGACCCTGGGATCGAAACAGCGCCGGCTGGAAGGCAAGAAGCGCCGCGGCGACATCAAGGCCAAGCGCGGCTCGACGCGATTCGACGATTAGAGCGTTTTCGAGCGAAGTGGACACCGGTTCGCGTGAAGAAAACGCGTCAAAACAAGAATATGAAGCTTCGGTTCTGATTCAATCAGAACCGATCATGCTCCAGAGGCGGCTTCTGCGCGAGGCAGCGTTCGCAACACCGCTGCCTTTTCGTTGCACCATAAAACAGCCCGCTACTACCACCGCGGGTTAGCGACGACCTAAGCTCGGTTCGCGCCAACGGTAATTATCCATGAGAACACCACGAGTAATACTCGCCATGGGGCTGGGATTTTGCAGCGCGACATCGACGGTCGGCGTCGCGTCGGCACAAATGTCCTTGCCGGCGGCAAAGCCGGCCGACGGCGCCGCGCTCTTCAAGCAGCAATGCGCCACATGCCACACCACCGACGCCTCCGATCCGCCGCGGCAAGGACCGACCCTGTTCAATATCATCGGACGCGAGGCCGGAACGGCCGATGGATTTCGCTATTCGGCGGGTTTTGCGACGGCAAAATTCAAATGGGACGAGCAGAAGCTCGATGAGTGGCTGACGAATCCGCAGGCGATGATCCCAGGCGCGGTCATGCCCTACAAGCAGTCCAAATCCGAAATTCGCACGGCGATCGTGAGCTATCTTAAGGAGGTGCATTGAATGGCAAAGCCGGTCCACTCGATGATCCGCGTGCTCGACGAAGCCAGATCGCTCGACTTCTACGCGCGCGCTTTCGGGCTCGAAGTGGCCGACCATCTCAAATTCACGGACTTTGCGCTGATCTATCTGCGTCATCCGTCGTCGCCATTCGAGGTCGAACTGACGGTGAATTTCGATCGTAAGGAGCCCTACGATTTGGGCGACGGATATGGCCACATCGCTGTCGTGGTCGACGATCTCGATGCCGAACACGCCCGCTTCGAGCGGGAGAAATTATCGCCGGGGCCGCTGCGCGATTTCAAGCATGCCGGCACCACGCTCGCGCGCTTCTTCTTCGTCTCCGACCCCGATGGCTACAAGATCGAGGTGATCCAGAAAGGTGGTCGCTTCGGCTAACTGCGCAATCGACAAAAACGTTCAATGGAGGATACCCATGAGAGAAGTCGACCGTCGAAGCCAATACAATCGCCGAGTCTTTCTGCAGGGTGCGGCGAGTGCCGTTCCGGTCGTCGCTGTTGCGGCGAGCGCCGGGCTCGGCATCGAGGATGCGTGGGCTGCTGACGCGACCACGCTGACATCAGCGACATTGAAAACGCTGGTGAAAGTGGCGCGCGATATCTATCCGCACGACATGCTGGTCGACAGTTATTACATCACCGCGATCAAGCCGTGGGATGGCAAGGCCGCGAAGGACCCTGCAATCAAGACGCTGCTTGAGGATGGCGTTCGGCGTCTCGATCAGGACGCCCTGGACCGGCACAAGGTTGCCTACGCTCAAGTGCCTTGGGAGGCCGACCGTGTCGTCCTGCTGCAGGGCATCGAGCAGACCGACTTCTTCAAGAAGGTTCGCTCCGATCTCGTCGTCTCTCTCTACAACCAGGAAGAGCTGTGGCCGAAATTCGGCTACGAGGGCTCGTCCGCCGAACATGGCGGGTACATCAAGCGCGGTTTCAACGACATCGACTGGCTGCCGAAGGTCTGAACACGACGTCGGACAGAACATCAGTTGGGAGAATATCACATGGCAAAATTCGATCTGAATGACGATGGTGTGGTTGTGATCGTAGGCTCCGGCGCCGGCGGCGGGACGCTTGGCAACGAGCTGGCGCAGAAGGGCGTCAAGGTGGTGATCCTCGAGGCCGGCCCGCGCGTCGAGTTGCAGGACTTCATCAACAACGAGTGGGAGAGCTTCACGCAGCTGGCGTGGACGGACATGCGAACGACATCGGGCAACTGGCGCGTCGCCAAGGATTTCGCCAACCTGCCAGCGTGGATCGTCAAATCGGTCGGCGGCTCCACGGTCCATTGGGCCGGCGCGTCGCTGCGGTTCGACGAGCATGAATTCCGGGTCAAAGGCACTTACGGCAGCGTGCCAGGCGCCAATCTGCTGGATTGGCCGATCACGCTTGCCGAAATGGAGCCGTGGTACGCCAAGGCCGAAGACAAGATGGGCGTGACCCGTACCAACAACATTCCGGGATTGCCGGGCAACAACAATTTCAAGGTGATGGAAGCGGGCGCCAAGAAGCTCGGTTACAAGGAAGTCCACACCGGACGGATGGCGATCAACAGCGAGCCGCGCGACGGCCGCGGCTCATGCCAGCAAATCGGCTTTTGTTTCCAGGGCTGCAAGTCCGGCGCGAAATGGTCGACGCTCTATACGGAAATCCCGAAGGGCGAAGCGACCGGCAACCTTGAGGTCCGTCCCGGCAGCATGGCGCTCAAGATCGAGCACGATGCATCGGGCAAGGTCACAGGCGTCGTCTATGCCGACGAGGCCGGAAAGACGCAGCGCCAGAAGGCCCGCATTGTCGCCGTTGCCGGCAATTCGATCGAGAGCCCGCGGCTGTTGCTCAACAGCGCCTCCAACACTTTCCCCGACGGCCTTGCCAACAGCTCCGGACAGGTCGGCCGCAACTACATGCGTCACATGACCGGCAGCGTCTACGCAGTATTCGACAAGTCGGTTCACATGTACCGCGGCACCACGATGGCAGGCATCATCCGCGATGAGGCACGGCACGATCCGTCGCGCGGCTTCATGGGCGGCTATGAAATGGAAACACTGTCGCTTGGACTGCCCTTCATGGCGGCATTCCTCAATCCGGGCGCCTGGGGCCGCCCGTTCACCTCAGCGATGGAGGGATATCCACGGATGGCCGGGATGTGGCTGGTCGGCGAGGACATGCCGCAGGAAACCAACCGCGTCACGCTGGACCCGAAAGCCAAGGATAAATTTGGCATGCCGGTGGCCAGCGTTCATTACGACGACCACCCCAACGACGTCGCCATGCGCAACCACGCCTACAAACAGGGCGCCGCGGTCTACGAGGCAGTTGGCGCTACGGTTACCTATCCGACTACGCCGTATCCGAGCACCCACAACATGGGAACCAACCGCATGAGTGCCAAGGCCAAGGACGGTGTGGTGAATAAATTCGGCCAGACCCACGATATCAAGAATCTGTTCGTTTCGGACGGCAGCCAGTTCACCAGCGGCGCGGCCTGCAATCCGACGCTGACCATCGTGGCGCTTGCCACCAGGCAGGCGGATCATATCGCCGGCGCCATGCAGCGAAAAGAAATCTAGCACGCCGCCGAGCGGCTCATCCCGGATACGCCAGTGGCGCATCCGGGATGGCCCCGTTGATTCCGGTGAGGCAAAACCGTCTGCGATTGCTGCGACTATTCGGCCGCGACCAGACGCGGCGTCGGGCGATCAAGAAAGTCGGGAACGACTGCTGCGGCTTTCGATCGATAGATCAGGCAAGAACACCGCAACAGCGAAGCGAAATTATGCACTTCGCCGCAATGATCGAGAACCTCGCTGTGCAGACATGAAAGGAATTTCGCGAGACTCATGTCTTGCTTGCTGGCGATCTCTTCCAGCGTATCCCAAAACGCCATCTCCAGCCGGATCGATGTGGAATGGCCCTCGATGCGAAGCGATCTCGTCTGCGATTTATAGTCTCGTTGAGGCTGGTGAGCGAACAGCTGACACATGGACATCCCTCCCGACGTTTTTATGACTTTTCCAAACGATATACCCAGTCGGCACGGCTCACAATGTTCCCGCCGTGAAGGTGCAGGTGCGGCAAATCGGGAGCGCGAGCGCGCCCCATCCCTTTGCGCAAGCGAGCCTTTTTGAAGCATTCGTTTCGGTCGGACCGCGGGAATCGACGCCGTCGGGGACACCATCCCTGTTCGTCACGTACAGGCTTCGCCGTGAACAGCGGGGAGAGCTGGCGAAAGGGCGGGGTATTGGCCGCCCCGCCCTCCCGCCATCCGGCAAAAGCCCCTAGATTGGGGCTTCCACCTCCCCTGAGTCGCCCAGCCCCATGCCCGTCCGCCAGCTCCCCGAACAGGTCGTCAACCGCATCGCCGCCGGCGAGGTGGTCGAGCGACCGGCGAGCGTGGTCAAGGAGCTGGTGGAGAACGCCATCGACGCCGGCGCCAGCCGGATCGACATCTTCACCGATGGCGGCGGACGGCGGCGGATCGGCATCACCGACGACGGCAGCGGCATGAACTCTGGCGATCTGGCGCTGGCGGTGGATCGCCACGCCACCTCCAAGCTCGACGACGAGGATCTGCTGCGGATTCGCACGCTCGGGTTCCGCGGCGAGGCGCTGCCCTCGATTGGCGCGGTGGCAAGAACTCGGCATCACCACGCGCCATGCCTCAGAGCCGCATGCCTGGTCGCTGTCGGTCGAAGCCGGAGCGAAATCCGCGATCATGCCGGCGGCGCTCAGCCAGGGCACCCGCGTCGAAGTCAGCGATCTGTTTTACGCAACCCCGGCGCGCCTGAAATTCCTCAAGACCGACCGCACCGAGGCCGAAGCGATCCGCGAAATCGTCCGTCGCCTCGCGATGGCGCGGCCCGACATCGCCTTTACGCTGGCCGGCGAGGAGCGTGCGCCCGTCACCTGGGCCGCGGCGCTGCCCGGCGCCAGCGGCCGGCTGACCCGGCTCGGCGATATTCTGGGGGCGGATTTTCGCGGCTGCGCCATCGAGGTGCGGGCCGAACGGGAAGGCGTCGTGGTCGAAGGCTTTGCCGCGGCACCGTCGCTGACGCGGGCCAATGCGCTCGGGCAATATCTGTTCGTCAACGGACGGCCGGTACGCGACAAGCTCATTATCGGCGCGGTGCGCGCGGCCTATTCCGACTATCTGCCGCGCGACCGCCATCCGGTGGTGGCGCTGTTCGTGACGCTCGATTCGCAAGAGGTCGACGCCAATGTACATCCGGCCAAGACCGAAGTGCGGTTCCGCAATGCCGGACTGGTGCGCGCGTTGATCGTGCATGCGCTGAAGGAGGGGCTCGCCCGCGAAGGCAAGCGCACCGCCGCCAACAGCGACGGCGCAGCACTGGCCTCGTTCCGGCCGTCGTTTGCGCCGCGCGCCAATTGGGACTGGCGGCGCTCGCCGGCCTATCCGGTCGGACCGCAGCCCGGCTTCGAGGGCTCGGCGGCAACCGCCTTCGCCGAGCCCGGACAAGCCGCGTTCGACGTCGGCACGCCCACCGCCGACGTTCGCTTCCAGGAGGAGACGCCGGCCGATCTGCTCGACCGGCCGCTCGGCGCGGCGCGGACGCAGATTCACGAGACCTATATCGTGTCGCAGACCCGCGACGGCCTGATCGTGGTGGACCAGCACGCCGCGCATGAGCGCATCGTTTACGAGAAACTGAAGGCCTCGCTGGCGAAGAACGGCGTGCAGCGGCAGATCTTGCTGATTCCGGAGATCGTCGAACTCGACGAGGCCACCGTCGAGCGGCTGCTCGCGCGCGCCGACGAGCTGGCGTCGTTCGGGCTTGCGATCGAATCCTTCGGCCCCGGCGCGGTCGCGGTGCGCGAGACGCCGTCGCTGCTCGGCAAGACCAACGCCGGCGCGCTGCTGCGCGATCTCGCCGAGCATATGGAAGAATGGGACGAGGCGCTGCCGCTGGAGCGGCGCTTGATGCATGTCGCCGCCACCATGGCCTGCCACGGCTCGGTGCGCGCCGGCCGCCGCCTCAAGCCGGAGGAGATGAACGCGCTGCTGCGCGAGATGGAAGACACGCCGAACTCCGGCCAGTGCAACCACGGCCGGCCGACCTATGTGGAATTGAAGCTGAGCGATATCGAGAAGCTGTTCGGGAGAAGGTAGAGGCGCTTTCCGCCTCCTCCGCTGTCATCGTCCGCGAAGGCGGACGATCCAGTACGCCGCGCCGTTCGAAGTGAATCACTGAGGTCTCTGGAATACTGGATGCCCCGCTTTCGCGGGGCATGACGAGCCAGCGTTTTTTGAGTGCAGCGCCATCACTTCGCACGCAGGATCGTAAATTCCGTATCGTCGTACACCCGCCGCTCCAGCTCCTCGAAACCTTCCGGCGCGGCGAATTCCGCCGCCTTGGCTTCTTCCACCACCACGAGCGCGCCCGGGGTCAGCCAGCCGCCGTCGCGCAACGAGGCCAGCGCCTTCTCCGCAAGTTTCATGCGATAGGGCGGATCGAGAAACACCAGCGAGAACGGCTCCATCGGGTGCGCCGGGCCGGGATTGGTGGCGTCGCGGCGGTACACCTTGGTCACCCCGCCGAGGCCCAGCGCCTCGACGTTGTTGCGGAGCAGCGCCCGCGCCTCGGCGCCGTTGTCGACGAACAGCGCGAAGGCAGCCCCTCGCGAGACCGCCTCGATGCCGAGCGCGCCGGTGCCGGCGAACAGGTCGAGCACCCGCGCGCCGGAAATCGGATCGTCATAGGCATGGATCAGGATATTGAACAGCGACTCGCGCAAGCGGTCCGCGGTGGGGCGGATGTCGCGCGACGACGGCGACGCCAGATTGCGGCCCTTCAGCCGTCCACCGACAACGCGCATTAGATATTCTCGTCATGCCCGGGCTTGTCCCGGCCATCCACGTGCTGTTGCCTACACGGACAAGCCAAGGGCGTGGATGGCCGGCACAAGGCCGGGCATGACGACCTTTCTGGATGTTCGGGTTATCATTCCGACCATGAAGCGTTACTCGTCCCGCGGCTTGAGGTCGCGCTTGCCGTGATAGCCGCGCTGCGGGCGTCGCGGCGGGCCGTAGCCGCCGGCCTCGGCCTCGTTGCGCGCGCGCGCCTCCTCGCTGCCGGTGCGCTGCACCAGCACGCGGCGGCCCTTGCGGTCGGCAATCAGCGCGCTCTTGCCGGCCGGCTTGAACGGTTTTTTGCCGCGCGGTGCCGTGTCTTCGGTTTCGGCCTGTGCCTGAGCATCGCCCGGCATCGGCCGGTTGAAATCCGCGCCTGCGAGTGCTGCGATCTTTTCGCCGAGCTGCTCGCGCAGCACGCGCGTCTTGACCTCCTCGACCTGGCCTTCCTCGAGTTCGGCCAACTGGAACGGACCGTAGGACACCCGGATCAGCCGGTTCACCTCGAGGCCGAGATGCGCCAGCACGTTGCGCACCTCGCGGTTCTTGCCTTCGCGGATCGCAAACACCAGCCAGACATTGGCGCCCTGATCGCGCTCCAGCGTCGCGTCGATCGGGCCGTATTTGACGCCGTCGACCTCGACGCCCTTTTTCAGCTCGTCGAGCTGGGCCTGCGTCACCTCGCCATGGGCGCGGACCCGGTAGCGCCGCAGCCAGCCGGTCTCCGGCAGTTCGAGCGCACGAGCAAGGCCGCCGTCATTGGTGAGCAGCAACAGGCCCTCGGTGTTGAAATCGAGCCGGCCGATCGAGATCAGCCGCGGCAAGCCTTCCGGCAGGTTGTCGAACACGGTCGGCCGCCCTTCGGGGTCGGCATGGGTGGTCATCAGCCCGCGCGGCTTGTGGTACAGGAACAGCCGGGTGCGCTCGCGCGGCGGCAACGGCTTGCCGTCGACGGTGATGACGTCGTTCTCGGTGACATCGAGCGCCGGCGAATTGATGATGCGGCCGTTGACGGTGACGCGGCCCTGCACGATCCATTCCTCGGCGTCGCGGCGCGAGGCAAGGCCCGCCCGCGACAGCACCTTGGCGATGCGCTCGCCGGATTTCTTCTCGCGCGGCGGCCGCGCGGTGCGCCGCTCGTCGGGCGTGCGCTCGCGATAGGCGCCGCGGCCGCCGAAGGCCGGGCGTTTGGCGAACACCTTGCTGTCGTCCTCGTTGTCGCGGCGCGGCCGGTCGGCGTCGCTGCGCGGATGCTCCTGCCAGGAGGTGCCCCCCTCGCGCGGACGGTCGAATTTCGGACGGTCCTCGCGAGGCCGCTCGAAACGGGGGCGGTCGCCGCGCGGACGTTCCTCACGGCCTTCCCGGGGACGGTCGAATTTCGGACGCTCGCGGAACGGACGATCGCCCTGAGGACGATCAGCCTGGGGGCGATCCTCGCGCGGGCGCGCAAACCGCGGACGCTCGTCGCCGCCGCGATCCTCCCGCGGCTTGTCAAAACGCGGCCGGTCGAAATTGCGGGCACCGTCGCGGGGCGGACGGGAATTGCGTCCGGCATGATCGGGCGAGGAAGCATCGCGCTTCTGCCATGGCTTGGATTCGCCCCGGTCTGCGCCGCGATCACCCGGGTCGCTCTTGCGATCCCGGTCACGGCTGCCGAAATCCTTGCGGGGACCCCGGTCCGGCGCGCCGCGCGAAAACTTCTTGTCGCCGCCGAATTTCCGGTCAGGGCGGTCACCACGCGGTCGGTCGCCATCACGTGACGGCCGCGCGCTGTAGGGGCGATCGCCCTGCGGCCTGTCACCACGCGGGGTATAGGGTCGCTTCTCGCCGCCACCCTCTCGCGGCGTATAAGGCTTCTTGTCGCCGAATTTCCGGTCGGAGAAACGTCCGGCCGGACGGGCATCGCCGCGATCACCAGGGTCGCCGTTGCGATCCCGGCCGCGCGGGGTATAGGCACGCTTCCCGCCGCCACCGGCGGGACGATCATCACGGTTGAAGCGCTGCGGACGATCGCCAAACGGCCGATCGCCGCGGGGGCGCGGCGCGTCACCGTAATCGCGGCGCGGAGCGTCTCCGTCGCGCTTGCCGGCGTAAGGCTTGCCTGCGTAAGGCTTGCCGGCGCCCGCATAGGGCTTCTTTTCGTACGATCTGGCGCCCTCGGCCTTGGCGGCATAGGACTTGCCGGCATAGGGGCGCTTCTCGCCCTCGGCCTTGCCCGCGAAATCCTTGCCCGCGCGCTTGGCGAACTTCTTCTCGGGCCCCCGCGCGGCGCCGGAGCGGCCCTTGCCGCCTCCCGGCCGGTCACGCCGGCCGCGGGAATCGTTGTTTTTGTCGTTATCGCGGGGCATGAATAGTCTCTCGATTAAAGATGAAATGGCGATCAGGCCGATGTGGATGGGCTGTCATAGCGATAACGCGCGCGCTCTTGGCTCAAGGCGCAATCTCACGCAAAACCGGTATCCACTTTTGCTGAATGGCCTTCCAGTAGCAGGTTTCTTCCGATGATACGAGGGATGAACGCCCCTTCTTTCATGGATTTGGCGCTGAAAACGGCGAAAAATGCCGGAAAAGCCGGCGAAGTCCCGATCGGATGCGTCATTGTCAGGGGTTACGAGGTCATCGCCACGGCCGGCAACCGCACTTTGACCGACCGCGATCCGACCGCGCATGCCGAAATCCTGGCGATCCGGCAGGCCGCCGAGGCCATCGGGACCGAGCGGCTGGTCGATTGCGATCTCTACGTCACGCTGGAGCCGTGCACGATGTGCGCCGGTGCGATCTCGTTTGCGCGGATCAGGCGGCTGTATTACGGCGCCGCCGACCCCAAGGGCGGCGCGGTCGAGTCCGGTGTGCGGTTCTTCGCCTCGCCGACCTGCCATCACGTGCCCGAGGTCTATTCGGCGGTGGGCGAGACCGAGGCAGCGACGCTGCTGAAGGATTTCTTCAGGGTGCGAAGGTGACCTCGCGCTCTGTCATTCCGGGATGGTCGCAGGACCATCTCCGGAATCGATCGAGTGATTCCGGGTTCGCTGCGCTCCCGGAATGACGGGCACGATGACTACGAGCCCGCAAAAAACGCCTTCAGCGCCTTGCGCGGTCGCATCCGGATTTTCCTCGGTCAAAAAATGCCCGGAATCGACCGGCGCGCCGGAGACGTCGGTGGCCCAGTTCTTCCAGCTGTCGAGCGGCGTTGCCGCCGCGCTGGCGATGCCGGCGTCGCCCCACAGTGCCAGCATTGGAATGGTGATCTTCTTGCCGGCATCATGATCGGCCTTGTCGATGTCGTAGTCGGCATAGGCGCCGGCGCGATAGTCCTCGCACATCGCGTGCACCCTCGAGGGAGTGCGGAACGCGGCGATGTAATGCTGCAGCGCGCGCTTGTCGATCGCATCAAGGGTTTTTGATTTGGTTTGACTTGCCATCTTCTGGCGCAAGAAGAAATCCGGATTGCACGCGATCAATGTTTCCGGCAGCGGAGCGGGCTGCGCCAGGAACATCCAGTGATAGATCTTCAGCGCGTAGAGCCGATTCATGCGCTCCCAGTAATCGTAGGTCGGCAGGATATCGAGCACCGCCAGCCGCGACAGCCGGCCGGGATGATCGAGCGCCAGACGATAGGCGACGCGGCCGCCGCGGTCGTGCCCGGCGAGCGCGAAGTGCACGTGGCCGAGTTGCTCCATCGCCTCGATCATGGTCAGCGCCATCGCGCGTTTGGTATAGGGCGTGTGATCTTTGTCGCTCTCCGGCATGTCCGACCAGCCATAGCCCGGCAGGTCCGCGATGATCAGCGTGAACCTGTCCGACAGCTGCGGCGCGACGCGGTGCCACATCACATGGGTTTCGGAGAAGCCGTGCAGCAGCAACAGCGGCGGCCCCTTGCCGCCGACGCGGGCGAAGATGCGCCCGGACCGGGTGTTGATCCATTCGGAAGCGTAGCCGGGATAGAGGTCGGCGAGATCGGGCATCTCCTTGGCACTCCTTGGCGGCCCACCGCCGCTTCAAACTTTGTTTGTCGTTGCCGCTGGCACGTCCCGGCTATATGCCATCCGGCAAGTCCGACCAACAACAAACCAGAACGGGGAAATGCCATGTCGATCGATTTCGAGATTCCGGCCGAGGCCAAGGCGATCCGCGAAAAAGTCCGCAAATGGGTGCATGAGGAATGCATCCCGGCAGAGAAGGAACTGGACACCAGGCCGCTCGACGAGGTGCTGGGCAAATTGCGCAAGAAGGCCCGCGCGCAGGGGCTGTGGTGCCCTTTCGTGCCGAAGGAATATGGCGGCATGGGCCTCGGCCCGCTCGCCAACGCGCTGGTGCAGATGGAACTCGGCGAGAGCATGCTCGGCGCGCTCTCGATGAACACGCAGGGGCCCGACGACGCCTCGATGATGACGATCCTCGAACACGGCACCGAATACCAGAAGGAGAAGTTTCTCAAGCCGCTTCTCAACGGCGAGAAGCGCATCTGCTTCTCGATGACCGAGAAGGCCGCCGGGGCCGACGCCACCGGCATGCAGACCACGGCGGTAAAGGACGGCAACGAGAATTATATCCTGAACGGCGAGAAATGGTTCTCGTCGTCCGCCAGCGTCGCCGACATGGCGCTGGTGATGGCCAAGACCGATCCCAACGCGCCGCGCCACCGGCAATATTCGACCTTCATCGTCGAACTGCCGAACCCCGGCTACAAGATCAAGCGCAACATCGCGAACATGGCGATCGAGGGCCCGCACGATGATATCCTGCATGGCGGCCACTCCGAAATCGAGATCCGGGATCTCAAGGTGCCCGCCGACAACCTGCTCGGCGGCGAGGGCAATGGTTTCAACATGGGCCAGCACCGCCTCGCCTATGGCCGCCTGCGCCACGGCATGCACAATGTTGCGAAAGCGCAGCGCGCGCTCGACATGGCGGTCGCGCATATCACCAAGCGCTCCACCTTCGGCACGCTGCTCGCGGACCGCCAGGCGGTACAGTTCATGCTCGCCGACTGCGCCAGCGAGCTCTATATCGGGCGGCTGATGCTGCTGCACATCGCCTACAAGGCGGAAAAGGGCATGGACATCCGGCAGGAAAACTCGATCGCAAAGATTTTCCACGCCCACATGGTGCACAAGGTGATCGACACCGCGATCCAGCTGCACGGCGCGCTCGGCTTCAGCCAGGATACCCCGCTGGCGCGCTGGTACACGCAGGTGCGTGCGCAGCGGCTGGTCGACGGACCGGACGAGGTGCACAAGTGGAAGATCGGCAAGAACGTCATCAAGGCGTTTCGTGAGCATGGCACCACGGCGAGCGCCGTGGGCGGTGATTTGCTGTAGGTCATTGCGTCCTCGCGTGTGAGGCAAATAAAGCGTCATTGCGAGCGGAGCGAAGCAATCCATAAAGGAGCAGAAGCGTGGATTGCTTCGTCGCTTCGCTCCTCGCAATGACGGCGGTCCAGAAAACACAGCTTCGCGATCTCGCCGCGCGTTTCGCGCGAGTTTTGAGAGAAACGTTCGCCCCCGTTAGCCGGAGGGCGCAGGGAAGACCGGGTGCGCGCTGCACCCGCGGTCTCGCGTGCAAAATGCACAAAACAAGGCGCACACGAGCATACAGGTTCAGCGGAAGCAGTCCGGCCTTCCCTGCGCAGTGGTTTACGGCTTACTTCGAGCTCTCCCCGGTGATCGGCTTTTTTGTCACCGTCATCCGCGAAAACTTGTTTTCGCGAACTTGACGCCAGCGTCGAGGCGTCAGGACCACACGACTTCGCCGTCCGCGTCGGTGCCGTTCGTCAGGGGCACTTCCACGTCCACCGCATCCCGCGCCCAACGTCTGTGACGATCGCGAAACGCCCCTCTTGTGGGCACGGGACGGCGGATATATGGACTGATTTGCTATTTCGGAAAACCAGAATATTTTTTCACAAGGGGGTTGACAGCAGGGTCCGGAAATCGCCCAGGTGATTTGCCCGTCGGGTTCTCTGAAGCGGCCGCGCATGGAGCGTGACGTCCGCTTAACCCTGTCCATTTTTCCGGGAAGATCAGCCAATTTTCCAAGTCAGCGCATGCGACGCAAAGGGCCGCTTTCAGGGAGTGCGTGCCGTTCCCGCTCCGTCAACAGATGCTTGCGGAGCAGAGCCTGCGCCGGCGCTTCATAGTAGCGATAGGTGAAATACGAAGCCGTCAAGGTTGACGTGACGAAAATCCCGAAAAACCAGTCACTGTAGAACGGAATCGGATTTCCGGATATTGCGTATGCCGAGGCAATCATGAGCTGAATTGGAAAATGCAAGAGATAGCTGGAATAGGTAATGTTTCCGGCGGCTTCCAGCAGCGCTTGAATGGATGCCGAAACGGCAATGTCGCGGCTCAGGCAGAACAGGACAAGCGGAGTGAATGTCAGCAGGAACAGCCAATCAACGATCTGCGGCTGCAACCAGACAATCAGCACCGGAATAGCGGCCATCGCCGACCAGGCAGTACGCTCGACCGCGACTGCACAACTGGCGCTTGCGACAGATCGCCGAACAATGGCGGCGAGACCACCGGCATAAAAAAATGCGAGACAAGAGAATATTTGCCCACTGAAATTCAGACAAACCGTAATGACAACCACGTTCAGGAGTGCGGATTTTGTTACAAACCGCAACATCAGGAAGAAAATGGCATAGACCAGGACTTCGATCGAGATCGACCATATCGGCCCGTCAAAACTGTCGCCGCGTTGCAGGCCCCATTCGCTGGCCATGAAGATCTGCAGAAAGAAATGCCGAACATCGTTGTTCTGATAGACGAAGAAATTCCCATGCGAGCGAAAATACGCCGACTGCAATATCGCGACGACCAGCAGGGTAACGAAGTGGAGTGGGTACAATCGCGATAGGCGGAATACAAAGAACGTCCAGCCTCGCATCGATCGGTCGAAAATGGTGTCTCGATATTTCCAGAAGAAGATGAAGCCGCTGGTGCACCAGAATACCCAGACGCCATATTTGCCTGCTCCGTAGAACAGACGCAGCACGCCGTAAAGCGGCAGGTGGCTCGTCACGAGATCGACAGGCTTGTCCGCGAGGTAGGAAAAATGCTGATAGTGCCAGATCAACACGGCAAATGCCGCCACGAAACGAAGCGCTTCCAACCCCAGCAATTTGTTGGCTACCGGCGGTGCGGGCTTTGCAGGCATCGTCTTCATTTGCGGTCGTCGACCTGACCTTGATGAGGAAGTTTAATAATTTGAGATGGAGAAATGCTGCGGTCGGGCGAGGCGGTCGTGCCGCGTCGGCGAGAGCGCGTCATTTTCAACCGCAAATCATTGCGACCGCCCGCATCACCGCTTGCTCCCAAACCTGGGAGCCGCCGGCGTTCAGGTGCACGCCGTCAATCGTGTGCGGTGTTGGCATTGCCGGCAGGGAGATCAATGTTGCGCCGTTTCGCTCGGCAATCTCTGGCAGGGTGGAATTGTAGCTCCTGATAGTTTCCATCGCTTCATCTCGCATTACGGCGGATAGTCTTCCGCGCGCTTCGACCGGCAGAATTTCCAATACGGCAAGGTGCGGCGACAATCCCGTGAGCTGCGCCAGCAGCGCACCATAGCGCTCTCCAAAATTCTTCTTGCTCTGTGGCGCGTCTACCAAGGCATCGTTCGTTCCCAGGGATACGACGATAAGGCTGGCGCGTTTGCCGTCGAGTGCGCGGGTGAGCCAGTTGCCCAGATCGCTGGCCGTCGAGGCTCCGTTCAGGCCCGCATTTATGATCGCGTGGCCACAGCTCGACCGTGGCAAGGTTGATGCTTCGACGATGCTATCACCAACGACGATGACGGGATCGTCGACCCTGCTCAATGTGTAATGCAAGACCAGTTGACGGGCGTCTCGATGCTCAACGACAGCTTCCGTCTTCCTGGTCGTCACGATGATCGCGGCCAGGGCGCAAATCGCAAGGATGACAAAACCGAACCGCGTCCAGTTCATGCGCACTCAGATCGGGTCGTGTCGAAAGCGAGTTGAGGGAGGAATTCGTCGCTTTCGGCACCGCGTGAAGGGCGCTCCAGGATGCGCCCGTGTCTCAGGACAACACAAAATGCTTTCCAACAGCTTTGCTGGAGGTGACAAAAGCAGAGCCCGGATTTTAGCGGGCGTTCTGCATTAGCGAATAGCTAACCATGAATTGTCACAACGGGCGGCGGAGCCAATCATTCCGGCAGAGCCGCCGTTCCACCCGTTCGACGGCCTTCGGCTCAACCCGGATGGCTGCGCATACCCGTTTCGTGTTCAGCCGACAGATGCGCCTGCCTTTGCCCGGCTTATTCCGAGTGTCAGGATGCGATGCAGCAGGCTCGTGTAATCGAGTCCGTCATACAGAGCCGCTGTAGCGAACTCCTGGCTTTTCGCTATTTCGGGGTTGGGATTGGCTTCAATGAAATATGGAGTGCCGTCGGCGGTGAGGCGAAAGTCGATACGCGCATATCCATCAAGCCCCAATGTCCGGTATATGCGTTTCGCTGTTCGCTGAATGCGGGCGCATACCTCCGGCGCGAGGTCTTTGGCCGGCCCGTCCACGATTCCGACGCGTTCCTGATAATCGGGATCGTGTTTGGCCTTTTCGGTGGCGATCTGCCGTGCCCCCTGACCGCCCAAGCTGCCGAATTTCAATTCCCACACCGGCAGAACGCGCAGCCGGTTGTTGCCGAGCACGCCGACATAAAGTTCACGTCCCTCAATGTACTGTTCGGCGATGGCGGCGGTCCCGAGCCGATCGTGAACGAAGGCGACGCGCTCTGCGAGCTTCTCGTCCGTATCGACGATGGATGCTTGCGAGATACCGAAGGATCCATCCTCGCTCAGGCTCTTGACGATCAGCGGCAGGGCAAGGCGCGAGGGCCGGTTGACCTTGCGGCGCATCGGAAACACGGCAAAGGCCGGTACCGCGATCCGGCGATGGTGCACCAGCGTTTTGGACAGATCCTTGCCGCGTGCCAGGATCAGGCCGCGCGGGTTACACCCGGTATACGGGATTTTCATCAGCTCGAGATAGCTCGCGATGTGCTGGTCATATGCGGACGCATAGTGGAACTCCTCCAGCAACGTGTAGACCACATGCGGCTTGAAACTTTCGATCTCGTCGCGCAGCGGCTTGATTTCCTCCTGCACACCGAGCGGGCGAACGTCATGGCCAGCCGCACGTAAGGTGCTCACGACGTCGAATTCCGTTTTCCATCCGTTGATCTCCCGCGCGGTGTATCCGTCGGTCGAGTCGGGGGGCACACAGTCCGGATGCATCAGCACTAGAATGCGCAGGCGTCTCATAGAGCGATCCATTTGCGCCGTGACGGGCCGAACAGCGCGTGCATGGTCTTTGCGGTCAACAGGATGGTGAAGTTGATGACAAGCTTTCGTTCCGAGCCAGGGGCACGGAGATCGAGTTCGCGGCAGCGGGAGATCATGTTATCAAGAACGGCATCGAGCGTAAGCTGGTTCTCGCCGGTCCATCGCGAGACCATCTGCCTGACTTGCGCGCGGTGCCGCCTGATGAAGACCGCCGCTGGCTGCGCCCGTCGATGTCGTGGATCAGCGGAGAAGAGATGGGAGAGGTCGCGGTCGTATGTCTTCGGTGGCTTGAAAGCGTAGAACGCCTGCTTTTTCTGGTAGTGCTCGCCAAGCGTTTCGCCGAGCTTAGGCAGCGGATCGACACGCTCCCGTGTCGTGACCGGCGGCCGCTCCCCTGCAATCTCGCCCATCAGCTCGTCGACATATTCCAGCTTCATTAGCGCCGGCCAGCCGGCATAGCGTGCCCGCCAGTTCGACCGCGGCCGCAACCACACCGCAAAGGTTTCGGCGAAATCCTCGTCCGGATGGCTCTGCGCATACCAGCGCCGAAGATGCTGAACATACCGCCGGCTGGCCGGATTGGGCCGGTAATAGCGCGGGTAGTGTTTCGAAGACGGGCCGAACAACTGTTGCCAGCGCCGGCGGCGTTGCAACTGGTAGGCGTGCTGCACGGCATGGCCCGCCTCGTGACGGAGAATGGCCATGCACTCGGACCAGGTGCCGCCCTCGACCTCGAGCATCATTTTCTTCTCGAGTTTCATCAGGCGGGGATGGGCGAGATAGAACGGGATGGCAATGCCGGGCACATCTGCCGGACTGAACCATTCGCTCGATATCCATGCGTGCGGCCGCAGCCGGATGCCCCGCGCCTGAAGCTCTTCATTCAGAGTGCCGAGACAATCCTCGAGCCAGGTGCCTTCGACCCTAACCCTCAGACTGCTGAGGCGTTGCTTGAGCAACTCCTCATCCGACAGGTTCTCCCAGGCATATTTCCGACGTGGCATAGGCATCCATAAATCATAAAACCCAGTACTTGGATGGTGTCATAGGAAGCTGCTGGCAACAACCGCCGAGTCTTCGCGGCGTGCAATCGTTCAGTGAGCCCGCCGGCTTCGGGTCATTCGCGTCGAGTCTCGGCATGTCTCTCGATGTCCGGTGAGCGGGCATCTGCGGACATCGTACCAGTGAGGGCCAGGCGGCCAAACCCGAAATCCCGGCCTGTACCGCTCGGTTCGGCCGCCTTTACTGCTTTTCCCGCTCCACCGCCTGCCAGCCGATGTCGCGGCGGCAGAAGCCCTCCGGCCACCGGATTCGGTCGACCGCCGCATAGGCGCGCTGCTGCGCCTCGAGGATGGTCTTGCCGGTCGCGCAGACGTTGAGCACGCGGCCGCCATTGGCGAGAACGGCTCCGCCCTTCGAAATCGTGCCGGCATGAAAGATCTCGACGCCCTCGACTTTTGCGGCGTCATCGAGCCCCTCGATAAGAGTGCCCTTCCTGTAGTCGCCGGGATAGCCTTTCGCCGCCATCACCACCGTCAGCGCGGGTTCCGGAAACCAGCGGATATCAAAATTCTTCAACTGGCCGTCGCAGGACGCCAGCATCGCCGGCACGATGTCGGACATCATCCGCAGCATGTGCACCTGGCACTCGGGATCGCCGAAGCGGACATTGTATTCGAACAGCTTTGGTCCCTGCGCCGTCAGCATCACGCCGGCATAGAGCACGCCGCGAAACGGCGTGCCGCGTTGCTTCATGCCGGCCACCGTCGGCAAAATGATCCGCGCCATGATCTCGGCGTGGATTTCCGGAGTCACGAACGGCGTCGGCGAATAGGCGCCCATGCCGCCGGTGTTCGGTCCCTCGTCGTGGTCGAACACGCGCTTGTGGTCCTGCGCCGACGCCAATGCGATCGCGGTCTCGCCGTCGCACAGCGCAAAAAAACTGATCTCGCGGCCTTCGAGAAACTCCTCGATCACGACTTCGGCGCCGGCCGCGCCGAACGCGCCGCCGAACATCATGGCGATGGCGGCTTCCGCCTCGGGCAAGGTCATGGCGACGACGACGCCCTTGCCGGCCGCCAGCCCGTCGGTCTTGACCACGATCGGCGCACCCTGCGCGCGCACGTAAGCGAGCGCGTCATCGGCATTGGTGAAGCGGCCATAGGCGCCTGTCGGAATATTGAACTCGGTGCAGAGCGCTTTTGTAAATCCCTTGGAACCTTCGAGCCGGGCGGCCGCTTTGCCGGGGCCGAACGCCTTGATACCGGCGCGGGCGAGATCGTCGACGATGCCGGCGGCGAGCGGCGTTTCCGGGCCGACCACGACGAGATCCACTTTATGGCGGTTGCAGAAATCGATCACCGCGGCGTGGTCGGCGATATCGAGCGCGACGCATTCGGCTTCCCTAGCGATACCGGCATTGCCCGGCGCGCACCAGAGCTTGGTCAGCAGTGGCGAGGCGGCAATCTTCCACGCCAGAGCGTGTTCACGGCCGCCGGAACCGAGCAGGAGGATGTTCATGGGTTTGGCCAGATGCGGGGACTAGAGGCCAGAGTCGGTCGCACAAACTTCCCCCGCACGGCAAGAGCAGCGGCAGGAAGAATGACATTTGTCCCGAGGCGATTTGCCGGGGACTTGATCAGTATTATATTACCATTTTTCGCCGCTTGGATTTGCGATGAAGGCTGAAAGCCCTACCTTGCGCGAACGCCCCAAAAGTCCGAATCGATTGCCATGGCTTCCGTCGAAAACCTGATCAACGCGCCCGAATTCACCGTGTCCGAGCTGTCCTCCGCCCTGAAGCGGACGGTGGAGGACGCCTATGGGCATGTCCGGGTGCGCGGCGAAATCTCGGGCTTCCGCGGGCCGCACTCCTCCGGACACTGCTATTTCGCGCTGAAGGACGAGAGCGCCAAGATCGAGGCGGTGATCTGGAAGGGCGTCCATGGCCGGATGCGCTTCAAGCCGCAGGAAGGCCTCGAGGTCATCGCCACCGGCAAGCTCACCACCTATCCGGGCTCGTCGAAATACCAGATCGTGATCGAGGCGATCGAGCCCGCCGGGATCGGCGCGCTGATGGCGCTGATGGAAGAGCGCAAGAGGAAACTCGCCGCCGAAGGACTGTTCGACGAGGCGCGCAAGCAGCTTCTGCCATGGCTGCCGGAGGTGATCGGCGTCGTCACCTCGCCGACCGGCGCGGTGATCCGCGACATCCTGCACCGGCTGGAAGACCGCTTTCCGCGCCGCGTGCTGGTGTGGCCGGTCAAGGTGCAGGGCGAAGGCTCGGCCGAGCAGGTCGCCGCCGCCATCCGCGGCTTCAATGCGCTGCCGGAGGGCGGCCGGATTCCGCGGCCCGATCTGCTGATCGTCGCGCGCGGCGGCGGCTCGCTGGAAGATTTGTGGTCGTTCAACGAGGAGATCGTGGTCCGCGCCGCCGCCGAAAGCATGATCCCGCTGATCTCGGCGGTCGGCCACGAGACCGATATCACGCTGATCGATTTCGCCGCCGACAAGCGCGCGCCGACCCCGACCGCGGCCGCCGAAATGGCGGTCCCGGTGCGCAGCGAGCTGTTCGTCGAGGTCACCGCGCTGGCGCGGCGGACCATGCTGTGCTGGCAGCGCGCCCAGGAAGGCCGCCGCAACGAGCTCCGCGCCGCCGCCCGCGCTTTGCCCGCCGCCAGTGAATTGCTGGCGATTCCGCGGCAGCGACTGGATGGCGCGAGCGCATCGCTGCCGCGCGCGCTGAAGGCCAACACCCACGCCCATTTCCGCCGCTTCGCCGGCGTCAGCGCCCGGCTGACAATGCGGGTGCTGCGCGGACAGCTCACGCAAGCCCGGCATCGCCTGACCGTATCCGGCGAACGGATGACGCACGCGGCGCGGACGCTGCTGCGAAACCGCAGGGATCGCTTTGCCGGACTTGAAGTCCGGCTAAAGGCGTCAAAGCTCGCCAACGCGCAGGCGCAGCGCAATGCGATCGCGCGCGACCGCGAACGCGTGGCTCGGCTGGCCGAGCGGGCGCGGCGCGCGCTGGCAACCGCTACCCAGCGCCAGCAGGCGCGGGTCGCGCATAGCGGCCAGTTGCTCGGGGCTTTGTCCTACCGCAGCGTGCTGGCGCGCGGCTTTGCCCTGGTGCGCGACGAGCAGGGCCACGCTCTGCACGCCGCGGCCAGCGTCGGCCCGGGGGCGCGGCTCGATCTGGAATTTTCAGACGGCCGCGTCGCCGCTACCGCCGATGCGGATCGCCCGGCGGCAAAAGCTCCGGCGAGGCCGGCTCCGGGCGAGCCCAAACCTGCTGAGCCCAAGGTTGCTGAGCCCAAGGTTGCCGCGCCCAGGCGTGCCGTGAAGCCGGTTGGTCAGGGCAGCTTGTTTTAGCGGATGCGATTCTTTCACCCTCCCCTGGAGGGCAACAAAAGCTACCGCGCCAACCATTCGGCGACGCGCTTTTGCGAGTTGGCGCGGGCTTCCACGTTGGTGCCGAGATGGCCGCGTCCCGGCACTGTGCCGTTCGACGCCCCGGAAGCGGCGTGAAGCGGAAAATTCGCGCGGTCGAAATCGTGATAGGCGCCGGGATAGACCACGATCCGCGCCAGCGCGCTGCGGCCGCGCGCGCCGTCGACCATCTGGCGGCAGGCGGGTGGCGAACTGACGTCGTCCCTGGCGCCGATCAACAACAGCGTCGGCACCCGCGCGCTCCAGCCGAGACCCGACGAAATGCGGCAGTCTGGATAGAACGCGACCGCCGAGCGGAAGTCCGGCTCGACATTGCGCGACGCCAGCTGCGGACGCACCGCCCATAACAGCGCGCTGGCGCCGTTGGCCCATCCCAGCAGGCTGATGCGGTTGCGGGCCGCCCAGGGCTGCTGCACCAGCCATTGCCGGGACGCCATGATGTCCGCCACGCGCTCGCGGCGGGCGCGAATCTTGTGCTCCTTGGCGCGGCATTGCGGGCCGAGTTCGCGCGAACCATAGGAGTCCGGCAGCAGCACCGCTTTGCCGCCTCTGAGCAGCCGCTCGGCCCAATCCCGGTAGCGCGGCGCGACCTGCTCGGACCGGCCGGCCAATCCGCCGCAGCCGTGCAGCGCGATCACGACCGGAAACGGACCCCGGCCCTCGGGCTTGTACAGCTGCGCGTGCAAAATGCCGTTGCCCGAGGGGATATCGACCTGATGCGGGGCGGCCAGCGGCGCCGCATCCGCGGCAAAAGCCACGGCGAACAGCGTCAGGAATGTGATTGCTGACTGAAGGCGCATCAGGGTTGCCGGGTCATGATGGTGCTTATTAAAAGCGCTCCACTGCCGCAAGGCTAGCATGCGCAATCTGCGAAATTTGATCACAAATCGGTGGGTTTGAATGGCGGACAGCATGACCTATTTATGATAGATCCATTTTGCGGAAAATATCAGCCCGGCCGGTGCGGCCGGGGACTAATCGGAGACTTCAACCGTGCTGAATAAATTCGGCCCCTCGGGCCATGGCGAAGCGCAGGTGCAATATCTGGATGGCGATTTCCGGGTGATCTCGCCGGGAACCTATGTGCGCTGCGCCGTGACCGATGCGCGGATACCGCTCGACGAGCTGAAATACTGGAGCGTCGATCTGCAGGAAGCCTACGCTATCCCGAGCGCGGTGCTGCAGCGGCATTTCCCCGCGGCACTGAGGACGTAGGGTCAGCCGTTCGTTCGAAATTGCTTCTCGCGGGCCTGAAACAGCCGGCTGGCGACAAACTTCCGAAATTGCGCGGCGTCGTCGAATTCGAGCGTCACCGGAAAAGCCAGGATATCTTTCGCCCCCTCGCCGCCTCCGCGCAGCCGGACCATATCCTTTTCCGTCGTCACCAGCGTCAGCCCATCGCGTTTGGCTTGCGCGATCAATTCCGCGATCTCGTTTTCCGAAAACGGATGATGATCGGGAAAGGCCCGTGCGCCGACAACCTCCAGCCCGCTGGCCCGCAACGTCCTGAAAAACCTCTCGGGGTCGCCGATCCCGGCAAAGGCAAGGACGCGCCTGCCGCGCAGCAGCCTGACCGAGGCCTCGTCGGGGCGAAGATGCGCCGACAGCACCGGCCTGGCCCGCGCGGCGATGGCGGCGGCAACGGGGGCGGCCGCGGAACCGTCGCCGATGACGACCAGCGCGTCGGTGCGGGCAAGCTGCGTTGACAGCGGCGCGCGCAACGGTCCTGCCGGGAATACGCAGCCGTTGCCGAGGCCGCGTTCGCCGTCGATCACGATCAGCGAGGCGTCCTTGGCAATCGCGGGGTTCTGAAAACCGTCGTCCATCAGGATCACGGTCGCCGCTTGCGACTTCGCCATGGCGACGCCATCGATGCGATCGTGCGCGACCACGACCGGCACCGTGCGGGCCAGCATCATCGGCTCGTCGCCGACGTCGGCCGCTTGATGCCGCGCGGGATCGACCACGACCGGGCCGCGCAATCGTCCGCCATAGCCGCGGCTGAGCACGACCGGCGTCTCGCCGAGATCGCGCAGCAGTTTCGTCAGCGCCAGCACCGCGGGCGTCTTGCCGGCGCCGCCGACGTGATAATTGCCGACACAAATCACGGGGATGCCGGCGTCCAAACCGTGGCCCCGCATGCGCTGTCCCGTGACCAGGCCATAGAGGGCGCCGAGCGGCGTCAGCAACAACGATGTCAGCGACGGCGGCCGGTACCAGAAGGCCGGCTCACGCATTCGCCGCTCCCATCTCGAGCCGCAATTGCAGGAGATACGGCTCGAGCGCGACCAGCGTCCGATCGAGCGCGCCGCCGAGTTCACCCACCACGCGCTCCGAGGCGCGAGCGAGGATTCGCGCGCCGCGGGATCGGCCAGCAATTGGCCGAGCTGCTTCACCAGCGCTTCCAGCGTGTCGGCCCGCCGGGCGCCGCCCGCGCTGTCGAGCGCCTCGTACACATCGGCGAAATTGAAGACGTGGGGGCCATGCACGACCGAGGCGCCGAGCTTGACGGCCTCGATCGGATTCTGCCCGCCATGCTCGATCAGCGATCCGCCCATGAACACGATTCCCGCCAGGCGATAGAACAATCCCAGTTCGCCCATGGTGTCGGCGACGTAAATCTCGGTGGTTGCCGTCGGCAATTCCTCGCGCGAGCGCAACGCGGCCTGCAGGCCGGAGGCCGCCACAATGCGGGCGATCGCCTCGCCGCGATTGGGATGCCGCGGCACGATCACGGTCAAGAGCTGCGGGAAAAATCCCGCAAGCGCCCGGTGCGCTTCCAGCAGGATTTCCTCCTCGCCGGGATGGGTCGAGGCCGCCACGATGATCGGGCGGCCGCGGGTCAGGGCCGTCAATCGTTCCAGCTTGGCGGGATCGGCCGGCGGCGCCGCAACATCCAGCTTCAGATTGCCTGTGGTCACGACGTTGCGGCTGCCAAGCGCGGTAAAGCGCTCGGCATCGACCCGCGACTGGGCGAGGCAGACGTCGAACCGGCCGAGCAGCGCGGAGATCGTGCCGGCAACCCGGCGCCAGCGCGGGAACGAGCGCGGAGACATCCGGCCGTTGATCAGCACCATCGGCAGCCGCCGCGCCGCGCTCGACAGGATCAGATTGGGCCACAGATCGGATTCGATGAACAGCGCCAGGGAGGGCCGCCAGTGATCGAGAAAGCGCGCGACGTAGCGCGGCGAATCGTAAGGCACATATTGATGGATGATGTCGGCGGGAAACCGCTTGGCGACGATCGCCGCCGAGGTCACGGTACCCGACGTCAGGAGGATACGGATGTTGAGCGCGCGCAGCCTTTCGATCAGGGCCGCCGCGGCCAGTACCTCGCCGACGCTGGCGCCGTGGATCCACACCAGGGGTCCATGGGGCCGAACGTCCCGGCTCACGCCGCGCCGCTCGCCGATCCGCGCCGGATCCTCCTTGCCCTGTTTCAGCCGCCGCTTGATCAGCGCCGGCGCCAGCGGCACCACCGCGGACGACAGCTTCTGATAGACGCGCAGCGTCATCGGCAGGGAGTTAGCCAAGCTTTTTCTCCGGAAGACTTTTCTCCGGAAGGCTTTTCTTCGGAAGGCCTGTCTCCGGAAGGCTTGTCCCCGCAAGGCTTGTCCCCGCAAGGCTTGTCCCCGGAAGGCTTGCCTCCGGCCGCCCGAGGTGCTCATAGGCGCGACGGGTCGCCTCGTTCAAATGGCCTTCGACCTGCAGGCGCAGTTTTTCCATGGTTTCGGCATCGGCGTCCGGCGGCACGATGACCGCATCGATGCCCACCACTGCGCCTCGCCCGAATGGCAAATTGATGGTGGTGCTGTCCCAGTTCTTCAACCGGATGAAACGGCTGGTCGCCATGGCGAAGGGCAGGATCGGCCGTCCGGATTCCCGCGCCAGCATGATGATGCCCATCCCCGCGACGCGCGCGCGCTTGGGCACGTCCGCCGTCGAGGCGACGTTATAACCCTGCTCGAGCGCCTGCACCATCTCCCTGAAGGCACCGACCCCGCCCTTGCGGTGAAACGCGCCGCCGTGATCGCCGGAGCCGCGGATGGTCTCGATCCCGAGCCGTTCGGCCGCGATCGCGTTGAACTCGCCGTCGCGGTGCCGCGAGATCAGCACCTTGGCGCGATGGCTCTCCTTGGTCTTGATGAACGGCGTCAGAAAGTGCTGGCCGTGCCAGAACGCCAGGATCACCGGCTGATGCGGCTCGACCAGTTCATAGACGTTCGCCGGATCGAGGCTGAATTTGTTGGTGAGCCAGACCAGCCGCAGGTATTCGGCCGCGAGAAACCCGACAGCGCGCTGGACCCAGGTGCTGCGCAGCACGTTGCGAAGCAGCTTTTTCAACTGGCAGGCTTCGTGTCGTGACCTGGATCGAGCAGCCGGTGGAGGTGGACGATGAAATAGCGCATGTGGGCATTGTCCACGGTCTGCTGCGCCTTGGCCTTCCAGGCCGTGTAGGCGGTGGCGTAACTGGGGAATACGCCGACGACTTCCACCTTGTCGAGATCCTTGAACGTCGTGCTCGTGAGATCGGTCAGTTCGCCTCCGATGACGAGATGCAGCAATTGCTGGGCACTATCTGGCATGATTCCTTTTCCTAATGCGGTGCCCGGCAGGCAGGATTCCGGAACGCGGGGTTCCCGGGGCGTTCAGGGCAACGGACGGTTTCGAAAATGCTCGACGATGCGTGCATGACGATCGCGCCCCGCTGCCACCAGCACCCCGTGCGCCACTTCCCGGCGATTGTAGAGGATCGCATCCCCCGAGAGCGCGGTCATATTACCATTCGCTTCCTGCACGATCAAATTGGCCGCGGCAAGGTCCCAGTCGCGGCTTTGACCGCCCGCAAAAGCCGCATCCAGGCTGCCCTGCGCGACCCGGCAAAGCCGAAGCGCCAGCGAGCCGATTCGCGGATGCAGCGCAATTTCGTCAGCGGAGCGGCTGAGTCGCTCGACCAGCGGCTTCGGCCCGGCCACGCGCGAAAAATCCAGCTCGATGCCGGATGTCGCACGAACCGGCTCGTTGTTGCGCGCGGCGCCCTTTCCGCGCGCGGCGAAGAAAAACTCGTCGCTGGCCGGCGCGAACACGGCAGCTAACACGGGCGAAGCGTCTTCGACCAGCGCCACGCTCACGCACCAGTCTTCGCGGCCGGCGAGATAGCCACGGGTGCCGTCGATCGGATCGACGATCCATACGTGACGTTTCCCGAGCCGCTGCTCGTCGTCGGCGCTTTCTTCCGACAGCCAGCCATAATCCGGCGTGGCGGAGCGCAGCCGCTGCTCGAGCAGATCGTTGACCGCGATATCGGCTTCCGACACCGGCGACGACGCGCCCTTGGTCCAGTTTTTCAGCTCGGTGCGGAATAGCGACAGCGCCAGCCGGCCGGCCTCCCGCACCGACTCGCGCAGCAGCGCGGCGTCGCGGTTCATGAGATCGTCCCGCCTCGCGCCGGCGCTAGCGTCCGCCAAGCGTCAATCCCTCGATACGCACCGTCGGCGCATTCACGCCATAGCGGAATTCCAGATCGTTGGCCGGCACCATCGACTTGAATATCTCGAACAGATGGCCCGCGATCGTCACCTCGCTCACCGGATAGGTGATCTCGCCGTTCTCGATCCAGAAGCCGGATGCGCCGCGGCTGTAATCGCCGGTTACGCCGTTGACGCCGGAGCCGATCAGGTCGGTGACGTAGAATCCCTGTTTGATGTCCGAGATCAGTTCGGCCGGCGTAGGCTCGCCGGCTTCGAGGTGGAGATTATACGGTCCGGGCGAGGGCGACGACGATACGCCGCGGTGGGCGTGGCCGGTGGTGACCAGTCCGAGTTCGCGCGCGGTGGCGCAATCCAGCAGCCACGTCGTCAGCACGCCCTGATCGACGATGGCGAGCTTTTTGACCCTGACGCCTTCGGCGTCGAACGTTTGCGAGCGCAAGCCACGCACGCGCAGCGGATCGTCGATGATGCGAATGTTGCCGGCAAACAACTGCTGACCGAGACGGTCCTTGAGGAAACTGGTCTTGCGCGCGATCGAGGCGCCGTTTATCGCGCCGACGAGATGACCGACCAGCGAGCCGGAAACCCGGGGGTCGAACACCACAGGCACCTTGCAGGTCTCGACCTTGCGCGGATTGGCGCGCGCGACCGTGCGCTCGCCCGCCTTGCGGCCGACGCTCTCGGGCGAAGCAAGATCGGAAGCATGCGGCGCGGTGGTGAAGTCGTAGTCGCGCTCCATGCCGGTGCCCTCGCCCGATATCGCCGTCATCGAGATGCCCTGGCTCGAGCGCAGGTAAGAGCCGTGGAAACCGGTAGAGGTCACCAGCACCATGCCGCCAATTCCGGCCGAAGCCGACGCGCCGCCGGATTTGGTGACGCCCTTGACCGCGAGCGCTGCCGCCTCGGCCTCGCCGGCGCGGCGTTCGAGCTCCGACGTCGACGGCGTCCTGGGATCGAGCAGATCGAGATCGGGAAAATCGCGCGCCAGCAATGACGGATCGGCGAGGCCGACATATTTGTCGTCGGGCGCGACGCGCGCCATGGCGACCGCGCGCTCCGCGAGCCTTAAGATGCCATCGCCGCTGATGTCGTTGGTCGAGACCACCGCCTGGCGCTGTCCCACCAGCACGCGCAGTCCGATATCGTCGCCTTCCGAACGCTCGGATTCCTCGACGCGCCCGTCGCGCACCTCGACCCCTTGCGAAATCCCGCGCACCGCCACCGCGTCGGCGGCATCCGCGCCGGCGCGCCTTGCCGCCTCGACCAGCCGCTCGGCCAGCGTGCTGAGCGCAGATTGATCGAACAGGCCGGAGCTCGTGGCACCGGATGAAAGCTGCGAAGCAGCAGATGGTGAAGAGATCACGAACAAAATCCCGGGGATTGAGGGAAGATCGGCGCAGGCCTGAATGCCAATCAAGGAACCCTTCAAATGTGCCCGATTCACAAGGATTTCAAGCGTTTTCCTCCGTCAAAAGCCAGAGAATTTCGATTGCGTCGCAACGACTCGTCAATCATGTAGACCAAGCTCTTGTCAATCATGCGGGCGAATGCAGGGCAAGTGACGCCCGATTAACCAGCCTTTTTAAGCGATTTCGCAACGCGCTCTGGCATGCTCTCGCACATCGACCGGGAACATAATCCCGGCGGGGAGATAAAGAGCCGTGAGGCGTCAAACAGCAACAAGCGGGATCCATCCCGCCGGGTCGAGCCGCGCATTGCGGCTCGACCCTCTCTCTCTGCCCGTCCGCTTCGACGCGCACGATATCCGTGCCGACGGCGGCGTGCGGCACATCGAACTTCATCGCGAACGCGTCGTGCTCCGCCGTGCCCTGCACGGCATGCAGATGGCGGTCAACGTTCGGGTCTGCGACTTTCTCGGCGTGGCGCTGCGCGGCCTCGACGACGCCCAGATGCTGGTGCTGGCGCATCGCGATCCGTCACTGACGATTCCCTTGTGCGTGAGTTCCGACGCGGCCGAGATCGCGACCGCCTGGCAGATGTGGAGCGAGATCTTCGCGCTCCCGCAACTGCCGGAGGACAAACCGCGCGAGCCGGCGCCGCGGCGGCGCCGTCACAACGCCATTCGCGCACGGCGGCCGAAATTCCTGGTGCGGCGGCGCGGCGGCGATTCGCTCAACCCGGCGAACATCCATCAGGGCGAACGCGAGATCATCGCGCGGGACTGATGCCGCGCGAAATCTAGATCGTCCGCATCACCGCATCCGCGAGCAGGCCTGCAAACAGCAGGAGTCCCGCATCGCGGTTGGACTTGAAGATGCGCAGGCACAATGCCGGATCGCCGATCTTCAGACGCCCGATCTGCCAGACGAGATGGGCGGCAAACGCGGCAAGCCCGATCCAGGCGGCAACGCCCGCCGCGGCAAGCCCAAGCGCCGCGCCGATCAGGGCCACCGCCAGGGCGTAGAACACGATCAGCGCGGATTGCGTGCGCGCGCCGAACAGGCGCGCGGTCGATTTGATCCCGATCAGCGCGTCGTCCTCGGCGTCCTGATGCGCATAGATGGTGTCGTAGCCGATCACCCAGGCGATCGAACCGGCGTAGAGCGCAAGCGCCGCCGCATCGAGCCGGCCCAGCGTCACCGCAAATCCCATCAGCGCGCCCCAGGAGAACGCAAGGCCGAGCACGATCTGCGGCCACCAGGTAATGCGCTTCATGAACGGATAGACCGCGACGATGACCAGCGAGGCGATGCCGGTCATGATCGCGAAGCGGTTGAATTGCAGCAGCACCGCCAATCCGACCAATGCCTGAACGACCAGGAAGACAAGAGCCTGCGGCACGCTCACCTGCCCCGCCGGTATCGGGCGCGAGCGCGTCCGTTCCACTTTTGCGTCGAGATCGCGATCGGTGATGTCGTTCCAGGTGCAGCCGGCGCCGCGCATGGCAAAGGCGCCGACGAAGAACAGCGCGACCACGAGGGGCAGCTGGCCGACGTTGCGGGCGACGCCGGCGGCGAGCGCCGCCGACCACCAGCACGGTATCAGCAATAGCCACGAGCCGATCGGCCGGTCGAGACGGGAGAGCCGCAAATAGGGCCGCGACCATGGCGGCGCATGGGTGTCGACCCAGTTGCCGGTGGCGTCGGCAACGCGGGCGGCCGCGTCGCTCATGTGATCCTGATCATCGGGTAAGGACGTTGCCGTTCAGGGTATCGAACGTGCTGCCGCCCTTCTTCGTCGCCCTCGCCTCCGGCAGCGACGCCGAAGAACCCAGCACTTCGCTCAGGCTCGGCCCGGCCGGTCCTCTTTGCTGAGCCTGCTCCGCCACCGCGCAGACCTGTTTCTGCATCTTCTCGGTATTCTTGTGGCCGGTCTTCAGCTGATCCGAAACCTGCGGTGGAATCCCGCATTTCGCGGCATGGCTATCGACATATTTGATCATCGTGGCCTCGGCCTGGCCGAAATTCCTGATCAGCTTGCAGGCTTCAACCGGCGACGCATGGCGGTCGCTGGCGGCCTTGATCAGCTTGCCGCGTTTCTCCGCCTCCGTGCGCAGCGGCAGGAATCCCTTCATGCATGCGTCAGCGGCGCCCGCCTGCGACGGAGGAGCCGGCCCGCGCTCGAACGCCGCACCGGTGATCGGGGCTGCGCCGTTGACCGGAAACGAACTGGAAGGGGGCGCGCCGACAGAGGCGACCGGGGCTGCGCCGTTGACCGGCGGAAACGCCGGATCATTCCTCTGGACAGTTTGACCCGGCACCGGCGGAAATGCCGGATCGTTTTTGATGACGCCTCCATTGGGCAGCGGCGCCGGAAACGCGCCTTGCGCGAAGGCGTGACCGGCATGGATCGTCACGACGGCCACGGTCAGCGGCACAATCAGGCGGCGAATGATCAAGGCTGTTTCTCCGGCAAGGTCCAGTGGTTCCCCAGCGTCTTCCCGATAGAAGAGCAACTTCCGGTGAGGCTTTTACGATTCCTGCCGGTTCTTAACAACCCGTGGAATTTGTCAACAGCGCGGCGTTGGGCCGCGCCACGGCAGCGATTATTGCATTAAATCTCCTCCTTTGGGCTAAAAGGCCGCGGAAACTGGAACCATCGGGCATGCCTCAACACGATTTTCGCCAGCCCCGGCTGTTCGTCGATGCCGCGCTGGCGCCGGGCGAAACGGTCGCGCTCGAGCGCGACCAGGGCAATTATCTCGGCAATGTGCTGCGGCTCGCCGCAGGCGATACGATCCTTGCGTTCAATGGCCGCGACGGCGAATGGCAGGCCTCGATCCTGGGCCGCAAGCGGCCGGACAGCCTCACCATCATCGCCCGGACCCGGCCGCAGGATCGCCTGCCCGATCTCGCTTACGTCTTTGCGCCGCTGAAGCATGCCCGGCTCGATTATATGGTGCAGAAAGCCGTCGAGATGGGCGCCTCGTCCCTGCAGCCGGTCTTGACCCGCTTCACCCAGGTCTCAAGGGTTAACGGCGAGCGGATGCGCGCCAATGTGATCGAGGCTGCCGAGCAGTGCGGCATCCTGAGCATAGCCACGGTCGCCGAGCCGGTGACGCTCGATCGCTATTTGGCCGGGCGCGACGGACAGCGTCTGCTGGTTTTCTGCGACGAGGCCGCGGATACCGCAGGTCCGGTCCGGGCGCTGCAAGGCGAACTCGCCGCGGCAAACGGGATCGACATCCTGATCGGTCCCGAAGGCGGATTTGCCGAGGAAGAGCGTGCGGTCCTGTTGCGGCAGCAACGAATCCTGAGGCTGTCGCTGGGGCCGCGCATCCTGCGCGCCGACACCGCCGCCGTCGCGGCGCTGGCGCTGGTACAGGCGGTGCTCGGCGACTGGACCGGTAGCGGGATAGGTGGATAGGTTGGCCGGATCGTTAAGCCACTTGACCGATCCTTGACGATCTTTGGCCGATCTTTGGCCGATCCCTGTCGAAACCCGCCCGCCGCCATGCTAAGGGGCTGCGCCAACCAGGCTTTGGAACCCGTTTCTACCCGATCTTTGGACTTCGAGATGACCCTGACCGCCGCCCCTCGTGCGACCGGATCCGCCGCATGGGCGGACGCGCTGCTGTTTTCATTCGCGCAGGCCGGCTACGTCCAGGCCGAGCCGGCGATCCTGCAGCCGGCCGAGCCGTTTCTCGACCTCTCGGGTGAGGACATCCGGAAAAGCCTGTATCTGACCACCGACGCCAGCGGCGAGGAACTGTGCCTTCGCCCCGACCTCACCATCCCGGTGGCGCGGGATTATCTCGCCTCCCCGCGCGCCGGCCAGCCGGCGGGTTTCAGCTATCTCGGGCCGGTGTTCCGGTATCGCGGCGGCCGGCCGAGCGAATTCCTGCAGGCCGGCATCGAATCCTTCGGGCGGCAGGATCGCGCCGCCGCCGACGCCGAGATGCTGGCGCTGGCACTGCAAGCGACAGGCGCGTTCGGGGTGAACGACGTCGAAATCCGCACCGGCGACGTCGCGCTCTTCATTGCGCTGATCGACGCGCTCGATCTCTATCCGGTATGGCGGCGGCGGCTGATCAAGGACTTCAACCGCAAGATCAGCCTGGAGCAGGATCTCGAGCGGCTGACGCTCGCGACCGGACCCGGCCGCAACGAGTATGAGGGCGTGCTGGCCGCGCTCGCGGGCTCCGACCGCAAGGCAGCGCTGGCGCTGGTGACCGATCTGATGTCGATCGCCGGCACCACCAATGTCGGCGGGCGCTCGGTCGACGAAATCGCCGACCGCTTCCTCGAGCAATCGACGCTGAAGGGCGGCGCCCTGCCGCGCGACGCGCTCGCGATCATCAAACGCTTCCTCGCCATCGCCGGCGACCCCGACGACGCCATCGCGCAACTGCGCGCATTGGCCAGGGATGCAAAACTCGACATTACCGCCGCGATCGATCAGTTCGAGAGCCGCATCGGCTTCATGGCCGCGCGCGGCATCGATACCGGCGCGACGCGGTTTTCCACCGCGTTCGGCCGCGGCGTCGACTATTACACCGGCTTCGAATTCGAATTGCATGGCAAGGACAGCGGCGTCGAACCACTGGTCGCGGGCGGGCGCTATGACGGGCTGATGACCCAGCTCGGCGCGCCCTCCCCGATTCCCGCGGTCGGCTTCTCGGTCTGGGTCGAGGCCCTGACGAAAATCGGCCGCGAGCCCGGCGCGGGCCCGAGCGGGAGCGCTTCATGACGACGCCCTTCGTTCTCGCCGTTCCCTCCAAGGGCCGGCTGCAGGAAAACGCCGAGGCCTTCTTCACCCGGGCCGGGCTTGCGCTGGCAAAGCCGCGCGGCGCGCGCGACTATCGCGGCACCATCTCCGGGCTCGACAATGTCGAGATCGCCTACCTCTCGGCGAGCGAGATCGCCTCGCAGCTCGCGCGCGGCATGGTCCATCTCGGCGTCACCGGCGAAGACCTGGTGCGCGAGAGCATCGCGGATGCCGACAAGCGCGTGTTGCTGATCGACAGCCTCGGCTTTGGCAGCGCCAATGTCGTGGTGGCGGTGCCGCAGGCCTGGATCGACGTCCGGACCATGGCCGATCTCGACGACGTCACCACCGGCTTCCGCGCCCAGCATAACCGGCGGATGCGGGTGGCGACCAAATACATCAATCTGACCCGGACCTTCTTCGCCTCCCACGGCGTCGTCGACTACCGCATCGTCGAGAGCGCCGGCGCGACCGAGGGTGCGCCGGCGGTCGGCACGGCCGAAATGATCGTCGACATCACCACGACCGGCGCGACGCTTGCCGCCAACGGTCTCAAGGTGCTCGACGACGGCGTGATCCTGCGCAGCCATGCCAACCTCGTGGCGTCAAAGGAGGCCGACTGGTCGGGCGAGGCCAGGGAGACCGCGCGCGTCATCCTCGATCACATCGCCGCGCGTGCCCGCGCCAGCAAATACCGCGAGGTCCGCACCCGCTTTGGCGGCTGCGACGCCGCGCTGCTGGCCGAAGCCCATAACCGGTTCGGCGTGGTGTCGCCGTTCGGCGGCCCGACCTCTTCCGGCATGGTTACGCTGCACTGCCCACCGGCGCAGCTTTACGCGCTCGGCAGTTTTCTTCGCGCGCACGGCGCCGATACGGTGTCGGTGGCCTCGCTCGACTATGTGCTCGATCGCGAGAATCCGCTATTTGCCAGGCTCGAGGCATTCCTGCGGCAGTGAGGCGCAGCGCCGAGAGCCCATCCCCCGTGGCGACAATACGCGGCCATAGCCATATGTAGTGGGAATTGGAACCTGATCGATGATGCTGGGTACGGATGTTTCTAGCCTGTCCACCACCGCGGCCACCGCCGCGGCGCAGGGGCTGTCGATCGTCGTGCCCGTCTATAACGAGGCGGCCGGGCTGGCGCTCCTGCATGGCCGGCTGACCGATCTGGCAAGGACGCTGCGGCAGCGCTACGGGCTCGGCTGCGAAGTCGTCTATGTCGATGACGGCAGCACCGATACCACGCTTTCCATCGCGCGCTCCCTTGCGGCCGATGCGCTCGATGTCCAGGTGGTGTCGCTGTCGCGCAATTTCGGCAAGGAAGCCGCCCTGATGGCGGGACTGGACCATGCCCGTCGCGGCGCGGTCATGTTCATGGACGGCGACGGTCAGCATCCGCCCGATATGGTCGAGCAGTTGGTCAGCCACTGGATCGATGGCGGCTATGACGTGGTCTATACCGCCAAGGCGCATCGCGACAATGAATCGTTTCCGCGGCGGCTTGCCGTGCACGGCTTCTACGCGCTGATCAACTGGGGCGCGCGGCAGAAAATCCCGGAGGATGCCGGCGACTTCCGCCTGCTGTCGCCGCGGGCGGTCGCCGCGCTGCGCCAGCTTCCCGAGCGCAACCGCTTCTTCAAGGGGCTGGCAAGCTGGATCGGCTTCCGCCAGATCCGCGTCGACTACGCACCCGCGCCGCGCGCGCACGGCATCACCACCTTCAGCGCCGGCCGGCTGATCGGGCTTTCGATCGAAGGCCTGACTTCCTTCTCGGTGGCGCCGCTGCGCTTTGCCAGCCTGCTCGGGGTGGCGCTCGCCACCATCGCTTTCCTGTTCGGGCTTTCGATCCTGTGGGAAACCTGGACCACCGGAAGATCGGTTCCCGGCTATCCCTCGCTGGTGGTCGGCCTGATGACCATCGGCGGCGTGCAGCTCATCATGATCGGCATCGTCGGCGAATATATCGGGAAGATTCTTTCCGAGCTGAAGGCGCGTCCGATCTATTTCGTCGCCGAACACTCGGACAAGCGCGCCGAGGCCGAAAAAGGCGCGAGCGCCAGCGAAAGGACCGCCGCCGAATGAGCGACGCCACGCCGCGCCGCATCTGGCTTTGCGCCGACGACTATGGTCTCAGCCCCGGCGTCAACCGCGCCATTCGCGACCTGATCGAGCGCGGCCGTCTCAATGCGACATCGGTGATGGTGGTTGGACACGCGATCGGGCGCGACGAAATCGCAGCGCTGCAGGCGGCCGTCGCCAACAGTCCGCGTTGCGCCATCGGCCTGCACGTCACCCTGACCGCACCGTTCCGGCCCCTGACGATGCATTTCCGGCCGCTCGACGGCGGCATGTTCCCGGCCTTTCCGAAGCTGCTGCGCGCGGGCCTGCTGCGCCGGCTCGATCCCGAAATCATCCATGCCGAACTGACGGTGCAGCTTTCGGCGTTCGGCGAAATGTTCGGCCGGGCGCCGGACTTCGTCGACGGCCACCAGCATGCGCAGCTCTTCCCGCAGGTGCGCGACGCGTTTCTGACGGCGGTGAAGACGGCCGCGCCCGACGCCTGGGTGCGTCAGGGCGGACGCAGCCAGCCGCTGGCCCGGAGGCTCGGCACGCCGAAGGCGCTGGTTCTCGACGTCCTTAGCGCGCAGTTTCGCCGCCGCGCCGCGCAGGCCGAGATCGCATTCAATCCCGCTTTCGCCGGCGCCTACGATTTCTCCAGGCGACCCGATTTCGGCGCCCTGATGCCGCAGTTTCTCGATGGGCTGCCTGACGGCGGCCTCATCATGTGCCATCCCGGCTTCGTCGACGAGACCCTGGTCAGCCTCGACCCGCTGACGACCCATCGCGAGCACGAGCACGCCTTCCTCGGCGGCGAGCATTTCCCCCGCCTGTTGGCTGCGAATAAAGTTACATTGGGCTAATCCGCCGGATACCCGCCCCGGAGGCGTCTTGTCGCATAGGTAAATTTAATCCGCCCCCGCACTACTGGCGACACAAAGCCCCCCTACATGCTGCGCCAGCGCTTTCGGAGCGAGGGAGAGAATCCATGACACCGCAAGAACGCCAGATGATCGACGATCTTTTCGACCGTCTCGCCGGAGTGGAGAGCGGGCCGCGCGATCCGGAGGCCGTCGCCGCGATTGCGCAGGGCCTGCGCCAGGCGCCCAATGCGGTTTACGCGCTGGTGCAGACCGTACTGGTCCAGGACGAAGCGCTGAAGCGCGCCAACAGCCGCATCCAGGAACTGGAGGGCGCCGGCGCGCCCGCCCAGCAGCCGTCCGGCGGGTTCCTCGATTCGATGCGCGACGCCCTATTCGGGCAAGAGCATCCGCACGGCTCGGTGCCGAACGTCCCGCCGCCCGCCGGCCGCCCGGTCTGGAACAGCGGCCAGGTGATGCAGCAAACGCAGTCGCCGGGACCATATGACCAGGCGCCCAACGGTCAGACCTCCTACGGTCAGCCCCCCCAATACGGTCAACCTTACGGCGCGCCCCAGCCGCCCATGGGCGGCGGCGGCTCGTTCCTGGGCACCGCGGCAGCCGCGGCGGCCGGAATGATCGGCGGATCGCTGCTGCTTGGCAGCATCCGCTCAATGATGGGCGGCAGCCAACACGGTTTCGGCGATGCCGCAGGCCTTGGTAAAGGCCTTGGTACTGGCGTTGGCGACAGGAGTGCAGGCGCAACCCCCTGGAGCGATCAATCCGGCAGCGCCCTGGCGCGCGACGCCGGCATCAACGATATCGGTTCGTCCGCGGGCCGCGGCGACGACAATTCGCGCGCCGGGTTGTTGGATACGGCTTCGAACGACGATCAGGCCTCCAACGACGACGGCGACGATCGCGACGACATGGATCTGGATTCCGACGACTTCGGCGGCGACGGCGACAGCGACTACGCCTGACCGGATTTCCGGACGCACCACAGCAAAACGGCCGCCCGATCGGGCGGCCGCTTCGGTTTTGGAGTCGCAACACAATCAGATGACGACGACCTTGGCGCCGACATTGACGCGGCCATAGAGGTCGATCACGTCCTGGTTGCGCATCCGGATACAGCCGGACGAGACGTTGGTGCCGATGGTCCATGGCTCGTTGGAGCCGTGGATGCGATAGAGCGACGATCCCAGATACATCGCGCGGGCGCCGAGCGGGTTTTGCGGTCCGCCTTCCATGTGCCGCGGCAGATCCGGACGGCGCACCAGCATTTCCGCCGGCGGCGTCCAATCCGGCCATTCCTTCTTCGCGGAGATCGTCTTGATGCCCGACCAGGTGAAACCGGGCTTGCCGACGCCGATGCCGTAGCGCAGCGCCTTGCCGTCGCCCTGCACCAGGAACAGGAACTTGTTGGGCGTATCGACGATGATGGTGCCGGGGCTTTCCTTGCCGTGATAGTCGACGAGCTGTTTCTCGTATTTCGGATCGAACGGGCGCTGCCTGGGATCGCTGGCCTCTTCCTGCTGCGGCGGCAGCGCGGCCTGCGGCTGGTAGGACGGTTGCTGCTGATAGGCAGGTTGCCGATAGCCGGGTTGTGGATAGACAGGCCGCTGATAGTCGGGTTGCTGCTGGTAGCGCTCGCCTTGACTGGGTCCGTCGCCGAACAGGAACTCGATGAAGCCGCCGCCCATATTCGAGCGCTCGGCATAGGCCACCTGAACCGGTGCAGGCGGCTGCGCCGATTGACCGGCATAGATTACGGTGGGTTCGCCGACGGCCGCGGCTTCGATGGCTTGCGCCTGATGAAGTCCGGCGCCGAGGCAAGACGCGCCCGCGAGGAGCGCAAGAGACATTCTTTTGAACATCGACGTACTCTGTACTGTTTCGTCTTGTTGAAACTGTTGTCGGGGAGCGCCCGCATAAGCGCCCTTGCACGCCACCAATTAAAATCAAAACCGCATCGGTTTGGTAAACAGAAACGGCTTTTCGATTCACCACGTCGCCAACTCCGCGCGGTTTTGTCCGGTAGCGTTTATTTTCGATGAACGGCGGATGCGCATGGTTAATCCCTGGTGTGCGGCGCCGAACCGCGCGCTCCACAACGGTTCCCGGCGTGAACCCGATGTTAAATCGCATCTGTTTAAAACTGCACGAGTGAAGGTCAGGAACAATCTCATGCCGATTCATCGCAGACGTTTTCGTATCGAAGAAGCATTCATCGGCGGCGACGTGCCGATGCCCGCTGCCGCCGACGGCGATGTCGGTCCCATGCATCGCGAGATCATGAGCGAACTGCGCGCCATCCGCACGCAGATGGCCAGCGCCGGACCCGCCCGCAGCGCGGCAGCGGAGCCCCTCGATGCGTCGGTTTCGCGCGAGATCGCCGGGTCCCACGCATTGCTTGAGACTTATCGCGCCCAGATCGAGCAATGCGAGAAGCTCAAGGTTGAACTCGACCTCATCTACGACGCCATCAACCGCACCAAGCGCGAAATCGCGACGCTGCACGGCAAGAGTTTTGACGGCGGGGAAATGGCCAAGGTCAACGGCGAGCTCGGCGCCGTGGTCGGCGGTACCGAAGAGGCCACCCAGCAGATTCTGGAGGCCGCGGAAGCGATCGATAACGCGGCCAGCGCGTTGGGCAAGGTGAACTCGCTGGATCAGCAGAAGATCCTGAGCGAGGAAATCCAGGAGCGTGTCGTTTCGATCTTCGAAGCCTGCAATTTCCAGGATCTGACCGGTCAGCGCATCAGCAAGGTGATGACCACGATGAAATTCATCGAAAACCACATCACCGTCATGATGGATATCTGGGGTGGCGTGGATGCGATCAAGTCGCACGCGCCGCCGATCGTCGACGAACGGGAGGGCGACGAGAAGCTGCTGAACGGTCCGAAGCTGGACGGCGACGACGGTCACGCCTCGCAGAACGACATCGACGCCCTGTTCGACTGACGACGGCCTTCCTTGGCCTGAAGACAAAACGCCGGCTCGATGCCGGCGTTTTTCGTTTGAGAACCTGATTTCAACTGGAAATTGCCAATTCCGAAAATTACGCGTGCGGCCCGCAGCGGACATAGACCATGTTGCCGTAGCGGGTCGCGGCGTCCTTGTCGGTGAAGCGGGTAATCAGAACCCTTCCGTCGAACGAGACGATCTCGCGGTCCTGCTCGCCGCCGGCCGGTCCGGGCGGACCGATATAGTTCTTGCCGCTCGGGCTGCCCTTGAGCCGCAGCTCCTGCGGCGTCGCCTGGTCGGCCAGATGCATGATGACGCCGCCCGACTGGCCGGCTCCGATCACGTAAGGGTTCTTGCACTGTGCCTTCGCCGCGGCTTCGGTACGCGCGCGGTCGGCAGGATTCTGGTAGGAGGCAAGACCCCAGCGGCCGACAATCTCGTCCGAACGGATGGTCGCCGGCATTTCAGGCGCCACGGCCGGCTCCGGGGCCGGTTCGGGCGACGATGATAATGATGGCAGGCTGAAGCTTCCGCACGCGCCCAGGAACAACGCTAGCGCAGAGGCGATCCCCAGATTGGCAATCGTCCGCGCGCTAATCGACCTGACCATGGCATTCCCCCAAGCAAATTCGTGGCCGCACCCGTCCTGCAGCCAAGCGTAAAACTGCTGTCGGAGCAATGACGTCCGGTAGATGACGCTGGCGCTCCGATTTGGTTTCCTTGAACATCCTATATCGGCCTCACCAACGGATTAAGCCCCCTTTGCTTGACACGAACAGCGTCAAGCCATATTCCCGGCCGCACAATTAGCACTCCGAGAGCGTGATTGCTAAGGGATACGGGCGGTTTTGCCCCTCCGGCGGTGTCGAATACGCCCGTATTCCGGTCCACTTTCGCTTCGCACCATATCCGAAAACCCAGCCTGCAAGAGGAACCGTGATGGCTAAATCCAAATTTCGTCCGCTGCATGACCGTGTCGTGGTCAAACGTATCGACGCCGAAGAAAAGACCAAGGGCGGCATCATCATTCCGGACAGCGCCAGGGAAAAGCCCTCGCAGGGCGAAATCACCGCCGTCGGCCCGGGCGGCCGTGACGAATCCGGCAAGCTGATCCCGATCGACCTCAAGGTCGGCGACCGCGTGCTGTTCGGCAAGTGGTCGGGCACCGAGATCAAGCTCGACGGCGAGGAACTCCTGATCATGAAGGAGAGCGACATCATGGGCGTGCTCGCCTGAGGCGAACCGCCGCAACACGCCGCGCGTCGTTGCCGGGCTTGACCCGGCAATCCATCACCTTCGCAAGATTCTTCCGAACAGGATGGATGCCCGGGTCAAGCCCGGGCACGACGGTGAGGAAGCGCGGCGAACGACCGACCCACTTCATCAGGAGTAATTCAAAATGGCTGCCAAGGACGTAAAATTTTCCGGAGACGCGCGCGACCGCATGCTGCGCGGCGTCGATATCCTCGCCAACGCGGTGAAGGTGACGCTCGGCCCCAAGGGCCGCAATGTCGTCATCGAAAAGAGTTTCGGTGCGCCGCGCATCACCAAGGACGGCGTCACCGTTGCCAAGGAAATCGAACTCGAGGACAAGTTCGAGAACATGGGCGCGCAGATGCTGCGCGAAGTCGCTTCCAAGACCAACGACACCGCCGGCGACGGCACCACCACCGCGACCGTGCTGGCGCAGGCGATCGTGCGGGAGGGCGCCAAGTCGGTCGCCGCCGGCATGAACCCGATGGACCTCAAGCGCGGCATCGATATCGCGGTGCACGCCGTGGTCAAGGATCTCGAGAAGCGCGCCAAGCCGGTCGCCTCGTCGTCCGAGGTCGCCCAGGTCGGCACCATTTCCGCCAACGGCGACGCCGCGATCGGCAAGATGATCGCGCAGGCGATGCAGAAGGTCGGCAATGAGGGCGTCATCACCGTCGAGGAGAACAAGTCGCTCGAAACCGAAGTCGACATCGTCGAGGGCATGAAATTCGACCGCGGCTATCTCAGCCCCTATTTCATCACCAACGCCGAGAAGATGACCGCCGAACTGGAAGACGTCTACGTGCTGCTGCACGAGAAGAAACTGTCCGGCCTGCAGTCGATGCTGCCGGTGCTGGAGGCCGTGGTGCAGTCGGGCCGCCCGCTCCTGATCATCGCGGAAGACGTCGAAGGCGAGGCGCTGGCGACGCTGGTCGTCAACCGCCTGCGCGGCGGCCTGAAGGTTGCCGCCGTCAAGGCGCCCGGCTTCGGCGACCGCCGCAAGGCCATGCTGGAGGACATCGCGATCCTGACCGGCGGCCAGCTGATCTCCGATGAACTCGGCATGAAGCTCGAAAGCGTGACGATCAACATGCTCGGCCGCGCCCGCAAGGTCGTGATCGACAAGGAGAACACCACCATCGTCAACGGCTCCGGCAAGAAGAAGGACATCGAGTCCCGGGTCGGCCAGATCAAGGCGCAGATCGAGGAGACCACCTCCGACTACGACCGCGAGAAGCTGCAGGAACGGCTCGCCAAGCTCGCCGGCGGCGTCGCGGTCATTCGCGTCGGCGGCGCGACCGAAATCGAGGTCAAGGAAAAGAAGGATCGCGTCGAGGACGCCCTCAACGCCACCCGCGCGGCGGTGCAGGAAGGCATCGTGCCGGGCGGCGGCGTGGCGCTGCTGCGCGCCAAGAAGGCGGTCGGCCGGATCCACAATGAAAACGCCGACGTGCAGGCCGGCATCAATATCGTGCTGAAGGCGCTGGAGGCGCCGCTGCGCCAGATCGCCGAGAATGCCGGGGTCGAAGGCTCGATCGTCGTCGGCAAGATCCTCGAGGAAAAGTCGGAGACGTTCGGCTTCGACGCCCAGACCGAAGAGTATGTCGACATGGTCGCCAAGGGCATCATCGACCCGGCCAAGGTGGTGCGTACCGCGCTGCAGGACGCGGCCTCCGTGGCCGGCCTTCTGGTGACGACCGAAGCGATGGTCGCCGAACTTCCGAAGGAGCCGGCGGCGCCGATGCCCGGCGGCGGTGGCGGCGGCATGGGCGGCATGGGCGGAATGGGCTTCTAGAAAGCAAACGCGGCCACCAAATCACCCCGGCCTGTTACCGACATCGGAGATCAACGAAGGCCGCCTCTGGCGGCCTTCTTTTTTGGCCAAAAAGTTCTACGGTAGCGGCCGATTCTGGCTGTCGAGGAATTTGACATGCGCGCGCTTCTGTTCTGCCTGGTCGGTCTGATGACGGCATCGCCGGATCTTGCGCTTGCCCAAATGAAGCTCCTGACGAAGCCCGCGAACCCCAACGAAGCCAGATATTTCACGGCCATCGATGGCCTGATGGACGGCAACGCCGACGTCATCCTCAAGGAAAACCGGCAGGGCAACGCCGTCACCTCGGCGGTGCTCGACGTCTGCTATCCGGCCGAAAAGGGCTCGGACCGCAAGGACCGCTTCGTCGCCGATCTCGCGGTCAACGGTCAGACCATGACCGGCACCACGCAGACCGTCGGCGGCAAGTTGCCGGTCACGGTGAAACTGGTGCGCAAGCCGACCGGCGACACCTTCGAATTCAAGGGCCAGATCAGCATCGGCTCCAGCGTGACCGAAGTCGCCTCGTCGGACAATTCCGATTTCAGCGAAAGGGAATTCAGGGACAACCAGACCGTCGATGACGGTATCACGCCGGCGCCGAAGGATTTCAGCGAAGTCTCCCCGGAGTCGATCGGCGTCAGGGTGAAGCTGGACGCGGCGCTGGATTTCCTCAGGGGGTTAAAGGGGCAGGAACTGGAGGTTGCGCTCAGCAGCCTCACCGTCACCTGCGACGCGCTGCGCGCCGGCGAGCAGACCATCAACATCTCGGCGGATCCGGAGCGCGCCGCAGCCCTGATTGCGAAGTTCAGGTCGCAGCCGGGCGTGGTCGCCGCCGGCTGGGCCAGCGGCATCATCGACATGGAGCGCACGATCCGGGTTTCCGCCGCCGGCTGGCGCGACGGCGACAAGATCAACCGGGACAAGCTCGCCGCCGCGATCGCCGGTGTGCTGACGAGGACGCTTGCGGCGAAATCGGCGGCCGCGGCATGGAACGCCGACACCGGCATGCTGAAACTGACTTTCAAGCGGCCGAGCCAGCTGTTCCCGGCGCTCGACCTCACCGAGACGGTCGAGGTCACGGCGCTGGTTTCCCCCGACAAGCCCGGCGGATCGGACAAGCTGATGCTGTGGATCAGCACTCCCGTGGTTTCGACGGCGGACGAATCCGCGGGCGCAAAACTCAATCTGGCCGAGGAAACCAGCGGCGACGAGGAAGGCGACCAGAAGGACGACAACGGCTCGCTCGAGGCGCTGGCCAGGGAATTCAACGGCCAGCGCTGGGATTCGGATAAATCGGTCTGGAAATAGCCGCGGCTCTATCCGGCCATGCGACGCCAAAACCTCAGTTGGTGTCGAGACGGAAGCGCAATGTCTTCGCTCCCATGAAGGAGACGAAATCGCCCTGCCGCTTCCAGGTCCCGGCCTCGCTCAATGCCGCAACCAGTTCGTCGTCGGCCTGTGCCTTTGCCGGCGGACAGGCGCGATCCTCGATCTGCCCGGCGACAAAGATCACGGTATTGCCCGCCACCGAGAACTGGCCCCTGCCGCCCTTGCACCACAGTTCCAGCACGGCCTCGCCGTTGTCGCCGATCTCCAGGTTCGGCAATCGCTTCGATCCCGGCTGAGGCGCCACGTCCAGTGTCATTGCCATCCCGAACGGAAACTCTTCCTCGGCGCAAGCCGGGATGCAATGCAAGGCAGCGGCCGAGAACACCAGCGCGATTGCGGCCTGCCTCACAAAACCTGTCATTGAAAGCATGCAACCCTCGAAACATCCCCGGCGCCGTTCTAAAGGGCAAGCGCGACATTGACCAGATTGGCCACCACAAAAATTTTCCGGTCAAAAACAAATCCCCGCGGTCGACCGACCGCGGGGATTTTTCGTGCCGTCCCGACCGGAGCCTCGGTTCTGATTGAATCAGAACCGAGGCTCAAAATCCTGTTTTGACGCGTCTTTCTCCACGCGAACCGGCATCCAGTTCGCTCGAAAACGCTACGTGTCTCCTATTTCAGGACCATCGCCGTGAACGGATAGACGTAGGCCTGCAACATCACGAGAATGCCGACGAGGCACGCCAGCGCGATCGAATGCTTGAACACGAAGCGCAGGATCGTGCCTTCATGCCCGTACCAGTTGGTGGCGGTGGAGGCGACGACGATCGACTGGGCGTCGATCATCTTGCCCATCACGCCGCCAGAGGAGTTGGCGGCGGCCATCAGGATCGACGACAGCCCCAGTTGCTCCGAGGTGATCTTCTGCAGGTTGCCGAACAGAATGTTCGACGCCGTATCCGATCCGGTCAGCGCCACGCCGAGCCAGCCGAGCAATGTGCCGAAGAAGGGATAGAGCACGCCGGTCGCTGCGAACGCGAGGCCCAGCGTCGCATCGACGCCGGACAGCCGCGTCAGCGTGCCGATTGCCAGCATCGCCGAGATCGTGATCAGCGAGATCGCGCACAGCTTGATGGTGCGGCCGTACTCCGCGATCATCCTGGCCGGCGAAAAGCCCGCCAGGAAGCCGGAAATGATCGCGGCGATCAGCATGCCCGTTCCGGTGAAGGACAAATAGGTGAAGCCGAAGATGGCGCCTTCCGGCGTCGGCTTGGCCGCCACCGGCGGCACCTTGTTGATCATGTTGTGCAGTTCGGGAACCGGGTAGTTCCAGGTGAAGATCGAGTTCGCCCAGTTCTTGAACGCGCCGTTGCCCCAGATCAGCATCACGATGCAGACGACGATCCATGGCAGCAGTGCGCTCCAGAGCTGCGCCCGGGTCAGCGAAGTCTTGTCCATCGGCTTCGGCGTCGTCATCGTCGCGGCCAATTCATCCCTGCCGCGCAGCGCCGGCGACAGCCAGAGCACCTTCGGCTGCCATACCTTCAGGAACAGGATCAGGCAGCCCATCGAGATCAGCGAAGCGCCGATATCGACGATCCAGGGATTGATGTAGTTCGAGATCACGAATTGCGGGACCGCGAACGTCACGCCGGTGACGAGAATCGCCGGCCAGATGTCCTTCATGCCTCTCCAGCCGGCGAACGCCCACACCACCCAGAACGGCACGATCAGCGAGAACACCGGCAATTGCCGTCCGACCATCGCACCCAGAATATAAGGATCGAGGCCGGTTACCGAAGCCAAACCCTGGATCGGCGTACCGAGCGCGCCATAGGCGACCGGGGCGGTATTGGCGATCAGCGACAGACCGGACGCGGCGAGCGGGGAAAAGCCGAGACCGATCAGAACCGAGCCGGTGATCGCGACCGGTGTGCCAAATCCCGAAGCGCCCTCGAAGAACGCCCCGAAAGAAAACGCGATCAGCAATAGCTGCAGGCGCCGGTCTTCGGTGACGCCGCCGACCGCCCGCTTCAATAGTTCGAATTGGCCGGTTGCAACCGTAAGCTGGTAGAGAAAAATGACGTTCAGCACGATCCAGCCGATCGGGAAGAATCCCGAGACGACGCCAAGCAGCGTCGCGCGAACCGACATGCCCGCCGGCATGTGGAAGATGGCGATCGCGATCAGGTTGGTCAGGATCACGGCAATGATGGCCGCGATGTGCGCCTTGACCTTGCCGCTGGCAATCAAGACCAGCAGCGTGACCACCGGAATTGCGGCGGCGATCGTCGACAGCGCCGCGTTGCCAAGCGGGTTATAAATTTGGTTCCACATTGCACTTCCTCCCCACGCATTACCCGGCAGCCCGACCAGCGTGGACTGTCAGGCATGCATGGCGCGATTTTGGGGTGCCTTTGCAATGCGCGAATCGGCCGCGAATTCCGGCAGTGCCTAAATCCGCTCACAAGCTCGCGAAGTGTGGAAGCCCCCCGTCCCCCGCCGTTATTGCCATGCTAGGGTTGACTCGGAGGCCGGGACAAGCGAGCGCAGGTCAAAAGTTCTAAGACTTTAGTCTATGTCTTCCAAATTCTCTCATTTTTTCAGGTCGTTAAGGCCTTTCCCCTGGAGACGGCAATCTGTGAACAACATCCGCTCGACGCTCGCCATCGTATGGCGGATCGCCGCACCGTATTTCCGTTCCGAGGACAAATGGGCCGGCCGCGGGCTGCTCGCGGCGGTGATATCGATCGAGCTTTTACTGGTGTTGATCAACGTGCTGATCAACCAGTGGTACAACCGGTTTTACAATGCGCTGCAGGAGAAGAACTGGGAGGGTTTCGTCAAGGAAACCGGCATCTTTTGCCTGCTGGCGACGTTCTACGTCGCGCTTGCCGTCTACCAGCTTTATCTCAATCAATGGCTGCAGATCCGCTGGCGCCGCTGGATGACCAGCCATTATCTCGGCGAATGGCTCCGCGGCCCCAACCACTATCGCATGCAGCTTAAAGGCGACGCCGCCGACAATCCGGACCAGCGCATTACCGACGACGTCAAACTGTTCGTCGATCAAACCCTGAACATCGGCGTCGGCCTTTTGAGCGCGATCGTCACGCTGGGATCCTTTGTCGTCATCCTGTGGGGCCTGTCCGCGACGGCTCCGTTGCATGTTTTCGGCCGCGAATTCGCGATCCCCGGCTATCTGGTATGGGGCGCGCTGATCTATGCGGTGTTCGGAACGGCGCTGACGCAGTGGATCGGCTCGCCGCTGGTCAACCTCAATTTCCAGCAGCAGCGCTTCGAGGCCGACTTCCGCTTCAACCTGGTTCGGGTGCGCGAAAACTCCGAACAGATTGCGCTGCTGCGGGGCGAGAGCGCCGAACGGCAGCGGCTCGGTGAGCGCTTCGGCCGTGTCGTCGACAACTGGTACGGCATTATGCGCCGGACCAAGCGGCTGACGGCGTTTACGAGCAGTTACGCGCAGGCTGCGGTGATCTTCCCGTTCATCCTGGTGGCGCCGGCCTATTTCGCCGGCAAGATCCAGCTCGGCGGCATGATGCAGACCGCATCCGCGTTCGACAGCGTGCAAAAGGCGCTGTCGTTCTTCGTATCGGCCTATCGGACGCTGGCGGAATGGCGCGCCGTTGTCGCCCGTCTCGACGGATTCGAGGCGGCGATCAACAGCGCCGCAACGCTGGCCACCAGCGCCGGTTCGATCGATGTCGTGTCGTCGACCGGCAGCGACAACATCGGTCTGGAGCAGCTCCTCGTCAGCCTGCCCAACGGAACGCCGCTGGTTTCGGCCGACAGCTTCAGCATCAGCGCCAATGAGCGCACGCTGGTCACCGGCCCGTCGGGCGCCGGCAAGTCGACCTTGTTCCGCGCCATCGCAGGCGTCTGGCCGTTCGGCACCGGCTCGATCGCAATTCCCTCAAAGGCAACCCTGATGATGCTGCCGCAGCGGCCGTATTTTCCGGTCGGCTCGCTGAAGGCTGCGATCGTCTATCCTGCGGAAGCCGGCGCGTTCAGTTCGGAGCGGGTCAGGGACGTCGTGATCGCGGTCGGCCTGCCTCAGCTCGCAGCAAGACTGGACGAGGAAGCGCACTGGAATCGGATGCTCTCGCTGGGCGAGCAGCAGCGCCTCGGCCTTGCCCGCGCCTTGCTGCATGAGCCGCAATATCTGTTCCTCGACGAAGCGACCGCTTCGCTCGATGAAGCCTCGGAGGCGGCGCTTTACAAACTGATCGAGAAGAAATTGCCGGCCACCACCATCGTCTCGATCGGTCATCGCTCGACGCTGGAGGCCTTCCACCAGCGCAATGTGGTGCTGAGCCGCGACGGCGACCGGTTTGCGCTGCAGAACCGCAAGGAAGACGTCACGCTGCCCTAAGCGAGGCGGGCCGGTCGCCACCTGCCGCCAATCCCGCTTCATGCAGCTCCCCACAAATAAGCTTCATGCAGCTCCCCACAAATAAAAGGGGCGGCAGATCGCTCTGCCGCCCCCGGTCGTCTTGAAGGAATGACTTACTTCAGGCTGGTCATCGCGGTCAGGTCAGCCGAGAGCTTGACGATGCCGGCGGCGCCGCACCAGTTCGAGCCCGCGCCACCCGGATTGATCGGGGTTACGTTGTTCACCCCACCGGCCGTGAAATCGCTGGTGAAGGCGTTGCAGTCGCCCTTCGACAGGTCGGTGTCGGAGTAGCGCAGATCGAGCGTGAATACCTTGTAGGTGAAGCCGATGCCGATGTTCCAGGTGTTGTAGCTGGGCTCGGGAATACCGTTCACGTAGCTGGCGAAACCGGGCGAAACCACGCCGTAGAACGAATCCGAGGTTCCGAACCACTGACGGCCGAACTCGCCGGAAACGTACATGCCGAGGCCGCTGGTGCCGAAGAACGTGCTCGGCGCGGTGTACTTGCCGGTGATCGACGTATAGTTGCCCCAGGCGCCGGTGTTCAGGAAGTTCGGCGAATAGAACTCGTTCAACCCGAACTGCCAGTTGTCGTTGATGGTGTAGTTCACCTTGCCGTAGACTTCGAAGAAGCTCGCATCCCTCTTGGCAACGTTGAAGTTGGGCAGGAAGTTGGTCGCGCATTCCGCGCTCAGCGGCTTTCCGGCGGTATCGGTCGCCGCACCGTAGTAGCAGGTTCCGCCCGGATACAGGTAACCCCAGACGCCGATATCAAAGGCAAATGCACCGAAGGTCGGACGGATACCGCCGTAGATGTCGACTTCGGCGGCGGCGCGGTTTGCGAAGGAGATGCTTTCGGCGGAGGTGCCGATGTAGAGCTGCAGATCCTTGCTGACATTGTAGCGCGGCTCGAAATAGGCGGCGACCGACGGCTTGTGGTTGGACTGGGTGACGCCGCGCCAGACGTAATCGTTCATGATCGCGCTGCCGAACGCGATATCCCAGGGATCGAAAGCCGGTGGCGGCGGCGCCTTCATAGCCTTCAAGGGCATATCCGCTGCAAAGGCGGAACCCGATACCATTGCCAGCGCCGTTGCTAACAAGACGAATTTCTTCATAACGATCCCCATCACATTTGAAAGATCAGTCCGATTTCCGGCGGCCCCCAGGGACAAGCGATAACCGACTGTGGCGAAGTGCCTTAACCCAGTCTCAATCTGGAACGCGTCACCCGTCCCGTGAAGCAAAAAAGACGAGCATCTGCTGCCTTTTTAGGCGTTTCGAGGCTTCCCGGTAAGGTTGTCAGCAGGTGTTGCATTCGGACAACAAATTTGACCGACTTTTACGTCGCGCGGGCGGCATTTTGGCCACGGTCACGGGATCGGACCACAGATTTTCGAATCACAGTTGCAAGGGTTACCCGAAATAAAAAGGCCGCAGCGGCGGACGCTGCGGCCTCGAAAGATGTGACCTCCAGGGTGTGCCCCGAATCGGGCTGCGCGCCCGGCTAGTTGCCGTCGTCTCCTCCAGAGGAGGACGGGCTCGAACTCTCTTCCGAATGACCCCATGACGGCGCAGGGCTGGGGGTGGCCCAACTCGGCGCCGGGGCGGGCGCGGGAGCCGGGGCCGGCTGGGCCGCAGGCGCGGCGGGCTTCGGTGCAGCGGGCTTCGGTGCAGCGGACTTGGCCACCTTCTTCTTTGCAGGGCTCTTCCTGGCAGCGGCCTTCTTGGCGGATTTCTTGGCGGATTTCTTCGGCGCGGCTGCCTTCGATTTTTTGGCGGATTTTTTGGCGGACTTCTTCGCCGACTTCTTGGCCTTCTTCGCCGACTTCCCGGCGGATTTCTTCGCAGATTTCTTCGCGGATTTTTTTCTCGCCGTCACAAGGCTCTTCTTGGCCTTTTTAGCCTTCTTGCCAGCCTTCTTCTTTTTGCCTTTAGCCATCGTGATCCTCCTGTTGCCGCCGACCAGTGTCTATCGAGCGTTTCAAGTCGTTCGCCTCGAGCTCAAGGCCCAACGATCAGTTCAATCCTGGCCGGGGACCGCCTGTCGCCCAATCGAGAAGCTCAACCGTGTGCACCACAGGAACTGACGTGCCGCCGGCAATCTGCACCATGCATCCAATATTGCCTGCAGCAATCATGTCCGGCTTGACCATCGCAATATTGGCGACCTTCCGGTCGCGCAATTTGTTCGCAATGTCAGGCTGGAGAATGTTGTAGGTCCCCGCCGAACCGCAACACAAATGGCTCTCGGGTACATCTTTCACCACGAATCCGTTCTTGGAAAGCAATTCTTTCGGAAGCAGTGTGATTTTCTGTCCGTGCTGCAGCGAACAAGCGGAGTGATAGGCGATCACGATGTCGCCGTGTTGCTGCGTTGGCTGCAGCGAAATGCCGCCGACATACTCGGTGATATCCTTGGCCAGCGCCGATATCTTCGCAGCGGGGCCGGCGAAGTCACGGTCCTCGCGCAGCATATAGCCATAGTCCTTGATCACGGTGCCGCACCCCGACGTCGTCACCAGGATGGCGTCGAGACCGTTCTGCTCGGCCTCCCTGAGCCAGACCCCGATGTTGGCCCGCGCCCGCGCCAGCGCGTCGTCGTCGCGTCCGAGGTGATGGGTCAGCGCGCCGCAGCATTGCTCGTCCCTGACCAGCACCACCTCGATGCCGTGACGGGTCAGGAGACTGATGGCGGCCTGGTTGATGCGCGGCGCCATCACCTGCTGGGCGCAGCCCTGCAGCAGGGCGACCCGCCCGCGCCGCTCGCCTTTCGCTGCAAAAACGCTTCCGCCCGGTGGTCCGGGCGCCGGCAGGCTGGCCGGTGAAAGAGCCAGCATCGCCTTGATTCGCCGCAATAAAGTCGGCGTCCCCGATGCCGCCCTGGGGGTCGGCAGCAGGGCGGCCAGCGGCCCGCCGACGCGTCCCAGAATCATGGCGGCGCGAAGCAGGCCCGGCCGCGGGAGAATCCAGGCAAGCGCCGCACGGAACAGGCGTTCGGGCAGCGGTCTTCGATAGTCCTTTTCAATCCTTGCCCGCGCCTGATCGACCAGATGCATGTAGTTCACCCCCGACGGACAGGTGGTCATGCAGGACAGGCAGGAAAGACAGCGGTCGATGTGCTTGACCACTTCGGCGGTGGGCGGCCGGTTCTTTTCCAGCATCTCCTTGATCAGGTAGATCCGCCCCCGCGGGCTATCGAGTTCGTCGCCGAGCAGCACATAGGTCGGACAGGTCGCGGTGCAGAATCCGCAATGCACGCAGGCGCGCAGGATCTTGTCGGCTTCCGCGATATCGGGATCGGCGAGCTGGGCCAGGCTGAATTCGGTTTTCATACCGCGGTACCTCGTATCATCCGGCCGCGATTGAGGATGGTCCTGGGATCGAAGCTTTGCCGGACGCGTTCGCTCAAGGCGGCGATGCCGGCCGGCTGGGGATGGAACACGTCGACATTGCGGCGCACCTCGTCGGAGGCGCGCACCAGCATGGCGTGACCGCCGACGGCATTGACGCGCTGACGCACCAGCCCCGCCTGGGCGTCGGGCTTCTGGGGCAGCGCCGCCCAGATCAGGCCGCCGCCCCAGTCGTAGATCACGTCGCCGCCGGTGTCGCGCGCGAGTTGCTCGCCGAGCGCGCCGCCCGAAGCCGGCGGGCAAACGATCCGCCACACCGGCCACGCTCCCAGTGCGCCGCCGGCCGCGAACGGCGTAACGTCGCGAATGGAACTCCAGATCGCGGCCGAGGCGGCGTCTTCGATGATCTGCGCCGCGCCAAACGGCGCCAGGAGTTTGCCGAGCGCGGCGGCGCGATGGGCCGCCGAGGCCGCAATGCCCTCCAGCCGCAGCAGGGTAACCGGCTCGCGCGCCGATCCGAGACCGCTGAGCTCGCCGATATCGGCGCGAAACGCCGAGTTCGGCAGATGCGCGGCGCCGGATACATCGAACGGCGAGCCCAGCGCCGCGGTCATCGCCCGGTTTGCGGTGACATCGTCGAGCCCCCGCAACACCAGCGTGCGTTCGCTCTCGGGCCGCGGCATCACTTTCAGCGTCACTTCCGTCACCACCGCCAGCGTGCCCCAGGATCCCGCCAGCAATTTGCAGAGATCATAGCCGGTGACGTTCTTCACCACCCGGCCGCCGGCCTTGAAGCTCTCGCCGAAGCCGGAGACGCCGTGGGCTCCCAAAAGATGATCGCGGGCGCCGCCGGCCTTGATGCGGCGGGGACCGGCGAGGCCGGCGCCGATCATGCCGCCGATGGTGCCGAGGCTCGGCGTGCCCAACAGCGGCGCGGTGTCGATCGGTTCGAACGCGAACTGCTGATTTTTGGAATCGATCAGCGACTTGACGTCGGCGAGCGGCGCGCCGGCCTGGACCGTGATGATCAGCTCGTTCGGCTCATATGATGTGACAGCGTTGAGCGCGGACAGATCGAGCAGCGCATTGGTCGCCATCGGCTGACCGATCAGGCGCTTGGAGCCATGGCCGATGATTTCCAGGGGCTGCTCGCCGGCAATCGCCGCCCGCACCACCTCTTCGACATCCCTTGCGTCGCGTACTTTCAGAGTATCCACAATCGCCTGCTCAAAACCGCGGAATATCGGGGAAGGCGAGCTTGCCGCCATGGACGTGCATGCGGCCGAGTTCGGCGCAGCGGTGCAGGGTCGGAAATACCTTGCCGGGATTGAGCAGCCCCTGCGCGTCGAACGCGCATTTCAGCCGCTGCTGCTGGTTGAGATCGATCTCGCTGAACATCTCCGGCATCAGGTCGCGCTTTTCGATGCCGACGCCATGCTCGCCGGTCAGCACGCCGCCGAGTTCGACGCAGGCGCGCAGGATGTCGGCGCCGAAGGCCTCGGCCCGCTCCATTTCGCCTGATTTGTTGGCATCGTACAGGATCAGCGGATGCAGATTGCCGTCGCCGGCGTGGAACACGTTGGCGACGCGGAGATCGTATTTCGCCGAGAGGTCGCGGATGCGCGCCAGCGCCTCCGGCAATTTGCCGCGCGGGATGGTGCCGTCCATGCAGAGATAATCGGGCGAAATCCGCCCGACGGCGGGAAAGGCCGCCTTGCGGCCCGCCCAGAACAGATTGCGCTCGGTCTCGGAGGTTGAAATCTGGCAGGTGGTCGAGCCGCAGGCCAGCGCGATCGCCTCCACCCGCCTGATCAGTTCATCGACCTCGATCCCGGGGCCGTCGAGTTCGATGATCAAGAGCGCCTCGACGTCGAGCGGATAGCCGGCATGGACGAAGGCTTCGGCGGCGTGGATCGCGGGTTTGTCCATCATTTCCATGCCGCCGGGAATGATCCCTGCGCCGATGATTTCAGCCACGCATTGACCGGCCGCCTCGACCTGCGCAAAACCGACCATCAGCGCGCGCGCCGTCTCCGGCTTCTGCAGGATCCGCACCGTGATCTCGGTGATGACGCCGAGCAGGCCTTCCGATCCCGTGATGATTCCCATCAGGTCGTAGCCGCTGGTCTCGGCGGACTTGCCGCCGACCCTGATGACTTCGCCCGTGATCAGGACGATTTCGCATCCCAGCACATTGTTGGTGGTCATGCCGTATTTCAGGCAATGCACGCCGCCGGAATTCTCCGCGACATTGCCGCCGATCGAGCAGGCGATCTGCGACGAGGGATCGGGCGCATAGTAGTAGCCGGCATGGGCCACCGCCTGGCTGATGGCGAGATTGGTCACGCCCGGCTCGGTCACGACCACGCGGTTGTCGAAATCGATCTCGCGGATGCGCTTGAATTTGCCCAGACCCAGCAGCACGCCGTCGGCGAGCGGCAGCGCGCCGCCGGACAGCGACGTGCCCGACCCGCGCGGCACGACCTTGATGCCCTGCTCGTGGCAATATTTCAGGACCTGCGAGACCTGGTCGGTGGTATCCGGCAGCACCACCACCATCGGCGGCTGACGATAGGCCATCAGGCCATCGGACTCGTAGGGAAGCATTTCGGCGGGACTGTCGATCACCCCTTCGCCCGGGACGATCGCGCGCAACGCCGCCACGATGCTCTCGCGGCGGTTCAAAACCGCCTGATCGGGCGCCGGCATCATAATGGCCATGTCTATTTCTCCCCGGGGAGCCTCAGGCTGTGCGCGCCTTCTGCTCGCCGATTTCTCGTGGCAAATCAAGCACGTCTGGACCCCTTTGGGTAGCTCGCTCGCGGCGCTGGAGGGGAAAAATGCCGGCTATCCGAAAGACGTAGGCAGGAGGGATGAAACTCCTGACGGGTTTCCCGGCTTGTCCACCGCGAGCGCCCCATGCGACAAGGACGCCGGCACCGTCGCCCCTTCCCCCCGAAACCACGAAGAGCACACCATGAAAAAACTGACCCTGAGCGCGCTGGTCGTCATCGCATCGTCCGCAGCCGCATCGAGCGCGCTGGCGCAGGACGTCGCCGCCGGCAAGACGTCCTTCAACAAATGCATGGCCTGCCACTCGATCGGCGAAGGCGCCAAGAACAAGGTCGGGCCGGAGCTGAACGGGCTCGATGGCCGCAAGTCGGGCACCGTCGAAGGCTACAACTATTCGGATGCCAACAAGAAATCCGGCATCACCTGGAACGAGGCCCAGTTCAAGGAATACATCAAGGATCCGAAGGCGAAAGTTCCGGGAACCAAGATGACCTTCGCCGGCATCAAGAACGAAAACGAGGTCAACAATCTCTGGGCGTTCGTCTCGCAGTTCGACAAGGACGGCAAGATCAAGGGCAAGTAGCGCCACGATCTCCGCAATCGCCGCGCGGGGACCCAACTTCCTTCGGCATCATCGACCGTGATGCCGGGGGATATCCTGCGACCGGCGGCGTCATTTCATCGCCCTGGTCCGGACCATCAAGTCCGCCGGTCACTCCCCGGATCAGCAACCCGCTTGGCCAACAGATCATCCGTGCCTCAACGATCGGGAGGCCGAAAGATCAGTGCGCACCCTTCAGCGTGCATGAGGTCGAGCACGTGGTCGTCGTGCCGCGGTCGCACTTGATGCAGACCGCCACGCACTGATCGAGCGCCTTGGGATTGAAGGCGCTATAGAGGTTGGTTGCGCATTTATTGTGAATTGACCCCGTCACCTCGTCTTCAGGAGAACAGGAGATCATCATAAGAGCCGCGGCGATCAGAACAACGAAGCGTCGCATGATCCCTCCGTCCCAATGTTCTATCTGTTCGGGCCCGGACGCGCCCCAATGGCGGGCGTGCCGCCCGGCCTCGTCCGGCAAGACTGCACCGGCGCAGCGATTCTCGCCAGCCGGCGGCGCGACCCGGCAGAGGCTCAAATCCCGCCACCGGTAACCGCTCTCCGCCTGCCGGCGCCCTTCGCGCTGCGGCGATCAATTTGCTGCGATTGCGTCAAGTCCCCGGCGGCATGTGACCTCGTTCACATGCATCGGACGCGGGCTCCGCTACCAATGGCTACCGGTCCTCGTCATCGGGACCAACCCTGGAGGTCGCAATGGCTGCTCTCGCAAAGGTTCTCTCGCGCGTATCCGGAACGCAGATCAATGTCGAAATCCTCAAAACCATCGCCATGTTCTGCGGCGTCGGCTTGACCGTGTCGCTGCTTTTGGCGTCCTATGGCCTTGATCTCAGTCCGGGCTTCTTCTGAAGCGCAAAGGACATTTCGATGAAATCATTTTGGCGTTTGAGTCTGGTTGCCGTGTGCGTGCTCGCCGAAGAACCGGCGTTTGCACAGAAGCTGGTCGATCCCAACGCGGTTGCTCCCGAGTATCGCGAGGCGGCGAAAAAGCGTCGCGACGAGCAGATCAGGCAAATGCAATGCCGTCACCAGGTCGACGTCGCAAAGGTTCTGCCACGAGACCGGACGGCGGCCATCAATCGATGCATGGACGATGGCCCCAATCCGACGACGGCGGCGGTCCATCAGTAGCGCGGGTAGCGTTCTTCCAGCAGCCGTCCGGCGACGAATGAGCCCTCACCCTATCTGGCGACAGCCGCGGTGCGCTGCGCGAGCGCGCCGATCATGGCGTCGATCTCCGACATCACGAGCTCGGGCGCGGCGTTTTGAACCATGTGGCCGACCTCCGGCAGCACGATCAGCCTGGCGTCGGGCACCGCCTTGACGAACGGCCGTGAATGGATGTTGGTCGTCACGGTCTTGTCGACGTCGCCCGAAATCACCACCACCGCCGCCCTGATATTGCCGTAGCGCGGCGCCTGTTCGGCCACGGCCGCCCTCAGCGTCGCCAGATCCCTTGCATTGGCGAGAAATTCCCGCGGACGCAGCAACAACGGGGTCGCGGTGTCGGCGACGAAGTTCTGCGGCATGATCTGCGGCAGGAACACGCCGCGCGCGCCGGGTCCGGCCAGGAAAATGCCGAGCGGCAGCGTGATCGTGTAGGCGAGCAGCGGGCCGATCACCGGCATGGCGGCGGCCTTGTTGTACCAGCCGATGCCGCCTCGCCACGGATAGGCCACCGGCGCCAGCATCACCAGGCCCGCGACGCGCGCGGGATAATCGAGCGCCATGCGTGCGCCCAGCGCGCCGCTCCAGGAATGAACCACGAGAATGGCGGATCCGACGCCGAGTTTCTCCAGCGCCTCGTCGATCATTCTGCCCTGGATCGCCGGTGTCGAATCTTCCAGGCGCGAGCGCGTGCTCCAGCCATGGCCGGGACGATCGATCAGGATCACCCGGCGATTTTCGGCGAGCCTGTCGCCGAGCGGCTGCCGCATCGCCTGAAGATTTGAACTCGCGCCATGGATCATCACGACAGGCGGACCGGCGGCGTTGCGCGGCCCGATGTCGAGCACGTTGAGCCTGCCGCCGGCGACCTCGATCATCCTGCCCTGGGCAGGGTAGAGGTGCTGCAGGACAAGGACGCCGGCCTGGGTGATCAGCGCCAGGATCGCCAGCGCCGCCACGACGACGATTGATGTCATTTGCAATGTCCGGACGAGCTTGGGCACCCCCGAGTTACGGTCCCGGGGGCGGTGCGGTTTCGTGACCGCGCGTATCCTGCCACATCGATACCGTTTTCGCTTCTGCCCGCAAAATCCGCGCGCGTTTTCCCGCCCGCCTGCAACGTGCCTTCATATCGCCGTCATCAGTAACTTTATAGTTATCGTCAGCCGCAGCGTTGCGAAGTGATGGGCGCACACGCCGGGCTGTCTCGTTGGGACCTATCCACGCAATCCACAGGAACGCGGGCCGGGCGCCGAAGATTTATTGGGGACAACTGGAGGCTTTCCGATGAGTTCGAGACCGAGCGAAAATGCCATCGACCGGATCGTGGCGAGCTGCAATGGCGACCTGCATGGCGCGCTGCGGGCGCTGCTGCTGGTCAACGAGCAGCTGGAGGCGGAGCTTCAGCAGCTTTACGCCGCCGTGGCGCTTGGCGGGCCGTTCGAGCACGGCAGCGAGGTGTTGCACTGAAGCGGGATGAGTTTTGATTGAATCGTCGGTCCGCTTCCCTTCACCTCTACCCATCGGGGAGAGGTAAGCAGAGCCCAGCTGACTTCTGCCACTGATGACCGGCAGATCGTTCAGATATCGCGGCCTTCGACCTTTTCGCTCAGGGTTTTGACCAGCTCCGGCACCTTGTCCATATGCGGATTGATCGCGAGCGCCTTGCGGAAGGCGTCAAGCGCGCGCTTCTCGTCGCCGATATCCTGCATGATCATGCCGAGCCCCGCCAGCGCGCCGAAATGCCGGGGTTCGCGGATCAGCACCTGCTCGATGTCCTGCAGCGAATGGCGGTAATCGTTCTGCAGGTAGTAGAGCGTCGCCCGCCGGTTCCAGGCCTCGACCCAGTCCGGACGCAACTTGACCAGGGCATTCAGCAATTTCATCGCCACGTCCATCTGCTGGGCGTCCATCGCGACCTTGGCGCGCATCATCAGGAGCGCGGCGGTATCGCTCGGCGTATGCAGCCACTGCGCCCAGATCCGGGCCTCGACATGCTTGGCGCTGGCTTCATCGGGCGCCACCTTCAGCGCGCCGAACAGGAAGTCCAGCCCGCGCGTCTTGTCGGCGCCGACCCTCGGCAGCTTCTTCGGAGGTTCGGGCAGCTTCTTCTGCAGTGCCGGCGGCGTGGCGTGCGGATTCTGCGCCGACGCAAGCGTCGGTGCCGCTGTAACGACGGCGGTGAGCAGAATGGCGGTCAGGCAGCTGCGCGGATCAGGGAATCTCAATGCCATCGCCGCCAAAGTCTAGACGCGAGAAACCGCGCTGCAAAGCAGCAAAAGCGTCAAACACCCGTGAAGGCGATAATTTTTGCAGAGCGCCCGGACGGCCCTGAGCAGGCGCTATCGGCCTTGAATCAACCCTGGCGCGCCTTGAAGCGGCGCTGGACCTTGTTGATCACATAAACCCGGCCCTTGCGGCGGACCAGGCGGTTGTTGCGATGACGGCCGCGCAGCGATTTCAGCGAGTTACGGACCTTCATGGGACAATCCTGATGCGTTGAAAGGCCGTGTTGGACAGGCCGAAAATGGCAAAATGGGCTTTATCCCGCCGGTGGCCGCGCCACCCGGGATGCGCGGTTTCTAAGCCATCGGATGGCCGAATGTCAATCCGGACGGGACACCGCCCGACGAGTATCTGCGTCCCCGGGGAGCCGGCCTGCGTGTTCCATCCGGGAAAAATAGGCGAGTTCTCTCAAATGTTTGTAGCCGTTCCCCGGAGAATCTGTGTATCAGGGGCCGGGGCTATTCGGCTGACAACTGCGTCCGGCGCAGGGATTGGGTATCTCGACTTCGCGATGACGACACGCCGTCGGCCTGCAACAAAAACAGCGGTACTGGCCGCCGCTGATCCGATCCTTCCGCTCGCCGTGCCCGCGCGACTGCCGCTGCCCGCGGGCGTGCGGCCGTTCCAGCTCAACTGGCCCTATATTGTCGTGATCGCCGCCTACCATGCGGTGGCGCTATTGGCTTTCATGCCCGGCTATTTCAGCTGGAGCGGCTTCCTCGTCGCCCTGCTCGGCACCCATTTGTGCGGGATGTTCGGCATCAACCTCTGCTATCACCGGCTGCTCACCCATCGCGGGCTGAAATGTCCGAAATGGCTGGAACACGCCATGGTGATCGTCGCGATGTCCTGCCTGCAGGAAACGCCGGCGCGCTGGGTCGCCGTCCACCGCCGGCATCATCAATTCGCCGACGAGCAGCCGGACCCGCATAGCCCGCTGGCCAGTTTCTTCTGGGCCCACATCGGATGGATCCTGGTCCATCAGCCGGAACTGGCACGGCTCGGCATCTACGAACGCTACGCCAAGGACATCCTGCGCGATCGCTTTTATGTCGCGCTCGAGCGCAACGGCTGGCTGGTCTGGATCAATCTCGGCCAGATGCCGCTGTTCTTCGGCGCCGGTTTCGCCGTGGCGTGGCTGTCAGGCCAGGCGCCGGGCGCTGCGGCGCAGACCGGTCTCAGCATCATGATGTTCGGGGTCTTCGTACGCACGGTGCTGGTCTGGCACATCACCTGGGCGGTGAATTCGGTGACCCATCTGTGGGGATACCGGAATTATGAAACCGACGAGGACAGCCGCAACAACCTCGTGGTCGGCCTGATCTCCAACGGCGAAGGCTGGCACAATAACCATCACGCCGACCCGCGTTCGGCGCGCCACGGGCATCGCTGGTGGGAAATCGACAACACCTGGCTGACCATTCGCTTCCTGGCGTGGCTTGGACTGGCCACCGACGTGGTGGTGCCGAATGCCCATCTCGCCGGGCGGCCGCCGGGAAGCAGGCTGACGACGCGCGGAACGACCGGCGTCCCGGCGGAGTGACCGGCGCGGCTTCAACCCGGACGAATCACTGCGGGAATTCGACCATGGCCTCGCCGGTGGCGACCTTTTCGCCGGCCTGGTTGCGGACCATGACGTCGATCAAGACCCAGCGCGACTTCGCGGTCGCCTGCTTCGACTTGACGATTCCGGTCGGCTGGATGGTGTCGCCGGGCCGGACCGGCTTGACCCACCTGGTTTCGAGGCGGCGGTGAATGGCCCCGGCCGGATAGGCCCAGTCGGTGATCATCCGCGAGATCAGCCCGAAATTGTTCATGCCGTGCATGATGATGCCGCCGAAATTGGTCTTGCCGAAATTTCCCTTCATGTAGTCGTCGTCGAGATGCAGCGGGTTGTAGTCGAGCGAGGCGTCGCAAAACAGCCGGATGGATTCGCGGCTGACCGCGAATTTCGGCCCGTCGATGCTGTCGCCGGCGCTCAGGCCTTCGAAGGTCGTCGTCATGATTTCGCTCCTCACTGCGGCCGGATGGTCCAGCCACGGCCCGAGCAGATCACCTCGCCGTGCTGGTTGAAGAAGACGTTGTCGTGCACCACGAACAGCCGCTCGCGCTTGATGAACTTGTCGAGCGCGCGGGCCTCCAGCCGGATGACGTCGCCGGGACGCGCCGGAATGTTGTAGCTCCACGACTGTCCGGCATTGACGGTGCCCGGGCTGCGCATCCAGTCGTCGGCCGGCGTGCAGGAAAACATCAGGAGGATGTGGATCGAGGGCGGCGCGATCAGCCCGCGATAGCGCGTGGTGCGGGCGTAGGCCTCGTCGAAATAGATCGGATGATCCTCGCCGACCGCCTTGCAATAGAGTTCGATGGCTTCCCGCGTCAGGGTGTAGGGAATGGTCTTGCGCGGCTCGCCGGGCACGATGTCGTCCCAGAGCTTGCGCACATTGGCGTGTTTCCAGAAATCGGTCTCGAAGGCTTCCGCCTGCGCCATGGTGTTCTCCCTGTTGCGATGCCTTGTGCGGCAGCTTGCCAGATTTGTTATATCGTATGATCATTCGCTAGATCTTATAATCAAGCCTCCCGCGGAAGTGCGAGCTCTCTCGGCGCACGCGCGCCGACGGCTTGATCGGGGCTGCGGGCCGTCCCTACGTGCCTCAGCGGATTTGCGCCTAAAATCTAATTTCTCCAGCCGGATCAAGCTGTTTCTACCTGTCCAGCCCCTTCCGAAAAAATATTCTGGTTTTCCGAATCCGCAAATCACTCTATACCCGCCGCCGTCCACCCCACTCGAGGGGCGTATCGCGATCGTCACGGACGCGGGGCTGGATGCGGTGGCCGCGGGCGGCGCTTCTGACGAGAGCGCCTTGCTTGCGGACGGCAAAATCGTGTGGTCCTGACGCCTCGACGCCGGCGTCAAGTTTGCGGAAAGCGATTTTCGCAAGCGACGGTGGCAAAAAAGCCCGATCGCCGGGGAGATCACGACATAAGCCGTAAAACCATTGCGCAGGGAAGGCCGGATTGCCTCCGCTGAACCTGTATGCTCGTGTGCGTTTTCTTTTGTGCATCTTGCACACGAGACCGCGGGTGCAGCGTGCACCCGGCTTTCCCTGCGCCCTCTCTCTTGGGGCGGAGTTTCATCAACACCTCGGGCGCAATCCGCGTCGCGAGAGTAAAACGCATGTGTTGAAACCGTCATTGCGAGCGCAGCGAAGCAATCCATCGTGCAACAAAAAGAAAGAATGGATTGCTTCGCGGAGCTTGTCATCGGGCGCGCGTTCGCGCGACCCGTTGGCTCGCAATGACGACCTTAAAGACCTTGCTCGGCTTTCTGATAATTGACCAGATGCTCGGGGCCACTTGCCAAATTTGTTATATCGTATAATCAATTCGCCAGACCGTATAATCAAGCGTCCGCCGGGGAAGTGAAATGCCCAAACTGAAATTGCCCAATATCGAAGACGCCGTGGCGATCGACATCCACACCCATGCCGAAGAGCCCTGCGGCATGCATGCCGACGACGGCTACGACGATTTCCAGGCGCAGATGGCCGACTATTTCAAGTCGCCCAACAAGCATCCGCCGACGGTGCCGGAAACCGCGGCCTATTACCGCTCCAAGAAGATCGTAGCCGTGATCTTCCCGGTCGACGCCGAGCGCGAGACCGGATTCCGCCGCTACAACAATTACGAAATGCTGGAAATCGCCGCGCAGAATTCCGACGTGCTGATCCCCTTCGTCAGCATCGATCCGCACAAGGGCAAGCTCGGCGTCCGCGAGGCGCGGAAGCTGATCGAGGAATACGGCGTCAGGGGCTTCAAATTCCACCCGACCATGCAGGGTTTTTACGCCAACGACCGCATGGCCTATCCGCTGTACGAGGCGATCAGCGACGGCGGCGCGATCGCGCTGTTCCACACCGGGCAGACCGGGGTCGGCAGCGGCATGCCCGGCGGCATGGGAATGCGGCTGAAATATTCCAACCCGATGTACATGGACGACGTGGCGGCGGATTTCCCCGACCTCAAGATCGTGCTCGCCCACCCGTCATTCCCCTGGCAGGAAGAGGCGCTGTCGGTCGCGACCCACAAGCCGAACGTCTACATCGACCTCTCCGGCTGGTCGCCGAAATACTTCCCGCCGATCCTGGTGCGCTACATCAACAGCATTTTGCAGGACAAGATGCTGTTCGGCTCGGACTGGCCGGTGATCACGCCCGACCGCTGGCTTGCGGATTTCGCCAAGCTCGACATTCGCGACGACATCAGACCCAAGGTATTGAAGGCCAACGCGCGCAAGCTTTTGGGGATCTGAGGCGACGGCCGGCGGTCGGTGGAATGCACGGTTACGCAGGGATGAAAACTCTTGGCGAACCTATGCACAGCAGCGGCATTCGTCACTGTGCTCCTGACCGGAGCTGCAGCGGAGTGCCCTGCCGCCGGGCCTTTATCGTCCGGCAGCGTCGTTGAATTCGAGACCCCGCTGGCGAGCCGGCTGCCGCTGCAGGGCTACCTGAGGCAAACCTACGGCGCCGGCCCCTCGCCCGCGGTCGTGCTGCTGCATGGATGCAACGGCAACTGGAAGCGGCTCGACGAGCGCTGGGGAAAGCGGGTCGCGTCCTGGGGCTATGTGACGCTCACGGTCGACAGTTTCGGTCCGCGCGGCCTCAAGAACACCTGCGGCGGCGCGCCGGTCGATCTGGCCTTCGACGCCTACCGGGCCCTGAACTATCTGGTGCAGCAGCCGTTCGTCGATCCGGCGCGCGTTGCGGCGCTGGGTTTTTCGCAGGGCGGCTGGCTGGCGCTGACGTCGGTGGAGCACGGTGCGGTCGAGCATTCATCGCCAAACAAGTTCAAAGCCGCCATCGCCTTCTACCCGCCATGCCTTGGCTTCAAGGGCAACATGACCGTCCCCACCCTGATCCTGGTCGGCGAGGCCGACGACTGGACCCCCGCCGTCGAGTGCCGCAACATGGTGGACGGCAAGGACGATTGGGGCATATCGCGGCACCAGGGCGAAGGCGTCCCCATGAAACTCGTCGTCTATCCCGGCGCCTATCATGCCTTCGACGCGTCCAGCCTCGAAGGGCCCATTCAATATCTCGGGCATCACCTCGAATTCAACCGGTCGGCCACGGTTCAATCCGTCGACGCGGTTCACGAATTTCTGGAGGCGACGATCGGCGGGAAAGCCCAGGCGAGGTGAGCGTCCCATTTTCCGACCGTCAGTTTTCAGGACGCGGACGCTCAAGGCTGCATCACGATACATTCGAGATTGCCGGCCCTGCTGGCGGCTTCCATCGCCTCCGGCAGGGCGGCGAGCGGATACACGCGCGGACGGATCGGGCTGATGTCGAGCAGCCCGCTGCGCAACAGGTCGAGCAGCCGCCGGTAGGCGCTGGCCGGATACATGAACTGGCCGAGAACCTCCCAGCTGTTGAGCATCAGCGAGCCGTAGGGAACCGGCAGATCGGCGGTCATGCTTCCCATCAGCACCAGCCTGCCGCCGCGGCGAAGGCCGTGCAAGGCGGCCAGCGTCGATTTCGGATCGCGCGCCTGTCCCACCATGTCGAACGCCATGTGGGCGCCCCCGCCGCAAGCCTCGCGCAGCGCGCTCGCGTCGCTTTGCACGTCGCCCATCAACGTGACCGTTGCAACGCGCGGACCGCCGGCGCGCGCGACCGCTTCCAGCGCGCCTGCGTTGCGGCCGGCCGCAATGACGCGCCCCGCGCCCATGGCGACCGCGACCAGCACCGCGGCGGTGCCATAGGCGCCGGTGGCGCCGTTCACGACCAGCGTCTCGCCGGCCGCCAGCCGTCCCCGGAGCAGACCGCCATAGGGGATGATGCAGCGGCCGATGGCGACAAGCCGGGTGGCGTCGATGTGGTCCAGTCCGTCCGCCGGCGTGATCGCCTCCACCGGCATCAGCGCGTATTCGGCGAGCGTGCCGTCCGGCCAGTCCGCCAGAACCTGCGCCGCGTCCGGACTCGACGTCAGCCCGATCAGGACCTGCGCCGGATCCTCGACATTCTCTGCTGCTACGAAATGCGAGGAGAGCACCACGCGCTGGCCCGGCTTCAGATGCCAGACGTCCCTTCCAACCGCCTCCACGACGCCGACCCCGTTGGTCCCGATCGTGAACGGGCCGGGCGGCGGGTTGTAGACCGGCAATTTTCCTTCGACATAGGCTTTCAGGTACGACATCAGCGCCGAGGCCTCGATCCGCACCAGCGCGCTTCCCGGGCGAGGCTCCGGCGTGCGCACGTCATTGAAACGGAGTTCTCCACCGAGCCGCTGCAACTGCCAGGCCTTCATGCCGATCTCCTCCGATGGTAGCCGCCTTGCGCCCGGATGGCGTTGCGCTATGGACGGCGGCGTCCGGCAAAACCATAATGCGTTCCCGGGCCTGCGAAAGCCGGGATGCCTCCACGTTACGACATGCCCACCATGAGTTCCCCATGACCATCAAAGCCATCGTGTTCGACGCCTATGGCACGCTGTTCGACATTCAGTCGGTGGCGACCGTTACCGAGGAGGCGTTTCCCGGTTACGGCGAGATCATCACCCAGATCTGGCGCATCAAGCAGCTCGAATACACCTGGCTGCGCTCGCTGATGCGGCGCTATCAGGATTTCTCCGTCATCACCCGGGATTCGCTGGCCTACACGTTGCGGGTGCTCGGGCTCGAACATGACAGCGGCGTGTTCGAGCGGATCATGGACAAATACCTGCATCTCGACCTCTATCCGGACGCCGGCGCCGCGCTGGCGGCGATGCGGGATCGAAAGCTGGCGATCCTTTCCAACGGCAGCCCCGCCATGCTCGACACGCTGGTGGCCAACAGCGGCCTCGGTCGCGTGCTCGATGCCACCATCAGCGTGGATTCCAAAGGGACCTTCAAGCCGGCGCCCGAGGCCTACACCCTGATCGAATCCGTTCTCGGCGTGCCGCCGGCGGAAGTGCTGTTCATATCGTCGAACCCGTGGGACGCCTGCGGCGCCAAGGCTTTCGGCCTCAACGTTGCCTGGATCGAGCGGGTGACGCCGGAAGCGATGGCGCTGGCCTGCGTCGAGAGCGACCTCGTGCCGCCGCTCACGATGTTCAAGGCGATCCGCACGCAGATGGATGAGCTCGGGCTCGAGCCGGATTATCGCATTCGCGCGCTGTCGGAATTGCCCGGCCTGGTCGCCGCCCGTCAGACCTGAACATGAGTTCCGAACATGAGTATTGAATCGGTCCGCGCGTTTTTCGCGGAAAAGGCCCCCGATATTGCCGTGATCGAATCGCCCGTGAGTTCGGCGACGGTGGTGCTGGCCGCCGAGGCCTATGGCGTCGAGCCGGGCCGGATCGCGAAAACGCTTTCGCTGCGGGTCGGCGAGCGCGTGGTGCTGGTCGTGGCTGCCGGCACCTCGCGGATGGACAACAGGAAGGTCAAGGCGCTGTTCGGGGGAAAACCGAAGATGCTTGGGCTCGAGGAGGTCGCCGAGATCACCGGGCACGAGGTCGGCGGCGTCTGTCCGTTCGGACTGAAGACGCCGCTGCCGGTCTATTGCGATGTCTCGCTGAAGGCGTTCGACGAGGTGGTCCCGGCGGCGGGCTCGACCCACAGCGCGGTGCGCATTGCGCCCGCGCGGATGGCCGGGCTGGTGAATGCCGAATGGGTCGACGTCTGCCAGGAGCCCAAGGAGCCCTGATTGCGTCTACCGGTTGCTGTAGGATCTCGGCTGATCGGCGCGGCCTCCCGGCGTGGCTTGCTCGGTCATGCTGTCGTTCGATTCAAACACCGCGCGGCACCCGCCGGAGAGCTGCGGCGTGTTTTGCCGCAGGCACGCCGTGATCCGGTTGACGTCCGGTATCTGGTCGAAGCACAGACGCCATACATCGGGCGTACAGGCCATCTGCTGTTCGAACGTTCCCCGGTACTCCTCGGCGGAGACAGGAGTTTGAACGGCGATGCCGCAGGAAATCGGTATCGCAAGGCTCAGGACTAGTCGGTGTGCTCGCATGCCCGGTCCTTCCCGTTGGATTGCAGGATCGACGGCTTCCAGGCTTCGGGATGAATGAGGCATGGGAAGGTTCGCTCCGGACAACTAAATGTGAAGCCGGCTGCCCGGATCTTGCGCAGCGGGAACCGGAGCGGCGCACGGCATCACGCGTCACTTGCGCTTTTTGCCCTTCGCAAAATGCTTCGCCAGAAAATCCGCCAGCACCTCGACGCGCGCGGGGCGCGGGCCGCCGGGCGGCATCACCAGATGCACCGCGCCTTCGGTCTGCTTCCAGTCTTTCAGGATGACCTCCACCTCGCCCGAAGCGATGGCCTCGCCGACGATGAACTCCGGCGCATCGGCGATGCCGAGCCCCGCCAACAAAGCCGGCATCAGCGCCTCGCCATTATTGACGCGCAGCGGTCCCGCGGGACGCACGCTTGCCTGCTCGCCGGCGGAATTGGTGTAATTCCAGACGCCAGCCGTGGAGAGATAAGCGTAGCCGAGACATCGATGCTGCGCGAGGTGCATCGGATGGGTCGGCCGGCCAAAACGCTCGAGATAGGCGGGCGAGGCCACGGTGTAGCGCGGCATCGCGCACAGCCGCCGCGCGATCAGCGAAGAGTCCGGCAGGCTCGCGATCCGCAAGCCCGCATCAAAGCCCTCGCCGATCAGGTCCACCATGGCGTCGCTCAAGTGCATGTCGATCGAAACATCCGGATATGCCTGCAGGAACTGCGGCAGGATCGGCGCCACCGCCTTGACCCCGAACGTCATCGGTACCGCGAGCCGCACCAACCCGCGCGGCGCCACCGCTTGCGCCAGGGCCTCGTTCTCGGCTGCCTCGCCGTCGGCCAACAGCCGCGCGGCGCGCTCCGACAATTTATGCCCGGCGTCGGTCAAGGCGAGCCGCCGCGAGGTGCGGTTGAACAGCCGGGCGCCGAGCCGCTCTTCCAGCCGGGTGACCGCCTTCGACACCGTGGCCCTGGACAGCGCGAGTTCGCCGGCTGCCGCCGCAAATGAGCGCAATTCCACGACCTTTGCGAAAATGGCGAGGCCTTCGAAATCCGGAAGTTTTGCCATGCGGGCCCGCCCCATTAGATCATATTTGGAAACAATGCATTTCTTTAGTTTCTATTTCTATACCACGGGCAAACACATATCCAGACGTCAACGGAATTCAATCCAGAGGACCCCATGATCGAACTCAGACCATTTGCGAAACTCGGCGGCGCCGACCACGGCTGGCTCAAGGCGAAACATCACTTCTCGTTCGCCAGCTATTACGACCCCGGCAATATGGGCCACGGCGCCCTGCGGGTGTGGAACGACGACGAGATCGCGCCGAACACCGGCTTTCCCGCTCATCCCCACGCCAACATGGAAATCATCACCTATGTCCGCGAGGGCGCGATCACCCATCAGGACAGTCTCGGCAACAAGGGCCGCACCGAGGCGGGCGACGTGCAGGTGATGAGCGCGGGAAGCGGCATCCGCCACTCCGAATACAATCTGGAGCCGACCCGGACCAGGATCTTCCAGATCTGGATCGAGCCGACGACGGACGGCGGCCAGCCGACCTGGGGCGCGAAGCCGTTCCCGAAGTCGGATCGCTCCGGCAAGCTCGTCACCATCGCCAGCGGGTTCAAGGACGACAAGGACGCGCTGCCGATCCGCGCCGATGCGCGGGTGCTCGCCACCACGCTGAAGGCCGGCGAGAGCGCGGAATATGCGCCGCTCGCGTCGCGCAATCTCTATCTGGTGCCGGCGGCGGGCGCGGTCGAGGTCAATGGCGTGCGCGTCAACGCCCGCGACGGTGTCGCGATCCGCGACGAGGCGCAGCTCAAGATCACCGCGCTGGAAGATTCCGAACTGGTGCTGGTCGACGCGGCTTAGCCGATAAGCGCCGAGACGGCCCAATACAACGCCCCGTCATGCGCGGGCTTGATCCCGCGCATCCATCCTTCTTCGGAAGAGTCTTTCGAAGCTGATGGACTGCCGGGTCAAGCCCTGACGAATTCCTATCCACACCCCCACGGAGACCACCCATGACAAAAGTTCTCGTGCTCTATTATTCCGCTTACGGTCACATCGAGAAGATGGCGAACGCCGTCGCCGAAGGCGCGCGCGAGGCCGGCGCAACGGTCGACATCAAGCGGGTGCCGGAGCTGGTGCCCGAAGCCGTCGCCAAGGCTTCGTATTACAAGCTCGATCAGGCAGCACCCGTGGCGAAGATCGACGACCTTGCCAATTACGATGCCATCATCGTCGGCACCGGCACGCGCTTCGGCCGCATGGCGTCGCAGATGGCCAACTTCCTCGATCAGGCCGGCGGCCTGTGGGCCAAGGGCGCGCTGCACGGCAAGGTCGGCGGCGCCTTCACCTCGAGCGCGACCCAGCATGGCGGCCAGGAAACCACGCTGTTTTCGATCATCACCAACCTGTTGCACTTCGGGATGACCATTATCGGCCTCAACTACGGTTTCTCCGGCCAGATGGAGCTCAACGACGTCACCGGCGGCTCGCCCTATGGCGCGACCACGATCACCGGCGGCGACGGCAGCCGCCAGCCGAGCGAGAACGAACTTGCCGGCGCGCGCTATCAAGGACGCGTGATCGCGGAGACCGCCAAGAAACTCCACGGTTGAACTCCACGGTTGAACTCCATGGTTGAACTGCATGGCTGATGCGATGCAGGCGGCATTCTCCCCGGCGGATGCCGCCTCATCTACCGTCGGGGGCCCGACGGACTTCGCCATGATCGAAATTCTCTTTCTCTGTCAACTGGCACGCAATCCGCTGCAGGCGCTTGCCCGGCGCTGGTGGTGCCGCAGCCTGTTCCGCGCCTCGCGCGGCAAGCGGCGGTGTTCCGAATGCACCGGTTCGTGATGCCGGCCCCTCCAATAAGCTTTTCGTGACTTTCCATTCAAGGCGGAACCGGTCAGGGTTCGCGCCGTTGGCTCACGCGCATCCGCGCCCGGAGATTTCGAAATGACCAGCAAGCCAAATCCCAAGGACAGCAAGAAGAGCCCCGCCCCGCCGCATCCGGGCATGATGGGCGACGGCAGCGAAGAGCAGAATCTCGACCAGCCCGGCAACCCCGCGGCCCGTATCAAGAAAGACGAAGTGGACGCCGCCTTCGCCAAGGACGCGAAGAAGAGGTAACCCGCCGATCCCTGTTCGGCGCCAGTTCACATACAAAAGGCCGGGCCGGTCGCGCCCGGCCTTGTCGGTCGAGAATAGCGATGAAAGCCTGTTGCGGGGACCCATGAGCAACGCCTCGGAGAACCCCTGGCCGGAATTGCCGACCGCGGCATGGCGCGAGACTTACGAAACGCTGCATCTGTGGACCCAGATCGTCGGCAAGATTCGCCTGGCCCGCACCCCCTGGCTGAACCATTCCTGGCACGTCGCGCTGTATGTCACCGCGCGGGGGCTCACGACCTCGCCGATTTCAGAGGGCGCCGGCACATTTCAGATCGACCTCGACTTCATCGATCATGTGTTGCGGATTTCGACCGGCGGCGGCGCCGAGCGGGAGTTGGCGTTGGCCGGACAATCGGTCGCGAGCTTTTATGCGGCGGCGATGGCCGCGCTCGCCGAACTCGGCATTCGCATCGCCATCGACGAGATGCCGAACGAATTGCCGGAGCCGATCCGGTTCTCGCAGGACGACCGGCACGCCAGTTACGACCCGGATGCGGTTCGACGGTTTTTCCGGATCCTGGCCAGCGCCGACCGGGTGTTCAAGCAGTTCCGCACCGGCTTCCTCGGCAAGGCGAGCCCGGTGCATTTCTTCTGGGGCAGCTTCGATCTGGCGGTCACGCGCTTCTCGGGACGGCGCGCGCCGCGTCACCCCGGCGGCGTGCCGCATTTGTCCGATGACGTCGCATGCGAAGCCTATTCGCACGAGGTGAGCAGCGCGGGCTTCTGGCCGGGCAGCGGCGCGATCGATTATCCCGCGTTCTATTCCTACGCCTATCCGGAACCGCCCGGCTTCCGCGCCGCGCAAGTGCGGCCGGACGCGGCGTTCTTCAGCGAGGCGCTGGGCGAGTTCATCCTGCCTTATGACGCCGTGCGCGGCGCTGCGCAGCCGGACCAGGCGTTGCTCGATTTCCTGCAAAGCACCTATGAGGCCGCGGCGGATGCCGCAAAGTGGGATCGCGATGCGCTGGAATGCACGCCCGGCCGGCCGGGCGTGGTGCGGCGGATCTAGAATTGAGCGCGCGGCGCATCGTGTTTGGTAACCTTACCGATATGCACCTTTCGCCTTGGCGGAGGGAATGTGGGATACAAGCCGCGAAAAGTGCAAGCTCTCCGGCAGCTCGCTCCCGTACTCACAGGCGAAAAGACGATGCGCGGTCCCCCCGTTCGGTGTCGGGAAATTACCGAAAACGATATCGAGGCGATCGCCGACCTGCTGACACGGGGTTTTCCCGGCCGAACGCGCGACTATTGGATGCGCGGCCTCTGCCGGCAAGGCGAGCGTCCGGTTCCGGAAGGCTATCCCCGTTACGGCTACCTTCTCGAAAAGGACGATGCGCCCGTCGGCGTCCTGCTGCTGCTGTATTCGCGCCGACTCGAGGATGGCGAAGCCAGCATCCGTTGCAACGTTTCAAGCTGGTACGTCGATCCCTCGTTCCGGGTCTACGCCACGCTACTGACCTCGATGGCGCAAAGAAACAAGCAGGTTACGTACGTCAATATCTCGCCCGCGGTGCCGACCTGGCCAATCATCGAGGCGCAGGGATACAAGCTCTACTGCAAGGGCCAGTTCTTTTCGGTACCCGCGTTGTCCAGAACCGAACCCGGCATGACGATCGAAACGGTTACTCCCGGAACCCGGTCGATCGAGGGGCTGCCGCAGGCGGATCTCGAATTGCTGAAGAGCAACGCGCAATATGATTGTCTCGCCTTCGTGTGTCACACCCGCGGCGGGCCGCTTCCCTTCGTCATGACTCCAAAACGCGTCCGTGGCGGAAGATTTCCGCTGCCGGCGCTGCAGCTCGTTTATTGCCGCGAGATCAAGGACTACGTGCGCTGCGCCGGCGCGATCGGCCGCTTCCTGATCCGGCGTGGGAAACCCCTCGTGATTCTCGACGCAACCGCACCGGTCGCGGGGCTCGCCGGCTTGTTTACGGAAACGCGAGGTCGCAAATATTTCAAAGGTCCCAACCCGCCGCGCCTCACGGACCTCACCGAGACCGAGCTTGTCCTGTACGGATCGTAACGATCCTCAACGGCCGCGCACCGGTGCGGCGACGCCCGGCGTCCGGCCTGCCGGCATAACGGCGGCACGGCCTCCCGAGCTTGCCCGGGCGGCGTTGCCAATCACCAGGCCCGCCAGACACGCCATTAGTCCAAGTGCCGGCGGCCCGAATAGCGCCTCCTCCTGAAAAAAGCCGTTGAACAACACGACGAAGAGCCCGAACGCCGCGAAGCCCTGCGTGAGAAGGCCGGAAGCCGCATACAGACGCCAGGCCTTCATGCCTATCGCGAGATACAGGCCGAGCGGCAGCACGGCGGCGATTCCCATCTGATAAAGCAGCACACCGATCGCGCTTTCGACGGCGCCGTCGACCGAACCCGCCTGTTGAGCTGCTCGCCAGTCGATCGAGGCAAAATCCCCGGACAGATTGCCGCCGATGCCAAGTCCACGGCCGAGCGGCGCCTCCAGGAAGCCATGCCATCCGCCCATGAAGCCAAGCACGTGATAGTCGCCGATCTGAAGGCCGATATATAGTCCGAAGACCGTGTAGGCGATCAAGGCGACAAAACCCAGGACCAGCGTCGTGACGGCGCCGAGCAGTCGGGTCGACAGCCATGAAGCGCCAACGAACAGGATCAGGATGAGCGCGCCTTTCACGCCGCAAAGCACGGCAAGCGGCAGCGCCGAGATCGCCAGCAGCGGGCGTCCCACCGAGAACAGGAAAAGCACGAAAAACCCGACGCCGTAGGCGTAGCTGATCGCGCTGATGTTCGGTCCGAAGATGCGCAGCATGTTCGACAGTCCGAGACCGTCGAGCAGCGGCGTATTCAGGAAGCTGAACACGAACCGGTCCTTGAGACTCACAAAGACCTGTCCGGTGGCCCGCATCTCCCTTTCCCAGACACCGGAATCGGTCGCCTTGATTTCATCGAAATGCCAATAGGCATAGCCGTTGGTGACCGCGAGCCAAAAATCACGAAACAGCAGCTCGATATATCCGCAAGCCACGAACAGGACCGCGATCGTCACCAAGACCGGCGTGACGCGGACGTCGTAGGTGGCGGCTGTCAGCAACGCAAGCTGGAACAGGAAGAGCGGAAGCACGATATTGCGGAGGTAAATCGACGCCGCAAGCCCGTTTTCCATGAAACCCGCGAGGAAGTAGAGGATGACGACGCCGAGCACCGCTGTGCTGCCGATCATGAGACGGTTGACTTCCGCCGAGCGGTCTCTCTGCCCGAAGACGTATAGCGTGACCGTCGTCAGCCACATCACGGCGCAGTTCAGGAAATTATAGCCCTTGATGAACTCGAGCTCGGAAGGGTTGGCAATATAGGAGGACAGGACCGAGACGAACAGATTCTGGAAAAGCAGGATGAAGATCGCAATCGGAGGCGCATAGGCTGGAACGGCGGCGACAATCGCGCAGGCAACCAGTGACTGCGCAATGATCGCCAGCACCGGACTGAGCGCGTGCAACAGCGGCGCGAACGCGATCGACGCCACCGCGAGGCCGATCGTCAAGGCGACTTCGTGTGCCTGCCGCGAGACAGGCTCGCGGCGGTTCAAGCCAAACAGATCGGGAATAGCCGGGACGAGTCTGGCCAGCATTCTTTGCGCCTTGTTCGCAGCCAATCGGCCTGTGATAGCGCACAGTCTGGTAAAGATTCGTTAACCGTAACTTGCCGCGCCGCCGGGCTATTCGGCCGGCAAGGAAACCCGCCGGCCCACAAGCCTTGCCTGCAGCCGCAGAACGGATCCATCAATTCCGGCGAGGTTCTTGGCCGAATTTCGCAGCATGATGGCCATCCAGACAAAGGAAATGGTGGTCGCCGCGACGGCACCAAGTACGCCGAAGACCGGGATCAGGACAAAAAACCCGGCGGACCGTAACAGCACGGTGCCGCCGATGATCGAGAGATATCGGCCTTCGTGCCCGGTCAGCATCAGGATCGAACCCGACGGACCGGCAGCCGCAACCGCAGCCGTTCCCAGGGAGAGAAGCGCGAGCGCACCGTAATAGGAAACATAGTCCTCGCTGAATGCCCGCAAGAGCCAGTGCCCGCCGCCCAGAATCAGGAGCAGGCCGCCTGCAATGATGACCACCGTGACGCCGGCGACGGAGTCCAGCAGCGCGTTCATCTGACTGAATTGGCGGCGGTAATAGAGCTGCGGGAAATGCCGGGTTGAGAACATGTAGATCGCGCCGGTGGCCATGGCGAAGGCGTTGGCGATCCGGGTCGTGACGAAGTAGGCGCCCGCGATCGTGGGGCTCATGAGGAAGCCGATGATCAGCACGTCGGCATACTGGTTTGAGGCCTCGAGCCCGTTCGATATCCAGAGTTTCAGCGATCGGGAAAACCAGCGCCGGGTGTCATAGGTCGTCTGCGAACTCCCGAATTCGGGAAAGCGCGCATGAGCGCCGCGCCACATCGAAACGGCGTGAATGAGGATGGCAATGCTTCCCCCGGAGGCCATCAGCAAGAAGACCGCGCTGATCTCGGCGCCGCCTTGAAAGAGCAGGCAGGAAACCAGGTAGACGATGGCGGGAACGACCAGCAGCAGATTGCTGATGCCGTCCCCTATCCCGACACCGATCGCGGTTCGCGTGAGGTGAGACGTTGTCAGCAGGATCGATAAAGCGACGAGATAGAAAGTCACCGAGGCCGCCAGAGCCTGGCCGTGCGTCGCGGCCAGCCAGGCGTAAAACGGAACGGCGACGAGGACGCTGCCGGCAAGACAGGTCACAGCGCTGAAGATCATCGCGCCCTTGAGCAGGCGCGGCTGGCCGGCGGAGGAATATTCGCTCCAGGATCGCATCGATACGATCTGCTGACCAAACGTCGCTACCACGGAGAACAGGCCGGCAGCGCTGAACATGATCGAAAATGTCCCGAAGGCGCCCTTGCCGAGCGTACGCGCCGCAAGGGTGATCAGAACGAAATTCAAAATGGTGATGACGGCCCTGAGGATAAAAACCCAGGCCATGCCACGCAGCGCGGCATTCCTGCGAAGTTTGGCCAGGCGTCCGATCGCATCGTTGAATTTCACGTTCACTGACCTCGGGCGACCGTTCGACGCCGCACTACAACTTCTCGACCCGCTTCCGCGCCATCCTTCAATCGGGGTAGCAAGGACGTACGCGACGAGCGCGCGCCTCCCGCTCCCGGGAATGATGGCATTCAACCTGCCAAGTCGAGGAGCCCGTCGGGCCGATCTTTAGCCTATTTGGCGGCGTGGTGGACTAACGAAAGACGAGAACCTTAATTGAGGTTAAGGGTCGGCCAGTCCGGCGGGTCCCGCACCGATCTTTACCAAGCGTTAACGATTTGCCATGCGGTCGGCAACGATCCCGCCTGGCTGCGCAAACCGGGCCGGAGATCGAGCCGGATGACGCCGTTACCGCGTGCCCGTTTTGATCGAACGACCGGAAGCCGAAATTTTGGGCTGTATGCTGGTGCCGTCGATCAGCTCGAGGCGGCCGCAGCGGTTCAGGGTGTGCAGTTTTCGCCCCGGCCACAGAGGTCCCGGCCGGAGCAGGTGCCGGACCGTCTGCTTGAAGGATGTCGGCGAAAGCTCGACGACTTCAGCCAGGCCGAGAGCGCATCCGTAGCCGTCGGTGCAATCCTGGACCGGCCGCCAGAGCTTCCCGTTGAGGGTAACGAAGTCGCCGGCCGGTCGGGCGCTGGCTCGATCGACCAGCACCGGATTGCTTGCGAACGGTATCCACGGGCCGAACAGCTGGCTGGCATGGAATATAGACAGCGTGTCCGAATACCCGCCCGCACCGTCGCGGGCGGCGCCAAACAGATAGTAGAGCCCATCGCGGCTGACGATGGTCGCATCCGCCAACTCCAGCCCGGAAAGCAGGGTGGTGTGGCGTTCCCATCGGTTCGGGAAATCGATGCATTTGTATAGCGCCACGTCGCGATTGCCGGTGCTTTCCGGTATCATCCATAATTCGTCGTCGTGCTGTATCAGAAACGGGTACGACAGATGCCAGGGCTCCTCGAGGACGGGCATCACGGGACCGATCGGTCCCGCTTCGCCGAATTCGATCGCGGAAATAATGCCTTTTCCGACGCGATGATCGAGATCCTCAAAGAAAACGAAGGTTCGTCCCTGCCAGTTCACCGCGAACGGATCGGCGTAGAAGCGATGCGCAGGGCTCGGGATCGATCTCCATTCCGGACCGGACAGGTCTTTCGAACGCCATATGCCGGCGTCGTCCGTATAGCGCCAGCCAACGCGCCAATGCGGCGAGTAGCAGCAGAGACGATAGATTCGTTTCACGATGGCCCCAGCGAGCCCGCGAAGCACGTAGGAAGCCGGTGATCTCGCATGATGGCGATCGAACCCGTTCAGCCTTCGAGGCGTGGGACGTGGTTTTCCCGACAGAACGGCACCGAGCAAGGTCGCGGTCCGCGCCATCACGGTTTCGAGAGAGCCGCTCAGCCCATCGGCGACTTCGGCGGAGGGTCGACCGGCGTCCAGTATCTCGCCGCTGATCTCGTCCCGTATTTCGATAAAGGGCAGATCGCCCGAAAGGATCGCCGCCAGCGCGGCATCTTCGCCTGCCGCGCCGTTGTACAGCGGGCGCAGATAGCGACGCGGGGCGCACTCCACCTCCGGCTCAAGGTCGGTAAAATCGACCACCAGGTCGGGACGGCAATCGGTCCGGTTCGGACGGTCGCAAGCATCCCGGCTGACGGCGTCCGCTCCACCCGCTTTGCCGCCACGGAGCAGCATTCGTTCGAGTTCGAACAACGCCTCCAGGCCGGCGGGTCGAGGTGCTTTCGTCTTTGCCCAGGTGACTCGAACATCGGTCTGGGCGTCATCGAGCAGATTCGCGAGGCGAACCATCCAGGCTCGCGGCCGCGCCTCATCAAATCGAAGTTCAACCATCATGGCAGGCTGCCAACGGCTCGGAAAATGAACGCCCGCAAACGTCTTGAAGGATTCGAACATAGTCATCCACCATGGAATCGACCGAATAACGTAACCTCAACCCCTTCGCGTTCCTGCGCAGTGTTTCGCTGAGCGCGCGGTCCTCGAGAACATTGGAAACTGCCGCCGCGAGCTTCGCGGTATCGGACGCATTGACGAAGACCGCGGCCGGCTCGCCTTCACAGGACAGCACCTCGCGCAACACGGGCAGGTCGTTGGCAACCACCGGAACGCCGGCGTTCGCCGCTTCAACGGCGGCCAATCCGAACGTCTCTGCCAGCGACGGAAACACGAATACATCGAGACCTGCCAGAAAGGCCCCGACGTTCGCCGGGGAGATCTCGCCGACGAAGTACACCCGGTTCGAGACGCCGAGTTCGGCTGCCAGTCCTCTTAACCTGGCCTCGTCGGCGCCCTGTCCGGCAAGCGCCAGATTCCAGCCGGGCCGGTTCGCCAATATTCTTATCGCCGCATCCAACTGCTTGAGCGGATGCAACCGCGCGACCGACCCGAGCACGATGCCGTCGCGCGGCAAACCAAAGCGTTGTCGCGCCGCAGCCCTGGTGATTTCCGTCGATTTCTGATCGAAGCCGTGCGCGACATGCGCCAGCCGCCGTCGGTATCCGCCGGGATAACGCGAATAGTCGCGATACATTTCGAGGGAATTGACCGTGATGCACTTGAATACGCCGAGGCTGCCCATTCCCCAATCGACCCAGCGCACCAGGCGGTTCGTGGTCAGACGCGCCGAAACCTGATTGGCGATCACGGGCGCAGCGCTTACCAGCCTGGCGACCGCCCCTCCGATGGTATTGCCATAATGCTGGAATGTCAGAACGGCGTCCGGCCGCGTCTGCCGGATGCTTTGCGCAAGCGCCCAGAGAAAGCGCAAGAACGCCAACGGCGTGCCGGGACGGGTGGTCGCGCAATACGTGGTGTTGGGCGGGGCGTCGAAGGAGGATGACTGAAGAAAGAAGAAAAGGTTATGAACGTCGAAACCCCGCGCCGCCAGCCTGGCGCCGACCAGCCGCGAGATCTCCTGGGCGCCGGCGTTCTCCGCCTGGGTCTGGACCATCAGGATCCGCGGCGCTTGTCTCATGCGGCCGGGATTCCAATTCGTCAGGTTTCGTTTCAATTGCCAAGTTCCGTTTACCCGCCTGAGCCTGGGACCTCTTCTATACGGCGCGTCAGAAAATTCATTGGTTACCGCCGGATGCGGTTAATGTGACCGCCGGTGGCGGCACCGCCGGCGCGACAGCCCTTCGCCCGCCCCGATTGATCGCATCCATCCCGCTGCGACAGGGGTGGCGGGAGGGAGGACTCGTTAACGGTTCCTCAATCATCCGTGAGGGCGAGGTAACCGCCGATTAACCGTAGATATTTACTTTGTAGACAGTCATGGAAGTCCGGAAGCCTGCCGGGCCTGGTTGGGTTGGAGCGTATCATGTCGTTGAGTCAGGCATCTCCGGATTCGAGCGGTCGAAAAACCAAGGCTGTGGCGCAGTCGTGGGAGGCTCCCGTCGATCGAGCGGCTGAGAAAGCCGATCGCGATCCAGCCGACGGTGTCCTGACATTTTCCGGCATCGCCGTCTTCCTGCGCCGCAACGGCAAAAAAATCGGATCGCTCGCGCTGATTCTCTTCACGGTCGGCATTGCCATTCTGTCGATCATCCCGGCTCGTTACGCGGCGACTGCGCTCGTCTTTATCGATCCGAGGGAACTGCATGTAACGGCGGACCAGGATGTGCTGCCCGGAATCGGCCAGGATGCCGCAGCCCTGCAAAGCCTGATCGAAATCGCAAAATCCGACGGGTTCTTGAGACCGCTGATCGAGAAGCTCAAGGTCGCGGCGGATGACGATATTGCCGGCGGCGAAACGAACCCCTCGAAGTTGCTCGATAAGTTCCGGGCGCGTCTTGATATTTCCCGCCGGGGCCTGACCTACGTCATCGCGATGACGTTCACGTCGAAGAGTCCACAGCAAGCCGCCCATTACGCCAATGCCGTTGCCGATGCGTTTGTCGCAAACCAGGCCCAGACCCGAACCGGAGCGATCGAAGACGCTGCCGGCTGGTTGAACAGCCGCCTCAAGACTCTCAACGACCAGGTACGCACCGCCGACGACGCCGTCGCGGCGTTCAAGGCAGAGCACAAGATCATCAATGCGGGAAAAGAAAGCACGACACGCCAACTTCGCGTGACCGAGCTCAGTCAGCAGGTGTCCGCGGCCCGCCTGCTGACGGAGGAAGCCAGGAACCGCTACGAGCAGGCCCAGCGTAATTTGAAGGCCAATGTCGAGGGGCCAACCGCCTCACGCCAGGACCTCCTGAGCATATTGCGGGCGCAGCGCTCGCAGCTGAACGACCAGATCGCGCAGAAGCGCGCCGTGTTCGGCGATCGCCATCCGGACCTGCTCATTTCCTACAACCAGCTCAACGAGCTGGACAAGCAGATCGAGGCCGAACGCAAGCGCAATGTCGAGAGCGCGAAGTCGGATTACGAGACCGTGCGGAATCAGCAAAAATCGCTGGAGCGGCAATTGGCGTCGTTCGAGGGCGAGATGCTCACCGACGTCCAGGCCTCGGTCAAGCTGCAGGAGCTTCAGCGCAATGCCGATGCGAGCCGCAACATCTACGAACAGTTCCTGTCGCGCTTCAAGGCGACCAACGAACAGCGTCTGCTTCAGACCTCGCAGGCCCGGATCGTATCTGTCGCGGCCGCTCCGACGCGTCCGACACGCCCTTCCCTCCCGATTATCTTCATCGCGCTTGCGCTCGGTGCGCTGCTTTCGGCGGCAGCGATCGTCACACTGCTCGACGCGATCCAAGGCCTGCCCGATGCGGTACAGAAAACCGAAGGCGCAGGCGTAGCGCCGGAAAGCGCCGAAGCGCCCCTAAATGTGCCGGTGTGGGGTCGCATACCCAACGTGGCGGTCTCCCTCGCCGATAGGCTGGGCTGGCGCAGGATGACCGCGAAAAACGCGGAAGCCGATCTGCGCAGTCATCTGCAACAGCTGCTGGGAACAATAGCTGCCGCGCCGGGACAGCCCGGGAAGGTGGTGCTGGTGACCTCCGGCAGGCCCGGTGTCGGCAAGAGTTCGGTCGCGCGGTCGCTCAATGCCGCCGCCATCGAGCTTGGGATGCTAAGCGTCCTGATCCAGGTCGCGCCCGACCAGATCGCGCAGCAAAAATCGCTGCCGACGCAAGAGAATGCATTAGACCCTGCCGTCGTGAGGACGAGCGCCCGTTCGCTCGGCCTGCTGTTCGGCAGCGGGCCAAACCCGCAAGCCCCGACAGCGCCGGACAACGTGCGTTCGGAGTTCAATTTGATCGTCATCGACGGGCCCGCGCTCGGCCAGCAGGACGTCGCTTCGATTGCAGCTCTCGCCGATTTCACGGTCCTCGTCGTCGCAGATGACGAAGCGATGACGGAGGTCGTCCGCACGGCGAAAGCTGCGCTGTCTGGATCGCGCACGACCAGGCTCGGTGTCGTCGTCAACAAGGCAGAATCCCGGCCCGTCAATCCGGCCGACCAGATTGGCCGGGTTCTGCCCCCTCAGAGAAGCGCAAGCCTCGCATAGCACGGCGCCGGCGCGAGCAACGATTCCGTGATCGCACCCGGGATGAAGATGGCAAGTGACGGGCCAGGGACAAGCCGGCGATACGGCAGCAGGCACGCTTCGACGATTCTTGGCGCGATTCTTGGCGCGATTTCAATTGCCGGATCGCATCCGGCTGTCGCCTGCGATGAGCCGGCTGGTACGGTGCCGCGCGGAACGATCGAGGCAGTATCGCGCGGCTTCAATCTCTCCGGCTGGCTGGAAGGACCGGGATCCACTCCGCCGGATCTCGCCGTGCTCCGCTCGCTTCGCAAAGCCGGCATGACGCACATTCGGCTGCCCGTGTCGGCGGAACTGTTGATGCAGCGATTTGCATCCGGCGACGACATCAAGACCCAGCTTCGAGCCGTCGATCAGGCGCTGACCGTGCTGCTGTCCATTGGCTATCGCGTATCGGTGGACCTGCATCCGGGCGGGCGATTTTCCGAATTGCACCGGACTGATCCTGCAGCCTCGATGAAATTGCTGCAGGAGGCGTGGGGTGGTCTGGCGCCGATCATAGGACGGCGCGCGCCGGAGCTCGTCTTCGCCGAGCTGCTGAACGAGCCGGATATCGAGCCGGCGCGATGGCAGATCGAAGCGGAACAGCTCGCGAAGTTCGTTCGGGAGCGTCTTCCGAGGACGACGCTGATCGTGGGGCCGACCAACTGGCAGCGTGCGGATTCATTGCCCGACTTTCATCCCTTGAGTGACTCCAATGTCATCTATGCAATTCACTTTTATGATCCGATGGTTTTCACCCATCAGGGGCATTGGGACCCATCAGACCCGCTAAGCGAAATTCGGGGATTGCCGTTCCCGATCGTGGCCGACGATCCCGCCGTCAGAAATATCAGGCAAGAGTTGATCGCCGGCGGCAAGCAGCGCGCATTGGAAATGCTGGATAGAGCAATCACGCAGGCGGGACTGGGCGATATCTTCAGCAATCAGCTCGAGCCGGCTGTCGTTTGGCAAAAAACATTCGCGCGCCCGCTGATCGTTAACGAATTCGGGGTGCTGAAGGGCGGCGCGCCGGAGGCAAGCCGGGTTCGCTGGCTTCGATCCGTCGTCAGATTTGCCGAGGCGCATTGTTGGGGCTGGACCCACTGGGAGTACGGCCAGGGCTTCGGACTTCTTAACCAAAAAACGGGGAAGCCCGACGCCCGCGTCATGCGCGCGCTGCTTCGGCGCCCCCAATCCACCGGCCCGAATCCGCCGGCAAATTAACCAAGGATGAATCAATTGTTAATGACCGGGCAGGTTTGGGTTGTTCCTCCCCGGCATTGCTGCGTTTGATAGGTTATGAATTTCCAAATCCACAGCGCCGTACGCAGCCTGGAAACAACCGTGAGCGACAAACAATATGCGTGAGCGTCGCGCAAATCCGGTCGGAAGGGCCGCTACCGCCAACATCCCCCGAATCTCGCTGGGAGGCTTGCGGCTTGCCGTGCTCGACATCGAGCAGACCGCGAATTTCATGATCGACGTGGTGTTCCCGAAACGCCGGATCGGCCGTCCGCTTTTTCTCACCTCAGCCAACGGCGAGGTGCTGGCGCGTTGTTCGACCGAACCGATGACGGGGCGGCTGTTCCGCGCCGCCGACCTCATCAATGCCGACGGGCAGCCGCTGGTCACCGTATCGTGGCTGCAATCGAGGACGCCGTTGCCGGAACGGGTTGCCACCACCGACCTGTTCCACGTCGTCGCCCGAAAGGCGCAGGCCGCGCAGCTGACGTTCTACATGTTCGGCGCCGACGAGGCGGAAAATGCCGCCGCCGTTGCCAACATCCAGAAAATGTATCCCGGTTTGCGGATCGTCGGACGATGTCACGGCTATCTGCGCGGGCAAGCGCTGCGGAACAAGGTCGACGAGATCAACGCGCTGGCGCCGGACTATCTGTGGGTGGCACTCGGCGTTCCCTACGAACAGGCCTTCGTCGAGGAATTCACGCCGCTGCTTTCCAATGTCGGCGTCATCAAGACATCGGGTGGGTTGTTCAACTTCCTGTCGGGAAGCCGGGTTCGCGCGCCGCTGTGGATGCAGAGGGTCGGGCTCGAATGGGCCTGGCGGATCTGGCTGGAGCCGCGCCGCTTGTTCTGGCGATATCTCACCACCAACCCCCGCGCGCTGCTGCTGCTGTTCAACAAGAACCGCGGTGGCGATCGCACGCCGTGAGGCCAGAACATGAGTGACGGTCCGGCCATTCTGGTCACCGGCGGCGCCGGGTACATCGGCTCGCATGGCTGCCGGGCGCTGCTCGCGGCCGGCTACCGTCCGGTTGTTTTCGACAATTTCTCGACCGGCCACCGCAGCTTCGTCGCCGGCCCGCTGGTTACCGGCGACCTCATGGACCGGGCGGCGCTCGATCGCGCCTTCTCCGAGCACCAGATCGTCGCGGTGATGCATTTTGCGGCCTCGAGCCTGGTCGGCGAATCCGTCATCGACCCGCGGAAATATTATGGAAACAACGTCGCCGGCACGCTGTCGCTGCTCGATGCGATGCGCACGGCCGGCTGCCATCGCCTGGTATTTTCGTCAACCGGCGCGGTCTACGGCAACGCCGACAGCAAGGCCCTGCCCGAAAACTATCCCTGCGCGCCGATCAATCCCTACGGCGCCTCGAAATGGATGATCGAGCGCATCCTCGCCGATTATCGCAGTGCCTACGGATTCGGTGCGTTCTGCCTGCGCTATTTCAACGCCAGCGGCGCCGACGCTTCCGGCGGCATCGGCGAGCTGCGCGACAACGAAACCCATCTGATCCCCCGCGCCATGATGGCGCTGCAGGGCCATATCGGAGATTTTGCTGTTTTTGGCGACGACTACGAAACACCCGACGGCACCGCGATCCGCGACTACATTCACGTCACCGATCTGGCGGCGGCCCACGTCGAGGCGCTGAAACTCCTGATGCAGGGACATACCGGCGGCGCTTTCAATCTCGGCACCGGCACCGGCTTTTCGGTGCGCGAGATTCTCTCCGCTATCGCGGCCGAGACCGGCCGCGAGGTGCCCCATGTCGTCAAGCCGCGGAGACCGGGCGATCCGACCTATCTGGTCGCAGATCCCACCGCGGCGCGCGAGACCCTGAACTTCCGCGCCACACATTCGGATCTGGCGACCATCATCCGGACCGCCTGGGCCTGGCACCAGAAGGCGCACCCGCTGAAGACGGGCGGACCGGCATCTCCCGCCGCCTGAAACGGTCGCGACGAGCCCGGCACGGCCGCAACCATTCCGGCCACGGCGCGTTCCCCAGTCTCAACCTTTTTGCGGGGAGATGAGACATGGCCGATACCTCACCGATCAAGGAGCATATGGACGTACTTTCGTCGGATCGAAAGACCGTCGGAAAGGTCGACCGCCTCGAAGGCACCGACAAGATCAGGCTGACCAAAGAGAGCTCGCCCGACGGCGAGCACCATCATTTCATTCCGGTCTCGTGGGTCGATCATGTCGACCAGCACGTGCACCTCAACAAGACCGGCGCCGACGTCACTTCGCACTGGCAGCACGGCCGGCAGTAATCGTCCGGCACGCTTTGGCTCCTACCGAAATGTGTGTATCATCGGAGTCTGCAGCCGGATCGGTTCTGAGCCGATCAGAACCGAGGTACCTCTTTTTGACGCGTTTTCGTCACGCGATCCGGTACCCACCTGGCTCGAAAACGCCATAAGGGCAAAGTCGATGCATCAGGCTGCAATCGTGCAATTCGAACGCGTCGTGCGCGAATTTTCGAGATGGCGCTCGGTCCCGGCGCAGGACAGATCGGCCGCTCCGGCATGGTGGTGGGGACCCGCGTTCGAGGTGCGCGGCGTGCGGCAACCGATGCCGGCCGACTGGTGCGCCCGACTGGAATTGCCAAACGGCTCTACGCTCGCCGATGGCGCGGGAGTTTTCCTCAAGAGCCTCGCCGACCAGACATCGCTGCCATGGCCCGGCGACTTTCCGGGCCATGCGGGGCGTTCGGATCCCGTGTAGCCATCTGCCCATCTGCTGCAGGCTGGAGCGGCGGGGACACCATCAGGGGCGCGGACCGGAGCAGGTCGGCCAATTGTTGCGGCGGGAGCGGTTTGCTGAACAGGTAACCCTGCATTTCGTCGCAGGCGTGGTTGCGCAGGAAGCTTTCCTGCTCGGTGGTCTCCACGCCTTCGGCAACGACCGTCATCCCCAGCGCCTTGCCCATGCTGATGATCGCCTGTGCGATGGCCTGGTCCTCGGAGTCGTTCGGCAAGTCGCGAACAAAGGAGCGGTCGATCTTGATGGTGTCGATCGGGAACTGCTTCATCAGGGACATCGACGAATAGCCGGTTCCAAAATCGTCGATCGCAAGACGGATGCCGCGGCTCTGGATCGAGTTCGAGCACTTTGACCGCCCGGGAGACGTTCCGCATTACCATGCTCTCGGTGACTTCCAGCTGCAGCAACACCGGCGACATGCCGCTCGCCGTCAGCGCCGCATCGATATCCTGCAGCAGGTGCTCGTCGGCGAATTGCCTCGGCGAGAGATTGACCGCCATCGATATCGGCCGCAGCCCGCGACGCTGCCAGGCCATATTTTGCGCGCAGGCTTCCTTCAATACCCAACGGCCGATCGGGACGATCAAGCCGGTTTCCTCGGCGAGCGGTATGAACTGCATGGGCGGCAGCACGCCGAGATCGGGATGCGTCCAGCGCAACAGCGCTTCGACGCCGGTTATCTGCCCGGTCGCCATATCCACTTTCGGCTGATAATGCAGCGCGAACTGGTTGCGGTCGAGGGCGCGGCGCAGGGCGGTTTCCAGCGTCAGGCGCTCGATCGACTGGGCCTTGATTTCCTTGGTGAAGAAACGGAAACCGTTCTTGCCGTCTTCCTTGGCAAGATACATCGCCATGTCGGCATTCTTGGTCAGCGTCTGTACGTCGGCGCCATTGCAAGGATACATCGCGATGCCGATACTGGCCGTGATGTGGCACTCGTGGCCGCTGAGTTGCAACGGCTGGCTGAGAACGGACAACAGGTTGGCCGCGATGCATTCGACGTCATCGCTTTCCGCGGTTTCCTCGAGAATGACGACGAATTCGTCGCCGCCGAGCCGCGCCACGACGTCGCTCGGGCGCAGCGATTGGCGCAGCCGGCTGGCTATCTCGACCAGCAAGATATCGCCGGCGTCGTGCCCAAGCGAATCGTTGATGACCTTGAACCGGTCGAGATCGATGAAGAGCACCGCAAATTGCCGCTGGTGGCGGTGCGCGGCCTCGATCGCATAGTGGAGCAGCTCGTTGAACGTTTCCCGGTTGGGGAGATTCGTCAGACTGTCGTGCGAGGCGAGGTATTCGATACGGTCGTCGGCCTTGGTCTTTTCGTCCGCGCGGTCGAAGTTCTCAAGGGCGAAAGACACGTTGTCGGCCAGCCGTTGCAGGAGTTCGACGAATTCAGGCGTAAATGCATCCTTTTCGGCGGACATATAGATCATGACGCCGACCGCCTGCCCGCGAACCAGCAATGGAAATGCGGCGCCTGATCTTGCCCCGTCGCCGCGAACGATGGCGTGGAAAGCACTGACGCGCTGGTCGATCAGATAATCGTTGCTGATACAGGCTCGCCGGGTGCGGAACGCCGTCCCGCTGAGCCCGCGCCCCTCCGGATGCGCATCATTGATCGAGAGCCTTACGTTTCGCGTCGTCTCTGCGGACGGTCCGGCCGCGGCCACGATGTCGAGAAAGTCGCTGCCGGGAGAGGCCAAAGCGACGGTCGTGGAGGTAAACTTGCCGCCACCCGACGCGGCCACGCATACCAGTTCGAACAACTCGGTGCGGGATTTGGCTCGCATGATGGCTTCGTTGGTCGCACTGAGGGCCGCGAACATTCGCGTCAGCCGCTCCTTCTGCTCCTCGGCCTTTGCCTTTTCGTCGCCACGGTCGAAGTTATCGAGGGCGAACGAGACGTTCTCAGCGAGGCGTTGCAACAGCCCGATCAATTCCGGGCTAAACACGCCGAACTCGCTGGAAAGGAACACCACGGCGCCGATGGCGTGGCCGTCCTTCAGCAACGGCAGGGCGGCGCCCGATCGGGTGCCGCTATCTCGAACGACATCGTAGAAATGCGATGCCGTGCCGAAGTCCGTCAGATAGTCGTTGCTGATGCACGGCAGCCGGGTGCGGATCGCCGTGCCGGTTATGCCCTTCCCTTCGGGGCGCGCAGCATCGGCCGACAATTTTACGGCTTTTGCCCGCGTCCGGTCCGGACCGGCTGCCGCGACAGTTTCGAGAAATCCGGCCCCGGGATTTTGCAGAGCAATGGCCGTGGAGGTAAAATTCCCGCCGACGACCGCGGCCTCGCAAACCAGTTCGAAGAGTTCGGTTCGCGACTTGGCTCGCATGATCGCTTCGTTGGTCGCGCTGAGGGCCGCGAACATTCGCGTCAGCCGTTCCTTTTGTTCCTCGGTCTTCGCCTTTTCGTCGGCACGGTCGAAATTATCCAGCGCGAATGAAACGTTTTCGGCCAACCGCGCGAGCAGTTCGACCAGATCGCCGGTAAACGCACCTTCATCCAGCGAAAGAAACAGGAGCACGCCGACAGCCTCGCCGCCGCGTTTCAACAACGGAAAACTGGCGCCGGATCGCGTTCCGTCCTGCCTTGCCAGTTGATGCCAATGCGCGGCTCGCTCGTCGCCCATGAAATCGTTCATGATGCAGGGTTGCCGGGTCCGGAACGACGTTCCGGACAATCCCCGGCCCTCGGGGTTATCCGCGGAGGTGGCGAAGCGGCGGTCTCTCAGGTGTTCGCAATTCAGGCCCTTGGTCGCGGCGATCCGGAGAAACTCCCCCTCGGGTTCGGCAAGCGCGATGGTCGCGGAGGCAAAAGTCCCCCCTAGAACGGCGGCCTGGCACACCAGTTCGAACAGCTGCGCCCGCGTCTTGACCCGCATGATGGCTTCGTTGGTCGCGCTGAGCGCCTCGAGCATCCCGGCCAGACGATCCTTCTGTTTTTCGGCTCTTGCTTTCTCGTCGGCGCGGTCGAAATTTTCCAGCGCAAAGGCGACGTTTTCCGCAAGACGTGTCAGCAACTCGACGAATTCCGGCGTGAACGTTCCTCGCTCCAGGGAATTGAAGAAGATCACGCCCTCCGTGCGGTCGCCATTGAGCAGTGGCAACGCCGCGGACGCCCGTATGCCGCTGCGCCGAGCGTTGTCGTGCCAGGGTATGGTTCGATCATCGGCCAGAAAGTCATTGCTGATGCAGGGCTGTCCTGTCCGGAATGCGGTTCCGGTGAGCCCGCGCCCTTGAGGCAGCTTGTCGGTCGTCGCCAATCCGAGATTCTTCACCCCGGCGGCATTCGGCCCGTTGGCGGCAACGACGCGCAGAAACTCGGAATTGGGATCAAGGAGGGCAATGGCCGTGGAACTGAATTTCGCTCCCTGCACCGCGGCCTCGCAGACCAGTTCGAACATCTCGGTCCGCGATTTGGCCCGCATGATGGCTTCGTTGGTCGCGCTCAGCGCCGCGAACATCCGCCCCAGATGCTCTTTCTGTGCTTCGGTCTTTGCCTTCTCGGAGGCACGATCGAAGTTATCCAGCGCAACCGAAACGTTCTGCGCGATGCGCGCCATCAGCGCGATAATCTCCTCGTCGCCTGCCCAGGATTTGCTGATGAAGAACAGCAGTACGCCGACGCTCCTGCCGGCCTTGACGAGCGGAAGCGCAACGCCGGCCGTGACGCCGACTTCGCGTCCCAACGCATGCCACGGGCGCGCCTGCTCCGAGTTGAGGATATCGCTGTTGATGCAGGCCTTCTGTGTCCGGAAGGCGTTACCGCAAATACCCTTCCCGTACATATTGTCCGGGTCGGTCGAGAAGCGTGTCCGCCTGACCTGTTCGACGATCTCGCCGGTTCCGGCGGCCGGTTTCAGCCAGATCGAATCCGGTTCGGCGAGCAGAACCAACGTGGCAGTGGATTTTCCACCGTGGACCGCGGCATCGCAGACGAACTGATAGAGTTCCTGTTCGGTCTTGGCGCGGAGAATGGCTTCGTTGGTGGCGCTGATCGCGCCGAACATCCGGTTCAGTCTGCGCAGGGCGCGCTCGCCGCTCTTGCGCGCGACCTCGTGCTCGAAGTTGCCGAGCGCATACGAAATATTCGCCGACATCCGATCGAGAAGCGAGACAACGTGTTCGTTCAGCGATCCGATCTCGCGCTGGGTAACGAGGAGCACACCGACACTGCGGCCGCTGCAGGTCAATGGCAGCGCCGCAGCCGCACCGATATGCGCCTCGGTTGCCCCCTCCCGCCACGCCAGCGAGCGGAGGTCGTTAAGGTAGTCGTTGCTGATACAGATCTTCTGGTCGCGAAAGGCTCGTCCACAGACCCCGAGTCCCTCGGGGGCATCCGCGGCGATCGAAATGTCGATCGCGCGCAGCCTGGCGACGTCTTCGCCGAAGCCCGCGGCAAACCGGAGCATGTCGGTACCGGGTTCGAGCAAAAAGACCGCGGTCGCCAGGAAATCCCCGCTGGAAAACGCGGCTTCGCAGACCTGGCGGTATAGCTCCTCCGGTGATTTCGCATACAGGATCGCTTCGTTGGTTGCACTCAACGCCGCAAACGTACGCGCGATGCTTGTCTTCAAAGTCGTCGACCCCTGTTTGGCAATTCTTGCCAGCCCCCGCCGAATTTGCGCGAACGACGCCTAAACGCCCGTTAGGGGCCGGAATAAGTTGCGATTCAGAGTAAATTCCAGGCGAATGACGAGCAGAAAAACTCCGGAGAATTACGGTCAAAAGGCGGCGAGCGATCGCCCGCAGCACCGCCGGCCACCAGGGGACGCGGGGATGCGGACGCTGCACTGCACCCAAGATTTTGGCTCGAAGTCATTGCTAACGGGCGATCGCTTTGAGACCATGCGGTCTGCGACAACAAGCAAGACCCGCTCCCCGCGCGGGCTTATGGCCTCGAGGAACCCCCATGCCGCTGCTGCAGGCCGACCGTCTCACGCGCATTGGCGCGTCGCTGCTTCGAGCCGCGGGCGCCTCGGAGCAGGAGGCCAACGCCGTCGCTATCGGCTGCGTCAACGCCAACCTCGCCGGCCATGATTCGCACGGTGTGATCGCGATCCCGACCTATATCGACCGCATCAAGGTCGGCCACATCGTGCCCGGCGCGAAGTGGACCATCGTGCAGGAATCTCCGACCACGACCGTGATCGACGGCCACTGGGGTTTCGGCTTCCACGTCAACGCCAAGGCGATGGAGCTGACGATCGCGAAGGCGAAGGTCGCGAACGTCGCGGCCTGCACGGTGTTCCGCCAGAGCCATGTCGGACGGCTGGCGGCCTACCCCATGATGGCAATGCGCGAGGGCATGATCGGCATCGCCACCGCCGATTCCGGCCGTTCGCCCAAGCACGTCGCGCCGTTCGGCGGCCGCGAGGCGCGGCTCGGCACCAATCCGATCTCGATCGCCGTACCGTCGGATCTCGAGGCGCCGTTCTACCTGGACATGGCGACGTCGGCGGTCGCGGCGGGGAAAATCCAGCTCGCTGCCGCCCGCGGCGAGGAAATTCCGACCGGGTGGATCGTCGACAGCGAGGGCCGCCAGACCACCGATCCCAGGCAGTTCCGCAAGGGCGGCGCACTGCTGCCGCTCGGCGGCACCGAAGGCTACAAGGGAAGCGGGCTCGCGGCCATGGTCGAGGTGCTCTGCGGACTGCTCACGGGCCTGGGCTTCGGCGTCGAACCGACCGGCCGGCACAATGACGGATGCTTCATGGCCGTGTTCAATGTCGCGGCGTTCCGTCCGCTCAAGGATTTCAAAAAAGAGGTCGCCGAGTTCGCGCGCTATCTCAAGGCGACGCCGCCGTCGGAAGGCTCGACCGGCGTGTTCTATCCGGGCGAGGTCGAATATCTCCGGGAGCAGCAGCGTAAATTGTCCGGCATCGACGTCGAAGACGCGACCTGGGACAAATTGCGCGCGCTCGCGGGCGAATACAAACTGGCCGCCGAGCTTGATCTGAAGTGACATCGCATTCGGCCGGCACGGGGAGAGCAGCATGACACGGCAAATGGTATTGGTCGGCTTCCTGCAGGCGCAGAACTGCACCAACCTGCCAAGCTCGTGGCGTCACCCGGAATCGCGCGACGATTCGATGTCGGCGGATTACTACCAGGAGATCGGCCGGATTCTGGAATCCGGAAAATTCCACATGGCGTTCTTCGACGACCGTCTGGCGATGCCGGACCGCTACGGCAACGATCACGCCCATACCGTCGAATACGGCATCCGCTGCGTGAAGATGGATCCCGTCATCGTGCTGACCGCGATGGGGATGGCGACCGAAAAGCTCGGCCTCGCCTCGACCTGCTCGACCACCTATTTCGAACCGTTCGACGTCGCCCGCCGCTTCGCCACGCTCGATCTGATGACCGGCGGCCGCGCCGCCTGGAACGTGGTGACGTCGGTGAACGACGGCGAAGCCCACAATATGGGCAAGGACGCCCATCTCGACCATGATTTCCGCTACGACCGCGCCGACGAATTCATGGAAGTGGTGCTCGGCCACTGGGATAGCTGGGAAGACGGTTCGCTCCTGATCGACAAGAAGAGCGGCCGGTTTGCCGATCCGACCAGGGTCAAGCGCCTCGATCACAATGGAAAGTTCTACAAGTCGCGCGGGCCGTTCACGGTGCCGCGCTCGAGCCAGGGCCACCCGGTCATTATCCAGGCCGGCGCCAGCGGCCGCGGCCAGCGATTTGCGGGGCGATGGGGCGAAGTCATCTTCACCGCGGCGCGCAATCTGGCCGGCGCCAGGCAGGGCTACGACGCGGTCCGCAGCGAGGCCGCGAAAGCGGGCCGCGATCCCGACCAGATGTTTCTCTGCAACCTGACCACGCCGGTGTGCGGCGCGACCAAGTCGGAGGCCGAAGACAGGATGGCGCTGATCGAAAAGCTGCCGCTGGAGATCGACGCGCTGTCGCTGTTGTCGGAGGGGCTGAACTACGATTTCGCCTCCAAGGATATCGACGAGCCGCTGACGACGGCAGAACTGGAGAGCATGCAGGGCATCATCGGCATCCGCGACGGCGTGCTGAAGACCTCGGGCAAGACCAATCCCAGCGCGCGCGATTTTGTCACCTTTAGCGGCCGCGGCCAGACCGCGGACGCGATCGTCGGCGGGCCCAGGGAGATCGCCGACAAACTGGAAGAAATGTTCGTCGGCCGCGGCTGCGACGGTTTTGTCATCGCGGCGACCTATGTGCCGGGGTCGTATGCCGATTTCGTCCGTCACGTCGTTCCGGAACTGCAGCGCCGCGGCCTGTTCCATAAGGACTACGCCGGCAAGACCCTGCGCGAAAATCTGGGCTTGCCGCGCCCGGCTGCCGGCGCCTGGAAAACCCAGCCGCGCGCCGCGGCGGAATAAGAAGGAATCATGCATGCGCTGGCTTCAATTCACCGCCAACGGACAGCTATCCTGGGGCATCGTCGAAGGCGACCGCGTCATCGCAGTCAGCGGCGATCCCTTTGCGGAATGGCAGCGCACGCAACGCACGCATGCGCTGAAAGACGTCAAGATCGAACTGCCCGTCATGCCGCGCACGTTCTATTGCGTCGGCCTCAATTACCTCAAGCATCTCAAGGAGGCTGCCGACAAGCGCGGTGAAGTGCCAAATGTGCCCGACCGGCCCGAGATCGGCTACCGCGCGCAGAACGCCCTCATCGCGCATGACGAAGATGTCGTGATCCCGGCGACCGCCACCGAGAAGATCCACTACGAGGGCGAGCTGGTGGTCGTGATCGGCAAAAAGGCAAAGCACCTCACCGAGGCCGATGCGATGTCCTGCGTGTTCGGCTACACCATCGGCAACGATGTCAGCGAACGCAGCTGGCAGAAGGCCGATCGCGGCCTGTGGCGATCCAAGAATGCCGACACCTTCAAGCCGATGGGTCCCTGGATCGAAACCGACGTCGACCTCGACAGGATGGAGACCGTCATCAAGGTGAACGGCAAGGAAACCGGTCGTTTCCACACCAACGACATGATTTTCGGGATCAAGCCGTTCATCGTCGAACTGACGAAATATTTCACGCTGTGGCCGGGCGATGTGATCTGGATGGGTACCGACGGCGCCTCTCCCGACCTGAAAGCCGGCGACGTCGTGGAGATCGAGATCACCGGCATCGGCACCCTGCGCAACCGGTTTGTCAAAGAGGCTGCGCCGGCAGGCAAATGAGCCCGCCACGGCGCCGCGGGCGTTATCCGCAGCGCCGGACAGCAAAAAGCCGGGCTATTTCACGACCTCGGCGCCGGCCTTGCAAACGGCCGCGTCCTGATCGCCGGTACCGCCGCTGCAACCGACTGCGCCGATCACCTTGCCGCCTTCGATCAGCGGAAATCCGCCGGGACTCGCGACCAGCGTGGGGTCGAGCGTGGCGATATAAGGATGGCCGGTTTCAAACGCGTTGTAGAACACCCGAGATTCGCGACGGTAGCGCGCCGCGGTGCGGGCCTTGCCCTGCGAAATCGTGACGGATGCGATCTGGGCGCCTTCCATCCGCTCGAACTGGACCAGCTCGCCGTTGGTATCGGCTACGGCGATGTTCATCTTCCAGTTTCGCCTTTTGGCCTCGGCTTCGGCCGCGGCCACCACCTGCTTGGCGCGTTCGAGCCCGATCGACAATCCATAGGGAATATCGAAGGGCACCGCGTCGGGCGTTCCGCCTGCCGATGGCTGCGCCGGCGGCGCCGCCGGCGGCGGGGCTTGGGCAAAGGTGGACGAACTCACTACCGCCATGGCGCAGGCGGAAAGAGTCATCGAAACAATTGAACGCATTATATTCTCCCAGTTGACGTTTGCTTTCGTTGCAACCCCGTCGATTGGGAATTATTCCGGCGAGAGCCGCTATCGACCTTGGTGCCGGCGTCCCGGATCACCTTGCGCCAGCGCTCCTCCTCCTCCTCCTCGCCGCGGCGCACTAGCGGCGAAGCAGTCCTGCAAGCCGTCGCCGGCCAAAGATTGCGTCAGGAGTACGGATTGATCAGCCTCTGCTGTTCGGCGCTGTAATGCACGAGCAGATCGATGAAGCTGCGGACCTTTGCCGACAGATGATGGCGATGCGGATAGATCGCGTTCATCGCTAATTCGACCGGCCGGTATTCGGGCAACAGGCGAATCAGACGGCCGGAATCGAGGTCGTCGCCGACCAGAAATCCCGCGGCCAGACAAACGCCGACGCCTTGCAGCGCGGCCCGCCGCAGCGTCTCGCCGCTGTTGGAAATAAGATTGCCGGCGACCCGCACCGCCGCCGGCGTGCCCTTGCGGTCGACGAAGTGCCAGCCGTCCTGAAAGGGATACAGCACGTGGCGGATGCAATTGTGATTTTCGAGGTCGGACAATTGCCGCGGCGGTCCGTGTTTCTCCAGATAGGCCGGAGAACAGCACAGGACATGGCGCCAGGTAGCGAGGCTGCGAACGATCAGGCTGGAATCCGGTGGCGGGGTAAGCCGGACCGCGAGGTCATAGCCCTCGTCGATCAAGTCGATGTTTTTTTCGCCGATCGTCAGGTCGACCTTGACCTCGGGGTACGAGCCGAGAAATTCGGCGACCACGGGTGCTACGAACTGGACGATGTGGGTCGCGGCGTAAATGCGCAGCGTGCCGCGCGGCGTCGATTGCGAGGCACCCGCAATTTCGTCCGCCTGTTCGAGATCGGCCAGTATCTGGGTGGCGCGATCGTAATAGGCCTTGCCGACTTCGGTGAGGCTGACCTTCCGCGTCGTGCGATGCAGCAGCCGCGCCCCCAGCCGCTCTTCAAGCGCCTGGACGTGGTTGCTTACCATCGTGGTCGACATGTTGAGCTTGCGCCCGGCGGCCGAAAACCCGCCATTGTCCACCACCCGGACGAAGGCCGTCAGACTGGTCAGGCGATCCATCGCGGCCTCCGATTATCCGCTCTCACTGGATAATGCTTCCATTTTTTTCCGAATTATCACATCGCAGAGATCATTGCATCTTCCGGCTATCAAAGCCGTCCTCTCGCGAGGACGCGGCAAGCTCCGGAGGATGCCATGTCGAGCCAATCCTATGTCGCTGATTTGCATGCGAAAACCAACCTTCGCCCGTCGCGGCAGGCGATCAAGCGGGCGGCCTTGGCGCTCGTGGTTGCCCTCGGCGTCGCCGGCGCGGCGGATTTCGGCTACGGCTACCTCACCACGGGGCGTTACCTGGAATCGACCGACGACGCCTATGTCAAGGCCGACTCCACGATCATCGCGCCGAAAGTGTCCGGTTATATCGACGATGTGCTGGTCGGCGACAACCAGCCGGTCAAGGCGGGCCAGTTGCTGGCCCGGATCGACGACCGCGATTTCCGCACCGCGCTGGAACAGGCGCAAGCCGACGTCGCGGCCTCCGAGGCCGCAGTACGCAATTTCGATGCACAGCTCGCTTTGCAGCAGCCGATCATCGAACAAGGCACCGCCGATGTCGCCGCCGCGCAAGCCAATCTGAAATTCGCGCAGGAAGAACGCGCCCGCTACGACGACCTGATGAAGAGCGGTTCGGGCACCATCCAGCGCGCCCAGCAGACCGACGCGGCGCTGCGCGAAAAAACCGCACAGTTGCAGCACAGCCGATCCGGCCTGCTCGCCGCGCAGAGGAAGGTCGACGTCCTCACCACCGACCGCGCCAGGACCGTGGCGCAACTGGATCGGGCGCGCGCGGTCGCACAGCAGGCGGCGCTGAACCTGTCCTACACGCAGATCACGGCTCCCGTTGACGGCACCGTGGGCGCGCGGTCGCTGCGGGTCGGCCAGTTCGTGCAGGCCGGAACGCAGCTGATGGCGGTGGTTCCGCTCGATGCCGTCTATGTGGTGGCGAATTTCAAGGAAACCCAGCTCACTTATGTGCGTAACGGCCAGCCGGTCGAGATCCGGATCGACGGCTTCCGCGGCACCAGACTCAGGGGCCATGTCGACAGCCTGTCGCCGGCGAGCGGGCTGGAATTCGCGCTGCTGCCGCCGGACAATGCCACCGGAAATTTCACCAAGATCGTGCAGCGGGTGCCGGTGAAGATCGCGCTCGACGATCGCAGCCTGACCGGGTTGCTGCGCCCGGGCATGTCGGCGGAGCCGACCGTCAACACCAAGGCCACCGTGCTCGCCGGGCGCAAAGCCAGGAACCAGCTCGCGTCGGACGTCGCTTTCGTCCGCGCGAACGGCGGCTAGCACAACCAGCTCTCCGGCAGGGCATCATCAAGCCCGGCTGGATAATCCTTCCAATTTTTCCCGGATTATCGAAACGCGCCGCCCAAAGCATTCTGCCTCTGCCAGCAAGAGGAGACACCCATGACCGCGCTCCAAACCACCATCGACACTGCGCCCGCCCCTGGCGACCGTCCGCACATCAGCACGACGCCGGACAAGGCGGCCTCCGCGGTATCGGCCAAAACCTGGCTTGCGGTGTTCGGCGCCACGCTCGGCGCCTTCATGGCAGTGCTCAACATCCAGATCGTCAATGCGTCGCTGGCGGACATCCAGGGCGCGATCGGGGCCGGCATCGACGACGGCGGCTGGATCTCGACCTCCTATTTGATCGCCGAGATCGTGGTGATTCCCCTGAGCGGCTGGCTTGCGCAGGTGTTCTCGATCCGCGTCTACCTCCTGACCAATGCGATCCTGTTCCTGCTGTTTTCGGCCGCCTGCGCCTTCGCGCAGAACCTGCCGCAGATGATCGCGCTTCGTGCGCTCCAGGGTTTTAGCGGGGGCGTGCTGATCCCGATGGCCTTTACGCTGATCATCACGCTACTGCCGAAAGCGAAGCAGCCGGTGGGCCTCGCGCTGTTCGCGCTGTCGGCCACCTTCGCGCCCGCGATCGGCCCGACCATCGGCGGCTATCTGACCGAAAACTGGGGCTGGCAGTACATTTTCTACGTCAACCTGGTGCCGGGCGCGCTGATGATCGGCATGCTGTGGTTCTCGCTGGAAGCAAAGCCGATGCGGCTTTCGCTGCTGCGCGAAGGCGACTGGCCCGGCGTCATCTCCATGGCGATCGGCCTCTCCGCGCTGCAGACCGTGCTCGAGGAAGGCAACAAGGACGATTGGTTCGGCTCGACCTTCATCGTCCGCCTGTCGATCATCGCCGCCATTGCCCTGACACTGTTTCTGGCAATCGAACTGACTGCCATGAAGCCACTGCTGAATCTGCGGCTGCTGGCACGCCGCAATTTCGGCTTCGGTATTCTCGCCAATTTTCTGCTCGGCATTGCGCTCTACGGCTCGGTGTTCATCCTGCCGGTCTATCTGTCGCGCATCCAGGGCTACAATGCCGAGCAGATCGGCATGGTGCTGGCCTGGACCGGATTGCCGCAACTCGTGCTGATCCCGCTGGTGCCGCGGCTGATGAAGCGCTTCGACCCGCGACTCGTGATCGTCGTCGGCTTCGCGCTGTTCGCCGCGAGCAACTTCATGAACATCTATCTGACGTCGGACTATGCCGACGATCAGTTGCTCTGGCCGAACGTCGTGCGCGCCGTGGGGCAGGCCTTGATACTTACCCCGCTCTCCGCCGTCGCGACCGCGGGCATCGAGCCCGAGAATGCCGGTTCGGCCTCGGGCCTCTTCAACATGATGCGGAACCTCGGCGGCGCCGTCGGCATCGCCATGCTGCAGACCTTCCTGACCAAGCGCGAGCAGTATCACTCCAACGTGCTGATGCAGTCGGTATCACTCTTGGAACAGGCCACGCGCGCCCGGATCGAAACGCTCACGCAGTATTTCGTCAGTCACGGCGTCATCGACCGCGCCGATGCATCGCGACGCGCGGTGGTCGCGATCGGCCACATCGTGCAGAAGCAGGCCTTCATTTTAGCCTTCAGCGACACCTTCTACCTGCTGGGCGCCGCGCTGATCGTTGCGCTCATGGCAGCCTTGCTGCTGAAGAAGCCCGACCATCTTGAAGCCGGCGGCGCCCATTAACACCATTCGTCAACCCCCACCGAAGGAGAACGACCATGAAACCGCGATTGAATGCCTATCAGGCCGCACCCGACACCATCAAGGCGCTCGGCGCGCTTGAGGCCCATGTCCAGGGCAGTGGCCTCGAACAGTCCCTGATCGAACTGGTCAAGACGCGGGCGTCGCAGATCAACGGCTGCGCCTTCTGCATCAACATGCACACCCAGGACGCGCGCAAGCACGGCGAAACCGAGCAGCGCCTGTATCTGCTGAACGCGTGGCGGGAAGCCCCCGTCTATACCGACCGCGAACGCGCCGCGCTGGCGTGGACCGAGGCGGTGACGCGGGTCGCGGAAACTCACGTGCCCGACGAGGTCTACGAAGAAGTCCGCAAGCAATTCTCGGAAGAGGAAACCGTCAATCTGACCATGCTGGTTGCGACCATCAACGCCTGGAACCGGATCGCGATCAGTTTCCGCTCGATCCCGCCGGTCAGGGCGAAAGCCGCTGCGTAACCGCGGCGTTGACCTACACCGCGGTGGCCTTGGCGAAATCGACGTAGATCTCGCGCAGCCGGGCGGTCATCGGGCCAGGCTTGCCGTTGGCGACGGTCTTGCCGTCGATCGACACCACCGCCTGCACGAACACGGTGGCGCTGGTGATGAAGGCCTCCTTGGCCGCGAGCGCCTCGGCGATCGTGAACGGACGCTCCTCGACGCGAAGCTGCCGCTCTTCGGCGAGCGCCACCACCGCCTTGCGGGTGCAACCCGGCAGGATCGTCGACGAATTCTGCCGCGTCACGATCACGTCGTCCTGGGTCAGGATGAAGGCCGACGACGAGCCGCCCTCGGTCACCTTGCCGTCCTCGATCATCCAGGCCTCGCCGGCGCCGGCTTCCGCCGCGGCCTGTTTTGCCAAGACCTGCGCGAGCAGGGCGACGCTCTTGATATCGCGCCGGGCCCAGCGGATATCGGGCACCGTGATCACGCCGATTCCCGTTTTCGCCGACGGCGCATTGATGATGTCCTTGACGGAGGTGAACATCACCAGCGTCGGCTTGACGCCCTTCGGGAACGCAAAATCGCGGCCGGCGTCGGCGCCGCGCGTCACCTCGAGATAGACCATGCCGTTGACGAGGCTGTTGCGCGCGACCAGCTCCCTCTGGATTTCCTGGATCCGTTCGGTGGTCTCGGGCAAGGCCAGCGATATCTCGCCGACCGAACGCTCCAGCCGCGCCAGATGCGAGGCGTTGTCGATCAGCTTGCCGTCGAGCACGGCGGCGACCTCGTAGATGCCGTCGGCGAACAGAAAACCGCGGTCCAGTATCGAGACCTTGGCCTCTGACATGGGCACGAACGACCCGTTGACGTAAGCGATCTGATCCAAGCGATTCCTCCCGGTGGAGCAGCGACGCAGCTGCGCCGCCTAATATAGGCAAATTCTTAAGGTTTGATCGACGGATTGGAAACCGAATTCACCTTCTGCGCGCGGTCACTGCGGGGCGCCATTTTGGCCGAACGACTACAGCGGGCGCGGCAGCTCGCCCAAGTCCCAGAACAGACCCGCCATGATGCCGAGCGCTTCCTCGGTCACCGAGAGCAGAATGTGCTCATTGGGCGCATGCTGCGAGCAGCCGGGATAGGAGTGCGGCACCCAGATCGTCGGCAGTCCCAGGCCATCGGAAAACACGTCGTTCGGCAACGAGCCGCCGAAATTCGGCAGCACCGCCGGCGCCTTTCCCGTGGTCTGCCGGATCGAGGCCGCCGCCCAGTTGATCCAGGGGCTGTCGACATCGGTTCGCGAGGCGGCAAAGCTTTGTGTCGCCTGCACCTCCACCATCGGAAAGCCTCTGGCGTGCAAGTGCGCCCTGACGGCGTCAACGACCTTGTCGACCCCGGTGCCGACAACGAAGCGGAGTTGCAGCATCGCCTGCGCGCGGCCCGGAATGGCGTTGGCCGGTTTCTCGATATTCCCCGACGACATCGCCAGCACTTCGAGCGTGTTCCAGGCGTAAAGCCGCTCGGCGGCTGACAAGCCCTCTTCGCCCCAGTTCTCCGACAGCGCCGGCTCATCGGCCGTCGGCTCGATCTTCACGTCGGCCAGTGTGGCGCGGATCTGGTTGGAAAGCCGCGGCGGCTTCAACTCGTCCAGCAGCAGACGGCCGCGGCCATCGACCAGGGTGGCGATCGCGCTGGCGAGGATGGTCGCGGGATTGGCAAGCACGCCGCCCCAATTGCCGGAATGGTGCGAACCTTCGCGCAAATTCACGTCGAGACGGATTCGCAATCCGCCGCGGCAGCCGAGGAAAATGGTGGGGCGGTCGGCGGCAAGCCGCGGTCCGTCCGACCCCAGGAACAGATCGGCCTTGAGTTCCTCGCGCAGCGCTTCGCAAACCTGGCGCAGATCCGGCGAGCCGATCTCCTCGCCGGTCTCAACGATGAATTTGACATTGAAGCCCAGCCGGCCGCCGCGCGCCTCACGCACGGCGCGAAGCGCGGCCAGGTTGATGCTATGCTGGCCCTTGTTGTCGGCGGTGCCTCGGCCGTAGACGCGATTCCCCACGGTCGTGACGCGCCATGGATCGAGATTGTCGCGCCATTCGCCGACCATGCCGTCGACGACATCGCCGTGCCCGTACATCAGGACGGTCGGAGCCGAAGGGTTCTCGAGGTATTCCGCCAGCAAATAAGGGTTCTTGCCATCAGGCGATTCGATCAATTTCGTCGAGAAACCGAGCTGCGCAAAAGCGGGTGTCAGTTCCTCCACGAGATAGGCCCGCAACGTGTCGCGCCGTTCGGGATTCTGGCTTTCCGTGGGATAGGCGACCCTGCGGTCGAGTTCGCTCAGGAACTCACCGGATTGAAGAGTCCGGCGCGCCCGTTCGATAGCCTCAGTCCTGCTCATGTCTTCCTTTCCCGGATCGCGAAGCTTCAAGTCAGGCCAACGTATCGGGATACGATGTCGGCCGGAAGTGGCACGACACCGACAATTTGCTTTGCTAAGGCAAGCCGGAATGCAACAATTTCCGCCGACACCCCGGCGTCGACCGACCAATACAACGTGCCCAAGGCCACTCGTCATGAAAAAAGAAATCCGGCTCAACGCCTTCGCCATGAACTGCGTCGCGCACCAGTCGCCGGGTCTATGGACCCATCCGCGCGACCGCACGGCGGAATATAACCGGCTGCCCTACTGGACCGATCTGGCCAGGACGCTCGAGCGCGGCCGGTTCGACGGGCTGTTTCTCGCGGATGTGCTCGGCGTCTACGACGTGTTCGGCGGCAGTCCGGATGCGGCGCTGCGCAACGCCGCGCAGACGCCTTGCAACGATCCGCTGCTGCTGATTTCGGCGATGGCCGCGGTCACGGAAAATCTCGGTTTTGGGGTGACCTCGAATCTGTCCTATGAGCCGCCCTACACTTTCGCGCGGCGGATGTCGACGCTCGACCATCTCACGGAGGGGCGGATCGGCTGGAACGTGGTGACCGGCTATCTCGACAGCGCAGCCAAAGGCGCCGGCAGGAACAAGCAGACCGCGCATGACGACCGCTACGACGTCGCCGACGAATATATGGATGTGGTCTACAAGCTCTGGGAAGGGAGCTGGGAGGACGACGCGGTATTGCGCGACCGCGCGCGCGGCATTTTCGCGGACCCGACGAAGGTGCACCGCGTCAGGCACGAGGGCACCAACTACCGCGTCGACGCCATTCACCTCTGCGAGCCGTCGCCGCAACGCACGCCGGTGCTGTATCAGGCCGGCACCTCGCCGCGCGGACGGCAGTTCGCCGCCGAGCATGCCGAATGCGTGTTCATGTCGGGCCCCTCGGCGAAAGTCATCGCGCCGCGCGTTTCGGCGATTCGCGAACTCGCCGGGAAAGCCGGGCGCAACCCGGCCGAGATCCTGATGTTCAGCATGTTCACCGTCATTCTCGGCCGAACCGAAGCCGAAGCCAAAGCCAAATATGACGACTATCGCAGCCACGTCAGCACCGAGGGCGCGCTCACGCTGATGTCCGGCTGGACCGGCGTCGATTTCTCGACCTACGATCTCGACCAAGAGGTACGCCACGTCGAGAACGACGCAGGGCGCTCTGCGATGGACAACGTCACCCGCGCCGACCCGGACCGGGTCTGGACCGTACGCGAGGTCGCCCAGCATGTCGGCATCGGCGGCGCCGGGCCGGTCGCGGTCGGCACGCCGGAAAAGGTCGCCGACGCGATCGAAGCCTGGTTCGACCAGACCGATGTCGACGGGCTGAATGTCCCGTTCGCGGTTTCGCCCGGCGATTTCGAGGATATCGCGGACATGCTGGTGCCGGAGCTGGTGCGGCGCGGACGTTATAAGACTGCCTACCAACCGGGAACGCTGCGCGAAAAGCTGTTCGGCCCGGGCCGCGCCCGGCTCACCGCGCCGCATCCGGCCGTGCAGTACCGTCCGCACATGGCGGCGAAGGCCGCCGAGTAGCAGCGCTTACAGCGAGCCATCGACCACCACCTCGATCAGCTTCGCGCCGGGCCGCCTGAACGCCGAGGAAAGCGCCGGCTGCAAATCCTTCGCCTCGGTGATCCGCATCGCCTCCAGCCCGAGCGCCCTTGCCATGCCGGCGAAATCCACGGGCGGATCCACAAAATCCATGCCGACGAAATGATCGTCGCCGTGAAACGCCAGCAGCCTCTGCTTGATGATGCGATAGCCGCCATTGTTGACGATCACCACCGTCAGCGGCAGCTTCTGATGCGCCGCGGTCCACAGCGCCTGGATCGAATACATCGCGCTGCCGTCGCCGGAGTAGCACACCACCGGCCGGTGCGGGTTCGCCATGCTGACGCCGACCGACGCCGGCAACCCCCAGCCGATGCCGCCCGACGCCAGCGCGTGATAGCCGTAGCGGTCGCGATGCGGGCGCAGCGCCAGCATCTGCCGCGACGAGGTCAGCCCCTCGTCGACCAGGATGGCGTTGTCCGGCATCGCCTCGACCACCTGCAGCGCGAGATAGTCCGGATCGATCGGCGAGCGATCCTTGTTCCTGGCAATCTGCTCGATCAGGGTTACGCGCCGCGCCGTCCAGTTCTTCGACTTGAGCGCCGATATCCCCTGCTTCGCGCGGGCCTCCAGCGCCGCGCCGCCGGCGGCCTTGAGCGCCGGGACCAGTACGCGCAGGGTTTCCTTGACATCGGCCTTCAGCGCGATCTCGGCGCCGTAGTTCTTGGCGAGGTCCCATTCGACCAGACCGACCTGAATGATCGGTAGGCCCTCGGGCAGGGGATCGACCTCGCTGTAGACCGACATCCGCAAGGGGTCGGCGCCGAGCACGATCATCAGATCGTAGGGCGACAGCACCTCGCGAACCTGCGCCTGCAGGCGCGACAGCGCGCCCATGAAGCACGGGCTTTCCGACAGGAAGCTTGCGCCGTAGGGCGTCGACGACTGAAAAGCGGGACAGCCAAGCGTTTCCGCCAGCAACGCCGCTTCCTTCAGCGCGTCGCTTTTGACGATCTCGTCGCCGGTGATAATGACGGGGCGCTCCGCCTTCAGGATGCGCGCCACCAGTGCCTGCAAGGCTTCGTCGGAAGGCTTCACCCGCGTATCGACACGGGTCGAGCGGCCGAGGTCGATGCCCGCCTCCGCATTGAGGATATCGCCGGGCAGCGAGATGAACACCGGCCCGGTCGGCGGCGTGGTCGCGATCTTGGCGGCGCGGCGCACGATCCGCGGCAGGTCTTCCAGACGCGTCACCTCGACCGCCCATTTCACCAGCGGCTCCGCCATCTGGACCAGCGGTCCGTACAGCACCGGCTCCATCAGCCCGTGGCCCTGCTCCTGCTGGCCCGCGGTCAGGATCATCGGCGTGCCGGTGAAGCTTGCATTGAAGAGCGAGCCCATCGCATTGCCGAGCCCGGGCGCGACGTGGACATTGCAGGCGACCAGACGCCCGGATGCGCGGCTGAAGCCGTCGGCGATGGCGACCACCAGGCTTTCCTGCATCGCCATCACATAAGTGAGGTCCGGATGCTCCTTCAGCGCGTGCATGATCGGCAGTTCGGTGGTGCCGGGATTGCCGAACAGATGCGTGATGCCCTCGTCCTTGAGCAATGCGAGGAACGCCGAGCGCCCGCTGATGCGATTCATGAAAGTCCTCCCCTTCCCGTGGCCGTTACCGACGGGGTTTTGGCATCATGACCGATCGGCGACGGCAAGATCAAGGAAGCGCCGTCATGGCTGCCCTGCGCGGACGAAAGCGATGCACGACTCGACATCGCGAACCGGCGGCTCCAGCTCAAAACATTCCCTCGCGATCCCCGCGTTTCTTCTTTTTCGAGCGTTGCCAGACCACGCCGGGAAAACCCTTCAGCGGCACCAGCGGCTCGCCGGTATAGGCCCATTCCTGCAGCTCCTCGATCGCGATGTGATAGAGCGGCTGCCGGCCGCTGCGGCCCGAGAACAGCGCGCGCGGGACGTTGACCATATGCGGCGACCGCGCGCGTTCGTAAATAAGCGGCGTGCCGCAGCGCGCGCAGAAGCTGCGCACGGTTTTTGTGGCCTTGTCCTCGTAGCGGGCGATCTCGGCCTTGCCCTCGATGACGCGAAAACGCTTGCGCCAGCTTCCGACATAGGTCGCGTAGGCCGCGCCGTGCGCGCGCCGGCTCGCCGCCGAATGATCGTGCCAGGCCCAGCGCGCCGGGACATCGATCTCGAAGCGGACGCTGCCGCACAGGCATTGGCCGTGGGCTACTCCGGCTGTTGTCGTCGCTTGCGCGATTTGCGCCTCCCTTGCTTGCGTCATTGCGAGGAGCGAAGCGACGAAGCAATCCATACTTCCTTGCTGATGAATGGATTGCTTCGCTGCGCTCGCAATGACGATTTGGCTCTCACGCCGGCTCCAGCTCTCCGTAAACGGGATAATCGGTATAGCCCTTCTCCTCGCCGCCGTAGAAGGTCGCGCGGTTGTAGGGCGTCAGCGGCAATCCTTCGCGCAGGCGCCGCGGCAAATCCGGATTGGAAATGAAGATGCGGCCGAACGCGATGGCGTCGGCATGACCTTCGGCGATCGCGGCTTCCGCCGTCTCCCCGGTGAAACCGCCGGCCGTGATCAGGATCCCTTTCCAGACCGGGCGGAACAGCACCATCGCCGAGGGCACGTTCTGGTGGTTGACCTCGGCACGGCCGGCGCCGCTCGAGCGCGGCTCGATGAAATGCAAATAGGCGAGACCGAGCGGATTGAGCGCCTGGACGACGTGGGTGTAAAGCGGCATCGGATCGGCCTCGCCCGAATCGTTGGCGATGCCATAGGGCGACAGGCGCACGCCGACGCGGCTGGCGCCCCACACCCCGATCACGGCCTGCGTGATCTCCATCAGGAACCGCGCGCGGTTTTCGATCGATCCGCCATACCGGTCGGTGCGCAGATTGCTGCGCGATTGCAGGAATTGCTCGATCAGATAGCCGTTGGCGCCGTGGATCTCGACGCCATCGAAGCCGGCCTGCATCGCATTGCTCGCCGCCTGCCGGAATGCCTCGACGATACCGGCGACCTCGCTCGGTTTCCAGCGCGCGCGGCGTTTCGTAGGAAGCGGGCTTTCCATCAGCCGTCATCGTCTTCAGCTCGGCCGCAATCGGCACCGCCGAGGGCGCGACCGGCAATGCGCCGCCCGGCTGGTAGGAGGAATGCGACACCCGCCCGACATGCCAGAGCTGCAGGAAAATGAATCCGCCCCTGGCGTGAACGGCGTCGACGACGGCCCGCCAGCCCTCGATCTGCGCTTCCGAATAGATGCCGGGCACGCCGGGATTGCCGAAGCCGGTTGCCAGCACCGGCGAAGCTTCCGCGATGATCAATCCGCCCGGCGTCGCGCGCTGCGCGTAATATTCCGCGTTCAGCGGCCGCGGCGCCAGACCCGGCCTTTCCGCCCGCATCCGCGTCAACGGCGCCATGACGACCCGGTGATTGAGCCGGCAGGGACCAACCTGCAATGGTGAAAACAACGAAGGAAAATTCATGCCTGCCCCGTCAATGTCTGTTGATATGGATGTGTAACCGGTTCGCCTTGTTAGCAAAAGGCTTCAATGGCAAGCTGACGCTCCGGACCATACCGAGGGGCGCATCGGGCCCGGCAATATCCAGTGGCTGGAAAACATCCGGGCCTGCGGCTCGATCCCGGCATGGTATGAAAAGCCCACCGGCATAGTTCGGTCGTTGAGCCGCGCAACCCGCGCTACATCGGAAGGAACCTCCGTGCCCCATCCAGCCCTGTCGCCCAACAATGTCGCCGTCGTCACCGGTGGCGCGTCCGGGATCGGCCTTGCCGCCGCGATGCGGTTCGCCCGCCTCGGCCTGAAGGTCTGCATCGCCGATCTCGGCGGCGATCGTCTCGCCGCGGCCGAAGCACAATTGTCCTCCGTCGCGCCGGGCGGCGGAGCCGATATCATGGCGAGCGCGGTCGATGTGAGCCGCTTCGAGGCAGTAGAGGCACTGGAGGCCGCGGTTCGAAAACGGTTCGGCGGCGCCGATATCCTGATGAACAATGCCGGCATTCAGCCGGGCAGCCAGATCTTCGGCCCCTTGCAGAACTGGCAGCGCATCCTCGGCGTCAATCTCTGGGGCGTGATCCACGGCTCGCAGGTGTTCGCGCCCCGCATGATCGAACGCGGACGCCCCGGGCTCATCATCAACACCGGCTCCAAGCAGGGCATCACCACCCCTCCCGGCGATCCCGCCTACAATGTCGCGAAGGCGGGCGTGAAGGCCTTTACCGAGGCGCTGCAGCACGAGCTGCGCAACGCAGCCGGCGGCAGGATCAGCGCGCATCTTTTCATTCCGGGCTTCGTATTTACCGGCCTGACCGCGAAGGGCCGCACCGAGAAGCCGGCCGGGGCCTGGACGCCGGAGCAGACCGTCGACTTCATGATCGAACGGGTGGCGGCCGGAGATTTCTACATTCTGTGTCCGGACAACGACGTGCCGCGAAAGCTCGACGAGCGGCGGATTCTGTGGGCGGCGGGCGACATCGTCGAAAACCGGCCGGCGCTGTCGCGTTGGCATCCGGATTATGCCGAGGCCTTTGCGGCGTTTGCGAAGGATGGATGAGGGAAGGACAAGGGATGGAAGCCGGCCTCGCCGCGGCCCCAGCAACGGCATCACCGGGAGTGCTGACGCTCTGGAACCGGGCAGGTCGTGGCAACGCGGCTTACTTGCGCGCCGCGCAGGCGTACATGTTGATTTCCATCCCAACCGGGACTTCAACGATCTTCGGTGCTTTCCAGGCCATTTTGATTTCTCCAGGTGATGGCGCGAACGCCTGACAGGAAAGCTACGTCCGCCGTTCGAACGGCGCAAGCGTCGCTCTCTCCCACTCGAAACCATTGCAGCGCGCAAGCGAACACGCGTGGGCCGTACTCCACGAATTCGGCGCAAGCGCGCCGCACCGGCGCCGTTATTCGCCGCGGGATACCGCGGTTAACCCGTCATTGCGAGCGAAGCGAAGCAATCCATCGAGCCACAAGCAAGAAGCTGGAATCTTCGTCGCTTCCGCTCCCTTGCGCAAACGCTTCGCGTGTGTCGCAGGCAATGACGACAAAGTCAGTCACAGCTTCGCGATCTCGCCGCGCATTTCGCGCGAGTTTTGGCCGGTTCGTGCCGCCCTCTTCAATCAGAGGGCGCAGGGAATGCCGGGCGCCCGATGCGCCCGATAGCCGCGTGTGCAATGGTAGTGGTAGTGAGCACACGCGTTGTCAGGTCACACCGGAATCACCCGGCATTCCCCGCGCAATGGTTTACGGCTTATAACGCGCTCTCCCCGGTGACCGGGCTTTTTTGCCACCGTCGCCCCCAAGAAGCTTGCTTCCCAGGAACTTGACACCAGCGTCGGGGTGTCAGGACCACACGACTTCGCCGTCCGCAAGCCAAGCGCCCTCGTCTTTGGCGCCGCTTCCGTCCACCGCATCCTGTCCCGCGTCCGTAACGATCGCGAGCCGCCCCTCAGTGGGACAGGACGGCGAAACTATGGACTGATTTGCGCTTTCGGAAAATCCGAATATTTTTTCGAAAGGGGCTGGACAAGGGGGCCAAATCACTGACTTGCCCGTCGGTTCGTCCCGGCTTGCGCGAATGACAGACCCCTTCTGCCAAATTGGCGGCCCAAGCGGGATTCGTCGTCAGCGTGCGCCGTGCGTGTGATGAAGCGCTGAATTGGCCCGTCCGCCATATCCCCGCGAACGTATCTTCTCGATGGACCCGAGACGGTCCTGCAGGGAAGCAATGGTCTCCATCAGATTGTGGCGTCGCGTATCCAGCATCCTCATGGCCACCGGATCATCGGCGTGCCGGCGCTTCTCCCCGGCCGCAACGTCGGCGTTCAGAACCTTGACGGTGCGGGCAAGGTCGGTGATCAGCATCCCGATCAGCTTGATCGCTTCTCTCGACACCATGCCACGCTCAGTACCGAGTTGAGCCTGTTGTTTCATTTCATTCCCTCCAGGAAGCAATTGCCGGCAAAAAGGACCGGCGCGGAAAAAATGTCGCCGAACAACGGATTGAACGCCGGGAAGTTCGCGGCCTCGCGATGCCGGCTCTTGCAGGTTTAAGCTATGCTTAACCCGGGATTACCAGGGGCGTTCTTTCCGGTTGCCAAGGCGCGCATTGATCTCACGGTCGCGTGAACTGGTTTCGTGGGTTAGTTCCGGAGCAACCAAATGGACCGGGGAAGAAACCATTTCGGCCGTCCCGCGAAGGCCGCCGGAAACAATGAGCGGGTAGCGTGGCTGGGATGGTCAACGATGGAGTTCGATCATGTCCGCATTGATCACTTTGATCTACCGCGCGTATTGCAGGGCTCGGCTCGCCGAGATGCGGAAGCACCATGCCCCGGCCTGAGATCACGAACGCGCGGCCCGGCGCCGGAAACCGGAAGACTGATCTTTAGGGAGGGCGGACCATGCTCGCCGAAAAGTTCATCCTGCTGATTGAGACGCTCAGGAGCCACGGCAGCCACCCGGATGGAAGCCCGCGCGTGGTGAGTACCTCGCCGCACGTCCCGGTCAAATTGCCGGGCGCGAGCAAGTAGCGGCTCGGAGACGCAACGACGGAGGGATTCCTAAAGCGTCTCTTGCTTGTGGCCGCATTGCTTGCAGACGAATTTGACGCGCGTCGCGCCCTTTTCCGCCGTGACACGGTTGGGCGCGCCGCATTTGCCGCAGGTCGTCTCGATGCGGGTATTGCCCTGCTTCACGACGATGGTCTTGCGTTCCATGGTTTCGCGGATCAGGCGCTCGGCCTCCTCCCGCATCGACTGCTTCGACATCCGTTTCTCACCGCCGTGGAAAATCAGCCAGCCTTATAGCACCGCGATCCCGGTTTTGCGACCGGCCACCGAAAATCGGACATTTATCGTCAGACCAGCCGCGCCACGCGCTCCCGCGACGCCGGCAGCACCTCGCGGGCGAAGATGCCGGCGGAATGCAGCACCTCCTGCTGCGACAGGTCGCCGAACGAAAACTGCGCAATGAAATAGTTCGCGCCGGCCTCGCCGGCCATGTCGCGCACGAGGTCGCGGAGGGTGCCGGGAGATCCCGCAAGCGCGCCGCCATTCTTGACCATGGTGTCGAAATCTTCCGGTATCCGCGCATAGCGCGGCTGGGTGCCGTGCTTTTTCCAGAGCTTCATGAAACTCGCCCAGAACACCGGCCAGGCGCGACGGCCGAGCGCCAGCGCTTCGCGATCGGTATCGGCCGCGACCACGAAGCGGTTGATTCCGAGCAGCGGAATATCATCCGGCGAACGGCCGGCGGCGGCCCATTCGGCGCGATAGCGATCGGTGATCTCGCGGACTTTCGGCAGCGGCCCGCCGCAGACGATGTTGATGTTGTTCTGCGCCGGCCACGCCGCGCCCTCTGGCACCGGCACGGCGTACCAGAACGGCGGATGCGGCAACTGCGCAGGCTTCAGTTCGATCGGGACGTTTTCGAACTTGTAGTACTGGCCGCTGAAATTGACTTCACCTTGCGTCAGCGCCTGCCGGATCACGGTGTAGGCCTCGACATACATCGCCGGCGCCCGATCCGGGTCGACGCCGAAATACTGCAATTCATGCGCGGAGGCGCCGCGGCCGATGCCGACCTCGAGCCGGCCGCCGCTGAGATGGTCGAGCATGCAGATCTCCTCGGCGAGCCGCAGCGGGTGATGGGCCGGCAACACGTAAACCAGCGGGCCGAGGCGGAGCCGTGTCGTGCGCTGCGCCACCGCGGCCAGGAACACGCTGGGCGACGGCGTCAGGCTGAGCGGCGTCGCATGGTGCTCGCTCATGTGGTAGGTGCGAAAGCCTGCGGAATCGTAGAACTCGATCAGCTTCAGGCGGTTTTCGTACTGCTCGCCGGGCTCATAGGGTCCGCGGTCGTTCTGATCGAAGATACCGAACTGCATTGCTTCCCCTGCCAAATTCATTCTTCCCGATGAAGTTTCTTCAGCCCTCGATCGGCTTCACGCGAATTTACGCCGCTTGCGGCGTCAGCGCCAGCAGACGCCTCGCGAGCGCCCGCGCGGACGCCGGCCGCGATGGCGATCTCCCCCGCTGCCGGCCAACGCCGATCTGACCCGGGCCGGGAAGCGTGGTATCCTCGGATCCGGAGCCTCTTCCCCAACCTGGCAGCAATGATGTCCCCATCAGACGACCTTGGCGAACCCAGAGACGTGTCTCGCCGGAGCCGGAGGAGGAGGAACTCCTTGCTCCTGCTGCTGGCCGCCGGATTGGTTGTTTTCGGCGTGGCCGCGGGCGGGCTGTATTACGCGTTGCAGCCGGTGACGCTTCGGATCGCCGTCGGTCCGCCGGACAGCGACGACCAGAAGCTGATCCAGGCGCTGGCGAAAGCCTTCGCGCTCGACCGCCGTGGAGTGAGGCTTGCGCCAATCGCGACCAGCGGCGCGGTGGAAAGCCTCGCCGCCCTGGGTGCCGGCAAGGCCGACCTTGCGGTTGCCCGCGGCGATCTCGACATGCCGGCCGTTGCCGAAACCGTCGCCATCGTGCGCCAGAACTTTGTCGTGCTGTGGTCGGCGCCTGCGGCCAAGGGATCGAAGCGAAAACCGGCGGCGAAAATCAAGACCATCGCCGATCTGGAGGGACATCGGGTCGGCATCATCGGCCGAACGCCGGCAAATGTCGCATTGCTCCGCGTGATCCTGACCGAGTCCGGCGTGGCCGCCGACAAGGTCGCGGTCACGCAGTTCGGCACCAGCCAGGTCGAGGATATGGCGCGCGATCCGAGCCTCGACGCATTCATGGCCGTGGGCCCGCTGGACAGCAGGATCACCGCCGATGCACTGGCCGCAACCGCGCGTTCCAGGGGCGAGCCGCAATTTCTGCCGGTCGACGTATCGGAAACGATCGCGCTGAAGCACCCGCTTTATGAATCCGAGGAGATTCCGGGCAGCATCTTCAACGCGAAGCCGGCCTGGCCGGATGACAAGGTCGATACGATCAGCGTCAATCACCTGATCGTCGCGCGAAAATCCCTGTCTGAAACCACGATTGCCGCATTGGCCCGGCAGTTGTTCGCCATTCGCCATGTGCTTGCCGGGCAGGTGCCCGGCGCCGCCCACATCAAGAAGCCGGACACCGACAAGGACGCCGAGCTGCCCGTGCACGCGGGCGTGGCGGCCTACATCGACGGCACCGAACGCACGTTCCTCGACAGGTACAGCGATTATTTCTGGTTCGCCATCCTGGTTCTCTCGGGGCTTGGTTCGGGCGGCGCCTGGCTGAATCACTTTTTGAAGGGGGACGAAAGGGAGGAAAATACCGCACATCGCGACCGGGTCCTGGACCTGATCCCCAGGGCGCGCGAAGCGGAAGCAGAGGAAGATTTGCTGGCCCTGCAACGCGAGGTGGATCGCGTACTCCGTGAAGCGCTCGCTGCCTTCGACGACGGCGCGATCGAGGAAGAAGACCTGTCGGCGTTGGGCCTCGTGCTCGAGCAGTTTCAATATGCCGTCGCCGACAGACGCGCGGCGATGGGTGCGATCGTGCCCGAACTGCCGCGTTTGCGCGGCCGATAGGCCGCTTCACTCAGGTCTCGATGACGACGTAGCTGTCCTCGATGTGGACCGGAAACGTCTCCGCCACATAGGGCCCCCTGGCCAGCGTCTCGCCGTCCTCGATCACGACCGGATAGGTCCGCACCTTGACCCGCTTCGGATCGAACCAGGATTGCCCGTTGCGCATGTCGAATTCCCAGCCGTGCCAGGCGCAGCGCAGCAGCTCGCCGACGCGGGAACGCTGATAGACGCCCGGCTCCGGCGAGGTCAGCCGCGCGACGCAGGCGGCCTTGTCGAGCGGCGCGCCGGCATGCGGGCAGCGGTTGAGCAGCGCGAAGTATTCGCCGTTGACATGGAACACGACGATGTCGCGGCCGTCCACGCCGACCACCTTGTTGCCGCCGGGCGGGATCTCCGTGGTGCGGGCGACGATGTGACGGGTCATTGCTTCAAAGCTTGTACAGCGCGCGGGCGTTGCCGTTGAAGATCTTCTGGCGTTCGGCTTCGCTCAACGGCGTCTTGAAGGCAAAGCGCGGATCGTCGAAATCCCAATGCGGATAGTCCGAGGAGAACAGCAGGCGGTCGACGCCGACCCATTCGATCAGGGATCGCAGATGCCGCGCCTCGTCCGGCTCGTCGATCGGCTGGGTCGTGAACCAGAAATGCTCCTTCACATACTCGGACGGCCGCCGCTTGAGGTGCGGCACCTCGCTGCGGAATCTCTCGAAATGCTGGTCCATCCGCCACATGGTGGAGGAGATCCAGCCGAAGCCGCCCTCGATGAACACGATCTTGAGTTTTGGAAACCGCTCGGGCACGCCTTCGATGACAAAACTCGTCAGCGTCGCCGCCATCGTATGCGCGTTCGACTGGTGCTCCTCGGCGTAGTAGGACGGCCAGCCGCCGCCGGTCGGCGCGTGGCCGCCATAGCCGCCGACGTGAATGCCGAGCGGCAGGCCGAGTTCCTCGCAGCGCGCGTAGATCGGCCAGTAGCGATGGCGGCCGAGCGGCTCGTTGGCGCGCGGCGAGACATTGATCTGCACGTATTGGCCGATTTTCGCGCAGCGCTCGATCTCCGCGATCGCGGCTTCGGTGTCGTCCTGGCCGACGAGAATCGAGGCTTTCAGCCGCGGCTCGCGGCTGCACCAGTTCGCGAGCTGCCAGTCGTTGACCGCGCGCTGGATCGCGGCGCCGAAATCGAGGTTTTGCTGCGAGAAGATGAAGAGATCGAGCACCTGCAGGATGCCGAATTCGATGTCGAGCGGATCGAGGTGCTGCTTGCGCATGAAGGCGAGATCCGATCCGGGCGGCCCGCCGGTCGGCGGCCAGGCGTCGCGGCGCGCGATCAGCGGCGAGGACCGCGGATAGGGCGTGGTGCCGATATAGGGCGTGCGCAGATGATCGCCGTAGCTCTTCAGGTGCTCCTGCCAGCGTTTCGACAGGAAGGGATTGAGGTCGGCGCGCGAATGCAGGCTCGGATGCACGTCGCAGTCGATGATCCGCAGCCGGCTTTTGGCGGAAGCTTCCTGTTCGAGCACGGGGCGGTCGATGACATCACTCATGCGAGCCTCCTTAGGAAAGTCATGCGGCGAGCTTCAGCCGCGGAAAGGTTTCAAGCGGATTGTCTTCACACATGCGCGCCACGATGCCGGCCGGCAAATGCGGCGGGATCGCGTCGTCGCCGTCGAACTGCCAGTGCGGATAATCCGACGAAAACAAAAACATCTTGTCCGAGCCGATCATGTCGATGATGTCGGCGACGCCTTTCGCGTCCGGCGGGCTGTCGAACGGCTGCGTGGTCAGGCGGATGTGGTCGCGCATGATGGACGCCGGCTCGCGGTCGATCCAGGGGACTTCGACGCGCACGCCGCGCCAGGTCTTGTTGGCGCGCCACATGAAGGCCGGCAGCCAGCTGATGCCGGACTCCATCAGCACCACCTTGAGGCCGGGGAATTTTACAAATACGCCCTCGTAGATCAGGCTGAGCACCTGGGCCTGGAACGCCTGCGCCTCGGCCAGATAATATTCGTAACGATAGGACGGCCAGCCGACCGAGCTCGGCGCCTGGCGATACTGGCTGCCGGCGTGAACCGCGATCGGCAATTTGTGTTTCTCGGCCGCCTGCCACACCGGCCAGTAGTGGCGGCGTCCCAGCAGCATCTCGCCCTGCGCCAGCACCAGCACCGAGACGAAGCGGTGGTCGCCCGCGCGGCGCTCGATTTCCTCGATCGCGAGATCCGGCGCCTGCAGGGGCACCACGATCGAAGCGCGCAGCCGGGAATCGCGAGAAAGCCATTCGGCCGCGATCCAGTCGTTGATCGCCTTGCAGAACGCGGCGGCCATATAGGGATCGTACACCGCCTGCGCGCCGTAGAGCACGTTGCAGATCGCGTGGCTCGAGCCGAGCTGGTCGAACGCGCCGCGCTGCACCATCGCCAGATCGCTGCCGGGCTTGCCCTTGGCCGGCCGCCAGTCGGCGCGGCCGGACAGCGGCATGTCAGGCGGATAGCTGGTGAGATCGAGGCCGTCGATGGCGCGGCTGACCACCTGTTCCTTCCAGTGATCGTCGAGATAGGGCAGCAGCGTGGTGCGCGTTCCGCCCACCGCGGGATGGATATCGCAGTCGATCCGCGTGGCGGCCATGCGCGTTCCCTGGAATATCGCTCTTGCTGTCTGGCGGCTCTTTGCGGCCGCCCGTCCAATGTGCCGCCGGCGGCGCGCGAGCGCAAGGTCCGCCACCGGCGTCAGGGATGCTTTTTGGTTCCCGTTTGCCCGGCAAAAGCCGCCATCACCTCATTCAGCATTCGCGCGTCCTCGCCGGCATAGCGCGGGGAGAAGTGGAACGGCTCGACCCGGCGCACCCCGGCCTCGCGGGCGATTTGCCCGGCCGCCGCGGTGGTCAGGTGCGCCCGCTCGCTCGCCAGCGCCACATCCGCTTTCGCAAACGCGGATTCGATAAAGAGAAGATCGGCGCCCCTGACCAGTTCGACGATCTTCTTGCGATTATCCGCGGTATCGGCGACGTCGGTGACGTAGCCGATCTTCTGGCCCGGCGTCTCCGTCAGGACCTCGCGAAGTGTTGCGAGCGGCATGTCGTGCTGGTCCGGGCTGGTCGCGGAAGCACGGATCCGAACCGGAAAATCATCCGGCCTGTTCTCGATCACCGCGCGCTTGAGATCGCCGAGCCACGGCCCGACCGGAAGCCCCAGTTTTTCGAGCCGGGTCTTCCAGACATTCAAGTGCGCGGGTTCCGCGATGGCGAACCCCAGGCATGGCGTGCGATGGTCCAGCACCGCCGTCGTAACCCGGAACATCGGATCCTCGACGAGGAGGCCCTGCTCGATCCGGCCCGTGCCCATGGCCTCGGCGACAAACGCCGTCTTGAGGCGAAACCGCACGGTCTGGGTGGCGAGCGAGGCTGCGATTTCCGTCACCGCGAAGGCGAGATCGCCGGGCTCGCGATCGACGAGATTCCAGCGATAGGCGCCAAGCTTGTGGTGGACCTGATCGACGAAACCTTCCGGGCCGTAAAGACGGATCTGCTTTTCGCGGCCGACCAGCACCCGCAGCATCCGGTCGAAGCCGAAAAAATGATCGATATGCGCATGCGAGACGAACACGTGCTCGAGCCGCCTTATCTTCCGCGGCGACAGTGACGTGATGTCGCCGAGGTCGAACAGGATCGCGCGCTGCTCGAACAGCGTCTCGATATAGAGCGCGGGATCGCCGGTTCGCCCGTTGATCAGCGTGGGGTGCAGGAGCGGACGCATGGCTTCCTTTAGCGCATCGGGGCAGCGGTCGCGATAGCGCCGCTGTGCGGCGAAGCCGGCCGAAAAAGCGGAGGACATTCGCGCCAGCCGTGTTCAATCGTTCCCCAAAGACCGGTAAACATGGCCCGCTCGCTGGTCCGGTTGCCGACCGCACCCGGCGAAGCGAGCGCGCACAGCCGCATTTCACCGGAGAACGCATGTCGCAAGCAGATTTCGCGTGGCTGGCTTTGGCGGCTTACGCGGTCCACATCCTCGAGGAATACATGTTCGACTGGCGCAACTGGGCCCGCGCCGTGATCGGCCTGCCGGTGGAATGGTCGGATTTCTACATGACCAACGCCGTGGTGGTGGTGCTCGGTATCGTCCAGGCCGGACTCGCCGACAGCATGACGGTCGCGCCCCTGTCATACGCAGCGCTGATGCTGATCAACGCCAGCTTCTTTCATGTGCTGCCCTTCATCAAGGCAAAGGGCCGCTTCTCGCCGGGCCTGATGACAGCCGTGCTGCTGTTCTATCCGCTCGGCATCGCCGAATTCGTCCACGCCCGCGCCGGCGCCGGCGAGATCGTTCTCGCGTTCGTCGTCGGCGCGATCCTGATGGCTTCCCCGGTCGCCTTCCTGATCTTGAAGCGCAGACCCTACTTTCGCCAGACCTGATCGGGACGGCCGTCACGCAACCCGGCCTCCCGTCGCCGGCCGCGGCGATCCGATCTCTGCAGATTCCTGCGTTTCTCTGCGCGGAATATTCGCAAAGCCGGCCTGCGCTTTGACGACGGCGCCGCGTCGCTTCAGGCCAGCCGGGATCGCTTGCATTGACGATCAAAGCGCGCCAACATCTGCGGCAAAGAAAACAAGAAGAGAAGTCGGGATGGGAATCCGGAGCATTGGGCAGCAGGGAATCGTATTTGCGGTTTTTGCGGCGCTGTTCGCCGTCTTCGCAGCTACCCTCCCCGGCTTTTTGACGACCGCGAATATGCTGACGCTGCTGCAGAACGTGGCGGTGCTCGGCATCCTCGGCCTTGCGATGGCGATCGTCGTGATCGGGCGCGGCATCGACATTTCGCTGATCGCGGCGCTGGCGGTGCCGCCGGGGCTGGTGCTGCAGATGGTGCAGGACGGTCACTCGCTGCCGACCGCGCTGGCCGCGGCCTTCGTGCTGACGGCGGTATTCGGCCTGGCGAACGGATGGCTGATCGCCTATGCCGAGGTGCCGTCGCTGTTCACGACGCTGGCGTCGGGATTGTTTCTCGCCGGCCTCGGCCAGGCGGCGCTGTTCAAGCTCGATGTGGTGCAGTGGAGCCCGGGGCTCGACGGATTCGAGAAGCTCGGACAGGGCACGCTGTTCGGCATACCGATGCCGATCGTGATGTTCGCGCTGTTCTGCGTCGCGGTCGCGTTCTTCCTGCGGCGGACGCGGCTCGGCGCCTATGTCTACGCGATCGGCGACAATCCCAACGGCGCGCGGGTCACGGGCATCCCGACCCGGCCCATCATCGTGCTGCAATATGTGCTGGCGGCGCTGATCGGCTTCGGGGCCGGCCTGATCATGGCCGCATCCGTCAACAGCATGCCGACGCGCATCTTCAATTCGACCCTGATCTACGACGTCATCCTGGTGGTCGTGCTCGGCGGCATCGGATTGTCGGGCGGGCGCGGCGGCGTGCTCAACGTCATCATCGGCACGCTCCTGATCGGCACCATGCTCAACGGCATGACGATCATGGACGTCTCCTATTCCGGCCAGAACCTCGTCAAGGGCGTGGTGCTGCTGGCCGCGGTCATCGCGGATTCCTTCCTGAACCCGCGCAACGAGGAGACGGCGCAACAAGGCGATATCTGAACCGCTGCCTTATCGATCAATCAAAAAACGGGAGGTACGACATGACACGATCCGGAAACACGACACTCAAGACCATGCTGTTGGGACTCGGCCTGGCCGCGGCGGCGGCTTCGCCGGTTCTGGCGCAGAAGGGCCTCGACGAGCCGTTTCAGAAATCATTCAAGGAATCGCTGGCCGGCAAGACGGTGGCCTATGTTCCGGTCGCGATGAACTTCGATCTCACCGAGGGCTGGTTCGCCGGCGTCAAGAAGGAGCTCGAGCCCTACGGCGTCAAGGTGGTGGTCCGCGATCCGAACTGGAGCACCAACGCCGGCGCGCAGGCGGTGACGACGCTGATCTCCGAAAAGCCCGTGGCGATGATCATCCACAATCCCGACGTGCAGACCTACGCCAAGCTGCTGCAGCGCGCCGAGAACGAAGGCATCTACGTCATCCAGATCAACATGGGCTCGAGCTATCGCTCATCGGCCTTTGTCGGCGCCAACTGGATCGAGATCGGCGAACGCGACACCGAGGCCGTGGTCAATTTCTGCAAGGGCAAATCGAACAAGATCGCGATCGTGCAGGGCGCGCTGTCGGCGGCGGCGAGCGCCTACACCCTCAAGGGCGTCGAGAACGTGCTGGCCAAGAATCCCGACATCAAGGTCGTCTCCAGCCAGGCCGCGGATTGGGATGCGGCGAAAGCCAAGGCGATCACCCAGACCGTGCTGAAGCAGAATCCGGATCTCTGCGGCATCGTCGGCTTCTGGGACGGCATGGATATCGGCACCGCGGCCGCGGTGAAGGAAGCGGGCCTCACCGGCAAGGTGTGGGTCTCGACCTCCGGCGGCGGCGAGCGCAGGGGCGCCTGCGACCTCGTCAAGTCCGGCGCGTTCGACCTCGACCTCAGCTACGACGTTCCGACCCAGGCCGCGCAGATGGCCGGCGCGATCAAGTGGCTGGTCTCCTCCGGCGTCAAGCCGGGATCGGTCAAGGGATCGATGTACACGACCCTGATCCCGATCACCAAGGAGAACGCCGGGAGCGACACCGCCTGCTGGAATCTCAGCGACCTGAAGAAATAGGCAACCGCCTCGCTGGCGAGCGGCCGTGCGTTGCGCATGGCCGCTCGTCCCGGGATTTTCCAAAGATGAGCCCGCCGGCCCACTGACAAGTTTCCTCCTTCGATCCGGACCGCCAATGCAAGACGCGCTGCTTCGATTGCGATACCGCTACTGGCCGGATCATCTGCTTGGCGAAATCCTGTCCAAGCGCTGGACGGAAACCGCGATCCCGGTGATCGTTCTCCTGATCGTCACGATCCTGCTGAGCCGGTCGATCCCCGGCTTTCTCTCCGTCGGCGGCCTCGCCGATACCGGACGGCAGGCCGGCGAAATCGGCTTCATCGTGCTCGGCATGGCGCTGGTCGTCATCGTCGGCGGCATCGACCTTTCGGTGGGATCGATGTTCGCGCTGACCGATTTCTGCGCGCTGTTCTGCCTCAACGTGCTGAACTGGCCGGTGCCGGCGGTGATCGCAGCCACGCTGGTGTGCGGCGCGGCGCTCGGCGCCGTCAACGGCCTCCTGATCGGTTACCTGAGGCTGCGCGCCTTCATCACCACGCTGATCACGCTCATTATCTACCGCTCGGCCTACGACCTCCTGCTGTTCGACTATTCCAACACCATCGCCGCTGCCTTTCCCGACTTCCCGTCCTGGAATTTCGTCGGCGGCGGCGTGGTCGCGGGCGTCCCCAGCGTCGTGCTGGTCTATATCGTGGTCGCGGTGTTCGGACATATCTTCCTGACCCGCCTGCGGCCGGGATGGCACGTCACCGCGATCGGCGGCTCGCGCCGCTCGGCCTACAATTCCGGCATTCCGGTGCGCCGCACGATCGCGCTGTGCTACACCGCGAGCGGCGTCCTGACCTCGATCGGCGCGCTGTTCTTCGCCGCCCGTCTCGGCACGGTCGGCGGCGACGTCGGCGTCGGGCTCGAGGTAACGGTGCTGACCGCGACCGTGCTCGGCGGCATCAGCCTCGGCGGCGGCAAGGGCTCGGTCACCAAGGCCCTGGTCGGCACGCTGATCGTGCTGTTCCTGATCAACGGAATGACCACGCTTTCGGTGAGCGGCGGCGTCAATCGCATGGTGCTGGCCGGCGTGCTGCTGGTCGCGGCCACCATCGATATCCGCTGGCTGAAGAACCGCAACCGCATCATCAGCAAGGTCTATGTCAGCCCGACCTATCACGGGCTGGCGCCGGCGGCTTCGACCGCGCCCGGCAGCGGCCCGTTCGCGCAGAACGACAAATTGCGCGACGTGACGCTGATCGGGCTCGGCCGCATCGAGGCGCCGGAGGACGTCATCCTCGACCGCAACGACAATCTCTACGCCGGCTCGCGCCATGGCGACATCATGCGCTTTCTGGCGCCCGATTATCAGGAGATGGAGGTGTTCGCCCATATCGGCGGCCAGCCGCTCGGCATGGCGTTCGACCGCAAGGACAATCTCTACGTCTGCATCGGCGGCATGGGGCTCTATCGCATCACGCCCGAGCGCAAGGTCGAGAAGGTCACCGACGAGACCAACCGCAGCCTTTACTCGGTCAACGACGACAGCCGGCTGCGGCTGGCGGACGATCTCGACATCGCCGACGACGGACGCATCTTCTTTTCCGAAGCCACCGTCCGCTACGAGATGGACGAGTGGCCGGTCGACGGACTGGAAGCGCGCGGCAACGGCCGGATCATCTGCCACGACCCCAACAACGGCACCACGCGCACGGTATTGCGCGGGCTGAAATTCCCCAACGGCATCTGCATCGCGAGCGACGGCCAGTCGATCCTGTTCGCCGAAACCTTCGGCTGCTCGATCAAGCGCTACTGGTTCGACGGCCCGAAGAGCGGAAAGGTCGAGATGGTCATCGACAATTTGCCCGGCTATCCCGACAACATCAACCTGGCGTCCGACGGCAATTACTGGCTGGCCATGGTCGGCATGCGCAGCCCGGCGCTCGACCTTGCCTGGAAGATGCCGGGCTTCCGCAAGCGGATGGGCAAGCGGGTTCCGATCGACGAATGGCTGTTCCCCAACATCAACACCGGCTGCGTGATCAAGTTCAACGAGCGCGGCGAAGTGCTCGATTCGCTGTGGGACCTGCGCGGCGTCAACCATCCGATGATCACCTCGATGCGCGAGCACCGCGGCTATCTCTATCTCGGCGGCATCGCCAACAACCGGATCGGCCGCTACAAGCTCGACGGCGCCGACCCCGATTTCGTCCAGTACGACCGGCGCTGGGGGAAGAGCAAGTGATCGCGGCGCTCAGGATTTTCGCCGACCGCCTGCTGGGGCGGGGCGAGGCGACCATCACGGTGCCGTCGTTCGACGGCGCGTTGAAGCCGAACCAGATCCTGGAAAAGGCCGAGCTCGTCGGAGAGTTCGACGCGCCCGAGGACCTCGCCACCGACGGCAAGGCGCTCTACATCGCCGACGGCACCCGCGTCCGGCGCCTCGACGGCGCGGCCACCGCCGAGGTCAGGCGCTTCGATCGCCCGATCACCGCGCTGTGCTGCCTGCCGGATGGCGGCATCGCGGTCGCGCTCGACGGGCGCGAGGTGCAGGTGTTCGCCACGCCGTCCGCCCCATCGCCCACCGTGACATTTTCCGATTCCGCGATGCAGTGCGATCAACGCGCTGGCGCCGGGGCCGGGCAGGACGCTGGTCGCGACCGACGGCTCGACGGCGCGTCCCTACCGGCCAATGGGTGCACGATCTGATGGACCGCGGCCGCAGCGGACGCGTGCTTGTCCTCGACCTCGCCAGCGGCAGCATTCGCACGGCCGCTTCCGGGCTGCGCTATGCGTTCGGCGTCTGTGCGGCGGGCAGCGAGCTCTTCGTCAGCGAAAGCTGGCGGCACCGCGTGATCGCCTTGGGCGCCGACGGAAGCCCCCGCACCGTACTGGAACATCTGCCGGTCTATCCGTCGCGGCTGTCGCCGGCCTCTTCCGGCGGCTTCTGGCTGACGGCGTTCGCGGCGCGCACCCAACTGGTCGAATTCGTGCTGCGCGAAAGCGCCTACCGGCGCCGCATGATGGCGGAAATCGATCCGGAATACTGGATCGCGCCCAAACTGAAATCCGGCCAGTCCTTTCTCGAGCCGATGCAGGGCGCCCATATCAAGACCATGGGCGTCGTCAAGCCGTGGGCGCCGCCGCGCTCCTACGGTCTCGTCATCCGGCTCGATGCGGGCGGCGTGCCGCTCTACGCGCTGCATTCCAGGGTCGACGGCGTCAACCATGGCGTCGTGGCGGCCGTCGAGATGGACGGCGCGCTGTTCGCCATCGCCAAGGGGCCGGGCCGGCTGTTGCGGATGCAGCTTGCCGGTATCGAGCAGGAGTTGCGCGCATGAGCGACATCATCCTGGCACTTCGCAAGGCGACCAAGCTCTATGCCGGCGTTCCCGCGATCGAGAACGTCGATTTCGAACTGCGGCGCGGCGAAATTCATGCCCTGGTCGGCGAAAACGGCGCCGGCAAATCGACGCTCACCAAGGTGATGGCCGGCGTCGTCGCGCTCACCTCCGGAACGATGGAGGTCGACGGCGTCGAGGCAGCGCCGCGCACGCCGCTGGAGGCCCGCCATCTCGGCATCGCCATGGTGTTCCAGGAGAACAGCCTGGTTCCGACCATGACGGTGGCGCAGAACCTGTTCCTGGGCCAGGAGAAGTTCTACAACCGGCTGCGCGGCATCTACATCGCCGCCCAGCAATTCCTGCAGTCGCTCAATTTCGACGTCACGCCGACCGCGACCGTCGGCCTGCTCGGCGCCGCCAAGAAGCAGATGGTCGAAATCGCGCGCGCCGTGCTGCACGAGGCCAAGGTCATCATCTTCGACGA
>CAVRIQ010000038.1:0-12110 GCA_963721275.1 uncultured Alphaproteobacteria bacterium | reverse complement strand
GACGCTGGAGACCTGAGCGACCGCCGGGGTTTCCCCCTTCGGCACCGAACGCAATTTTGTTCGCTTTTTGTTGCATTGTTGCAACACAAGTTGAAACTACGCCGTTCATCGAATGCTCCCAGCCTGGTACTTGCTGGCAGTTCCCGGCGTCGGTCCCGTTGCGGCCCTGTCGTTCAAGGTCGGTGTCGATGACCCGCGCCGCTTTGGGCAAGATCGTCCATTGGCCGAGGTATTGCATAACGCGTCTTTCGCGAACGAATGCCTTAGCGAGCGCCTGGCTAAAGTCGCAATGCGCGAACGGCACCCGCCCGATCGCGCCGCGCCCGCGGCAACAATCTAAAATTTGAGCGTGTCGCTTGGGCGGACGTTAACCAAGCCCAGGGCTGGCCGAGAGCTTTACCGGTTGTTCAACCTTGAGATGATGTAATCGCCCCGTTGATTGAATTCTTTTTGTTTTGAACTTGTTCAAGCTGCGAGCCGCTGCCATGGCTGTCACCGCATCATTCTTAGTCGATTTGGAAGAGGCTGTTTCACGGGGGAATCCCGAGAGCTGTCTGCGGGCGCTATGGCATGCGACCGATGTGCTGATCGCGGGCACTTACTCCGAGGATCAAATCTGGACGTTTGGCGAGATCATCGGTCGTCTCGCTCAGGAGATTGAAACGACCGCACGTGTTCGGCTGGCAGGAAAGTTAGCCTGCACTCACAATGCACCCTTCAAACTGACGCGCCAATTGGCCGACGACGACTGTATTGACGTCGCCTGGCCCGTTCTCAGCCAGTCGGATCGCCTCGACGCCAAGACGTTGATCTCTTGTGCCAAAAACAAGAGCCAGCAGCACCTGCTCGCGATCTCCAAGCGCAGATCTGTTCCAGAAGCTGTGACCGATGTCCTGGTGGTGCGCGGTTCCAACGATGTTGTAAGCTCGGTCGCATCAAACAAGGGAGCGAGCTTTTCAAACTCCGGCTTCCTGCACTTGGTGCGGCGGTCGGAAGGGGATTCGATCCTGGCTGAGTCCGTGGGGCTTCGAAAGGACATTCCACGGCACCTCTTCCATCAGCTGATCGCCAAGGCCTCTGAAGAGGTACGACGGAAGCTCGAGCAGGAGCGCCCGGATATCGAGCCAGAGATCCATCGGGTCGTCGTTGATGTCACCGGCGCAATCCAGGCCAGATTTGGTCCGGCCTCGAAGGATTATTTCGCGGCCAAGCGGACGGTGGCAAAGTTGCGCGAGCGAGGCGAGTTGACCGAAGACAAGGTTTTTGAATTCGCCCACTCGCTCAAATTCAACGAAACGGCCGTTGCGCTATCACTACTATGTCCACTGCCGATCAACATCGTGGAACGCGCATTGATCGAGAAGGATCGCGAGCCTGTGTTGATCCTGGCTAAATCGCTGGATTTCTCCTGGCCGACTACGATGGCGCTCCTGTTCCTGGGGGCGCCCAATTACCGAATCACGGCGGGTGATCTCGAGCGATTGAACCTAGATTTCCATCGCCTGAATGTGAAAACGTGCCGGGGGGTCATAGCTGTGTATCGATCGCGAAAGGAGGAGGGCGGCAGCGGACTATTTCAGCGATTCCACGCGCCTCTTTGATCAGATCGAATTTCCCTTGCCTCAAAGCGAGAGTGCACCGGGCGTATGAGTGGATGCAAAGCGCGAGAAGCGTACCTCTCTTGGTTGTGAACGAGATCCCTGTGCACTCTGAACGCTCTGGCCGGCAGCTCCATCTCATACGCGAATGACGCCGTCTGAAAAATGCCTGGCTGAAACGGTAAGCAGAACGGTACCCGAGATGGCCGTGATCGCGACCATGTTGATCAGGTTGTGGGTAGGCCAGCCGCCTCATTATCTGACGCGTTCAGCAAAGATTCTGAGTTGCTCCTGTGTGTCCGCCAGTAACTGTCCGTATTTGACCTTTGCTGTGCTAAGTCGTGTGGGCGACTGTCCTAATTTCCCATTCTGGAATATTGGAAGTATTATAGTTTACACAGCCCCAATTTGTTCTTCGTAGAACTACGGAGAAATTCATCAATCGGTTAGAATCCCGATGTATTTTTTGACCTATGGTCGAAACCAGGATTGCCCCTCGCTTCCGCGTCTCTAAAGCCGCCACCATCGAGTTCATCGGCGGGAAACCGATCAATTGTGTAGTACGCAACCTGTCCGTTACCGGGGCTGCGATAGAGCTGTCTGACCTTTGCGGAATTCCCGATAGTTTCTTGTTAGTCATGCCGGACGATGGATTGCGCCTGCCCTGCCGAATCGTGCGACGGGGCGGCTATCTGATCGGCGTGGCGTTCGATTAAAGGCCGCCTTCGGAGCATCTCCGTAAAATTACGGCCTTATTAACCATATTAGTTTCTCATCGGGCGGAACACTTCTGGGCCCCGAATCGTCATGCAGCTGCTGGCATCCCGTGACCATCCCGTAATCGACTACCAGTCGATGGGAGAATTCATCGGACACGAACGGCTTTTTCGGACGACTGACGGCGCCTTCCTCCTGCACATGTCATCGGAAGGGAAGCTCGAAGGGGAGGAACGGATCATCTGGCTGACCGTGCGCGACGCCATATCATGGCTCAATGAAACGCCCGACGAGTTCGGTTCGTTTTGGGAGTACGCGCTGGATGCTCCTCTTGAGCAGAAAGAAATTCAACACACAGGCTCATCTTTATAAGAATTTCAACATATCAAGGTTTCATGGAAAGACGCGCGATCCCTCGCAAGCCTGTATTGATGTCCGGTGCGATTCAGTTCGTTGGCTGTGCGATCAATTGCTTAGTCCGCGACATGACCATTTCGGGGGCGGCGCTCGACGTTGCCAACGCCGACGAAATCCCCGAGCGCTTCAACCTTTTCTTCAAGGCGGACGGCACGCACATTCCCTGTCACGTCATCTGGCGCCAGGAAGAGCGCATCGGCGTGGCCTTCGACTAACCCTTTAGCGCGACAATCTGGACGGGGATTCCCATCTTGCTTGTCGGAGCGCCGGTTAAGCCGGCAAGGAGTAGGTGGTGAAAGTCCACTGCGAAGAAGGACTAGCGATCCACATCGGCCCCAAGCCGTGAGCAGGCAGGTGAAGTGTCGGCAGGGGAGTGCACAGGCCAGCCATTGAGCCGCGAAAACTGGAATTTTCTGAGTGCCGACGCGTTCGACAACGCGGAAGGCAAAACGTCAGGGCGCGCCATCGCGAGCGCCTGGTGATCCGGCGTGGTCGTAGGACCTGGCATGTGCGGACGCTCCTTGTTCGGGGTTCAAAGCGACGTTCGTTTCGATCGGCCCGTCGTGGCGCGTCAGCAACTGAAATCACGTCCTTTCTACCGAGTCTCACTTAACCTGCCGCTAAGAAGTTATGCCTAGTCTCAATTGTTATTACCGCCCGACCGGGCGCGACCATTTTTATTGTTTGCCACTTGCCATGCCAACGAGGGCGTCGGAATAGCGTGCAACAGTCAGTTTCCATAATCGCCGAACTTGAAGATGCCGTAAGAACCGGCTCCCCTGCGAAGCGAGTTAGCACCCTCCGACAAGTCACGGATCTTTTCCTGCATGACGGGGATCGCCTAAGCGAAGGCCAAATCAAGATATTCGATGATGTCCTGTGTCATCTTGTCGCCCGCGTTGAAACTCGCGTAAAAGCCGAACTCGGCACCCGGCTGGCGGCGATCGAATACGCTCCGTCGGGAGTGATTGAGCGTCTTGCTTGGGACGATCAAATCGCGGTAGCCGGCACCGTCTTGGCCAGCTCTGGCCGACTGACGACCAGCACGCTCGTTGAGATAGCTAAGATTAAGGGTCAGGACCATCTGCTCGCCATTTCGGGCCGGCCCAACCTACCGGAGGCCGTTACCGATGTGATCGTCGATCGTGGCGAACGCACGGTCATTCGCAAACTTGCCAACAACCCAAGCGCGCGCTTTTCCGATATTGGCTATGGCGGCATGGTTGCGCACGCTGAAGCCGATGATGAACTCACCGAGATACTTGGGCTTCGGGTCGACCTCCCGGTCAAATTCTTGCGGGATCTATTGCAGCGTGCCACCGAGGCGGTGCGCGCTCGCCTAGCATTGATCGCGCCCGCCGAGTTGCAAGAAGAAATCAAGCGTGTGCTAAAAACGATCGCCGGTGCGGCGCAAGGGGAAGGCCCGCCGAAGCGGGATTTCAGCCGGGCCGAAGCGGTGGTGAGGCGGATGAAAGGCCTGAACGAACTCAACGACGATGCTATCAGCAGGTTCGCCGAATCCCGAAAATTCGATGAAGTCGCCGCGTCACTCGCCATTCTCAACAACAGCGCGCCAACCGGCATGATGGCGCGGCTGTTAGAAGGACTTCGCGCCGATCTTATCCTGATTCCTTGCAAATCAGCCGGCTTGGGCTGGGCGGTGGTCGAGACGATCCTTCGCCATCGGCCAGTCAAGCACCGAATTGATGAAGCAACGCTGGATCTCGCATCAAAGGATTACAGCAAGTTGTCCGCGGAAACCGCCGAGCGCACGGTGCGCTTTTGGCAATTGCACGATAAGATCGAGAAGTAGACGTCGATGAAAGCATGCGAAAGCAGAACAAATCAAACTCTTGACGCAAACTCAAACCCCTGCGGGATTCTTTAGTCCCTCCGAGGTGCGCTTTCGGTTGTGCAGGGACGGTCGATCCGCGTTCGCGGCGTCATCAGAAAGCCGCCGCCGATGCCGAACATGCCGGATACGAAACCCACCGCCGCGCCGGCGTCGTCGGGCTGGGGCTCGGGCGTGAAGGTCTGGATCGCGAGACGCTGCGCGGATGGGCGAACTACCTCCAAGTAGGCACCGTCAGCAAGGCGTATCGGGCAATCGACAGCTACACAGCGACGCGGTTGCGCCGCTGGTTGCATTTCAAGCACAAAACCAGGCGTCGCAAGCGCGGGACCTATCCACTCTCGCATCTTTACGGGCACTTCGGGCTCGTACGCCTGAGCAGGCGTGGGCACGACGTGCCGTGGGTGAAGACGTGAGTTTTGTCCGAGAGCCGGATGCGGGAAATTTGCCTGTCCGGTTCGATGAGCGGGGTGTGAAAACGGGGCCATGGTCGAACCAGTGAGGCACCACCGAACGAAAGGGGCGGCGACAGATATGTTCGAACCTAAAGCTACCGCGTCACACCTCGACTTTACGCTTAGCCGTCATTGCAATTCGCGGTATTGGTCGGCGTCCGAGCGGCTAGGGAGTGGCCGCAGACGGACAGCGACGTTGCTCGGACGCCGGACCGCGCGCGGGTTCGACGCCTAAGCGGTATCAATTGACCTGACGCGTTCGATCCTTCCAAAACGGCTCGCGCAACACGGCCTTGTCGACCTTGTTGACGCTCGATAGCGGCAACGGTTCGTCACGAAGGTCGATGCTGCGCGGGCATTTGTAGCCGGCAATCAGGGTTCGGCAGTGCATAACGATCGATTCCGCGCTTAGCGTAGCCAAGCCGGCGCGCGGAACGACGATTGCATGCACGGCCTCGCCCCAGCGCTGGTCGGGGATGCCGATGACGGCGCATTGGGAGACGTCAGGGTGTGAACAGATCGCGTTTTCAACCTCGATGGAATAGACGTTCTCGCCTCCGCTGATGATCATGTCCTTGATGCGATCGGCGATGAACAGGAACCCCTCGTCGTCGAAATATCCGGAATCGCCGGTGTGCATCCATCCGCCGCGCAGTGTCTGTGCCGTGAGTTCAGGTTGGCGCCAGTAGCCCTTCATCACGATCGGCCCGCGCACGACGATCTCTCCGACCTGGCCGCGTGGCAATTCATTGTCGTCGGGATCGACGATGCGCACCTCTGCGGAATAGACCGGTCGTCCGGCGGAGCGCAGCCGGCCGGACGGCGCATTCAGTGTATGCTGTTCTGTGTCAAGCATGGTCGCGACCGGAGACAGTTCCGTCATCCCATAGGACTGCGCGAAGCGTATGTGTGGCAGTCGCCGCAGGCATTCCTGCAACACGGCTTCGGGCATCGGCGAGGCGCCGTAGGTAATCAATCGCAGGCTGGAAAGATCGTAACGCTCAAGATCGGGGAGTTGCAGCAACATCGAGAGCATGGTTGGGACGAAAGTCGCGACCGTGACTTTCTCCCGCGCAATCGTCGACAACGCCTGCTCTGGCGTGAAGCGGGAGATGACGACATGTTTGCCGCCCGCGACGGCCGTGGCGTAGACGCGGCCGCCAGCGCCAAGGTGGAACAGCGGGCCGGAATGCAGGTGCACGAGGCTGTCGTCGAGATGAAGATGCGCGATCGTGGCCATCGCATTGGCCCAGAGATTGCCGTGGCTGAGCATCACTCCCTTCGAGCGGCCGGTGGTGCCGCCGGTATAGAACAGGCAGGCGATGTCGTCTTCCCGGCGCATTGCATCCGGCACCGGCTTTGCCGCGTGAAGGGCGTCCTCATAGCCGACGGATCGAGCGTCGTGGCGGGACACATCTGCCTTTCCGGCGATCAGCAGCGTCTTGATGGACGGAACGCTTCTGGCCAATTCCTCACCGATATCGAGGAACGCGCCCTCGACGATCAGCACGACCGGCTCGGCGTCCCGGACCTGCTCGATCATCTCGGCGAGCGCAAATCGCGAATTGACGGGGACGACGATTCCGCCACCCCAGAGCACGCCGAAATAGAACTCGACGTAGCGCTGGCCGTTTGGCGCCAGCATGGCGGCCCGGTCGCCGTCCTGCATACCGAGGTTGAGCAGCGCGGCTGCGAGACGGGCAACGCGATCGACCATTTCGCGGCGGGTCAGCCGCGCCTCTTCGCTTACCAGCGCCTCGGCATTGGCGTCCAGCGCCAGCGATCTCCGCAATCCCAATGTCAGCGTCATCAACCAATGCCTTTTTGCGCCGACATCCATGCCGCAGGGAAAATCCGCGCCGGCGCGAAATCTAATTTCATTTCAACGCGTATGTCGATATCTTGAGTGGAACCGTCGGGCTTATAACAATCCGGGAGAGAAACGTGAACGCGGTAATCGTCGAACGCCGGGATGACATAGCCCTGCTGCGGCTCAACCAGCCACAAACCATGAACGCCCTCAGCCCCGCGATCAAGAAGGGCCTTGAGACGGCGATTCCGCAGCTGATGGGCGACAGCTCGGTTCGTTGTATTGTCATTACCGGGACCGACAAGGCGTTTTGCGCCGGAGGCGATATCTCCAACATGGCGGATCGCAGCGCGCCGTCGGTGCGCGAGCGCCTGCATCCGAGCCATGGCTGGGTGAAATTGCTGCTGACCGGTGAAAAGCCCGTGGTTGCCGCCGTCAATGGCGCCGCTGCGGGGGCGGGCTTTTCGCTCGCCATGATGTGCGATTTCGTGCTGCTGGCCGACAACGCGTATTTCAAGGCCGGTTTTCCCGGCCTCGGCGCCGCGCCTGACCTCGGTCTGGCGCTCACCTTGCCCCGCGCCATCGGAATGTTGCGCGCCAAGGACATCCTGATGACGAACCGCCGCGTCGGCGCCGAGGAGGCGGTGGCGCTGGGAATGGTGACGCGCGTCGTTCCAGCTTCTGCCTTGCTCGACGAAGCGCTGACGTTGGCGCAATCGCTGGCGGAGGGACCGGCGGCGTCGCTCGGATTGACCAAGCATCTGCTCAATCAGGCCTATGGTCCGATCGTTGACTTCCTGTCCCAGGAAGCGATGACGCAGGCGATCGCATTCGGCAGCGATGAGTTCGGCGAAGGCGTCGCCGCGTTTCTCGGCAAGCGGAAACCGCAATTCCGCCGCGGCGGAAAGTGATTTCAAATGGGCGGAATAGCCTTCGAGCTTCCCGAGGATGTCAAGGACGTGCGCGAGGGCGTTCTGCGCTTTGTCGAGACCGAGGTCGCGCCGCGGATTGAACGGCACCGCGCGCTGCTCGATGACCAGCGTCGGCTGTATGACGAGGACGGCCGTTATTCGTCCGATGCGCGCATCCTGATCCGGGAGATCAGGATGCTGTCGGCGGAGGCCGGCTTTTACGCCATGTGCGCGCCCGCTGAAATCGGTGGCGGCAATCTCGGCCACCTGGCTTATTATGTGGCGTGGGAGGCGATCTATCGCCGGCTCGGCGGGCAGGGCGTCATCATTCCCTGGGTCATCGCGCACTGGGCCTTTGGTCCGAGCCGGCTGCTGACCCAGGCCACCGCGGAGGCCCGCGAGCTGTGTCTGGCTGACATGATGACCGGCAAGACATCGATGTGCTTCGGTCTTTCCGAGCCCGGCGCGGGGTCGGATGCCAGCATGATCAAGACGCGCGCCGTCAGGACCGATGCCGGCTGGAAAATATCGGGCCGCAAGCTCTGGACCACCAATGCTCCGACCGCCGAGTGGTGCATTGTTTTTGCCATCACGGATGCCGAAAGGGCGTCGCGCAAGGCCGGCGGCATCAGCGCCTTTCTTGTCCCGACCGACACGAAGGGCTTTACGGTGGAAAGCGTGGTGCGCCTGTTCGGCCATGCCGGGGGACACGAGGGCGCGCTGGTGCTGGAGGATGTCGAGGTGCAGCCCTGGCAACTGGTCGGCGAACTCGATCAGGGATTCAAGATCGCGTTGTACGGCGTGTCGCTCGGTCGTATCTACAATTCCGCGCGCGCGGTCGGGCAGGGGCGCTGGGCGCTCGAGATGGCGCTCGACTATTCGAAGCAGCGCGAGGCATTCGGTGCGAAGATTGCCGAATACCAGGCCGTGTCGTTTCCGCTCGCGGAGGCGGCGACCGAACTCCACGCCGCCCATCTGATGGGATTGAACGCAGCGCTGCTGCTCGATCGTGGCGACAAGGCCCTGAAAGAGCTCTCGATGGCCAAATCCTATTCGGTCCAGGCCGGCTTTCGTACGGTGGATCGTGCCATCCAGACCTATGGCGGCATAGGCCTGACCAACGAACTCGGTCTGGTGCACGCCTGGCAGGATCTGCGGATCGTCAATATAGCCGATGGTACCAATGAAATCCTGGCGCGAATGATTTCGCAACGGCTACTGGCGGGCGATCTCGATCTGTAACGCCGGCACTCGCGCTGGATCATCGTGGCCCTGCCAGCACCGGAAGTCGACATGGCCCTGAGCGCTTTCGACCAAAGATCAAGCTTGATTTCCAAGCTCGGGCGCGCTCATTAAACGCCGGTTGGCTTACCAAAAACAACAATAGGGAGATTCGAATGACCTTGACTCGCCGCGGATTTGGAATTGGAGCATCTGGGCTGGTTCTGGGATCGATCGCCGCCCCGTTCGTGAGCCGGGCAGGCGCCGCGGAATCGACCATCCGCATCGGCGTGGTCAATTCGATGAGCGGCGGCCTTGCGGCATATGCCCAGGAGGGGCAGCCGGCGTTCGATTACATCGTCAAGAAGATCAACGCTGAGGGCGGCATCAAGAGCAAGGGCGGCGCGAAGATCGAGCTGGTGCTGGCCGACGACACCAGCCAGCCGGCCCGCACCGCGGCCGAAGCGCGCCGGCTGATCACCGAGGAGAAAATCCAGCTGCTGACCGGAACCATCCTCAGCGCCCAGATGCTGGCCCTGACCCCGGTGCTGGATGAACTCAAGATGCCGACGCTTTCGGTCTGGGCGGGCGGTGCTGCGTCGGAATACATGTTCACGCTGGGATACCCCTACGATCGCGGGTATGCGCAGACCATGCACGACTTCGTCGTCTCGCTGCGCGACGACTCCAAGTTCAAGATCAAGACAGCGGTGATGGGCTATTCGAATTACGAGGCGGGCCAGCAGGTCAACAAGTTCCTGACCGAAAAGCTCAAGGCCAGCGGGATCGATATCATCGGCGAGGCGCCGCTCGACATTCGAGCCCAGGATCAGACCTCGGCCATGATCCGGATCCGTTCGCTCAAGCCGGATGTCGTGGTCGGGTTGGTAACTCCGCGCGACGGAATTCTGCTGCATCAGGCGCGCTACAACCTCAATTACCACGGCAGCCTCTTCTGCGGCGGCACCGGCGGCTATACGGATCTGTCGCTGTGGAAGGATCTCGGGCCGGAAATCGGCAAGGCCGTGCTCACCAACAATCTGTTCGGCATGACCGGCTTCAGCCCCGATGCGAAGATCAATTCGATGCAGAAGATCATCGCCGAACTGCGCGACGTCGCCAAACTGGATCGGATCGGGCAGGGCGCCATTCAATATGCGCAGGCCGGACGGGTCCTGCAGCAGGTATTGGAAACCTCGGCGTCGCTGCAGAGCGACGCGCTGATCGACGCCTTCAAGAAGGTGAACATTCCCTTCGGCGATCCGAACCTCTATGTCGCCAAGCCGAAGGGGCTCCAGTTCGCCGACGATCGCCTGCTCAAGGACGGATCGGCGATGTTCATTCAATGGATGCCCGATCAGTCGCAACAGGTCGTGTTTCCGAAGCAGTTCGCCCAGGCCGCGCCCCGGGCGCGCACCTGAGCCAATCGATGGCCTTTCTTGAAATCGACGGGGTCACTCGGCGCTATGGCGGCCTGGTTGCGTTGAATTCGATCAGCTTCTCGGTGGCGAAGGGCGAGATCGTCGGCATCATCGGCCCGAACGGCGCCGGCAAGACCACGCTGTTCGGCGTGATCTCCGGCTTCGTGGCGCCGAACGCGGGAGACGTGCGGTTCGACGGAACCGGCATTGTCGGCGTCTCTCCCGACCGGCTGGTGCGCCGCGGCCTGATCCGCAGCTTCCAGATCGTCCAGACCTTCGCCGACATGACGACGCTCGATGTCGTGACCACCGCGGCGCTGACGCGTCGGCCGATACGGGAGGCCGTCGAATACGCCGCCCATGTTCTCGAGCGCGTCGGGCTGGCTGGCAAGGAGACGCAGACGCCGGCGACGCTGTCGCTGCAGGACAAGAAGCTGCTTGAGCTTGCGAAATGCGTCGCCACCGATCCGCGATGTATCCTGCTCGACGAGGTGATGGCGGGCCTCACCATGACGGAAACGGAAGCCCCGCTCGCTATTATCCGGGAACTGAACCGCCAGGGCGTCACCATCGTCATGGTAGAGCACGTCATGCCCGTGATCATGCGGCTGGCGACCCGCATCGTCGTCATCAACTTCGGGGAGAAGATCGCGGAGGCGACACCCGAGGAAATCGTCAAGGATCAAAGAAGTCATCGAGGCCTATTTCGGGGAACACCTCGATGCTTGAGATCGAGAACCTGGTGGCGGGCTATGGTGGCGTGGCGGTGCTGCGTGACGTTTCGGTCAAGCTGTCCGCAGGCGAGATCATCGGACTGCTCGGCGCTAACAATGCCGGCAAGACCACGCTGATCAATGCGCTGTCGGGGATGGTGGTACCGATGTCCGGCCGGATCCTGTTCGAGGGGCAGGACGTCACGCGGCTGACGCCGCGGCAAAGAGTTCGAACTTGGAATCGTGCAGGTGCCCGAGGGCCGCCTGGTGTTCCCCGAAATGAGCGTGCGCGAGAATTTACAGCTCGGCGGCATCAATGCGAGGGCGAAGCCGAACCGGTCGCGCCAGATGGAAGCCGTGCTCGATCTGTTTCCGCGGCTGAAGGAGAGGCTGGTACAGGATGCCGGGACACTGTCAGGGGGCGAACAGCAGATGCTGGCCATCGGCCGCGGTCTGATGGCGGAGGCAAAACTGCTGATGCTGGACGAGCCGTCGCTCGGCCTGTCGCCGCTGTTCGTCAAGTACATCTTCGATATCGTCGATCGGCTGCACGCCGAAGGCCTGACCATTCTGCTGGTGGAACAGAATTTGATGCTGACCCTTCGTCACGCGCAGCGTTGCTACGTGCTCGAGCGCGGCCAGGTCGCGATCCAGGGCCCCTCGGACGTCATCAAGGACGATCCGCGGACCCGCAGCGCCTATCTCGGACTTTGAGCGGAGATTGATGTGAGCGAATTTCTGCAGGCGATGGCGCAGGGGGTTCTGATCGGCAGCACGTACGGCCTGCTCGCGCTCGGCATGGGCCTGCTCTACGGCGTCAGCGGCGTGGTGAACTTCTCCCACGGCGATTTCATCTCGCTCGGGATGTTCCTGTGCCTGGCGCTCTATTCGGCGCTGTCGCTCGACCCCTATGTGTCGGTGTTCATCACGGTGCCGGTGATGATGGCGCTCGGCACGCTGGTATTCCGGTTCCTGATCCGGCCGATGATCGGCCA
>CAVRIQ010000037.1:0-26158 GCA_963721275.1 uncultured Alphaproteobacteria bacterium | reverse complement strand
GTTGCTCCGGTGGCGAGACCGAAACCAATTTGTTCGGCTCGCCGCGCAAGGCCAGGAACCCGATGGAGATCGCGTGATGAGAACGTTCAAGGTGATGTCGGCGCTGCTGAGCTATCCGACCGAAGCGCTGATCGAAGCCGTGCCGGAATTCGTGACCGTGCTTGATTCTGAAAAGCTGGTGCCGGCGACGAGCCGCGGGGCTATCGACGGGCTGATTGGGGAACTCGCGACCGGCGATCTCTATGACCTGCAGGAGCGCTATGGTCTGTTGTTCGACCGCAGCAAGACGTTGGCCCTGCACATGTTCGAGCACGTTCACGGCGAAAGCCGCGACCGCGGCCAGGCCATGGTCGATCTGAAAGCCATGTACGAAAATGCCGGGCTCATGATCGCGGCCAACGAACTGCCCGACTATGTGCCGCTGTTCCTCGAATTCCTGTCGACGCAGCCGTTTGCCCAAGCGCGCGAATTGCTCGGACAGACCGCGCATATTTTCGCCGCACTGGCCGAACGGCTCGGCCGGCGGGAGTTGAGCTACAAGGCGGTGTTCGATGCGCTTGTGGCGATCCCTGCGGAAGCGCCGCGGCGCGATATCGTCGACGAATTGCTGAAGGCGCCGGATACCGACCCGATGGATCTGGTGGCGCTCGATGCGGCCTGGGAAGAGGAAGAGGTCCGGTTCGGCCCCGGCGCGCAGGGCCAGGGTGCCTGCGGCCATGAAAGCCTGATCGCCAAACTTCGCCACGCCCGACGCGCGGTCGATCCCGCGCCATCATCCCTGCAGTGAGGAGCGACGCGATGGAAACGCTCAATCTAATTGTATTCGGCTGGTATCCCTACTTCTGCCTGACCGTGTTCCTGTTCGGCAGCCTGTTCCGGTTCGACCGCGAGCAATACACCTGGCGGACCGGATCGAGCCAGCTGCTGCGGCGGCGGCAGTTGATGTGGGGCTCCAACCTGTTTCATGTCGGCATCCTCGTGATCTTCGTCGGCCATTTCGTCGGCTTGCTGACCCCGATCTGGGTGTTCGACATGCTGGGCGTATCGCACGGCTTCAAGCAGATGCTGGCGATCGTCGCCGGCGGCTTGGCCGGCCTGATGTGCCTGGTCGGAATTTCCCTGCTGACGCACCGGCGGCTGTTCGATCCGCGCATCCGCGCCAATTCGTCGTTCGGCGATACCGCGATCCTGCTCCTGCTGTTCGCGCAGCTGTTGCTGGGGCTGGCGACCATCGGGGTCTCGATCAATCATCTCGACGGCCATGAAATGGTGAAGTTCATGGCGTGGGCGCAGGGCATCCTGACGCTGCAGCCCGGCGTCGCCGCCTACATTCTGGACGTGCATCCGATCTTCAAGGCGCATCTGGTGCTGGGCATGACGATCTTCCTGCTGTTCCCGTTTACCCGGCTGGTTCACGTCTGGAGCGCGCCGGTCTGGTACCTCGGCCGCCGCGGCTATCAGGTCGTGCGCAGCCGCGACGGACGCGCCGTCCGTCCGCTTCAACCCGCGGAGTAGGCCATGGATTGCTCGGTCACCAACACGCTGCCGAAGCCGAAGACGATCAGCGTCAACGGCGCGGCGATCCCTCGCGAGGTCATCGCCCGCGAGGTGCAGAACCATCCGGCAGAAAAGCCGATCCTGGCCTGGCAGGCGGCGGCGCGGGCGCTGGTGGTGCGCGAACTGCTGCTGCAGGAATCGCGGCGCCTCGGCATCGAAGCCGAGCCGTTGCGCGATCCGGAAGGACGCTCCGAGACTCCGGAAGAGGCGGCGATGCGCGCCTTGATCGAACGCGAGGTCGTCACGCCGGAGCCGGACGAGGCGGCGTGCCTGCGCTTCTATGAACAGAACCGCGCGCGCTTCCGCTCCGGCGATCTCTACGAGGCCGCGCATATCCTGATCGCCGCACCCCGCAGCGATCCGGCCGCGCGAACCGCCGCGCGGGAGACCGCCGATGCGATCCTGTCCGCTGTCCGGGCCGAGCCGGCGCTGTTTTCAGAATTCGCGCGCAGTCATTCCGACTGCAAGACTTCGGCCGAAGACGGCGGCAGCCTCGGCCAATTGACGCGCGGCCAGACCGTGGCGGAATTCGAGACCGCGCTGCAGCGCATGCGCCCCGGCGAATTCGCCATCGCCGAAACCCGCTACGGCTTCCATGTGGTCCGGCTCGACCGCCATGCGCCCGGCCAAATGCTGCCGTTCGAAATCGCGCGCGAGCGGATCTCCGACTATCTCGCGACCAGCGTCCAGCATCGCGCGCTGGCGCAATATGTTTCGCTGCTGGCCGGTCGTGCCGAGATCACCGGCATTACGCTGGCGGCATCGGCCTCGCCGCTGGTTCAATAGGAGGCGTGTCATGCAGCTTGGCGAGATCATCCGCGGCTTCAGCGAAGAAGCTCCCGCCAATGAGGCGCTGCTCTCCTGCAACGACATCGTGCTGTTCGCGCGGGTCGGCGAGGCCGCGGAGCGTTATGAGGAAACCATAGGCGAATACGCTGCCGGTGCGGTGCGACGCTTCGCCAATCTGGCGGTGAGCGAGGACTGGCTCGGGCTGATGAATGTGATCGAGCGGGCAAGCGATCCCGGGATCGACTGCCTGACCTACATGGTCAGATGGTCTCTGAAGCAGGACGAGGCGCCGCCCGCAGCCGCGCACGAGGGGTGCACCTGCGGAGGGAACGGAGGCTGCTCGTGAGTGACGAGCTCAATCGGGAGAGCGCTGTCGCGGAATCGCGTGGCCTTGCCAGGGTCGGCATCCTCGTGATCTCCGATCGCGCCAGCCGCGGCGAATACAGCGACGAGAGCGGCAAGGCGATCAATAATTTCCTGAACAGGACGGTGCAGTCGAACTGGATCGCCGTGATGAAGATCATTCCGGATGGAATCGACAGCGTCGCCAACGCGCTGGTCGAAATGTCCGATCGCGAGGATTGCGACCTGGTGCTGACTACCGGCGGCACCGGACCCTCGCCGCGCGATCTCACGCCGGAGGGAACGCGGAAGGTGATTACGCGAGAGCTGGAGGGATTCGGCGAATTGATGCGCCGCGTCAGCCTCGAGCAGGTGCCGACCGCCATTCTCTCGCGCCAGACCGCCGGAACCCGCGGGCATTGCCTGATCGTCAATCTGCCGGGACGTCCGGCGGCGATCGACATCTGCCTGAATGCCGTGTTCCCGGCGATTCCCTATTGTCTCGACCTGATAGGTGCCCGTCCAATCGAGGTGAACCCCGATGTTTGTCACGCATTCCGTCCTCGCACATGAGCTTCCGCCGGGGCAAGCCCGGCCGGTCGCTGCGATCGTCTACGCCAACGAAGTCTATCCCGACGCGCTCTTCAGGACACTGGTGCAGAGGTGCCGCGCGCTGGGACTGACGCTCGCCGGCGTCCTGCAGCACCAGGCGTTCGAGGGCGGGGACCGGCGATGCGATGTGATCCTGGAGGATCTCGCGACCGGCCACCGCACCGCTCTGTTCGAGAACCGCGGCGCGGGCGCGCGCGGCTGTCGTCTGGACGAAGCGGCGCTGGCGGAGGCGACGGCCAGGGTCGAGGGAAGCTTCGAGCAGGTGCCGCACCTGCTTGTCCTCAACAAGTTCGGCAAGGTCGAATGCGAAGGCGGCGGATTGCGGGATCTGATCGCCAGCGCGATCGATCGAGGAATTCCGGTCATCATCGGCGTTCCCGAGCGCAACCTCGACGCCTGGCGAAATTTTGCAGGCGACTTCTCGACCGAACTCCCCGACGACGCCGGCCGAATCGCGGAGTGGCTGGAACAGGCCGCGGTCACGTCGCCGGCAGCGAAGCAAGGGCTTGCCGGGTAGAAATGAAAGCACCGCGAGAGCCAAGGCTGCCGTAAAACAAGGCTGCCGTAAAAGGAATTCGAGTGAGGACAACTGAGGATACCAACAGGAGGGTAAGGTCATGTCGGCACCTAGAATTTCAGGTCTTCTCGCCTTGATTGGACTGTTGGGTGTGGTGGCGGTGGTAATCCTGGGCAAAGTGACGGCGGACAACTATCTGCTCGATGCTGCGCTCGTATGCCTTGCGCTCGCCGGTGTCATCTTCCTCGCGTACGTTTCCTCGCGGCTCTGGAACGACTTCACGCGCTCCACGTGAATCCGGCAAAAGTCGGCCGGCTCGGCTGGAGGCATGCATCGGGATCGCTGCCCCGCGCCAGTTAAAGTGCGGGGGGCAGCCATGAGCGCCTGGCGTAATTGACACCGGCAATATCGCCGCTACCCTGTATCGAACATGAGGCAAGCCATTTCCGTCGGGAATGGTCCCTCAGAACGATAAAAAACAGGGCAGGGTGGAACGCGATGTATCGCGGCATCGAATCTTGAGCGGGCCGGCGCGGCCTTCCGCGCTCGCACCCTTCCGTGTCAGGAACTACCGTTTCCAGTGGCCTGCCGATCTGCTCACCTCGTGGGCGTTCGAGATGGAGACGCTCATCCTCGGCTGGTATGTGCTGGTCGAGACCAGGTCGGTCGTGCTGCTCACCGTGTTTGCCTCGCTCACCTATATCGGCACGCTGATCGCCCCGATGTTCGGCGTGGTCGGCGATCGCATCGGCCACCGCGACCTGCTCGCCATGATGCGCGCGGCCTATGCCGTGCTGGCGGGTACGCTGATGACGCTGGCGCTGACCGGCCGTCTGACCCCGCTCTATGTCTTCGTCATCGTCGCGATCATGGGCCTGGTGCGGCCGTCGGACCTCGGCGTGCGCGGCGCGCTGGTCGCCACCATCATGCCGCATGATCAGCTGATCGGCGCGATCAGCATTTCCAGGACCACGATGGATACCGCGCGCATTGCCGGCGCGCTGAGCGGCGCCGGATTGTTCGCAGCGCTCGGCATGGGGCCGGCCTATATGGCCATCGTCAGCCTCTATGTGGCCGCGACGCTGCTCACGCTCTGCGTGGTGGCGCCGTCGACGCCGCATCCGGTGGCGGCGGATGGCGCGTTGCGGCGCTCGCCGCTGCGCGACCTGAAGGCGGGCGTGGCCTATGTCTGGACCACGCCGCGGATGCGGGCAGCCGTCTGGATCGCGTTCCTCGCCAACCTGACGGCGTTTCCGCTGTCCAACGGCCTGTTGCCTTACATCGCGCGCGAGATCTACGGCACCAACCAGACCGGGCTCGGCTATCTCTCGGCCAGTTTCGCCGTCGGCTCGCTGGTCGGCTCGATCCTCCTGAGCGTGATCGGCGGCATCCGTGTCGCCCGGCTGATGATCGGAGCGACCATCATGTGGTACGCGGCGCTTCTGGTATTCGCGCAGATACAATCGATGCCGGCGGCGATCGCCTGCCTGATGCTGGCAGGCTTCGCGCAAAGCCTGACCATGATCTCGATCGCGGTGATCCTGATGCGGACCGCGAGCGAGCATTTCCGCGGCCGGGTGATGGGCGTGCGCATGCTCGCGATCTACAGCCTGCCGCTCGGCCTCCTGGCCGCCGGCAGCCTGATCGACGGGATCGGCTTTGCCGCCACCGCCACGCTCTACGCGGTCGCGGGGCTGACGCTGATGCTGGCCATCGTGCTGCACTGGCGGGCGGATCTGTGGCACCTGCACGCGCCGGCGAACGCGAAGTAGGATGGGTTCACCGCTCGCGACGACAAGGCCGGGCGGACCAAGCGCAACAGGGAACGCCGGTGCGCGCACGACACGGAAACGTCAGCTACCGCACGCCGGCTCGGTTGCGGTCGCGGCGCGACCGGGCGTTCCAGCGCGTTGCCGACGTTCGCGCCATGCCTCATCAGCGCTTTCATTGCAAGCAGCCGTCCTTGACGTACAACGAGAATTTGGAACCGCCCAAATCGCGAAGCTCCGGGCTGGCTGGGATGGTCGATGGTCTACCGTCACGGTGTAGGAGTGGCGAGGTGATGTTTCCACCCTTGAACACTTCCCGGAGAACTCGTCTCTCGACCATTGCCGCGTTGTGCGGCGTAACCCTTTGTCTGGCCGGATGCGACGATCCGGGCGGCGACCCCAGGGCCCAGATCGGTCCCCATCCAAATCTGCCTGAGCCGACGCAATATCTTGTCCCGCCGATGCACGTCGCCCGCACCGTCGGATGGAAGAAGGATGAGACGCCAACGGTGGCGCCAGGACTGAAGATCCAGGCTTTGGCCAGGGGGCTGGAGCATCCGCGCTCGCTCTACGTCCTTCCCAATGGCGACGTCCTGGTGGTGCAATCGAAATCCCCGGGCACCGAACCGATCACGCGGCCCAAGAATTTTGTCATGCACTGGATCGAATCGCTCGCCACATCCGGCGGCGATACCGGGGAGAGCAACCGCATCACCTTGTTGCGCGACACCAATGGTGACGGTCTTCCCGACGAGCGAAATTAGAACCGCAATATGGCGGCTCACTCGTAGCGCAGCGCTTCGATCGGATCGAGGCGGGCCGCCTTGCGCGCGGGGTAGTAGCCGAAGAAGATGCCGACGGCGGCCGAGAACAGGAACCCGCCGGCGATGGCGGCCAGCGAGATCGGCGCCGGCCAGCCGGTGAAGGCGGATACAGCGAGGGAAAGCGCCGCGCCGATGATGATTCCGACGATGCCGCCGCTGACGCTGATGAAGATCGCTTCGGCCAGGAACTGCAAAAGGACGTGCAGCCGTCGGGCGCCGATCGCCATCCGCAAGCCGATCTCCCGCGTCCGCTCCGTCACCGAGACGAGCAGGATATTCATGATGCCGATGCCGCCGACGACCAGCGATATCGACGCCACCGCCGCCAGCAAAAGTGCCATGATGCGGCTGCTGCCCTCGGCGGTCTCCGCGATCTGGCTGAGGTTGCGTACGGAAAAATCGTTGACGGTGCCCGGCCTGATGCGGTGACGGCGCGCCAGGATTTCGGTGGCCTGGCCGATCGCCGCCTTGATGCCGGTCTGATCCACCGCCTGCACGTAAATTTGGTTCACGAACCCGATCATGCGCGGCTGAAGCCCGTAAGGGTTGGGCGGCGTCGGATAGATCCAGTTGATGGCGGTCTGTTGCTGGCTTGGCGCCGCAACGCCGAGAATCTTGCGCTCCGCCGTCGTGAACGGAACCATGACCAGATCGTCCTGGTCCTGCCCGTAGGAGGTCTGCCCCTTGGTGTCGAGGATTCCGATCACGCGCAGCGACACGCCCTTTGCCTGCACCATCGCGCCGATCGGGTTCTGAGAGGTGCCGAACAGCTGCCGGCGCACGGTCTCGCCGAGGACGGCAACCAGCGCCGCACTTCGCTCATCCTCCGGCGTGATTGCCCGTCCTGCCGCGATCTGCCAGTTCGTCATCGGCGGGTAATTGGCGCTGACGCCCTGAATGCCCGTGGTCCAGTTCTGGTTTGCAAAGCGGATCAGCCCGGACTGGCGGATCAGATAGCTTACTTCGCCGGCCGCCGGCGCCTCGCGCCGGATGGCCTGGACGTCGCCGACCGTCAGCGTGGACGCGCTGCCGGAGCCGCCGCGGGCGCCGCCACTGGTGGCCGCACCCGGCAGAATCACCACAAGGTTGGTTCCGAGCCGTGCGATCTCCTTCCGGACCGCCTCATTGGCGCCCTGGCCGACGGACACCATGACGATCAAGGCGGCGACGCCGATGAAGACCCCGAGCATGGTCAGCGCCGAGCGCATCTTGTTGCGCCAGATCGCTTCGGCCGCCGCCGTCATTACCATCCAGACGAACGGCCAAGACGCGCCCGACCTTGCGACGTAGGCCGGCGGTTCCCTGGTCTGGGCCGGTCTGGCCGCGGTCTCGGCCGCCGGCCTGGGCGCCTTGTCGTGCTTTGGGTTCTTCACGTCCGAGATGATCTGGCCGTCGCGCATGGTCAGCACGCGGTCCGCAAAGGCCGCGACATCAGGCTCATGCGTCACCACGATGATGGTGACGCCTTGCTCGCGATTGAGCGCCGTCAGCGTCTGCATGATCTCGTTGGAGTTGCGGGTATCCAGATTTCCGGTCGGCTCGTCCGCCAGCAGCAGGCTCGGCTGGTTGATCAAGGCGCGGGCAATGGCAACCCGCTGCTGCTGCCCGCCCGACAGCTGCCCCGGCGTATTGCGCTCGCGGTCGCGCAGTCCGAGCTTGTCCAGAACCGCACGCGCCCGCTCGAAGCGGATTCGGGCCTGGCCCTGGCCGGACATCGCGTACAACAGCGGCAACGCGACATTGTCGATGGCGCTGGTGCGCGGCAACAGATTGAAGCTCTGGAACACGAAGCCGAGCCGCTCGCTTCGAAGGCCGGCGAGATCCGGCTCGGCAAGCTGGGCCACGTCGATGCCATCGAACCAGTAGCGACCGCCGGTGGGCCGATCGAGGCAACCGAGGATCGACATCAGCGTCGACTTGCCCGATCCGGACGCGCCCATGATGGCGATAAACTCGCCGGGCTCGACGGTCAGGCTGACGTCCCGCAGCGCATAAACATCGATGTCGCCGACATGATAGGTCCGCGACACCCCTTCAATCCTGATGACCGGCTCTGCCATGGGTCGCCAATCGATGTTTCCGTCGCCTGCTGCAGCTAAAGTCGTGGTCGCGGCACGCCGGAGCCCGAATTCGCCGAATTCCGCTGCTCCGCGACGATCACCTTGTCGTCAACCTTCAGATCGCCCTGGACAATTTCCGTGAAGTCGTCGTCGTCGAGTCCCGCCGTAATCTGAACCGGCGCCGGCACCCCCTTGCGGAGTACCCAGACACGCGCCTGCCTGGTATCGCCAGGGACCGTTCCGGCCGGGACATAGCGCAGGGCCTGGTTCGGAACGCGCAGCACGTCACTGCGCTGATCGATGATGATCCGCGTTGCCGCCGTCAGGCCCGGCTTGAGCGCCAGATCGGAGTTGTCGACGCTGACGACGACGTCATAGGTGACGACGTTTTGCACCGTCTGCGGGGACTGGCGGACCTGGGTAACTCTGCCTTTGAACGTTCGCTTGCCGTATGCGTCGACGGTAAATGTCGCCGGGTTGCCGTTCTTGATGCCGCCGATGTCGCTTTCGCTCACATTGGCATCGACCTGCATCCTGGTGAGGTCGGTCGCGATGAGAAACAGGGTCGGGGTCTGGAAGCTCGCCGCGACGGTCTGTCCCATGGTCACGTTGCGTGAAACCACCGTGCCGTCGACCGGCGAGATGATGTTGGTATAGTCGAGATTGATCTGTGCCGCGTCGAGCACGGCCTGGCGTTGCTGGATGGTGGCTTCGTCAAAGGTGATTTGCGCCACGGCCTGGTCGTACACGCTCTTCGCATTGTCGTAGGCGTCTTTCGACACGGCGCTTGTCTTGACGAGGCTGGCGAGGCGCTCAAGGTTGGCCTGGGCATAGACGAGCGATGCCTTGTCCTTTTCCAGTTGCGCCCTCGCGACTGCGAGGTTCGCCTTCGCCTGATCGACAATGCTCTGGTACGGGCGCCCGTCGATCTTGGCGCAGACCTGTCCACGCTTGACCTGGGTGTTGTAATCGCAGCTCAGTTCCTGGATCACGCCGGATACATACGTCCCGACGATGATGGTCAGCTCGGGATTGACCGTGCCGGTAGCGCTGACGCTGCGGGCGATCGGCCCGATCGTGACCGGCGTCGCCACATAGCGAACGGCCGTGTCGCTGCCGATGGACCACCAGGCGCCGACCGCTGCGACAACAAGCAGCAGCGCTGCGGCCGCGCCGATTACCCAGCGCTTGGCCGAACCGTGCTTGAGCGCCGGCTCTCGCGCCGGTTGCTCGGATGCGGGAAAAGGCACGATTTGTGGCGCCGGCTTGTTCTCGGTCGCACCAATGCCGGGCTGCTTGCTCATTTCGCCAGACCTCACCGGGCATGACGTCCATCGTCATGGCTGGTGAAATCTAGCCGCCTGGGGGAGCGAACTGTTGATCGGGATCAAGTCGGGACGGCGAGTTGTTGCATCGATCAAGCGCGCCGACCCTGACGCAATAGGCCCGCACGCGTTGTATTCCCCATGGCTTTTCTGAAGCCTCGGAACGATGGGGCGTCGTGTTACGACGCTCGAATGGGGAGGAATGTGGGGTATTCAAACAAGTTGTCTTGCAGAACTGGCTGGGAAACAGAAGGCTCAACCACAGTCAGAAATAATCAAATATATTCAATTGTTTGGGAGCAGGCTGCAGCGGCTGAAAAGCCGACACCAGGAAGCGCGTTTCGGTTCACCGAATTCCGGAACGCCGTCGAGGCGCACAAAATCCACAATCGGGAATGCAAGCCGGACACCGCAGCGAACGCGCCGGGCACCACGAGGCTTCCCGCAAGGGGCCTGCTGGACCTGTAACTCAAAATAGAGAATTATTCGATGCAGCCCATACGCCACCTAACTCGACAGGCAACTCATGTCAGCCCCGGTCACCGACAGCAACGACTCTGCCCGACCCATGTTGTTCCAGCCGTTCAGGATCCGCGGGCTGACCCTCAAGAACCGCCTGGTCGTGCCGCCCATGGTCCACTACCGCGCCGGACCCGGCAGCACGTGCGGCGCCTTTCACAACGTCCATCTCGGCCGCTATGCGCTGGGAGGCTTTGGGCTTGTGTTTGTCGAGGCAACTGCCGTCGAAGAGGTTGGTCTGATCAACGAGCATGACCTTGGCATCTGGAACGATGCACAGGTGCAAAGCTTCAGGCCGCTCATCGCCTTCATGAAGGGCGAGAAGACCGCGATCGGCATTCAGCTCGCACATGGCGGGCGCAAGTCGTCCTCGCAGCGGGCGATGGACGGCATGGGCCCGCTTACGGCGCAGGAAATCAAGGCGGGCGCCAAAGTGTGGCAGCCGGTCGGCCCCACCGGCGAGCCGGTCGCGGAGGGATGGCTTACCCCGCGCCAGCTCAGCACCGAAGAGTGCAGGGCGATGGTGCGCACCTGGGCTCTCGCTGCGCGGAATGCCGTCGCTGCGGGTTTCGACACCATCGAGATCCACACCGCGCACGGCTATCTGCTCGCTTCGTTTCTTTCCCCCGTTTCCAACACGCGCAATGACGAATATGGCGGCGATCGCAAGGGGCGCATGCGCCTGCCGCTCGAGATCGTCGAAGCGGTGCGGCGCGAGATGCCGGAAACGATGCCGCTGTTTGTACGCGTCTCCGCCGTTGACGGCGCCCAGGGCGGCTGGAATCTGGATGACACGGTTGCCTTCGCCCGCGAATTGAAGGCCCGCGGTGTCGACGTGATCGACTGCTCCTCAGGCGGGATTTCAGGTTCGGCGACCGCTGCCCAGGTGCCGCGCGGCCTCGGTTTTCAGGTGCCCTACGCCGAACGGATCCGCAAGGAAGTGGGCATCGCCTCGATGGCGGTTGGCATCATTCTCGAAGCGGAGCAGGCGGAGGCAATCCTGCGGAACGGGCAGGCCGACCTCATCGCCGTCGGCCGGCAATCGCAGTTCAATCCCAATATCGCACAGCACTGGGCCCATGATCTCGGCATCAACCGAAAGTTCGAGGATTGGACTCCCGAATATGGATGGTGGCTCGAGAAGCGAATTCGAACCATGGAAGGGTTCGCCACACCGACCGGGGTCGTCAAGCCACATGCTCGCAACATTGAAGAGCGAAAGATGACTGAGCCGCGCTGATCTCGCAGCGCTCTGGTTTGAAACAGAGACGGAGGCCCATCTTGTCCACCAGAATCGAAATTGGCAGCGTCACGATCCACCGCATCGTCGAGCAGGAGGGGCCGTTCTTCGAGGCCATGCAATTTTTCCCGGCCATGACCAAGGAGCTTCTCGACGAGAACCGGGCGTGGCTGCAGCCGAGGTTCCTCGATGCCGCCGACAGGCTGATGCTCTGTATCCAGAGCTACATCGTGCAGACGCCTCACCACACCATCATGATCGACAGCTGCGTGGGCAACCACAAGCCGCGGCCGACGCGGAGCTTCTGGCACATGATGAATTCCGATCGCTACGAGAAGAACCTCGCGGCAAGCGGATTCGGCGTCAACGATATCGATTTCGTCATGTGCACGCATTTGCACACCGACCATGTCGGGTGGAACACGCGGCTCGAGAACGGCCGGTGGGTGCCGACCTTCCCGAATGCGCGCTACGTCTTCGCCGACCGCGAACTCGATTACTGGACCAGGCGCCAGAAGGATGATCCGGCAGCGTGTCCGTGGATTACCGATTCCGTGCTCCCGGTCGTGGCCGCCAATCGCGTCGACATCGTCAAGAGCGCGCATGCGTTCAACGACCTCGTCACGCTGATCCCGACGCCGGGCCACACCATCGACCACTATTCGGTGCAGGTCGGCAGGCCCGGCGCCGATGCCGTCATCACCGGCGACATGATCCATTCGCCGCTGCAGGCCCGCTATCCCGAGCTCGGCATGATGTCGGACTACGACTCCGCGCTGGCCGGCAAATCGAGGCGGGAATTGTTCGGCCGCTTCTGCGATACGTCCACCCTGATGTGCACGGCGCATTTTCCGTCGCCTTCCACCGCGCGCGTGGTGCGCCGGCAGGATGCGTTCGACCTGATCGACGCATAGCTCAGTTCGAGCGCAGCATGGCGTCGGCGATCTTTTCCGCCGCCATCAGGGTCGGGAAGTTGGTGTTGGCGCACGGCACCACCGGGAAGATCGAGGCGTCGACCACGCGCAAGCCCTGCACCCCCTTGACGCGGCCCTGGGTGTCGACGACCGCGAGCGGATCATCCGGCCGGCCCATGCGGCATGAGCACGAGGCGTGCCACACGCCGATCGTCGCCTTGCGCACGAAGGCTTCCAGCGCCTCGTCGTCGTTCATGACCTGGTCGAAGGTAAATCCTTCGACGACGAAGGTGTCGATCATGTAGTGGCGCAGCGCCGCCGGCCCGTCCATCAGCGCGGCGGCGATCGCGGTGAGAATCCTGTTCTTGGCGTTGACGACGCCGATCTTGCGCACCCGGTCGGAATAGGCGGCCGGGAACGGCTTGTCGGTCACCGCCCGGAGCGGCGCGCTCATCTGCAGCGCCGCCATCTTGCGGAAGCCGCTCATCAGGCGGTCGAGGTCGCGCCGGTCCGACAGCAGGTTGAACTCGACGATCGGCTCCATCAGCGGGTCGCGCGAGGCGAGCTTCACCCGTCCGGTCTCGGAATAGGTCTTGTTGACGAAGGCGAGCAGCGAGCCGATCTGCGCACCGACCGCATGCCAGGCCGATTTGGAGAGCACGGCGACGAACATGTCGCCCCTGGGCACGCCCGATAGCCCCGAGGAGTAACGCAGGCCGACCTGGATGTGGCGCCTGGTGTGCTCGTTCATGCGCGCGCCGCGGCGGATGAAGGACGACAGCGAGATCGAGGGATGATCCATCAGGCGCCGGCCCACGCCCTCGAGGCCTGCCAGAACCGGAATGCCCATCTCCTTCAAATGCCCGACCGGGCCGATGCCGGCGCGCAACAGATGCGCCGGCGAATGGATCGCGCCGCTCGAGAGGATGATCTCGCGGCCGCGGAACTCCTGTTCCCGGCCGCCGACCAGCGCCTTCACGCCGACGCAGCGCGTGCCCTCGAACAACAGCTCCCTGACCTGGGTGTCGGTCGAGATCGTCAGGTTGGCGCGCCGGCGCGTTTCGCGGTCGAGATAGCCCATCGCCGCCGAGACGCGCTGCTCGTCGCGATTGGAATGCGTCACCGGGAAGTAGCCGTCGGCGAACTCGCCGTTCTGGTCCGGCAGGAACGCGAAGCCGGCGAGCCTGCAGGCCTCGGCGACGGCTTGCGAGTGCCTGGTCCAGTGCGCCTGCGGGATGCGCCGCACCGGGATGCGGCCATCCTTGCCGTGGAATGGCCCGTCGAAATCGAGATCGCGCTCGACCTTCCGGAAATAGGGCAGCACGTCGTTCCAGCCCCAGCCTTCGGCGCCACGCGCCTCCCACTCGTCGTAGTCGGTCGGCGCGCCTCGATTGGCCAACTGGCCGTTGATCGAGGACCCGCCGCCCAGCACGCGCGCCTGCTCGTATTTGCGCAGCGGCGGGCGATCCTGCTCGGGGTTGTTGTGGCTGACGATCTGGGTCGTGACCTTGAGTTCGGTCCAGTGGAAGCGCGGATCGAAATACGCCGTGCCCGGATAGCTGTCGCGAATCTCGGCCGGCTCGTTGCCGGGCGGCGTGTCCTGTCCTGCCTCGCAGAGGAGGACCTTGGTGGCGCTGCTGGCGGAGAGCCGGTGGGCCATGACCGAGCCGGCCGAGCCGCCACCAACGATGATGAAGTCGTACACTTTGGCGTTTCCCCCTGGACTGTCTCGCGGACGGTAGCCTTCGTCTTCGGGGCGCGCCAGTCTCGCTTGCGCCGGGCTGTCCTGGTTCAGGCGGGCTTCTTCCGCTTGTCGGTGACGTGGCTGTGGATCTAAGATTTGATTGTCAGACAGCGAGAGGATGTGCGTCCGCGATCTCGCGGCGCGATGCGCCCGAGGCTTGCGTCGGCTGCCGCCCTCTGAAAGGCCAAGAGGGCGCAGGGAAAGCCGGGTGCGCGCTGCACCCGCGGTCCCGTGTGCTTGTTATTGGGTAGAAATGCACACGAGCATACAGGTTCAGCGGAGGCAATCCGGCTTTCCCTGCGCGATGGGTTACGGCTTATTCCGCGCTCTCCCGGGTGACCGGGCTTTCTTGCCACCCTCATCCGCGAAAAGTTTTGCTTCCCGCGAACTTGACACCAGCGTCGGGGTGCCAGGACCACACGGCTTCACCGTCCGCCACGGCGGCACTCGTCATTCGCCGCCATCGCGTCCACCGCATCCCACCGCACGTTCGTGACGATCATGATCCGCCCCTCTCATCGGGTGAGACGGTTTTGAAATGGACTGATTTGGGATTTCGGAAAAGCAGAATATTTTTGCATTAGGGGCTTGACAGGGTTTTGGGTGATTTGCCCGCCGGGTTGATTTGTCGCGGCTGGCGCGCAGGATTTCGCTTGCGGGCGAGACGAAGCAGAGCGCGCTACGCAACTAGCTGACAGGCAAAGACGGACAAGAAGAAGTCGGGGCGGGACGCGGACAAGCGGGGCCAATTCCTGGCGGTGTTGAACGACGACGCGATCAAGGAGATCGAGTTTGCAGATTAGCATAGCGGCTCGGCTGGTTGCCGCCGCCTGTGCTATGCCGCCCAACTTGCCGACAAAGCTTCTGCCTGCCCAAGCACTGTCTGCACAGCCGCATCCTGCAAGTCCGGCGGATAGCCGTGCTTGCGCAGAATACGTTTCACGAAGACGCGCTTCCTCGCCCGGACGCTTTCACGATGGGGGGTAACCGATTGCCAGACTTTATTGACCGCAGCGACGGCTATTCAGTAGCCGCTGGCGGATCGAGTTTGCCGACTTGGCCCTGCAATGTCTGCGTACAGCGGATGAGGTCAGCCAAGAGCTTCTCGTCAATGTCCATGCTGCCTTGATATTCCATCAGATTTCTCTCGTTGTGAGCCCGAAGGAATATCTGAATATCGGCCGCGCCTGTACCTAATGTATGAGCCAGTGTTTGGAATACCGTGATGCGGTTTTCAGAGCGGTACCCGGCGTGGCGGAGGGCAGCCAGTGCCAACCGGTGAGCGGCGCCGTAGGCCAGATCGAACTGGCTATCGGGATCAAGATCTTCGTTCTGAGCATCCACCAGTTTGGTTTTTGCCGATGCTACCATGCCTGCAAACTCGTCCCGCGATGGCGGCTCGGCATTGAGTCGCTTGATCTGAACGAGATTATCGAGCTCTCGCTTGCTCATGAGGGAAGGTCGTTTTCTGAACCTATAATGAAAAGTTTAGGCTGGGCCTTGATGCTGACGATGAAAGAATTCTTGTGACTGATCTTACGCCGCCAATCCTCGGTGGAAAGGAAATTCGGCTTCACCGGTCGCTTCAGAATCTCCTCGGCATCTTGCATCGCGGTATAAAGGTCGGAATAGGTGAGTTCATCGCCAATCACCATAAGGTCGATGTCGCTTTGTGCGGTATCTTTTCCCTTGGCAACCGAGCCAAACACAAAGGCGACCCGAATCCGCTCCGCATAGGGTTGCAGGGCTTTGCGGAGTGGTTCGGTGAGCCCTACTGTCTTGAGTACGAGACTATGCAATTCTTCGAAGATGGGTGACTCGCGATTGGCACGATAGTGTTTCTGGTTTCCGATGCGCTCGATAGAAACCAGGCCGCTGCGTTCCAGCTTTGTCAGTTCGCGTTCAACAGCTCCCGTGCCGGAGTTGATGCTCTTCATGATCTCCCGCGTGTAGAAGCTGCGATCCGGGTTTCCAAAGATGAGCGCCAGCACGCGCTGTTGCACATTAGAAAACAGCGCGCTTGAGAGGCTGAATGACTGGTCCAAAATCGTAGTACCCATAATAGGTACAATGGACCCTAAATTGGGTGCGGTCAAGAACAGTGAAATTATGTTTGTGAATCAATAGTATAAGCCTATTAAGCTAATGAGTACCTTGATTTTAGAGGAAACCTTGATTTTAGAGGAAGCAGTGTACGGCCTTGCCTCTCTTCTATCAGCTATCAGCGGCCACCAGAGGACCGATCGAATCTGCGGGTGAGCTGAGTCAGCCCATACCGGAACAGCTTGCGGAACCTTCGGCGATCCCGGGATATCGCTGGATGTTTCGGGAAGCGTTCGGGCGCGATGAGATAACGAAGGCGAACCTGTCGCAAGCCATAGCGATGTTCGAGCACACGCTCGTCAGCAACAAGGCTCCGTTCGGACGTGCTTGCCGAAATTGTCCTCTGCCAAGCTCCCCCTGCTGTCAAACCATGACAGCGACATTGCACGATTGCACCTTTTCGTTTGCCGTTGGCTTGGCAAATTGTCTGTAGCTCTTTTAAGGCCTGGGATATTTGAGGGGAATTCACACAGCACATTTTCACCAGGCGCTATGGCGTTGGGAACAGTGACTGCATCTTCGCCTTCATTGCAGGGCTCAATTGTCTTCACAAGCTCCGCATTGTACGAACCGGTAGGCATTGGCTTTATGGTCGGATCATTGGTTGGATTAAAATTATATATATTCAGCACCGACGATCTGCTGCGCCGCGATCGCATATTTACGCGATGTCGCAGCGGGCGTTCCGTCTTTGACTGCCGGATCAACGTCGGTCGTAACGATTGAAATTGTATAGTCGCTGTTGAGGTAGATCTCAAAAGTGCGGAACTGCTGCGGAAAATCCCTTAACGATGACGTTTCAACCTGCCAGAAGCCTTTTTCAGGAGCGTTGACCGGATCAGGCGATATGAATGCTTTAACGGTATTTAAATGACGATGCCCCGAGATCCACATGATCAAATTCGGATGGCTTTGAAGTTCAGCAATCAGATCCGGCAGGGTTACAGCATTTTGAGGATCGGTCCACCAACCCATTTCGGACGTAGGCGCAGTCACTTCGACGCCGATCGGTACGTGCGCGGCGATGATCATGAGCTGACCGGCAGCATCACCATCCGCAAGTTCTTTTTTAAGCCAGGCCCAGCGTGCCTGGTCGAGAAAGCCATGCCCATGGATGTCGGCAGAGTTATCGTCTTCCCTTTGGGTATCGTCGAGCACGATAACCTTGATCGGTATATTCGACTTCGGCACGAAGCTGTAACAGGCAAAGCCGTTGTCGGCGTCGGTCAAGTTGAAACCGTGACCGACCGGATTTGAAGATGTCTGTAAAAAATTCCTTCATCCACTCCGTTCTCAAAAGTGAACGGCGGTCCGGATCGGCTACAACCTTCGGAGGGCTGCTTGAAGTCTCTGACAGGTCCTGCGTATTTGATGTCACCGTAAGGAGTCGAGCCATCGAGTACGCCCATATAGTAATCATGGTTGTTTATTTTTGCGGGGTTGGCGAGGACATCTCCCGTGGCGAAGACTTCGTCGGTGATGTAGGACTGCCGAAGATCCGTTCGAAGGCTATAGTCCACAGGGATTGAACCGATCCAGAAATGATCGTGGTTGCCGAGAGTCTGATACCAGGGGATCGTCTTATCAAGCCCTGCCGCCTTGTAAGGTTTCTGATAATCGATGGTGTCGGCTCCGAGATGAGCACCGGAACTTGGGGTGATGACCTTGCCGTCAAGGACATCGATATACCACCTCAGTTCGTTGTACTGCGTGCTGTTGCAGGTATCGCCCAGAGAGATGCCGAAATCAATCGGATTCTTTCTTGTGAAGGGCGTTTATCGTCTGGACGGCTGCATCGAGAACATGCGTTGTATACAGCATAATCCCTGAATATAGCGAAGCGCTAACCGGCAATGTCTTGTGCAGGCGTTGAAGATAGATCAACTGATTAGGAGATTCCTTGTCGGTGATATGGATGTCGGTTATGGTAAAGAAATTCAAAAGTTTTGTTTTTTTGGTGACTGCTGAACCGCCATAACGCGGCCGGCATGATATCGGTCCGCGTGTCGGATGTGAGAGGATCGCCAAACGTCCAGTTGCCATAGCCGTATTGCCTGTATTTTGAAATCTCATAAAGATGAATCTTCGCCGAAGGTGTTGGGCCAGGCACGACCGTCCTCTGCAGCGTCGTGGAAACATCGGAAGCAATCGGATAGCCTTCGAGTGGGCTTTGACTCGTTGCGCGGCCCTTGCCGAAGGTGAAAGTGGAAACAGCCAGTGCTCCGACGCTCACCCCAAAATCCCGACGTGAAATCCTGGTCATAGCCCTGCCTCCCGATTTTGCCCTGTCGACGATCATGGCGGCCCGCTGGCGTGTCCCAAAAAGGAAGGTCCGCTGATGATTGTGGCGGGCCGAGCTGAATTTGCGGGCGACTAGAACGATACCTTGATCCCGCTGCTGGCCGCGAAGTTGTTGCCGCCGTCGCGCGCGAAGGTGGTTGCCGCGGTCACCGTGACGCTGACATTCCAAGCGAAGGTCGCGGCGATGCCTGCCGCGACCTTGCCAAAGCCTGTTCCTCGATCAAGGCAGCGGTCATTGATGCATATCAACCCAAAGCTTGAGAGCCCGCCTGAATATTCCAAGGCGAATCGAACGCCTCGTCCCCGCGTGAACGCGGACGTAAGCTATGGCCGGGATCGCGCGCCATGGCCCCGAAAGATTGTTTGCGCAAGTTAGAGGAGTGGGCCATGGGACCTTCCAAGTTTGTCGCAGCCTCGTCCGAGGTAAAGGAATGGTGTCAGCCGAAGGGCGATATGGATAAGTCGCGGCGTGCATTCATCCTGGCGGCTGGCGCGATGGCGGCTGGATTGTCCGGCGCGACCGCGGCACAGGCGGTAAGCGAGCGCGACATCGGGAGGTCAGGGATCGACCGCTCCTGCCGCGTGGGCAGCCAGCGGCTGGATGCACTGGTAGCCAAGGCCTTCCCGCTGTTCAACGAGCCCGTCATTCTGCCGGCGTTCGACAAGAAAAAGGACGGTGCCCGCTTCGACGTCGATCTCCACCGCATCGTCACACATACGGTCGTCCCCGAAACCGGAGAGAAGCTCAGTGTCAGCGGCCTCTTGGCGCTGCCGATCGGCATCAAGGGCGAATTGCCCCTGTTGTCCTGGCAGCACGGCACCATCCTGACCTTCGATCAGGTGCCTTCGAACCTCACGCTTCTGGCCGACCCGGCATACGAGTTGACGGACGCGGCGGACTCGCTGGAAACACTCTTCAACGTTCAACGCTTCGCCGGGCAGGGTTATGCAGTTGTCGCCGCCGACTACGTCGGCAAGGGGCCACTCCGCAATGGCCGCGGGGAAGGCTACGCAGTGAAGGGGGTCAGCGTCCGCACCTGCGTCGATGTTCTGGCGGCTGGGCAGGCCGCCATGCAGTCGCTAGGCGTCAGGCCGTCGAAGCTGTTCCTTCACGGTTGGTCGCAGGGCGCGCTCAATACGCAGTGGCTGCATCAGGCGTTGCGTGCAAAGTCCCGTCCGCTCACGGGAACGGCTGTCGCCAGCCCGTTCAACGATTTGAACGAAGCATGGAGTTTTTGGGCTGGCGTTCGGACATTTCCGCGGCCCAAGGGCGTGACGTCCTATCCGGCGCTGCCGAACTGGATATCGCTCTGCATGATCATCGCGCTGGGAAGCTACGAACTCCAATATGGCCTGAACGGCTTGATGAAGAGCGCCATCCGGCCCGAATATCACGATCTCGCTCTGAAATTCTGGCAGGACTACAAGCTCGACTTCGATCAGACCAAGCCATTTCCGACGGGGGCGGACCTGTTGATCCCCGGGTTTTTCGATGGTTTCACGGACGATCGGAACAGCGGCTTTCTTCGGCAACTCGCTGCCAATTGTGCCTCCTATTGGAGGTACGATTCACCGATCCGCTTCCACTACGGACTCGCCGACGAGGCGATCCATCCCGCGATGGTATCTCGCGCGCTGTCGGCGGGTGGCAAGCTCGCGACCGGCGTACCGGTGGCGGGCGGCAGCCATCGAGGCACATTCCTCGCCGGCCTCTACGGCGACGCATCGACACTCGGCAACTCCGAGAACGTTTTGAACTGGTTTACTAGCTTCCATTGAGTTGCGTCGATCTCGCTTCTTGCCGAGCGGCGTCACGGCATCGTCGATCTCCTCTTCCTCCTTTGGCTGCAGGCGGGAGGTGTCGATGGTGTGCCAGGCGTTGCTGATGAAGGGGTTGTGCTCGTCCGGCAGCGTGTTCCGGGCGGCGAAGGCGTTCGCGAAGTCGTTCATCTCCAGCGCATCGGCGCCGCGGTTCAGCGCTTCCTCGACCGCTTCGGACAGGATCTCGAGCGTGATGCCCATCTCGTAGACGCCGGCATGCAGCAGGCGGCCGGCGAGGTCGCTGTCCTTGATCGTTTCCCCGAGGTCGAGCTTGGCCTCGCCGGCGTAGTGTTCTCCGCAACCCCGACCAGCTCCGACGACGCGAGCGCTACCAGCAAAACACGCCGATCAAAGGGTTTGGTTTTCACGATAGAAAGCCCGTGAATACCAAAAACAGAAACGTTTCACATTCTTAGGCGCGCCTATTCAATTCTGCTCTCTAGGGTAGTTGAATTCTCTTCCTTGATCGAGACCCCGCCGGCCACGGCGGGGTCTCGATTTGAAAGAGATCAATCATAGCTTTCATCGATGCTGGCTCGAGAGGCGGCCTGATCTCACAGGTGATCTGCCCGCCGGCATCGCCTCCCGGAGCAGGCTTGCCGTCAGCCGCAGCAAAATCTCGCATATATCTCAAGCTCCGCGGATCTCGGAAAGCTTAAGGCGGCGGAGGCGCAGGATGCGGGTCCGGCGAGCGCACCAACTCCTCCAGGTCGAACAATTGGACGCCACCGTCGATTTCGGCGGTCTTACGCAACTCTTCCGTGAAACCTTTGCGCGCGAAGAACACGAAATGCCTTGATCGCGCGTCCTCAGCGTACCTGGTCTTCGCAACGTATTCTTCCAGGCGTTTGCGGATGGACTCGCCTATCAACGCGTTTTCCCACTTGCACTCGCCGAAGACGGCTGATCCGTCGAGCAACCGACCGGCAATGTCGATCTCGAAATCTCCGCCCCAGATACGACCGATGTTGCCCGCCGGCACGGCGAAACGTTCTTGCGCATGGTCGCGGAGATGCTCACGCGCGACGACCTCGAAAGCCGGGCCCATATATTCGTTGAAGTAAGGCTGGATATTCCGGGTCCAGACCTCGTCTCCGAAGCCGCGGCCGAGAGTGCCGAGGTTGGGGCGCACGAACCGGTACCAAAATCTGAAAAGCGGATCTTGAAGCGAGTATCTGGTGTTGCGTGAGCGTTCGTCGGCGTCGAGGGAACGTTCGCGAGCAACGATGCGCATCTGTTGGAGGCGATTGATGTACGTCGAGACTTCGGATGCCCCGGTCAGCCCGTGGACTCTGGAGACGATCTCCGAGGGCTTGGTGGCGCCGTCCGCGATCGCGGCCGCGATGCTCGCATAGCGGCGCGGCTCGTTCAATTCCGACCGCAGCAGGAATTCCGGCTCTTCCTGCAACGAGGCGGAGGGCGCGAGAAACAAACGCTTCATGTTCTCTGGCAGCGTCAACGATTGGTCACACATCTCCAAGTAGTATGGAACGCCCCCGAGAACGGAGAAGAGCGAAATCGCATCGGCAGGTTCCCATTGCGGCACGAACTCGGCAGCTTCCCTGAGAGACATGGGAAGAATTTCGCGAGCGAGGGTTTTTCGTCCATAGAGCGGATTTCGTTCGGCAAGAAGGTCTTCCATCTGCGCGATCAGCGATCCGCAGAGAACGATCTTCAGCGCGCCGGGTTCGGCGACCCGGGAATCCCAGAACTTCTGCATGATCGACGGCAGTCCGGGGTTGCCTCCAACGAGATAGGGAAATTCGTCGAGAGCAACGATAAGGCCACGGTTGTGTTCGGCCTGTTTGGCGACGTAGTGCAAGACGCCCAGCCAGTCCGATATGCTGTCGAGGACCGGATCGTCCCCCAGGACTCGCGAAATCTCGATCTTGAATGCCGCGAGATTGAGGGCGTCATCCACCAACGTGGCTTGGAAATAAATCGCCGACCGATGCAACGATGACTGTCGGATAAGGGCGGACTTGCCGATGCGACGACGGCCGTAAAGGATGACAAGCGACGCCCGCCGTTCCTCGAGTTCCCGCGCGAGGACGCTTAAATCCTGTTCGCGCCCGATAAAACCAACCATCACTGCCTCAATTCATGAATTAGCATAATCTAGAATAGCATAATTCAGATTATGCTAAAGTCAAGGTATACAATTTATATAACAATATCAGCTAGTTAGTAGTCGTGCAGACCCGATCTCCAACCGGTGACCACGACCCGGGCAAATCGACCCCGTCCTCTCAATTTCCAAACGAGAAATCGTTCGCCTGCCGCGATGAGCGAAACTCGCGTGAGCGATGCGGTTCAAAGACCAGTCGCCAATTCGCGATCAGCGCCTTTCAGCGAGCAAAAATGGAATGCGCGCAAGATCACGAAATCGATCCGACTGCGACCAATTCGCAGCGACAAAGCGAGTTTATCATCACGGGCACTCTTCCGTAAAAATCACGAACTTGAATGGCGTAAAACATTGCGTTTTGCCGGCCCACGAACGGCCGATCACGGGCTTTCTTTGTGAAAACTAGAAAGGGGTCCCTTTTGGATGCCGATAAGGGGTCCCATTCCAACGCCGATTGACAGAACAGCGCCACCCGGCGGTTGGCGTCCGTGTACCAGAGCCAGTCCAGGGTATGCGCGAAGCGGCCGTGAAGCCGGGCGATCCCGTGCGCTTTGGCGAGCTTGCAGGTCAGCAGGACGTCCTCTCGATACTCTCGCCGGATGCGCCGCGCCTTCAGCACGGTGCTGTCGAATTGCTCCATGATAGCTTCGGTCTCGGGGCTGCGCCGTCCGAGGGATCGGCCCTTTTTCTTGCCGTTCTCCTGCGTGTAGCGCGTCAGATACTCGACGCCGTCGACGGTTCGCCAGCCCATGCCGCCGCCCTCGGATGCCGCCAGGACCTGCAGCGAATGGCCGAACTCGGGCCAAAGCTGCTCGATCCGGGCGAATTGCTCCGCCTGGCCGTCGGTGAGCGGAACGAGGTCGATCATCGTCGTCTGAGCTTTCCATGAAATCCCAGATAAGGTATCAGGGGTTCCGTGTCAAGGGAGCACATGTGCGCATGTATTCCGCGTCCGTTGCCGCCATGGGCAGGTCGTGCATCATGGTTAAAACCAGCGAATCAGAGGGATTTGAGTGGCGAAGAAGAGCAAGCCAGCGAAGCGGACCAGTCGGAGCGGACCTCGCGCGCCCGAGGGCAAGGCCCCGTTACAGGTCCTCGTCGCCGAGCAGACGATCGAGGACGCCAAGGTCAAGGCGATCCGGGACAAGACGAGCGTGTCCAGGGTAGTCGAGGAATTGCTCCATGGCTGGCTGGACGGCACCTACAAGCTGAAAGAGTAGCGAAGCCGGATCGACGTCGAGAACAACCCGACAGTCGGCTCCTAGAGAAGAACCCCGCCATCGCTGGCGGCGTTTTTGTGCCCTTGAAAGTAGAGGGCGTTTAATTAGGGGGCGTTAAATGCCCGTCGCCGCACGGAGCTCAGAACGGTCGATCTAAGGCGCTAAAGCGGTTCAATTATTTCGGAGTTTGGCTGGGGAACTAGGATTCGAACCTAGACAAACAGAGTCAGAGTCTGTTGTGCTACCGTTACACCATTCCCCAATGATCTCAAATACTTAATGAAGTATTCTTGCAGTTCCGGCGTGCGGATCCAGGCGTCCCCGGCGCAAGCGTGCGTCCTTCTACTAGTTCAATCCCGGCCTTGGCAAGCGCGCCGGGATGGGCTTGTTGCGACAGGGCTGCGGCCGGGCCGCCGTCATTTGCGCCGCGGTCTTGTGCGGCGATCGGGGGCGGGCGGCCATGAGCGTGTATTTCGAGGAGCTGGATTTCCGCCCGACGCCGATGGGCGTGCTCAGCCTGCGCCGGCGAAGGCAGCTCGGTTCCGGCCTCGACGTCTACGAGATCAAGCTCGGCGACGAATTCCTGATGTCGAGCCTGTTCACGGTCGCCGAGATCGCGCTCGCCCGGCTCGGACTGGCGGCGCTGCAGCGAAGCGATCTCGATGTGGTCGTCGGCGGGCTCGGGCTCGGCTACACCGCGTTGGCCGCGCTGGAAAACCCCGCCGTCAAATCGTTGATCGTGGTCGACGCGCTGGCCGAAGTGATCGAATGGCACCAGCAGGGCTTGCTTCCGCTCGGCAAGCCATTGACCGGCGATGCGCGCTGCCGCCTCGTCCACGGCGACTTCTTCGCGATGTCGGACTCCGCGGCAGGATACGACCCGCTCGCACCCGGCCGCCGCTTCGATGCGGTGCTGGTGGATATCGATCACTCGCCGCGAAACCTGCTGCATCCGCGCCACGCCGCGCTGTACGAGCCGGCGGGCCTGACAAGGCTCGCCGGGCATTTGCATCCCGGCGGCGTATTCGCGCTGTGGTCGAACGACCCGCCGGATCGTGCATTTGAAAGTGTATTGGCGGACGCCTTTGCAATTTCCGCCACGCATGTCGTGAGCTTCGAGAATCCGCTCCAGCATCGTGACGCCAGCAATACGATCTATGTCGGCATCAAAGCCGATCTGCCTATCCCGCAGGCAATTCCCGGCACGGGCCAGCAGCCGACCTGATACTTCGGGAATCGCCGCCGCGCGCGGCCGGCGGGCGGCAACTTGCCCACGCCAACCGGGCATGCAATGCTGGCCACGCCAAAAAACGCGGAAGCAGCGGGCGGCGACGCCTCCTGCATTCCGAGCCTTCAGAGCCTGGCATCGGGTGAGACCTTTCGGGAGACGATCACATGAAATTCAAGCATATCCTCGGGCTGCTGTGTGCCGCATCGATGTCGGTTATCCTGGCGGGCAATGCTTCGGCGCAGGACAAGACCGTCAAGATCGGCGGAATATTTCCGCTGAGCGGCAACGCCGCCTCTACCGGCGTCCATACCAAGGCCGCGCTCGAAGTCGCGATGGACATCATCAACAACGCCCATCCCGAGCTCGGCAAATTCCCGCTGGCGAAGAATGCCGGCCTCGCCGGCCTCGGCGGCGCCAAGGTCGACGTCGTGTTCGCCGATAACCAGGGCAGCCCGGCCACCGGGCAAAATCAGGCGCTGCGGCTGATCACCGAAGAGAAGGTGGTGGCGCTGACCGGCGCCTATCAGTCCGGCATCACGCTGACCGCCAGCGCGATTGCCGAAAAATACGGAATTCCCTTCCTCAACGGCGAGTCGGTGGCGGCCAATCTGACCGAGCGCGGCTTCAAATGGTTCTTCCGCACCACGCCGGTCGCATCCGACTTCGCCAAGATCTACTTCGACTTTCTCAAGGACATGAAGGCCGCGGGCGCCAAGACCGACAGCGTCGCCATGGTGCATGACAACACCGAATACGGCACCTCGGTTGCCACCGTGATCACCAGCGTGTTCAAGGCAAACGGCCAGAACGCCCCGATCGATATCGCCTACGCGCCCAATGCGACCGACGTGCAGGCCCAGGTGCTGCAGCTCAAGGAGAAGAAGCCCGACGTCGTGATCATGATCAGCTACACGTCGGATGCCATCCTGTTCGCCAAGACCATGCAGGCGCTCGACTACAAGCCTGCGATGCTGATTGCCGACGACGCCGGATATTCCGATCCGTCCTTCATCAAGGCGGTCGGCAAGATCTCGCAAGGCGCTTTCAATCGCTCGTCATGGAGCGTCGGGCCTGCGGGTTCGCCGACCGCGCTGATCGCCGACATGTACAAGAAGAAGAGCGGCGACGAGATGGATGATACC
>CAVRIQ010000036.1:0-7242 GCA_963721275.1 uncultured Alphaproteobacteria bacterium | reverse complement strand
CGAGCCCGATCCGCGACCGAATGCGCGTAGTGACGTTCCCGAAGCCCAGCGCGGTCGACCTCAATGCGCTTTTGCCGGCAGTGATTGCGGACCTCGCCAGGGAACGCGGCCTCGACCAGAGCTGGATGCCGCCGCTCGATGGCGCCGAGCATGCCGCTGTTGCGCGCCACTGGCGCGGCGGATCCGTGCGGCGCCTGCGCCGGATCGTTGATGCCATCCTGCGCGAGCGCGACGTCCGGGCCACGAGAAACTGATCATGGCTCACGAGGGCGCGCATTCGTCATCAGCGCCGTTGCCGGTTGACCTCCTCTGGCAGCGCGGCTGGCCGCCCGCCGCGCAGTTCTCCTGGTCGCGCATTGGCGAGATCGAAAGTGTGCCGCGCGGCGACCTCGCGGCCGATTTCTGGTCCGGCGAGAAGGAGCGCAGCAAGGCGGCGAGTCGCACGCTGGCCGATCTTTTGTTCGCCGCAGGCCGCGGCGAGGAAGCGCTGGCCGCGCTGATCCTGGCGGCCGATCCGGCCGAGCCGCAGACGTTCGAGATCGTGCTGCCGCAGCTCACTTACGCGATCGAACATCTCCGCACTTATATACTTGACAAACCGCGCCCTCGAGGATGTGGGCCTGGTCGACGTCAAGCGCGGCCCGCGCGCAGGCATGGCCGCAGCGACCGTCACATAGACCGAGCGCGCTTACGTTCCAAAGCCGAAACCGCGCCATGCCGCCCTCGACGAGATTGAGGACTGCGCCCTCTAGTGCATGGTGCTGGGAATCTCATGAGCAAGGCCAGGGCGACCGACGACGTCCGAATCTTGGTCGGCGCCAGCGAGGGCTGCGAAGTGTTGTGGCACTACCTTGCAGGATTCAAATTTTGCCGGGCTCCTGAATATTGGTGCTCGGTGACACATCCGAGCGACAGGTACCGCTTCCGTCTGGTTAGCAAGTCGGCCATCGAGCGCTGCGCCGACGCCGGCCTGATCGAGACAGCCGACGAGGTGGGCACCTTCGGCTGGGATCTGCACTACACGCTCACCGCGGCCGGTCGCTCGGCCGCCGAGACGCTCAACATGTCGCTCGATCGGGTGCTGGCGCCGCCCAAAGAAAAGAAGCCGCGCCCGGCGATGACGCCCGAGGAGCGCGAGGCCGAGAAGCAGAAGCGCTATGCGCGCGGCGACCTCAAGTGCCTCGCCGAAGGCAAACGGCTGGTCGAGACGGACTACGGCCGACAGTTCTGGCCGATGAGCAAGCCGTGGCGACGACGCGGACCGTGGGGATACTGCCGGAATAATTTCGAAACCATCAAGCCGTACCTTGAAGAATTCGTAGGAATCGACGATCTCCCGTCGTGGTTTCAATCCGGCTCGGAAACAATTTCCTGCCTTGATCTATTTGGCCGGACAATTTGCACTCAACCCGAAAGTTTATTTGCCCTTCCAGTTCGGCGTGCGCTTGTTGAGGAAGGCATCCATGCCTTCGCGAAAATCCTCGCTCATGTAGGCGCGAAGGATCAGATCCCGGCCCTCCTCGCGCGACAGCGTCCGCCGGATGCGGAGCACCGCTTCCTTGGCGGTTTCCATCGTGATCGGCGCATGGCCGGCGACGAGTTTCGCGGTTTCGTCGGCGCGGCGCTGCAGCGCCGCAACGTCAGGCACGATTTCGTTGAGCAGGCCGAGCGCGAGCGCCTCGGGCGCCTCGACCAGCCGCGCCGTGAAAATCAGGTCCTTGGTCCGCGCCGGCCCGACCAGCGCGACCATCCTGGAGATATTGGACATCGACAGGCAGTTGCCGAGCGTGCGCGCGATCGGAAAGCCGAACCGCATCGCCGCGGTGCCGATCCTGATGTCGCAGCAGGCGGCGATCCCCGCGCCGCCGCCGGTGCAGGCGCCGGCGATGGCCGCGATCGTCGGCACCCGGACCTTTTCCAGCGCGCCCAGCACGCGGTCGATCCGCTCCTCATAGTCGATCGCGTCCTGCGCGGTCTTGAAGGCGCGGAACTGGGAGATGTCGGTGCCCGACGCGAACGCCTTGTCGCCGGTGCCGGTGAGGATCATCACCTTGATCGAGCGGTCTTCGTTGACGGCCGCGCAGATCTCCGCCATCCGCTCGTACATCGCGAAGGTCAGCGCGTTGCGCGCCTGCGGCCGGTTGAAGGTCAGCCGCGCGACGCCGTCCTCGACGACATAGAGAAGGTCTTCAGTCGCTGGTTGCGGGGCGTTCATCGCGCGCTCTTTCTGTTGTTGCAGGCGGGAAGGCTTTCGAAGTGCGCGAGGATCGCCCACTCCGGAACAATTTCAATACCGGGCTTTTACGCAACCGCGGCCTTGGATTTCGGCATCGCGACCACGTCGCGTCCCTTCAGGACGTCCATGGCGGCGATCACGCCGCCGCCGCGATGCGGCACCTTGGCGAGATCGAGGCCCATCTCCACGCCCGACAGCGTTCCCATCAGCATCAGGTCGTTGAAATGTCCGATATGACCGATGCGGAATGCCTTGCCCTTGAGCTTGCCGAGGCCGGTGCCCAGCGACATGTCGAAGTTTTCCAGGACCGTCTTGCGGAAAGCGTCGGCATCGTGTCCGTCCGGCACCATGACCGCGGTCAGCGCCGCCGAATAGGCGTGCGGGTCGAGGCAGACGAGGTCCAGACCCCAGGCCTTGACCGCGGCGCGGGTCGCCGCGCCATGGCGCATGTGCCGCGCCCAGACGTTCTCGAGCCCCTCCTCCTCCAGCATCGCGATCGCTTCCTTGAGCGCGAACAGCAAATTGGTGGCCGGCGTATAGGGGAAGGTGCCGAGCTTGTTGATCGCGATCATGTCATGCCAGTCCCAGTAGGACCGCATCGACCGGTTCGCCCTGGAGGCTTCAAGCGCCTTTTCCGAAACCGCGTTGAAGCTCAGGCCCGGCGGCAGCATCATGCCCTTTTGCGACCCGCCGACGGAGATATCGATGCCCCAGGCGTCGTGCTCATATTCGAGGGAAGCGAGACCCGAGATGGTGTCGACCATCAGCAGCGCCGGGTGGTTGGTGCGATTGAGCGCCTTGCGCACTTCAAGCGGATGGGTGACGCAACTGGTCGAGGTCTCGTTGTGCACCACGCACACGGCCTTGATCTTGTGCTCGCGGTCGGTGGCGAGCCTGGCCTCGATCTGCTCCAAATCGGCGCCGCGGCGCCAGTCGGTCGGCAGAAATTCGACGTCGAGCTTGAATTTTTCGGCGATAGCGCGCCACAGCACGGCGAACTGGCCGGTCTCCGCCATCAGCACCTTGTCGCCCGGCGACAGCGTGTTCACGATCGCGGCTTCCCAGGCGCCGGTTCCCGACGCCGGATAGATGATGACCGGCGCTTTGGTGCGGAAGACGCGCTGGCAGCCTGCCAGCACGGCATGCCCCAGTTCGGCGAATTCGGGACCGCGATGATCCAGGGTCGGCATATCCATGGCCCGCAGCACCCGGTCGGGCACGTTGGTCGGTCCTGGAATCTGTAGAAAATGCCTTCCTGTATGCAAAGTCATCTGGCGTCCTTCCCGGGGCGGTATTCTGAGTTCCGTAGGGGGTCGAATATCACTATTCGGCGGGCTTGTCCCCTGCCCGGCGGCAGCCGTCAATCCCCGGAAAGGCGCGCCTTTGCCTTGCCAAGCCGAAACCCGGGAGGCAAGACAGGACGGACATCACACGAGATTGAACCGATGGCGGCGACGCGGGCCGAAAAGTCTGGGAATTCGGCTGAAAACGGCGCCCTTGCCGCGCGTCTGAGCCGCGAAATTTCGGGCGACGTGTTCTTCGATTCCTTCAACCGCGGCCGCTACGCGACCGACGCCTCGTTCTACCAGATCGTGCCCGCGGGCGTGGTGGTGCCCCGGACCATGGACGAGGCGCTGCGGGCGCTGGCGATCGCCCGCGACGCCGGACGGGTCGTCACGCCGCGCGGCGGCGGCACCTCGCAATGCGGCCAGACCGTCAACGACGGCATCGTCATCGATTTCTCGAAACATTTGAACCGCGTCGTCTCGCTCGACGTCGAGAACCGCACCTGCGTGGTCGAGCCCGGCATCGTGCTCGACGACCTCAACCGCCGGCTCGGAAGGCACGGCCTGTGGTTTCCGGTCGACGTTTCCACGGCCTCGCGCGCCACCATCGGCGGCATGGCCGGCAACAATTCCTGCGGCGGCCGTTCGCTGCGCTACGGCACCATGCGCGACAACACCCGCTCGATCGACGCTGCGCTTGCCGACGGCACGCTCCTGCATTTCGGCGAGGTCGCGCGGGATCTTGCGCTACTGAACGCGAGCGACAGCGGCCTTGCGCTGTTTCGCGACATGCTCGATCTCGGCGCGCGCGAGGCCGACGAAATCGCCGGGAAATTTCCCAAAGTGCAGCGCCGCGTCGGCGGCTACAATCTCGACGCGCTGGTGCCGCGCAATACGCCGAACAATCTGGCGCATCTCCTGGTGGGCTCCGAAGGCACCCTCGCCTTCACCACGCAGGTCGAGCTGAAACTGTGGCCGGTGATCCGCAACAAGGTGCTCGGCGTCTGCCATTTCGGCAGTTTCTATGAGGCGATGGATGCCGCCCAGCATCTGGTGAAACTCCGCCCGATCGCGGTGGAACTGGTCGACCGCACCATGCTGGCGCTGGGACGCGAGATCGAGATGTTCAAGCCGATCATCGCCACCGCCGTGCGCGGCGATCCCGACGCCGTCCTGATCGTCGAATTTGCCGAAGAGGACCAGGCCGACAATATCGGTCGGTTGAAAGCGCTGGGCGAGCTGATGGCCGATCTCGGCTTCGGCTGGAACAACCCGAAGCGCAAATGGGGCGGCGTGGTCGAGGTCACGCAGCCCGCCCGTCAGACCGCCATCGCCGATTTTCGGGCCGCCGGCCTCAACGTCATGATGTCGATGAAGCAGGAGGGCAAGCCGGTTTCCTTCGTCGAGGACTGCGCGGTGCCGCTGCCGCATCTGGCCGACTACACCGCGCGGCTCAACGAAATCTTTGCCCGGCACGGCACCCGCGGCACCATGTATGCGCATGCTTCCGAAGGCTGCCTGCATGTGCGCCCCGTGCTGAACCTGAAACTGGAGAAAGACGTCAAGGCGATGCGCGCCATCGCCGAAGAGACGTTTGCGATGGTCAGGGAATACAAGGGATCGCATTCCGGCGAGCATGGCGACGGCCTGGTGCGCTCGGAATTTCATGAGACCATGTTCGGTCCGCGCATCATCGAGGATTTCCGCACGGTCAAGCACCGCTTCGATCCGGACAATGTGCTCAATCCCGGCAAGATCGTCGATACGCCCAGGATGGACGACCGTGCGCTGTTTCGCTATCCGCCGGACTACCGCGTCGCCGAGCTGAAGACAGCGCTCGACTGGTCGGCCTGGCCCGGCGCCGGCGGCGGCTTTCAGGGCGCGGTCGAGATGTGCAACAACAACGGCGCCTGCCGCAAGCTCGAGGGCGGCGTGATGTGCCCGTCTTTTCGCGCCACCCGCAACGAGAAGGATGTTACGCGCGGGCGCGCCAACACCTTGCGGCTGGCGATCTCAGGCCAGCTCGGTCCCGACGCGCTGTCCTCCGGCGAGATGATGGAGACCCTGAAACTTTGCGTCTCCTGCAAGGCCTGCCGCCACGAATGCCCTGTTGGCGTCGACATGGCCAAGATGAAGATCGAGGTTCTGGCGGCGCGGGTGGCAAGGCACGGGCTGTCGCTGCGGGATCGGCTGGTCGGCTATCTGCCGCGCTATGCCGGGCTGGCCGCGCGCTTCGCCCCGCTCGCCAATGTGCGCAACCACAGCCCCCTGCTTCGAAAATGGTTGGAGAAATTCGCCGGCATCAGCGCGCAGCGCACGCTGCCAATTTGGCGCCGCGATGTGTTCAATTCCGATGCCGAGGCGATCGGGCCGGCCGACGGCCGCGAAGTCGTGCTGTTCGCCGACACCTTCAACCGCGCCTATGAACGCGAAAATCTCGACGCCGCGCTGCGCGTGCTGGTCGCCGGCGGCTATCGCGTCCATATTCCGAGGCCCGCCGATGGCGGCAGGCCGGTTTGCTGCGGGCGGACTTTTCTCTCGGCGGGTCTCGTGAACCACGCACGCGCGGAACTCGACCGGCTGGTCGCAACCTACGCGCCGTTCGCCGCGCGCGGCGTGCCGATCATCGGCCTCGAGCCGAGCTGCCTGTTGACGCTGCGCGACGAGTTGCTCTCGTTACGATCGGACAGCACCGCAAGAAGCATCAGCGCGCAGGCGCTGCTGTTCGAGGAATTTCTGGTACAGGAAGCCCAAGCCGGGCGCCTGCGGTTGCCGCTCGGCCCCGTCGCCGGCAAGGCCCTGGTCCACGGCCACTGCCATCAGAAATCCTTCGGCGCCTTCAGCCAGGTCCAACAAACGCTTCGGCTGATTCCCGATCTCGAGGTCGAGACCATAGATTCCAGTTGCTGCGGCATGGCCGGCGCCTTCGGCTATGGTGCCGACACCTATCAGGTCTCGATCGACATGGCCGAACTCTCGTTGCTGCCGGCGGTGCGCGGCGCCGACGCCGACACGCTGATCGTCGCCGACGGCACTTCCTGCCGGCATCAGATTGCCGACGGCACGGAGCGCGCGGCCCTTCACGTCGCCCGCGTGCTGGCGATGAGTCTCGACAGCGCACGACCGAACCTCTAATCCTCATTCATCGCAAAGGAACCGATCCATGTCCGAATTGACCCTCGACGTCGCCCGCAAGATTCTCGATGCCGCGCTGGCCAAGGCGATCGAGAAGAAGCTGAAGCCCCTCGTCGTCACCGTGCTCGACGCGCGCGGCTGCGTCAAAATCTCGGCGGCGCAGGACGGCACCAGCCTGCTGCGCAGCGAGATCGCCCACGGCAAGGCCTATGGTGCGCTCGCCATGGGCATGGGCTCGCGGGCGCTGTTCCAGCGCGCGCAGGAGCAGGCCTATTTTGTCGATGCAGTGAACACGCTGGCGCAGGGCCGGCTGGTGCCCGTGCCCGGCGGCGTGCTGATCCAGAGCAGCGGCGTGCTGCTCGGCGCCGTCGGCATCAGCGGCGACACCTCCGACAATGACGAGATCTGCGCGATCGCCGGCATCGAGGCCGCGGGGTTGAAGGCCAATCCGGGGTAGCAGGCGAGCCGCGACGGCGGCCGTCATCCCGGGAGTCTCGGCGGACGGGCATAAGGCATGCCCCTGATGAGTCGACGCGTCGCGCGAACGCGCTGCTTCTGAACGCAAGGCACACCCGCCTTGGGTCA
>CAVRIQ010000035.1:0-5079 GCA_963721275.1 uncultured Alphaproteobacteria bacterium | reverse complement strand
GCCGCCTCGCCCGGCTCTTGGGAAGGGATGGACAGGCTTGCGATGCGCGAAGGGACGAAGCCATGCAGACCCTGTGATCGCGGGGCGATGCCGACGGGTCCGCGCGGAGCCCGATGACAGGCTCCGCATCGAGCCCGGAATGACGGTCTCAACTCACGCCGATTGTTTGGTCTGCCAGAAGCCCACCACCCGCTCCGCGGTCGAGGGCATCAGGCGGGCGAAATTCACCCGCGCGCTTTCGATATCGGCCGGAGACGGCACCCGGTTTGGCCCCAGCCGGAGCAGGATCAGGGCGCGCACCGTCGCCCATTCAAGGCCGACGGTCTTGCCGACGATCAGGATCGGGTCGTAGCGGTCTCCCGTGATCAGGCGGTCGAGGGTAGCGATCTTCACCCCCGCCATCGCGGAAAGCGCGGCCACCGCTTCCTCGTATTTATGCGTCTTGGCAAAGCCGAGCAGGGCGGCCTCGTTCAACTCGCCGGCGCGATGCAGTGCGAGAATCGTGCGCTGCGCCGGCGCGAAGTCGCGGCGGCTCTCGACGAGCTCGAATACGCCGGAGATATCGCTGATCGCGCGGCTGATCGCGGCCTGCCTGGCGGGCTTGACCACCTCGAACAGGCGGCGCCGAATGATGTCGATCGATCCTTCCAGAAGATCTTTCAACTGGACTTCCGAGAGATCGTCGCGCTGACCCACCGTGAGCGTCAGCACGCCATCCTGGCTGGCGCGCTTGATCAGCGCGGAATATCCGGTCGGGGAAAACAGCGCGCCGGCATTGCCGGCGGCGCGCCGGACCACCTCGCGGTCGCCGCGGCGCACGATGACGTCGGTGAGATCGGCAGAAAGCGTCGGCCGCTCCGACATCGCCAGCAGATGGCCCTGGCCCCTGATGCGCGCGATTTCGACCAGGGCGGCCTCGTCGATCACGGCGGACCGCCGCAGCAGCGGGCCGGCGATCAGGATCTCGTCCTCGCGCGCGAGTTGCCCGACCAGCGCGCGCGGCGCATTGCCGAGCAGCGACAGCCGCTCGGCCAGATCGACGCGCGCGGCGATTTCGGTGTGGGGGACGAGATCGATCAGGATGCCGTCGAACAGGTCGACATGATCGGGCCGGAAGCTCGCCGCTCGCTGCAGGAACAGCTCGGAGATCCGGCGCGCGGCCTCGGCGAGGCGTTTGGGATCGCCATTTCTGAGGATCTCATCGAGCCCGGGGATCAGCGAGGTGGCGGCCATCATGAACTGTACTCAAACCCGGCGCAGGGGCGGGTTTTGAGGGCAATTTAGGTCGGGTTCGTGAACGAAGGGTTAGGTTTGAAAGCGGGCGAAAAGGCCGCAAAATCACGCTTCCGGGCCTCGCGGGCCTTGCCGGATCGGGGGAAAACCGCTATATCAGCCGCAACTTATGGTTCTCATACGATCGCGTATTGAGAGTGGGCCCCCCGGGACCCGCTCTTTTTTATTACCTGAACGAGCCCGGGAAGTGCGACCGCCGTGCCCGGCCCGGGCAGCCGGGCCGGACCGCGTTCAAGGCCCGGTCCAACCCAACGCTAGACCGTCCCAAGCTGGACCGCCTAAAGGCAAGTTTTGACACTGGATATGACCGATCCAACTGCTGGTTCCGTAGACACCGAACTGCTGGCCGAGCCGCGCCTCGTCGTCGAGCCGGGCGCGGCGGCGCGGGTGTCGGCGATCGCCGGTCCGGTGCTGCAGGGGATGGGCTACCGACTGGTGCGGATCAAGATTTCCGGCGAATTCGGCTGCACCGTCCAGATCATGGCGGAACGGCCCGACGGATCGATGCAGATCGAGGATTGCGAAGCGATTTCAAAGGCGCTGTCGCCGGTGCTCGACGTCGCCGATCCGATCGACCGGGCCTACCGACTGGAAATTTCCTCGCCCGGGATCGACCGGCCGCTGGTGCGCCGCTCCGATTTCGAGCGCTATGCCGGCCATCTCGTGAAGATCGAGATGGCGGTCGCGCATGAGGGCCGCAAGCGGTTCCGTGGCACGCTCGGAGGCGTCGAAGGCGATGCCGTGCGCCTGCATCGCGACGACATACGCGGCGGCGAAGATGTCGATGTCATGCTGGTGATGGAAGATATCGCCGACGCCAGGCTGGTTCTGACCGACGAACTGATCGCGGAATTGATGCGGCGCGGCAAGGCCGCGGAGCGCGAGCTGCGCCAGTCGCTCGGGCTGGAACCGCCCCCGCCGCCCCACGCCAGGAAAAGCGATCCTGCGAAGAGCAACAAACCGAAGCCGAAATTGAAACCCGAAAGCGTTCGCAAGAACGCCCCGAAAAACACCAAGGAACACCGCCTCGCCGCGGAAAGACTGCGGCGAGGCGAAACCGATCCCACGAGAGGAGACTGAGCCATGGCAGCTGTCAGCGCCAACAAACTCGAATTGCTTCAGATCGCAGACGCGGTTGCGCGCGAGAAATCGATCGACCGCGGCATCGTGATCGCGGCGATGGAGGACGCCATCGCCAAGGCGGCGCGCGCCCGCTACGGCAGCGAGACCGACGTGCACGCCGAAATCGACGCCAAGAAGGGCGAGTTGCGGCTGTCGCGCCACATGCTGGTGGTCGAGCAGGTCGAGAACTCGGCGAACCAGATTTCGCTGGAAGACGCCCGCCGCGCCAATCCCGGCGCGCAGATCGGCGACACCATCGCCGACACCCTGCCGCCGCTGGAATATGGCCGCATCGCCGCGCAATCCGCCAAGCAGGTGATCGTGCAGAAGGTGCGCGAGGCCGAGCGCGACCGCCAGTATCAGGAATTCAAGGACCGCATCGGCGACATCGTCAACGGCATCGTCAAGCGCGTCGAATATGGCAGCGTCATCGTCGATCTTGGCCGCGGCGAAGCCATCATCCGCCGCGACGAGATGCTGCCGCGCGAGGTGTTCCGCAACGGCGACCGCGTCCGCGCCTATATTTTCGACGTGCGGCGCGAAACCCGGGGACCGCAGATTTTCCTGTCCCGCACCCATCCGCAATTCATGGCGAAACTGTTCGCGCAGGAAGTGCCGGAGATCTATGACGGCATCGTCGAGATCAAGGCGGTGGCCCGCGATCCCGGTTCGCGCGCGAAAATCGGGGTGATTTCCCGGGATTCGTCGGTCGATCCGGTCGGCGCCTGCGTCGGCATGCGCGGCTCGCGCGTCCAGGCGGTGGTCAACGAGCTGCAGGGCGAGAAGATCGACATCATCCCGTGGTCACCCGACATCGCGACCTTCGTCGTCAACGCGCTGGCGCCCGCCGAGGTCGCCAAGGTCGTGATCGACGAGGAACGCGAGCGGATCGAAGTCGTGGTGCCCGACACCAATAACCAGTTGTCGCTGGCGATCGGCCGGCGCGGACAGAACGTCGCGCCTCGCCTCGCAGCTGACCGGCTGGGACATCGACATCCTGACCGAACAGGAAGAATCCGAGCGCCGCCAGGCCGACTTCGAGAACTCCACCCGCGTGTTCATGGAAGCGCTCAACGTCGACGAAGTGGTCGGCCAATTGCTGGCGTCGGAAGGCTTCACCTCGGTGGAGGAACTGGCGATGGTCGACGTCAAGGAACTGGCCGGCATCGAAGGCTTCGACGAGGAAACCGCCAACGAGCTGCAGAGCCGTGCCCGCGAATATCTGGAACAGCTCGAAAGCGAGCTCGAAAACAAACGTAAGGAGCTCGGTGTGGAAGACGCTTTGAAGACGGTGCCCGGCGTGACCTCGAAGATGCTGGTGAAATTCGGCGAGAACGACATCAAGACGGTCGAGGATCTGGCCGGATGCGCCACCGACGACCTGGTCGGCTGGACCGAGCGCAAGGAAGGCGGCGAACCGACCAACCACCCCGGCATTCTCGACGCCAACGATATCTCGCGCGACGACGCGGAGAACATGATCATGCAGGCGCGCGTCATCGCCGGCTGGATTACGGAGGCCGACCTCGCCAAGAAGCCCGAGGAGGAGGCCGAGGCCTCCGAAGAACAACCGGTCTGATGCGCGCAGCTGTGCGCAGATCGTGCAAAAAGCTTGCCCTCGGACCTGATCCGAGGGTGGAACACCGGTTCGGCGCGACCGTAACGCGCAGATGACAGGAGCCGTGTCACAGGCATGCTTGCTATCGCCGACCCCGATCTCGACAACGGACCGCGGACCGACAGGTCCGCGACGTCGCGGATGTGCGCGGTCACGCGGCAGGTGCGGCCGATCGACGAACTGATCCGGTTCGTGGTCGCCCCCTCCGGGGAGGTGATCCCGGATCTCAAACGCAAGCTTCCGGGCCGCGGCCTGTGGGTCTCCGCCTCGCGTCAGACGGTTGCGGAAGCCGTCCGGCGTCACCAATTCAGCAAGGGTTTCAAGCGCGAAGTCCGCGTTTCGCCGACACTGGCCACCGATACCGGGAATTTGCTGGTGCGCAGCGCCATCGAGGCGCTCGCCATGGCCGCCAAGGCCGGCCAGGTCATATCGGGCTTCGGCAAGGTCGAGGACGCGCTGCGGTCGCGGCAGGCCCGGGCGTCGCTTGGGGCCCTGATCCATGCCTCCGACGGCGCGGCCGACGGAATCCGGAAATTGGATGCCATCCTCCGGCAAAATGCCGGGATTAACGATGAATCGAACCAATTTCCGGTTGTCACGGCGTTGACCTCGGAACAATTGGATTTGGCACTGGGCCGGTCAAATGTGATACATGCTGCGCTGCTCGCGGGCCCGGCGAGCAAGACGTTCCTGTCGCGCAGCCATATCCTGGTCCGATACCAGATGGCGGACGCCGACAAGACAGCCGGTAATGCGGCCGAGAATTCGTCGATACAGACTGTGCGGAAACGCACGACTTAAACAGGATTAGGACTGCTGAATGGTCGATAAAACGCCTGGCGACAGGAAACTGAGTGTTCCGAACAAGACCCTGACGCTTAAGCCTCGGGTCGAGACGGGCACCGTGAAGCAGAGCTTCAGCCACGGCCGCACCAAGCAGGTCGTGGTTGAAAAGCGCGGCAAACGCCGCGTCGGCGGTGAAGCTCCCGCAACGGAAACGCATGCGCCGGAGCCCGCGGTCGTTGCCAAGGCGGCACCCGCAGCGC
>CAVRIQ010000034.1:0-112489 GCA_963721275.1 uncultured Alphaproteobacteria bacterium | reverse complement strand
GTCCGGGCTGCCAGGGCCGCGGCCAGATGATCGAAGATCCCTGCCCGTCATGTTCGGGCTCGGGCCGGGTCACGCGCGAGCGCAACCTGTCGGTCAATATTCCCCAGGGCGTGGAAGACGGCACCCGCATCCGGCTTGCCGGCGAGGGCGAGGCCGGCGTCCGCGGCGGTCCGCCAGGCGATCTCTACATTTTCCTGTCGCTGGCCAGCCACGAGTTCTTCCAGCGCGATGGCGCCGACCTGCACTGCCGCGTGCCGATCTCGATGGTGACGGCGGCCCTCGGCGGCGAATTCGAGGTCCCGACCATCGACAAGGGCAAAAGCAAGGTGAAAATCCCCTCCGGGACCCAGTCCGGCCGGCGCTTTCGCATTGCATCAAAAGGCATGCCGGTGCTGCGATCGCGCCAGACCGGCGACATGTACGTCCAGGTCGTGGTCGAAACGCCACAGAATCTCACCAAGAAGCAGCAGGAACTGCTGGCCGAGTTCGAAAAATTATCGTCCGGCGCAACCCAGCCCGAAGCGGCGGGTTTCTTCACCAAGGTCAAGGACTTCTTCGGCAACCGCGCCAATACCTAGCACGGTCGGCAAAAGTGGGACCCGGTCGTGCCAAAAATCAGAGGAAGCGCATGGTCTTATCGCAAACCGCGCCCGCTTTGGCGGACCATTCGCGCGCGCGTCCGGCTTGACCGTATCGCCTCCGACCTATACGTCTTTATGACTATTTTCTGACACCTGCCGCACGAACGCGGTCCCCGCCTGGTAGCGACATGCCTCTGCAATCGTCCGTGCGTGCGTTGAAGAAGCCCCCTCGTCTCGACGATGAGGTGCGTTTTCTCCGTTCATGGATCGAAAAGCCGCTGCATATGGGCGCGGTGATGCCGTCGGGACGGATATTGGCCCGTACCATGGCGCAGTATGTCGATGCCAAATCCGAAGGGCCGGTCGTCGAACTTGGGCCGGGGACCGGTGCGATCACCAGCGCCCTGATCGAGCGCGGCGTCGATCAAAAGCGGCTCGTACTGGTCGAATACAATCCGGGTTTCTGCGCGCTGCTGCGCGAGCGCTATCCGCACGCCAGGGTGGTGCAGGGCGACGCCTATACGCTCAAGGACTCGCTGCGCAATGTGCTGAGCGCCCCCGCCTCCGCCGTGGTCTCCGGCCTGCCGCTCGTGACCAAGCCGATGCTGACGCGGCTGAAACTGATCCGCGAGGCCTTTGCCGCGCTCGCGCCCGGCGCGCCGTTCGTGCAGTTCACCTATTCGGTTGCACCCCCCATACCGAAATCGCTGCCCGGCGTGTCCACAGAAGCTTCCGAACGCATCTGGATGAACCTTCCGCCGGCGCGTGTCTGGGTGTATCGCAAGGACTGAACGCGCGCATTGCGTGCCGTCCCGAACGCGATTCTTGAATCATGTCCGCCCTGAAGATCCTGGTGATCCCCGGCTCGCTGCGCACCGGCTCGCTCAATGCGCGGCTTGCGGCAACCGCCGCCTGTGAACTGGCGCAGGCCGGCGCCGACGTCACCCGCATCTCGCTCGCCGATTTTCCGCTGCCGATCTACGACGGCGACCTGCAGAGCAAATCGGGCGTGCCCAAGAACGCCGTCAATCTCAAGCGCATGATGTCGGCGCATCATGGCGTCCTGATCGTGACGCCGGAATACAATTCCTCGGTGCCGGCGCTGGTCAAGAACACCATCGACTGGGTGAGCCGGGTGCAGGATGCGCACGAAACCCGCGGCCAGGTGTTTCGCGAACACCCCTTTGCGATCGCCGCGGCTTCCGAAGGCCGGCTCGGCGGCACGCGCGCGCTGGCGGCGCTGCGGCTGATCCTGTCCGCGTGCCACGCCACGGTGATTCCGAACCAGCTCGCGCTGTCGTTCGCATCGGAAGCCTATGATGATATGGACAGGCTGAAGCATCCGGCCGATATCGAGGCAATCGCTGCGCTGGTGCGGCAGCTGATCGAATTTTCCCAACGCATGGTGTGAGGTGACATGCAGCCATCCAAGATCGCTCCGCGCGACCGGTTGATCGTGGCGCTCGACCTGCCCGAGGTCGCCGCGGCGGAAGCGATGATCGCGCGGCTGGGCGACAGCGTCATTTTTTACAAGATCGGCTATCAGCTCGCTTACGCCGGCGGCCTGCCGCTGGTCGGCCGGCTCGCGGATTCCGGCAAGAAGGTGTTCATCGATCTCAAGCTGCACGACATCGGCAACACCGTGGCGCGCGGCGTCGAGAGCATCGCCAAATCAGGCGCGACCTTCCTCACCGTGCACGCCTATCCGCAGACCATGAAGGCCGCGGTCGAGGCCCGCGCCGGATCGGGCCTGAAGATCCTCGCCGTCACCGTGCTCACCTCCTACGACGACGACGATCTCCACGCCGCCGGCTATCGGCTCGGCGTTTCCGATCTGGTCGAGGCCCGCGCCCGGCAGGCGCAGGTGCTCGGTGTCGACGGCCTCGTCTGCTCGCCCGAGGAAGCAGCTAACCTGCACAAGATCGTCGGCCATCAGATGGTGCTGGTGACGCCGGGTATCCGGCCGGCGGGAGCCGCGACCGGCGACCAGAAGCGCATCATGACGCCGGCGCGCGCCATCGCGGCAGGCAGCGACTATCTGGTGGTCGGGCGGCCGGTGCTGGAAGCCGCCGATCCCAGGGCGGCGGCGGACGCGATCCAGGCGGAAATCGCGCAGGCTCTGGGCTAGCGAAACAACAGGGAGAACGAAGAGATGGCAAAAGGCTACTGGGTCGCCCACGTCGACGTTCACAATGAGGAGGGTTACAAGGCCTATGCGGCGGCCAACCCGGCCATCTTCAAGAAATTCGGCGGGCGGTTTGTCGTGCGCGGCGGAAAGTTCAATGGTGCGGAAGGCCAGAGCCGCGCGCGTACCGTGGTGATCGAGTTTCCCGACTACGAGACCGCGCTGGCCTGCTACCAGTCGCCGGAATATCAGCAAAATATCAAGGTGCGGCAGCCGCACTCGCTCGCCGATCTCACTATCGTGGAAGGCTACGACGGTCCGCAGCCCTGATATTCGGCATATTCGGCGCGCATTGGTTGCCGGAATTGCCTGCGCCCGCTATTACGGCGACACGAGGTAAAGAGATGGCAGACATGCGCTTGATCGTTGCGGGGGCCGGCGGCCGGATGGGCCGCGCGCTGACGCGCGTCATCTCCGAAACAACGGGCGCCGTCCTCGCCGGCGCGCTGGAGGCGCCCGGCTCCGAACTTCTGGGCAAGGATGCCGGCGTGCTCGCCGGCCTGCCCGCCAACGGCGTCAAGCTGTCGGCGGATTTGTGGTCGATGTCGGCCAGCGCCGACGGTATCCTGGACTTTACCGTGCCGGCGGCGACCATCGCCAACGTCGCGATCGCCGCCGAGCGCGGCCTCGTGCACATCATCGGCACCACAGGCCTTTCAGGCTCGGACGACGCCGTGATCAAGAGCGTCACCTCGCGCGCCATCGTCGTCAAGTCCGGCAATATGAGCCTCGGCGTCAACCTGCTGGCCGCGCTGGTCAGGCGTGTCGCGCAATCGCTCGACGAAAGCTTCGACATCGAAATCCTGGAAATGCACCATCGCGCCAAGATCGACGCGCCGTCGGGCACGGCCCTGATGCTGGGAGAAGCCGCCGCCGCGGGCCGCGGTATCGCGCTCGATCAGCACGCCGCGCGCGGCCGCGACGGGATCACCGGCGCGCGCCGGACCGGCGACATCGGGTTTGCCTCGTTGCGGGGCGGCACCGTCACCGGCGATCACAGCGTGATTTTCGCAGGGCCCATGGAACGCATCGAGCTGACCCACCGGGCCGAAGACCGCACCATGTTCGCGCAAGGCGCCGTCAAGGCCGCATTGTGGGCGCGCCAGCAAAAGCCCGGGATGTATTCGATGGCCGACGTGCTCGGGCTCGGTGACTTCTAACTTCTAACTTTTGGCGATCTGAACGGAATCAAGAAAATGAGCGACCGTCTACTTGTGCTGGTGCGTCATGGCCAGAGCGAATGGAACCTGAAGAATCTCTTCACCGGCTGGAAGGATCCCGGCCTCACCGAGCAGGGCGTCGCCGAGGCCAGGGACGCCGGCCGCAAGCTGAAGGCACAGGGGCTCGCATTCGACATCGGCTTCACCTCGGTGCTGACGCGGGCGCAGCATACGCTGGATCTGATGCTGACCGAGTTGAACCAGACCGGCCTTCCCGTCAAAAAGCACATGGCGCTCAACGAGCGCGACTACGGCGATCTCTCCGGCCTCAACAAGGATGACGCCCGCAAGAAATGGGGCGAGGAGCAGGTACACGTCTGGCGGCGTTCCTACGACGTGCCGCCGCCCGGCGGCGAAAGCCTGAAGGACACGCTGGCGCGCACGCTGCCTTATTACGTGCAGGAGATCCTGCCCTGCGTGCTGCGCGGCGAGCGCACGCTGGTGTCGGCTCACGGCAATTCGCTGCGCGCGCTGATCATGGTGCTGGACAAGCTGTCGCCCGAAACCATCGTGAAGCGCGAACTCGCCACCGGCGTGCCGATCATCTACCGGCTCAACGCCGATTCCACCGTGGCCACGAAGCTCGATCTGGCGGCGTGAGCGCGAAGGCGGAGATCGTTGCTCTCGGTGCGCCGGTCGCGGATGCCGCGCTGGAGCAACTGGCCGGCGTGCTGGTCGACTGCGTCGAGGGCGGCGCCAGCGTCAGTTTCATGGCGCCGTTTCCGCACGATCAGGCGTTGGCGTTCTTTCGCAAAGTGGCGGCGTCTGTCGCGTCGGGAGACACCGTGCTGCTGGCGGCTCGGCTCGACGGAAAAATCGTCGGCACGGTCCAGCTCGGACTGGACACGCCGCCCAACCAGCCGCATCGCGCCGACATCAAGAAGATGCTGGTGCATCGTTGCGCGCGAGGCCGTGGCATCGGCGCGGCCTTGATGGCGGAGGTCGAGCAGGAAGCGCGGCGGCGCGGCCGCTGGCTTTTGGTGCTCGACACCGTGCCCGGCGAAAACGGCCACCGCCTCTACCAGCGTGCCGGCTGGACCGAGACCGGGCTCGTGCCGGACTACGCGATGTTTCCGGATGGCCGCCTCTGCGACACCGCCATCATGTGGAAGCGGCTGGAGCGTGACGGAGGCCGTCATTCCGGGATGGTGCGTTAGCACCAGACCTCAGATGCGCAATTGCGCATCGGGAATTCAGATTCCGGGTTCGATGCTTCGCATCGCCCCGGAATGACAGAGTTCTATCTACTGCATCCCCACCTGCCCGGCTTCCCAGCCGAGCATCGCCTGCTTGCGGGTGATGCCCCAGTGATAGCCGGTCAGCGCGCCGCCTTTGCCGAGCGCGCGATGGCAGGGCACCACGAACGAGATCGGGTTTTTGCCGACCGCGGCTCCGACCGCGCGCGAGGCCTTCGGGCTCTTGATCTTGCTCGCGATGTCCGAATAGCAGACCGCGCGGCCCATCGGGATCTTCAGCAGCGTCTCCCACACCCGCACCTCGAAATCGGTGCCGATCAGGAGCACGCGCAGCGGCTGATCCGGCCGCCACAGTTTTGGGTCGAAGACGCGCTGCGCCAGCGGGGCGGTGCCGTCGCGGTCCTCGACATAGGTCGCGCGCGGCCAGCGCCGTTGCATGTCGGCGAGCGCTGCCGGTTCTTCGTTCGCGTCGGCGAAGGCAAGGCCGGCGAGCCCGCGGCCGCTCGCGATCACGATGGCGGTGCCGAACGGCGAGGGATGAAAGCCGTAACGCAGCGTCATGCCGGCGCCGCCATTCTTCCATTCGCCCGGCGACATCGCCTCATGGGTGACGAACAGATCGTGCAGCCGCCCCGGACCGGACAGCCCGGAGTTCGAGCGCCGCGTCGAGCACGCTGGCGGAGTTGCGCAGCAGGCCCTTGGCGTGGTCGAGCGTCAGCGCCTGCATGAAGTCCTTTGGGGTCAGTCCGGCCCAGCGGCGAAACAGATGGTGCAGTTCGTCCGGCGTCACCGCCGCCGCATCCGCCATCGCTTCGATGGTCGGCTGCGTGCGCCAGTGCTCCGAGATGAAGGCGATGGCGCGCCGCACCGAATCATAGTCGCGCAGGGCGGCGTTCTGGGGTCCCGGTTTGGTGAGGCGGTGCTCATTCATGGCGAGGTTCATCATGGGCTCGATGTAGGCCGGGGGCGTGCTCGAAACCACCCGATTCCCGATGAGCCGGACATCGCGTTTTCAAGCGAAGTGGGCACCGGTTCGCGGGAAGAAAACGCGTCAAAACAGCGACCCTAACTGACCGGATTGTAGGTCGGGCCGCGCTTGGCGGCTTGCAGCGCGGCCGTTAAGGCTTTGGCAAAACTTGCCTTTTCGTCGGGACCCAAAAAGCTTGCAATGGAAACCCGGCGGCCTTTCGAGACCAGATACAGCTTTTCGATGCCGTATTCGGCGTGGCTGATCTGGTCGAGCCGCACCCACAGCGGATTGAGCACGAATTCGACCACATGGCCGCGGTGGCTGATCCGGCGCAGGCGCAGCTCCGATGGCGTCACCAGGATTTCCTCGCTGGCGCGGGCGCGGCGGAAATTGACCCGGAAGGCCCAGTAGATCGCCAGCACGTCGAGGCCGAAAACGCCGAACACCGGCCAGGCGCCCATCAGCAGGAACGCCAGGCCTGCGGCGAAACTGACGAAAGTGACGAACGCCATCACGACCAGAAAACCGGTCCGGTTCAGCGAGCGGTGCGGCGTCAGCAGCGCCGAAAACAATGCCGGCTGCGCGTCCGGATCAAAATCGTTGCCTGCGGTCATTGCGTGTCAGTATACCCGCATCATGGCGAAAATCACCCGCAAGCCCCTGCCCAAATCGCGGGCAACGGTTCCCCAGCGCATCAGCAAGCCCAAGACCTCCAAGGCTCCGTCGGCGGCTCCCGCCGCGGCGAAGCCGAAGCGGGCAACGCCAGCCAGCAAAGCCGCGGCCGGACCGGGGCAGGCGCGCACCCCGACGAAAAAGACGAAACCGTGGACGCCGGCGGAGGTCCGCGAGGCCTTCAGCCGCTTTCGCAACGCCAATCCCGAGCCGAAGGGTGAATTGGAGCATCTCAACCCCTACACGCTCCTGGTCGCGGTGGTGCTGTCGGCGCAGGCCACCGACGCCGGCGTCAACAAGGCGACGCGCGCGCTGTTTGCGGTTGCCGACACGCCGCAAAAGATGCTCGCGCTCGGCGAGGAGAAGGTGCGCGACTACATCAAGACCATCGGGCTCTACCGCAACAAGGCGAAGAACGTCATCGCGCTGTCGGAAAAGCTGATCGCCGAATTCGGCGGCGAGGTGCCGAAGAGCCGCGCGGCGATCGAAACGCTGCCCGGGGCGGGGCGCAAGACCGCCAATGTCGTGCTCAACATGGCGTTCGGCGAGCACACCATGGCGGTGGATACGCATGTATTTCGCGTCGGCAACCGCACCGGGCTGGCGCCCGGCAAGACGCCGCTCGAAGTGGAACTTGGTCTCGAGCGCGTGATTCCGCCGGAATTCATGCTGCACGCGCATCACTGGCTGATCCTGCACGGCCGCTACACCTGCCTCGCCCGCAAGCCTCGCTGCGAGGTGTGCCTGATCAACGATCTCTGCCGCTGGCCGGAAAAGACGGTGTGATTTCTTACCTCGCCCCGCTTGCGGGGAGAGGTCGCCCGGCGAAGCGCAGCGAAGTCAGGCGGGTGAGGGGGACTCGCCGCGCACGTGTCTGCGTCAGCACTTGCGGGAGGCAGCCGCTCGCCCCGACCCTCTCAGAGCGAGCCTTGCTCGTCTCGACCCCGCGAAGAGCGGGGCGAGGGAGAGGAAATCACACCACCGGCACGCCCGTCTTTCGCCGCGGCTCGATCAGCTCCGGCCGTGGCCCGCTCAGGCGCTTGTGCATGTGGACCATGAAGGCCATGCCGAACAACGGCGTCGCCAGGTTGACGATCGGGATCGACACGAAGGCCGCGATGATCAGGCCTGCGGTGAAGATCACCGCCGCGTTGTCCTTGCGCATCGCCTTGGCTTCCGCGGGGGTGCGGAACCGCATCGCCGCGAGCTCGAAATATTCCCGGCCCAACAGCCAGGCCGTGGCGATGAAGAAGGCGAGGAAGCCGATGCCGGCGAAGAACACGAACGGCAGCGCGATCAGGTAAACCAGGATCGTCAGCAGCGCGGTCTTGACGCCCTCGGTCATGGCGACGCCGAACGGCAGCGCCACGCCGGGACGCTCGGCCGGGTAGTGCTCAAGCTCCACATGCTCGGCGACGTCGTCGACGAAAAAGCTCGCCACCAGCGAGGTGATCGCGGGCATCAGGAACACCGCGCCGAACACGACGCCGAGCCCGGCGGCGATCGAGACGATCCAGGCCAGCACGTTGAGCGGGGTCTGGAAGTTGGGGCCCAGCATCGCCTCGGCCCAGCCTTCGCCCGAGGTGGCGAACCAGCTCAACAGCCGCTGCAGGCCGATCGCCAGCACGGTGATCAGCACCAGCGCGAGCGCAATCGAGCGCCACAGGATGGAACGCATCGGCGGCGACAGGATCTGCGAAAGCGCCTTGACGGCGGCGTCCAACATGGCGGTCATACCTCGTGCGAGAAACCCTCGCGAGAGGTAGCCATGCCTGCCGGCTTCGGCAAGGCCCCGCCAAGGCCCGCCGCCGGGTCCATCAGGCGTCGAGCGGCTTGCCGCGCACATCCGGTCCGAACGTCGCGATCGCCACGATCACGATGACCATCGCCGTGGTGATCAGGCCGAACACGCCGCCGACGCCGCCCTCGCGCAGCATATAGGCGACGATGAAGCCGGAAAACATCGCGCTGACCCGGCTCATCGAGTAGACCAGCCCCGAAGCGCGGGCGCGGATCGCGGTCGGAAACACCTCGGTCTGATAGGCGTGGTAGGCGTAGGACATCGTCATGTTGGCCGCCGTGAGCAGCACGCCGCACAGGATCAGCAGCAGCGGCAGCGTCAGTTGCGCGAACAACAGCCCGAACGCGATGATCGCGACGCAGGCGCCGCAGATGATCCATTTGCGCTCGAAGCGGTCGGCAAAGCTCGCGGCGAGCAGCGGCGCGATCGGATAGGCAAACGCGACGATGAAGGAATATTGCAGGCTCTTGGTGACCGTGATGCCCTTTTCGACCAGCAGCGTCGGCACCCAGTTGGCAAAACCGTAGAAGCCGAAGGCCTGGCAGAAATTGAACACCATGAACAGCACGACCAGCGACAGGTAGGGCGGCCTGAACAGATCGGCAAAGGCCACTTTGGCCGCCTCGCGCGCGGGCGGCTTGTCGGCGATCTTGCCCTGACGCGCAGGTCCCCCGGCGGATTCGAGCGTTGCGAGCACCTTGAAGGCTTCCTCGGTCCGGCCATGGCGCGCCAGCCAGAGCGGGCTTTCCGGCACGAACAGCCGCAGGATCCAGATGATCATGCTGGCGGCGGCACCGATCAGCACCACCCAGCGCCAGCCCTCGATGCCGTAAGGCGACAGCGGCACCAGCCACCAGGCGAGCGCCGCAACGACGGGAACCGCAATGAACATCACGGCCTGATTGACCGCAAAGGCGCGGCCCCGCATCCAGCTCGGCACCAGTTCGGTGATATAGGCGTCGATAGTGATGATCTCGACGCCGATGCCGATCCCGGCGATGAAGCGCCACAGCAGCACGCCGCCGGACGTGGTCTGGCACGCCATCGCCACCGTCGCCGCCGAATAGCAGAGCAGCGCGTAAGTGAAGATCGATCGCCGCCCGAACCGGTCGGCCAGGAAGCCCAAGAAGAAGGTGCCGACGAACAGCCCGGCGAAGGTCGCCGCGACGAATGCGCCGATCCCGGAAAAGCCGAAAAAGGCCTCGGTCTTGGTGGTCAGCAAGCCGCTGCGATTGAGGCCCGGCGCGATATAGCCGGTCAGGAACAGATCGTAGATCTCGAAGCAGCCGCCGAGCGACAGCAGGATCACCAGCCGCCACAGATAGGACGAGGCGGGCAGGCTTTCGAGCCGCCGTGATATCTCGTCCGCCCCGCCGCGCGCGGCTGCGAGATCAATTCCACTGTCGATGCCGATTGCACTCATGATGTCCTCCCCGGAAAGTCGCGGCCGTCTTTCTTTGAAAACGTGCCTGAAAGCGCATGTTTGGCGTTTACGAGCTAGAAATCCAGAAGAACATATCGATAGCAACGTTCGTTTTATTCGATACCGCAATGTGCGGTGATCCCTGCCGGTCACGCCGGGAAAAGGACTAGATCAGCAGCGTCGCCTCCCAGGCGCCGCGCCCGACCTGATCGGCGATCAGCGCCAGCATCAGCCGCCGCATCTCTTCCATCGCATAGGTCATCGGCCGGTTGCGCAGCCGGCACAGATAGAGCGTGCGGGTCAGCGTCGGATCGATCACTTCGCGCGCGATCAGGCTGCCTGCCGCGAGCTGTTCCCGGGCGAATAGTTTGGTGGCGATCGCGCAGCCCAGTCCGGCCAGCAGCGCACCGGTGGTTCCGCTGATCGAGTTGAGATGCAAAATGGCGTTGGCCTCCAGCCGCTTCAGCAGCACGGGATCGTCCAGCAGCGCGCGGGATGAAAGTCCGTGCCGCAGCAGCATCAGCGGCAGGCGGGTCAGTTCCTCGAAGGTGATCGGCGCCTTGCTCTTGCCGATGACCTCTGACGTGCCGACGCAGAACATCTGCTCTTCCAGCACCGGCTCGGCGATCAGGTCCTTTTCCGACTGCGGATTGTAAACGAGCGCCAGGTCGACCTCGGAGGCCATCAAATGCAGCAGCGTCGCGCCCGACAGGCTCTCGGTCAGCGACAGTTTCAGATTCGGATATTTGGCGAGAACCGCGCGCATCAGCGGAACGCCGATCGCCTTCACCCCCGAGTTCGCCATCCCGATCGAGATGTCGCCGGCGATGACGCTGCGGCCCTCCCGGATCTCGCGCTCGGCCGCCGCCATCGCGCGCAGGATGATGCGGGCGTGCTCGTACAGCCGCTCGCCGGCGGCGGTCGGTTCCATGCCGCGCGGCTTGCGCTCGAACAAGGGCGTTGCGAACTCGGCTTCGAGGTTGGATATGTGATGGCTGAGCGCGGACTGGGCGACGCTCGCCTGGTCGGCCGCCCGCGACAGGTTGCGCTGCTCGTAAACGGCAATGAAATAGCGAAGCTGGCGCGAATCCATGGATAACGTTCTAGAACCGAGAATACACTAATCGACAGATTATATTTTTCAGATGGCGCAGGGAAGTCTACTCTGACAAAGCCTGGTCCGAGCTGGGCCAATGAGAGCGGGAGACAGGAATGACCGGGACGGGATTGCCGCTCGAGGGCGTAAGGGTCGTCGAAATGACCCACATGGTCATGGGGCCAACCTGCGGCATGATCCTGGCGCAGCTGGGTGCCGAGGTCATCAAGGTCGAACCACCCGCCGGCGACAAGACCCGCAGCCTGGGCGGCATGGGAACGTCGTTCTTCCCGCTGTTCAACCGCGGCAAGCGCAGCGTCGTGCTCGACTTCGCCAAGCCGGAGGACCGCGAGACCATGCACCGGCTGCTTGCCAGCGCCGACGTGTTCCTGGAAAATTTCCGCGACGGACAGTTGGAAAAGCAGGGGCTGGGGGCGGACGAATTGCGCCGCCTCCATCCGCATCTCATCGTCTGCGGGCACAAGGGTTTTTTGTCCGGCCCCTACGAGCACCGTCCGGCGCTGGACGAGGTCGTGCAGATGATGTCGGGCCTCGCCGCCATGACCGGCACGGTGGCAAAGCCGCAGCGCGTCGGCTCCTCCGCCAACGACATCATGGGCGGCATGTTCGGCGCGATCTCCATCCTCGCCGCGCTGTACCAGAAGCGCGGTGCCAGGGAATCGAACAAGGCAGCGGAGAAGGGCGCGGAGATCCGCATCGGCCTGTTCGAGAACTGCCTGTTCCTGGTGGCGCAGCACATGGTCGAATATGAGATGACCGGCAACAAGCCGCGCTCGATGCCGGAGCGCGAACATGCCTGGCCGATCTACGACATCTTCGAGACCAAAGGCGGCGAACGGATTTTCATCGGCGTCGTCACCGAGGGCCACTGGCAGAGCTTTTGCCGCGAGTTCGGCATGACCGAATTTCTGGACGATCCCACGCTGCGTACCACCACGGATCGGATTCTGGCGCGATCGAGAATCATTCCGCGCGCCGCTGAAGTGATAAAAGGGTGGAACGCGGCCGAACTCTCGGCAACGCTGGACCGGCTCAACATCTGCTTTTCGCCGATCAACCGCCCCGAGGATCTGTTCGACGATCCGCACGTGCTGCGCCCCGGCGGCCTCGTCAACAATTTCAATGCCAACGGCGCGCCGTTCCGCGTCCCGGCGCTGCCGATCGAATGGAACGGCGCCAATATCGGCGAGGGGCTGAAAGTGCCTGCACTCGGCGCCGACACCGCCGCCGTCCGCGCCGAACTCGGCGAGCAGGAACTTTCTTCAACCGGCAAAACCGCTGCGAGGCTCGCATGACCCGAGTGCAAGACGTTTATCCCGACGACCGCGTGTCGCTGCGCGAGGTGGGCCTCCGCGACGGCCTGCAACTCGTAAAAACCTTTCCGTCGACGGCGGCGAAGCAGCGCTGGATCGCCGAGGAATACGCCGCCGGCGTGCGGCATTTCGAGGTCGGCTCGTTCCTGCCCGCGGCGACCTTTCCGCAGTTCGCCGACGTGCGCGAGATGGTCCGCACCGTGGCTTCGCTTCCCGGTGCGCACGGCATCGCGCTGGCGCTCAACGAGCGCGGCGTCAACGAGGCGCTGGCGTCCGGGGTTGCCGAAATCGCCTCGGTGGTCTCGGCCACCGAAGAGCACAGCCAGGCCAACGCCAGGCGGTCGCGCGACCAGGCCATCGCCAACGTCAGACGGCTCTGCGAATTGCGCGACGCCAGCGCGCACAAGCCGATCGTCAATGCAGCGATCTCGATGGCGCTGGGCTGTTCGATCGCAGGTCCGGTCGATCCCAAAGAGGTGATAAAACTGGTCGAGAAATGCCTGGAGGCCGGCGTGGATTTCGTCGCCGTCGCCGATACCGTCGGTTATGCCGGCCCGAAGCAGGTCGGAGACCTGACCAGGGCGATCGTGAAGATATCCGGGTCAAAACCGGTCTGCGTTCATCTGCACGATACCAGGGGCATGGGCATCGCGAACGCGTCCGCGGCACTCGATGCCGGCGCACGCATCCTCGACGGCTCGCTCGGCGGCTTGGGCGGCTGCCCGTTCGCGCCGGGCGCCACCGGCAATGTCGTGTTCGAGGATCTGGCGTTCCTGTGCGAAAGCAAGGGATTCGATACCGGCATCGATATCGAGAAACTGGTCGCGGTGCGCTCGATCCTGAAAGCGGAAATGCCCGGTGAGCCGCTCTATGGCGGGCTGGCCCGCGCCGGGCTGCCCGGCGGACGAACCGGCGGCGAACGGGCGGTCGGTTGATCCACGTCAACATATCCGCGGCTGCGCCGTGAAAGACTTTAGCTAGCCTGAAGTCCTGGAGCGGGCCCGGAATGCCTGCGAACGTTGCGTTGCGCGATTGAAGCCAGCATTTCTCGTTCCGATCATTCTTTTCCGTCCAGGACGGCATCTGACCGGGTCTTGCCCCGCGTGATTTCGCGCAAGATCAAGGCGCCGATGAGATTCGTGGTCTAACGAACAGGAGTCCAAAAATGTCGAAGCGCATCATTGCTGTTGGAGTTGCCAGCGTCATCGCGATGGCTGCTCTGTCGATCTCGCTTCCGGCGAGCGCCCAAATGGGCCGGGGAGGTGGATACGGTCCCGGAATGATGTTCGGACAAGGCTATGGCCCCGGCATGATGGGCCCTGGCTATGGTCCCGGAATGATGGGGAATTACGGGCCGGGCATGATGGGCGGCTGTCCCATGATGGGCACGACGACCGACGGTAAGGTGTCGACATTCGCGGAGGGGCGCATCGCCTTCCTCAAAGCGGAGTTGGGCATCACCGACGCCCAAAAGAGCGTATGGGATGCTTACGCGCAGGCGATGAAAGGCAATCTGCAAAACATGCAGGGCATGTGGCAGACCATGAAGACCGTGTTCGACGCCAAGACGCCGGCCGATCGCCTCGATGCGCAAATTGCCGCAATGGATAGCCGGCTTGCCGCGCTCAAGGAAATCAAACCGGCGCTTGTGAACCTCTACGCTGCACTGAGTGCCGAACAGAAGAAGAAGGCGGACGAGATGCTCACGGGCATGGGTTGCATGATGTGATGCGGCTCGGATCGAAGTCCGACTGAGAGCGCATTATAGGCAAAGTGGCAATGCCAAGGCGCATGATGGTTACGCCTGTCGTCTCGGGCCGGGCTTGCAATTCCTGACTGTAATCAAAGTCCGGTCGCCTGCGAATAAACAAGATCAGAGACCATGTTGGCGAACGAGGCCGAGCCCAGGCGTTGATGAGGGCGAGCCTCGCCGGCGACGCTCATGCGCATCGTATGTTGCTTAATCGGCTGAGCGCCAACCTGCGATTTCGGGCCACCATGGACACAAGCATCAAGGCGAAACGATCAATATAACTCCGGATATTGACCGGACGTCGGCGATGCAGCAAGCGATGGCAAATTGGAACAAAACCAGCCAAGTGCAGTTACTGCAATGATACCCGAAATGGCCGCATACGGTTGATCTGCCTCCATTCGAGTGCGGGGCCAATCGGCAAATCCGCGATATTCGATATCTTTGGGAGATTCATCATGTGGTCAAAGCGCAGCCTTACGTCGCGTCTGCTCGTCGTGTTCATGCTCGCGACCTCAGGTCTGGCGACCGGTGCCGAGGCACAGCCCAATGGTCCCGGTGAGGGCGGCGGCATGATGGGCGGAGGTTGGGGATGGGGGATGGGTGGCGGAATGGGAGGCTTCGGAGGGATCAGTGTGCTTTTGGTCGCTCTGGCGGTTTTGGGGGTCGCTGTGCTTGCGTTCCGTCGCCGGAATCCCTGACCCACACGTCTACACAAACGAACCGGTAGGGTCGAATTTGGAAGCTATTGGATCAAGTTTTACGATGAAATCCGCAATAGTTTCCGCAGCCGTGCTGGCAGCCGCTGTTCTTGCAATCAGCCCCGCATCCGCAAAGACGATGTCATGCTCCGCTGCCGACATGTCAGAAATGAGGACGACGATGGGCGGAATGCCCGATGGTCCGAAAAAGTGGGAGATGAACAAGCATTTGGCGGCGGTCAACGCCGCAATGGCCAAGGACGGCCCTCGGGGATGCATTATGACGATAAAGAAAATGATGATGGGCTCAAAAAAGACGATGATGAAGCCCGGGATGTTGAAATCTGACGGGTAACCCAGGCTTAAGCCGCGTTTGGCAATTTGATGCTGATCAACAACGGCCGGTGGAACTCGTGGCATGCAACACCGATGAGCTTTCCATCGTCGCCCAATTGTGAGAATTTCGGCCTATGAACCGAAACTTCGCCATACGCCGATTGCTCGCGATCCTGATGATCGCGGGTCTTGCGTTGGCTCCGGTGTCCCGGCCGGTGATGGCGGCGACGTCCTCGCAGGGTCCCGTGCGGCCGATGGCGGACGAGATGATGCCGTCGGAAATGACATCGCCCGAAATGTCAGCGGATACGATGGACGAGATGGCAAGCGAAATGCCGTGCTGTCCGTCGAACGCCGTATCCCCGGTCGATTGCGACAAGTGCGTCTTCATGGCGGCCTGCGGGTCCGTATGCTTCGCCGGCGTGTCGGCGAGCATCTCTCATCCGTTTCCGATTCTGTCCGATACCATTGCGCTCCAGCGCAATGATGCAAGGCCGGATGGCCTCGGCCACCCGCCGCCCGAACATCCACCTCGAAGTCTGGTCTGAACGGCGCCCCGGCGCCGTTTGCTGCCGCGCGGCTTGATCCGCGCGGGATCGACGCATGCCGCCTTGCGGCACGACCATGACATCAGAGGAATTTTTGCAATGAAGACGTTCAACCTCGCGCGCGCGGTCCAGGCCGCGCTCTTCGGCATTGCCGCGATCGGCTTCGCGCCGTCCGCGCTCGCCGACATCAGGGATTACGAGTTCAAGCTGGTCGAGCCGACGGTCGCTGTCGGCAAGGACAAGATCGTCACCGTCCAGCTCGTCAACAAGAAGACCGGAAAGCCGGTGCCCGACGCCGTGATTTTTGCGACCCGTCTCGACATGGGGCCGGAAGGCATGCCGGAGATGGCCACCAAGATCATGCGCGAGCCGGGCGGCGAGCCGGGCAGCTACCGATTCAAGGCGGCCTTCGGCATGGAAGGCAGATGGCTGCTCTCGCTCGGCGCCAAGGTGCAGGGCGAGACCGGTACGGTCGAGAGCAAGCTCGTCATCACGGCGCAGAAATGAAACGCGCCCTCCTCGCGGGCCTCACCGTCGCCGCTGCGATAGCGGCGGCGGGTGGCGGATTCATCGGTGTCCGCGGGCACCTTCATCTGGCCAACACGGCGAACGTGGCGCTGGTCTCACCGGCGGCGGCGCAGACCAGCGACGATCCCATCTATTATCAGGACCCCGACGGGCATCCGCTCTACTCGCTGACGCCGAAAAAGACGCCGGACGGACGCGACTACCGCGCCGTGCCGGCCGGTGCGGATCTGAGCTTCGAAGACGAACCGGCCGCCGCGCCCGCAACGACCGTGGCGGCGGACCGCAAGATCAAATTCTACCGCAACCCGATGGGGCTGCCTGACACCTCGCCGACCCCGAAGAAGGACCCGATGGGGATGGACTACATCCCGGTCTACGAGGGCGATGACGTCGACGACGGGTCGGTGAAGCTCTCATTGGGAAAGATCCAGCGCACCGGCGTCAAGTCGGAGCCCGCGGCACCTCGCGTCATCCGCACGACGATCCGCGCGCCCGGCACCATTCAGCTCGACGAGCGGCGGGTGTCGGTTATCTCGATGAGGTCGGAGAGTTGGGTTCAGAAAGTCGCCGATGTCACCACGGGCTCCAGGGTCAAAAAGGGCCAGCCGCTGATGGAGATTTACAGCCCGTCCATTTCGTCGGCATCAGCCGAATATATTTCCACCATCAAGTCGAAAACCACGGGCGGTATCGAAACTTACGGGCGCGGCTCGCGGCAGCGGCTGGTCAACCTCGACGTGCCGGAAGCCGTGATCGCCGCCATGGAAAAAAGCGGCAACGTCCCGATCGCGATCGAATGGTCGGCGCCGCGCGACGGCGTCGTGCTCGAGCGCACCGCCATCGAGGGGATGCGCGCGCAGCCGGGCGACGTGCTGTTCCGGGTGGCGGACACGTCCGTGGTCTGGGCGGTGATCGACCTTGCGGAGCGCGACCTCGGCGCCGTTTCCGTCGGCCAACCCGTCGTCGTGCACGCGCGAAGCTACCCGGGCCGCGAATTTACCGGCAAGGTCAGCGTGATCTATCCGCAGGTGAACAAGGATACGCGCACCGCGCGGATCCGGATCGAACTGTCGAATCCGGATTTTGCCCTGCTTCCGGATATGTATGTCGATGCCGAGATCGACACCGGCAGCCCGCAAGCCGTGCTCGCCGTTCCCGAGAGCGCCGTGCTGGATACCGGCACTCGCCAGGCGGTGTTCGTCGAGAAGGGGGAAGGGCGTTTCGAGCCGCGCGACGTCAAGCTTGGCCATCGCGGCGGCGGCTATGTCGAGATACGCGAGGGTGTTGCCGAAGGCGAGCCCGTCGTCGTCGCGGCCAATTTCCTGATCGACGCCGAAAGCAATCTGAAGGCGGCGCTGAAGGGCTTCTCGGACGCGGGAGGTCAGCCATGATCGCCCGCCTCATCGCCTGGTCGGCGCGCAATTTGCTGCTGGTATTTTTCGGCGCCGGCTTCGCGGCCGCCGCCGGCATCTACGCGGTGTCGCATCTGCCGCTCGACGCCATTCCCGATCTCTCCGACACCCAGGTGATCGTCTACACCGAATATCCGGGTCAGGCGCCGCAGGTGATCGAGGATCAGGTTACCTATCCCTTGACCACCGCGATGCTGACGGTGCCGCGATCGAAAGTGGTGCGGGGATTTTCCTTCTTCGGCGTGTCGTTCGTCTACGTCATCTTCGAGGACGGCACCGACATCTACTGGGCCCGCTCGCGGGTGCTGGAATTCCTCAACAGCGCGGCGTCGCGGCTGCCGGCGGGCGTCACCCCGACGATGGGGCCGGACGCCACCGGCGTCGGCTGGGTCTATCAGTACGCGGTGATGTCCAAGGAGTTGAACCTCTCGGACACCCGCACCATCCAGGACTGGAACCTGAAATTCGCGCTGGCGAAAGCCGAAGGCGTCGCCGAAGTCGCCAGCGTCGGCGGGTTCGTCAAGCAATACAACGTCATCCTCGATCCGCAGCGGATGCGCGATCTCGGCATCACCATGCAGAAGATGCGCGATGCGATCCGCGCCAGCAACGCCGATGTCGGCGGCCGCACCGTCGAACTTTCGGAGTTCGAATACGTCATCCGCGGCAAGGGCTACCTCAAGGGCATCAACGATCTCGGCAACATCGTGCTGAAGACCAGCAACGGAACGCCGGTGCTGCTGCGCGACATCGCGCGGGTCGAACTGGGGCCGGACGAACGGCGCGGCATCACCGAACTGAACGGCGAGGGCGAAGTCGCGAGCGGCATCGTGCTGCAGCGCTTCGGCGTCAACGCGCTCGACGTGATCGAGAATGTCAAGAAGCGCTTCAAGGAAATCGCCAGCAGCCTGCCGAAGTCGGTCGAGATCGTCGCCGTTTACGACCGCTCCAACCTGATCAATGCCGCGATCGAGACGCTCAAGCGCACGCTGCTCGAGGAAAGCCTGGTGGTGGCGCTGGTCTGCATCGTCTTCCTGCTGCATTTCCGCAGCGCGCTGGTGGCGATCGTCATGTTGCCGGTCGGCATCCTCATGGCGTTCGGCACCATGAAGCTGTTGGGCCTGGGCGCCAACATCATGAGCCTCGGCGGCATCGCGATCGCGATCGGCGCCATGATCGATGCGGCCATCGTCATGATCGAGAACGCCCACAAGCACCTCGAGCGGGCCGCGCCGGGCAGGTCGCGGGTCGCGGTCCTGATCGAGGCGGCTTCAGAGGTCGGGCCGGCGCTGTTCTTCAGCCTCCTGATCATCACCGTCTCCTTCATGCCGATCTTCACGCTGGAATCGCAGGAGGGGCGGCTGTTCAGTCCGCTCGCCTTCACCAAGACGTTCTCGATGGCAGCCGCGGCGCTGCTGTCGGTCACGCTGGTGCCGGCGCTGATGGTGGTCTGCGTCCGCGGCCGGATCGTTCCGGAGCACAAAAATCCGATCAACCGCTTCCTGATCTGGATCTACCGGCCGGTGATCGCCGGCGTGATGCGCGCCAAGGTGCTGGTGATCCTGGCGTCGCTGGCCATTCTCGCGGTCACGATCTGGCCGGCGCTGCAACTGGGCACCGAGTTCATGCCGAGCCTCAACGAAGGCACCCTGCTCTATATGCCGACCACCTTGCCGGGCATTTCCGTGACCAAGGCGGCCGAGCTGCTGCAGACGCAGGACAGGATCATCAAGTCGTTTCCGGAGGTCGCATCGGTCTACGGCAAGGCCGGCCGTGCCTCCACCGCCACCGATCCGGCGCCGTCGGAGATGTTCGAGACCATCATCAACCTGAAGCCGAAGCCGGAATGGCGGCCGGGGGTGACGATCGAGAGCCTGACCGCCGAAATGGACCGCGCGCTGCAATTCCCCGGCGTTTCCAACGCCTGGACCATGCCGATCAAGTCGCGCATCGACATGCTTTCGACCGGCATCCGAACGCCGGTCGGGGTCAAGGTGATCGGCACCGATCTGGTCGAGATCGACAAGCTCGCCAAGCAGGTCGAGCAGGTCCTGAAGGCCGTGCCGGGAACCTCGTCGGCCTATGCCGAGCGCGCACTCGGCGGCTATTATCTCGACGTCACGCCGGATCGCGCGGCGCTGGCGCGCTACGGCATCATGATTCAGGACGTGCAGGATGTCATCGCCACTGCGCTGGGCGGCCAGACCGTGACCACCACCGTGGAAGGCCGCCAGCGCTTTTCCGTCAACATGCGCTATCCCCGCGATCTCAGGAGCAATCCACAGGCCATCGCCAACGACGTTCTGGTGCCGCTTCCGAACGGCGGCGCGGTGCCATTGGGAGAGGTCGCAAAAGTGGCGCCCTCGCGCGGCCCGGCCTCGATCCGCACCGAGAACGGGCAGCTCGCGGTCTACGTCTATGTCGACATCAGGGATCGCGATCTCGGCGGCTATGTCGCCGACGCGCAAGCGGCGGTGAAGGCGAGCATCCAGTTCCCGGCCGGCGCCTATGTGGTCTGGAGCGGGCAGTACGAATATCTCGAACGCGCGGCGGCGCGGCTGAAGATCGTGGTGCCGGTCACGCTCGCGATCATCTTTCTCCTGCTCTATCTCAACTTCCGTTCGTTCACCGACACCATGATCGTGATGCTCTCGCTGCCGTTTGCGCTGGTCGGCGGGATCTGGCTGATGTGGTGGCTCGGCTTCAATCTCTCGGTCGCCGTGGTCGTCGGCTTCATCGCGCTCGCCGGCGTCGCCGCCGAAACCGGCGTGGTGATGCTGATCTACCTCAACCACGCCCTGGCGGCGATCAAGGCGAAACGCGAAGCCGAAGGCCGCCCGCTTTCGAGGGCCGATCTCTACGACGCCATCATGGAAGGCGCGGTCGAGCGGGTGCGCCCGAAGATGATGACGGTGGTTGCGATCATGGCGGGCCTCTTGCCGATCATGTGGAGCACCGGCACCGGCTCCGAAATCATGCAGCGGATCGCGGTGCCGATGATCGGCGGCATGATCTCGTCGACCTTGCTGACGCTGATCGTGATTCCGGCGATCTACGGCCTGGTCAGGGGTTTTGGGTCGACGGACGAAATCCGGGCCGATCGCCCGGCCATTTCCGAGGCAGCGGAATGAGATGTGAAGGGTTGGCGGCTGTCAGGGCCGCGGTTCCATGTCTATATTCGCTGGAAATATCCGGGAGCGCACGATGGGCTTTTACAGCGACGTCATCCTGCCCAGGCTTTGCGATTTTGCCATGCGCAACAAGCTGCTGCTGCCGATTCGCGAACGCGTCATCGGCGCGGCGGAGGGCAGGGTGCTCGAAATCGGCGTCGGCTCGGGATTGAACCTGCCGTTCTATCGCCCGCCGGTGCGGGAGGTGCTGGCGCTCGAACCGGCGGCGAAGCTGGTGACCATGGCGCGCAGCGCGTCGCGCGGGACCATCATGCCGGTCAGCTTCCTCGAGGCTTCCGCCGAGGCCATTCCGCTCGAAGCTCACAGCGTCGATACCATTGTCACGACCTGGACCATGTGCTCGATCCCGCACGCCGACACCGCGCTATCGGAAATCCGGCGGGTGTTGCGGCCGGGCGGCAAGCTGTTGTTCGTCGAGCATGGAAGGGCGCCCGACGAGAGCGTGCGGCGCTGGCAGGACCGGCTGACGCCGGCCTGGCGGTGCATCAGCGGCGGCTGTCACCTCAACCGTCCGATCAGCTCGATGATCGAGAACGCCGGTTTCCGCATCGACCGGATCGAGACCGGCTATATCCGGGGACCGAGGCCGATGACCTACATGTATGAAGGCAGCGCGCGGCCGAATTGATGAATTCGCAGGATGGGTTGAGCGAAGCGAAACCCATCAATGACACAACGAATGGTGATGGGTATCGCTTCGCTCAACCCATCCTGCGACTGTCGAAAAGTTACGCCGCCATCTCCGGCGTCCGCTCGCGCGGCCGGGCGCGGCGCTCGGGAATATATTCGACGAGCATGAAATGCTCGGACACGGTGATGCGCTCGACCAGCGCCGGTGCTTCGTCGACCGGCGTCACTTCTTGAGCCGGAAACGGCGTTTCTTCGTCAATCTCTTCAGGAACAAGCGGCGGCGAGTTGATCGTCTCTGGAAACGGTCCGAATTCGCCCGCTACCTCCCGGAGCGGCTTCTGCTTGTCGGCCCAGTGCAGGGCCGTGTAGTCGAAGCCTTGCACGATGGTGGGTTTGACGATTTCGAAATAGGGCGAGATGTCGAAATCGCGCGGCATGTAGAGCGAGGAATTGCGGATGTGCAGGATCTCGCGCCGGGCCTGCCTGGAGCCGGCGCGCGTGATCTTGGGCAGGATCGGATAGCGCACGGCGTCGAACGCCTGCGCGATCAGCGCCGAGCAGATGATCTTGGTGGGATCGCCGGAGCCGAACGCGATCATGCGCCGGCGCCAGCGCTGCGGGATCGGCAGCGGGAAAAGATAGCGCATCAGATCGAGGATGTTCTTGGTGTCGTAGCCGAAGCCGATCCGGTTGATGGCGTAGCGGCACACCGTGTTGCGGTCCTCGAACGACAGCCCGACCGGGCGGCACAGCCGCGTATGATAGGGGAAGTACTTCGACAGCGGCGCCGAGGTCACGCCCTCGCCGATATTGGCCTCGATCAGGACATGCGGCTCGCCGTCGGGCTCCTCGGCGCCGTCGATCGGGCCGACATAGAGGGCGGCATGCGACCAGGTGGACTGGGTCAGATATTTGATGATGCCGGAAACCCGGTTGTTGCCCTCGACCAGCAGCACGTCGCCCTGCTCGATGACGCCCCGCAGATGTTCGGGATCGGACGGCGTGAACGGCTCATAACCGGGCACCTCCTTCTGGAGGTAGCTCGCGATCAGCTTGCCGACGGTATCGAGCACCACGCCCATGATGAAATCCCCCCAACGGCCTTTCCGGCCGCTTTTTGTCTTTCCTTATCATGGTCGAAAGCCGTTGCAATTTGGTTCATGCATGAGCCGGATCAATCATGATTGATTCACCATGATGGTTGCCGCGCCCGTCCGGATGCGGCAAGTTCGCTAAAAGTTCCGCCGTTTTTCAAAGTTCCGGAAACCATGACATGACAATGACGCGCCGCGGCTTTCTTTCGGCGGCAGCAAGCCTTGCGGCGGCGCCGGCCCTCGGCGGGCGCGCGGTTGCGGCGCCGTTGCCGCGCGAGGCCGATATTGTCGTGATCGGCGCGGGCGCCGCCGGCATCGCCGCGGCGCGGCGCATCATGGCCGCCAACCGCAAGGTGATCGTGGTGGAGGCGACGAACCAGGTCGGCGGCCGCTGCCTCACCGACACCAAGACATTCGACGTGCCGTTCGATCGCGGCGCGCGCTGGCTGCACAATCCCGACACCAATCCGATGACAAGACTCGCCCGCTACGCCGGACTCGACATTTCCGCAGCCCCCTTCGGCCAGAAAATCCGGGTCGGCCGCCGGAACGCCCGCGCCGGCGAAACCGAGGAATTTCTGGCGGCCCTGGTGCGCGCCAACCGCGCCATCGACGAGGCCGCGCACGGCAAGACCGATGTCTCCTGCGCTTCGGCGCTGCCGAAGGATCTCGGCGACTGGGCCGGCACGGCGGAATTCGTGCTCGGCGCCAATGCCACCGGCAAGGACCTGAAAGACGTCTCCGCGATGGACAAGGCCCGCGCCGGGGATCGCAATGCCGCGATCGCCTGCCGCCAGGGCCTGGGCACCCTGATCGCAAAGCTCGGCGAGCAGGTCCCGCTGTCGCTGTCGACACCCGCAAGCCACATCAGCTGGAGCGGCCGCGACGTCACGGTGGAGACGCCGGCCGGCAAGATCGCCGCCCGCGCCGCCGTGATCACGGTATCCAGCGGCGTGCTGGCCGCGGGCAATATCAGGTTCACCCCCGATATCCCGAAGCGCCAGCTCGATGCCGCGGCCAAACTGGGCCTCGGCAGCTACGATCGCATCGCCCTCGCACTGCCGGGCAATCCGCTGGGCCTGGAGCGCAACGACGTCCTCGTCGAGCAGAGCAATTCGATGCGAACGGCGCTGCTGCTCGCCAATATCGGCGGATCGTCGCTGTGCACGATCGACGTCGCGGGCTCGTTCGGCCGCGATCTCGCAGCCCAGGGCGAGAAGGCGATGGTGGCCTTTGCCGTGGAGTGGCTGACAAAGCTGTTCGGCAGCGACGCCGTTGCCGCGGTCAAGAAATCGAGCGCGACCCGCTGGAATGCGGCGCCGTTCGCGCTCGGCGCGATGTCGGTGGCCGCGCCCGGCGGGCAGCCGTCGCGAAGGATCCTCACCGAGCCGGTCGGCTGCATGTTCCTCGCGGGCGAAGCGACCCACGAGACGCTGTGGGGAACGGTCGACGGCGCCTGGGAAAGCGGCGAGCGCGCGGCGGAAGCGGCGCTGCGCAAGATCGGCGCGCTCAGGGAGGAACCCGCGGCGTCGCCGGCGCCGGTGGCAAAGCGCCGCCGCCGCGTGGCGCCGGCCCGGACCGCAATGCCGAGAGGGCGGATCCATTGAACGGGTCGCGGGCGAAGGCGCTGATCTCGTGGTCGAGCGGCAAGGACAGCGCGTTCTCGCTGCATGAAATCAGGCGCGCCGGCGAATTCGAGGTGGTCGGCGCGCTGACGACGGTGACCGAGACATTCGACCGGGTATCGATCCACGGCGTGCGGCAGGAGATTCTGCGGGCGCAACTCGAGGCCGCGGGACTGCCGCCGCGGATCGTGCCGATCCCCTATCCCTGCCCGAACGAGATCTACGAGGCGCGCATGGGCGAGGAAGTCGCGCGTGCGGTGCGCGAAGGCATCACCCACATCATCTTCGGCGATCTGTTCCTGAGGGATATCCGCGCCTATCGCGAGCAAAAACTCGCCGGCACCGGCATCACGCCGGTGTTTCCGCTGTGGGACCGGCCGACCTTGCCACTGGCGCACGCCATGATCGAAAGCGGCCTGCAGGCCTGGCTCGCGACCGTCGATCTGAAGAAACTGCCGGCCGAATTCGCCGGGCGCAAATTCGATTTGCAGTTGCTGGCCGATCTGCCCGACGGCGTCGACCCCTGCGGCGAGAACGGCGAGTTTCACACCTGCGTGGTGGCGGGCCCGATTTTTTCGCAGCCGATTCCGGTCGAGACCGGCGAACGCGTCGAACGCGACGGTTATGCATATTGCGATCTGGTGATGGCGGAATGAAATAGAACAGCAGGGCGGGCGCGGCGCAAAGGGCGTCTTGCCCACGCTACATTCATTCCCTCGTCAGCGCAGCACGCCATCCAGCGCCGGCAGGCCGATGATGACGGCGGTTGCGATCAGGGCGTAGCAGATGGCGCGAAACAGTTTTTCGCTGGCGCGGCCGAACAGCCGGGCGCCGAACCAGACGCCGATGCCATAGACCGGACCGACCAGAAGCGAAAATCGAATCGCGTCGGCGGTGATGAGCCCGGTCAGGGCATAGCTGACGAGCGAAAAGAAATCGGAAGCGCCAAAGAACAATAGAATGTTGGCGCGCGCGATCACGGAAGAGATCGGCCGGCCGAGCCAATAGCCGACGATCGGCGGCCCGCCGGTCTGTGCCAGCCCGCTGCAAAAGCCGGACAATCCGCCGATGACGACCGACAGCGCGGGGTGGTCCTTGCCGCGATAGCGCCAGCCCGACAGCAACAGCAGGAGCAGGGCCAGCACGAAGCCGGAGATGATCCAGCGCGTCGTCACCGGCTCGAGCCGGCTGAGGAACCAGGTTCCGACGGGAACGCCGACCAGCGCGCCCGATACCATGACCGCGGTTGCCTTGCGGTCCGCCTGCTTCCAGGCATTCGGAAGGAGCGGCGCGGCGGCGATGAAATCGATGATGAGCAGCAGGGCTGCGACCAGGCGCGGCGCCGCAAGACTGCTCGCCAGCGGCATGAAGATCAGGGCGGAGCCGAAACCGGAAAATCCGCGCGCCGTGCCCGACACGAAGGCAATCGCGCAGATCGCGATCGCAATGTTGACGCTGACATCGCTCGGGATGAGGCCCGCGAGGCTCATGCTCTTATTTGGGGCATGATGTGATCCGAAAACCGCGTCACACTTTTCGGCATCATGCTCGCAGCACGCCGCCGGTCTTCTTCGCCACCTCGGCCACGATCTTCGCACCGACCGCGTCGATCTCCTGATCGGTCATGGTCTTCTCGCGCGGCTGGATCGTCACCGCGATCGCGATCGATTTCTTGCCGTCCTCGATGCCCTTGCCCTCATAGACGTCGAACACGCTGACATCGGTGATCAGCTTCTTGTCCACGCCTTGCGCCGCGCGCACGATATCGCCCGCCCTGACGCCGCGATCGACGATGAAGGCGAAGTCGCGCGACACCGGCTGGAACGCCGAGAGTTCGAGCACCGGCTTGGCGCGGGTCGGCCGCTGCTTGGCGGCGGGAATGCGATCGAGGATCACCTCGAACGCGATCAGCGGGCCGTCGGCGCGCAGCGCCTCCAGCGCGCGCGGATGCAGCTCGCCGAAATAGCCCAGCACGTTTTGCGGGCCGATCTGGATGGTGCCGGAACGTCCGGGATGCAGCCAGTCCGGTCCGCCCGGCACGATTTGCAGCGCCTGCATCGGCGCGCCGGCGGCCGACAGCACCGCGAACGCGTCGGCCTTGGCGTCGAGCGCATTGGTCACTGCCGAGCCGGACCAGTGCCGTCCGATCCCCTTCGAGGAAGCAAAGCCGTGGCGAACGCCCGAGGCCGCAACGAACTGGTCCTGCGGCCGGTCGCCCTTGAACACCTGGCCGACCTCGAACAGGGCCACGTCCGGAAAACCGCGATCGGAATTCGCCTGTGCCGCGGCGACCAGACCCGGCAGCAGGCTCGGTCGCATGTCGGACAGATCGGACGCGATCGGGTTGGCGACCGCGAGTTCGGGCTGACCGCCGCCGAACAGTTCGGCCGCGGGCTTTGCGATGAACGACCACGTCACCGCCTCGACCATAGCGCGCGCGGCCAGCGCGCGCCTGGCGCGGCGGGTCCGCAACTGGATCGGTGTGAGGACGGGCTTGCGCGCGGCGTCGCCGCGCTCGAACGGCGTCATCGGCACCTTGTCGACGCCGACAATGCGCACGATCTCCTCTACGAGATCGGCCTTGCCGTGCACGTCGGACCGCCAGGACGGCACCGCGACCTTCACCACCGGGCCGGGGCCGGCCATCATGAAGCCAAGACGACTGAGGATGAGTTTCATCTCGGGAAGCGGAACGTCGATGCCGGCGAGGCGCTTCACTTCGGTCAGCGGAAAATCGATGACGCGATCGTCGCCGAAGGCCTTGCCGACGACGACGTTCTCCGACGGCGTGCCGCCGCACATCTCCATCACCAGCTTCGTCGCCATCTCGAGACCCGGTACCATGAAGGCCGGATCGACGCCGCGTTCGAAGCGATAGCGGGCGTCCGAGTTGATGCCGAGCTTGCGGCCGGTCTGCGCGATGTTGATCTCGTTCCACAGCGCCGATTCGATCAGCACGTCGGTGGTCGCTTCCGAACAGCCGGAAGCCTCGCCGCCCATGATGCCGGCGAGCGATTCGACGCCGTGATCGTCCGCGATCACGCACACGCCGCTGTCGAGCGCGTAGGTGCGGCCGTCGAGCGCCAGCAGGCTCTCGCCGTCGCGGGCGCGGCGCACGGTGAGATTGCCTTTTACCTTGGCCGCGTCGAACACATGCAGCGGCCGGGCGCGGTCGTAGGTCATGAAGTTGGTGATGTCGACCAGCGCATTGATCGGCCGCAGCCCGATCGAGGTCAGCCGTTTCTGCAGCCATTCCGGCGACGGGCCGTTCCTGACGCCGCGCACCAGCCGCAGCGCAAAACCCGGACACAGCGCGGGATCGTCGACCGTCACCTTCACGGGACAGGGGAATTCGCCCTTGATCGGCTTGATGGCGGGGTCTTTGAACTTGCCCATGTCGGCGGCGGCGAGATCGCGGGCGATGCCATGCACGCCGGTGCAATCCTGCCGGTTCGGCGTCAGGTTGATCTCGAGCGCGGGATCGCCGAGCCCGGCCCATTGCGCATAGCCGGCGCCGACAGGGGCATCGGCCGGCAGCTCCATGATGCCGTCGTGATCTTCGGAGATCTGCAATTCGGCCGCCGAGCACAGCATGCCGCGGCTCTCGACGCCGCGGATGGTGCCGATGCCGAGCGTGATGTTCTTGCCGGGAATGAAGCTGCCGGGCGGGGAGAACACGCTGACGAGGCCGGCGCGCGCATTCGGCGCGCCGCAGACGACCTGCACCGGTGCGCCACCGTCGCCGGTGTCGACCATGCAGACGCGCAGGCGATCCGCATTCGGATGCTGCTCGGCCGAAATCACCCGCGCGATGGTGAACGGCGAAAGCGCCTTCGCCTTGTCCTCGATGTTCTCGACCTCAAGCCCGATCATGGTGAGCTTGTCGGCGAGCTTTTCCAGGGGCTCGTCGGTGTCGAGATGTTCCTTCAGCCAGGAAAGGGTGAATTTCATGAGGGTTGTTTCCCGGCAGGCCATTGCTTGTCTTCCCTCCCCCGCTTGCGGGGGAGGGTTAGGGTGGGGGCTCTCGCAGCAACGGCGGTCGCAATCGTTTCCAGCACGCCAGCACGATTTGTCATCACGTCGCTATTGTTGAAGCGAAGAACCTGAAAGCCTTTCGCCTCAATCGCGGCCGTCCGAGCAGCATCCGCCTGCTCAGACCTATCGGAGAAATGCTGGCCGCCGTCGAGTTCGATCACCAGCCTTGCTGCGTGACACATGAAATCGGCAATGTAGCTTTCGATCGGGACCTGACGCCGGAAACCTGCACCGTTCAGGCGATGATCGCGCAGTTCTGACCAGAGGATGCGCTCGGCGTCAGTGGAGTTCTTTCTCAGTGAGCGCGCGTTCGAGCGCAACCTGGAGGACACTTTCCATGTAGGGCTTTTTTGCTCGGCCATCGAGACCTCCGATGTGGAGACACCCCCACCCCAGCCCTCCCCCGCAAGCGGGAGAGGGGGCGCAGTTCGTCGAATGGATACAATGATGCTTGCCCCAAAATCGGTCCGTTCCCTCCCCCGCTTGCGGGGGAGGGTTAGGGTGGGGGCTCTCGCCGCAACGGCGGTATCGACGAGGATCACGAACTCAATCCTCCCGCCAGCGTCGGCACGTCGAGCGGCTTGAAGCCGTAGTGGCTGAGCCAGCGCACGTCGCTCTCGAATAATTGCCGCAAGTCGGACATGCCGTATTTCAGCATCGCGATGCGGTCGATGCCCATGCCCCAGGCAAAGCCCTGATAGACGTCGGGATCGATGTTGCAGGCGCGCAGCACGTTCGGATGCACCATGCCGCAGCCGAGAATCTCCAGCCAGTCCTCGCCCTCGCCGAAGCGGATCTCGCCCTTGTCGCGCCGGCACTGGATGTCGACCTCGAGCGACGGCTCGGTGAACGGAAAGAACGACGGCCGGAAGCGCATGTTGATGTGATCGACCTCGAAGAACGCCCTGCAGAACTCGTGCAGGATCCATTTGAGGTGGCCGAGATGCGAGCCCTTGTCGATGACGAGGCCCTCGACCTGGTGGAACTGCGGCGTATGGGTGGCGTCGGAATCGATGCGGTAGGTGCGGCCCGGACAGATCACGCGGATCGGCGGCGCCTGCGTCAGCATGGTGCGCACCTGCACCGGCGAGGTGTGGGTGCGCAACAGCATGCGCGAGCCGTCCTGCTTCGGATTGAAGAAGAAGGTGTCGTGCATCTCCCGCGCCGGATGGCCTTCCGGGAAATTCAGTTTGGTGAAATTGTAGTCGTCGGTCTCGATATCGGGGCCTTCGGCGATGGCAAATCCCATGTCGGCGAAGATCGCGGTGAGTTCGTCCATCACCTGGCTCAGCGGATGAATCCGGCCCGCTTCCGCGGGCGCCTCGCGCAGCGGCAGCGTGACGTCGATGGTCTCGGATTTCAGCCGCGCGTCGAGCGCCGCGGATTTCAGGATATCGCGGCGCGCGGTCAGCGCCTGCGTCACGGCATCCTTGGCGAGGTTGATTTTCGCGCCTTCGGTCTTGCGTTCGTCCGGCGACATCTTGCCGAGCGTCGAAAGCAGCGCGGAGATCGAACCTTTCTTGCCGAGCGCGGCGACGCGCACGGCCTCGAGGGCGGCTTCGTCGCCCGCGGCGGCGATCTGGCTGAGGATTTGAGATTCGAGGTTTGCGAGGTCGGTCATGGCGATCCCTTTTGGCCAGGATGCTAAGCCGATGCTCCTAGCCCGTCATGCCCGGGCTTGTCCCGGGCATCCACGTCTTGCAGCGCTCGTGAGAAGGAAGACGTGGATGGCCGGGATATCTTAGCGCGAAGACGCGCTTCGCGCTTTTACCCGGCCATGACGGCTTCAGAAACTTCAGCGCAGCCTGACGGCGCTTACGCCGCCAGCGCGGCCTTGGCCTTTTCGGCGATCGCCTGGAACGCCGCCGGCTCGGTGATGGCGAGATCCGACAGCACCTTGCGGTCGACCGTGATTCCCGACTTCGAGAGGCCGTTGATAAACACGCTGTAGGTCATGCCGAACGGGCGCACCGCGGCGTTGATGCGCTGGATCCAGAGCGCGCGGAAGGTGCGCTTCTTGCGCTTGCGGTCGCGGAAGGCGTATTGCCCGGCCTTCTCGACGGCGGCCTTGGCGGCGCGGATGGTGTTCTTGCGGCGGCCGTAAAAACCCTTGGCGGCCTTGTAGACTTTCTTGTGCTTGGCGTGAGAGGTCACACCGCGTTTGACGCGAGACATGACGGGTCTCCTTCAGATGAAAATGGGTGACGGATCGCCGCGCGGACGCGGCTCGGCTCAATGGGACCGCGAGCGCGATCAGGCGTTCGGCAAGAAATATTTCTTGATGTTGTCGCCGTCGGTCTTGAACAGCACGCGGGTGCCGCGGAGCTGACGAATCTGCTTCTTCGTCCGCTTGATCATGCCGTGGCGCTTGCCGCGCTGGGCGGCCATCACTTTGCCGGTGGCAGTCACCTTGAAGCGCTTTTTAGCGCCTGACTTGGTCTTCAGCTTGGGCATTTTGCTCTCCTGTTGCCGCAGAAAAAACGCGCCCGGAGGGCGCTTTCGCGGCTGAAATGCTCGTTAGAGCGTTGAAAATGCTCGATTATTTCCGGAATGAGATAACCAGCATGGGCATCGCCACGGCAGCCCTTGATCAGCCGGGCGATGAAGGTTGCGCTTATGGCAGAGCGGAGCGAGATTGGCAACGATGAACCGTGGAACCGCTTCGTTTGACGTATGAGTTCCACGCCCCCGCCGGGGCCAGCCGAAAACAGGAAAAACATGACGAGATCAGCCCGGTCATTCGGCGTTTTTGCCGATTTCAGGCGCCTGCGCGCCTTGCGATGGATATTTGCGGCTGCCTTTGTTGCCGCCTTGGCGGCGCCCGGCGCCGCCGACGCCAGGACGGCCCGCAAAGTGCGGATGGGCGGCGGCTATGACGGGATCTGGAACGTCCTGATCATCACAAAGACCGGTAGCTGCGACCCAGCCTACAGCTATCCGTTCCGGATCTCCGGTAGTCGCATCTCGACCGCCGGCGCGGCCGACGTGTCCGGAAGCGTCGGCCGCGGCGGTGGCGTCGTGGTCAGGATTTCGGCCGGCGGCTCGGTCGCGAACGGCAGCGGCAGGCTAGGTACCAGAACCGGCGTGGGCCGCTGGAGCGCAAGACTTTCCAGCGGCAACTGCAGCGGCCGCTGGGAGGCCACGCGAGGCTAGAGTCCCGTCCGTTCCAAATGGAACGCGGCGCCGGATTCCCGATTTGACGCGTTTTTTCTGACGCGAGCCGGTCCCCACCGGATCAAGTCCGGGCCGGGCTTTCGCTTTAAAACGCTCCAATGAGACGCCGAAAAAATGGCCCGCCAGATCGCCTGGCGGGCCGTATTCAATATTCACAAACGCGAAGGGCTGATGCGAATCAGCGCGGCGCCAGCACCATCACCACCTGACGGCCCTCGAAACGCGCGTCCTGCTCGACCTTGGCGTATTCGGCCACGTCGGCCTTGACCTTGTCCAGCAGCTTGGTCCCGATTTCCTGATGCGCCATTTCGCGGCCGCGATAGCGCAGGGTGATCTTGACCTTGTCGCCTTCCTCGAAGAAGCGCTGCATTGCGCGCATCTTCACGTCGTAATCGTGATCGTCGATCATCGGCCGGAGCTTGATCTCCTTGATCTCGACGACCTTCTGTTTCTTGCGGGCTTCCGCGGCTTTTTTCTGCGCCGAATATTTGAACTTCCCGTAGTCCATGATCTTGCAAACGGGAGGAGCGGTATTCGGCGAAATCTCCACGAGATCCATGCCCGCCTCGAGGGCCATCTTGATGGCGGCGACTGTCTCGACGGTGCCGTGGTTCGTGCCGTTCTGATCGATCAGCTGAATCGTGGCGTTGCGGATTTCATCATTGGTGCGCGGCCCGTCTTTGGTGGCAGCGGGCGGGGCTCTGTTGGGACGGCGAATGGGTAGCTCTCCAAGGTTGTGAACGAAGGTCGTAGTTTGAAGGAATAAGGCGCTGCGAGCAAGCAAACTCGCGCAGTCGACAGCGAAAAGCATCAAATGCGAGGCATTTTGGTCACGCCGAACAACTCTCGCGGGCGTGGAATGTTCAGCCCAGCCCACATAGAGGGCCGGGGTTCCTTCCGCAAGCGCCGACGCCGTCGATAGGCCGGCATTGGCGTCCGTTGACGGATCGGCCGTGCTCACTCAAACAGCAGCGAACCGGAGATGCGATGCCATGACCAATTCCGCGGCACCAGGGCAGCCGCCCACCTTTATCGACCTGGGGCACGGGAACGCGGCGCGCCGCATCGCCGTGCGCGCCCGCAAGGGCGCCGCCCCCGGGCTGTTCTGGCTCGGCGGCTTCAATTCGGACATGCAGGGCACCAAGGCCCTGGCGCTCGACGCATGGGCCGCCGAGCATGGCCGCGCCTGCGTCCGGTTCGATTATTCCGGCCATGGTGAATCCGGCGGCGCGTTCATCGACGGCACCATCGGGCGCTGGCTGGAAGAGAGCGTGGCGGTGTTCGAGCAGTTCTGCGCCGGACCGCAGGTCGTGGTCGGCTCCTCGATGGGCGGCTGGATGGCGTTATTGCTGGCTCGCGAGATTGCGAAGCGTCCGCAAAGCCGCAGCCCGCTGGCCGGCCTGGTGCTGATCGCGCCGGCGCCGGATTTCACCGAACAACTGATGTGGAACGGGTTTTCGCCGGAAATCAAAAAGGAGATCGAGACCACGGGCGTGTGGCTGCGGCCGTCGCAATATGGCGAGCCCTATCCGATCACCCGCGCGCTGATCGAGGAGGGCCGCAACCATCTCCTGCTCGGCGGCGCCATCGATGTCGGCTGCCCGGTTCGCATCCTGCAGGGCGCGCAGGATCCGGACGTGCCGTGGCAGCATGCGTTCGCGCTGGCGCATCGGCTGCCCTCCGACGACGTGGTGCTGACCATGATCCAGGACGGCGATCACCGCCTGTCGCGGCCGCAGGACATCGCGCGCATCCTCGCGGCGGTGGCGGAGATCGGATAAATTTTCCTCCGTCATCGTCCGCGAAGGCGGACGATCCAGTACGCCGTGACGTCTCGATTTATTTCATGTGCTCTGGGATACTGGATGCCCCGCTTTCGCGGGGCCTGACGACCGTAGTTGGGAGAAGCGCCATGAATCCGACAGCCATGCTCCGCGCCTTCTGCGACGCGGTCGAACAACGCAACGGTGCGGCATTCGCCGAATTGTTCACGGAGGACGGCGTCTATCACGACGTTTTTTACGGCGCGTTCCAAGGCCGCGCCAAAATCGCCGGGATGATCGACGACTGGTTTTATCGCACGGCGACCGATTTCCGCTGGGACATGCATGAACCGGTCAGCGACGGCGAGACGCTCTATGCGCGCTACACGTTCAGCTATCGCTCATTGCTGGAGGAGGCGAAAGGCGCGCGCGCGATGTTCGAAGGCGTCGCCATCATGAAACTGCGCGGCGGCAAGATCGCGGAATATCACGAGGTCGCCAACGCCGCGACCGGCTTTGTCGACATGAATTTCGCGCCCGAGCGCATCGCGAAGATTCTTGCAAGGCAAGGCGCGGCGCTGAAGGCGCGGCCGGAAATGAAGCGGCATCTCGCGGGATGATGTGACCGGCAGTGCCCAACCATCGTCATTCCGGACTCATCGGTTCGCGATGCCCCGGAATGACGAATTCAGGGCTTCTTCACAACATCGCGCTGGCTTGGATTGGCCATCGGCTTGCGCTGCGCCAGCGCCGCCACGGTGGAGGTCCCGATCGCGCCCTGCTCGTCATAGAGCCAGCACTCGCCGATCGCGATGCCGTCGGTGGCGTGATGGTTCACCACCTCGAAGCCGATCCATTGCTTCACCGGCAGGCGGTGCAGATACAGCGTGACGTCGCTGTTGATATAGCCGAGGCCGTGATCGCCGGCATTGGCGAAAGGGCTGGCGAAATCCGCGGCCACCGCGACCCGCACGAACGGCGACAGGGCTGAGCCCTCGACGAAGTCGCGCACCTCGCTCATCCACAGCCGGCGCGGGCCGACGGTGCCCATGGCGCCGGTTATCGGCCGGGTGGTCCATTTGCCGTGCATGCCGAGCCGCGGATCGGTCGGCGCGGGAATGTCCGATGGCGCCGGCACGTCCCAGTTCGGCGGCGACCACACCGTGCCTTGCGGGTTTTCGGTCTTGCGCAGCAATTGGCAGGAGGCGCGCGCCATGGCGACGCCGCCCGAGAAGAAATCGGCCTCGATGACCCGGATGCGCAGGCCGTCGCGGACCAGCCGCGTCTTGACCTCGATCGGCGCCAGCGTCGGCAGCCGGAACATGTCCACCGTCAGCCGCGCCGGCACGAAGTCGTCGGCGCCATGGCGCTGCTCGATCACGAAAGCCAGAAGGCCGATGATGACGCGGCCGTGCAGCGAGTTCGGGTCCCAGGGGCCGCGCGCGGCGTCGGTCGGAATGAAGGCGTCCTGGTCCTTGGTGAAGAAAGGCTGGTTTGTCATGGCGCGGGACCATGACGGAATTTGCGGGGCGAAATCAAGGGCGTGGAATGCAGAGCGTTATGCGCAACGCCATTCCGCCCGCACCGTCTCATCCGACTCGGTGCTCATGCCCTTCGCCGCGCGCGCCAAAAATTCCTCCCGCCCGATCAATTGCGAGAGCGCCCATACCGCCGCGCCGCGCACCAGCGGGTTCTTGTCGGCCAGCAGGCGCTCGGCCTCGGCGGCCAGAGCGCGATCGTTCGAATTGCCGATCGCGATCAGCACGTTGCGCACAAAACGGTCGCGGCCGATGCGCTTGACGGGTGATTTCGTAAATCGTGCGCGGAAGGCCGCGTCGTCGAGGCGCGCCAGCTCGGCGAGGCCGGGCGCGCGCAATTCGTCGCGCGCGGCGAGTTTTGCCTCACGGCCGGCCTGCGCGAACTTGTTCCAGGGGCACGCCGCGAGGCAGTCGTCGCAGCCATAGATGCGATTGCCGATGGCTTTGCGGAATTCCTGCGGGATCGGGCCCTTGTTCTCGATCGTCAGGTAGGAAATGCAGCGGCGCGCATCGAGCTTGTAGGGCGCGGGAAATGCGGAGGTCGGGCAGATATCGAGGCAGGCCTGGCATGAGCCGCAATGGTCGGGCTCGGCTTCGTCTTGCGGCAAATCGAGCGTCGTAAAAATCGCGCCGAGAAAAAGCCAGGAGCCGAATTGGCGCGAGACGAGGTTGGTGTGCTTGCCCTGCCAGCCCAGTCCCGCCGCCTGCGCCAGGGGCTTTTCCATCACCGCCGCGGTGTCGACGAAGACCTTGACCTCGCAGTCCGATGCGGCGACCAGCCAGCGCGCCAGCGTCTTCAGCCGCTTCTTGATCAGGTCGTGATAGTCGTCGCCGCGGGCATAGACCGAGATCGCGCCGCGCGTGCGCTGCTCGAGAACGATGAGCGGATCTTCATCGGGACCGTAGTTGACCCCGAGCATGATGATCGATCGCACGTCCGGCCACAGCCCGCGCGGATCGGTGCGGCGCTCGGGGTGAGCGGCCAGCCAGTCCATGTCGCCATGCGCGCCGGCGTCGAGGAAGTCGCGGAAATGCCGGCCGGCGTCGGCGAGGACGTCCGGAGCGGTAACGCCGATGCAGTCGAATCCCAGCGCGCGGGCTTCGGTGACCAGCGCGGCCTTCAGGTCAGCGGGAGGGAGCGCGGCATTTGCACTCAGAAATCGAGGTCCACATAGGTGCGCGACGCCGGCACGCCGGCCAGCCATTCGCTCAGCAGCGGGCGGAACGAGGGTCTGGATTTCACCCGCGCGTACCACGCCTTTGCCGCGTCGTCCTCGATCCATGGCACGTCGCCCAGATAGTCGATCGCCGAAAGATGCGCCGCGGCGGCGAGGTCCGCGAAGGTCAGCCGGTCGCCGGCCAGGAAGTTCCGCGTCCGTGCCAGCCAGCCGATATAGGCCAGATGATAGCGCACATTGGCCTTGGCCGCGCGAATCACATCGGCCGCCGGCGCGCCGCCGCCGTTTTCCTCGCTCATGAAGCGCTTGTAGATGCGCTCGGTGACCAGGGGATTGGAGGCCTCCTCGAAGAATTTGTCGTTGAACCACGCCATCAGCCGGCGCACCTCGATGCGCTCGCCCATGGTCGAGGGCAACAGCCGCCGCTCGCCGAGCTCGGTGCCGTGGGTTTCATCGAGATATTCGGCAATGATGCCGGGGCCGGGTATCGCCGGCCGGCCCTCCGATATCAGCACCGGGGTGGTGCCCGCGGGATTGAGCGCCAGAAACGCCTCGCGCCGCTCCCAGACCCGCTCTTCCACCAGCCGCACATCGAGACCGTGTTCGCCCAGCGCCAGGCGAATAAAGCGCGAATGCGGACAGAACGAATGATGAAACAGTGTGTACATGAGCCCTTGATAAATTTGCGGTGCTTAAGAAATCCTCACCGCCCGGAAGCGCGCCACGAATAAGCCGAGTCTACCGCAACCGCGCGCCAAACTACCTAAGCACACGAAGGAGGCAACCCGTGTTTTTGCGTTTTTGAGATTGCGGCGGAGGGGCGAATAGGCGAGAAGAGCCCGGCTTTTCGGCCGATATCGATCATAACGGGCATAACGGACCAGATCATGATGTCTGATGCATTGCGGGCAGTGATTCTCGGCATTGTCGAGGGCGTCACGGAATTCCTGCCCGTTTCCTCGACGGGCCACCTCCTGCTGGCGGAACGGTTTTTCAATCTCGGCGAGGGCAATTTCTGGAACAGTTTTTCCATCCTGATTCAACTCGGTGCCATCCTCGCGATTGTCGCCCTCTATTTCGGCAAACTGTGGCGCGTGGCGCTCGGCATGTTCAGCAACGCCGAGGACAGGCGATTCGTCATCGGTCTGCTGGTGTCGTTCCTGCCCGCGGCGGTGATCGGCGCCGCGACCGGTCATTACATCAAGGCCTATTTGTTCAATCCGTGGGTGGTGTGTTTTTCGCTGATCGTCGGTGGCGCGATCCTGCTGTGGGTCGATCAGCTCGAGCTCGATCCGCACGAACACGATGCCACGACGTTCCCGCTGCCGATGTATCTCGCGATCGGTTTCGCGCAGTGCCTTGCGATGATTCCCGGCGTGTCGCGCTCCGGCGCCACCATCGTTGGAGCGATGCTGCTCGGCTCCGACAAGCGCGCGGCGGCGGAGTTTTCGTTTTTCCTGGCGATCCCGACCATGGTCGGCGCCTTCGCCTATGAATTCTACAAGAACCGCGCCGACATGAGTCTCGATCACGCGGGCATCATCGCGATCGGGTTCGTGGTGTCGTTCGTTACCGCGATGATCGTGGTCAAGACGTTCCTGACCTACGTCACCCGCCACGGCTTCACGCTGTTCGCGTGGTGGCGCGTCATCGTCGGCACGCTCGGCCTGGTCGCGCTGGCGATGGGAAGGTAAGTCCAGCTAAGCCGTCATCCTGCGGTGCGCGCCGAAGAGCGGCTCGCACCTCGGGGCAAGGTGCCCCGAATCACGCGCCTCTGTGCGCGAACTGGCCGGTTTTGCGGAAGCGCCAGAGATATTGCGGGGCGATCGCTTCCAGCGAATCCGGCGTGATTCCCAATCCTTCCAGCGTGAGCCCGGCGGCCTTCGCCGCGTCCGACACCACATTGTCCGATCGCAGCAGCGTCACCTGGTCCGGCGTCAGCTTGAACGCGCCCGGCGCGAACTGCAGGAACAGCGCCTGCAATTTCGCCAGCCCGAACGGCAATGGCACCAGCATGCGCCGGCGTTCGGTGACGGCGAGAATGATTTCCATGATCTCGCGCATGGTCAGCACTTCCGGGCCGCCGAGCTCGTAAACCGCGCCGGGCCTGGTCTTGCCGTCGACGGCGTCGGCGACCGCGGTCGCGACATCGCCGACATAGACCGGCTGCAGTCTTGTCACGCCGCCGCCGATCAGCGGCAGTGCCGGCGACATCTGCGCCAGCGCCGCGAAGCGGTTGGTGAACTGATCTTCGGGGCCGAACACGACCGATGGCCGCAGGATGGTGGCCGAGGGCACGGCTGCCAGCACCGCCTTTTCCCCGGCGGCCTTGGCGCGGGCGTAGCGCGAGGCCGAATTCTCGTCGGCGCCGATGGCGGAGACGTGGACCATGGCGGCGCCGGCGGCGGCCGCCGCCCTCGCCACCGCCCCGGCGCCCTCGCCCTGGACGGCGTCAAACGTCTGGGCGCCGCCTTCGGCCAGGATGCCGACCAGATTGATGGCGGCGTGGGAGTCGCGCATCGCGGCCTCGACCGAGGCCGGATAGCGCAGATTGGCCTGCACGGCGTGGATCTGGCCGACCCGGCCGAGCGGCTGCAGATGCCCGGCCAGCTCCGGCCGCCGCACCGCGACCCGGATGCGGTAGTCGCGCTTGGCGAGCGCGCGGACCACGTGCCGCCCCAGAAAGCCCGATCCTCCGAAAACCGTGACCAGCGTGTCCAGATTCGATGCCATGGCGTCAATTCCTAGGGTCAAATTCGATCAATGGCGGAAGGTTTTAGCGATTTCGCGATACGCCAACGCGCCGCCGCTGTACAGCGCATTTGCGTCACAGTTTGCCAATTTGACAAGCGCGCAACCGATCCGTACTAACCCGCTCCATGCCCAGGTGGCGGAATTGGTAGACGCGCTGGCTTCAGGTGCCAGTGGCTTAACGGCCGTGAAGGTTCGAGTCCTTTCCTGGGCACCATCATTCAGATGATGCCGTTAGAGCGGCCGGCGAATTTTCGCCGGAAGATCAGTATCCTGGCGGATGCGTCACGCGGTCCTTCCCGGGCGCCGTTGGAAACCCTTCCGACGCCGTGGCATTGCCCGGTTTCGCCGCTCGCCTGTTGCGGCATTGGGCGGTAGTTTGGTTCGCCAGCCGATTCGACGAGGTTTTAGGACGCCATGACCGTACGCCTGCATCGCGGCGATCTGCCCGATCTCTCCCGCTACACCGACTCGGTGGCGATCGATACCGAGACCATGGGGCTGCACCCGCATCGCGACCGGCTCTGCGTGGTGCAGCTTTCGAGTGGCGACGGCAGCGCCGACGTGGTGCAGATCCCGAAGGATCACGGCAAGGCTGCGACGGAGGCGCCGAACCTGAAAGCGCTGCTCGCCGATCCGAAGGTGACGAAGATCTTTCATTTCGCGCGGTTCGATCTCGCCGCCCTCTACAACGCCTTCGGCGTGATGCCGATGCCCGTGTACTGCACCAAGATCGCCTCGCGGCTTTCGCGCACCTACACCGATCGCCACGGCCTCAAGGACCTGGTGCGCGAGGTGCTCAACATCGATCTGTCGAAGCAGCAGCAATCGAGCGACTGGGGCGCGCAGAGCCTGAGCGAGGCGCAGCTCGCCTATGCGGCCTCCGACGTGCTGCACCTGCATGGCTTGCGCGAACGGCTCGATGCCATGCTCGCCCGCGAAGGCCGCCTGGAACTGGCGCAGGCCTGTTTCGGATTTCTGCCGGCGCGCGCCAGGCTCGATCTGCAGGGCTGGGACACCGAGGACATTTTTGCCCATTCCTGAGGGCCGGAAAACGGCGCTTTGCCGCAGCTTCCGCCCCGTTTCGGTCACACTGGTAACGCGAGGTCCCCGCTGCATAATCCGGTGAGGCCGGGTAGAATGGCGTCGACTCTCTCCCCCTGGAGCAGCGGTGAACTCGGTTCAGAACCCAGCCTATCAAGCCGGAATGGAGGTGCGCTTTGCCGTCGCGGCGCGCCACAGCCGGATGGTGCGGGTGCTGCGCGTCGCGGTCCCGGCGGCCGTTGCCCTTGCGATGGCCGCCATCGTCGCGGTGTCGATCTTCAATCCGTTCCGGATGCTGTTGCCCAAACTGCCGGTCGACATGGGCAATCTCGTCGTCTCCGGAACCAAGATCACGATGGAATCGCCGCATCTGTCCGGCTACACGCCGGACCGGCGGCCCTACGAAGTCTGGGCAAAAACCGCGACCCAGGACGTGACCGATCCGGATCACGTCGATCTCAAGACGTTGCGGGCCAAGGTATTGATGGATGATCAGACCACCACGATTACACTCGACGCCCGCAACGGGCTGATGGATACCAAGCAGCAATTGCTGGACCTGCATAAGGACATCTTCCTGCAATCCTCGACCGGCTATGAGGCGCGGCTCTCGCAGGCCTTTGTCGATATGGGCAAGGGCACGGTGACCTCGGAAGAGCATGTCGATGTCAAATTGCTGAACGGAACGCTGTCTTCCGACAAGCTCAGGATTACCGGTGGCGGCGATGTGGTGAGGTTCGAAGGCAATGTGGTGATGAATTTGGACAATCTCGGAGAGCCCGAGCAGCCCGCCAGCGTTCCCGCCGCACCCGAGCCCACCGCCCCCGCCGCTGTCCGTCCCGCCAAGACGCGGTCTTCGCCGGCCAAGACCGGTCATCCCAGATGATTGTCACGATGATGGTTTCTCCGCGCAGCACTTGGTTCAGGCGGATCGCGCATGGCGCCTGCACGTCCGCTTTCACGCTGGCGATGATCGCCGCCGGTGACGCCGGCGCGCAGAGCGCGGTTTCGGGCGTGCCGAATGCGATGCAGGGCTTTTCGCAGAATCGCGACCAGCCGATCCAGATCGAGGCCGCCAGCCTCGAAATGCGCGACAAGAAAAAGGAAGCGACGTTCTCCGGCAACGTGAAAGTCGTGCAGGGCGACACCACCATGACGTCGAAGAAGCTGGTGGTGTTTTACGATTCGACGCCGGCGCCCGCGCCGGCGGCCAATTCGAAGGCGGCAAAAGGGGCGCCGATGCCGGCCGCGGCTCCCGGCCCCGGCGGCAGTTCGTCGATCAAGCGGCTGGAGGCGCAAGGCAGCGTGGTCGTCACCCAGAAGGACCAGGTCGTGACCGGGGAGACCGCGATATTCGATACCAAGACCAACCTGATCACCATGCTCGGCGGCATCGTGCTGACCCAGGGCAAGAATGTGCTGCGCGGCGACCGGCTGATGGTGGACATGACGACGGGCGTATCGCGGGTGGAATCCGACACCGGGCGGGTGCAGGGCCTGTTCCAATCGTCCGGCCAGGGCGGCCCGGCGATCCCCGGAATGGCGCCGGGACCGACGCAGCTCGTCCCGAATGGATCAAATAAACCAAAATAGGATCAATCACTTATAAGATATCCGCGGGCCGCGAGGTTGAAGCCTGCGGCGCGAGCCTGTATCTACGGAAAAGCCCGGCAAGGCGATCCGCGCCTCAAATCAAGGGTGTTCGCTGGGCAAGCGACATCCACTCCTTCATGTTGCGCGAGCGAATCGAGTAGCCCGCGGGTGGGTTGCGGGATCACCGTGAAAGGCTGAGCGAAGCGGGGATGGTGGATTTACTCGGCATGTTCCGTCGCCGCCCTGCGAAACGCAGGGCGCCAGGATTTGCGCGGTCGCACGCGGACATCACCGCGCTCGGCGACAGCATCGGCGAGATGCTGACCAGCCCGGTGCGCGATGCGCCGCCGATCGCCCGCGACGCGCCATTGCTGCGACCGGAACCGCCGCGAGCGGAGAAACCGCGGATCGAGAAACCGAAGGCAAAAGCGAAGAGCAATGGCGCGGCGGCGGCCCCGCGGCTGCTGCAGCGGCCCGGCTATCTGGCTGTGCATAGCGTGGAAAAGAGTTTCGGCAGCCGTCAGGTCGTGCGCGGCGTCAGCATCTATGTCCGCCGCGGCGAGGCGGTCGGTTTGCTGGGGCCGAACGGGGCCGGCAAGACCACGGTGTTCTACATGATCACCGGCCTGATCAAGGCCGATCGCGGCGCTATCGAACTCGACGGCCACGACGTCACCAGGCTTCCGATGTATCAGCGCGCCAGATTGGGCATCGGTTACCTGCCGCAGGAAGCTTCGATCTTTCGCGGCCTCACCGTGGAACAGAATATCCGCGCCGTGCTGGAGGTCGTGGAGCCCTCGAAGAAAAAACGCGAGGCCGAACTCAATTCGCTGCTCGACGAATTCAACATCGCGCGGCTGCGCAAGACGCCGTCGATTGCGCTGTCGGGCGGCGAGCGGCGGCGCGTCGAGATCGCGCGGGCCCTGGCGACCCGTCCCAACTACATGCTGCTCGACGAACCCTTTGCCGGCATCGATCCGATCGCGGTCGGCGACATTCAGGATCTCGTGCGCCATCTCACCAATCGCGGCATCGGCGTGCTGATCACCGACCACAATGTGCGGGAAACGCTCGGACTGACCGACCGCGCCTATATCGTCTATGCCGGTGAGATCCTGACCGAGGGCAGTCCGGATGAAATCGTCAATGACCCGGATGTACGCCGTCTCTACCTCGGCGAGGAATTCCGCCTTTAACCGTGGCCGGGAATTCGCTCCGTAGTCCATTTTTCTCATTCGTCAAGCCGTGTACATCGGCTATGGACTAGTTTAAGCAAGAATTGGACCAACTTTCAGGGAACGGTTCTTGCTTCTATGGCTCTGACGCAGAGATTAGAGTTCCGGCAGTCGCAGTCGCTGGTGATGACGCCGCAGCTGATGCAGGCGATCAAGCTGCTGCAATTGTCCAATCTCGACCTGTCGGCCTTCGTCGAGGAGGAGCTGGAGCGCAATCCCCTGCTCGAGCGTGCCAACGATGGCCCCGAGGCCCCGGTAGCGGGCGAACCAACCCCGGAGCGGGCCGAATTCTCCGATTCCGACGATTCCGGCGCAGCCTATGGCGAGCAGCCCGGCGGCGAGCGTTCCGAGATGGCGGGCGGCTCCTCCAGTGACGGCTTCGAACCCGGCCAGGAAGAATGGATGAACCGCGACCTCGGCAGCCGCGCCGAGATCGAGCAGACGCTGGATACCCCCCTCGACAACGTCTTTTCCGAAGAGCCGGCCGAGGCCGCCGCGCGCAACGCGCAGGACGCGGCGCCGACCGCCTACACCGAATGGGGCGGCGGCGCCTCCAACGATGAGGCCTACAACCTCGAAGCTTTCGTCGCCGCCGAGGTGACGCTCGGCAGCCATCTCGCCGAACAGCTGGCGGTGGCCTTCACCGATCCCGTGCAGCGCATGATCGGCCAGTACCTGATCGACCTCGTCGACGAGGCCGGTTACCTGCCGCCGGACCTCGGGCAGGCCGCCGAACGGCTGGGGGCATCGCAACCGGACGTCGAAGCGGTTGTCGCGGTGTTGCAGAAATTCGATCCCCCCGGCGTCTGCGCGCGAAATTTGAGCGAATGCCTGGCGATCCAGCTGCGCGAGCTCGACCGGTACGATCCGGCGATGCAGGCCCTGGTCGAGCACCTCGATCTGCTGGCCAAGCGCGACATCGCGTCGTTACGGAAATTCTGCGGCGTCGATGATGAAGACATCACCGACATGATCGGCGAAATCCGCCGGCTCGATCCGAAACCGGGCTTGAAATTCGGTTCGGCCCGGACCCAGACCATGGTGCCGGACGTCTATGTGCGGCCCGGGCCCGACGGCGGCTGGCATGTCGAACTCAACAGCGACACGTTGCCGCGCGTGCTGGTCAACCAGACTTATTACACCGAGCTGTCGAAGACGATCCGCAAGGACGGCGACAAATCCTACTTCACCGACTGCCTGCAGAATGCGACCTGGCTGGTTCGCGCGCTCGACCAGCGCGCCCGCACCATCCTCAAGGTCGCAACCGAGATCGTGCGTCAGCAGGATGGCTTTTTCACCAAGGGCGTGGCGCATCTGAGGCCCCTGAACCTCAAGGCGGTGGCCGACGCGATCCAGATGCATGAATCGACGGTGTCGCGGGTGACGGCCAATAAGTACATGGCGACCAATCGCGGAAGCTTTGAACTGAAGTATTTCTTCACCGCCTCGATCGCTTCGGCCGACGGCGGCGAGGCCCATTCGGCGGAGGCAGTGCGTCACCACATCAAGCAGCTGATCGATGCGGAAGACCCGGCGCTGATCCTCTCCGACGATACCATCGTGGAACGATTGCGCGCATCCGGCATTGATATCGCCCGTCGCACGGTGGCGAAGTACCGGGAAGCGATGCGAATCCCGTCCTCGGTGCAGCGCCGCCGCGACAAGCAAAGCATGCTAGGTAATGCTCTTTCGGCCCCCGCCGCCTCCTCCGACCGGTCCCGCGATACGCAGCCTGCCTGATTGCGTCCCGGCCAAATCGGGATAGTGTCGATACCCCTCCTGACTAATCGAGGCATCAAAAATGACTCTGCGGATTTCGGGAAAAAGCATCAGTGTCGGCGACGCCCTGCGCGGGCGCGTCAGCGAGCGCACCGATGAAGTGCTGCGCAAGTATTTCGATGGCAATTATTCCGGGCACATCACGCTGAGCAAGGACGGCTTCGGCTTCCGCACCGACTGCGCGCTGCATCTGGATTCCGGGATTACGCTGGAGGCCGATTCCAACGCCGCCGACGCCTATGCCAGTGCCGACCAGGCGCTGCTGATGATCGAAAAGCGGCTGCGACGCTACAAGAGCCGGCTGAAGGATCGCTCGGCCCGCAAGGCTCACGTGGCTTCCGCGGCGCTTGCGGAGATGACCGCGCCGACGCTGGACGCACCGAGCTATGTGATCGAGGCGCCGGGGGAAGAGGACGAGGAGGTCGCCGGCTACAGCCCGGTCATCATTGCCGAGGCCACCACCTCGCTGAAGCGGCTTTCGGTCAGCGAAGCCGTCATGGAACTCGACCTGACCGGCGCCGCCTGCATTGTGTTCCAGCACGGTTCCAGCGGCCGGGTGAACATCATTTACCGGCGGCCGGACGGCAATATCGGCTGGATCGACCCGCCCGTGGTCAAGTCGGTGGGTTAGGCCGGCGGCGGCATTGACGCCCCGGGGGACCCTCCCTATGGTCCGCGGCCCCGACGGGGAAGGGCCCGGAATGATGTTGCGGCAGTTGGCACCGGTCTTGCGTTGGAGTAGAAGCGCCCCAACTAGGATCCAGGTGTAAGCCCGTCTCCCGCCTCATCTTCCTGACGCCGCCCGTTAGAACCTGTTTCGCAACCTTACGGTTTAATTCACCTCGGAACGCCCCATGACGATTACTGATCTGGTCGCACCCGAGGCGATTCTCCCGGCGTTGAAGGTCAACAACAAGAAGCAGGCGCTGCAGGAACTGGCGGCGCGCGCCTCCGCCCTCACCGGGCAGAACGAGCGAGCGGTTTTCGAGGTCCTGCTGCAGCGGGAGAAGCTCGGGACCACCGCGGTCGGCTATGGCGTCGCCATCCCCCACGGCAAGCTGCCCAAGCTGGACAAGCTGTTCGGCCTGTTCGCCCGGCTCGAGCGTCCGATCGATTTCGAGGCGATGGACGGGCAACCGGTCGATCTCGTGTTCCTGCTGCTGGCGCCGGAAGGCGCGGGCGCCGATCACCTGAAGGCGCTGGCCCGGATCGCGCGGCTGCTGCGCGACCAGGACGTCGCCAAGAAACTGCGCGCCTCGCGCGACGCGCAGGCGATCTATTCGGTGCTGGCATTGCCGCCTGCGACCGCGGCTTAAGGTCTATCCGCGAGGCACCGGTTCGTGCCCACCGCGGTAATAGATCCCCGCTCGTAAAAAAAGCGCGCGGGGCTTTCCCGGCCAAGCCGGGAAGACACCCGCGTGTCGCGAATTCTCCTGTCGTTCGAAGAGAGCCACAAGCGGCTGCGTCGGTCACGGTAGCCAAGCGGCCGCGGTCCGTGACACCGGCAAGAACCCCGTCAGTGCACGCTGACGGCCTGCAGTTCGTTGCTCCAGGCGTTGGCGATCGCGGCTTCCCGGCTGTCGGTCAGCATGATCGGAGTGCCGTCGGCGGCATGCAGCGCGAAAAGCTTCAGGCCCGGCGCGATCTTCGGCGCCTGGGGAAACAGTCCCGGAACGTCCTCGGAACGGATCTGCTTCACATAGGCGATGTGACCCTCGCCCAGGGTCGCCAGCGACTCCGTGGAGACGCCCGCCGGCTCAAACACAACACTACCTTCAGTCATGGTCTCGACTCCTTTGTCAGACTAAGCGGTCGAGTCCGCTACTCGTTCCATTATTCATGTTCATTGATAGCGATTGTCTTAACGGTCCTTTCCGGCTCAGGCCGGGCCAGATCGATCGACAACAGCCCGTTCTTCAGGTCCGCGCCCAGCACCTGCATCCCCTCCGCCAGCACGAAGGTGCGCTGGAAGTGGCGCGCGGCGATGCCGCGATGGATGTACTGCCGGGCCTTGTCGTCCTGCTGACGGCCTCGTATCACGAGCTGGTTTTCCTCAATGGTTACATCGAGTTGGTCACGGGTAAATCCCGCCACCGCCAGCGTGATTCGCAACCGCTCGGGCTGGCCATTGGCGCGGTCGCACCTCTCGATATTGTAGGGAGGATAACCGTCGGCGCCTTTGACGACGCGATCGAGCGCACGCTCGATTTCGTCAAATCCCAGCAGGAACGGACTGGATAACGAAGGAACACGAGTCATTTTTTACAAAGTCCTCTCGAAGCGACTTTGGCATTTCAGGGCCCTTGCGGCGCCCAGTAGTGACCAGGCGGCGGATCTGCCCTCCGGTCAACAGGCAATATGGGCATGATTTGAAGGCTGTTCAAGCGCCTGCGGAACCACGGGAAATGCCCCGCAAATGTCGTTCCGGGGCGGCGCCAAGCGGCGAACCCGGAACCTCGAGAATTCCCGGGTTCATCGCTACGCGATGCCCCGGAATGACGGCTGGTGGCCGTCAGAGCTCGATCCGCTGGCGGCCGTCGGCACTGAACAGATGCAGTTTTTCCCGCGGGGCGATGGCGCGGATCCGCTCGCCGATGCCGGGGGCGACCGCGCCGGGAACCCGCACGATTACCTCGCCCGGCGGCAGTTCGCCCGGTCTGGCGCTGACGGCCGGCGCGTCGCCCTGCTGCGAGCGGATGCCGTAAACATAGGTTTCCGCGCCGACCCGCTCGATCGCCTCCACCGTCAAATTGAGGGCAAGACCGCCGGCCGGCGTTTCGCTGGATAGCTGCAGGTCCTCCGGCCGGATGCCGAGAAGGCCGGCGCCAGCCGGCGCCTGAAAGCCGCCGGCGTCCCGCAGCGGCATCAGATTCATCGGCGGCGCGCCGATGAACGACGCGACGAAGGTCGTCGCCGGCTTCTGATAGATGTCGAGCGGATTGCCGATCTGCTCGACCAGGCCGCCATTCATCACCACCAGAATATCGGCGAGCGTCATCGCCTCGAGCTGGTCGTGGGTGACATAGATCGAGGTGGTGTTGAGCCGCCGCTGCAGTTTGCGGATCTCGACCCGCATCGCGATGCGCAGCTTGGCGTCGAGGTTCGACAAGGGCTCGTCGAACAGGAACACTTTCGGCTGCCGCACGATCGCGCGCCCCATCGCGACGCGCTGGCGCTGGCCGCCGGAGAGCTGCCCCGGCTTGCGGTCGAGCATCGGGCCGATTTCGAGAATCCGCGCGGCTTCCTGGACGCGGCTGTCGATCTCGGGCTTGGGCATGCCGCGGTTGCGCAGGCCATAGGCCATGTTGTTGTAGACGCTCATATGCGGGTAGAGCGCGTAATTCTGGAACACCATGGCGATGTCGCGCTCGGCGGGCTCGACCTGGTTGACGATGCGCCCGCCGATATCGATCTCGCCGCCGGTGATGGTCTCGAGCCCGGCGACCATTCGCAGCAGGGTGGACTTGCCGCAGCCGGAGGGCCCGACCAGCACGCAGAACTGGCCGTCGCCGACTTCGAGCCCGATGCCCTTGATCGCCTCGAAGCCGCCCGGATAGGTCTTGCGGACGTCGCGCAGGATTACGTTAGCCATCTCATTTTTCCGTCTCGATCAGGCCCTTGACGAACAGGCGTTGCATCAGCACGACGACCGCGACCGGAGGCAGCATCGCGAGCACGGCGGTCGCCATCGCGACCTGCCATTCGGTCAGCGCGTCGTGCACGTCGATGATTTTCTTGATGCCGATGACGATGGTCTGCATGTCGTCCCGCGTCGTGATCAAGAGCGGCCAGAGATATTGATTCCAGCCGTAGATGAACAGGATCACGAACAGCGCGGCGATGTTGGTGACCGACAGCGGCAGCAGCGTATCGAAAAAGAACCGGATCGGGCCGGCGCCGTCGATCTTGGAGGCCTCCACCAGCTCCTTCGGCACCGTCATGAAGAACTGGCGGAACAACAGCGTGGCGGTGGCCGAGGCGATCAGCGGCAGGATCAGGCCGGCATAGGAATCCAGCATGTGCAGGTCGCTGGTGATCTTGTAGGTCGGAAAGATGCGCACCTCGACCGGCAGCATCAGCGTGATGAAGATGGTCCAGAACGCCGTCATCCGCAACGGGAACGAGAAGAACACGATCGCATAGGCCGAGATGATCGAGATCGCGATTTTCCCGGCGGCGATGCCGAGCGCCATGATCAGGCTGTTCAGCATCATGCCGCCCACCGGCGCGCGCGTGGTCTTGCCGGTGCCGGAGACGATGGTGTTCCAGTAGGTCTCCAGTCCGTGCGAGCCGGGGTAGAGCGGCATCTGGCCGTTGGCGATCACCGTATTGTCGTGGGTCGAGGCGATGACGGCCAGATAGACCGGAAAGGCGACGATCGCGACGCCGGCCAGGAGGATCAGATGGGGCAGCAAATTTCCAAATCGGCGGTGCTCGACCATGGCGTTCAGTAATGAACCTTCTTCTCGACGTAGCGGAACTGAAACGCGGTCAGCGCGACCACGATCACCATCAGGATCACCGACTGCGCCGCCGAACCGCCGAGATCGGTGCCGACCTTGCCGTCCTGAAACACCTTGTACACCAGGGTTTGGGTGGCGCCGTTTGGTCCGCCGCCGGTCGCGGTGTCGATGATGCCCAGGGTGTTGAAGAAGACGTAGGTGATGTTGACGATGATCAGGAAGAAGGTCGTGGGCGACAGCAACGGAAAGACGATGGTCCAGAACCGCCGCATCGGCTTGGCGCCGTCGATCGCGGCGGCCTCGATCACGCTTTTCGGAATGGCCTGCAGGCCGGCGAGGAAGAACAGGAAATTGTAGCTGATCTGGTTCCAGACCGCGACGATGACGACGAGGATCATCGCGTGCGTCCCGTTCAGCACCGGATTCCAGTCGATGCCGTTGCGTTGCAGCGCGCGCGCGATCATGCCGAGACCGGGCTGGAACATGAAGATGAAGAGCACGCTGGCGACCGCCGGCGCCACCGCATAGGGAATGATGAGGAACGTGCGGTAGATCTGGACGCCGGCGATGCGGCGGTTCGCCATCGCGGCGAGCAGCAGGCCGAGCGTCAGCGAGAAGAAAGCCACCAGCGCTGAAAAGACGAAAGTGACTCCGATCGCCTGATAATATTCAGGGGTTTGCAGCAGCGTGACGTAGTTCTCGAACCAGACGAACTCGGTCGAAAGCCCGAAGGCGTCCTGCACCAGGAACGACTGCTGCAGGGCCTGCACGGCGGGCCAGTAGAAAAAGATCAGGGAAATCGCAAGCTGCGGCAGGATCAGCAGATAGGGCAGCAGCCTGCCTGAGAAAATCGCCCGGTTTTCCATGATGCCTCGCTGGACGGATCGTGGCCGGGTGTCGCCCGGCCACGATCCTCAGCTTCCTTTACTTGACGGCGGTGCGTTCGAACTGCCGCAGCATCGCGTTGCCCCGCGACACGGCCGAGTCGAGCGCGTCCTTCGCCGGTTTCTTGCCGGCCAGCGCCGCCTCGATCTCCTCGGCAAAGACATCGCGCAACTGCACCATGCCCCCGAAGCGCAGGCCGCGTGAATTGTCGGTCGGCGGTTTGTTGGTCAATTCCTTCAGCGGGACTTCGAGGATCGGGTTCTTTTCATAGAAGCCCGAGGCCTTGGTCTTTTCGTACGCCGCCTTGGTGATCGGCAGATATCCGGAAACCTCGTGCAGGTAGACTTGGCGATCGGTGTCCGACAGGAAGGTGAAGAATTTCGCAATGCCCTTGTATTCCTGAGGGCTCTTGCCGCCCATCACCCACAGCGAAGCGCCGCCGATGATGGAATTCTGCGGGGCGTCCTTGACGTCGGGGAAATACGGCATCGGGACCGCGTTGTAGGCGAACTTGGCGTTCGCCTTGACGTTCGGATAGAACGCCGAGGACGTCATGAACATCGGACATTCGCCCGACGTGAAGCGTCCTTCGCCGGTGTTGGTGCGCCCCGAATAGTCGAAGCTCTTGTCCTTTTGCAGTTCGACGAGGTTTTCGAGCAGCTTGGTTTCCAGCGGGGTATTGAATTCGAGTACGGTGTCGAAACCGTCGAGCCCGTTGGCCTTGGTACCGATCGGCACGTTATGCCACGCGGAAAACTGCTCGATCAGGCCCCAGGACCCCCAGGCGGTGGAAAAGCCGCAGGTCGGACTGGTCGCATGCAGCTTCTTGGCGTCGGCGAACACTTCCGGCCAGGTCTTCGGCGGCGCGGCGATACCGGCCTTCTTCAGGGCGTCGAGATTGACCCACATCACCATGCTCGACGAGTTGAAGGGAAACGACAGCATCTCGCCCTTGGAGGTCGAGTAGTAACCGGTGATCGCCGGCAAATAGGATTGCGGATCGAATTTCTCGCCCTGCTCCTTCATCAGTTCGGAAACCGGCTTGATGGCGCCCTTGGCCGCCATCATGGTCGCGGTGCCGACCTCGAACACCTGCATGATGCCCGGGGCATTGCCGGCCCGGAACGCCGCGATCCCGGCGTTCAGCGTATCGGCATAGCTGCCCTTGAAGGTCGGGACGATCTTGTAGTCGCTTTGCGAAGCGTTGAAATCGTTCGCCAGCTTGACCACGACGTCGTTGTTCGGGCCGGTCATCGCGTGCCACCACTGAATCTCGGTCACCGCGTGGGCAGGCGTTGCAAGCGCAAGTGCGACAGCTGTTGCCGCCGCTGCGCCGAATTGTCGAAGAGCCATGGAATTCCTCCGGGTTGGGCCATCATCTTCGTTTTGCGCGTTAGCAGCGCTGGATGACGTGCAAATGACCGTATAAGCGAAAGGATGGTATTGGCAAAGCGAGCGCCAAGGAAAGCGGAAAAAAGGCTGAGACGGCATCTCCCGAGTCCGGCTATCCCGGGCCAAGCCCGCAGGCCGCTCGATCCGCGCCCGATGACAGGCTCCGCGCGAGGCGGGACCCGCAATTACAGGCTTTGGTCGTTGCGGAAGGCAACCGCCGATCTGCCCCGCCGAGAAGTCAGGGGGCATGGATCCCCGGCGTTCGCCGCGACGACGTTGCTTTTCGTCAGCGCTTTCGCGCCGGCCCGCAGACCACGCCCTCGGCGACCAGGGCTTCGATCTCGGACCCGGAATACCCGAACTCCGTCAGGACCTCGGTCGCGTGCTGGCTGAAATTCGGCGGCAGCCGGCGCAGGCTCGGCTTGCTGCGCTCCATGCGGACCGGCGAGGCGACCCCCTTGTACCAGTCCTTTTCGACGACGTCGCCGCGGTGGACGGTGTGGGCGCTGGTCAGCGCCTGGTCGATGCTCTGCACCGGTCCGGCCGGCAGGCCGGCGGCGAGCAGGCGGTCGCACAAGGGGCCGGCGTCGTGCTGGCTGAACACGGCGGCAAGCTCGGCGCGCAGCGCCTCGCGGTTGGCGATGCGATCCTTGTTGCGGGCAAAGCGCGCGTCGCTGGCCAGTTCGGGCTTGCCGATCTCCTTGGCCAGCTTGCGGAAGGTGCCGTCATTTCCGACGCCGATGAAGATATTGTCGGTGCGGGTCGGGAAGATTGCGTAAGGCACGAGGTTCGGATGCTCGTTGCCGGTGAGGCTTGGCGGCTTGCCGTGCATGAAATAGTTCGCGGCATGCGGGTGCATGATGGAGAGGCCGGTTTCGTACAGCGTGGTTTCGAGAAACTGCCCGACGCCTGATTTCTGCCGCTCCGAAAGCGCCATCAGGATGCCGATGGTCGCGTAAAGCCCGGTCGAGATGTCGACCAGCGGCACGCCGATCCGCATCGGCCCGCTTTGCGGCGAGCCGGTCGCGGCGATCATCCCGGTCATGGCCTGGATGATGGCGTCATAGCCGGGATTGCCGCCGCGCGGGCCGTCGGCGCCGAAGCCGGAGATCCGGCAATGCACCAGTCCCGGAAATTTCGCGCGCAGCACGTCATTGCCGATGCCCCATTTATCCAGCGTGCCCGGCTTGAAATTCTCGATCAGGACGTCGGCGCTCTCCAGCATCTTCATCAGCACGATGCGGCCGCCCTCGGAGGCGAGATCGAGCCCGATCGAGCGCTTGTTGCGGTTGATGCCGACGAAATAGGCCGCGTCCTCGCCGTGGAAAGGCGGTCCCCAGTCGCGCACCTCGTCGCCCGCCGGCGGCTCGACCTTGATCACGTCGGCGCCGTGATCGGCGAGGATTTGCGTGCAATAGGGGCCGCCGAGCACCCGCGTGAGGTCGATCACACGTAATCCGGCCATCGCGCCGGGGGCAGTTTCAGTCGTCATGGTCTCATCTTGCGAAGTTTATGGAGGACGTCGGAGCCATTAAGCATCACGGACGCCTCATCGCAAATGCGCGCCAGCCGAGGCGTTGTCGCGCGCGCATCGCGGACCGCCTTGGATACCTGCTTGCCCCGGAGATGCGCGGGCAGTCCAGCCACGGCGAATGGCCCGCCGGTCGTCGCGGCGGGCCATCCGGAGAATTTGTCAGACCACCGTCAGGCGGACATCGACATTGCCGCGGGTCGCGTTGGAGTAGGGGCATACCTGATGGGCCTTCTCCACCAGGGCCTCCGCGTCCGCCCGGGGAATTCCGGGCAGCGAGACGGCGAGTTCGATGTCCAGGCCAAAGCCGCCAGCCGAGCGCGGGCCGATGCCGACGGTCGAGGTCACCGAAGCGTCGGCGGGCACTTTCGGGCCGCCCTGCGAGGCGACGAACTTCATCGCGCCGATGAAGCAGGCGGCATAGCCGGCAGCGAACAGCTGCTCGGGATTGTTGCCTGCGCCGCCACCCCCGCCCAGTTCCTTCGGCGTGGCAAGTTTGACGTCCAGCGCGCCGTCGAGCGTGGCGGCATGGCCATCCCGGCCGCCGGTGGCCTTGGCGCTGGTTCGGTAAAGCACATTCACGGACATGGGAATCTCCCTCGATTTGCGGTTATGATGCAATTCGTATTTCACACAATTGAATTGTGCACAATACGATAAGATACAGGTTCACATTTAATTGTGCGCGATTGAATGCGCGGGCACGCCGGCCCACAATGGGACCGGGCGCCCTTGCCCGAACGGCGAGGCTGAAAATGGCGAAGAAGCAGGCGGCGGACGCGCCGCTGTTATTGGGCAATCAGATCTGTTTTGCGATCTATTCGACCGCGCACGCCTTCAACCGGGTCTACAAGCCGCTGCTTGACCGGCTCGGCCTGACCTATCCGCAATATCTGGTCATGCTGGTGCTGTGGGAACGTGACGGCGTTCCGGTCAAGGACATCGGCGAACGGCTGTTTCTGGACTCCGGCACGCTCACGCCGCTGCTCAAGCGGCTGGAGGCGGCGCAGCTCATCAGGCGCACGCGCAGCACCGCAGATGAGCGGCAAGTGCTGATCGCGCTCACCTCCCAGGGCCAGGCCCTTCGGGAAAAAGCCAGGACCGTGCCGCAGTCGATCCTCGCCGCCTCGGCCTGCTCGATCGCCGAACTGTCGTCGATGAAGAACGACCTCGTCGCGCTGCGCGACCGGCTCAACGCGGTGGTGGGGGAGTAAGGGGGGAGGTTTCTCCAGGCACGAAGCACTCAGAGTCGCTTCTTTGCGAATGCCCGGCCGGAGTGGGATTTGAGATATTTTTCGAATTCCAGCGCTTTGTACTTATCCGGGAAGGCGCAGTACCAAACCAATTCCCAAGGTTTGAATTTGGCGGTGTGGGTGGACTTGCCGGCGTTATGTTCCGGCAGCCGCCGCTTCAAGTCTGCGGTTGCGCCAATATATTCTTGTTCGGGAAAATCGATGCTGCGGATGATGTAGACGTACCACATCGGCACTCACATATAGCGGCACCATCACGGGCCGTCACCAGCCCGTCTTCGCCCTTCGGGCTACGCCGGGCACCACGCTTCGCCTTCGGCTCTTGCGTGGCTGCGCCACGCGTAGCCGAAGGCGAAGCGTGGTGGAGCCAGGCGGGATCGAACCGCCGACCTCTTGCATGCCATGCAAGCGCTCTCCCAGCTGAGCTATGGCCCCTTAACTCTTCCGCGTGCCTTGGGCGACTCGCGGGAAAAACCCTGAACACAGTTCAGGGCCGATCTCAAGTCTCCTCGTCGCCGCCGACGTCGCCGATGATGTCGGTGACGTCCTCGTCGCCTTCCTCTTCGTCGGCGATGAAGGTGGAATCGTCATCGTCGTCGTCTTCGATGGTCTCGTCGATCTCGATGTCGTCTTCCGATTCGGGAACGACGGCCTTGACCTTGCCGGTATTCTCCTCGGCGTCGGCTTCCTCGAGCGGCACCAACTCTTCGGCTTCCATCGGCTCCGGCGTTGCCTCGGCGGCCGAAGCGGCGGCTGCGGCGCTGGCGCGCGCGGCGGCGTCGGCACGGGTCCGCGGCGGCGGAATGGGCGCAATCGGCACGACCTCGCCGGTATAGGGTGAGATCACCGGGGTCTTGTTGAGGTCATAGAATTTCTTACCCGTGGTCGGGCAAATGCGCTTGGTTCCGAGATCGGATTTGGCCACGTGTGGAATCCTGGGAATGTTCTGAAAAACGGTGCTTCACTTGGCTAGTTGAGGCGCTGCTGTCAATAGCGCTCTGCGAGAGACAGATGCCAGCGTGACGCAGCGCGGCCCATGTGATACCTGCCGCCGGCGCAGAGGACACAATCTTGACCCATTCTGACCAGGTAAGCCCGCTCGAAGCCCGCTGCAGCGGGCCCCTGACCGGCAAGGTCCGCGTACCCGGGGACAAGTCGATTTCGCACCGTGCCCTGATTTTGGGCGCGCTGGCGGTAGGCGAAACCCGCATTTCGGGCCTGCTCGAGGGCGAAGACGTGCTGAATACCGCCAAGGCGATGCGGGCGCTGGGCGCCAAGGTGGAGCGAACCGGCGATTTTGCCTGGGTCGTGCACGGCGTCGGCGTGGCCGGGTTCGCGCAGCCGCAAGCCCCGCTGGATTTCGGCAATTCGGGCACCGGCTGCCGGCTGGTGATGGGGGCGGTGGCCGGCTGCCCGATCACGGCGGTTTTCGACGGCGACGCCTCGCTGCGGTCGAGGCCGATGCGACGGGTGCTCGATCCCCTGGAATTGATGGGCGCGAAGGTTGGCGCGAGCGGTCAGGGCGGCCGGCTGCCGCTGACGCTTCTGGGCGCACGCGATCCGCTGCCGATCCTCTACCGGACGCCGGTGGCCTCGGCCCAGATCAAGTCCGCGGTGCTGCTGGCGGGGCTGGCCGCGCCGGGCGTCACCACCGTGATCGAAACCGAGGCCAGCCGCGACCATACCGAACTGATGCTGAAGCATTTCGGCGCCGGGATCGTCTCCGTGCCGGAAGGCAGCCATGGCCGCAAGATCGCGCTGAGCGGTCAGCCCGAGCTGCATGGCGCCGAAGTGGTGGTGCCGGCCGACCCGTCCTCGGCGGCGTTCCCGATCGTGGCAGCCCTGATCGTCGAAGGCTCCGACGTCGTGCTGTCCGATGTCATGACCAACCCGCTGCGCACCGGCCTGTTTACGACGCTGCGCGAGATGGGTGCCTTCATCGAGGAAACCGAGATCCGCGGCGATGCCGGCGAACCGATGGCGCAGCTTCGGGTGCGGGCCTCGAAACTGCGGGGCGTCGAGGTGCCGCCGGAGCGCGCGCCCTCGATGATCGACGAATATCTGGTGCTGGCGGTGGCCGCGAGTTTTGCCGAAGGCACCACCATCATGCGCGGCCTGCAGGAGCTGCGGGTCAAGGAATCCGACCGCCTCGAGGCCACCGCCGCCATGCTGCGCGTCAACGGCGTCAAGGTCGATATCTCCGGCGACGACCTGATCGTCGAAGGCCGGGGCCACGTGCCCGGCGAAGGCCTGGTCGCCACCCATATGGATCACCGCATCGCGATGTCGGCGCTGGTGATGGGGCTTGCCGCCGACAAGCCGGTAAAGGTCGACGATACCGCCTTCATCGCCACCTCATTTCCCGATTTCATTCCGATGATGCGTTCGCTGGGGGCGGAGTTTTCATGATCATCGCCATCGACGGACCCGCGGCCTCGGGGAAAGGCACGCTCGGCAAGCGGCTCGCCAAGCATTACGGCTATCGCCACCTCGATACCGGCGTGATCTACCGCGCGGTGGCCAAGGCGCTGCTGGACGCCGGCGCCGAACTGACGGACGAGATGATCGCGGTCTCCGCGGCGCTGGCGCTCGACCCCGAAAAGTTCGGGGATCCCGTGCTGAAGACGCAAAAAGTGGGCGATGCCGCGTCCGTGGTCTCGGCGATTCCCAAAGTGCGGGAGGTATTGCTCAATTTCCAGCGCCAGTTCGCGGCCGATCCGCCCGGGGCGGTGCTTGACGGCCGCGATATCGGCACCGTGATCTGCCCGGACGCCGACGTGAAGATTTTTGTCGTCGCCGACCCGAAAGTCCGCGCCCGCAGGCGGACCCTGGAGGCGCGGGCGCGGGGCGAGGACGCCGACGAGGTCGCGGTGCTGGCGGATATCCTCAAACGCGACGAACGGGACCAAAACAGGGCCGTCGCCCCCTTGAAGCCGGCGCAAGATGCTTACTTGCTCGATAACTCCCATTTGGATATAGAAGGCGGCGTCCGGGCCGCCATCGACATTGTCGAGGCCGTCCGAGCGGGCCGGCAGCGGGTTTAATCCGCCGCCGTCATTGGAGGAAAGCCCGCTCCCGGTCTTGAACAGCGATATCCCGAGGCCGATTGCCTCGTGCAGGCTCCGGACAAAATTATTCAACGTATCGAACGTGCAGGCATGCTGCCGGCCCGCTCTCGCGATTTACCTCGCGAGGCGGTCGTCAGGGTTTGCGGAACCCTGACACTTCACGCGCGATACGCCCCTTAACCCGAATGGCCGGCGATACCCGCATCTGGAGAACAAATGGCTTCGACTGCTACTTCCTATAGTCCTTCCCGCGACGATTTTGCCGCGATGCTCGACGAGTCCTTCGCCGGCGGCAACCTGCAGGAAAGCTCCGTCATCAAGGGCACCGTTGTTGCGATCGAGAAGGACATGGCCGTCATCGACGTCGGCCTGAAGACCGAAGGCCGCGTGGCGCTGCGCGAATTCGCCGGGCCCGGCCGTGAAAGCGAACTCAAGGTAGGCGACGTGGTCGAGGTGTTTCTCGACCGTATCGAAAATGCGCTCGGCGAAGCCGTGCTGTCGCGCGACAAGGCGCGCCGCGAGGAAAGCTGGGGCAAGCTGGAGAAGGCCTTCAACAATAACGAGAAGGTGCACGGCGTCATCTTCAACCAGGTCAAGGGCGGCTTCACCGTCGACCTCGACGGCGCAGTGGCCTTCCTGCCGCGCTCGCAGGTCGACATCCGCCCGATCCGCGACGTAGCTCCCCTGATGAACAACTCGCAGCCGTTCCAGATCCTCAAGATGGATCGCCGCCGCGGCAACATCGTGGTGTCGCGCCGCACGGTTCTCGAAGAGACCCGCGCCGAACAGCGTCAGGAACTGGTGCAGAACCTCGAAGAGGGCCAGGTCATCGACGGCGTGGTCAAGAACATCACCGATTACGGTGCGTTCGTCGACCTCGGCGGCATCGACGGCCTGCTGCACGTCACCGATATCGCCTGGCGCCGGGTCAATCACCCGACCGAGGTGCTGACGATCGGCCAGACCGTCAAGGTCAAGATCATCAAGATCAATCACGAAACCCACCGCATTTCGCTCGGCATGAAGCAGTTGCTGGACGATCCGTGGCAGGGCATCGAGGCGAAATATCCGCTGAACGCGCGCTTCACCGGCCGCGTCACCAACATCACCGACTACGGCGCGTTCGTCGAGCTGGAGCCGGGCATCGAAGGCCTGATCCACGTCTCGGAGATGTCGTGGACCAAGAAGAACATGCACCCCGGCAAGATCGTTTCGACCTCGCAGGAAGTCGAAGTGCAGGTCCTCGAAGTCGATTCGGTCAAGCGCCGGATTTCGCTCGGTCTCAAGCAGACCATGCGCAATCCCTGGGAGGTCTTCGTCGAGAAGTTCCCGGTCGGTTCGGTGGTCGAAGGCGAGGTCAAGAACAAGACCGAGTTCGGCCTGTTCCTCGGGCTCGAGGGCGACGTCGACGGCATGGTGCATCTGTCCGATCTCGACTGGAAGCTTCCGGGCGAGCAGGTGATCGACAACTTCAAGAAGGGCGACATGGTCAAGGCCGTGGTGCTCGACGTCGATGTCGAGAAGGAGCGCATCTCGCTCGGCGTCAAGCAGCTCGAGGGCGATCCGTTCGCCGAGCCGGGTGACGTCAAGAAGGGTGCGGTCGTGACCTGCGAAGTGCTCGAGGTCAAGGAAAGCGGCATCGAGGTCAGGATCGCCGGCACCGAGTTCACCACGTTCATCAAGCGGTCCGAACTGGCGCGCGAGCGCACCGATCAGCGCGCCGAGCGTTTCGCCGTCGGCGAAAAGGTCGATGCGCGGGTGATCCAGTTCGACAAGAAGGCCCGCAAGGTGCAGGTCTCGATCAAGGCGCTGGAAGTCGCCGAAGAGAAGGAGGCCATCGCGCAGTACGGCTCCTCCGATTCGGGGGCGACGCTCGGCGACATTCTCGGCACCGCGCTCAAGCAGCGCACCGACAAGTAAGCCTCGCGCGGCTTCGTCTCGAACCAACGGGCCCCGGTTTCGACCGGGGCCTTTTTTGTTGTCCCGCGCGCTTTTTTCCTTCTCCCCTTGTGGGAGAAGGTGGCGCGGACAAAGTCTGCGCCGGATGAGGGGTCTTTCTCCGCTGACACAGACCCCTCACCCGTCACGAACGCGCTCTGCGCGTTCGCGCCACCCTCTCCCACTGTCCACCATCTCCCCGGTCTGAACCACAAGGGGAGAGGGGGAAGAAGGGGCCTTGTTTTCTTCATATTGCACCGCAATTGATGTAATCAGGGCACGGCATATTAGGGCTGTGCGGAGAATACCATGCGATCCTCTCACAGCCGCTTCCGGGAGATTTTTCGATGTCGCTTGATTCAGACGTGATCGTCGATCGCCGCAGGATCCGCCGCAAGCTGACCTTCTGGCGGGTCACCGCCGCGATCGTCGCTATCGCCGCGGTCGTCGGGATTGGCCTGATCGCGACGCCGGGCGGCCGCAGCGCGTTCACGACCTCGGGTTCGATTGCCCGCGTCCACATCGACGGCCTGATCCGCAGCGACGCCGATCGCGTCGAGGCGCTGGAGCGGCTGGAGAATTCGCGCGCCGCTGCAGTCGTCGTGCATATCAATTCGCCCGGCGGCACCACGGCCGGCTCCGAGCAGCTCTACGACGCGCTGACGCGCCTGAAGGCGAAGAAGCCGCTGGTGGTGGTGGTCGAGGGACTGGCGGCATCGGGCGGCTACATCACCGCGATCGCGGCCGATCACATCATCGCGCAGCAGACCTCGCTGGTCGGCTCGATCGGCGTGCTGTTTCAGTTTCCGAACTTCACCGATTTGCTGAAAACCGTCGGCGTCAAGGTCGAGGAAGTGAAGTCCTCGCCGCTGAAAGCGGCCCCCAACGGCTTTGAACCGACCAGTCCGGAAGCGCGCGCTGCGCTGGATTCGCTGGTCAAGGATTCCTATGCGTGGTTTCGGGGTCTCGTGAAAGCGCGGCGCGGCATGGACGACGCATTGCTCGATAAGGTGGCCGATGGACGGGTCTTCACCGGCCATCAGGCGGTCGACCTCAAGCTGATCGATCAGCTCGGCGACGAAAAGACCGCAGTCGCCTGGCTGGTCGCGCAGAAGGGCGTCAAGGCGGGTCTGCCGGTACGCGACTACAAGCTGGCGCCGCGGTTCGGCGACCTGACTTTTCTGCGAGCGGCGGCTTCGATCACGCTGGATGCGCTCGGCTTCAGCTCCATTGCACGTCAACTCGAGCAGGCTGACATCGCGCAGGCGGTCGACCGGCTGAGCCTCGGTGGCCTGCTGGCGTTGTGGCAACCCGCGGGCACGAATTGAGCGGCATAAGTCCGGTTTCCGCCCCCTCTCCCGCATTGCGGGTGTCGTCACAATCCCGGTTTCCGTCGTTTGTCACGCCTTTTCGGGCCGCCCAAATTTGATTTAGCGTCTTGACAGTTCAAGGCATTTTCACGGAAATGCATATCCGCACGTCCCCGGGTCCCAGTCTCGATGATCAAATCCGAACTTGTTCAGCGTATCGCCGAGCACAACCCGCATCTTTACCAGCGGGATGTCGAGAACATTGTGAACGCGATCCTCGATGAGATCGTCGCCGCCCTGGCGCGCGGCGACCGGGTCGAGCTGCGCGGTTTCGGCGCGTTCTCGGTCAAGCACCGTCCGGCGCGCGCGGGGCGCAATCCACGCACCGGGGCGCATGTGCCGGTCGATCAGAAGAGCGTTCCGTTCTTCAAGACGGGCAAGGAAATGCGCGAACGGCTGAATCGCGAAGGCGGGGCGCCGGATACCGGCGCCTAACGCGTTTTACGATCGCGGGTCGTCTGGCCGCTGCGCCGGTATCCTTTTTCGGAAGGCGCCCCCGCCGATCTTTCAGCAACGAAAGAGGGATCATGCGCAAGTTTTTAACCGCCGTGGTGCTGATCCCGCTGGGTCTGGTCTTCGTCGTGTTCGCGGTCGCCAACCGGCATCTGGTGACGGTGTCGTTCGATCCATTCGGCTCCGGCGACTCGGCCTTTGATTTGCCGCCGGTGCCGCTGTTCGTGATCATCATCACGGCGCTGATCCTGGGCGTAGTGGCGGGCGGAACCGCGACCTGGTTCCGGCAGCGCCACTGGCGGCGGGCCGCGCGCCAGCACGAGGCCGATGCGCGGCAGGCACGGGCGCAGCTGGCCGATCTGCGCGTCGGCACGGCGGCCTCGCGGTACGATCAGCAGCGCCTTCCGGCCCCGTCGCAGGGCGGCTTTTATGGACCCGGCGGGCGAGACAAGCAGGGCGCGACGATGTAGAACGCGTCGCAATCGCAACCCGCATTCCCGGCTTTTGTTGCCGCTCCGACCCGTATTTGGAACCATGTCCCTGATCGTCAAAATTTGCGGCCTGTCCACGCGCGAGACGCTCGACGTCGCGCTGGATGCCGGCGCGGACATGGTTGGGTTCGTGTTCTTTGCGCCGTCGCCGCGGCACTTGAGCCTCGAACTGGCCCGCGACCTCGGCAGGCAGACAAAACGCCGTGCGTTAAAGGTCGCGCTCACGGTCGATGCCGATGATGCAACGCTCGCCAATATCGTCGAGGCGCTGCAGCCGGATCTGCTGCAATTGCACGGCAAGGAAACCGCGGCGCGGCTGCGCGACATCAGGCAGAAATTCGGATTGCCGGTCATGAAGGCGATCGCGGTCGAGACCTCGGCCGATCTCGGCTCATTGCCCGGCTTTGCCGCCGTCGCCGACCGCATCCTGTTCGATGCCCGCGCGCCGAAGGACGCCACCCGTCCCGGCGGCTTGGGGGCGGTGTTCGACTGGCATGTGCTGGAGAAGCTCGACCTCCAACTGCCGTTCATGGTCTCGGGCGGCCTTTATGCCGGTAATGTCGCGGAGGCCGTTCGCGTCACCCGCGCCGGCGGCGTCGACGTTTCCTCCGGCGTGGAGCGCGCGCCCGGCATCAAGGATCCCGAAATGATCCGTGCTTTCATCCGCGCGGCGCGCGCAACAGAAGAGCTGATGGTTCGATGAGTCTCGCCAAACCCAATTCCTTCCGCAGCGGCCCCGACGAGCGCGGGCATTTCGGCATTTTTGGCGGCCGCTTTGTCGCGGAAACGCTGATGCCGCTGATCCTCGATCTGGAGAAGGCCTACGCCGAAGCCAAGGCCGATCCGGCGTTCCAGGCCGAGATGAACGGCTATCTCAAGCACTATGTCGGCCGGCCGTCGCCGCTGTATTTCGCCGAGCGTCTGACCGAGCATCTCGGCGGCGCAAAGATCTATTTCAAGCGCGAGGAGCTGAACCACACCGGCTCGCACAAGGTCAACAACGTGCTCGGCCAGATCATGGTGGCGCGGCGGATGGGCAAGAAGCGCATCATCGCCGAGACCGGCGCCGGCCAGCATGGCGTCGCGACCGCGACCTTGTGCGCGCGGTTCGGGCTCGAATGCGTGGTCTATATGGGCGCGGTCGATGTCGAGCGGCAGCAGCCCAACGTCATCCGCATGGAAATGCTGGGCGCCAGGGTAATTCCGGTGCAGTCGGGCTCGCGCACGCTGAAGGATGCGATGAACGATGCGCTGCGCGACTGGGTCACCAACGTGCACGACACCTTCTACTGCATCGGCACGGTGGCCGGCCCGCATCCCTATCCGATGATGGTGCGCGACTTCCAGTCGGTGATCGGCATCGAGACCCGCGCGCAGATGCAGGAGGAAGAAGGCCGCCTTCCGGACTCGCTTGTGGCCTGTATCGGCGGCGGCTCCAACGCGATGGGACTGTTTCACCCTTTCCTCGACGATCCCTCTGTCGAGATCTTCGGCGTCGAAGCGGCCGGCCACGGCCTCACGCAATTGCACGCCGCCTCGATCGCCGGCGGCCGGCCCGGCGTGCTGCACGGCAACCGCACCTATCTCTTGATGGACGACGACGGCCAGATCCAGGACGCGCATTCGATTTCGGCGGGGCTGGATTATCCCGGCATCGGGCCGGAGCACTCCTGGCTGCACGAAACCGGCCGGGTGACCTACCTGTCCGCGACCGACGACGAAGCGCTGGCGGCATTCCAGTTGCTGTCGCGGCTGGAAGGCATCATTCCGGCGCTGGAGCCGGCCCACGCCATCGCCAAGGTGATGGATCTCGCGCCGAAACGGCCGCGGGATCATCTGATGGTGGTCAATCTCTCCGGCCGCGGCGACAAGGACATCCCGCAAGTGGCGGAGATTTTGCGGGAGAAGAAGAAGTGACCACCCGCATCGACACGCGCTTCGCTGAATTGAAGAAGCAGGGCCGCTCCGCCTTCATCACCTTCCTGATGGCCGGCGATCCCGATCCCGCGACCTCGCTCGAAATCATCAAGGCGCTGCCGAAGGCGGGCGCCGACATCATCGAGATCGGCATGCCCTTCACCGATCCGATGGCGGACGGTCCGGCGATCCAGGCGGCGGGTCTGCGCGCGCTGAAGGCCGGCATGACCCTGAAGAAGACGCTGGCGATGGTGCGCGAGTTCCGCAAGGGCGACAACGCCACGCCGCTGGTGCTGATGGGTTACTACAATCCGATCTACATCTATGGCGTCGACAGGTTTCTGGTCGATGCGAAGTCCGCCGGCGTCGACGGGCTGATCATCGTCGACCTGCCGCCGGAGGAAGACACCGAATTGTGCCTGCCGGCGCTGCAGGCGGGGCTGAACTTCATCCGGCTGGCGACGCCGACCACCGACGACAAGCGACTGCCCGCGGTGCTCGCCAACACCTCGGGCTTTGTCTACTACGTCTCGATCACCGGCATCACCGGCAGCGCCAGCGCCAATTCCGGCGTCGTCGGCGAGGCCGTCGCCCGCATCAAGCGGCATACCAAATTGCCGGTCTGCGTCGGCTTCGGCATCCGCACGCCGGACGCCGCCCGCGCTATTGCGCAGAAGGCCGATGGTGCGGTGGTCGGCACCGCGCTGGTCGATGCCCTGCACGCCAGCCTCGATGCGCAGGGCCGCGCGACCGCCAAGACCGTGCCCGCCGTGGCTGACCTCGTAGCCGGACTGGCGCAGGGCGTCCGCGGCGCCAAACAGGCCGCGGAATAAGCCACAATTGCAGGCGAGACAGGCCGCGCGAGGCGGCTTGCCCGGGGGTGTCCGGGCCGCCATATATTCGGAGCGCGAACAGCAAGAGAGGACGCCGGTTTTGCGTCCGCTCGCGCGCTGAACTAAAGAGGCAATTCGATCGCCATTCGGAGCGAACCATGAATTGGCTCACCAACGTCGTCCGGCCGAAGATCCGCAACATCCTGCGCCGCGAGACGCCGGAGAATCTGTGGATCAAATGTCCGGATTCCGGGCAGCTCGTGTTCTACAAGGACGTCGAGGCCAACCAGTTCGTGATTCCCGGATCGAACTATCACATGCGCATGAGCGCGGTGGCGCGGCTGAAATCGGTGTTCGACAACGAGACCTGGTTCGACGTGGCGCTGCCCGAGGTGACCGCCGATCCCCTGAAATTCCGTGACGAACGCAAATACGCCGACCGCATCAAGGATGCCCGCGCCCGCACCGGGCTGAACGACGCCATCAAGGTCGGCTACGGCAAGCTCGAAGGCGCCGCGGTCGTGATCGCGGTGCAGGACTTCGACTTCATGGGCGGCTCGCTGGGAATGGCCGCGGGCGAGGCGATCGTGCGCGGGCTCGAACTCGCGGTCGAAAAGAAGTCTCCGTTCATCGTGTTCGCGGCCTCCGGCGGCGCGCGCATGCAGGAAGGCATTTTGTCGCTCATGCAGATGCCGCGCACCATCGTGGGCATTCAGATGCTGCGCGAAGCAAAACAGCCCTACATCGTGGTGCTGACCAATCCGACCACCGGCGGCGTCACCGCCTCCTACGCCATGCTCGGCGACGTGCAGATCGCCGAACCCGGGGCGCTGATCGGCTTCGCCGGCGCGCGCGTGATCGAACAGACCATTCGCGAGAAATTGCCGGAAGGCTTTCAGCGCGCGGAGTATCTGAAGGACCACGGCATGGTCGACATGGTCGTGCATCGCCACGATTTGCGGCCGACGCTGGCGCGGCTCTGCCGGCTGCTGACGAAGTCGCCGGCATTGGAAACCGCCTCGAAGCCCGCAGCTCCGGTTGCCGCTCCGGCCCAGATCCTGTTGGGCGCGGACGTGGCGCCGGCAGCACCCCACGCGTGAACGCGCCTGCGGCCGGACGAGTGCCACCGCTCGGCGAATTGATCGCGCGGCTGTCGACCCTGCACCCGGAGCGTATCGATCTCGGCCTGGAGCGGATGCAGCGGCTGCTGGAGCGGCTCGATCATCCCGAGCGCAGGCTGCCGCCGGTCATCCACGTCGCCGGCACCAACGGCAAGGGTTCGACGATTGCGTATTTGCGGGCGATGCTGGAAGCGGCGGGCTTGCGCGTCCACGTCTACACCTCGCCCTCCTTGGTGCGGATCAACGAACGATTTCGCCTCGGCCGTCCGGGCGGCGGCATTCTCGTCGGCGATGACGAACTTTATGCCGCGCTCGAACATTGCGAGCGCGTCAACGCCGGCACGCCGATCACCCTCTTCGAAATCGAAACCGCGGCGGCGTTTTATCTGTTCTCACAGCATCCGGCGGACGTGCTGCTGTTGGAGGTCGGCCTCGGCGGAAGGCTGGATGCCACCAACGTGATCGACGCCCCGCTGGCGACCGTGATCACGCCCGTCAGCGCGGACCATACCGAGTTTCTCGGCGACACGCTGACCGCGATCGCCCGGGAAAAGGCCGGGATCATCAAGCGCAATGTGCCGGTGATCTGCGCCGAGCAACCGCCCGAGGCGATCGCCGTGATCGAGCAGGACGCAAGGCGGCTGCGATCGCCGCTGCACGCGGCCGGCGAGGGGTGGCACGTCAATGTCGAGCGCGGGCGGCTGGTCTATCAGGACGAGCGCGGCCTGATGGACCTGCCGGCGCCCAAACTGTTCGGCCGGCATCAGTTCGACAATGCCGGCCTCGCGATTGCGACGCTGCGCGCGCAGGACAGGTTCAGGATCGGACCGGCCGCCTTCGAGGCCGGCATCGTCAATGCCGAATGGCCGGCGCGGATGCAGCGCCTGGCCTCGGGCGCGCTGCTGGAGCACGCGCCGCAGGGCTGCGAGATCTGGCTCGACGGCGGTCACAATGCCGAAGGCGGCCGCGTCGCTGCCGCCGCGCTCGGCGATCTCGAAGAGCGGGTGTCGCGTCCGCTCGTGGTTATCGTCGGCATGATGGCCAACAAGGATGCGAACGCGTTTCTGGCCAATTTCGCCGGGCTGACGCGCCACATCATCGCGGTGCCGATACCCGACAACGACAAGGCGATGCCGCTCGACCGGCTTGCGGATGCCACCCGCGCGCTCGGCATGCGCGTGGAAATCGCGGGCAGCGTCGAAGCCGCGCTGCGCGCGCTCGCGCGCCTCGCCTACGAGGTGCCGCCGCGTATCCTGATCACGGGCTCGCTCTATCTCGCCGGCCACGTGCTTTCCGCCAACGGCACGCCGCCGGGATGAGTATCCGAGACGATCGGGCGGTTTCGTCATGGCCGGGTTTTCCGCGCGGTGAGGACGCGGATGCCCGGCGCAAGGCGGACATGACGGGCCAGGTGCAGAAGCCGCCGCCATGAACCAGGCTCACACCTTGAACAACTTCATCGGATCGGCGCTCCTTTGCCTGAGCTGATCGAACCTGCATTGCTTGGGCGCCTTGTCGGGCCGCCAGCGCAGGATCGAGGTGCCGTGGCGAAAGCGATCGCCGCTGAAATGATCGTAGGCGACCTCGATGACGAGCTTCGTCTTCAAGGGACACCATTGCGTCGAACGCCCGGTCGACCAGCGGCTCGGGCCGCCGGGCGCGTTGCCGGTGAAGCCGGGCTTTGCGATCAGCGGTTCGAGCCTCGCCGTCAGCGCCGGCTTGTCCTGCTGTTTGATCGCGGAAGTAAAACCGACATGGTGCAATAATCCGTCCTCATCGTAGAGGCCGAGCAGCAGCGAACCGACGACTTTCCGGCCGTTCAGTCTGTTGGTCGCATAGCGAAAGCCGCCGACCACGCAGTCGGCGCTGCGAAAATTCTTGATCTTCTGCATGCCGTCGCGGTTGCCGGACTGATACGGCAGGTCGGTACGCTTGGCGATGACACCGTCGCAGCCGCCGCCCGCCCGCGCCAGCCACTTGGTCGCCGTCGTGAAGCTTGCAGTGACCGGCGACAGCCGAAAGGTTGGATGGGATTTGAACTGGGCCTTTGCAAAGGCTTCCAGCGCCGGACGCCGCTTGCGAAGCGGCGCCGCGGCGAGGTTCTTGTCCTGCACGGTGGCCAGAAGATCGAAGGCGAGAAAGATTGCCGGCGTTTCCGCCGAAAGTTTCCTGACCCGGCTCGCGGCCGGATGGATCCGCTGCAGCAGGTCGTCGAACGAAAACGCCTTGCCATGCGGGACGACGATCTCGCCGTCGAGCAGGAATGTTGATGCTTTCAGCTCGAGCGCAGCGTCGGCCAGTTCGGGAAAGTAGCGGGTGAGGTCTTCGCCCGATTTCGAGCGCAGGTCGACCTTGCGGCCCTGGCGGGAGAGCAGGCAACGAAAACCGTCCCATTTCGGCTCGTATTGCCACTCTTTGCCACGCGGTATCGAATCGACGGAGCGCGCCTCCATCGCTGCGGGTGACGATGACCTGGAGGCGACGGTCTTTCGGCGCGTGAGCGGCATACCCATCAACGCAAACGGCCGGCTATTCGCCGGCCGCTTTCAGAAAAAAATTAGCTGATGGAGCCGATCACACCGCGGCAGTAATCCACTGCTGCAGCTTCGCCTTCGGCGCGGCGCCGACCTGGCGGGAGGCCATCTCGCCGCCCTTGAAGATCATCAGGGTCGGGATCGACATCACGCCGTATTTCGAGGCCGTCTTCGGGCTCTCGTCGATGTTCAGCTTCACGATCTTGACCTTGTCGCCCATCGCGCCGGAAATCTCGTCGAGTGCGGGAGCGATCATGCGGCAGGGGCCGCACCACTCGGCCCAGAAGTCGACCACGACCGGGCCGGTCGCCTTGAGCACTTCGGCTTCGAAATCGGCGTCAGAAACCTTGCCAACGGCCATCGGAATACCTCGTTCAGTTCGGGAAGGATGCGGCTTTCAAGAATCGCCGCAGGGACCATGCAAGCAACCTATGAACGGCTTGTTGCCGGGTCAAGCATGGACATCCACCCCGAAACCGGATGCCAGTACGGCGTCCAGCGCGGGGGCAGAAATCTCCATCAATTCAGGTGTTTCGGTCCAAAGTAATGCCACCCGGACGGGCAACCGGGGATAAAGCTTCCCCAGCACCGCGCGATAGAGCGCAAGCTGCCGGACGTAACCCCCGGGCGCCTCGGCCGGCAGGGCGGGCGGGGCGTGATTGGTCTTGAAATCGACGATCAATACCTCGCCTGGCGTCACCACCAGCCGATCGATCTGCCCGGAGACCAGGGCCGGCGGCCGGCCCGCCCGCTCCAGCCGGCCGACGATCGATACCTCGGCGCGGCTGCCTTCGCCAAATACCGGCGCAAATCGGGTATCCCGGATCAGGGCGAGCACCGCTTCCGCCAGCGTCTCGCGGTCGCCGTCGGTCCAGCCCTCCGCGTTGCGGGCGAGGTATTTTAGGGCCGCGTCGCGGCGGCGCTCGCTTGCGACATCGGGCAGGGATTGCAGCAGCCGGTGCACCAGCGTGCCGCGCCGCAGCGCGCGTGCGCGCAGCTCGATGGTTTCGCCTGACCGGACGCGGTGATTGTCGTCTGCGGCGGAATCGGAAGGCCGCAGCAGCCCGTCGGCGGCGGCTTCCCGCGGCGCCAAGGTCAGCAACCAGGGTGGCAGTTCGATCGGAACGACGACCGCCGCAGCGGCGGCGGCGCCTGTGGCAGCAAGCGAGGCATCCTCGAGCCGTGCGTAGCGTTTGATCGGGCCGTCCGGCATCTCGACGATTTCTTCGCGCAATCCGGAATTGCCGAGACCCTTGACGATCAGATCGTACCAGGAGTGTTTGCGCACCGCATTCATGTTACCCGGCATGCAGCCGCCGACGATCAGGCGGTCGGCCGCGCGCGTCATCGCCACGTAAAGCAGCCGGCGGTACTCGTCCTCGGTCTCGCCCAGCATCGCCGTGCGCGCCGCGCTGACCGCGGCGGGGTCCTCGGCCTTCCGGCCGGCCCAGACCACGACGCCCCCGGGCAGATGGATCAGCTTGAGGCGCTGCGTATCTGAAGGCGACGACGTGGTATCCACCAGGAACACCACGGAGGCTTCCAGCCCCTTGGCACCGTGCACGGTCATGACGCGGACTTCATCGCGGGAGATTTCCATGTCGCGCTTGACCTCCAGGTCGGCGGCGCGCAGCCACGCCACAAAGCCCTGCAGCGAGGCGGGCGCCTTGCGCTCATAGCCAAGCGCAAGCTCGAGGAATTCGTCGAGCGCGTCATTGGCCTCGTGGCCGAGCCGCCGCAGGATCCGCGCGCGGCCGCCATCGCCGCCGAGCAGCCAGGCATAGAACGCAAACGGCGTCTCGGTGTCGAAACGGCGCTCGCATTGTTGCAGGCGAGCCAGCCCGTCCTTGAATTTGTCGTTGCCGGCCGCGTGATCGCTCAGCGCGCTCCGCAGCGAGCCCTTGCGCTGCCATGCGAGCTGAAACAGGTCGTCGTCCGTCAGGCCGAACAGCGGGCTCTTCAGCGCCACCGCCAGCGCCAGGTCGTCCTGCGGCAGCAACAGCGCGTCCGCGAGATTCATCAGGTCGATAATCGCGATGTGCTCGGTCAGTTTCAACCGGTCGGCGCCGGCAACCGGAATGTTGGCGTGCTTCAATGCCTGGATCACCGCATCGAAGGCGTTGCCGCGCCGCCGCACCAGCACCAGCATGTCGCCATAGCTCAAGCGACGGCGCTTGCCGGTACTCCCGGTCAAGGTGCCGCTCTCGACCAGTCGCTTGATCTCGGCCTGAATGCGCCTTGAGAGCTTCACTTCGGGACTGGTCTGCGACAGCCCGTCGAACGGCGCGCGCCAGCCTTCGATATCCTGCCTGCCGTCCGGCTGCTGCAATTCCCAGAGATCGATCAGGCTCGGCCCGGCATCGGCCAGGGAATTGTGGATCGGATAGCCGGTCTCCACCGAATGGATGCTGCGGTAAATCTCGGCCTCGCGAAACACATGGTCGACCGATTGCAGGATCGCGGCTCCCGAGCGGAACGAATAGGTGAAGGTAACCGGATCGAATTTGAGGCCGGCGTCCTCGAATTTTTTCTTCAGCGCCCTGCGGCGTATGTCGAATTCGCGGGGGGCTGCGCCCTGGAACGAAAAGATCGACTGCTTCTCGTCGCCGACCGCGAAGACGGTGCGCAGCACGCCGTCGCGCGCGCCTTCGCCCGTAGTGAACTCGGAAATGATGTGGGCGACGATGTCCCACTGCCGGGGGCTGGTATCCTGCGCCTCGTCGATCAGCACGTGGTCGACGCCGCGATCGAGCTTGTAATGCACCCAGCCGGAGGACACCCGGTCCAGCATGGCCAGCGTCCTGTCGATCAAATCGTCATAGTCGAGCAGGCCGCGCTCCTGCTTCTCGCGCCGGTAATTCGCCGCCGCCGCGGTGGCGATCGCGAGCAGCGCCTGGGTGCGGTCGCGCGTGGTCAGCGCGCGACGCCGCTCGATCAGGGGCGTGATGCGGCCGCTTTCCAGATCGAACAGCCGCGCAATCGCCGGATTGTTGTCGCAGAATTTTTTCGTCACCAACGTTTTGCGCGGGCTTCGTTCATCGGTGAGGAACACGCCGAGATATTTTTCGACCTGCTCGCCGCCGGTAAATACCAGCGCCTCGCGCAAGCGCGCCGCCTGGTCCTGATCGGATTTGCTGCCGGTGTCGAGAATGCTGGCGAGTTCGCTCCATCGCGATCTCGGCAGATGCGGCCCGTCGACGATCTCGCGCTCGACGTCCTCGATAGTGTCGCTCGCGTCGACGCCGAGTGCGGCCGACACCTGCACTGCCGCAGCCTCGACGCTGCCGGCAGCATCGGTCCATGCCATGAAGTGGTCGCGGCTCAGACATGCCTCGCGCACCACATCCTTGAAGGTAACGTCGGCGGCACTCGCCATCGCGGTATCGAGCGCGCGGCCGGCCGCGCTCCCCGGATCGCGCGCGGCCGCCAGCAGCACCTTGAGGTTCGCGCGTTCCATCATCTCGTTCTGATCGCGTTCGTCGATCACGGCGAAACGCGCCGGCACGTTGGCCTCGAACGGGAATTGCTGCAGCAGCCTGGTGCACAGCGCGTGGATGGTCTGCACCTTCAGGCCGCCCGGCGTTTCCAGCGCGCAGGCGAACAGTTTTCGCGCCGACATCCTTAAAGCTGCGTCGGGCCGCGCGATCCCTGCCTCGCGAATTGCCTCATCGAGCGCGGCATCGTCGAGCGTGACCCAGTGGCCGAGCGTGGTGAACACCCGCTCGGCCATATTGGCGGCGGCGGCCTTGGTGAAGGTAATGCAGAGGATTTTCTCGGGCTGAACGCCGTCGAGCAGCAGCCGGATCACCCGCTGCACCAGCACATGGGTCTTGCCCGACCCCGCATTGGCGGAGACGAACGCGGAAGCAGCGGGATCCGAGGCACGGGCCTGGGTGGCGCGGACCGCGGGGGGAATCGGGCGCGGCGCGCTTACCATTCTTCGATCCCCAAACCGCCGGCCGCCGACCATTCCTTGATGCGGGCGAGATCGTCGTAACTGCCGTAGCGGTTCGACCACATCGACAGATTGAGCGAGGTATAGGCCTGATCCTCGTTCTCGAAGGCGCGGATCAGCGCCTCTAGTTTTCTGCGCGCCTCGTCGGCGGCGTCGTCGGGCCGTTGCGGCGTATCGCCCGGCCTGATCTTCAGCTCCAGCGGCTTCTGTTCTCCCGGCGGATTGTTGCCGGAAAGCCTGACATAGCCGATCTCGCTGACGGAGCTATCCGCCGGAATATCGGCAAAACCGCCTTCCCTGAGGATCGCGGCTTCGAGCGTGAGCTGCGGCGACAGCCCCATGCGCACCTGCTTGCCGGTCGGCGGCTGTCCGGTCTTGTAATCGAGGATCGCAAAGCTCCCGTCGTGCCGGCGTTCGATCCGGTCGGCGCGCGCCGACAGAACAAAGGTGCGCGCGTTGTCGAGGGCGATCGGGATCTCGCCGCGGATCTCGGCGTCGATGCGGGCGATGTCGCCGCGCCGGGCGATTTCCCAGTCCGAAAACCATCGGGCGATGCGCTGGAAGCGCGGCCACCACAGCGCCCGCGCTTCGGGCCGCTCCATCAGCGGTGCGAAATATTTCTCGCCGATCTTTCGCAAGGCGCCTGCCGGATCCGGCGGCAGCGAGGTTGCAAAGACCTGCGTGAATTCGCCGAGCGCATCGTGGATCGCCGAACCGCGGTCGGCGGCCGACAGCGGCATGTCGACGGGATCGAGCGGGTTGAGCCGCAAGATATATTTGGCGTAGATCGTGTAGGGATCGCGCAGCCAGTCCTCGATCGCGGTCACCGACAGTTTTAGGGGCCGCGTCGCACGCGGCGGCTTCGGCGCGGGCTGCGGGATCGGCACGACCTTGTCCGGGCGATCCAGTTCACCGGCAAAGCCAACATATTTCTCGCCGGCCGCGACCGCGGCGGTCCAGCGCTCCTCGCCTGCGACGGCTTCCAGCCGGTGCAGGAAGCGCGAGGCCACCGCGGGCGCGCCGCCGACCTTGGCGGCATGACTGAGGATGACTTCGTCGGCGCCGAGGAGCTGTGCAAAATCGTGCGCGGAAAGGCCGATGCGCCGTTCCGGCAGATCGAGACCAAGCTCGTGCCGCATCGGACGGCTCAGCCACGGATCGATCCGCGGCGCCGGCGGCCAGACGCCTTCGACCAGCCCACCGATGATGACGCGGTCGGATTGCGTCAGCCGCGCTTCCAGCGGGCCGTAAATTTTCAAATGAACATTGGTCTGCTCCGGCCGCCGCACCATGCGGTCGGCAAAGGCGGTCTGGAACACCTCGGGATAATCAGCGAGTTCGACCATCAGGCCGCTTTGCGTTTTGCCGCCGAGCAGATCGTCGAAGGCGGAGGCAAGCGTCGATCCCGGCTGGCCCTCGAAGGCGAGGGCTGCGCCATGCTCGTCCCGCGACAGTTCCATCAGCACGTCGCGGTGGCGTATTGCCAACTCGGCAAAGTCATAGGGTTTTGCCGGCTTGAGAGTTTCAAGCGGCGCAAGCGCCGCCTGCAACCGGGCGATCAGCGCTTGCGCGCCATCGAGGCCCTCCTCCTTCAATCTGGTTCTCGGCTCCGCGCCATGCAGCGAAGACGTCTCGCCCCGCCGGAGTTTGGCAAGCTCGTCGCGGAAACGGACAAGATCGCGGTCGAGGCCGCCGCTCCCCGCCTGCGGCCGCGTGCCGCGCAACAGCGCCAGTTCGAGCGCCTCTACGGCGTCCTTGAACACATCAGGCGCGCCGCCGAGCCGGCACAGCGGATGTTTCAGCAGCGCCAGCAGGGTCGGCGGCTCCAGCTGCTTTGCCGCCGCTTCCGCCGCGAGCCGGGCAAAAATGCCCGCCGCCGTGTCCATCAGCGCGTCGCCGCCGGAATCGTCGAATTCGAGATTCCAGCGGCCGAGTGCCGCGATCACCCGCCGCGCCAGCGCGCGATCCGGCGTCACCAGGGCCGCGGATTTGTCGAGATGCCGCGCTTCGCGCATCGCCACCGCGATCGCCAGCGCTTCCATCTCCGGATTGTCGGCTGCGATCACGGCGAGATTTTTCGTGGCGCCTGTGATCTTCTCGACGATATCGGGCTCGGCCAGCCGCCGGTGCCATTGCGCGGTCGCGCTGGAAGGCCGCATGACTTCGGAAGCCAGCACGTCGCGGCCACCCGGTGACATATGTCCCAGAATTTCGACGTCGCCGCGCCTGATGCCGAATCGCGTCAGCAGCGCATGCATCGCGTATTGCGGATGATTGGATGAGGGCGGGGAGGTGAATTTTCCTTGCGCATCCCTGATGCCGCCGATCGTCTGCCAGGCTTCCTCGTCGAGACCGGTGTCCAGCCCGGGCAGCACCACCGCGCCTTGCGGCAGCGCGCCGACGGCGTGGAGGAATTTCGCGGTCGCGGGCATCGATCCGGTCGAGCCCGCCGCGATCACCGGACCGTCGTGATGAACGCTCAGCCGCCTCGCTTCGGCCGCGATCAACAGATCGCGCCGCGCCGCCGGTTCGATCTTTTCGATCTCCTGCAGATGGGCGGGCCATGCCAGTCGCGCAATCCGCAGGAACTCGAGTGAGTGCTGCCAATATTGGTCGAGCTGATCCGGCACCAGCCCGTCCAGCGCCTCCCAGCCGACGCCGCGGGTGACCATGTCGTCCATCAGCCGCGCCAGGTCGCCGGCCAGCGCCAGCGTGGACGCCGGACCGCCGACCACCAGCGGCGCCAGTACCGGACCTTTTGCCCAGGCCGCGACCAGTCTTGCCAACGTCAGCCGGCGTTCGAGCTCGCCGAGTTTCGGCGGAATGTCGAGCGGCGCCGCGCCGCCATATTGTTCGGACTCCTCTGCGAACGCCAGTTCGTCCTCGTCGATGTCGCCGAGCGCGACGATGCGCGGCAGCACGGCAGCTTCCGCCTTCAGCTCATCGAGAAAGATTTCCCGCGCCATGCGCCCGGCGCGCCGGGTCGGCAGATAGAGCGTCGCCTGCGCGAGTTTCTCCGGATGGTTCCGCGCGTCGAAGCCCGCCACCAGCCTGCCATCGACCAGCGCGGCAATGACGGTGCGCAGGAACGGCGCGGATAGGGGAACGCTGAAAACGCGCATGGGCTTCCTGATTCGAGTCAGGGGCCAATATAGGGAGAGATCGCAGCTCTTCCCACCGCCATCACCGGCGGGATTCCGTGGTGAGCAAAGCGCAAGCGTGCCCACGATGTCTACTCGATTGCAGCTGAAGCGTTGGTGGGCACGGCGCGAAGGGCGCCTCTGCCCACCCTGCGCCTACTTTGCATGGGGTTGTTTTCGTGATTTTGAGTCCGGGCGCTACGCAGGACAGCCGAAAGGGCCCAGCTTCCTACGCCACGCTTTCGAGAAACGCCTCTTCCGCCGCGCCGACGGCGTCGGGAGTTCCGACATGCATCCACACGCCGTCGAGCCGCAAGCCGAACAGCCGTTCCTGCTCGTTGGCGCGGTCGAACATCCTTGTCAGCGAAAATTCGCCGGATGGCGCGTCGGCGAACAGGGACGGCGACATGATCGCAGCACCCGCATAGACGAAGGGAACCACCTGATGTTCCCGGCGCTTGCGCAGCGCGCCGTCCGGAAGCATGGAATAATCGCCACGGCCGCCATACCCGATGCTGCTCGTGGTCGGCGCCATCAACAACAGGATATCCATCCGCGAAGGCTCGAAGGCTTCGGCGAGTCGCGCCAGATTGGGCCGTACGCCATCGATCCACATGGTGTCGGAATTGACATGGAAGAACGGGTCGGGGCCGAGCAAAGGCAGAGCCTTGACGACGCCGCCGCCGGTGCCGAGCACCTGGTCACGCTCATCCGAGATGATCACGCGGGGTCGCGTGCGCGAGGCGGTGTGCTCGATGATCTGGTCCGGCAGATAGTGCACATTGACGACCGCCTCGCCGACGCCGGCATCGGCGAGCTTGTCGAGCACATGATCGAGCAGGGGGCGGCCAGCCACTGATACCAGCGGCTTCGGCATCTTGTCCGTCAAAGGGCGCATGCGCACGCCGAGGCCGGCGGCGAGGACCATGGCTTTGGTTGGTTTGACGGACATTCTGGAGCGTTCTCGAACCGTTGTCTTCTTTGATTCACGAAATCATATCACGGCGATTCGCGCCGCGCATCGATCGTCGATGCCATAGCCGTCCCAGATGACAGTCGTGCGACCGGCCGGCGGGCGGTTCAGGCTTCCGCATCCTGCGTCGGGCGCCTGGCGGACTTTTTCTTCTTGTCGCTGGTCTTCAGGAAATTGACGCCGATCTGGTCGCCGTTGACCCAGGACAGTTCGCAGCGGCGATAGGCGAGGCCGGTGGAAGACAACAGCAGGAAGAATTCCTTGAGATGCAGCCCCTCGACCGAGCCTTCGACCGTCAGTTTAGCGCCGGTCTCGGAGACGTCTTCCATGGTGCATTCTCGCCGCCAGGTGCCGTCGATGCCCATCATCTGCGCGGGGATACCGCGTTCGAATGTGACGCGCTCGCCCTTGCGCCGTTCCGTCGTCGCCATTTGGTTGCTCCAGCCCTCACCGCAGCCGCGCGCCCCGCGCTTAGCGGCAGGGTCCGGTGCAGATTAAGGGCAGGCTGGCTAATATCCGGTAAATTACGGTACCGGAGGAGGGACGTTGGCGGCGTACCACTCCCGGACGCGTGCGAGCGCCGGGTGGGCCAGTGAACGACCGAGATAGGTCCAGATCCGGGGCTGATGGCGCAGATATTGCGGCTTGCCGTCGCGCCGGTTCAGCCGCGCGAAGATGCCGAGCAATTTCGTGTTCCTCTGCGCCGACATGAGCGCATACAGCTCGGCGAAACCGGCCGGATCGAACGCGTCGTCGGCCGCGCGCCGCGCCTGGATGTAGCGCGTCAGCAGCGCAAGCTCGAGCTGTTCGGGCACGTCGATCCGCGCGTCCTGCAGCAGCGATGCCAGATCGTAGGCAGCCGGGCCCAGCACCGTGTCCTGGAAGTCGATGATGCCGACTTTTGCAATACCCTGCCGTTCGCCGAGCCAGATCAGATTGGGCGAATGGAAGTCCCGCAACACCCAGGTCCTGGCGGCAGCCGCGGGCTTGCTCAACAGTTCGCGCCACATCGCGACGAATTCGGTGCGCGCATCGTTGGCCGGCGTGGCGCCGCGATCCGGCAGATACCAGTCGAGCATCAACCCCATCTCGACCAGCAGCGCGTCGGTGTCGAACGTGGGTATGGCGTAGCTGAGCTGCGGCGCCAGCGGCAAGACTTCGGGCAGTGCTTCGCGGTGCAGCGCCGCCAGCATATCGGTTGCGGCCTCATAACGCTCCGCGATCGGCGCGGGCGGATCGCCTTCGACAAAGCCCGCGCTGCCGAAATCCTCGGTGATCAGAAATCCCGCATCGAGATCGGCGTGATGGATCGCGGGCGCCGAGAAGCCGCGCTCGCGCAGGCCGCCGGCGACGGCGACGAACGGCTTGACGTCCTCGGCCAGGTGCACCGCGGCGCTATACGACTTGCCGTCATGGATCGCCGGCCCGTCCGGGCGCGGCGGCGAGTTCATCAGGATGACGACGCCGTCTTCGCGGACCAGCCGCGCATAGGAGCGCGTCGACGCGTCGCCGGGCATGCGCTGGCGCTTTGCCTCCGCATAGCCCGCACCGTCGAGAAACTGCCGCAGCGCCTTCAACCGCGCGACCTGGGCTGCGGCCCGGCCATGCCCGGTGATCTCGGCGGCGCGCGCGGTCGATCCCAGCGCCGGACGATGGCTCAGCGCGATGTCGATCCGGTCGGCAGGCAGCGCCGATGGCGCGCGCTCCGGCCATTCGATCAATGCCACCGTGCCTTCCGGCAAGGGCGAAAGGCCGATCTCTTCCAGTTCGGCTGGATCGTTGACGCGGTAGAGATCCGCATGCAGCAGCGGAAAGGGCGGCAGGTCGTACGCCTGCACCAGCGTGAAGGTCGGGCTTGGAACCTCCAGCGCGTCGTCGCCGGCGAGATAGCGGATCATCGCCCGCGCCGCCGCGGTCTTGCCGGCGCCGAGGTCGCCGGACAGCGTGATGACGTCGCCGGGGCCGATCAGCAGAGCGAGATCGGCCATCAGATGCGCGGTCGCGGTCTCGTTCGACAGCGCCAGCGAGAATGTCGCGGGAGCGGTCATTCCGCGGCGTTGCGATGCGCGGCCTGGTCGATCGGGAAGTCGCAGGTCACGCTCGTGCCCCTGCCGACGACCGAATCGACGCGCACCTTGCCTCCGTGCAGTTCGACAAAGGAGCGCACCAGCGACAGGCCGAGACCCGCGCCGCGGTGACGCGAGCCCTGGGAGTGGCTTTCGAACCAGTCGAATACCTTGTCCTTGACGTCGGCCGGAATGCCCGGACCGGAATCGGTCACGGTGAAGACGACGCTGTGCTCGGTCCGGATGGCGCTGAGGCCGACGGTCGCATCCTGCGGGGAGAATCCGACGGCATTGGCCAGCAGATTATACAGCACCTGCACCACGCGGCGCTCGTCGCCGACGAAGTTGCCGATACTGGGGTCGACATCGACCTTGAGCTGGATGCGGTCGGTCGCGAGCCGGTCCTGGATGCCTTCGGCGGCGGCCTCGATGGTCTTGCGGATGTCGATCGAGCCCAGATTGAGCGACATCGCGCCGGCATCGATGGTGGCGAGATCGAGGATGTTGTTGATGATCGCCAGCAGCGCGTTGGTGGAAGTCGTGATGTAGCCGAGATATTCGGCCTGCTTCGGCGTCAGCGGGCCGGTGACGGGATCGCTGAGGAAATGCGCGAAGCCGATGATGGTGGTCAGCGGCGAGCGCAGTTCGTAGGATACGTGGTGGACGAAATCGACCTTCATCTGGTCGGCGGTCTCCAGCGCCTCGTTGCGCTCGCGCAGCGCGCGCTCGACGTTCTCGGTATCGGTGATGTCCTGGAACGTCAGCATGGTGGCGCCGTCGGGCAGCGGCATGGTCATGCAGTCCAGCACGCTGCCGTCCTTGCGCTCCAGCTTCAGCGGCACCTCGACCCGGTTTTCGATTCGCGTAATCGCCTCGCGGAGGGTCCGCCATGTGGCGTCGTCGTCGAACAGCGGCTTGCACCAGGTCTCGACCGTGTCGATATGCGGCTGCTCGCGCATCGCCTCGGGCGACAGCTTCCACATCCTGGCGAAGGCCGGATTGAACAGTTGGGCGCGGCCGTTGCTGCCGAACACCGCGACCGCTTCGGCGAGGTTGTCGAGCGTTTCGCGCTGGACCCGGATCAGCCCGTCGAAGCGGCGGGCAAGCTCGAGGCTTTCGGTAACGTCGTCGAACAGATAGGTGACGCCGCCTTCGGGGTTCGGCGTGGTGACGACACTGACCGCGCGGCCGTCGGGAAGGTACCAGGTATCCTTGGCCGGTTCGACCGCGCGATAGGCTTCATGCAGCTTGGCCTTCCAGGCCCGGAAATCCGGCTGTTCGGGGACTTTGCGCGCGGCCCGCAGGCGATCGAGCACGCTGGAATCGTCGGGGTTGCCGTCGAGAAAGCCGCGGTCGAGGTCCCATAGCCGGCGATAGGAATCATTGTAGAACGCCAGCCGCCGCTGGCCGTCGAACACCGCCACGCCAGAGGACAGTTGATCGAGGGTACGGCGATGCGCTTCCGCCATCCGCACCAGCGCCGCGCGCAAGTCGCTGGCTTCGCTGGCGTCGATGGCAATCCCGGCGCTTCCCGCGCTGAGAGCAAGCGCATGGACGTCGTAGACGCGGCGTTCGCCGCCGACCACGATCGGCAGCCGCGCGGTGAAGGTCGAATTGCCTGTGAGCGCCCGGTTGACCTCGTCGCGCTGGTCGGTTTCGAGCAGTTCGAGGTTGCGATGGATGGCGTCCGCGACACCGGCCGCCTCGGTGGCCCTGGCGTAAGCCGTGTTGGCATAGCGTAGCTGGCCTTGCGCGCTCTTGGCCCAGATCGGCCAGGGGACGGCGGCCGCGAAGTCGCGCAACAGTTCGGTTTCCTCCACCAGCGTCTTGTAGCGCAGGTTCGATTCCGCCAGTTCCCGGCGGACACCGCCGAGTTCGCGAATCCGTACAATGGCTTGCCCGCCGATGGCGCGGCCCATGGCCTCGATCGAGCGCCCGTTCGAGGTCGACAGATGGAGCAGAAAGCCTTCACCGGCCTCGCGCAACGCGTCGACCGCGTGATCCATCTGCAGCGCCGGCTCCGGCGGCAGCCAGGTGCCAAAGGCGAGGATGCGCTGCGGCTGATATTGCCGGGGCTCCTGCGGCATCAGCAGCGAGGTGTCGCCGACAATTTCCGGACGATTATCGCCCGCCGCCCACGAAATCAGAATCTGCGGTTCCGCGAACAACAGCGCCCGGAAACGGTCGGCCTGGGCCTGCAATTCCCCGAGATCGGCGCGCAGCCGCGTCTCGCTGGTGGCGGCGCGGACGCGGGTGCGCATCAACAGGATCGCGGCAACCACCGAGAAACCGAGCAGTGCCATCGCCGTGGTCAGCACCGCGAATTCCTGGCGATTGAGATCGAGGGAGGCCGAGATCGTGTCCAGCAGCGACGCATCGCCGGCATTTGCCGGTGTGGTCCAGGCGGATGCGGCGGCGGCAAGGGTGATCAGGCCGTTACGTGCCAGTGATGTGCACGACAGCAGGGTCCGACGCATCGTACCGATCACGCCCGACATATTTGCCCCAAAACCGCACGACTTTCTTCGCGCGGCGACCCCCGCCGTGCGCGAATCAAATGACAATATCCCCAACGGGAGTCGGGGGGTAAGAGTCCAGATCGTGAACGCGAATCCCGGCGCAGAAAAATGCGGGATTAAACTTGATCGGAACGATTTTTATGAAACTCGATCCACTCTTTACGCGAATTAGCGTCCGGTCGAGCCGAAGCCGCCGCTGCCGCGCCCGGTCGCGGACAGTGAAATTACGGGAACCAGTTCGGCCCGGACGACGGATGCGATGACCATCTGCGCGATCCGCTCGCCGCGGCGAATCTCGAACGGCGCAGCGCCCTGGTTGATCAGCAGCACGCCGATCTCGCCGCGATAGTCGGCGTCGACGGTGCCCGGCGAATTCAGCACGGTTACGCCGTGCTTGGCGGCCAGGCCCGAACGCGGACGGACCTGTGCCTCGTAGCCCGGCGGCAGCGCGATCGTCAGCCCGGTCGGCACCAGCGCGTACTGTCCGGGTGCCAGAACCAGCGGCGAGCCTTCGGGAACTGCGGCCAGCAGATCGAGGCCCGCGGCGTGGGCGCTCTGATAGGCCGGCAGCGTCAGGCCCTCGCCGTGGGGCAATTGCCTGATATCGATCTTGACGGTGACGCTCACGAGGCTTTCCCGACGGTTTCGGCGATGCGCGCCACCAGCGCGGTGGCGACCTCTTCCTTGCTCATGACCGGCCAGGAATCGACATTGATTTCCGCACCCTCGCGGGTCAGCAGATGAACGGTGTTGCGGTCGCCGCCCATCACGCCCGTCGCCGGCGAGACGTCATTGGCGACGATCCAGTCGCATCCCTTGCGCGCGAATTTGGCCTTGGCGTTGTCGATCAGATGTTCGGTCTCGGCGGCAAAGCCGATCACCAGCGGCGGCCGCCCCTGTCTTAGCTTCGAAATCGTCGCCAGGATGTCGGGATTTTCGACGAGCTGCAGCGGCGGCATGCCGGCGGAAGTCTTCTTCAGCTTCTGCCCGCCTTCATTGGCGACGCGCCAGTCGGCGACCGCCGCCGCGAAAATCGCGATGTCCGCCGGCAATGCGGCTTCCACCTGGCGCAGCATGTCGCGCGCGGATTCCACATGTTTCACGGTGACGCCTTTGGGATCGTCGAGCTCGACCGGGCCGGAAACCAGGATGACATCGGCGCCGGCGGCCTGGGCCGCCGCGGCAATCGCAAATCCCTGCTTGCCGGAGGAACGGTTGGCGATGTAGCGCACGGGATCGATCGGCTCATGCGTGGGGCCGGCGGTAATGAGCACGCGTTTTCCCGAAAGCGGCTGCGGCTTCGAGGTGCGCAGCAGGCGCTCGGCGGCGGACGCGATCTCGACCGGCTCCGCCATGCGGCCGATTCCGGCTTCGCCGGCTTCGGCCATTTCGCCGGCATTGGGCCCGATCAGCGCGACGCCGTCGCGCTGGAGCTGGGCGACATTGCGGCGGGTCGCGGCATTGTTCCACATCAGCGGGTTCATCGCCGGCGCCAGCACGATCGGTCGGCTGGCCGCGAGCAGAATGGCGCTGGCGAGATCGTCGGCGTGTCCATTGGCCATCTTCGCCATCAGGTCCGCGGTCGCCGGCGCCACCACGATCAGATCGCAGTCGCGCGCGAGGCGAATATGGCCGGCGTCGAACTCGCTCTCGGGGTCGAACAGATCGGTATAGGCGCGCTCGCCCGACAGCGCCGAGGCCGAAAGCGGCGTGACGAATTGCTGCGCGGCCCTGGTCAGCACGCAGCGGACGCGGATCTGCCGTTCCTTGAGCCGCCGGATCAGGTCCAGCGACTTGTAGGCGGCGATGCCGCCGCCGATGATCAGGGTGACCCGGGCCTGATCCAGCGCACCGGCGCGCCCGGGAACGCGGGAGGGGGCGACCGCTGGCGGTGCAGCAGCCTGCGCGCGGGCCGCCGGGAAATCGAAGGGCACACCTTCGATGGTCTGCCGCAAGATCACCCGGACTTCCTCCTCCACGGAGCGGCCATTGCTGGCCGAACGCAGCCGCAGATAGGTCTTGATGGCCTCATCGAGTTTTCGGATGGTCAGGCTGGCCATGGGCAGTCCCGAAAAGGTATGATTGCAATGCTATCATACGATGATTGCATTGCAATCATAATTGCCGGACCGCGAACAGGATCGCGATAAAGGTCGCGGCGATGATCCACAGCGCCAGCGTGCGCCAGCGGCTCTTGCGGCCCTCGGTCCGGCCCATCGCCGCAATCGTCTCCGGCGACAGCGTGAGGCCTTCCCGGGTCATGGTCTCCAGCTGCTCCAGCACGGCCACCGACCGCGCCGCAATCACCGGCAGGCTCGCCAGCACCCGGCCGAGCTCGCCGGCGCCGGCCATCGCGCCCTGGATGCGCCCGACCGGGCCGAGATTGCGCTCGATCCATTCGCGCACCACGGGATCGGCGGTCTTCCAGATGTCGAGTTTCGGATCGAAGCTGCGCGCCACGCCTTCGACCACCACCATGGTCTTCTGCAGCAGGATCAGTTCGGGACGGGTGCGCATGTCGAAAAGACCGGTGACCTCGAGCAACAGCGTCAATAGCTTGGCCATCGAGATTTCTTCGGCGGTGCGATTGTGGATCGGCTCGCCGATGGCGCGGATGGCCTGCGCGAAGTTCTCGACCGAGTGATGCGGCGGCACGTAGCCGGCCTCGAAATGCACTTCGGCGACGCGGCGATAGTCGCGGGTGATGAAGCCCAGCAGAATTTCGGCGAGGAAGCGACGCTCCTTCAGGCCGAGCCGGCCCATGATTCCGAAATCGACCGCGACCAGGCGGCCGGCATCGTCGAGGAACAGATTGCCGGGGTGCATGTCGGCATGAAAGAAACCGTCGCGCAGCGCGTGGCGCAGGAAACTCTGGATCACCTTGCGCCCGAGGTCGGGCAGATCGACCTTCGCTTCCTCGAGCCGGGCGTGATCGCTCAGCGCGATGCCGTCGATCCACTCCATGGTGAGAACGTTATGCGCGGTGCGGTCCCAGTCGACGGTGGGCACGCGAAAATCCGGATCGCCGCTTGTGTTCTCCGCCATCTCCGACAGCGCCGCAGCCTCCAGCCGCAGGTCCATCTCCATCGCCACCGAGCGGGACATCGTATTGATGACCTCGACCAGCCGCAGCCGCCGCGCTTCGGCCGAATAGGCCTCGGCGTTGTGCGCGACAAAGAAGAAATCGGCGAGGTCGCGGCGGAAGCGCGCGGCGACATCGGGTCTCAGCACTTTCACCGCTACCGATTTGCGCACGCCGTTTTGCTCGGTTTCGCCGCGATGCACCTGCGCGATCGAGGCGGCGGCCACGGCAGGGCCGAGACTGACGAACGCCTGCGCCACCGGGCGCTCCAGCGACACCGCGATCACCGCCTCGGCTTCACTCTGGGAAAACGGCGGCAACCGGTCCTGCAGGGCTTCCAGATCCCGCGCCATCATCACGCCGACCACGTCGGGCCGGGTGGCGAGGAATTGTCCGAGTTTCAAATAGGCCGGTCCGAGCCGGGTCAGCGCGCGCGACAGCCTGGGGCCGGATTTGGCGCCGGGACGCTCGACGATCCGAGCCAGCCGCAGCGCCAGCTGTCCGGGCGGCGGCACCAGCGACGGATCGACCACGCCGAACACGCCTTCGCGCGCGAACACGAAACCGGCGCGGGCGAGCCGCGCGACGTGGGTCAGGGCTGAAATCACAAACGCCAGCCCGAATGCAATGCCACGATGCCGCCGGAGAGGCTTTGCCAGCTGACGCGGGAGAAGCCGGCGTCGCGGATCATCCCGGCAAACGCGCCCGGCCTGGGAAACTTCCGGATCGATTCGACGAGATATTGGTAGGACTCGGCGTCGCCGGTCACCGCGCGGCCGAGCGGCGGGATCACCTTGAACGAAAACAGGTCGTAGATCCGGTCCAGTCCAGGCACGTCGACGGTGGAAAATTCCAGGCACAGAAATCGGCCGCCGGGCTTCAGCACGCGGTACGCCTCGCCAAGCGCGAGATCGATCCGCGGCACGTTGCGGATGCCGAACGCGATGGTGTAGCCGTCGAACTGGCGGTCGGGGAAAGCCAGCGCCTCGGCATTGCCCTCCACGAACGACACCCGGTCGTCGAGATGCCGCGCCGCGGCGCGCTCGCGGCCGACGTTGAGCATGTCGGAATTGATGTCGCACACCGTCGCCCGAAAGCCCGGGCCTGCCGCCTCGGCGGCGCGGAACGCGACGTCGCCGGTGCCGCCGGCGACGTCGAGCAGCGCAAACGGCTTATCGCCGCGCGGCGGATTGAGCGCGTTGATCATGATGTCTTTCCAGACCCGGTGCAGGCCCACCGACATCAGGTCGTTCATCAGGTCGTAGCGGGACGCCACGCTGCGGAACACGTCGTTCACCAGCGTCTGCTTTTCGCCCAGGGGGACGTCCCTGAAGCCGAAATGCGTGGTTTGGTCCGGCCGATCCATGTCTTTACGCCCTCAAACTGATAGCGGCCGGACCATAGCGCGCCCGCCGCAATGTCGCTATCACGTCGACATCTAGCGCATGATCCGCCAAAGTGTGAGCGGTTTGGCGAAAAGATCATGCGCAAATTCGTTAATTTGGAGCGCGATCGGACGGAAAACCGTATATTACACTTTTCCTGATCGCGCTCCGTGTGAACGCCCATCCATGCCCGAATTACCCGAAGTCGAGACCGTCCGCCGCGGCCTGCAGCCGGTGATGGAGGGATCCCGGATCGTGAAAATGGAAGTCAGGCGCAAAGACCTGCGTTTTCCGTTCCAGCGGGACTTTGTGCCGCGGCTTGCCGGCCAGACCGTGACCGGCCTCGGCCGCCGCGCCAAATACCTTTTGGCGGACCTCGGCTCCGGTGACGTGCTCTTGATGCATCTGGGCATGTCGGGCTCGTTCCGCGTCGTCGAGCACGATGAGGCGAGCGCGCCCGGCCAATTCCATCATCCGCGCGGCAAGGATGGCGCGCATGACCATGTGGTGTTCCACATGTCATCGGGCGCGGCGATCATATTCAACGATCCGCGCCGCTTCGGCTACATGAAGGTCATCGCTCGCCGGGCGCTCGACGAGGAGCCGTTGCTCCGCGGCCTCGGTCCCGAGCCGCTCGGCAATGAATTCGACGCCGCGATGCTGGCGCGCTCCTGCGCCAACAAGAAGACCAGCCTGAAGGCCGCGCTGCTCGACCAGCGCGTGGTGGCGGGGCTCGGCAATATCTATGTCTGCGAGGCGCTGTTTCGCGCCCATCTGTCGCCGCGGCGGTTGGCCGCGACCCTGGCGACCAAAGCCGGACAACGCAGGGGCGTTGCCGGGGGCGAACCGACCGATCACGCCAAACGTCTGGTGACCGCGATCCACGCGGTGCTGAATCAGGCCATCAAGGCCGGCGGCTCTTCACTGCGCGATCATCGCCAGACCTCGGGCGAACTCGGCTATTTCCAGCACTCGTTTCAGGTCTACGACCGCGAGGGAGAAAAATGCCAGACCGCCGGTTGCGGCGGCATCGTCAAGCGGTTTACCCAGAACGGCCGCTCGACCTTCTGGTGCCCCAAGTGCCAGAAATAATTCGCGGCACGGATAGACGAAGCCAGGATGTGCCGACCCTTCAGGCTTTATCGCGAACGCGGGGGTCCACAACCACCCGTGCCTGTTTTGCCGCAGGCCGGGGCCAGTGTCCTGCCAACAAAAACAATAGCTTGGTTGCGGGTCCCCGCGGTCGCGCGGATGCCTCGGCTTGCGAGCGCGACGTCGTCGCTTAGACGAACGTGAACACTTCAGCCGGCGTCTGCACCAACGTCGCGGGAACGATATCCGGCGATACCGCGAGTTCGCTCAGGATCGGCTGCGCTTCGACGGTTACATCGCCATAGAGCCGGGTCTCGAGCCATTGCCAGAGGCCGCGGATTTCGTCGGCCGATTTGCCTGCAGGGGCGAACTCGCTCACCGCCAATCCGGCGCTCAGCGCATCCTGATGATCGTTGCGCATGACGATGAGGGGCTGCGCGAGAACATCCGACAGATCGAGCGCCGCTTCATCGCCGAGCGATGTCGCCGCATTGCCGATGCGTTGGCCGCGGATCGGGGTCTGGTTGAGCACGAAGGCAAACGGCTTCTTCCAGGCGCGGACGGTATTTAGCGTCGAGGTGGCTGCTTCGATGTCGGCGACGCTCGGCCGCGCCGGAATCAGGCAAAAGTCGGCGTAGCGGATGGCGGCCGTGGTTGCGGCGCTGACGCCGCCGGCGGTGTCGACGATGGTCAGCGTCACGCCGCTGCGTTCCAAAGCCTGCAACCGCGGCTCGATGTCGTCGGCGCTGTAGACCGGCTCCACCACGGGTTCGGCGTAAGCGCGGCGGCTCTGCCAGTTCGAAAGCGTGCCTTGCGAGTCGGTCTCGATCAGGCGGACGGTATGCCCGGCCTGTATCGCCGCCAGTGCGAGGCCTATTGCAAGCGTGCTTTTGCCGCTGCCGCCCTTTTGGGTGGCCAGTACGATCGTCTGCATTGTAAAAATTCCTTGAGAGTTTGTTAAAAGGACCTGCGGTTACGCACACCAAGTGTGCATCGCATTCTGCGACGCCGAGCGTTTTCTTGCCCAGGACGTGCCCGCCCGATCCGCTGAGGGGATCGCGGCTGTCCGAATCACCAAACTTTGCAACGATGGCGGGTTATCGGGCATATGACTATTCCGGTTGACTACTCCCGGAAGAATACGGAAACCGATGCAGAGGCCTCCTGCGGCAATAGAGGACGATGCAGCAATGACCGGCAACTGGCGCGATCGCACGGATACCGTCTTCGAATGTCGGAAACAGCCGGCGTCGGGCAGCCGCGGCATGGTGGTCAGCAATCATCCGCTGGCGTCAGCGGCGGGCGCCGAGATGCTGGCTGCCGGCGGCAACGCCGTCGATGCCGCGATCGCGACCCTGTTCACGCTGACCGTGGTCGAGCCGATGATGGTCGGGATCATCGGCGGCGGCATGGCGCATATCCGGCTGGCTGACGGCAGCCACCGCTTCATCGACGGCCAGAGTACCGTGCCGCTCGCGGTGCGGCCCGACACCTATCGCTCGAAGCCCGGCTCGGCGCATGACGTGTTCGACACCGTCGGCGACGAAAATCTCAACGGACCGAAAGCGGTCGCGGTGCCGGGCTCGCTGAAGGCCTGGTGCGAAACGCTGCAAAGGTTCGGGACCATGCCGCTCGCCGACGTGATGGCGCCGGCGATCAAGCATGCCTCGCGCGGCTTCGCGGCGACGCCTTATCTGCATGAATGCATCGTCGACGGCGCCGCCGAGATGCTCAAGGACAAGACCGATCTCGGCGATTTACCTGCCGCAGGGAACGCCGCTGAAGGCCGGCGAGCGCGTCGTGCAGGCGGAATATGCCGAGACGCTGACTTATATTTCGCGCCACGGCGAGGCGGCGCTGTATCAGGGGCCGCTCGGCGACGTCCTCGTCGATTACATGAAGGCCCATGGCGGTTTTGTCAGCCGCGAGGATCTTGCCTCTTACAAAACGGTCGAACGCCTGCCGGTGCGGGCGGACTATCGCGGCTGGGAGATTCTCGGCCCGCCGCCGCCCGCGGCCTCGGGCGTCCACATCGCCCAGATGCTGAACATCCTCGAGGGCTACGACATCGCCGCAAAGGGCTTTGGCACGTCAGAGACGATCCATCTGCTGGCCGAAGTGCTCAAGATCGCCTTTGCCGATCGCGCCGCCGCCAGCGGCGACCCGGATTTCATCAATGTCCCGGTCGAGCGGCTGATCTCGAAGGCGTATGCGAAAGAGCGCCGCGACGCGATCGATCCGGGGCGCGCGCAAACATGGGGCGCCGGGGTTTCGCAGCTCGAAGGCGCGCACACCACGCATCTGACGGCGGCGGACGCGATGGGGAACGTGGTCGCGACCACGCAGACCATCAACAATCTGTTCGGCGCGAAAATTCTCATCCCCGGCCTCGGCACCGTGCCGAACAACTACATGAACCTCTACGATCCCCGGCCCGGCCATGCGCTGTCGCTGGCACCCGGCAAGCGCGTCACCACCTCGATGTCGCCTGTCATGGCGCTGCGCGGCGGCAAGCTCGCTTACGCGCTCGGGCTACCCGGCGGAAAGCGGATCTTTCCAAGCGCGCTGCAGGCGCTGCTCAACCTGATCGACCACGGCATGAGCCTGCAGGAGGCGGTCGAGGCGCCGCGGGTCTGGACCGAGGGCAATGCGCTCGAGGTCGAAACGGCCGTTCCGGAGGCCGTTCGCGCGACGCTCGCATCGATGGGTCATAATGTGGTTGCGGTGCCGACGGTGGCCGGCGGCATGAATGCCATCCAGTTCCATGAGGACGGCCGGCTAACCGGCGCGGCCTGCTGGCGCGCCGACGGCACGCCGATCGGCCTTGCCGGCGGGCTGGCGCGCCCCGGCATCCGGTTTGGCCTCGCCTGACACGCGCGCCCGATCAGTGCTTGTACAGGATGCGCTGCCAGATCGTGCCGCCCAGGTATTTGCTGCCCGCCACAAAGTAGACGACGATCAACGCGAACAGGCCCAGTGCCGGCATTCCTTCGAGCTTGAAGCCGTCGGCGGTCATGTTGCCGGTCAATTGGGCGATCGCATAGCCGCCCACGAAGAAGACCGTAAAGAAGTCGAGGACGGCAGCGAGCACCTTGCGCCAAGTCGCCACTGGTTCGACGGTGTCAATCATCGATGTACGCCAATCCCAATCGTTTCATCTTCAATTTCCTTCGCAATTTGACGGCTAATCGACGTCGTCGTCCTTGATCCCTGTCAAACCTGACCATTCCCGGCCGGCCGTTGCGGTAGATCAATGCGCCGGCATGTCAGTCGGTATTGAGTGCGGGCCGATTGCTGCGCTCAGGATTGTTGCTGCTGCCATGCGATGTACCAGGGCCATTATCGTCTCGGTTTTGATTTTCTTCCCCGCGCAATCGCTGCCCGCCGCGGAGATCGTCACCGGGGTGACGCGCGATCAGGTCGTCTCCATTCTGAAAGACAATGGCTACCGGGCGGAAATCGTTGTCGGCCGCCCGGGCACGCCCGGCGCCTTCGTCCGGACCGGCATCGCCGGCCATACCGTGGTTGTCTGGTTCTTCGACTGCGCGGCTGAAACCTGCTCGGCGATCCAGTTCTGGACCGGCTTCCAGAAGTCACCCAAATTCTCGGCCGCTCTGGTTGCGCGCTGGAATACCGAATTTCGCTACGCCAAGCTTCATCTGACCAAGGAGGGCGACCTGCACGTCGAGTACGACGTCTCCCTCAAAGGCGGCGTCTCGTCGGACTACATCAAATACGCAGCCCGTCTCGATGAAAGTCTGCTGTCGCGACTCGACGAATATATCAAGGCGGCGCCGGTGGCCGATGCGGCAGAGGGCGCCGGCAAGGCGTGTGATATCGATGCGCTTGCGGCGCAGGGAAAATATACCGAGGCGCTCGCCGCGCTGGACCAGGAGGCCGCCGCGCTCTGGGAAAAGGCGCCTTTGACCATGCGCCGGGCCACCTGGGTTGCGGAACCTCCGACCGGGTTCGGCAGATACAATCCGCGGGAGAACAATGTCTTTGCATCCGGCGTCAAGATGATCATCTACGGCGAACCCGTCGGCTTCGGCTGGCGCAAGAGCGGGGACACCTGGCAGACCGACATCGCCATCGACGTGGTGGTCAGGGGCAAGGACGGAACCGTGCTTCAACGCGCGCCGGACTTCACCAACCTGCGGGTCGGCAGCCGCGTCAGGAATCGCGAGATAATGGCGCAACTGACCTACAGCTTCACCGACATTCCCGCGGGTGAGTACATCGTCGATTCGATCATGCGCGACAAAGTCAGCGGCAAGACCGGGGCCTTTTCCCTGCCGCTGGTCGTCCGCTGAGAACGATCGATCGCGAGGACCGCCCCCAACAGTCTCAATGCGCGCCGCGACGATGACGAACGTCTTTCGCAAGATATGTTGCGGCGCGGTCTTGTTCATTCTGGCGGCTGCGCCGGCGCATCTGCGGCTCCGATCGAGCCGATGTGGCGCGCAGCCTCGGCGACCGTTGACGCCCTCTTGCCGTGAAAGAGTATTCGCTCCGGCGCGAGGGTATCGCCCCTTCCGCCTGGAAATTAGGCTTCTCGCGCCCAAAATCTCGGCAAACCTCGTACTACTACGAGCCGCCCGTTGTCCCATTCTTTAGGGTTAACGGCCAGCCTTCCTCGGAGCTGATTGCATCTGGGGGGGAATTCACCGTGGCTTTTTTGCAATTGAACATTCGCGGACGATTGATTCTCGGTTTTAGCGTGCTTTGCGTGCTGCTGGCCGTTGTGGTCGGCACCACCATCCTCAAGGTCCGCGCGGTCAACGAATCGACCGATCGGACCGTCAACCTGCGGGTACCGACCGCGATGACCGCCAGCGACCTGGTGGCGGAGGTCTATGCGTCGCTCGCCTCGCTGCGCGGCTGGCTGATCACCGGCAATGACGTATTCAAGGCCGAACGGGCGGTACTCTGGAAGGACATCCAGGCGCACGGGTCCGAGATGGACCAACTCTCTGGCAAGTGGACGGTCGAACAAAACAAGGTGGATTGGAAGCAAGCCAAGCCGTTGCTCGACGAATTGCGCAACGCGCAGGACAAGGCCGAGGCCATTGCCCACACCATCGATGAGCAGCCCGCGGCCAAGATGCTGGCGACCGAAGCCGCGCCGCTCGCCAAACTGATGCTGCAGAAGGCGACTTCCATCATCAACGAGGAAGGCAGCATCGCCTCGACCGATGCGCGCAAGAGCCTGTTGATCGATTTTGCCGACATGCGCGGCAGCATGGCGATGGCGATCGGCGCCATCCGCGCCTATCTCCTGACCGCGGACGTGAATTTCAAGCACGAGTACGAGGAGCTCTGGGCGCTCAATCAGAAGAAGTTCGAGGCGCTGTCGAAACGGGAATCGGAGATGACGCCCGATCAGAAGAAGGCCTTCGATTCGCTCGTCGAAGCGCGTGCGAAGTTTGCGCCGCTGCCGCAGAAAATGTTCGAGATCCGGGCCTCCGACCGCTGGAACATGGCGCAATGGTTCCTGACCAACGAAGCCGCGCCGCGCGCCAACAAGCTGCTCGACATCTTCGCAGGCGCCAAGAATAGCGCCGGCTCGCGTTCGGGCGGCATGGTCGCGCGGCAGCAGGACAGCCTGAAAAAAGACGGTGCGGCGGTTCTCGCGGAAACCAGTTTGCTGATGACCCTGCTCTGGGTGCTGATGGGCGTCGGTATCGGCGTCGCCGCCACGGTCGTGTACCTGACCAACCGTTCGATCGTGCCGCCGATCCTCAGGATGGTCGGAGCCATGGGGCAGCTTGCCGGTGGCGATCATGCCGTCGAGATTCCCGCGACCGACAAGAAGGACGAAATCGGCCTGATGGCGAGGGCGGTCCTGATCTTCAAGGAGAACATGATCAAGGCCAAGGAGCTTGCCGCCAAGGAGGCGGAAGCCATCAGCGCGCGGGTGGCCCGAGCGGCGCGGGTGAACGAGCTGACCCGGACGTTCGATGCGGACATCTCGAACGTGCTGAGGTCGGTGGCGTCGGCCTCGACCGAACTGCAGGCCACGGCATCGTCGATGACAGCGACGGCGGAAGAAACCAGTAACCAGGCAACGGCGGTTGCGGCTGCGACCGAAGAAGCTTCGACGAACGTGCAGACGGTCGCGGCGGCGTCGGAAGAGCTCGCGAGTTCCGTCACCGAGATCAGCCGGCAGGTCGCGCAGTCGGCGGCGATCGCGCAGAAAGCCGTGGGGGAGGCCGATCGCACCAACACGACGGTGCAGGGGCTGTTCAAGGACGCCGCCAGCATCGGCGATGTCGTCAAGCTGATCAGCGAAATCGCCAGCCAGACCAATTTGCTCGCGCTCAACGCCACGATCGAGGCGGCGCGCGCCGGTGAAGCGGGCAGGGGATTCGCCGTGGTGGCGGCCGAGGTCAAGAGCCTCGCCGAACAAACCGCCAAGGCAACCGATCAGATCAGTGCCCAGGTCTCGTCGATCCAGGCTTCATCCAGTGAAGCCGTTAGCGCCATCAAGGGGATCTCGTCGACGATCAACGAAATGAGCGAGATCGCCTCCGCAATTGCCGGAGCGGTGGAAGAACAGGGCTCGGCGACCCAGGAGATTGCCCGCAACGTGCAACAGGCGGCACTCGGCACCGGTGAAATTTCATCGAACGTTGCCGGCGTTCAGCAGGCCGCCGGCGATACCGGCGCTGCCGCCCACCAGGTCCTGCAGGCGTCCAGCGAGTTGTCGAGGCAGTCCGAGACCATGCGAGGTCACGTCGAAACCTTCCTCAGCAGCATCAAGGCCGCGTGATCCGGTAGCAATCAGCCTCCCCGCCGTACGCGGGGAGGTTGGGTGCCCTTGCGGAGCGCTGCCCGCCTACTTCCTCACGCAGATCACGCGCACCACGGCCGCCTTTGCGTCCGGCGATCCGCCCGCGGCATTCACGCCATTGGCCTTGAGAAAATCGCGCACGGTATCGGCCGGCACCAGCACCGCCTGCGCCGCGGGCGTGGCGTTCGCCGGTCCCGCGACCACCGCCGGTTTCAACAGCGCGATGCCGGCGAATTTGCCGTCGGGATCGACCGCCGCCGCTCCGGAAAAGCCAGGCGCCGGCGCCGGCGACAGCGCGGCATCGCCGCCACCGCCGACCAGAGCCGCGGATGCCTTGACGCTGCTCACGGCAGCAGCCACCGCCCTGGTTCTGCGGATCGGCAACGCCGGTCAGTTCGACGGCGGATTTCGCGGTGCCATTGCCGAGCGCCAGCGGCTTCAACCCGCGTGCGCCGTAGATGCGCAGCAGCGCCAGACCGTGGTCCTTGTCCTCGGCAACGCGGTCGGCATTGCCGAAGCCCCCGATCGCAATGGTCAGGCAGCCCTCGGCGATCTCGCGGTCGGCCAGAATCGCGCCGTCCTCGCTGACCACCACGCCGGTGCCGTATTCGACGGTCTTGCGCGGCGGCGGGCCGGTGCCTGCCGGAAACGGGTTGAAGGCGCTCGACATCGCGATCACCGCCGGCGCCATCGTGCCTTCGGTGGCCTGATCGTAGAGGATGGTAAGGATGCGAACCTCGTCGCCCTTGAACGTACCGCGCACGTAAAATTTTTTCAGGCCCTGCATGCCCGACAGCACGAAGAAATCCGGCTTGACCACGCTGTAGTCGATCTTGCGGCCAGCGGGTTCCTTCTTTTCCTGCTCGGCGAGTTTTGCCGTGGCCGGATTGACCTGCTTGCGCCGCGCCAGCTGGATCTGGATGGTTCCGGTGGAAGAGCTCCACTTCGCGCCGTTGGCGTCAGCGGATTGCTGCGGCACCAGTTTTGCCGGCACGCCGAGCCGGGCGCCGGTGCCGGCATCGGTGACGATCTTCCAGCCGACGTCGCCCTGTCGCCGTCGCGCGGTTTCGGCCAGCACGCTGCGCTCCTGCGGATTGAGCACGCCGGTCTGCTTGCCGCCGCGGTCCTTCTGAAACGCCTTGATGGCGGCGACCATGCGCTCGCTGACTTCGCCGGTGATGGCGCCGTTGTACTGGCCGGTCCAGGCGAGGTCCGACTGGATCGCCAGCCGCTCGGCCTGTGCCATCGCGTTGGCGGTATCGGCCGGGGTCTGCAAAGCGGGGCGGATCGGCACGGTCGCGACCGTCTTCGGCTTGGCGCCAGCCGTCGACGGCGCCGTCATCTGCGCATTGGCGGACGCCCCCGCGGCCATGAACATCAATGTTGCCGTCAGCATCGATCTCATGAGAAATCTCGGGGTCATTGACGTCCCAGGCAATTAAGCACATCTGCTTGGTAGGCAACAACAGCGCCTTGGTTCAAGCAACACCGCCGATACCGCGGCGCATGATAAGGACGATGCCGGACAATCAGGACTTGACCGCGCCATGCTGAGTGCCGACGAGATCGAACGCTACGCCCGCCATATCGTGCTGCGCGAGGTCGGCGGCCCCGGCCAGGCGGCATTGAAGGAAGCTTCCGTGCTGGTAATCGGCGCGGGCGGCCTCGGCGCCCCCGCGCTGATGTATCTTGCCGCCGCCGGCGTCGGCGCGCTCGGCGTGGTCGATGACGATATCGTGTCGCTGTCCAATCTGCAGCGCCAGATCATTCACACCACGCCCGATATCGGCCGGCGCAAGGTCGACACCTCAGCCGAGCGAATTTATGCGCTCAATCCCCATGTCCAGTTTGCGGCGCACGCCACCCGGCTCGATGCCGGCAACGCGATGACGCTGATCGGCAGTTACGATCTGGTGCTCGACGGATCGGACAATTTCGAAACCCGCTATCTGGTGTCGGACGCATGCTTCCTCGCCGGCAAGCCGCTGATCACGGCGGCGCTCGGCCAGTTCGACGGATCGCTGACCACGATCCGCGCGCATGAGAAGAACGCCGAGGGCGAGTTCAACCCGACCTATCGCTGCCTGTTTCCCGAACCGCCGCCGCCGGGCACGGTGCCGGCCTGCGCCGAGGCCGGCGTGATGGGCGCGCTTGCGGGCGTACTGGGATCGATGATGGCGCTGGAAGCGATCCGCGAAATCGTCGGCTTCGGCGAGGGGCTGGTCGGGCGGCTCCTGATGGTGGACGCCCGCGCCATGCGGTTCGAAACGCTGCGCTATACGCGCGATCCCCTGAATCCGCTCAATGGCGATGCGCTTGTCATCACCGATCTGAGTGCGCACCGTTGAGGCCGACGGCGCTGGCACTCATAACATGCCCGGCAGCACACGATCCGGCGGCTTGTGATTGTCGAGGAAGGTCCGGATGTTGATGATCACCTTCTCGCCCATCTCGACGCGGCCTTCGATCGTCGCCGAGCCCATATGCGGCAGCAGCGTCACCTTGCCGGCCTTGGCCAGCCGCACCAGTTTCGGATTGACCGCGGGCTCGTTCTCGTAGACGTCGAGCCCGGCGCCGGCGATGTCGCCGCTTTCGATCAGCCTGGTCAGCGTCTCCTCGTCGATCACCTCGCCGCGCGCGGTGTTGACGATAAAGGCGTCCTTGCGGATCAGTTTCAGGCGCCGCGCCGACAGCAGATGGAACGTGGCGGGCGTGTGCGGACAGTTCACCGAGATGATGTCCATCCGCGCCAGCATCTGGTCGAGGCTTTCCCAATAGGTCGCGCCCAATTCGTCGGCGATGCGCGGCGCCACGGGACGGCGGTTGTGGTAGTGAATCTGCAGGCCGAAGGACCGCGCCCGGCGCGCCAGGGCCTGGCCGATGCGGCCCATGCCGACGATGCCGAGCCGTTTTCCCCCGATGCGATGGCCGAGCATCCAGGTCGGCGACCAGCCCGGCCAGTCCTTGCCCTCGGTGAGGATGGAAGCGCCTTCGACCAGCCGGCGCGGCACTGCCAGAATCAGCGCCATGGTCATGTCGGCGGTATCTTCGGTCAGAACCTTGGGCGTATTGGTCACGGTGATGCCGCGCGCGTGCGCCGCTGTGACATCGATATTGTCGACGCCGTTGCCGAAATTGGCGATCAGCCGGAGCTTGCATTCGGGCTGCTTGAGCACGTCTTCGGTGATCTCGTCGGTGACGGTGGGCACCAGCACATCGGCCGAGCGGACCGCGTCCGCGATCTGGTCCGGCGTCAGCGGCGTATCGTCGAGATTGAGGCGGGCGTCGAACAGCTCGCGCATGCGGGTCTCGATCGAGTCCGGCAGCTTGCGCGTGACGACAACGAGAGGCTTTTTCTTAACTGACATGTCCAGCTCTCGTAAGGTCGTTCAGACCTCATTAACCCGGTTGTTCGACACTGCCGCTACCGCGCGGTGCCGGCGTTTGCTCAAGGTTTTCTCGGGTTCCCGATCCTTCCCTTCCGGCTCTTCTAAAGGGGGCTTCGGGCTCGTCTTGTTTCCCTATTCTGCCCTCTCTAGCAGAAGGCCGGGCCAAGACAAGAACCCCGGCAAAAACCCGGGGAATCACGAGCCGAGGGCAATCCGGGCGGGGTACAGGGGTCCTGGGGCGCTGGTGGGCGTTTCAGCTCGAAGAAATTGAGTTGGATTCTCGGCGGGAGACGGGTGGATGGCGTTGCGGCATTTTTGTTCTGTGGTGGTGCTGGCGGGGTGCGCGCTGGGCGCATCGATCAGCTCGGGATTTTCGGCCAAGGATTCGGCCCTCACCACCAGTGGTTTGCCCGTGCCGCGCTATGTCAGTCTCAAATCCGATCATGTGAACGTCAGGGCCGGTCCGACCAAGGATAACGACGTCGCCTGGGTTTACACCCGCTCGGGACTGCCGGTTGAGATCACCGCCGAATTCGAGAACTGGCGCCGGGTCCGCGATTCCGAAGGCGCCGAGGGCTGGGTCTACCACTCGCTGCTGTCGGGCCGCCGCACCGCCGTGATCACCATGAAGAACAAGGATGATCTCGCGCCGCTCTACGAGCGCGCCGATCCGACCTCGGCGCTTGCCGCCCGCCTGCAGGCCGGCGTCGTGGCCCAGGTCAAGCACTGCGCGGCCGGCTGGTGCCACGTTGCGGGCAACGGCTTCGATGGCTGGATCGAACAGCAGCGGCTGTGGGGCGTCTACGCCGACGAGAAAGTGGATTGAGCCCCGGCCAAGAGCCTGAGACTGATAATCACTTGTCATTGCCGGGCATAGCGTAAACTTGCCTGCGCCCCCGGCAATCCATCCGCTCTCAAAAAACGCTTCATGAAGATTGATGGATACGCGGGTCAAGCCCGCGTATGACGAGTTTTTCCTGGAGGTTCAGCGCTTCTTGCGCAGCCGCACGACCATGTCGACCCGGGCGATTTCGTAGCCTTCGGGCACTTCCGGCATCTTCTGCAGCACCAGATGCGGGTCCGGAATGTCGACCAGTTCGTGGTTGTTCTCGAGATAGAAATGGTGATGCGCCGACACGTTGGTGTCGAAGTAGGTCTTGGTGCCGTCGACGCTGACCTGGCGCAGCAAGCCCGCATCGGTCAACTGGTTGAGCGTATTGTAGACGGTGGCAAGCGAGACCGGAACCTTGGCCAGCGTCGCTTCCTCGTAGAGCATCTCCGCCGTGAGATGGCGCGCACCCTTGCCGAACAGCAGCCAGCCCAAGGCCATGCGCTGACGGGTCGGGCGCAGCCCCGCCGCCTGCAGCATTTCATTGACGTCGTGCCAGGGACAACCGGTCAACGCCGGCTGCCGTCCCGCCTCGCGGGTTGCCGGGCCGACAGCGTCATCATTCAAAATCGGGGCGTCGTAGCTTATGTCCACGTCAGGCACCGCGCTCACTACATTTCAGCACTATGACCTCGGAATATAAGGAGGAAAATTGTCAGATGCAAGTTTTTCGCAACTAGAACCGGTCCAGGAGCAAAGGAACCATCGCCTTTAGCGGCGATTTGCCCTGTCGGAGTGCTTTGCCGCCTGCGGGGCCTATGATAGAGAGCGCCCGGACTTAGGCTTTGCGATTTCGGCAAAGGCGAGCGCCGGTTGCCGCAGGGCATCCTGACCCGCGGTATTCGCGCCAATTTCCGATATTGGCGCGCTTCCCGCACAAAACAGGTCCATTTCGCTAGAGAACGCTTCATCGGGATTTGAAAGAGGCTAGGTACCATGCTGGATCGGCGCAGCGGCTACGAATATGAGGATTTGCTGGCGTGCGGCCGGGGCGAGATGTTCGGCCCGGGCAACGCCCAATTGCCGCTGCCCCCGATGCTGATGTTCGACCGCATCAGCGAGATCAGCGAGACCGGTGGGGAATACGGCAAGGGCGTGGTCCGCGCCGAACTCGACGTGAAGCCGGACCTCTGGTTTTTCGGCTGCCATTTCAAGAACGACCCGGTGATGCCCGGATGTCTCGGCCTCGATGCGATGTGGCAGATGGTCGGCTTCTTTCTCGGCTGGACCGGCGGCGCCGGACGCGGCCGGGCGCTCGGCCTCGGGGAATTGAAGTTTTCCGGGCAGGTGCTGCCGAACGTCCGCAAGGTTGTGTACAACATCGACATCAAACGGGTGATGCGTTCAAAGCTGGTGCTGGGCATCGCCGACGGGTGGCTTTCTACCGACGGCGAGATTATCTATCGCGCGAAGGATTTGAAGGTCGGCTTGTTCAAGCAGGACGCCCCATTGCAGCCGGGAACGTGAGATACGTGCTCCGGCCGTTGAGGCGGTTTCCGGTTTGACCACAGGCAGCATCACGCAAGAAGACAACGACAGGGCGAGGCGATCATGAGGCGGGTTGTCATCACGGGGATGGGCATTGTCTCGTCCATCGGAAACAACACCCAGGAAGTGCTTGCGAGCCTCCATGAGGCGAAGTCCGGAATCACGCGCGCGGACAAATATGCCGAGCTCGGTTTCCGCTCCCAGGTGCAGGGCAAGCCCACGCTGGACCCGGTCGGCGTGATCGACCGGCGCGCGATGCGCTTCCTCGGCGAGGGCGCCGCCTGGAATCACATCGCGATGGAGCAGGCGATCCAGGACTCCGGTCTCGAGCTTTCGGACGTTTCCAATATCCGCACCGGCATCATCATGGGTTCCGGCGGACCGTCGGCGCGCACCATCGTGGAAGCCGCCGATATCACCCGCACCAAGGGACCGAAGCGGGTCGGGCCGTTCGCGGTGCCGAAAGCGATGTCGTCGACGGCGTCGGCGACGCTCGCCACCTGGTTCAAGATCAAGGGCGTGAACTATTCGATATCCTCGGCCTGCGCCACCTCGAACCATTGCATCGGCAACGCCTACGAGACCATCCAGATCGGCAAGCAGGACATTATTTTCGCCGGCGGCTGCGAAGAACTCGACTGGTCGCTGTCGGTGCTGTTCGACGCGATGGGCGCGATGTCCTCGAAATACAACGATACGCCCGCGACCGCCTCGCGCCCCTACGACATCAGCCGCGACGGCTTCGTGATCGCCGGCGGCGCCGGCGTGGTGGTGCTGGAAGAGCTCGAGCACGCCAGGGCGCGCGGCGCCAAGATCTACGGTGAAATCATCGGCTACGGCGCCACCTCGGACGGTTATGACATGGTGGCACCCTCGGGCGAAGGCGCCGAGCGCTGCATGAGGATGGCCATGTCGACGGTGAATACCAGGATCGACTACATCAATCCGCATGCCACCTCCACGCCCGCCGGCGATCCGCCGGAAATCGAGGCGATCCGCAAGGTGTTCGGCACCGGCGACAAGTGTCCGCCGATTTCCGCGACCAAGGCGCTGACCGGCCATTCGCTCGGCGCCACCGGTGTGCAGGAGGCGATCTATTCGCTGCTGATGATGCAGAACGGCTTCATCTGCGAGAGCGCCAATATCACCGAGCTCGACCCGGCGTTCGCCGACATGCCGATCGTGCGCAAGCGCATCGACAACGCGAAACTCGGAACCGTGCTTTCGAATTCCTTCGGCTTCGGCGGCACCAACGCCACGCTGGTGTTCAAGCGGATGGATGCGTAGGGTTTTCCGTTCGTCATGCCCCGCAAGTGCGGGGCATCCAGTACTCCGCGGCACTCGTCAATCATCGCAACGTTTCGTAATACCGGATCGCCCGCTTTGGCGGGTGATGACAATATCGGGAATGAGTGGAGCAAGGCGAGCATGCAGGACCTGATGAAGGGCAAGCGCGGACTTGTCATGGGCGTGGCCAATGATCATTCCATTGCCTGGGGCATCGCCAAGGCGGTCGCGGCGCAGGGCGCGGAGCTTGCTTTCACCTATCAGGGCGAGGCGCAGGCCAAGCGGGTCCGGCCGCTCGCCCAATCGCTCGGTTTCGAAACCGTATTGCCTTGCGACGTCGAGGACATTGCCAGCGTCGACCAGGTGTTTGAGACGCTGCGCGCAAAATGGGGGCAGCTGGACTTTCTGGTCCACGCCATCGGCTTCACCGACAAGAACGAACTTCGCGGCCGCTATGCCGAGACCACGCGCGAGAATTTCTCGCGCACCATGCTGATCTCCTGTTTCTCCTTCACCGAGGTCGCCAAACGCGCCGCCGAATTGATGCCGGCGTCCGGCGGCGCGATGATCACCCTGACCTTTGGCGCCTCGATGAGGGCGATGCCGAACTACAACGTCATGGGTGTCGCCAAGGCCGCGCTGGAGGCCTCCACCCGCTATCTCGCCGCCGATTTCGGTCCGCGCGGCATCCGTGTCAACGCGATTTCGGCGGGGCCGGTGCGAACGCTCGCGGGCGCCGTCATCGGCGACTCCCGCGCGATGTTTGCCTACATGCAAAAGCATTCGCCGCTCGGCCGTGGCGTGACGCTGGATGAACTGGGCGGCTCGGCGCTCTATCTGTTGTCGGATCTGTCCGGCGGGGTTACCGGCGAGATTCACTACGTCGATTCCGGCTACAACATCGTCCTGATGCCGCGGCCGGAAGGGCTGAAGGACACGTCGGAGTGAGACTTGCCGCCCTCATCCCGCCGCGATGACGCTCGCGCGCTGGAACGCCGGACGCGCCGCGCAGCGATCGATGTAGCGGTCGAATGACGGCCGCGCCGGCACCATCTTGAACAGCCGCACCGCGAAATTCAGGCCGGAGCCGATCGCGATGTCGGCGGCCGAGAAGGTCTCGCCGAGGATCCACGGTCCTTTTTCGAGTGCCGCGTCGAGCACGTCGAACACCCGCTGCGCGTCGCCCCAGCCGGCGGCGGTCGGATTCATCTCGACCTTGGTCGCGACCTGCACCATGGCCGGCTCGATGCAGCCGGGCGAGAAGAACAGCCAGTAAAGATATTTGGCGCGCCTGGGGTCGCCGACCGGCGGCGCCAGCCCGGCTTCGGGGTAGCGCTCGGCGACATAGGCGCAGATCGCCGCGGCTTCCGCGAGCGTCGCCTCGCCGTCGGCGAGCGCCGGCACCTTGCCCATCGGATTGATGGCGAGATATTCCGGCGCCTTCTGCTCGCCCTTGGAAATGTCGGTCAGCACCCGCTCGTAAGGCTGCCCGGTTTCCTCCATCAGCCACAGCGCGGAAAACGACCGCGAGCGCGGCGACCAGTAGAGCTTCATCATCGGACAGTCTCCTGCTTCCAGCGATAGTATTTCATGACAAATCCCGTCATCGGCTCGACCGCTTCCTTTTCAAACACGAAACCCTCGCGCTCATACCAGCGCCAGGCTTTTTCGTTCTCGCGCACGCAGCGAAGCCAGATTTCATCGGGCAGCTGCTGCCGGGTGAAGGCGAGAAGTTGCCTGCCGATGTCCTGGCCCTGATATTCCGGGGCGACGAATAACTGGTCGAGATAGGCGTCGCCCGGATGCAGCGCGAGCATCGCGGCGATCGTGTGGTCATCGTCGGCGACGAACAGGCGCCAGCCCTTCTCGACCTCGAGCGGCACGCGCGCGCGCAATTTCGCCAGCAGGAAATTGCTGGCCTCTTCGAGACCGGTGGAAACCCAGCTGTTCATCCAGACGCGGGCGATCTCGTCATATTCGTCGTGCCGCGCGGGGCGGATGGTCGGCGGCGTCATCGAATTGAATCCTGCAAATATTTGTCATTCCGCGGCGCGGGGTTTGGCGCTTGAGCCGGCAATGACGGCGAAACAAGAAAAAGTCCCCGCGATGTTATCGCGGGGACTTCCTCGACTTCAATCGAAAGCGATCCCCCTTTTACCGGTCCGCGTCGAACAGGCCGGGATCAGGCAAGGTCGAAACGATCGGCATTCATCACCTTGGTCCACGCCGCCACGAAGTCCTTCACAAACTTCTCCTTCGAGTCCGCGCATGCATAGACTTCGGCAAGAGCCCGGAGCTGGGAGTGCGAACCGAAGACCAGGTCGACGCGGGTGCCGGTCCACTTGACCTGGTTCGTCTTCCGGTCGCGACCCTCGAACACGCCTTCGGTTCCGGCGGACGGCTGCCATTGCGTGCCCATGTCGAGCAGATTGACGAAGAAGTCGTTCGTCAGCGTCTCGGGCCGCTGGGTCAAGACGCCGTGCGCGGGCTGCCCGGCGTTCAGCGCGCGCAGGCCGCCGACGAGCACCGTCATCTCAGGCGCCGTCAGCGTCAGCAATTGCGCCCGGTCCACCAACTGCTCCTCAGGGGATACGCGCGGCTTGCCACGGAGATAGTTGCGGAAACCGTCAGCGGTCAGTTCGAGCGGCGCAAAGGATTCGACGTCGGTTTGCTCCTGCGACGCGTCCATACGGCCCGGCGTGAAGGGCACCTTCACATCCTGCCCGGCGTCCTTCGCTGCCTTCTCGATCGCGGCGCTGCCGCCGAGAACGATCAGGTCGGCGAGCGAGACCTTCTTGCCGCCGGACTGCGAAGCGTTGAATTCCTTCTGGATCGCTTCGAGTTTCTGAAGCACCTTCGCCAGCTGAGCCGGCTGGTTGACGTCCCAATCCTTCTGCGGCGCGAGGCGAATGCGCGCACCATTCGCGCCACCGCGCTTGTCGGAGCCGCGGAACGTCGAAGCGGAAGCCCAGGCCGTCGAGACCAATTGGGACACCGACAGCCCGGATGCGAGGATCCTGGCCTTCAGAGCGGCAATGTCCTGCTCGCCGATCAGTTCATGATCGACCGCGGGGATGGGGTCTTGCCACGGCAGTTCCTCCTTCGGAACGAGCGGGCCGAGATAACGCACGATCGGGCCCATGTCGCGGTGCGTGAGCTTGTACCAGGCCCGGGCGAACGCATCCGCGAACTGATCCGGATTCTCGTGGAAGCGCCTTGAAATTTTTTCGTAAACCGGATCGAACCGCAAGGCGAGGTCAGTGGTCAGCATGGATGGCGCGTGACGCTTTGACGGGTCGTGCGCATCCGGCACCGTACCGGCGCCCGCGTCATGCTTCGGTTTCCATTGATGCGCGCCGGCCGGGCTCTTGGTCAGTTCCCATTCGTAGCCGAACAGGTTCCAGAAGAAGTTGTTGCTCCACTTCGTCGGCGTCGTGGTCCAGACGACTTCCAGGCCGCTGCCGATCGTGTCACCGCCTTTGCCGCTGCCAAAGGCGTTCTTCCAGCCGAGGCCCTGCTCCTCGATGCCGGCGGCTTCCGGCTCCGGGCCCACCAGTGACGCGTCGCCGGCGCCGTGGGTCTTGCCGAAGGTGTGACCGCCGGCAATCAGCGCGACCGTTTCTTCGTCGTTCATCGCCATGCGGGCGAACGTCTCGCGAATATCCTTGGCCGCCGCGAGGGGATCCGGGTTGCCGTTCGGCCCTTCCGGATTCACGTAGATCAGACCCATCTGCACGGCAGCGAGGGGATTCGCAAGATCGCGGTCGCCGCTGTAGCGCTCGTCCGCCAGCCATTTGCCTTCGGAGCCCCAGTAGATGTCCTCTTCGGGCTCCCAGACATCAGCGCGCCCGCCGCCGAAACCGAACGTCTTGAATCCCATCGAACTCGAGGGCGACGTTGCCCGTGAGAATCATAAGGTCGGCCCACGAGATCTTGTTGCCGTACTTCTGCTTGATCGGCCACAGCAACCTGCGCGCCTTGTCGAGGTTCACGTTGTCCGGCCAGCTGTTGAGCGGCGCGAAACGCTGCTGGCCGGCTCCGGCGCCCCCGCGGCCGTCGCCGATACGGTAGGTGCCCGCGCTGTGCCACGCCATCCGAATGAACAGCGGCCCGTAGTGGCCAAAGTCGGCCGGCCACCACTCCTGCGAGTCCGTCATCAGCGCGTGGAGGTCCTTCTTCAGCGCCTCCATGTCGAGCTTCTTGAACTCCTCGGCGTAGTCGAACGCCGTGCCCATCGGATTGGACAGGGCGGAGTGCTGATGGAGAACCTGAATGTTCAGCTGGTTCGGCCACCAGTCGCGGTTGGCCCTGGCGGCAGTCGTGTGCACGACCGGGCACTTGCCCGCGCTATCGTCCGTCTTTGCGTCCATGTCTTTCTCCGATCGCGTTTCTGCAATTTTCTTCGAGTAGTTCCGAATGGAATTATTGTGACTTCCCGGTGCTGGCGGAATTTGGGTCATCGGCAATCGGGTTGCCGGCTGTGGTCGTTAATTGGGGACGATCAGCCACGGCCGCTATTCCTTCCGGCACAAAGCGTCCTCAGGCGAGTGAAACCCGTTCGCATCGAGACCTCAGCGTTTCCAAAAGCTCAGTGTTTCCAAAAGCTCAGGGTTTCCAGGGGTCTGTTACGAATTCGCGAGACCCGCAGTCTGGAAGATATCCAAGATCAGGTCCAGTCGAATTGTCTTGAGCTCCTGATCAGTTTATCTGATGAGTGATGATCACGCTCAGACAGCTTCGCTATCTCTCGGCGCTCGCCAAACACGGTCATTTCGGCCGCGCGGCCGAGGCCTGTTCCGTAACCCAGCCCGCTTTGTCGATGCAGATCCGCGACCTCGAGCGGACGCTTGGCGTCACGGTGGTCGAAAGGCGGCCCGGGGACGTGATGCTGACCGATGTCGGGCGCGAAATCGTGCGGCGGGCCGAGGATGTACTCACGGCGTCGCGGGATCTGGTGGATTTCGCCCGCCATCGCAGCGGCCTGTTGACCGGACGGCTGACGCTCGGGGTGATTCCGTCGCTGGCGCCCTATCTGCTGCCGCGGATTCTTCCGACCCTGCAAAGCCGGTTTCCGGAACTGGCGCTGGAACTCAGGGAAACCCAAACCAGGCAATTGGTCGAGGACCTCAAGGGCGGAGCGCTCGACGCCGCGATGCTGGCGTTGCCGGTGGCCGAGCCGGATATCGAAACGATTGCCCTGTTCGAGGATCTGTTTCTGCTGGCGGTGCCCGCCGGCGATCCGCGCAAGGAAAGCGTGCGGGTGGCCGCTGCAGACATCGATCAAAGCCGGCTGATCCTGCTCGAGGACGGCCACTGCCTGCGCGACCAGGCGCTGGCGTTTTGCGCGACCGCGGCGCGGGGGCGCACCGCTGCCGGCGGCGGCACCGTGTTCGGCGCCAGCAGCCTGAACACGGTAATGCAGATGGTCGCTGGCGGCTATGGCGTCACGCTGATTCCGCAGATCGCGGCCGACGTCGAGCGGCGCGACGAGCGGGTAAAATTCCTGCGCCTGGAAAACCCGCAGCCCGGCCGCAGCATTGGACTGGTGTTCCGGCGCACCTCGCCGCGCAAGGCGGACTTTTCCGCACTTGGCGAGGTGGTGAAGGAGAGCCTCGATATGCTGCCGGCGGAGACCGCGAATGAGGGTTGATGGCTATCGCAAACCGCCGGACAAAAAAGGGCGGCTGAAAAGCCGCCCTTCGTCGTTTTCGATCTTTGCGAGACTTACTCGCCGGCGGCTTCGCGCGCCGGGGCCTCGGTCTTCTGCTTGGCCTCGAGATCCTCGCCGGTCACCTGATCGACCGCCTTCATCGACAGCCGCGTCTTGCCGCGGTCGTCGAAGCCGAGCAGCTTGACCTTGACCTTGTCGCCTTCCTTGACGACGTCGGAGGTCTTCTGCACGCGGGCGGAGGCGAGCTGGCTGATGTGGACGAGGCCGTCCTTGGCGCCGAAGAAGTTCACGAACGCGCCGAACTCCATCACCTTGACCACGGTGCCGTCGTAGATCTGGCCGAGCTCCGGGTCGGAGGCGATCGACTTGATCCACTTGATCGCGGCCTTGATCGATTCGCCGTCGGCGGAGGCGACCTTCACGGTGCCGTCGTCGTCGATGTTGACCTTGGCGCCGGTCTTTTCCACGATCTCGCGGATCACCTTGCCGCCGGTGCCGATCACTTCGCGGATCTTGTCGGTCGGGATCTTGAAGGTCTCGATGCGCGGGGCGTATTCGCCGAGCTCGGCGCGCGCCGCGGTCAGCGCCTTCGACATTTCGCCGAGGATGTGGATGCGCCCGTCCCTGGCCTGGCCGAGCGCGACCTTCATGATCTCCTCGGTGATGCCGGCGATCTTGATGTCCATCTGCAGCGAGGTGATGCCCGCTTCAGTGCCCGCCACCTTGAAGTCCATGTCGCCGAGATGATCCTCGTCGCCGAGAATGTCCGACAGCACCGCAAAGCGGCTGCCTTCGAGAATGAGGCCCATGGCGATGCCCGCCGTCGGCCGCTTCAGGGGGACGCCCGCATCCATCAGCGCCAGCGAGGCGCCGCAGACGGAAGCCATCGACGACGATCCGTTCGACTCGGTGATCTCGGAAACCACGCGCACCGTATAGGGGAATTCGTGATGCGGCGGCAGCACCGGGTGGATCGCGCGCCAGGCCAGCTTGCCGTGGCCGATTTCACGCCGCTTGGTGCCGCCCATGCGTCCGGTTTCGCCGACCGAGTAGGGAGGAAAATTGTAGTGCAGCAGGAACTGCTCCTTGTAGGTGCCCGCCAGGGAGTTGATGTACTGCTCGTCCTCGCCGGTACCGAGCGTGGTCACGACCATCGCCTGGGTTTCGCCGCGGGTGAACAGCGCCGAGCCGTGAGCGCGCGGCAGCACGCCGACTTCGGCGATGATCTGGCGCACGGTCTTGGAATCGCGGCCGTCGATGCGCTTGCCGGTGTCGAGGATGTTCCAGCGAACGATCTTGGCTTCCAGCTCCTTGAACACGCCGGCGATACGCTGCTTGTCGTATTTTGGCTCCTGGCCTTCCGGGAAATAGTGCGCCATCACCTTTTCCTTGGCCTTGCCGACCGCCGCGTAGCGGTCCTGCTTGACCGGAATGGCGTAGGCCGCGCGCAGATCGCTCTCGATCAGCCCGAGGATTTCCTTCTCCAGCACGCTCTCGTCGACGATCTTGACGTCGCGCGGCTCCTTGGCGGCCTTCTCGGCCAGCTCGATGATCGCGTTGACCACCGGCTGGAAATGCCGGTGTCCGAACATCACGGCGCCGAGCATGATGTCTTCGTTCAGTTCCTTGGCTTCCGATTCCACCATCAGCACGGCGTCCGCGGTGCCGGCGACCACCAGATCGAGCTGGGTCTCGACCATCTCGTCGAGCGTCGGGTTGAGCACGTATTCGTCGTTGATGAAGCCGACGCGCGCGGCACCGATCGGACCCTTGAACGGAGCCCCCGACAGCGTCAGCGCCGCGGAGGCGGCGACCAGCGCCAGAATGTCGGGGTCGTTCTCCATGTCGTGCGACAGCACGGTGACGATGACCTGGGTCTCATTGCGCCAGCCATCGACGAACAGGGGACGGATCGGGCGGTCGATCAAACGGGAGACCAGCGTCTCCTTCTCGGTGGGCCGGCCTTCGCGCTTGAAATAGCCGCCGGGAATGCGGCCCGCGGCGTAGGTCTTTTCCTGATAGTCGACGGTGAGCGGGAGGAAGTCGACGCCTTCCCGGGCCGTCTTGGCGGCGACGACGGTGGCGAGCACGACGGTCTCGCCATAGGTCGCCATCACGGCGCCGTCGGCCTGACGCGCGATTTTTCCGGTTTCAAGCCGGAGGGGACGTCCACCCCAATCGATCTCGACTGAATGAATATTGAACATTGTATGCGTCTTTCATTGTTTCACGGAAGCAGGGACGCCGAAACGAAAAGACCATGCGCAAGATTGCGAGATGCTGATCGCGAAAGTTTCGCGGTCCCAGCATCCGGCGATCCTGCCATGGTCCTTATGTTTCGAATGGCGTCCATCCTTCCGATGGTACGGGCGTGTTACCCGTTATCGCCCAACTGCCGGATTGCGGCTGGACACGCCGCGCGGACGTTTTCGAGATCCACGCGTAAAAACGCGCGCGAGGATCGCGCGCGTGAGCTGTACTCAACGACGAATGTTATGCTTCTCGAGCAGCGCCTTGTAACGCGCCTCGTCCTTCCTCTTGATGTAATCAAGAAGGGAACGGCGTGTGGCGACCATTTTCAAGAGCCCGCGACGCGAATGATTATCCTTCACGTGGGACTTGAAGTGCCCGGTGAGGTTGTTGATGCGTTCCGACAGGATCGCGACCTGAACCTCGGGCGAGCCGGTGTCGCCGGCCTTGTTGGCATTCGTCTTGATGACTTCCGCTTTGCGTTCGGCGGTAATCGACATCGTCAAACACTTTCATTGTTGCGAGCCGGACTGGCAGTCAGTCCGTTCAGGTTGAACACGCGCTTGGGGATGAGTTCGCCATTGCCAATTTCGGCGAGGGCCAGAAGCCGGCCTGCCACCGTGACATAGACTGTGCCGCTACAATTGGGCGCATCCCGTCCGCGCAACAAAACGGCCTGGCCCCGGTGGAGCCTTGCCGCATCAGCCCGTGTGACGGCCAGTGCCGGGATGTCGTCCAGCGCGGTCTCAACGGGCAATAGCGCGTCGGCGAGGCTGCCCTCGCCAGACGCGGCTCTATCGCACAAAGCCTCCAGTTGTTCCAGCGGAATCATGTCCTTCTCGCCGAATGGCCCGACCAGCGTCCGCCGCAGCTCACAGATATGACCGTAGCAGCCGAGCAGCCGGCCGATATCGCGCGCCAGCGCCCGCACATAGGTTCCCTTTCCGCATTCGGCCTCGAACACGGAGTGACTGCTATCCGGTTGATCTACAAGAATTAATTGGTGAATTTCGACCGGCCGGGGCTTCAGATCGACGGTCTCGCCGTCGCGCGCCAGATCGTAGGCCCGCTCGCCCTGGACCTTGATGGCGGAGTATTGCGGCGGAATCTGCTCGATCAGGCCGGTGAAGCGCGGCAGAAGCTCCCTTATGGCCTCGGCGGAGGGCCTGAGTTCGCTGGCTTTGACCACCCGGCCCTCGGTATCGTCGGTATCGCGCTCCTCGCCCCAGGCGACCGTGAAGCGGTAGCGCTTGCGGCCGTCCATCACGAAGGGAACCGTCTTGGTGGCCTCGCCGAGCGCGATCGGCAGGCCGCCGGAGGCGAGCGGATCGAGCGTGCCGGCGTGGCCGGCGCGCTTGGCCTGGAACAGCCGCTTCACCACCGCGACCGCCTGCGTCGAGGTCATGCCGATCGGCTTGTCGAGCACGACCCAGCCATGGACGTCGCGCTTGTCGCGCCGCGGCTGGTTATTCTGGCGCGGCTGCTTGCCGCTGCGCTGACCCTGATCGCGCGGATCATTGTTGGGACGGCCGCTTCGCGGTTCCGAAAAATTATTTTTTTCAGCCTCGTGCGAATCAGCATTCGGCTGCTCGAACGCGCCGTTGGCGGTGGTCACAATCATCAGGATTTGTCCGAATCTGGTTCGAGGTCTCTTTGCACCGCAGGTGTTCGCAGTAATTTCTCTATTCGTTCCGCTTCGTCGAATTGTTCGTCGACGCGGAAGCGAATATCAGGCGCAAATTTCAGGTTAACGCGGTGCGCGACCTCGCCGCGCAGGAACTTCTTGTTCCGCTCCAGCGCCGCGATCACGACGTCCGTATCGCGGCCGCCGAGCGGCATCACGTAGATCGTGGCGAGCTTCAGGTCCGGCGACATCCGCACCTCGGGCACGGTGATGATGTGGCCCTCGAGTTCCGGGTCGTGCACGCTGCCCTGCGAAAGAATGTCCGCGATCGCGTGACGCACGATTTCGCCGACGCGCAACTGACGCTGCGAGCCGCCGGGGGCGGAGTCCTTCTTGTGGTGGCGGGGCATTGCTGTCTCTCGAAATCGTTCTGAATGCCCGCGCCGCAGCCAACTTCAGGAAGGCTGCGAAAACTTGGCTACGCGGGCATCCACGTCTTTCTTGTTCTACGAGGTAAGACGTGGATGGCCGGGACAAGCCCGGCCATGACGCCGCATTTTCTAACGATAGGGGTCCAGGCGCTTCGTGAGATTTGGACTCACAGCGAGCGCTGGATGGTCTCCACGCGATAACACTCGATGATGTCGCCGACACGCATGTCGCCGTAATTCTCGAACGCCATGCCGCATTCCTGGCCGGACTGCACTTCCTTCACTTCGTCCTTGAAACGCTTCAGCGTCGACAGCTTGCCTTCGTGCACGACGACGTTGTCGCGAATCAGGCGGACATTGGCGCCGCGTTCCACGGTGCCGTCGGTGACGCGGCAGCCCGCGACCTTGCCGACCTTGGAAATGTTGAACACTTCCAGGATCTGGGCGTTGCCGAGCATGGTTTCGCGCAGGGTGGGCGCGAGCAGCCCGCTCATCGCCTTCTTCACGTCATCCACGAGGTCGTAGATGATGTTGTAGTAGCGGATCTCGATGCCGTTGCGCTTGGCGGCTGCGGCGGCTTCCTTGTGGGCGCGGACGTTGAAGCCGATGATGGCGGCGTTGAAGCCTTCCGCCAGCGTCACGTCGGATTCCGAGATGCCGCCGACGCCGGCATGCAGGATGCGGGCGGTGACCTCGTCGGTTCCGAGTTTGTCGAGCGAGCCGAGGATCGCCTCCAGCGAGCCCTGCACGTCGGCCTTGACGATCAGCGGGAAATCCTTGCGGCCCGACGTCTTGAGCTGCGACATCATCTGCTCGAGCGAGCCGCGCATGCCGGAAATTGAGGCGGCGGCGTTCTCGCGCTTCTGGTGCGCGCGGTAGCTGGTGACTTCGCGGGCGCGGGCTTCGCTCTCGACCACGGCGAGGCGGTCGCCGGCTTCCGGCGGGCCGTTGAAGCCGAGCACCTCGACCGGCACCGAAGGTCCGGCCTCGTCGATGGTCACGCCCTGATCGTTGATCAGCGCGCGCACGCGGCCCATCTCGGCGCCGGCGACGATGATGTCCCCGACCCTCAAGGTGCCGCGTTGCACCAGCACGGTTGCGACCGGACCGCGGCCGCGATCGAGCTTGGCTTCGATCACGGTGCCTTCGGCGGGGCGCGACGCATTGGTCTTGAGGTCGAGCAATTCGGCCTGCAGCGCGATCATTTCCAGGAGCTTGTCGAGATTGGTGTTGTTCTTGGCGGAAACCTCGACGTCGACGACATCGCCGCCGAGCGATTCGACCTGCACCTCGTGCTGCAGCAATTCGGTGCGCACGCGGTCGGGCCTGGCGTCGGGCTTGTCGATCTTGTTGATCGCCACGATCATCGGAACCTTCGCCGCCTTGGCGTGATGGATCGCTTCCACCGTCTGCGGCATGACGCCGTCATCGGCCGCGACCACCAGGATCACGATGTCGGTCACCTTGGCGCCGCGGGCGCGCATCGCGGTGAACGCGGCGTGGCCGGGGGTGTCGATGAAGGTGATCTTCTTGCCGCTTTCCGGCGAGGTCACCTGATAGGCGCCGATGTGCTGGGTGATGCCGCCGGCTTCGCCGGAAACCACATTGGCGTGGCGAAGCGCGTCGAGCAGCGACGTCTTGCCGTGGTCGACATGGCCCATCACGGTCACGACCGGCGAACGCGGCTCGGTATCGGTGGAATCGTCGACGACGTCGAACAGGCCTTCCTCGACGTCGGAGGCGGCCACGCGCTTGACGGTGTGACCCAGTTCCTCGGCGATCAGCTGCGCGGTGTCGGCGTCGATCACGTCGGTGATCTTGTGCATCGCGCCCTGCTTCATCAGCAGGCGGATGACGTCGACCGCGCGCTCGGACATGCGGTTGGCGAGTTCCTGGATATTGATGGCTTCCGGAATGACGACTTCGCGAACCAGCTTTTCCTTCGGCTCGTTCGAGGCATGTCCCTTCAGGCGCTGGGTGCGGCGGCGGAACGAGGCGATCGAGCGCTCGCGCACGTCGTCCGCGTTGAGCGCGGTGACCAGCGTCAGACGTCCGCGCTGCTTCGCCGGCGCCGGTTTGGCGGTCGTCTTCGGGGCAGCCACCGGGCGGACGGCGCCGCCGGGGCCACGGCGGACCTGGCGCGGACCTTCATCCTCGTCGGTGATGTCGGCGGCGATACCGGGGGCGCGGGCCGCAGGCAGCGCGGCGCGGGCCGCGGCCGCCGTCTTGGCCTCGGCTTCGCCGAAACGTTTCTTGGCTTCGAGTTCGGCCTTGCGCTTGGCTTCCTCGTCCTGGCGATGGCGCTCTTCCTCGGCCTTGCGGCGGGCTTCGGCGGCTTCGCGTTCGGCCTGCTCGATGCCTTCCTTGCTGTTGCGGCGCCTGGCTTCCTCTTCCGCCAGCCGCCGCTCTTCCAGGTCGCGGGCCTTGGCGTCGGCAAGGGCGCTGGCGCGCGCGCTGCGCTCATCCTCGGTCAGGGTCCGCAACACCACGCCGGAACCGCCGCGCGGCTGAGCCGGCTGCGGTGCCGCGGGACGGGCGAGCGGCGCCTTGGCGGCAGGCGCTGCGGGTGCCGCCTTGGCAACGACCGCGGGTTCCGGCGCATGCGTTTCCGTTGCGGGAGCTTCACCGCCGACGCGGCGTTTGCCGCGCTTTTCAACCACGACCTGCTTGGTGCGGCCGTGGCTGAAGCTCTGCTTCACGGTGCCCGTCTCGACCCGAGGCTTAAGCGTCAGGGTCTTGTTCGGAACACTCAGTTTCCTGTCGCCAGGCGTTTTATCGACCATTCAGCAGTCCTAATCCTGTTTAAGTCGTGCGTTTCCG
>CAVRIQ010000033.1:0-29707 GCA_963721275.1 uncultured Alphaproteobacteria bacterium | reverse complement strand
TTGGAGTGAAGATGACGGTTCAGGATTCGAAACGGCGCGTTGCGCTCCTCACCGGGGTGACCGGCCAGGACGGCGCCTATCTCGCCGAATTTCTGCTTGGCCTCGGCTACATCGTGCACGGCGTCAAGCGGCGGTCGTCCTCGTTCAACACCGCGCGCATCGATCATCTCTACAAGGATCCGCACGCCGGCAACGTGCCGTTCCTCCTGCACTACGGCGACATGACCGACTCGACCAACCTGATCCGCCTGATGCAGGAGATCCGGCCGACCGAGATCTACAATCTCGCCGCGCAGAGCCATGTCGCCGTCAGTTTCGAAAGCCCGGAATACACCGCCAACGCCGACGCGGTCGGCGTGCTGCGGCTGCTCGAAGCCATTCGCATTCTCGGCATGGAGAAGGAGACGCGGTTCTATCAGGCCTCCACCTCGGAACTGTACGGCATGGTCCAGGAAGTCCCGCAGAAGGAAACCACGCCGTTCTATCCGCGCTCGCCCTATGGCGTCGCCAAGCTCTACGCCTACTGGATCACGGTGAACTACCGCGAGGCCTACGGCATGTTCGCCTCCAACGGCATCCTGTTCAACCATGAAAGCCCGATCCGCGGCGAGACCTTCGTGACGCGCAAGATCACCCGCGCCGTCGCCGCGCATCGAGACCGGCCTGCAAGACACGCTCTATCTCGGCAACCTCGACGCCAAGCGCGACTGGGGCCACGCCCGCGACTACGTCGAGGGCATGTGGCGGATCATGCAGGCGGACGAGGCCGACGATTACGTGCTGGCGACCGGCGAGACCCGTTCGGTGCGCGAATTCGTCGAACTGGCCTTCGCGGAAGTCGGCCGCGGCATCGAATGGCGCGGCAAGGATGTCGACGAAACCGGCGTCGACAGCAAATCCGGCAAGACGGTGGTCCGCATCGATCCGACCTATTTCCGCCCGACCGAAGTCGATCTTCTGATCGGCGATGCCAGCAAGGCGCGGCAGAAGCTCGGCTGGGCGCCGAAGATCAGTTTTGCGCAGCTCGTCAAGGAAATGGTGGCAGGCGATCTTGCGATCGCGCGGCGTGAGGTGGCCAATGGCAAAGACCCCGTTTGACCTGAAGGGCAAGACGGTCTTCGTCGCCGGGCATCGCGGGATGGTCGGCGGCGCGCTGGTGCGACGGCTCGCGCAGGAAGGCGTCGAACTCCTGACGGTCGGGCGCCGCGAGGTCGACCTGCGCGATCAGGCCGCGGTGTCGCGCCTGGTTCGCGGCGAAGCGCCCGCAGGCGGTGTTTCTGGCGGCGGCCAAGGTCGGCGGCATCGTCGCCAACAACACGCTGCGCGCCGAATTCATCTACGACAACCTGATCATCGAGGCCAACGTGATCCACGCCGCCCATGTCAACGGCGCCGAGAAGCTGATGTTTCTCGGCTCGTCCTGCATCTATCCGAAACTCGCGCCGCAGCCGATGCGCGAGGATTCGATGCTGACCGGGCCGCTGGAGCCGACCAACGAGCCCTATGCGATCGCCAAGATCGCCGGCATCAAGATGGTGCGAGGCCTATCGCAGCCAGTACGGAAGCGACTTCATCAACGTGATGCCGACCAATCTGTACGGGCCGGGCGACAATTATCATCCGGAATACAGTCACGTCGTCGCCGCGCTGATCCGCAGGTTTCACGAAGCGAAGCTGTCGCGGCGTCAAGCGACGTGGTGGTGTGGGGCACCGGCACGCCGCGGCGCGAATTCCTCTATGTCGACGATCTGGCCGACGCCTGCGTCCATCTGATGAAGACCTATTCCAGCGACGAACTGGTCAATATCGGCACCGGCGAGGACATCACCATCGCCGAGTTCGCCCGCGTGGTGGCGAAGACCGTCGGCTACACCGGCACGATCAGCTTCGATCCCTCGCGGCCCGACGGCACGCCGCGCAAACTGCTCGACGTCAGCCGGCTCGCCAAACTTGGCTGGCGTTCGCGCACCTCGCTCGAGGATGGCATGCGGCTGGCGTACCGGGCCTATCTCGACGAGTTGAAGCAGGCGGCGGAGTAAGCTTGACCCTTGCGTCTGTCGTTCCGGGGCGTCAACGTAGCGCGAACCCGGAATCTCGACGAATCGTCCACGATGTGCAACTGCACATCTCGATGGTTCGCACGTTTCACGCGCGCCCCGGAATGACGGCGCTTGAACCATTTGGTCACCGGATTTCGCCATCTGAATCCCGGCTTGACCATCTCGCTCGCTCGCAATGACGTCTCAAATTTCGCGCTCGTCCGCGGCGCGCTTTTTCCGAGCGCCGTCGCCATCGCCGATATCAGCGGCTTCATGAAATACGCCTCGTTGGCGGGATAGATATCCGTGTGCAGGCCGTGCGATTTGAGCTCGTCGGACACCACCGGGCCGACCGACGCAATCGGCGTATGCGTCAGTGCTTCGCGCAGGCGATCCTCGCAATGGTGGGCCTGCGCCACCTCGATCAGCCGGCGGACCTGGCCCGAACTCGTCAGCGCAATGGCGTCGATGCGCCCCTGCGCCATCTCGTCGATCGCGGTGACGATGTTGGCGTCGGCGGCTTTCGCGTCATAGACGTAGGGCAACACGGTATCGACCTCGGCGCCTTGCGCCGTGATGGCGCCGATCAGCGCGCCGTGATCCCTGTCGGGATAGAGCTGCAGGCCGACGCGATGCCCCCCGAGATCGACCCGCGCCAGCATCTCGGCGATGCCTTCGGAGGTCGGCTTCTCCGTCGTCACCTGCGGCTCCAGCCCGATCTCGCGCAGCGCCCGGCCGGGTTTTGGACCCCGGGCGAATTTCCGCGCGCTTCCGAGCGCGGCGACGAAGTTCTGTTCGACGTCGATGCGCCGCGCCACCTTCATCAGCCGGCGCAGCCCTTCGCCGGTCGTCAGCACCAGGTCGTCGAAAGGCGCTGCGACGAAACGCCGGATCCAGGCCTCGATCGGCGCGGGATCGGGGGCATCCTGGATGGTGAACATCGGACATTGCAGCACATCCGCGCCCTGCTCGGCGAGCAGGCGGGAAAACTGCGCCTCCTCGCGCGTTTCCAGGATCAGGATGCGGTAGCCGTTCAGCCTGTCGGCCATGGTCCTGCTTCTTGCCGGGATCGGCAGTTGTTTGTTCATCATGACGCCTCGCCCGGGATTGGCGCAAGGGCACGGCCGGTGATAGAGCAGGGCCGCCAATCGCGGTTCCATGCTGGTTCAAATCGTAGTCAAGTCCGTCCATGCCCGATCATCAATATGTGTTGACCCTGTCCTGCCCGGATCGTCCCGGCATCGTTTCGGCCGTCTCCACGTTCCTTGCCCATAACGGGCAGAACATTCTCGACGCCGCGCAGTTCAACGATGTCGAGACCGGTCATTTCTTCATGCGGGTAGTGTTCGCCGCCGCCGATCTCGCGGTCAATCTGCAGGCGCTGCAAACCGGCTTTGCGGCGATCGCCGAACGCTTCGGCATGGACTGGCAGATGCGCGACCGCGCCACCCGCCGCCGGGTGATGCTGCTGGTTTCGAAATCCGATCACTGCCTCGTCGATATCCTGTATCGCTGGCGCACCGGCGAACTCGAGATGATCCCGACCGCGATCGTCTCCAATCATCCGCGCGAGACCTACGGCAATCTCGATTTCGGCGAGATTCCGTTCCACCATCTGCCGGTCACCAGGGAGACCAGGCGCGAGCAGGAAGATGCGGTCTGGGATCTGGTCGGCCAGACCAGGACCGATCTCGTGGTGCTCGCGCGCTACATGCAGATTCTGTCGAACGAGATGTCGGCGAGGCTGTCGGGCCGCTGCATCAACATCCATCACTCGTTCCTGCCGGGCTTCAAGGGCGCGCGGCCCTATCACCAGGCGCATGAGCGCGGCGTCAAACTGATCGGCGCCACCGCGCATTACGTCACCAGCGACCTCGATGAAGGCCCGATCATCGACCAGGACGTCGAGCGCATCAGCCATCGCGACACCCCGGACGCTCTCGTCCGCAAGGGCCGCGACATCGAACGCCGCGTACTGGCGCGCGCGATCCGCTATCATCTGGAAGATCGCGTGATCCTCAACGGCCGCAAGACCGTGGTGTTCATGGATTGATGCGGGAGGACGCGAACGCCGGAATTCAATCGAAACGGAAGAGGCTCTAATCGAACCGGGGTTTGAACTTCCTGGGGTTCCAGCCGAAGTCGCGAATTGCCGGGGCGGAATCGAACGTCATGTCCTTCATCATGCGGATGCCCATCGCTACATTCGCGGTCGGGAAAAGCGGCTTCGCCAGACTGAAGGCGGCTCTCCACAGCAATGGCGGTACCGAAACTGTGCGCCGTGGCAGCCGCAGTCCGTCGAAAATTCGGCCGATCATCTCGCGGTAGGTGAGGGTCTCCCCGCCCGGCAGAGAATAGAACTTGTTGACGGCCGCGGAGCTCGATGCCGCGGCGATGGCTCCGATCGCCAGATCTTCCGCATGCACCGGTTGCCGCAAGCCAGGTGCGCCGCCGACAAGCGGCATGAAACCGAAGCGGCGGATCAGTCGCGACAACGGCGTGATATTGGTGTCGCGACCCTCCGAGTAGATCAGGGTCGGGCGCAATATCGTCCAGCCCACGCCGTGCTGCTCGCATGCCGCGGCGATCCTTCGCTCGGCGTCGGCGAGCTTTCCGATCATCTCCCGTTCGGTCGCCACTTCGGTATCCTGCTTCGTCAGGACGCTGGTCGAGCTGAAGACGACGAGCCGTTTCAGGGACGGGTTGAAAAGCCGGGGAAGCGCCTCCGCCAGGAGAATGGCGTCGGCGGTGCAGTAGAGGGTCGCAAACGGCGGAAGCTTTAGCGAGTTGGGATGCGCCAGGTCGCCGCGAAACCAGTCGACGCCCGGCCTGTCCTGCTGCGACCTCGACAACGCCAGCGGCCGCTCACCGCGGCGGACGAGATGCTCGACGATGTAGCCACCGACCAATCCGGTGCCCCCGATGACGAGGCTCTTCGCCTGCTCGGTCTCGGTGTTTGCTGCCACTTAATCCACTCGGCTCCGGTCGCAAATCCCAAATTCTCCGCTGCTGATAATGGAACATACCCGACCTGCACAATCGTTGACCGGAAATTTGTCGTGGGAGCGCCCGTCGCGGGTGTGGGCAGATGATGGTGGGTTCCGAGGATGGCGGTCTTTCGCCGACTTCGTCTTGTATCCTTGCCGCGGTTCCCGGAGTTGTCATGTCTGGCGGTGCCGTGCCGCGGAGGCGCGTGCGCCGGCTCTGGCAAATCAGCGCAAAGACCGCTATCCGATCGCCATGAAGTACCTCTCCAAACTCCTGCTGTTGGGAACATGCCTGCTGCTGGTGTCGTGCGCATCTGGCCAGCAAACGACCGGTCGGATCATCGACGTGATACCGAGCTGGTTGGGCGGCGAGCCCGAAGGCGTGCCGCCGCGGCCCGGCACGCCGGAATACGATGCCTGGATGGCCAAGCGTGCTCAGGATGCGGCGCGCCCGAAAACCGATCAGCCGAAATGAACCTCACGCCCGCCGGCATCAACCGGCGGGCGGGCTGCAGCACGAGTGCGTGCCGATGCGTTTACGGCTTCTTCAAGCAGAGACCAACGGTCGGCGTCGTGCCGCACTTCGCTCCATCCGGCGCGCCACCGCCCGGACAGAATACCGACACCAGTGTCTCGCTGGCTTCACAACTGACGGCGCCATCGGCCTGCACCGACCGAAGGCCGCTGCTGCCGGCCGGTCCGCTGTCGCCCTTTGGTCCGCTGTCGCCTTTTGGTCCGGTGTCTCCCTTCGGTCCGGCCTCGCCCTTTGGTCCTGGAGCGCCCTGTGGTCCCTGCGGCCCCTGCGGGCCTTGCTGCCCCTGCGCCCCCGGGATGCCCTGAACGCCTTGGGCGCCCTGCGATCCGGCCGGGCCCTGCGGCCCGGCGTCACCCTTGGGACCTGCGGGCCCCGGCTCCTTGCCGCAAGCCGCGAGCATCAGGGCCGCACCCACGATGACGGCCGTAAAAATCTTTCTCATTATTGTTTCCTCCACCCGAAAAACCGCGCCTCGGCATTAAAGTGGCGAAGCGACAGGCTCGCAACAGAAAACCCGTTGCTGGCCGCGGGCCGGGAAACTTTGATGTGGGTCGACCGGCCGTGCCCGGCTTTTCGGTCAACCGAAGCTTCGTTTCGATCGAGCCTGCGCAGGCATTCCGGTGAAGCCATCGCAACCAGGCTCATTCCGGACAGTCTAAGGTGCTATTATACCTAAGGCGCGGCGTTCTCCCGCGCGGAGCGGCGGGATCTGTGACCAACGGGGCGGGTGAGGGTCGCGCCCATTGTCGAGATTGACATCGCCGCGCGCTTCAGACGCCATGCCGCGCCGATATAAGACGTCATGCCGTGCCGGCACATGGCTGGGAAATCCGGGTTATGGTACGGCAACGGCCGGCACTCGGTTCAAGGCACGAAACCGATCAGGGAGGAGCGTTCATGTTCATTCGCACCAAGATGTTGTCGCTGGCCGCGGCCGGCATTGCGATCGCAGGCGCAGCCGCGTGGGCGCCGGCGCAGGCGCAGGACACCGTGAAGATCGGCCTGATCCTGCCGATGACCGGCGGCCAGGCGTCGACCGGCAAGCAGATCGACAACGCGGTCAAGCTGTACATGCAGCAGAACGGCGACACCGTCGCCGGCAAGAAGATCGAGGTCATCGTCAAGGATGACGCGACCTTGCCGGACAACACCAAGCGCCTCGCGCAGGAACTGATCGTCAACGACAAGGTCAATTTCATCGCCGGCTTCGGCATTACCCCCTCGGCGCTGGCGGCGGCGCCGCTGGCGACGCAGGCGAAGGTGCCGGAAATCGTGATGGCGGCCGGCACCTCGATCATCACCGAGCGGTCGCCCTATATCGTGCGCACCAGCTTTACGCTGGCGCAGTCCTCCACCATCATCGCCGACTGGGCCGTCAAGAACGGCATCAAGAAGGTCGCGACGCTGACCTCGGACTACGCCCCCGGTAACGACGCGCTGAACTTCTTCAAGCAGCATTTTACCGCCGGCGGCGGCCAGATCGTCGAAGAGGTCAAGGTACCCCTGGGCAATCCCGACTTCGCGCCGTTCCTGCAGCGGATGAAGGATGCCAAGCCCGACGCGATGTTCGTGTTCGTGCCGGCGGGGCAGGGCGGCAGCTTCATGAAGCAGTACGCCGAGCGCGGGCTCGACAAGGCCGGCATCAAGGTGATCGGCCCCGGCGACGTGATGGACGACGATCTCCTCAACGGCATGGGCGACGCCGCGCTCGGCACCGTCACCGCGCACATGTATTCGGCGGCCCATCCTTCGAAGATGAACAAGGAATTCGTCGCCGCCTACAAGAAGGCGTTCGGCTCGCGCCCGGGCTTCATGGCCGTTGGCGGCTATGACGGCATCCATCTGATCTACGCGGCGCTGCAGAAGACCGGCGGCAAGACCGACGGCGATGCGCTGGTCGAGGCCATGAAGGGGATGAAGTGGGAGAGCCCGCGCGGCCCGATCTCGATCGATCCGGAAACCCGCGACATCGTGCAGAACATCTACATCCGCAAGGTCGAGAAGGTCGACGGCGAACTCTACAACGTCGAATTCCAGACCTTCGAAGCCGTGAAGGACTCCGGCAAGACCAAGAAGTGACCGAAGGTCATTCCGGGGCGCGCGTCAGCGCGAGCCCGGAATCCCGGCATTGTCGCGAAAAGATTCCGGGTTCAGCGCTACCGCGCTGCCCCGGAATGACTGGTTAGATAAATAAATGACCTCGCTGTTCACCAACCTGTTCGACGGCGTCGCCTACGGCATGCTGCTGTTCGTGCTCGCCTGCGGGCTCGCGGTCACGCTCGGGCTGATGAACTTCGTCAATCTCGCGCATGGCGCCTTCGCCATGACGGGAGGCTATGTCTGCGCGGTGCTGGTCAATCAATCCGGCTGGCCGTTCTTTGCGGCGCTGCCGCTGGCCTTCGTTTCCAGCGCGCTGGTCGGCGCGGTTCTGGAGCGTTCGCTCTACCGTCACCTCTATGCCCGCAGCCACCTCGATCAGGTGCTGTTCAGCATCGGCCTCGTCTTCATGTCGGTGGCGGCGGTCGACTACATCATGGGATCGTCGCGGGTCTTCATCAAGATTCCCGAGGCGCTCGAGGGGCAGATCGATTTCTTCGGCGTCGGCATCGGCCGCTACCGGCTGATGATCATCGTGATCTGCGGCCTCCTGACCGCGGGCCTGCAACTGGTGCTGGCGCGCACCCGGTTCGGCAGCCGCTTGCGGGCGGCGGTGGACGACCCGCGCGCGGCGAGCGGCCTCGGCATCAACGTGCCGCAGGTGTTCGCGTTCACCTTCGCGTTCGGCTGCGGCCTTGCCGGTTTCGGCGGCGCGTTGAGCGCCGAGATCCTGGGTCTCGATCCGTATTTTCCGCTGAAATTCATGATCTACTTCCTGATCGTGGTGACGGTCGGCGGCTCCTCCAGCATCACCGGGCCGTTTCTGGCTTCGCTGCTGCTCGGCATCGGCGACGTCGCCGGCAAATATTACGTGCCGAAAATCGGGCCGTTCGTGATCTACACCATCATGATCGTGATCCTGATCTGGCGTCCGAACGGCCTGTTCGGTCGCACCGCCGCCCGCTGAGCCGAAAGCCATGACAGCGCAAGCCGACGTCGGATATCATGCCAGGGCGCACGCACGCTGGCACTGGAGCGAGATCGCCTTCTGGATTCTCGCGCTTGCTTGCGCCTTCCTGTTTCCGTCCCGCTATCTGATCATGACGGATATCGTGCGGCTGGCGCTGTTCGCGCTCTCGCTCGACCTGATCCTGGGCTATGCCGGGGTCGTCTCGCTCGGCCATGCGGCGTTCTTCGGCGTCGGCGCCTATTCCGCGGGGCTGCTGGCGCTGCACGGCGTCATCAACGAGCCGGTCCTGGCGCTGATCGCGTCCGGCCTCGTCGCGATGGTGCTCGGCTTCGTCACCTCTTTCCTGGTGATCAGGGGCGTCGACCTCACCCGGCTGATGGTGACGCTCGGGATTGCGCTGCTGCTGGAGGCGCTGGCGGAGCGCTTTTCCGACATCACCGGCGGCACCGACGGGCTGCAGGGCATCGAGATGCAGCCGATCCTCGGCCTGTTCGCCTTCGACATGTTCGGCAAGGTCGGGTTCTTCTATTGCCTCGCCGTGCTGTTTCTCCTGTTCCTGCTGGCGCGGCGGATCGTGCACTCGCCGTTTGGGCTGTCGCTGCGCGCGATCAGGAACAATCCGCTGCGTGCCGCCGCGATCGGCATTCCCGTCAACAGGCGCCTGATCGCCATCTACACGATCGCGGCGTTCTACGCCGGGATCGCGGGCGCGCTGTTCACCCAGAGCACTCAGCTTGCTTCGCTGGACGTGTTTTCGTTCGAGCGCTCGGCCGATCTGATGCTGGTGCTGGTGATCGGCGGCACCGGCTATCTCTACGGCGGGCTGATCGGCGCCGTGGTGTTCCGGATGCTGCAGGAAGTGTTTTCGACCATCACGCCGCAATACTGGCAGTTCTGGATCGGGCTCGTGCTGGTCGTGATCGTGCTGGTCGGCCGCCAGCGCATGCATCGCTGGGTATTGTGGGCGCCGAACCTCGTCATCCGGCAGCTCGGCGGCCGCAAGGCCACCGTTGCCGTTCCCGAGGGCGACACGCCATGACGGTCGCGCTGGAAACGAGGGGGCTGGAAAAGCACTTCGGCGGCCTCAAGGTCACGCGCGAGCTTTCGCTGCAGGATCGAGCAGGGCGCCCGCCACGCCTTGATCGGCCCGAACGGCGCCGGCAAGACCACCGTCATCAACCTCCTGACCGGCGTGCTCAAGCCCGACGGCGGCCGCATCCTGCTGGAGGGCAACGATATCACCGATCTGCCCGTGCACGCCCGCGTGCTGCGCGGGCTGTCGCGCACGTTCCAGATCAACCAGCTGTACGCCGATCTGACGCCGCTGGAGACCATCGGGCTCGCCGTGTCGGAGCGGCTCGGCCGCGGCGGCGACTGGTGGCGGCGGATGGGCACCCGCGACGACGTCAACGCCGAGATCGCCGAAAACCTCGCGCGCTTCCATCTGCTCGACGTCATGAACGATCTCACCGCGACGTTGCCCTACGGCAAGCAGCGCCTGCTGGAGATCGCGGTCGCGATCGCCGCCAGGCCGCGCGTGCTGCTGCTGGACGAGCCCGCCGCCGGCGTTCCCGAAAGCGAGCGCCACGATATCCTGGCCGCCGTCGCTTCGCTGCCGCGCGACGTCACCGTGCTCCTGATCGAGCACGACATGGATCTGGTGTTCTCGTTCGCCGACCGCATTTCGGTGCTGGTCAGCGGTGCGCTGCTGGTCGAAGGCCCGCCGGACGAGGTGGCGCGCGATCCCCAGGTCAAGGCGGTCTATCTCGGCGAGGCCGCCGATGTCTGACCTGCTTTGCATCGAGAATTTGCGCGCCGGCTATGGCGAGGCGGTGGTATTGCCCGGCATGTCGCTGCGCCTGCCCGAAAGCCAGGTGCTGGCGCTGCTGGGCCGCAACGGCACCGGCAAGACCACGCTGATCAATTCGATCGTCGGCGTCACCAGGCGTTTCGGCGGCACCATCACCCTCGGCGGGGTGGACATCACCGCAATGCGGCCGGATCAGCGGGCGCGGGCCGGCATCGGCTGGGTGCCGCAGGAGCGCAATATCTTCAAGTCGCTGACGGTGGAAGAGAACATGACCGCGGTGGCGCAGCCGGGGCCGTGGACGGTGGCCAGGGTCTACGAGATGTTTCCGCGGCTGCAGGAGCGCCGCAACAATTTCGGCAATCAGCTTTCCGGCGGCGAACAGCAGATGCTGGCGATCGGCCGCGCCCTGACGCTCAACCCCCAGGTCCTGCTGCTGGACGAGCCGACCGAGGGGCTGGCCCCGATCATCGTCGAGGAACTGCTCCGGGCGCTCGGCACGATTACCCGCTCGGGCGGCATCTGCGCCATCATCGTCGAGCAGAATGCGCAAAAGATTCTAGGGCTGGCCGACCGCGTTGTGATATTGGAACGCGGCGCGATCGTCCATGACGCGGCCAGCAGCACGCTGAAAGCCGATCCCGCGGTGCTCGAGCGCTTCCTCGGCGTCTCGGGAGCCGCGGCACATTAAAGTTCCTCCGGGAGAGAAGACCATGCAAAGAACAAAAGCCCCCTTCCGCGCCGACGAGGTCGGCAGCCTGTTGCGGCCGCCGAAGATCAAGGAGGCGCGCGCCAGGCTCGAGAAGGGCGAGATTTCCGCCGACGATTTGCGCAAGATCGAGGACATGGAAATCGAAAAGGTCGTGCACAAGCAGGCCTCGATCGGGCTCAGGCTCGCGACCGACGGCGAATTCCGCCGCTCCTGGTGGCATTTCGACTTTCTGGCGAAATTGACGGGTTGCGAACTGTTTCACCCCGACACGGGCATCCAGTTCGCCGGCGTCGAGACCCGGCACGACGCGGTGCGGGTGATCGGCAAGCTCGATTTCCCCGATCATCACCCGATGCTGGACCATTTCAAGTTCCTGAAGAAGCACTGCGAAACCGCGCATGTGATGCCGAAGATGACGATCCCGTCGCCGGCGGTGCTGCATTTCCGCGGCGGCCGCAAGTCGATCTCGAAAGAGGTCTATCCCGATCTCGAGGTGTTCTACGAGGATCTCGCCAAGACCTACCGCAAGGCGGTGAAGGCCTTCTACGACGCCGGCTGCCGCTATCTGCAGTTCGACGACACGGTATGGGCCTATCTCTGCTCGCAGGAGGAGTTGAAGAAGGCGCGCGAGCGCGGCGACAACCCCGACGGCCTGCAGGAAATCTACGCGCGCATCATCAACTACGCGATCGCCGAGCGGCCGGCCGACATGACCATCACCACCCATGTCTGCCGCGGCAATTTCCGCTCGACCTGGATTTCGTCCGGCGGCTACGAGCCGGTGGCGGAGACCATGCTGGCCGGCACCAATTACGACGGCTATTTCCTCGAATACGATTCCGATCGCGCCGGCGGCTTCGAGCCGCTGCGGTTCCTGCCCAAGGGCAACAAGATCGTGGTGGTCGGCGTCATCACCTCCAAGAGCGGCGAACTCGAGAAGAAGGACGACATCAAGCGGCGGCTGGAGGAAGCCTCCAAATACGCAGCCCTGGATCAGCTCGCGCTGTCGCCGCAATGCGGCTTCGCCTCGACCGAGGAGGGCAACCTCCTGACCGAGGAAGAGCAGTGGGCGAAGCTGAAGCTCGCGGTCGATGTCGCCAACGAGGTATGGGGCAAGTAGAGTTCAGGATTTCATCGCATGCGTCGGTAGTCGGAGTGGGACAACGCGGCTCGCTTCGGCTATTGCAGTAAAGCTCATGTTGGACCGGATCTTCTTCATGATCCACCCTGTACTGGTCGTCGGCGCCGTGATTTCCATCGCAATGTCTCGAGCTTTTGACTATGCTGTCGGCAAATTCGAGCCTCCGGGGACGCGAGGCGGCAAGAGATGGCGTTGATCTTCAGCCTGCAATCGTCTGATCGCGATAGGAGCAGCGGTGCTGGGTGGCTCGATTAGGCAGAGCTTCTGGAGATGACAATTCCGCCAACTCGGATTGCTGTGATGGTGCCGTGCTTCAACGAGGAAGCCGCGGTGGGAATCGTTGTCTCGGATTTTCGTAAAGCTCTGCCATCTGCTGAAATCTTCGTCTATGACAATAATTCGTCTGACCGCACTATCGCGGTCGCCCGCGAGGCCGGCGCCCAGGTGCATAGCGAGCGCCGCCAGGGCAAGGGCCATGTGGTCCGGCGGATGTTTTCCGATATCGATGCTGATGTCTATGTGCTGGTCGACGGCGACGCCACTTACGATGCAGCCAGCGCGCCACGCATGATCGAAGCGCTGCTGTCCGACCGTCTCGATATGGTGGTAGGCCTTCGGGTAGATCAGGCCGAGGCGGCTTATCGGCCGGGTCATCGCACCGGCAATTGGTTGCTGACCAGCTTTCTCTCTTCGGTATTCGGCGAGGCCTTCATGGATATTCTTTCCGGCTATCGCGTGTTTTCGCGACGCTTCGTCAAATCTTTTCCGGTACTTTCAGATGGTTTCGAGATCGAAACCGAGCTGAGCGTGCACGCGCTCGAACTGGCGCTGCCGGTCGCGGAGATCGAAACGCCTTATTTCGCTCGGCCCGAGGGGTCTTTCAGCAAGCTCAATACCTGGCGCGACGGCTTTCGAATCCTGGGCACCATCCTAAAGCTCTATCGGTCCGAAAAGCCGCTGCGCTTCTTCTCGTCACTCGGAGTTTTTATGATGCTGGTTTCGATCGGTCTCGCGATTCCGGTCGTCGTTACTTTCCTCGAGGAGGGTATCGTTCCCCGCCTGCCGACAGCGGTTTTGTCGATGGGCCTGATGATTATGGCGTTGCTTTCGGTTTCCTCCGGGCTTGTGCTTGATACGGTGACTCGGGGGCGCCGCGAGATGAAGTTGCTGGCATATTTGGCGCAGCCAGCCCCTCGCAAGCCGTCGGGCGGGCGTGCATAGTCGCGCGATCGTGTCGCCAACGGAGGTATGGGGAAATAGCACTCCCCCGAGGAGGGCCTGTTGCGGAATGCCGACGCGATCATAGTGGGTGCTGGCCCGGCGGGGCTGGCATGTGCCGTGACGATGCGCAGCGCGGGCTTCAATGTCACGGTGCTGGAGAAGGCCGACGCCGTCGGCGCCGTCTGGCGACGGCACTATGATCGCCTTCATCTCCACACCGACCGCAACCATTCCGGCCTGCCGGGTATGGCGATGCCGAAGGCCTACCCGACCTATCCATCCCGCGCGCAGATGGTCGAGTACCTCGAAAACTACGCTGCACGCTTTGATATCAAGCCGGTTTTCGATACGACGGTGTCGCGCATCCGGCGCGATGCGACGCAATGGTGCGTGGAGGCAAACGGAGGCTCGACCTCGGCTCCCATTGTGGTCGTCGCAACCGGCATCGCCGACGCGCCGTATCGTCCCTCGTGGCCGGGGTCGGAACTTTATCGAGGCGCCGTCGTCCACAGCAGCGAATATCGCAATCCCGCACCGTATCAGGGAAAGCGCGTGCTGGTCGTCGGGTTCGGCAACTCGGGCGGCGAGATCGCTCTGGACCTGGCGAATGCCGGCATCGATGTCGCGCTGGCGGTTCGGAGCCCGGTTCAGATATTGCCGCGGGAGCTGCTGGGTTTTCCGATCCTGGCATGGGCGATCCTGTATCGGCGCTTGCCCGCGCGCATGGTCGATTGGATCAACGCGCCGATCCTGCGGCTGGCGATCGGTCGGATCGAAGATTTGGGATTGCGCCGCGCGGCCAAGGGACCGCGCCAGATGGTCGAGGAGGACGGGCGCGTGCCGTTGATCGATATCGGCACGCTGGACAGGATCAGGGACGGCTCCATCGAGGTGCGCGGCGGCATCGCCCGCCTGACGCCGGACGGCGTCGTATTCGACGATGGGCGCAGCGAAAAATTTGACGCCATCATCCTTGCGACCGGTTTTCGTCCCGACCTGCGCCGGTTGATGCCCGACGTGGAAGGCGTGTTCGACAGCCACGGCATGCCGCTCGTGACCGGCCACGCAACTGGCGCGCCCGGGCTCTATTTCTGCGGTCAGATCACCTCGCCGACGGGACAATTGCGCGAGATCGGCCTCGAGGCGCAGCGGATCGCGGACAGCGCGAAGCGGTATGCGGAATCCTGGTGAGCGCTGGCGGGGGCGCCAGCTCATAGATCTCCCGGCCGCGCAAGGTTGCAAACTCCGCTATGCCTCGGTAGCGATCAAAATCCGCAGCGCAGGGAAATGACGCGATGTGCCATGATGAGACAGAAGCCTTTCATGACCCGCTGATTAGATGCAAATGACGCCACAGTGGCCTCGCATGCGCCAAAGCACGGTTGTCTTTCGAAAGTTATTAAAGAAACACCCTGGGTCGCCCGTCGTGGAAGTCGAGGACTGCCCGGGAAGATCCTGCAAAGCGACGCATAGCGTAGCGCCGGGCACGACGGCCAGTGAAAAGGAAAGGGCAGGCTGTCCCGGCGCGGGCGTTGAAGCTAAACTGTCGGTGTCACCTAAAACTCGGATCGGGCGGTCGCCAATGAAAGTCAGGCCACGGGCGGCACAAAGTCGCCTTGCTGTTGCATTGCTGATGCGAGAATTGCAAGTCGGGCCGAGCGCATCCAAGACATGGTGCGCCGCCGCTTCCCGCGCCTCTGATTTAGCGGCAACCGGATCGCATTCTGATCGTATTGATTTTCGCATTGCCGTTGTGCCTACGACGCTACTCGGCGCCTCAACACAAATTGGAGCGGATTTCGCTGATCGGTTGTCGATGAATAAAGCAGCGCAAGCCATGAGAAGAAAAGCCAGTGATCGACCCATTTTCAACTCCTCGTGTATGAGGAAACGCCAAGCACGCGAAAGTTCGGCTGCTCCTTGGGAGCTCAGCCACCAGCAGCACCATACATCCAGCATACGCACCTTCCGCGAACAGCAGGCCCTCGGCAACGCTGGCCAGAGCGCTTTGATTTCGCTCCGCCGCTGCATTTAGTCTGGCGGCATCACGTCGGGGCGGGGAGCATGGGGTTGAGTTCACAAACAGAACCGCTGGTAACCTATGTCAGTATTTTTATGACGGGCTTTGCAGCAATCCAAAAGCAGCTCAACGCCCACTAACCTCTGCACACGCGGCTATTGGGCGCATCGGGCGCCCGGCATTCCCTGCGCCCTCTGATTGGAGAGGGCGGAACGAACAGGCCAAAACTCGCGCGAAACACGCGGCGAGATCGCCGGCGCATTCGCGCAAGCTTTGCGAATTCCCCCATTGGGCAGATGATGGTAGGACAACCGCCGCGACTGCCGCTGCCCACCCGTCCGGCCCAATCCCCGCTCCATGAAAAACGACGAGATCCTGAGCCAGATAACCGAATTCTGCCGCCAGGCGGATATGGCGGAATTGACCTTCGGCCGCCGCGCGGTCAATGACGGCAAGCTGGTGCATCGCCTGCGCGAGGGCAAGCGCATCACCATCGACACGCTGGACCGCATCCAGGCCTATATCGCGGCCTCGATGCCGGGCGGGGTACCTCCGCCGCGTGGCCTGCAGGTCCCGCCGGAAAAGCGCGACCCCAGAGGCAATTTCCGGTTTTTCGAGAATCGGCAAAAATACCTGCTGTTCGTCCATACCTGCAGCGAAAAGCGGGTGATCGCGGAGCGAGTCGGACTGGAACTCGGCAGCATCCACCCCCGGCCCCCCGCGCTGCGGGTATTCGATGCCGGCGTCGGCGACGGCACGGTGCTGGCGCGGGTGATGCGCTCGATGCATGGCCGCTTTCCGCACATGCCGTTCTATATCGCCGGCAAGGAACTCAGTCTCGAGGATGTCCGGCTGACGCTGGAAAAGGTGCCGGACCGGCTGTTCGAGCACCCGGCGACCGTTTTCGTCCTCACCAACATGTATTACGCCGAGGCCCCCTGGCTGGCCCCGGTCTCGCCGGCGGCGGCAGCGGGGATGATCTGGCATGAAGTCGCCCTGCGCGGAGCCTCCTCCGGCGAATTCGAGGTCCAGATCGCCGAACTCAAGCCGTTTCTGGAGCAGAACTGGCGGGCCAATGTCAGCCCCCGCTCGGGCATGCCGGTCTATGAGCGGCCGGTCGCGATCGTGCTGTACCGGGAAGATCACCGGTTTTTGCTCGATCAGATCATCCCGCGGGCCGGCCGGACCGAGGCCAATTTCGACCTGATTATCGCTTCCCAGCCCTACCGGGCCAAATCTTCGGTCAATTTCCGTGCAAAACGTATCATTGCACCACTGGCGCGGGCGCTGCGGGCGGGGGGCCGTCTGATCGGAATTCACTCCCACGGCCAGGACCCCGGAATGGAGATTATTCAGGCAGTATGGCCCGGAGAAAGTCCTTTCGCGGTCAGCCGTCATGAGCTATTGCGCGCGGTGAAATACGAGCTGGGGTCGGCGGCCCGCGATCTTAACTTTAATGCCTATGCCGATAACCGTTCGATCTTCCGTTATGATATGGAAGCGTTGCCGAATGAGGTCACCGGCTCGATCGGAACCTCGACGGCCTTTGCAGCATGGAACGCGGCGGTGTATGTCGCCCAGATCGAAGACGACCGGTTGACGGAAATGACCCAAAGTGGCCGTTATCTCGATGCCGCCAGAGAGGTTTTGCGCAAGCACAACGGGCTCTGGTTTTACGACGAATCCTACGTCATCTCGCGCCGTCGGGACTGACATTTCAGGACACATTTAGAAAGGACCGCCGCGGTCTGGCGGAAAAAGGGGTTGGTTGATGCGCGCGTCATATCTGTTCACCTCCGAGTCGGTTTCCGAAGGTCATCCGGACAAGGTCTCGGACCAAATTTCCGACGCTATCCTCGATGCCTTCATCGAGAAGGACGTCAAGCTCGGCATTGCCGACGATAGTCTGGTCAACACCCGGCTCGGCTGCGAGACGCTGTGCACGACCAACAAGATCGTGATTGCGGGCGAAGGCCGCGGCCAGCTGTTCCGCGACCATCCACGGCGTCTCGGTCGTCGATCGCGAATTGATCAGCCACATCGCCCGCGGCGTGGTCAAGGATATCGGCTACGACCAGAACGGTTTCTCCTATCACGGCGCCGACATCGAGGTGCTGCTGCACGGCCAGTCGCCCGACATCGCGATGGGCGTCGACGCCAAGAAAAAGAAGAGCGGCGAAGAAGAAGGCGCCGGCGACCAGGGCATGATGTTCGGCTACGCCTGCACCGAGAGCGAAGTGTACGAGAAGGGCTCCTTCATGCCCGCGCCGATTTTCTTCGCGCACAGGATCCTGAAGGTGCTGTCGGAGAAGCGCCGCAACGGCCAGCTCGCCGACCTGCAGCCCGACGCCAAGAGCCAGGTGACCGTGAAATACGTCAACGGCAAGCCGGTCGGCTGCACCAAGGTCGTGGTCTCGACCCAGCACAACGAGAAGAGCCGCAACAACAAGAAATACACGCCCGGCCTGATCAAGGACATGATCTCGACGGCGGTGGAATCGGCGTTGCCGAAGGGCTGGATGCCGCAGAAGAACTCCGACTTCCTGGTCAACCCGACCGGCAACTTCGTGGTCGGCGGACCCGACGGCGACTGCGGCCTCACCGGCCGCAAGATCATCGTCGACACCTACGGCGGCTATGCCCCGCACGGCGGCGGCGCGTTTTCCGGCAAGGACCCGACCAAGGTCGATCGCTCGGCGGCCTATGCCGCGCGCTATCTCGCCAAGAACGTGGTGGCGGCCGGCCTCGCCGAGCGCTGCACCATCCAGGTCGCCTATGCGATCGGCGTCGCCGATCCGATGTCGGTGCTGGTGGATACCCACGGCACCGGCAAGGTCGACGAGAAGAAGCTCGAGAAGGTGCTGCCGGAAATGTTCCGGCTGACGCCGACCAACATCCGCCGCTCGCTGAAGCTGAACCGGCCGATCTATCGCCGCACCGCCGCCTACGGCCATTTCGGCCGCGCGCCGGAAAAGGACGGCGGCTTCTCGTGGGAGAGGACCGACCTCGCCGACGCGCTGAAGCGCTCGGTGTGATTTTCTTGCCTCTCCCCGCTTGCGGGGAGAGGTCGTGCGCGAAGGCGCCGGGTGAGGGGGAGCCTCCGCGACGTCCGCTTCCGGTTGCGGAGAGCCCCTCACCGTAGCCGATGCTGTCGCATCGGCGTTCTTAGATGAAGAACGGCGGCCGCAGGCCGCCGTTGCCCTCTCCCCGCGAAGGGCGGGGCGAGGGAGCAAAGCGTCGCCTTAAAGCGTCCAGTTTCGTTCGGTACCGATACATCCAAATTCATCGCCTCAGGAAAAATGATATGACATCCGCCACCGCCAAGAAGCCCGCCTTCACCGACTACATCGTCAAGGACATCTCGCTCGCCGAATTCGGCCGCAAGGAAATCTCGCTGGCCGAGACCGAGATGCCCGGCCTGATGGCGACGCGCGAGGAATACGGTCCGAAGCAGCCCCTGAAGGGCGCGCGCATCGCCGGTTCCCTGCACATGACGATCCAGACCGCGGTCCTGATCGAGACGCTGGCCGCGCTCGGCGCCGACATCCGCTGGGTCTCCTGCAACATCTATTCGACCCAGGATCATGCGGCGGCCGCGATCGCGGCGGCCGGCATTCCCGTGTTCGCGGTGAAAGGCGAGAGCCTCGCCGAATACTGGGACTACACCGCAAAGCTGTTCGACTGGCACGGCGGCGGCACGCCCAACATGATCCTCGATGACGGCGGCGACGCCACCATGCTGGTGCATCACGGCCTGCGCGCCGAGCAGGGCGACGTCAAGTTCCTGGACAAGCCGGAATCGGAAGAAGAGGAAGTGTTCTTCGCGCTGATCAAGAAGCTCCTGAAGGAAAAGCCGAAGGGCTACTTCGCCGAGATCGCGAAAAATATCAAAGGCGTTTCGGAGGAAACCACCACGGGCGTGCACCGGCTCTACAACATGGAGAAGGAAGGCAAGCTGCTGTTCCCCGCCATCAACGTCAACGACAGCGTGACCAAGTCGAAATTCGACAATCTCTACGGCTGCCGCGAATTGCTGGTCGACGGCATCCGCCGCGGCACCGACGTGATGATGTCGGGCAAGGTGGCGATGGTCGCGGGCTTCGGCGACGTCGGCAAGGGCTCGGCGGCGTCGCTGCGCCAGGCCGGCTGCCGCGTCATGGTGTCCGAGGTCGATCCGATCTGCGCGCTGCAGGCGGCGATGGAAGGCTATGAAGTCGTCACCATGGAAGACGCCGCGCCCCGCGCCGACATCTTCGTCACCGCCACCGGCAACAAGGACATCATCACCATCGAGCACATGCGCGCGATGAAGGACCGCGCCATCGTCTGCAACATCGGCCACTTCGACAACGAGATCCAGATCGCTCACTTGCGCAATCTGAAATGGACCAACATCAAGCCGCAGGTCGACGAGATCACCTTCCCCGACAAACACCGCATCATCCTGCTGTCGGAAGGCCGCCTGGTGAACCTCGGCAACGCCATGGGCCATCCGAGCTTCGTGATGTCGGCCTCCTTCACCAACCAGACGCTGGCGCAGATCGAACTGTTCGCCAACAACAAGGACGGCAAATACGAGAAGAAGGTCTACGTGCTGCCGAAGTCGCTCGACGAGAAGGTGGCGCGGCTGCATCTGTCCAAGATCGGCGTGAAGCTGACGAAGCTGCGCCCCGACCAGGCCGACTATATCGGCGTCAAGCCGGAAGGCCCGTTCAAGGCGGACCACTACCGCTATTGAGGAGGCCGTCATTCCGGGGCGCGCGCCCCGGAATGAAACGTTTTTCGTCATGCCCGGCCTTGTGCCGGGCATCCACGTCTTTAGACTTGATGCGAGCGAAGACGTGGATGGCCGGGACATCTCGAGCGAAGACGCGCTTCGCGCTTTTGACCCGGCCATGACTGCAACGAACCAGTCCGCGGGGAGACGACCATGCAGAACGAACATTTCGACGTGCTGATCGTCGGCGCCGGGCTGTCCGGCATCGGCGCGGGCTATCACTTGCAGCACAAATGTCCCGGCAAGAGTTTTGCCATTCTCGAGGGCCGCGACTGCATCGGCGGCACCTGGGACCTGTTCCGCTATCCCGGCATCCGCTCCGACTCGGACATGTTCACGCTGGGCTATTCGTTCAAGCCATGGACCGAGGCGAAGGCGATCGCCGACGGCCCGCAGATCCTGAACTATGTCCGCGAGACGGCCGCCGAGAACGGCATCGACAAGAAGATCCGCTTCAACCACCGGGTCAAGCGGGCGTCGTGGTCATCGCCCGACGCGCGCTGGACGGTGGAGACCGAACGCCGGGTGGGCGAGGGCGGCACCGAGGTGGTGCGCTTCACCTGCAATTTCCTGTTCATGTGCTCGGGCTATTACAAATACGAGGAAGGCTACACGCCGGAATTTTCCGGCCGCGACAATTTCGCCGGCCAGATCGTGCATCCGCAGAAATGGCCGGAAAATCTCGACTATGCCGGCAAACGCGTGGTGGTGATCGGCTCGGGCGCCACAGCCGTGACGCTGGTGCCGGAGATGGCGAGGAAGGCCGGTCACGTCACCATGCTGCAGCGTTCGCCGACCTATGTGGTGTCGCGCCCGGCGCAGGATCCCGTCGCCAACAAATTGCGGGCGCGCCTGCCGTCAAAGCTCGCCTATCATCTGATCCGCTGGCGCAACGTGATGTGGGGGATGTATTTCTTTCAGCTGTCCCGGCGCAAGCCGGCGCGGGTCAAGGAGCTGATCCTCGGCGGCGTCAAAATGGCGCTCGGTCCGGACTACGACATCGCCACCCATTTCACGCCGCGCTATAACCCCTGGGACCAGCGGCTGTGCCTGGTGCCCGACGGCGACCTGTTCAAGGCGATCAAGGACAAGCGCGCCTCCGTCGTCACCAGCCAGATCGACACCTTCACCAAGAACGGCATCAAGCTGAAGGACGGCAGCGAACTCGAGGCCGACATCATCGTCACCGCGACCGGCCTCGTGCTGCAGGTGCTCGGCGGCATGGAGGTTGCCGTCGACGGCCGCACGGTCGATTTCGCCAGGACGCTGAACTACAAGGGCATGATGTATTCGGACGTACCCAATCTGGCGTCCGCATTCGGCTATACCAACGCGTCGTGGACGCTGAAATGCGACCTGACCTGCGAATATGTCTGCCGCCTGATCAACTACATGGACCGGCACGGCTACAGGAAATGCATGCCGCACAATGTCGATCCCACCATCACCGAATTGCCGTCGCTGGACTTCTCCTCCGGCTATGTGCAGCGCTCGGTGGCGAAAATGCCCAAACAGGGCTCGAAGCGGCCATGGCGGCTCTATCAGAATTACGCGCTCGACATCGTCACACTGCGTTTAGGCAAGGTCGATGACGGGGTGATGCAGTATTCGTGAGTGACGTTTGGCCGGCGGCATATCCGTCGCCGCCCGGACCCGAAGATATTCACGCCTGAGCCCTTTCCGCCGCTCGCGCCGCTGACGGTCCGATCGTCTCGCGCCCACCGCTGGGACGATCACGATGTTTTGCGTATGGGCAAGCCGCGGGATCGGCTTGCCGGCCCTGCCAAAGCCGGGATTGGCCGAATAGATCGCAGCGTACGGGAGGTCGCAAAGCCCCGGGGCTGTGCCGGATCTGCCGGCCGGCGTGATCGAATGGCTCAGGCGGTCCTCCCTTACTCCCAACCGAGTATGGAATCATGGAGGTTCACCAATGGATACGAGCGGGATATCCGAGGATATCAACCTTCGCCGCCGCCGCTTTGTCGGCACGGCTGCCATGGGGATCGCTGCCGCCCAATTCGGCATGAGCGGTTCGGCGATCGCGCAACCCGGCAAGGCAAAGCCGGCGGATCTGCCGCGGATCAAGCCGGGGACGAACACGTCGTTCGCTTCCCTGAAGCAGATCGACGCCGGTTTGCTCAATGTCGGCTATGCCGAAGCGGGTCCCGCCGATGGTCCCGCGGTCATTCTGCTGCATGGCTGGCCCTACGACATTCACAGCTATGTCGATGTCGCGCCTCTGCTGGCGTCGGCGGGCTATCGCGTGATCGTCCCGTATCTGCGCGGCTATGGCGCGACGCGCTTTCTTTCCAGCGAGACGGTCCGCAACGGCCAGCCCTCGGCGCTCGCGCTCGATACCATCGCCCTGATGGATGCGCTCGGGATCCAGAAGGCGACGCTGGCCGGTTACGACTGGGGCGCGCGCACCGCCGACATCGTCGCTGCACTCTGGCCGGAACGCTGCAAGGCCCTCGTTTCCGTCAGCGGCTATCTGATCGGCAGCCAGGACGCCGGCAAGACGCCGCTGCCGCCGAAAGCCGAACTGCAATGGTGGTACCAGTATTATTTCGCCACCGAACGCGGCCGCGCCGGTTACGAGAAATACCGGCACGATTTTGCAAAGCTGATCTGGCAGATCGCGTCGCCGAAATGGGAATTCGACGATGCCACGTTCGATCGCTCCGCGGCGGCCCTCGACAACGCCGATCACGTCGCCATCGTGATCCACAATTACCGCTGGCGGCTTGGCCTTGCCCGGGGCGAGACGAAATATGACGAACCCGAAAAGCGGCTTGCGCAAGCCCCTCGCATCACCGTGCCCACCATCACGCTCGAAGGCGATGCCAATGGTGCACCACATCCGGACGGCGGCGCCTACGCCCAGAAATTCTCGGGCAAATATGAGCACCGGATCATCAGGGGCGGCATCGGGCACAATCTGCCGCAGGAGGCCCCGCAGGCGTTTGCCGAAGCCGTCGTCGACGTCGCCGAAAGCTGACGGGAATTGCCGACGCGTCATATACCCGCGGACTGGCCCGTGCAGGCTGCACTTTGCGAGCTCCCGCGGCGGTCCCCGAGCTGACATGGATCAAGCCGACCGCGTCGAAACGCCGCTATGCGTCGTTTCACGTATTCGCGCTCTGCCGTGAATTGGCCATCGTGACGCGAGGTTAACGCCGTATTAATCGGCGAATCCTAGGCTCTGGGGGCTGGGGCCTGCGACAGCACGAGGAAGCCTATGGACGCCCAGAGAATTGCCGTCGACGCGGTGGTCGCATTGACCGACTGCGACCGCGAACGGGTCACCGCCTTCATCCGCAGGCTTTATCTGGCCGGCGTGAGAGACCCCAAACGCCTGACGTTCAAGGGCCTGCAGGCGATGGCGCGGGCCTGACGGCCGCGCAGCGCTTCAGAACAGCTTACGCCGCCGCCGCAATCGACTTCAGGAAGCCGTCGATCTCGGCCTGCAGGCTGGTGGTTGAATCCGACAATTGCCTTGCCGATGACAACAATTGGCTCGACGCCGCGCCGGTCTGGTTGGCGCCCTGGCTGACCTCGGCGACGGTGCCGGCGACCTGCGTCGTGCCATCGGCGGTGCGCTGGATATTGCCGGATATTTCCTGGGTGGCGGCGCCCTGTTCCTCGATCGCCGCCGAGATCGCGCTCGTAATCTCCGAAATCTTGCCGATGGTCGAAGAGATCATCTTGATCGAGCCGACCGCTTCCTGGGTCGCGGTCTGCATGCCCGCGATCTGGACGCCGATTTCGTCGGTGGCCTTGGCGGTCTGGCTGGCGAGCGCCTTGACCTCCTGCGCGACCACGGCGAAGCCGCGGCCGGCCTCGCCGGCGCGCGCCGCCTCGATGGTGGCGTTGAGCGCGAGCAGGTTGGTCTGCTCGGCGACCGAGGTGATCAGCTTGATCACGTCGCCGATCCGGCTGGCGGCCTGCGACAGCGCGTTGATGCGCCCGTCGGTATCGTCGGCCTGCTTCACCGCGCTTTCGGCGATGCGGTTCGATTCCTGGACCTGCGCCGAAATCTCGCGCACGGAGCTTGCGAGTTCCTCGGTCGCCGATGCCACCGACTGCACGTTGTTGGAGGCTTCTTCCGAGGCGTTGGCGACCACGGAGGCAAGCCGAGTGGTATTGCCGGCATTGTCGCTCAAGGCGCGCGCGGTTCGTTCCAGCTCATCGGAAGCGGTCATCAGCGAGGTGATGATGGCGCGGAATCGGTCGCTGGCTTCCGCGATGGCGTCCTTGCGGGCCTGGCGGTTGGCGCCGAAATAGAATGCCACCACGTGTTCGGTATCGAGCATGTTGGCCTTGGCAATCGCGTTCAGCATCGCGGCCTTCTTGTCGCGCGCGGCCCGGGCGGCGGCGCCAAAGCGCGCGCTCTGGACTTCCGCCTCGACCGCCTTCATCAGCTGGTCGGCGACGAACATCAGGCGGCAGCCGACATACCATTGCGGTGCGACCCCGGCGCGCTGGTTCAACTCGCAAAACCGCGCGATCGAACTGATGTAGGCGAGGCCGAAATCGCCGCCGCCGATCAGATTCCAATGCTGCAGCTGCATGCGGACGGCTTCTTCCATCGCGCCGTCCTTGAAGATGCCGCAGGAAGGATCGTAGTGCCGGACCTTGTCGTAGAACCGCGCCAGGATGCCCGGCAGCGCCTTTGCGAAAAACGGCCGCATCTCCCGCAAGGTCGCCCGCAGCGGCTCGTCGATGCCCAGCAGATCGAGGCGGATGGCGTTCCAGTCGGGGCTCATTGGCGGCTCCAGCGGGGGTTGTCGTGGCTCGCCGCCAAATTTAATGTGCGTATGGTTAATGATTTGCGAATTTCTGCGTAATTCTACGGAGAATGGCGTCAATCCGGGCGCGAAAAAGGCCCCAGACCGGGCGGCTGGGGCCTCAATTTCCGTGCGCTGGACGGGGAGAGCCGGTCAGGCCACCGGCTTGCCGATCGTGACCTTGAGGGTGCCGACGCCGTCGACCCCACACTCGATCTTGTCGCCGGGCGACAGCGCCGAAACGCCGGCCGGCGTTCCCGTCATGATGATGTCGCCGGCGGCGAGCGCGACCTGCTGCGAGAGCTGCCAGATGATCTCGGGCACGCTCCAGATCAGTTCGGTGAGGTCACCCTTCTGCTGCTCGGTGCCGTTGACCGTGAGCCAGATCCTGCCTTTCGAGGGATGGCCGATCTTCGACGCGGGCTGAACGGCGGAGCAGGGGGCGGAATAGTCGAAGGATTTTCCGACTTCCCACGGCCGTTCCTTCTTGCGCGAGGCGATCTGCAGGTCGCGGCGGGTGAGGTCGATGCCGACCGCGTAGCCGTAGACATGGTCGAGCGCCTTGTCGGCGGGAATGTTGAGGCCACCGCTCTTCATGGCGACAATCAGTTCGACCTCGTGATGCAGGTCCTTGGTCAGCGGCGGATAGGGAATGGTGGCGCCGTCGGGCACCAGCATGTCGGCGTGCTTGGCGAAGAAGAACGGCGGCGCGCGCTCGTCATTGCCCATCTCCCGGATGTGCTCGAGATAGTTGCGTCCGACGCACCAGATGCGGCGAACCGGATAGGATTTCGTTTCGCCGACGACGGGAAGCGAAGGCTGCGGCGGCGCGGGAATGACGTAGGATGTGGCGTTCATGAGGGGGTCTCGGCGGGGTTAACGATAAAAAAATCAGATGAAGCTTTACGCGGTTGCGCTGATCGGCGCCAGAGTGAGTGGGCCGGCATCGCGATGTTGGATGCGGAAGAACGAGGCATAACGGCCGCCGCGGCGCAACAGATCGTCGTGCCGGCCGCGCTCGACGATCTCGCCGCCCTCGACCACCAGGATGGCGTCGGCGTGCATGATGGTGTGCAGGCGATGGGCGATGACGATGGTGGTGCGGTTCTGGCACAGATGCTCGATCGCCTCCTGCACCTGCTGCTCGGATTCCGAATCCAGCGCCGCGGTCGCCTCGTCGAGCAGGATGATCGGCGCGTTCTTCACCAGCGCCCGCGCGACCGCGATGCGCTGGCGCTGTCCGCCCGACAATTGCGCGCCGTGCTCGCCCACCGGCGTGTCGTAGCCGAGCGGAAAGCCCATGATGAATTCGTGCGCGCAGGCCGCCTTCGCCGCGGCGACGATCTCGGCTTCGGTCGCGCCGGCCCTGCCGAACGCGATGTTCGCACGAATGCTGTCGCGAAACAGGTAGACGTCCTGCCCGACATAGGCGGTCTGCCGGCGCAGCGAGTTTCGCGACACCGTGGCAATCGACTGCCCGTCGATCCGGATCTCGCCCTCGCTGAGGTCGTAGAAGCGCAGCAGCAGCGCCAGCACCGTCGATTTGCCGCCGCCGGAGGGGCCGACCAGCGCGGTGACCTTGCCGGGCTCGGCGACAAAGCTCATGCGGTTGATGACCGGCTCGTCCGGCCGATAGGCGAAGCTCACGTCGCGCAGTTCCACCCGGGCGTCGGTCAGCTTCAGGGCCGGCTTGTCGTCGTCGAGCGGCTCGCTGGACGGGCTGTCGACGATCTCCAGCAGTTTACGCGCACCAATCAGATTGCTGTTCAATTCGATATTGAGCCGCGCGAGGCGTTTGGCCGGCTCGTAGGCCATCAGGAACGCGGTCAGGAACGAAAAGAACTGGCCCGGCGTGGCGCCCATCGCGACCACGCTGTAGCCGCCATACATCAGTCCGCCCGCGACCGCGAAGCCGCCCAGCGTTTCCATCAGCGGGCTGGAGCGGTTGGAAACCCGCGCCATCTTGTTGGCATTCTTCTCGACCGCGCTGATGCTGGCGTCGATGCGATCACGCATGGCCTGTTCCAGCGTGAACGCCTTGACGGTGCGAATACCCTGCAGCAATTCCTGCATGGTTTCGAGAATATCGGCGGTGCCGGTGAACTGGTTGTGCGCCAGCCCCTTGATCCGCTTCACCAGCTTGCGCAGCACCAGCATCGCCGGCGGCGCCACCGCGAAGCCGAGCAGCGCCATATAGGGGTCCTGCATCAGCATGACCACGACCAGCCCGATCAACAGCAGCAGGTCGCGTCCGAGCGCGTTGATCAGGAGGTTGAGCACCTGCGTGACGGAGTATGCGCCCGATGTCAGGCGCGCCAGGAATTCCGACGAGTGCCGCTCGGAGAAAAAGGCGACGCTTTCGTTCATCAGCTTGGCGAACAGCCGGCGCTGGTTGTTGGCGAGGATGGCGTTCGAGATCTTCGACAGGATCACCTGGTGACCGTAGGTCGCCGCACCCTTGAGGATGAAGATCAGGACGGTCACCCCCGACAACAGCGCGATGCCGCGCACGTCCTTGTCGACATAGGCCTTGTTGATGACCTGGCCGAGGATCCAGGCCGAGCCCGCGGTCGCGCCCGCCGAGATCCCCATCAGCACGAAGGCGAGCAGATAGCGGCGCCAGTAAGTGACGCCCTGTTCCGTGATCAGGCGGCGAATCAGGATCGCCGCGCCATAGGGATCGTCGGTGATTTTCTTCGGAAATTCGGCCATCCGCGTTCCATCGAGACGCCGGGCGGATTCGCCCAGGCGTCAGGCTAAGCGAAATGCCTCCTTGCCCGCTATATCGGGGTTTTTCAAGCCAAAAGGAGGACTTGCGCCGGATGAGAATTTAGGCCGAGGCGGCGTGCTGCAGCTCGCCGTGGCGCTCGCGGAACAATTTCTCTTCCCACGCCAGCGCATGCCTGGCGATGGTTTCGAGATCGTCATATTGCGGCGTCCAGTCCAGCGTCGAGCGGATCAGGCCGGTATCGGCAATCATGGTCATGATATCGCCGGGCCGGCGCGGGCCATACTGAACCGCGAAGTTGCGCCCGGAGACCCTGCGCACCGCCTCGATGGTCTCCAGCACGGAGTAGCCGCGGCCGTAGCCGCAGTTCAGCGTCATCGAAGTCCCGCCGCCTCTCAGATAGGACAGCGCCGCGCGATGGGCCTGCGCCAGATCGCTGACATGGATGAAATCCCGGATGCAGCTTCCATCCGGCGTCGGATAGTCGGTTCCGAACACGTCGATCTTGGCGCGCTGCCCGGTGGCCGCCTCGACCGCGATCTTCAACAGATGCGTCGCGCCGACGGTCGCCAGTCCCATGCGCGCCTGCGGATCGGCGCCCGCGACGTTGAAGTAACGCAGCGCGATATAGTTCATGCCGTGCGCCGAGGCCGTGTCATGCAGCATGATTTCGGCCATCAGCTTGGAGGAGCCGTAGGGCGACAGTGGCCGCGTCGGCGCGCTTTCGGGAACGGGCACCTGATCCGGATTGCCGTACACCGCAGCGGTCGATGAGAAGATGAAGCGGCTGACGCCTGCCTTCACCGTCGCGTTGAGCAGGCTGCGCGTCGTCATGGTGTTGTTGCGGTAATAGGCGAGCGGATCGCGCATCGATTCCGGCACCACCACCGAACCCGCGAAATGAATGACGCTTTCCACGCCGTGCGCCGATATCACGCCCTCGACGAGGTTCTCGTCGCCGGCATCGCCGATGAACAGCGGAACGCCCTGGGGCAGGAATTGGGAGAAGCCGGTCGACAGGTTGTCGATCACCACGACGCTTTCGCCGGCTTCCACCAGCGCCTGAACCATGTGACTTCCGATGTAGCCGGCACCGCCGGTGACAAGCACGCTCATGAACTCACCCAATCCCCGATATAGGGGCGATGCTATCCGGGGCGCGGTGAAGAGTGGGTTTCGGCGGAGGTGAACTGGCCACTATGCTTAATGTTGCGTATAGAAAATGCCCGAAACGGAGCCTGACGTGGCAATCGAGAACATTTCCGCTGCCGATCTGCAGCTGATCGTGCCGAATTTGCACAGGCGCTATTCCGGCGTCACCGCGACCAACCGCATGGTGGCGCCGAAACTTGCGAACATGTTCCGCGCCGCATGGCTCGGTTCCGATGCGCCCGAGGGCATCGCCCGCATGGCAGTCGCGGATCTCCTGAAATTATGGCGGCGCAACACGCCGCTGATCTGGCACGCGCGGCGCAACAACGAGATGATCGCAGGCGTGGTGCTGCGCTCGCTCGGCTGGCCGCTGCAACTGGTGTTCACCTCGGCGGCGCAGCGGCACCATTCCTGGATCACGCGCTGGCTGATCAGACGGATGGACGCGATCATCGCCACCAGCGCCATCTCGGCGTCGTTTCTCAAGCGGCAAGCAACGGTGATTCCGCACGGCGTCGATACCGACCGCTATGCACCGCCGACCGATCGCGCGGCGTCATTCGCGGAAAGCGGGTTGCCGGGCCGCTACGCCATCGGCTGCTTCGGCCGGGTGCGGGCGCAAAAGGGCAGCGACGTCTTCGTCGATGCGATGTGTCGGCTGCTGCCGCGCTATCCCGACTTCAGCGCGGTCCTGGTCGGCGCGGTCACGCCCGAGCAGCAGGGTTTTGCCAATG
>CAVRIQ010000032.1:0-60200 GCA_963721275.1 uncultured Alphaproteobacteria bacterium | reverse complement strand
GCCTTGGGCACGCGCTTGGCGAACATCTGGTTCACCACAGCCCTGCACCGAGCAGCAGCTCGTCGTCTCGTTGATCAGGAAAACCCGCTTCACTTTTTCGTAGCAGCCCATCGCCGTCGACAGGCCGGCCAGCTTCTGGTCGACGTTGGAATCGAAGACGAAAATGCAGAACGAGCACTGCTCGTTGGTGAAGGAGGTGGTGACTGCCAGTGATTGAGATCACCTGATGGTCGGGATTGCGCTGGTTGCTGCTTGTTCACCTGTTGCCCGATCAATAGCGAGGGCATTATTGGAGGTGGTGCCTTCGAGGAGATGTAGACGATGCCATCGTCGATCGCCTTGCGGAAGCTGCTCGGTCGTCTTCTCGACGTTGTTGGCGCTGTCGAACGGCACGATCTCAAGTTTCTTGCCCAACACGCCACCGATTTGCCGATGCCGTCGACGATCAACTGCATGCCTTGCAGAAAATCGCTGCCGACAGCAGCCAGCAGACCGAGATCGCTGATCAGCGCGATCCTGATCGAATCTTCTCGCACGGCGTGCCGGGCCACCGATTGAGAGCGCCGCCAGAAGCAACGCGGGCAAATTGTGCTGCGATACATGCATGGAAACCCTCCCTCGGCGAGGTCGTCCAGCACGTGATTGCGCGGATAGCCTTCTTGTTCTTGATTCGTCCTTGCCGAAATGGAGGGAATCGTTTTCCATACAAGTGTCCTTCGATGCACACAGCGGATGGCATCATAGTGAGGACACAGCGCCGCAAAGTCGCCGTCACCTCGCGGCGGTGCGAATGCAGCGTTTGATGCGGCTTGACCGGGCGGGCTTCTAGTCGGGGGGTGGCGACTAAACGAGGCGGCTCGGCCAGCGGTCGTCGATGCCGGAGCAAGCGGATGAATGGTGCATGTCCGCATGACCAAAAATTGCGCTGAGGATGCGCCACGCGCCGGCGAGAACCAGCACGCGGCCATCCGGCCGCGGCCGGATCGGCCAACGAAAAAAAAAGAAATGCACTGGGAGGCAAGACTGGAAGTTCTGGTGTTCGCCGTCTTCAACGGCCTCTACGGCACACTTCTGTTTTTATGCTGTCGAGCGGACTGACGTTGATCTTCTCGATGATGGGCGTTCTGAATTTCGCTCATGCCAGCCTCTTCATGCTCGGCGCGTATTTCGCCTATTCGCTTTGCGCGCTTTCTCCAGCTTCCTGACCGCGCTGGTGGTCGCGCCCGTGATCGTCGGCATGATCGGCGCGCTGGTCGAGCGCTACGGCCTGCGCCGGGTGCATCACTGGTCGCGTTACGAGGAGCTGCTCTTCACCTTCGGCCTGGCGGCGCTGATCGGTGAACTGGTCCAGCTGATCGAGGGGGCGCGTTTCATCCTGCTGCAGTACCCGGAAGCCATGCGTGCCACGGCGTTTACGCTGCAGGGGCTGGATTATTCAATTTACCGTGTCTTCATGCTGCTAGTTTCGGTGCGCGATCTCTTGGCGCTGGCCTTGCTGCTAACGCGCACCCGTGTCGGCCTGATCATCCAGGCCGCGCTCACCCACCCCGGAAATGGTAGGCGCCCTGGGCCACAACCTTGATCGTATCTTCATGCTCACTTCGGCTTCGGCTGCGGGCTGGCCGGCCTTGCCGGCGTGATCGGCGGCGACGTGCTGGGGACTGAGCCTGCGATGGCGATCCCAGCTCGGATCGATCATCTTCGTGGTCATCGTGATCGGCGGGCTCGGCTCGCTCAGCGGCGCGCTCGCTGCCTCGCTGATCATCGGCGTTCTTGACAACATCGCCAACACCTTCAGCATTCCGTTTGCGCCGTTTTTTCACCTGTTCGGAATCACCGCGGATATGGGCGGCATCTGGAACAATTTGGTCCGCATCACCGCCAGCAGCATCGCGCCGGTGCTGCCCTATTTGCTTCTCGTCGTCATGCTGATCGTGCGGCCACGCAGTTGCTCGGGAAACGCGACGTATCGAGCAGTCTCGCGCGCCGGATGGGACCGTGGGTCCTGTTTGCAGCCCTGATGGTCGCTTTGCCGCAGATGGATCGATGCGTTTTCACTCGACCGTACTCAACCATGTCGGCGTCTTCATCCATATTCGCCTGTGCCTACAACATGCTTCTCGGCCAGGGAGGATGCTACTATCTTCGGTCATGCCGTGTATTTCGGCATCGCCGGCTATTTCAGCATCCATCTCATCGACTATTTCCATGCCCATTCCGATCATGCGGTTTCGCTACATTCTTTGGTACCGGCTGCTCGGGGGCCTGACCGGGCTGATCCTCGGTGTTCTTGATCGGCTACGTCTCGACCCGCAGGTCCGGGACGACATTCGCCATGATCAGTCTGGGTTTGGCGAGATGGCGACGGCCCTCACCATGGTGCTGCTGTCGTTCTTCAAACAGTGTGAAGACGGCGTCCATGCCGACCGGGTCTATATGCCGCAGCTGATGGGGTTGAGCTTCGGGCCGCAGATTCAGATCTCTTATCTGATCACAGGCTGGTGCTCGTCGCGGTCGCCGCGATGTTCGTGCTGACGCTGACGCCGTTCGGCCGGCCTCGAATGCCGTCCGCGACGATCCGGAGCAGGCCGGGTTCACCGGCTACGACCCGCAACGCGTCCGCTGGCTGGCATTCTCGCTGTCGTCCTTTTTCGCCGGTCTGGCGGGTTCGCTGCACGCCATCAGCTATGAGCAGGTGGGTCTCGCCGCGGTCGGCGGGCCGACTTCGGCGATGGTGCTGTTCATGACCTATATCGGCGGCGTCGAAGCTTCTTCGGGCCGATCATCGGCGCCACCTTGCTCGGCGTGCTCAACGCGAACCTCTCGAATTACACCAGCGCCTGGGGCCTCTATCTCGGGCTGGTATTCGTCTGACCGTGATACTACGCGCCGGACAGTCTCGCCGCCTGAATCGCAGCATGCATGAGCCGGCGCTCTTGGCCGCCGGTCCCCGGCTGCTCTGGCGGTTCTACCAGTCCTACGCGGCCGCGCTCGGCTCAACACTATTGATGTGCCTCGGCGTGATCGGGATCGTCGAAATAGTCTGTGCCTGAAACTCGATATTGACGCACGAGCCGGTGATGAGGCCTGTTCCGCGTGCCGGATCGACGAGGGCGGAGCCGCTTCCCGTGGATCAGTGTTTTCCCCGGCGCCGTCGCCGCTGGCGTACTGCTCTCGCACCGCAGCTATCCCTCAGGGTGAGCGCGAGCTGGCACGCCGCCGTCGAGCAGGCCAGGGCGGAGAGCGGCGACATCGAGCGCCGTTCTCGACATCAAGCGGTCTCGCAGAAGAACTTCGGCGAACTGCGCATCATCCGCGGCCTCGACCTCGCCGTCGAGCAGGGAGAGCGCCATGCCATCATCGGTCCGAACGGCGCCGGCGAGTCGACCCTGTTCCACCTGATCAGCGGCAAGCTGTCGGTAACGGATGGCGCGATCCGGCTGCACAGGCGGACATCGCGAACCGGCCGCCGTTAGATCGTCCGCATGGGGCTCGGTCGCAGCTTTCAGTAGTTAAATATCTTTCCCGGAGTAGCAGTCTATCAGAACATTCAGGTCGGCGTCCTGTCGTCGAGATGGGCGCCAGGCTATAAACTTCCCTGCGCCTGGTCTCGCGATGCCGGGGCGTGCGCCGAACGGTCCGAGGAAATTGTGGCGGATCGATTGGCGCGAACCACGATATCCCTGCCGGCCTGTTGTCCTATGCGGTCGGCACGCTGGAAATCGAAATCACACTCGTTCGGATCCGGTGTGGATCCTCCCTGGATGAGCCGACCGCTGGCATGAGCAATACCGAAACCGCCCGCGCGGCCGCGTTGATCCGTCAGGTCCATGAAAACAACGCTGTTCATGGTCGAACACGATATGAGCATCATCTTGGCCTTGCCGATCGATTTGGTCTTCGTCTACGGGCAAATCGTCGCCACCGACACACCCGACCGCATCCGCAACAACAAGGCGGGATGAGGAAGCCTCTCTGGGCACGGCGGAGGAATGAGATGCTCCGGGTAGAGGACCTGCACGCCTATTACGATCGCAGCCATATCGTTCAGGGGGTCGATCTGGAGATCGGAAAGGGCGAGATCGTCGACCTGCTCGGGCGCAACGGCGTCGGCCGCTCGACCATGATCAAGGCGATCATCGGTATCGTGCAGCGCGAAGGCTGGATCAGTACGAGAAGGGCCGCGACATGGGCCGGGCCAAGAGCTTCGAGATCGCCAAGGCCGGGCTGCGGTTACGTACCGGAGAGCCGCGATATCTTTCCGACGCTGACGGTGCGGCAAAACCTGCTGCTGGGCGAGAAGCGGGGGCAGACCAAGACCCGGTGGCCGGTCGACGAGATGCTCAGCCTGTTTTCCAACTTGCGCGAGCGGGCCGATACCGCCGGCGACCTTGTCGGGCGGCGAAAAACAGATGCTGACGATTTGTCGGACCCTGGTGGGCGATCCGGATCTGATCATGATCGATGAACCGACCGAAGGCCTTGCGCCGCGCGTCGTCGATCAGGTCAGTGAGCTGCTTCAGGAAATGTTGAGGCGGCAGGTCTCGGTATTGCTCGTTGAACAAAACTCACGATCGCCTTGAAGGTTTCCGGCCGCGTCCTGGTGATGGGGCACGGCCGATAGCGTGTTCGAGGGCACGCCTGACGACCTCGACAACAATCCCGCCATCGTTCCGACTGGCTCGAAGTATCATGAACCATGCGGGGCATTTCTGGCATAGTCGCGCTGACCGCGACGGGATTGCCGATTTAGCGATGAGAAGGAGCTTCCATGTCAACAGTTTTGATTAGCGGCGCCAATCGGGGCATCGGTCTTGAGTTTGCGCGACAATACGCGGCCGCCGGCTGGCGGATATTGGCGGGCTGCCGCTCTCCCGGCAGCGCCGACGACTTGCGCGGGCTCAAGGGCGACATTGCGATCCATGCGCTCGACGTCGCAGACAGCGCATCGGTCAGTGCCGCCAAAGCCGCGATCGGCAGCGAACCGATCGACGTTTTGATCAACAATGCCGGCTCTATCGGGCAGCGTGCGGGCAAGCTCGGCAGCGTTGACTATGCGGACTGGACCGAGACACTGAATATCAATCTGCTCGGCCCGGCGCGGGTGGCCGGTGCGTTCGTCGACAACGTTCTGGCAAGCAAGCAGAAGAAATTCGCAACGGTTTCGACGCGCATGTCGTCGATGACCGAGTGCAAGGCGATCGACTTCATGGCCTACCGCACCTCCAAGGCGGCGGTGAACATGATGATGACGCTTGCCGCCAATGAACTCGGGCCGAAAGGCGCAACCGTCGTCCTCTTACATCCCGGCTGGGTGCAGACCGCACTGGGCGGGCCGAATGCGGTAATGACACCGAAGGACAGCGTAACTGGGATGCGCGCGGTACTCGATGGGCTGACGCCGGCCGACAACGGCCGCTTCATCAATTTCGACGGCACGCCGATCCCGTGGTGACGGCGGCCTGACGCCGGCGCCGCGTTCGCCCGGTCAGGCGCGGCGGCCGGTGCCGCCGCCCAGCGGACTTCCCGCGAGGCCGAAATTGTCGCCGGCTTCGCCGAGGATCATGGTCCGCCGCGTTTTCCAGGCCCCATGGAGATGTGCTCTGATCCTGCTTTCCGCCAGTTCGGCGTCTCCGGCAGCGATGGCCTCGACGATCTTGGCGTGTTCGCCGTGCGCGGCCGCAAAGCGCGACTCGTTGGCGAGGGTCGTGGGGCCCAGCAGGGTCAGCGTTTCCGACAAATCCTCGATGGCCTGGCTGAGGTACCTGTTGTCAGCCAGCACCGCCAGTAGGCTGTGGAACTGCTTGTTGATCTGGGCGCGTTCCTGCGGACTGGAAGCGCTGGCCTCGTTCGACAACAGGATGTTCAAGTCCTCGACGTCGCGGGGCTTGGCGTTGATCGCGGTCAGCCTGGCGGCCATGCCTTCCAGAGTTTCCCGCATGGCGTAGATCTCGTCGAGCAGACGACGGTCGAGGCGGGTGATCACAAGCGCGCCGTCCTTGTGAGTCACTAGGCCCTTCACGCGCAGCATGTGGATCGCTTCGCGAATTCGGCGTGCGCGACATCGAAAACCGCTCAGCGAGTTCCATCTCGCGGATCCGCTGGCCGGGGGCAAGAGTGCCATCCACCAATGCCTTCCGGATCTTCGCCAGAGCGCCGTCGCCGAGCGACGTCGATCGCTGAGGGCGGCCTGCTTTCCTCATATCTCTTCGCCAATTCTCTTGCGGGCCGTCAACGAATGGATGCGCAAAGCGCAGCCGTGCAGTCCGCGGTTGCCAAATGTCTGATGCGGCCGCCGAGGGCAAAGCCAGACACGAACGATCAAGTTATCGAATATCGCCAAGACAAACCCTGAATTTCAATCTCTGATGAATTGGATCGCTGCCGGGAATCCCGATAGGTTTGTTTCGGCTTTCGCGATCCAGCGCTTGGGGAATACAACTGTATACAGGTTATTGCAGGACACAGCAATGCCATTGCTCATCGAACCTCGGCCGCAACCCGCCGCTTTGCGTATGGTAGGTCAAATTTGAACGCCGAAAAACATTCCACCCCATCCGCCACTACGGCCTGCTCGCCAGCGGCACGCGCGCCGACAATATCGCCCGAGCGCGCCGCTTGCTCGACGTGACGGCGGCACAGCCCGAGGCCGGAGTTGATAGCTGCGCCGAGGCCACCGAACCCAAGCCGCTCTCGCACCCGTGCCCTTGCTGCGGCGGCCGCATGATCGTCATCGAGACATTCCGGCGCGGCGCCTCGCCGCGCAACCGGCCGGCGGTAATCAGGATCGACACATCATGACCAGAACCGGTTCGTCGCGGCATTCCATTGCGCCCCTGGCTCGCCGACCCTCGATCGGCCATGTCCATGCTCGCCGTTGCGACGCCCGGGGCAACCCGTTCGTCGATCAATCTCCGCTGCGCGACGCCAGTTCCGGCGATCGCAATCGACCGAACGAGTTCGCCACCTCTTCGACCGCTCCCTACAGAGGTGGTCAACGCTCCTGGGCAACACACCCTCAGCGACGAAATCCCCATAGCGCCTGACGCGCCACCTCGCCCGACATCCCGCGGTTTCCTCCATTGGAGGTTTGCGTACGCCGGCCCCGGTGCGCGCCGCACCACCATCATGGGGCCGACATCCGCAAACCTTCACAAAACCGGAAGTGCGCATTCACTCTACTTCGGCTGCTTTCCCTTGCCGTCCGTTGTGGCTTCGAGCTTCGATACCAAGGCTTTTGTAATATCGGCGAGACGCGCCCTGCGGCTTTGAGCTTCTGGTCGCGTGAGAGTAAGAGTTGGATCTGTGTTGCCATCGGCATCATAGATCATGCGGAAAATGTAAATCGGCTCGCCATCCTGCTTTAAGGCCACCTCTACTGTGCCGTGTGCCATAAAATGTCGAAGGTTTTCGAATGAAGCGAGCTTTTCGACAAGGGGCGCAACTCCACTGATGCGCGATTTCAAGGGGCCGGCTTCGCTCATCAATTTGCGAAGACGTTCGAGCTTTTGACCGATGAGGTGAGGCAACGCCGGTCTTAGGGCCTTATATTCGGGCAAAGCGGCGGCGTGGATGAGCACCCTACTAATGGTGCGCTCTATCTGAGCGAATAAATCGATCACCTCTCCTCGCAGCATTTGAGCCGCGCGTTGAGCCACGTCGTACCCACTTTTCTGCGAACTCTGCACATCTCCCCCTTGGGCTGGCAATCGGAACCTATCCGTCACCCATAAAGGAATGGTGTTCGAGTGGAGCTGCCGAGCGAGCGATTAGTTAATCAACGGTCTCTGGTGAAGTTCGAATTCTATGGGAGGTGCCATAGCGGCCACCCGTTTTCCGGTTGCCACTGGGTAACGGACATCATCCTTCTTGGCGGAGGACGTGATGGCGATCCGCACGCCGGCTTCCCGCACGCGCTTCAGCAAGTTGGGCACCGTGGAGAAGGGACGTACCAGCGGCAGGTACGTCGTCTTGAAACGCTCGCTGCGCCATTCCTCCATTTCCTTGCCGTGATTCTGCTGCTCGTCGTCGGACAGGAACACGGGAATGAGCTTGTCGCCGCCCTTTCCGATCTGACCTCTCGCCTGCTCGAAACTGACGTCGTGACCGAACTTCGCCATCGCTTCATGCCAAGCGAGCGCGTGGAGATCAACGGAGTCCAGCAGTGTCCCGTCGAGATCGAAGATGGCGGCTTTCGGCATTCAGGAATCCTCCCGGGCGGGCCCGCCCTATGTTCGCGTACCAGCCGGCAAAGGGCGTATACTTCTCCCATGTGGCGGTTGAAATCCGGGCGGCCGTCGCCCACCAGATGGAGAAGCTTCACGACGCTAGGCCGACTTCCGATGCGGCTTGGCTGAGGGCCTTTTCGCCGTTCCCTCTTTGGCCGGCTTCTTGCCCGCGATCGGCATCAGCATTTCTTTCTGGCCGCTTGCGGCCTTGCGCGGCTTCTTGACCGGCTTCGAATGCACGGCCGGCCCGGCGGCGCCGATGCTTTTGCGCAGCGCGTCCATCAGGTCCACCATGTTCTCGCCGCTCGGACGCGCCTTTACGGTAATCGGCTTGCCAGCGCGCTTCTGGTTGATGAGAACGATCAGGGCTGTTTCGTACTGGTCCTCGAACTTGTCCGGCTCGAAGTGGCCCGCCTTCTGGTTGACGATGTGCCTGGCGAGGTCGAGCATGTCCTTCGTGACCTTGACGTCCTGGATATCGTCGAAATACTCCTGCGGATCGCGGACCTCGTAAGGATAACGCAGCAGCGTTCCCATCAGGCCCTTGTCCATCGGCTCCAGCGCGATGATGTGTTCGCGGTTGGTGAGTACCACCCGTCCGATCGCGACCTTGTTCATATCGCGGATGGTCTCGCGGATCACCGCAAAGGCGCCGTGGCCGACCTTGCCGTCAGGATGGAGATAGTAGGGACGGATCACGACAAGTTCGGGCCGCTCTCGCTCGATGTGCCGATTTTCGCAGACGGCGCTACCACTCTGGGAGACAGGGTTGCGACCGGCTGTGAATCGGCGCAGGGGTCAGGCTGTTGCAGATGTCGGCAGTAACGCTCTGAAGGTAATTGAGAAACGCCAGTCGAGACGGGGTCACCATCGGCGCCGATCGGGACCCCACCCCGGCGCAGATTCCTTTATTCGCCACAAGGAATTGCCGGCGTTAGTTCAAGGGGCTCAGTTCGGCGCCAATTTACAGTGATCCCGATCGTCATGGCTTGATAATAGCGGAAATGACGGACGCTTGTCGCTTGATTCGTGGTAGGATTGCGCGTCAAAGCGGGAGGCCGGTCTGCTGGTCAGTCCCGACGCGCTCGCTTATGTACGGTTCGGTCTGCGCGCCGCCGACGATCCGCGTATCCTCAATACGGTCGCGGCGATTGACGCCTTACTGAAACGCGAACTGCCCACCGGCCCCTATTGGTATCGCTACAACGACGATGGCTATGGGGAACACACCGACGGTGCGCCGTTTGACGGCTCCGGCATCGGCCGGCTCTGGCCGCTCCTGACCGGGGAGCGGGCGCATTACGAGATCGCGGCGGGGCGGCTGGAGGAAGCACGACGGTTATTGGCGACGTTCGAGGCCTCCGCAAGCCCAGGCGGCCTTCTGCCGGAACAAATCTGGGATAGCGAGGATATTCCGGAACGCGAACTGTTTTTGGGGCGGCCCTCTGGCAGCGCAATGCCATTGGTCTGGGCGCACGCCGAACATATCAAATTACTGCGCTCATTGCGGGATGGTGCTGTGTTTGACATGCCGCCGCAGGCCCACGCTCGATATGTAAAGAGCAAGCCCGAGCCCGCTCCCGTCGTTTGGCGCAAGGCTTCAAAGGTCAACCGAATTCCTGCCGGTCGTATCCTGCGCCTTGAATTTCTGGAGTCCGTTTCTGTGCGTTGGTCGTCCGATAACTGGATGACTACGACCGACAGTCGGAGCCGTGCCACGGGTTTGGGCACGTTCCTTTGCGACCTTCCCACGCAAGCGCTGGCCGCGGGCGTCGAGGTGCGCTTCACGATGCTTTGGACCGAACGCGGCCAGTGGGAAGGCCGCGATTTTCCGGTCAAAGTTGTCAAATAATTGATCCGTTCGCAAGGCACTATAGCTCCGGAAGCGCATTATCATCTGGGAGATTCCGTTCAGGAAATCTCCTGTTTTCCGATAAGGCGTTAATTAATGGCCCCTATCAGCATCGTTGTTGCCTTTGGCGCTCGCGCCATGCTGGTCATGCTGTTCTTGCCGTTCAGCGCGCTCGATAAGGTCCTCAATTTCAAGCAAGCGGTCGGACAGGCGTCGGAGGCCGCGCCGAGCCGTTCGCTGGCGACTATCTTGATCCTTGCCGGTCTGGGCGTTGAGGTTGTCATGTCGCTTGCGATTCTGACCGGCATCGCCGACCGCATGGCGGCGCTCATTCTGGCCCTTTACTGTGTCGTTACGGCTTTGCTGTGGAAGCAATTTTGGAAGACGTCGGATTTCCGGCTGCGAGGCATCAGCCATGGACGGGAGATGTTTTGGGATTTTCTCAAAAACCTCGCGCTCGGCGGTGGATTTTTGGCATTGGCGTTTGGCGCGAGTGCGAACGGCTTTGAACGATTTCTATCGCATCCTCTGGCGTCGTCGCATCCCTATAGTTTGAGCCAGAAGGCGGGCGCCTCATGAGCGAGCAACCGATCGTTCCCTATTGGCATTTGTGGACCGCTGCCGACGGTATCAGCCGGCTAACGAAGTGCGCGATGACTGAATTCGAGTTGAAGTCCATGAAGCCGCCCGCCGACCCTCAGTGGCAGGGCAGGCCCATCACCGGACGAACGACGATGATGGTAACCGTGCAGCCGGTTAGCTGGATGGGCACTTGGCATGAAAGCCCGAAACCACAATGGATTGTGCCGTTATCGGGACGTTGGTTCGTCGAAGCTATGGATGGTACTCGCGTCGAAATGGGGCCGGGCGAAATCTCGTTTGGTGGGGATCAGAACTGCCGCGAGGTCGATGGAAGGTGCGGGCACCGGTCCGGCACCATCGGGGACATTCCGGCCGTGCTCATGGTGGTCCAGTTCGACGATTCTGCGGCCCGATCACCTTGCGATTTCCGGTGACCGACTTGGAAAGCGCAATGCTTCATGCCCAAATTCGAAAAGTGGCGAGCTTCGGTCTGACGACACCGGATGCGCATCGGCTTTCGGAATTTTATCAGGATGCTTTTGATTTTTGCTTGCTTGGGATCGAGCGCCGGTCAGGGCCGGATTTTGAACGGCTTATGGGCGTGGAGGGCGGGGCTTCAGCGGTTACCCTCAGTCTGGGTGACGAAGTGGTCGAACTCCTGCAATTCGATCGACCGGGACGGCCGTATCCTGAAGGTGCGATCTCGTCCGATCTGTCCTTTCAACATTTCGCGATCGTCGTGATGGATATTCATCTTGCTTATCAAAAGCTGCTTTCCATGCGCAGCTGGACCGCGATCTCGACCGACGGGCCGCAACGATTGCCGGCGGCTTCGGGAAGCGTCACAGCATTCAAATTCCGCGATCCCGACGGCCATCCCCTGGAACTGCTGGCATTTCCAAACGGTCAGATGCCGGCGCATTGGCAACGCCGTGCCAACAGCAAGCTCTTTCTCGGCATCGACCACTCTGCAATCAGCGTTTCTGACACCGCCGTCAGCATTGCGTTCTATGGAGCATTGGGTCTGCGTGTGGCCTCGCGATCGCTCAACGCGGGAATAGAGCAGGAGAGGCTCGACGCCGTTAAGGATCCCCGGGTGGAGGTGACGGCCTTGGAGCCCCAGCAGGCTTCACCGCATATTGAATTGCTGTCCTATCAATCGATACTTCGCGACGCGATCACTGTCTTTCACGGTGCAGACGTGGCCACAACTCGTCTTGTGTTTGAGGCTGATGGTCCCTTACCGGCGCGCGACATTGCCGCGCAACGTTTGATCGATCCAGACGGCCACCATCTGGTGGTCCTAGCGCTGATCCGCGCATCGTCGTCAACCAAAGCAATAGCGAATTCAGGCTTTTCGCCAGGGGTTCGTCGAACCGGAGTAACGTTATGACCCCTTCGAAAGAAGAATCCACGACCAAGTCAGCCGCGCCGCCTGTCGTGATTCATAAGCTTCTGACCGGCCAGAAAGCGTTGGTTACAGGTGCCAATTCCGGGATCGGCAAGGGCGTCGCGATCGCTTTGGGACAGGCGGGTGCGGACGTCGTCGTCAACTATGTCGACGGAGACGACGCCGCCAATGCCGTGGTCGAAGAAATCAGGAAAGCCGGCGTCAAAGCCTATGCGCATAAGGCCGATGTTTCGTCGGAAGATCAGGTCGGCGCGATGTTCGCGCGGATGTTACAGGAGTTCGGGACCATCGACATTCTCGTTAGCAATGCTGGCCTGCAACGCAACTCGGCCTTTCATGACATGACTCTGGATAAATGGAACAAGGTCATCGGCGTCAACCTTACCGGCCAATTTCTGTGTGCGCGTGAGGCGGTTCAGGAGTTTTTACGTCGTGGCGTCGTTCCCGCGGTATCAAGCGCCGCCGGGAAGATCATTTGCATGAGTTCGGTCCACCAGGAGATCCCGTGGGCGGGCCACGCCAACTACGCGACATCGAAGGGCGGGATCAAGCAGCTGATGGAAAGCATGGCGCAGGAGCTGGCGCCGAAGCGGATTCGGGTCAATGCCATTGCGCCCGGAGCCATCAGAACGCCCATCAATACGGCAGCCTGGGATACCAAGGAGGCCTATGACCAGCTCATGACGCTCGTGCCGTACGGACGCATTGGAGAGCCTGAGGATATTGCTCGCGCGGCGGTATGGCTCGCTTCGGACCATTCCGACTATGTGGTCGGGACTACTCTTTTCGTCGATGGGGGCATGACGCTTTATCCAGGTTTTGCAACAGGTGGCTGAGGAGCGAAGTATGTCAGACCACTATGATGTCATTGTTATCGGAAGTGGTCCCGGCGGAGCGTCGGTCGCCCACAAATTGGCGCCGACCGGAAAGCGTGTCCTTTTATTTGAGCGCGGCGATTATTTGCCGCGGTCCCCCGCCAATTGGGATTCACAAGCCGTTTTCGTCGATGCAGCTTATCAGGCGAAGGAGACATGGTACGGCGCCGACGGCCGGAGATTTCAGCCCGGGTTGCACTATTTTGTTGGAGGTAATTCCAAGGTTTATGGCGCGGCCTTGTTTCGGATGCGCGAACGGGACTTTGGCGAGATCATCCACAAGGACGGTGTGTCGCCGGCGTGGCCGATCAAGTATGACGTATTCGAACCGTATTATTCGGAAGCAGAGCGGCTCTTTCATGTCCATGGACAGCGTGGCGAGGATCCAAATGAGCCGCCCTCAAGTGGACCATTTCCCTATCCAGCGGTTTCGCACGAACCGCCGGTCCAGGCATTGAGTGACAGCCTAACCAAGGACGGTTTGCACCCGTTCCATCTGCCGCTCGGCATATTGCTGGATGAAAAGGATGGTAAACCGACGCCGACAAGCATTTGTATCCGGTGCGATGCTTTCGATGGATTTCCATGTCTGCTCAATGGCAAGGCGGATGCACAGGTGATGTGCGTAGATCCGACTGTAAAGGCGTATCCGAATCTGACGCTGCTGACTGGCGCATATGTTTCAAAGCTGGAGACCAATGAATCCGGAAAGGTTGTGACGGGTGTTCACGTCACCAGGGCTGGTCGTGAGGAGCTTTATTCGGCCGACATCGTGGTTGTTGCCTGTGGGGCGCTGTCGTCGGCATTGTTGCTTTTGCGATCGGGCAACGAAAAGCACCCGAAGGGTCTTGCCAATGGGTCCGATCAGGTGGGACGCAACTACATGCGTCACAACCAGTCGATCCTGATGGCCTTGATGAAGCAGCCCAACGACACGGTGTTTCAAAAGACGCTTGCCGTAAGCGATTACTATTTTCGTTCTGGCGATTGGGAGTTTCCGCTTGGCCTGATTCAGATGTGCGCGACTTCCCACGGCGCCCAAATCCGAGGCGAGGCGCTTCCTGGTTGGCTCGAATGGGTTCCGAAAATGCCTTTTGAGGAAATGGCGCGGCACTCGATGGACTTCTGGCTGTCGAGCGAGGATCTGCCGCGCCCTGAAAATCGCATTTATTACGACGGAGATCGGGTGGTTCTGGACCTCACGGAAGGCAATATGGAAGCTCACCATCGCCTCAAGAAAAAACTTGAAATAGTGCTCGGTAGAGCTGGAGCGCATCCCGTCTTGCTGGAGCGAAGTCTGTATCTGGGACAGAACGTTCCAATCGGAGGGACTGCCCATCAGGCGGGAACTGCGCGGTTCGGAACTGATCCCGCGACGTCCGTGCTCAACCTCGAGTGCAAAGCGCACGAGCTTGATAATCTCTATCTCACCGACGCCAGCTTCTTTCCATCTATCGGATCGGTTAATCCGACGCTGACCATCATTGCAAACGCGTTGCGGGTTGCCGAAAAGATCAAGTTGCGATTGAGAGCCTGATGGCAAACCGTATTGAAGATTATGCCGCGATAGGCAATTGCGAGACAATGGCGCTTGTTGGTCGCGATGGATCCATTGATTGGTTGGGCCTCCCCCAATTCGATAGTGCCGCCTGTTTTTCGGCTTTACTCGGAGATTCCCAGCAGGGCAGGTGGCTGATCGCGCCAGCGTCGGACGGTGCCAAAACCTCGCGGCGTTATCGCGGCGACACGTTGATTCTCGAGACCACATTTGAAACCGCGACGGGTTCGATATGTGTCGTGGATTTTATGTCCCGCCGAGATGGCGTGTCGGATATTGTCCGGATCGTGAGAGGAATACGCGGCACGGTCGCTATGCGCTCAGAACTTGTCGTACGGTTTGAATATGGTTCGGTCGTGCCGTGGGTTTCGCGCCAGGAAGACCGCCGCCTCGAACTTACAGCTGGCCCGGATCGACTGATATTAGAGACGCGTGTCCCCCTTCGTGGCGCAAATCTCAAGACTATCGGAGAGTTCGACGTCTTAGCCGGTGACGAAGTAGCGTTTACTTTGAGTTGGTCCCCCTCGTATCAGCCGATACCTCCGCCAATTCGCGCGGCAGACGCTTTGGCAGAAGTCGAACTCTTTTGGTCGAACTGGGCTGCGCCCATCAAACGTGCAGGGGAATGGTCGGAGACGGTTGTCCGGTCGTTGCTGACGCTAAAAGCGCTATCGCATCGCGAGACAGGCGGGATCGTTGCAGCGGGTACAACTTCCTTGCCGGAAAAGATCGGGGGCGCCCGCAATTGGGACTACCGGTTTTGCTGGCTTCGCGATGCCACGTTTACATTATACGCCCTGTTGGAGGCCGGATTTCTTGGCGAAGCGAAGGCTTGGCGGCGATGGTTGCTGCGGGCTGTGGCTGGCAGTCCGGATGATTTACAGATTATGTACGGTGTCGCTGGGGAGCGACGACTCGTTGAATACGAAGTCCCTTGGCTTTCGGGCTATCAAAAATCAGCCCCAGTCCGGATTGGCAACGCAGCGGCCGGTCAGGTTCAACTCGATGTGTACGGAGAAGTCCTTGATACCCTGTATGTGGCCAGACGGGCGGGCCTTGCTGCGAATGACGCGAGTTGGGGACTTGAATGCGCGCTGATCGAACATTTAGAAACGATCTGGGACCAACCAGATGACGGAATTTGGGAAGTCCGGGGTGGGCGTAAGCATTTTACGCATTCCAAAGTCATGGCGTGGGTCGCTTTTGACCGAGCGGTTCGATCTTCCGAGGAGTTCGGACTTGAAGCGCCGTTGGATCATTGGCGACGCATTCGCGACAGAATTCATAGAAGAGTTTGCGATGACGGATTTGACGCCAATCAGAATTCGTTCGTTCAATCGTTTGGAGTCACCGCGCTCGATGCAAGCTTGCTGTTGATCCCGATTGTTGGATTCCTGCCCGCATCGGATGAGCGCATCCGCGGGACCTTATCTGCGATCGAGCAGAATCTTGTTCAAGATGGCTTCGTCTTAAGGTATCACACCACTTCAGGAACTGACGGGCTGCCACCGGGCGAGGGCGCGTTTCTGGCCTGCAGCTTTTGGCTCGCTGACAATTATGTCCTGCAAGGAAGAATAGATGAAGCGCGAGTGCTCTTCGCCAGACTTTTGTCGTTGCGGAACGATGTCGGGTTGCTTGCCGAAGAATATGATCCATCGTCAAAACGTCAGTTGGGTAATTTCCCCCAGGCATTTTCACATCTCGCGCTGGTAAATACCGCGCGCAATCTAATAGGCGCGAGCGGTCCCGTTCATCAACGGTCCGCGGGGAGCAGCACGACCCGAAAGGCGTAATAAGACGAATAAACCTGCTTTTATCGAAGCACCGAATGACCCCTGCTGGCCCAAAGTAGCCACTCACTATTCATCATGCCTTGGATCGGCGATGAAAACAGAACTGGTATCAATACTGTAAATCAGCGCGGGGTCCGGGTCCTGATCTATTTCATATCAGACGGGTCAAGGTTCGGCGCCGATTCACACTAATGTTCCCAGTCGGCATCATCCAGCGCACGCGACAGCTGACGCAGGAGCGCGTTCAAGCGCTCTTTGTCGGCAGTGCTAAAATCTTTGAATAGGCGCGCCTCTCGCTCCCTCGAGATTGCACTGAGCTTCGCTGCAAGTTTACGGCCGTCAGCTGTCAATTTCGCAATCGCTGCCCGGCCGCGGGACCTCGTCTGCTCGACGGAAATAAGCTTCCGTTCCTGGAGAAGGACAAGGCTACGACTTGTCGCCGCCTTGTCGACATCGGCGGCCTCGGACAACTCGCTCACATTGAGCGCTTCCATATTGTTGAGCGTCATCAGCAGGCGCCATTCCACCGTGCCGATGTTCCAGGCGGCACGATAATACATCATGGAGCCTCGGCTGAGCCGCGCGCCGATAGTGGACAGAAGCACCGCGATATGCTCACGCCCCAGCGTTCCGGCGATTTGGCCGCGCGGGCCCGTGGTCTCTTGAACCGCCAGTCGTTTGCTCGTGGCCATGGGAATACGTCTCCTGAAAGGCTTCGGAATGTTTGCAAAGGGTCCGAAATGGTTTGCATTGATATACATCAAAATGTCTTGACAGGTCATTTTTTGACGTATCAACATAAACCAATCTCCGAAATCCGAACAAGAATGTGTCTGGAGAGACCATGACGGGGAATCGCCTCGCGGCAGATACTGGCAGTTCAGCGAAATACGCCGGTGCGATCGACTGCGACCTTCATCCCGCCGTGCCTGGGATGAGCGTGCTGATGCCTTATCTCGACGATTATTGGCGCGAGATGGTATCAGTGCGCGCGCTCGACCGCCTGAACCTGAGTCTGACCAGCTATCCCCAGAACGCGCCGCTGTCGTGCCGTCCCGACTGGGCGCTCGATCATGGGCGAAAGCCGGGATCGTCGCTCGAAGCGATGCAGGCGCATGTTCTGAATCCCTGTCAGTCCCGCTACGGCATTCTCAACTGCCTGTATGGCGCACAGGTCTTTCACAGCGAAGACATGGCCGCCGCATTTTGCCGGGCCACCAACGACTGGATCCGCGATGAATGGCTCAATCGAGATCCCCGATTGCGCGCCTCCATCACGATCGCGGCCCACAACACCGAGCTTGCGGTCGCGGAAATCGAGCGGCGCGCCGACGACTTTCGTTTCATCCAGGTGCTTATGCTGGTCTCCGGCGAGGTCACGCTCGGCCGGCGGCAGCTCTGGCCGATCTACCAACTGGCGGAACGCCTGGGGCTTGCCATCGGCATTCATGCCGGCAGTGCTTACCGCTACGCGCCGACCGCCGCGGGCTGGCCCTCCTATTATGTCGAAGACTACATCGCTCAGTCCTGCGCGTTCGAAAGTCAGCTGCAAAGCATGATTTCGGAAGGCGTGTTCGTCAAGTTTCCAAACTTGAAGGTTGTCGCGATCGAGTCCGGCCTGACATGGCTCAGCGGATTCATCTGGCGTGCGGACAAGACATGGAAGGGCGTGCGGGCGGAGGTTCCGTGGGTGACGCGCGCCCCATCGGAGATCATCCGCAATCATGTCCGCTTTACCGTGCAGCCGATCGACGCGCCGGACGAGCGGGAAGCCATCTTGCGGCTGACCGATCATCTGAAATCGGACGAACTGTTCGTGTTTTCGACCGATTATCCGCACTGGCAGTTCGACGGCGCTGCCGCGTTACCGGACGGTCTGCCCGACGGACTGCTCCGCAAGGTCCTCAGCGAAAACGCGCTCGCTACCTATCCCCGGTTGGCCAAGGCCGATCATGCTCTGGAGGTTGTCCAATGAGCACTATCGAATTGGAGCGGAGTTCGCCCACCAAGTACAGGCTGCGAGTGATTGATTGCGATATCCATCCCGCGATGACGTCGTGGACAGAGATTCATCCCTATCTGGAGAAGCAGTGGATCGATCATCTTTCGGTCTATGGAAGTCACCTGCGCCACACGTTTTCAGAAGCTTTGTCGCATCCGCGCATGTCGCCGGACGCAGCAAGAATCGATGCCTATCCCGACGAAGGCGGCCCTCCGGGATCGAGCCTGGACCTGATGCGGAAACAGCACCTCGATCCGAACGGGGTCGAGGTCGGAATGCTGATCCCGCTGCGCTGGAATCCGGGCAGCCAGAGGAATCTGGATTTCGGCGCCGCGCTCGCGCGGGCGATGAATACGTGGCAGGTGGAGCGGTGGATCAAGCAGGAACCCCGGCTGCGGGCCTCGGTTCTTGTCGCCCAGGAAGACACCGTCGCTGCCGTCGCGGAGATCGACGCGCGGGGAGGCGATCCGAATTTTACCCAGATCCTGATCCTGCCGCGAACCGACGAGCCGCTCGGGCGTCGCCGTTACTGGCCGATCTATCAAGCGGCGGTGCGCAATGGTTTGCCGATCACCATTCACGTCGGCGGCACCAACGGCCATCCGTCCACAGGGGGCGGCTGGACATCCTACTACATGGAGGAACATCACTCGGTCGCACAGACCATGCAGGCGGTTCTGACCAGTCTGGTGTTCGAGGGCGTATTTGAGCGGTTTCCGGAGCTTCGCGTCGTCATCATGGAGGGCGGGCTGGGCTGGATTCCATCGCTGAGCGCCCGCATGGACAAGCACTGGGCGCGACTGCGCGGCGAGGTACCGCATTTGAAGCGACCGCCGTCGGAATATGTTCGCGAGCAGGTGTGGTTCAGCACGCAGCCAATGGAGGAACCAGGAAGCGCGGCGGAATTGATCGACCTGTTCGATCGCATCGGCTGGGACCGCCTGTTGTTCTCGACGGACTATCCGCACTGGGATTTCGACGATCCGCGCTACGCCTTCAAGGCTAACCTCAGTGACGTACAGCGCGACCAGCTCCTCTACGGGAACTCACGAAAATTCTATGGGTTGGGGTGATGGCGCGCCATATCGTCGCAACGGTTGATGAGATACCGTCGGGCCAGCGCAGACTGGTCAACGTGAACGGACGCGAGATCGGGATATTCAACGTCGATGGCGAATATTTCGCCGTCAGCAACCGCTGCCCTCATGAGGGCGCCTCGCTCTGCAAGGGCCGGGTCGTCGGTTTGGTCGAGGCAACGGAGCCTGGTTCGTATCAATACAGCCGGCGCGGCGAATTCATTCGTTGTCCCTGGCATGGCTGGGAATTCGAACTGAAAACCGGCAAGTCATGGTGCGAGCCGGACCGCACCAGGTTGCGAAGCTACGACCTGAAGGTCGAATCGGGAGGAGCGCTCGTCGAAGGAGCGCTTCGGGCTGAAACGTTTCCGGTGTCGGTCGACAAGCAATATGTAGTGATCGAAGTCTAGGCTTATCGCACCGGTCAGTTGTCAAAAGACAGATAAAATCTGAGGGAGGAATTGAGTGTTGACCAAGTCAGGGATAGCCAAAGCTGCGTTTATCGCTTGTTTCGCCGCTCTCGTCGTGCCCGCGCACGCCGAAGATGCGTCGTGGGATGCGGTCATCAGTGCTGCCAAAAAGGAAGGAAAGGTCGTCGTCTACAACATGACGCTCGGCGCACCGTACTTCAAGGACGTTCTGAAATCATTTGAGACGAAGTACGGAATCCCCGTCGAGAGCCTCGATCTGCGCGCGAGCGAACTCGCTGAGCGCATTCGGACCGAACAGGCCGCCGGCCGATTTTTGGGCGACGCCGAAATGATCTCCTCGACGATGATAGAGGAGCAACTCCAGAACGGCGACTTCATCCAGAAGCTGCCGTCGATTCCGAATGCCGCCAACCTCCGGGCGCCGTTCAAGGCCAGCGAGTATAGCGTGCCCGCGTTCATGCAGCCCATGGGCATCCTGATCAATACCAGCATGGTCAAGGACGAGGACGTCCCGAAGAGCTGGAACGACCTCAACAATCCGAAGTGGAAGGGCAAGATCCTGTCCGACGACATGCGGCCGCTCGGCAGTGGCAATGCGATGTTCTCGATCCTGCAGAACACTATGGGAGGCGACTTCAATGAGAAGCTGGCCGAACAAAAGCCGGTCTTCAGCCGCGACATGCGCAACGACGCCCGGCGGGTCGCCCGTGGCGAGTATCCGATCTATATCCCGCAGATCTTCGCCTTCACCTCGGACCTCAAGGGTCTTCCCGTCAAGGTCATCATTCCCAAAGAAGGCGCGCCTACCGCCGAAATGGATCTCGCCGTCCTGAAGGCCGCGCCGCATCCGAATGCCGCGCGACTCTTCATCCAGCATTTTTTGAGTGTGGAATCGCAATTGATCTACGCCAATGCATGGATGCTGCCGGTCGTGGCCGCAGCGGCGGACCGCGCCGAGCCCGACGCGAAGCCGTTTGTGAACGCGAAGCTCCTTGGTCCGGCGAAGCTTGCCGAGCGCCCGTCGATGATGACGCTGGCCAAAAAGCTCTATCCCTGACTTTGCCAGCATGAGCATTTCAGCGGAAGATCGCGCGGACGGTCTCGGTGCTATTGCCTGTAGCAGCGGGCTTGTCCGGTATGGCCGGTGGTTGCAAGCAACGTCGACGGGAAGGATCCTTGGCGTCACGGTCCTTGCGTTGCTTCTGGCTTTCCTTTCGATCTATCCGCTATCCATGCTCCTTTACGGGAGCCTGCACTCGACGCCGCCCGGCGTCGCGGGCACGTTCAATCTGGACGGTTATCGGGACGTCCTGACCCAGCAGAGCGCGGTGACGCTGCTCAACACCGTCGGCATATCGTTCGCCAAGACTATACCCTCACTGGTGCTGGCCGTTATGCTGGCCTGGATTCTCGCGCGAACCGACACGCCGATTCCGCGGCACGCTGGAAGCGCTGATCACGCTACCATTCTTCATTCCGCCGATTCTCACGGCCATGGCATGGGGCATGCTCGGCAATCCGCAGGTCGGACTGCTCAACCAGGTGTATCAGTGGACTACGGGTTCGAAGTACGCACCGATCAACGTTTATTCGTACGGCGGCGTGGTCTGGCATATGATGCAATATTCGGTGCCGTTTCTCTTCCTGCTGATTGTCGACGCCTTTCGGGCCATGGACCAGAGTCTCGAGGAAGCAGCGCGAATGTGCGGCGCATCGCGGCTGCGGACGTTCTGTACGGTGACGATGCAGCTCATGCTGCCGGCGCTCACCGGCGCGGCAATCCTGAGCTTCATCCGCGGCATCGAGAATTTTGAATCCCCATTGTTCTTCGGGACCCCGGCTGGCATTCGGGTGATCACTACCGATATCTACGACTCGATCAATCAGCGGTCACCGCCGGAATACCAGTATGCGACCGCGATAAGCTTCGTCATCATGGCGCTGCTGTTTCTCATAGTGCTGCTGCAATGGCGGATTTTGCGCGGGCGGAGCTTCCAGACCGTGACCGGAAAGGGCTATTCACCGGCGGTCATGAAGCTGGGAAAATGGCGATGGGTCACCTTCGCCTTTTGCATTCTGTTCTTCTTCGTCACTGTCGTGCTTCCGGTGGGACAACTATTGATCGGATCGTTCTTCAAGTTCTTCGGCTTCTATCAGCGCGATATGCTGACGCTGGATCATTACAGGGAGGTGTTCGGCAGCAGTGACTTCTGGCGGGGATTCGGCAACACCATGTTGTTGGGTTTCGCCGGCGCCACCCTGACGATGCTGCTGGGCGGCGCGGTCGCCTATATCTCGGTTCGTACTAAATGGCGTGGACGTCTCCTCATCGATCTGATGGCCTGGTTGCCGTGGATGATGCCCGGCATCGTCCTCGGCCTAGGCTTCCTCTGGGGCTTTGCACTGTTGCCGCATGCGATCCCGATCTACGGGACGATCTGGGCGCTCTTGCTGGCCTATATCTCGCTGGGAACACCGCTCTCCGTTCGGGTGATGTCCGGCGCATATGCGCAGCTGTCGTTCGACCTCGAGGAATGTTCCCGCGTGCATGGCGCAAGCTGGCTGCAAACCATGTGGCGCATCGTGATCGCCCTGGCCTGGCCATCGTTCGCAGTCGGCTGGGTTCTGATCTTCTTCGGGATCATGCGCGAACTCAGTGCCTCCGTCTTGCTTTACTCCGTCGGTTCGGAGGTTCTGTCCGTCGTGCTCCTAAAGCTCTGGGCCAACGGCAACGCCGAACAGGTCAGCGTGATCGGGCTGATGATGATAGTCATGGTGATCGTGTTCAGATGGGTGCAGCTCAGGGTCATCAAGAGCCGCATCAATGCCCTGTAGCCGGATTTGGTAGTGTCATGTCGAATGTCATCCTGGAAAAAGTCAGCCGGAATTTCGGACAGTTCGTCGCCGTCAACGGCGTCGACCTGCGGGTGAACGAGGGCGAATTCGTCACGCTGCTTGGGCCCTCCGGCTGCGGCAAGACAACGACGCTGCGCATGGTGGCGGGACTTGAGCAGAATACGGGCGGCCGTATCAGCATCGACAACGAGGTCGTCAGTGACGCGGCGCGGGGGATATTTGTGCCGTCGGAGCGGCGCAGGCTCGGAATGGTCTTCCAGTCCTATGCCATCTGGCCGCACATGACGGTCTTTGACAACGTGGCCTATCCGCTGCGGGTGCGGCGCCGGCCAGCGGCCGAAATCACGGACCTGGTCACGAAGGCGTTGCGCCTCGTCGAGATGGAAGGATTTGGCGATCGTCCGGCGCCCGCTCTGTCAGGTGGTCAGCAGCAGCGAGTTGCGATCGCGCGGGCGCTTGTTTTCGAACCGAAGGTGTTGCTGCTTGACGAGCCGTTGAGCAATCTCGATGCCAAACTCCGCCTTCAAATGGGGGACGAATTCCGTTCGATTCAGAAGCGGCTTGGCATGACGAGCCTCTATGTTACGCACGACCAGTCCGAAGCCATGGCGCTCTCGGACCGGGTGGTGGTGATGGACCGCGGCTCTATTCAGCAGATCGGCGCGCCCGAGGATATCTACCGCTACCCCGCCAATCGGATTGTGGCGGCCTTCTTCGGGACGCCGAACCTGCTTGAGGCAACCATCGAATCGTGCGCGCGCATCGACAAACATCGCTTTCGGCTCGAGGTTATCGGGCGGGGCTGGCGCGGGCCCTGTGAGGCGGCAAGCGAGGTGCGGCCGGGCCAGACCGTTACGGTCATGGTGCGCCCCGAGGATGCCCGTATCGCCGCGGCCGGCTCGAGGGCCGGTGCAGAGGAACTGACGTGGTCAGGGCGGATCGTGTATACGATTTTCCGCGGGCCGATCCGATCGATTGTCGTGCAAACCGACGATGGCCGCCTGAATGTCGATGCGCCGCCGTTTGGCGACTATGCGATTGGTGACAATGTCACCGTCTTGGTTTCGCAGCGGGCCGCCTGGGCGGTGGCCGGACCGGCGCCGAGCGCGTCATAAGGCGACGCGGCCGACCGGGATGGTCGTTCCGCGCCGCCGCTATTTAGTGATAAATCTGCTTGGCGAGATCCAGCATCTGATTCATACGGGCCGGGTCCGTCGTGCCAAGCAGCTTGCTTTTTTGAAGTTCAGCGATCGTGGGGTCGACGTCGGGAAAAGTTTCCGTCGTCACCGGCAGCAGGCCGAGCTTGGCAAATACCTGCTGCAAGTGTTTTTCCAGATAGTAATTCATCAGCACGCGGGCCGCATTGGGGTGCGGGGCATTTTTCACGAGAGCGAGGTCATAGCCGACGTAAGGCAAACCTTCTTTCGGCCCGATGAACTTGACCGGCAGTCCCTTGAGCGTCGGCACCGAGGTCAGGCTGTCGGGAATATAGAGTGGATACTCGCCGCGCGCGACCCGCCGTTCGTTCGCCGGGATTTCCCGGCTGAACTGGAGGTCTTGTTGCGCAAGCTTCTTGTGGAAGTCCTGGCCGAATTGATCTTCGAGAACGGAAAATAGCACGCCGCCGCCGCCCAAAGCGCGGAAGTCGTCGCTGAGAATCTTGCCCTTCCAGCGCGGATCGGTCAGATCGAGCCAGCTTTTCGGCTCGTCCGCGGGTTTGACGAGCTGGGTGTTTGCGAGGATCCCGTAAACGATCGCAAATATCGGCAACCGCATGCCGTCGCTGCGAAACTCCGGCTTCAGATTGCCAAGGGCCGGTAGTGGTCCGAATGGATCGAAGACGTGATCCTCCTTGATTTGCAGCGTGGTTGTGGTCCTGCCGTTTTCCGACACGTCGGCTGCGTAGCGGCCCGCCGAGTGCTCGACGCGGAGGCGTTCACGCACCTCGCTCGCGCGAGCTTCGAGAATATCAACCGTGATGCCGAATGTCGCCTCCAGGTCCTTCTTGAGGTCCTGATGGGCCGCAAGACCCACGAAGGCGCTGTAGACGACGACGTGGCCCTCTTTCTTGGCGGCGGCGACGATCTTGCCCCACTCGTCCTCCGCTCGCGCCATTTCCGGTGCGGACAGCATGGCGGATCCTGCCGCCAGACCAAGCAGCGCAGCGCGCCGCGAGATCAAGACACGTTTGGCTTCATCATTGCTTGAGGACATGGTCTTACTCCGCGGCTTGCTGGCCGGGAGCGGGCCAGCGGATGGCAGCCTGCAACTGCTGTTGATAGGCGTCGAGCCAGTCGATCTTGTCGTCGGCATAGAACGAGCCGGCGCGCGCCTTCCAGAACACTTCGGTATCATCGACGCCCGGCGGAACCGTGCCTTTCTCCGCGAAGGCGCGGGCGACCGTCAGCAGACGTCGTCGCGTGCGCGAAATCATGATGTCGCTCGGGGCGAGATGCTCTTTGGTGTGATCCACGATCGGTCCCATGCTCTCGGTGACCGCCTGATCCTGAATCACGATGTTGCGGATCCCGGTGTAGATGCGGTTCTCCCGCTGCGCGAGCCGATCGATTTCCCAATCGTTGCCGATGTTCTGGACCGACCGCCATCGGCCGAACCAGTCGGTAGTGTTGGGAAGATAGTCGAGCTTGTCAGCGCCCGGGATGCCCGATCCCGATTTCAGCTTCGAAGACGAGTAGGTCGCGCCCTTGGCGCGGCCGCCATAGATCGAAATCAACATCGTGTGGGTGTCGTCCATCGGTACCCATGCCTTTGCGACCACATGATCCACGAAGTCGGCGTTCGGCGTTTGGGTCCAGAACGGCAGACAGAAATGGGCCATGCGCCAGTGCATCTTTCCGCCATCTTCCGGCCGATAGGCACCGTACATCGTGCCCCATTCGGTCTCGCCGACTTTGTATTCGGGCGCGCGGTTGGACACGGTGTGCCGTGCGGGGTGACCTTCCTCGAAATCCTCTGGATTGATATGGCCGGCGTGGAGAAAGCCAAAGTGCGAGGTGTCGATATCGCCCTCGAGTCCCTGCAGCCAGTTGGCTTCCCGCTGTAGCAGCGTGACAGTCAGATCCTGCTCGGGAACGAACAGTGCCTCGAGCATGGGCAGCGGCGGCGCTTCGGCGCGTGATCCCATATAAACCCAGATCAGGCCAGCCTGTTCGCGCACCCGATAGCTCTTCGCGCGGACCTTTTCCTTGAAGTCCTGCGGCGGCGGCACGTTCGGCATTTCAAGGCACCGGCCTTCCACGTCGAATTTCCAGCCGTGATAGACGCAGCGGATGCCGTTCTGCTCGTTTCGGCCGAGGAACAATGATGCGCAACGATGCGGGCATTGATGATCGAGCACGCCGACCCTGCCTGAACTGTCGCGAAACGCGATCAGGGCCTCGCCGAGAAGCATCAGCCGCATCGGATCGGCGTCGGGCTTCAACTCGGAGGAGGCGGCCGCAGGAATCCAGTATTGCCGCATCATCTCGCCCATGACCGTCCCCGGTCCGACCCGGGTCAAGTCAAAGCCGTCCGTCGCTTTCGAAGTTGCGGCCTTGGAAGTCGCCTTGGACATATATCGATCCTCCGTCATTTTGTCTCGCGGCGCAGCATCTTTGCGGCAGCGCACCGGCTTTAGAATAGTTGCATTGTGCAAGTAGTCCAATCTGCCGTCAATAAAACAATTCGTGAGGTCTGCCGAGTGCCGATGTTGAACTGCATCCGGCGGCCCGCTATCGTCGCGATCCCCTCACAAGAGTTTTCCCTGTTTTCATAATGAAAAGCCCGAAAACCGCTCCTATTCCGCTCGAGAACTGGATTGGCTACAGGTTCAGTCTCATCTCGGCGCGGCTCGGTGAATTCGTTGCGCGCATGTACGCGAGCCGCCACGACCTGACCGTGCCGGCCTGGCGTAGTCTCGCGGTGATCGCCCGCTATCAGCCCCTGACGGCGAAGCAACTCGCCGCTTTGACGTCGTCCGATGCCTTCAAGGTTGCGCGGGCGATTGAATTATTGGTCCGGCGGGGATTGATCCACCGCGATGTGGACAAGGTAGACCGGCGCCGCGCCAACCTGCGTCTTACCGCGGACGGCCGCAAGGTCTATAAGGACATTGAAAAATTCGCGGTGCGGGTCGAGACGGAACTCACGGCAACGCTCGGTGCAAAAGAACTTGAGGTTCTGGGGCAAGTCCTCGACAAGCTCGACCGGCAACTGGAGACTCGAATCAGGGTTCACGGCTGGGAAAAATTTCTGAAGGGCTGATTGTTCAATCAGCCCCTTTTCGATTTTGGCTGCGCTGGTGGCTGAAGATCCTTCATCTTCATTGCCTTTCAAGCGACCGCGCGCTGCAATTCGGCAGCAGGTTCAGCCTCATCGCCCGCCTAGGCGACAAACTCGTCGGGGCGCGTCAGGATCAGGCGGGCTCGGGTACCTCTCTCGCCCACTTGTTGCAAAATCCCGACGACCTTCAACGGAATTTCAAGAGTTCCTAGCAGGAGGAACGCGGACATGCAGGTGACGCGGATCTCGGTCGCTCGTGCTGGTTCAATTTGCGCTGGATCAATGAAAGTTGATGGATGCTTCTTTAATATACTTCGTGTCCCTAACCTCGGATTTCGAACATGCACATTGCAGAGAGCATCCAGCGGCTCACGCTGAAGATGATTGGAGTTTTGGGGAGCCGCTTTCGCGGACCTGAGTTTGTTTGCGGTGAGTGCGACCGCTGGGAACGATGCGGCCTGAAGCCATCCGAAAATTGTCCGTTCCGGGACGAGCAGATTGCGCGACACAAGCGATTAAGATGGATGCGTTGGTTGGACAGAACGGTGCCGACGGCATTTCGCTCGTAGAGCTGCTAAAAATCGTCCATTGCGTGATTTTGGATTATAGGTCCGGGTGAGCCCGCGTGCTGGTCCACCCAGCATGAGGCCATGAGGACCGGATAATCGGCATCGGGACCCACGCCGATCAACAACGCGGTCGCTGGCGGGCAGGCGGACGTCGGCGCGTCCTTGCTGAGTCCAATTACTAGTCCGCGTGGGTCCCGACGCCGATCAACGAGCAAAGCCATTCATCTACCGGGCGGGGAAGGGGCAATCTTGGACGCCCACATCTAGCTGCCGGCATATGGTGCGAGTAAGCTTAAAACCTCGCGAACCGACGTTCTGTGCGACAAATCACACGGGCCGCAACGCACGTTCAACGGCGTTGGTCATTATTCGGCGCGCTTGTGCATTATGCGGCGCGTCCAGCATGACGCCATCGAACTGCACCACACCTGTATCGCTTCCCGCGAACGCCGAGAGCACGCGTTCCGCCCAGTGGCGCTCGGTATCGGTGGGCGTAAAGCATCGGTTGATGTTGTCGACCTGACCTGGATAAATCGCGGCCTCCGCGGAAAGACCGTCGCGGCGCGCTGCGCGTTTCGCGACCGAGACCGTCACTGTCGCGGAAGCCGGTGAAGACAGCATCGATCGCTACCACGCCAGCGGTGCTGCGAACAGGCAAGACTGCGGGCAAGTGCGAACGGCGGAGTATATCGACCGTCCTCATCACGGTTGGCGGTCGCGCCGATCGCCGCCGACAGGTCTCGCCGCCCCACGGCAGTCCGGCGAGGCCCAGGACTTTGCGGCAAGATTCCGCTTCGCTGCCGGCTCTTAGTGCGCCATCAAGGAATCGAGGCGGTCGATGTCTTCCGGTCCCAGAAGCTTCGGCGGCATTGTCCCGTCGGGACCTGCCGGCATCACGCGGCTGCGAGGTCGCGCGCGCACCGAGCACTGTCGAGCGCATTGGCCCGGACATAGCGGGCAGGGCCTGTGCCGGGTCTGTCCGCGATCGCAGCGCTAAGCAGATTTCGACGAATTTTGCAATATCCGCTCGCGCGGGAAGGCCCTGCTGCACAGCTCTTGGGGCGAAGGCCGGCGCTCCATTTTAGACCGTCACGGCGCTCGCCGGTTCGCAAGAGATGTCGGGAGCATCTCCGGAGCGAGCGGCAGCTTCTGGCGCAAAGCGGCCGTCCAATCGCGTGTTTGGCAAGGCCCAATGAGCGGCTAACATCTTGACCTGCATCAACGCGCAGATGGCTTCATCCTGACAAAAGAATTCATAACGGAGGAGGCCTAAAATGAAGCTCTCAATCGCGTTCGCATCGGCAATCCTGATAACCGGGTTCGTGGCCGCGAGCACCGAAAAAGCCAGTGCGGTGGTATACTGCCAGTACGTCGAATATCCCGTCGGTTGCGTGGTAAGGCCCGGCGTTGTGCTGCGGCCGAGGCCGGTCGCACGCGCCGTGGTGACTCCCGGCGTTGGAGTGCGGGGAACACCGATAAATCGCGGCGGTCCGGTCAACCGCGTCGGCAGGCGCTGATCTCCCTTCCGCGATAAATCGGATGACCTCCTGAATTGCAACAAATTCAGAATGGCGGTTCGCGGCAAAGTGATCTGTACGAAGCACCGTGGATCTGCATCAAGGGATTTTACACCTTCCAAGGTGTCGGATGCATGCACATCAACCAATCTTTGAACTTGCGGAGGCACAATTTGTTCGGAGGCGAAAAGCATGCTTGGTTGCTCCTGGCGATAATGTTCGCCCTCGCGGCGAGCCGTGCGTTTGCTGCCGAGCCCGTCACGCTCGACAACTTTACGCGCGTCGAAACCGATCACTATCTGAGCACCTACGTCGCGAAGGGCTGCTTCGGCAAATTGTGCAACGATCGTGAGCCGACAACAGTGGACCAACAAGCGGTTGTTCGCATGAACCGCGACACGCCGTACAGTGTTGGCGTTTTCGATCTTTCCATACCCGCTACAATCTTCAAGCCGGATACGGGCAAACGATTTCAGTCAATGTTGGTGATAAATCAGGATCACTACATTCCGCTCGTCGCCTATGACGCGGGCACTTACACGCTTACCCAAGAAAAGGTGGGCACGCGCTATGCGTTCGTGATCTTCCGTACTTTCATGGATCCCAATGATCCCGACGATATTAGAACAGCGCATAAGGCGCAGGACGGCATCCGTGTGTCACAGGGAAGCTCCGGCGAGTTCGAAGTGCCCGATTGGGACCAAGACCAGCGTAAAAAACTCAGCGGCGCGCTGGCGGCTCTAATGCCCTATGTCGCAGATAGTCGAGCCATGTTTGGTCCGGCTGGCAAGGTTGATCCAGTCCGGCACTTGGTCGGGACGGCTGCTGGCTGGGGCGGCAATCCGGAGCAGGATGCAAAATATATCACTGTCGTCCCGAAATTGAATGACGGCGCGACGCGCTACGTTCTGAGCGTCAAAGACGTGCCCGTCGATGCATTCTGGTCGGTGACGGTTTACAATGCCAAAGGCTATTTCGAGGCACCTGAGAAGGCGGTCTCGATCAACAACGTCACGGGCAAGCGAGACGCAGACGGCTCCTTGACCATCCACTTTGGCGGTGACCCGAAGTCGATCAACTATCTGCGCATCATGCCCGGCTGGAGCTACGTTGTGCGGCTCTACCGGCCGCGTCCGGAGGTAGTTAGCGGCAAGTGGATTTTTCCGGAGCCTACGCTGGCGCGCTGACGCGACTGAGTTGGCGCGATAGTAAAGCGCCCCACAAGGTACACGGAATCAAGAAGGAGAGAGCAATGAAGATAGCTATTCTGGCGACCATCTTTCTGGCAGCAACCGCGGCGGGAGCCGTCGCGCAGAATACAAGCACAGTGCCGCCAGAGATTTTCGCCGACGGCAGCGGGGCAGTCAGCAAGCGCTTCGACAACATGCACAAGACTCGCTTTATCGAAATATTCCTCGCCCACCGCGACGCGAAGACAGGGAAGCTGGTCGCTGAGTGCTACAACAGCATGTTCTCCTCAAAGGGGATCCCCGCGTCGAGGAACACCGCTCCGCAGGCGCGGGTCGAGGGCCTCGACTTCGCCAAGATGAAGACGGATTTTGGGGTCAACGGCGCATCGTTGAACGGACCGAAACTATGGATGCCCGATTGGACCGAGATTGATATGGGCGTGGAGAGGGACTTCAACGGCATTAAGGCCGACTGGGTTGCCCAACTAGACATGGGCGACAACGCTGGCGGTGTCGGAGAAAGCACGCCCTACAAGCCCATGACCATCGCGCGCAAGAGCGGGTTGGGTTGGAACAAGGGCACCACGGTGTTGCTGCTTGACGATGCCGAAGGCAACACTTGGATCTTGAAGGGGTTCCAGCTGGGTCTCAAACCACAGCATACCTACGAACAGTTTGTTGCCGCAGGCGCAAGCAACTTCAAGAAGCTCCCGCCGGGCTGGAAGTTCCGGATCAAGACGCTGGACAAAGATTATGTCGAGGTGCCGGTCACCGGCGTTGCCACGATCATGCCGGACGAGTTCTTCAACGTGTATGACAAGACCGGGCCGGGGATGAGCAACTACAAGCCGTAGGTGCTCCGCTCGACCAATCGTCACGTCAAAATCCGGTCGGGCTAATCATGATCTGGATCAATGACTGGCTGGTCTGCCAGATCCGGATTCCGCATTGGCATTTTTTCTCTTTTGTCAGGAGCACAACGATGCGCGGCCTTTCATCTAAGTATAAGGAATAATCAATAAGTAGAGAGTCTTCAGTTTGGAATCAGGCTCGGAGAGGGGTGCTTAGAGTCCGTTTGGAAAATCGCTTTTGATGGATTTCGTGCGGTGCGCGGTTATAATTCAAATTCTGGATGTGGACAGAGCAGAGTCGTGGGCGGATGGCCCGGATCCCCAACCTCTCTACTTCAGGAGTTCAGCAGACGTGAAAAACGAATGCGAAGCAGGTCCTCTCCAGGAGGAGCGCCCCAATCCGTCACAGGAAGCCGATCTCAGACCGGCTTCATTTTCAAAGACCCGGCGTGGCGTGCTCCTGGCCTTCAGTGCGATTTCCGCCGGATTGATGATCGGAGCCAAGCCGCTTGCAGTCTCACCGGCCTCCGCCGCGACGGGAAAAAAGACGGCGAAGGCGTTCGCGCTGGACAATGCGGCCTCCGTGACCGCAAAGCGGCTGGATGAGGAAGTGGCCAGCGCATTTCCTCTGTTCAACGCCGCGTCAGTCCTGCCCGGTTTCGATGCCAAGGTCCATGGCGCGCGCAATGATGTCGCGCTTCATCGCATCACAACGACGACAACGATCCCGGAAACCGGCGAGACAGTGAACGTCACCGGCCTGCTGGCGCTGCCGGCCGGTGCCAAAGGAGACCTTCCCGTTGTCTCCTGGCAGCACGGAACCATACTGTCGTTCGACCAGGTCCCGTCGAACCTGACAAAAATGTCGGATCCGGATTACAAACTATCAGACAACGCGGACTCTCTGGAGACCCTGTTCAACGTCCAAAGGTTTGCCGCGCAGGGCTTTGCCGTGATTGCCGCAGACTATGTCGGCAAAGGGCCACTTCGCAATGGCCGCGGTGAAGGCTATGCAGTCAAGGGGGTAACCACAAGAACCTGTATCGATGTTCTCGATGCCGGGCTTGCGGCTTTGCCCAAAATGCACGTTAAGCCCAGGAAGCTGTTTTTGCATGGCTGGTCACAAGGCGCGCTCAATACTCAATGGTTGCATCAGGCGCTGCGCAGCAATGGCGTTGAGATCGGGGCGACCGCAGTGGCCAGCCCGTTCAACGATTTGAGCGAGTCCTTGCGCTTCTGGACAGGGCATCAAACCTTCGCTCTGCCGGCTGGCGTTGAAACCTACCCGGAACGGCCAACGTGGATTTCCCTCTGCATGATCATCCTCATTGGCAGCTATGAGACGCAGTACAGAATCAAAGGGTTGTTTGAGAGCGCGGTGCGGCCGGAATATAGCGCGATGGCCAGGCAATACTGGAATGATTATCAGCTCTCCTCGCTGACCGTGACGCCATTCCCGACGGGAGCCCAGCTCCTTGTGCCGTATTTCTTCGAAAAGTACACGCATGATAACAACAGCAAATTCCTTCGGCTGCTTGCGGCGGGTTGTGCATCGTATTGGAACTATGACAGTCCCATTCGCTTCCATTTCGGGCTGGCCGACGAGGCCATTCATCCCGAGATGGCTGCGCGCGCACTCTCTGCCGGCGGCAAAATGACCCACGGGGTCCCCGTTGCCGGAGCAAGCCACAGGGCGACATTCCTGGCAGGCCTTTATGGCAACGCGTCCACACTCGGCGGCAATGACAACACCCTGTCCTGGTTCAACAGTCTATTGTAACTCTTAGAGGCGTTGGTGCGTGGAACAGTATGTGACTGCATTTCGGTCTTTGATGGGTAGTGGGCTGACCCACTACCCTTCTTTGCCATTCCGACAACGAGAAATTCCGTAGTGATCTCAATCGCCCAGAAAGCTGCGAAATGTCGGAACGGCCTTTGAAAACATTGCGGAAAATTTCCGACTTCCAAGCTGAATACGAGGGTTCGATTCCCTTCACCCGCTCCAAGGCCCGTTCGGCCGCTCTTTCGGATCCCACGACACGAATTCGTTCCGCGACGCGGGCAGGTGCGCCTAACGTGCGGTGGCGCCGATTTTCGTTCGCTTCGCCGGGGCCTTCGCGGCGGCCTTGGGCGCACTCTCGCTGCGCACGTTGCCCCACGGGTCGGGAGCGGCCTGGTCCGGAATGCTGCCAAGCGATTTCTTGTAAGCCCTTGCGGCTTCCCGGTCGGCCTCGATCTGCAGCCTCGACTTGGGGGCGGCCTGTTCCCCGGCCTGCTGTATGTGGCCCTGAGCGTAAGCTGGCGCGGACAGCAACGCGATCATCGCGACGGCACCGAAAACCCTCATGCTTGTGCACTCCATATATGGGCTGCATATCACTGTGTTCCGCGCGATACAAATTCTGCCTCGCCAACGCGCGGCAGGCGGATGGCTTCATGCCGTGAACGCAGTGCTCGGCATCGAAAAAATAGTGTATCGGCAGGCTTCATTCGCGCCGGCGGGTTTGCTCCCGCCGCCACAAGGCCGCGATTTCCGGAGGAAGTGTTCATGTCGGGTCTGCCCCTCTCAGGCATCAAAATCCTTGATCTCACCCGCGTGCTGGCGGGGCCCTTGTCGGCGCAGATGCTGGGCGATCTCGGCGCCGAAGTGATCAAGATCGAACGGCCGGGCGGCGGCGACGACGCGCGCGCCTTCGGGCCGCCCTACCTGGTCGATCCCGAGGGCAAGGCGAACAACAACAACTCGTTCTATCTGTGCGCCAACCGCAACAAGAAGTCGGTCACCGTCAACATCGCCTCGCCGGAAGGCCAGGACATCGTCCGCGAGCTGGCAAAATCCTGCGATGTCATGATGGAGAATTACAAGGTCGGCGACCTCAAGCGTTACAGGCTCGATTATGAATCGATCAAGGCGATCAATCCCGGCATCATCTATTGCTCGGTGACGGGGTTCGGCCAGACCGGCCCTTACGCGCCGCGCGCCGGTTATGACGCGATCCTGCAGGCGATGGGCGGTTTGATGAGCGTCACCGGCCATATCGACGGTGAGCCCGGCGCCGGGCCGATGAAGGTCGGCCCCTCCATCGTCGACTACATGACCGGGATGAACACATCGATCGGCATTTTGGCGGCGCTCTATCACCGCAAGGCCCATGGCGGGGAGGGGCAGCATGTCGACGTCTGCCTGTTCGACACCGTGATCGCCTCGCTGTCGCATTGGGCGCAGATCTACCTCGTCAACGGCCAAACCCCGCCGCGGCGCGGCACCTGGGGCAATGGCGGCATGCCGGCCGGCGTGTTCCGCTGCACCGATGGCGAGCTGATGCTGGTCGTCGGCAACGACGGGCAGTTCGCGCGCACCTGCGGCGTGCTCGGGGCGCCGGAGCTTGCGACCAATCCGAAATTCATCAAGAACAACGACCGCGTCGTCAACGGCAAGGAGATCATGGCGATCTTCGCCGGGCTGTTCCTGAAGCAATCCGTGGCCCATTGGCTGGAGGAGCTGGAGAAGGCCGGCGTGCCCTCCGGGCCGATCAACAATTTCGAGCAGGTGTTCGCCGATCCGCACGTGCGCTCGCGCGGCATGGAGGTCAAGGTCGACCATCCCTTCGAGCATGCGCTGTCGCTGATCCGCAATCCCATCACCTTCTCCGGGACCCCGGTGACGGAATATCGCGCGCCGCCGCTGTTGGGGGCGGATACCAATGAAGTGCTGGGCACGAAGCTAGGCTACGATGACGCAAAACTCGAGACGCTGAAGCAGCAGGGGGTCATCTAGCCTTGGAGCAGGCGCAGGCCGCGCGGCGTCGGTGTGGTGAGCGAGTGGGGGCGGCCATCGGCAGCAGGCATCAATCCCTCACCACGCGAGCTTTGCCGCCTCGCGAAAGTCGGAGGGCGTGGCGCCGAAGTGACGGCGGAAGGCACGGTTGAAATAGGAGACATCGCCGAATCCGCTTTCATGGGCGATCTGCGCGATGTTGAGGTGAGCATACCGCCGGTCGACCAGCATGCGGTGGGCCTTCACCACTCGTTCGGCGAGGACGAAGGAGGAGAACGACGATCCGTCCTCTTCGAAGAGTTTTCGCACGTAGCGCGGCGAAATCCCGTGACGCGCCGCGATCAGCTCCGTGGACAGGTCGCTGCGGCCGAGGGTGCCCAGGATATCGGACCTGATGGCACTCAGTCGAGCTGCCTTGGCGCCGCGTTGCCGCGCCATCTCTGCGCCATCGCCGCGCGCGCCGAGAGCAAGCGCCGCCAGGTCGATGATGTGGTCGGACACGACCCGCCCGATGGCCGGGTTGGTCAATTCATCGCCAGCCCGCACGACGTCGAGGTATCTGATCAGGAGGGCCAGCGCCGGGCTGCTGCTCGCGATCGGCCGGCCAAAGGCCTGCGAATAATCCGGAGCCAGCGCAGCGACCAGCGGACGCGACAATGCAAGGGTGATGAAGCTCCCGTGGGTCAGCAACGTGCTCGTCGACGGGTCGGACGGCGTGAGCACACTCGCACTGCCGATACCGCTGATCAGTTCCTGGCCAAACTGGGTGGACGAGGCGGCCCCGCTGCGCAGTACGCTGAGAGCGATGATGTCCTTGCCGCGACCAACGAGCGCCGGCGGGACGCGATAATGTGCCGGCGATCGGGAGCCGGCCGCGATACCGACACCGGGCAGCAGGTTGAACGTTACTTCAGCGTGGAAGGGCTCATCGCCGATCGGTTCGATATCGACGTTGGTGATGCCACGCCCGTAAATCTCGCGCCACATTGCCAGCCGGTTTCGCTCGGGAAAGTCCCTGGTCGAGATATGCGCGTGTCGAAGCGGTCCGGTATCCTGCATTTGCCCCCGCGACAATCATTGGCGCCGATCATATGTCGCAGGGCATTGACGGCAGGTTCACAACGCGTGCGGTCGGTGGACCCATCAGGTCCGGTGCGGCGCCACAGCGCTCCCTTGCAACCGGTGCCAACGTTTTTTTGAACCGTTTTGATGGGTCGCCGTGGATGATTCCGCATAGTCCTGCCGGGGATTCCGTCTGAGACAATTGCCGTCCTGGGATGGTGGCGCAAGCGCCACAGTCGGCCAAGAAGCGGCGTCCGTGCCGCGTGAGCCTATGCCCCGTTCCGGGCCGACCAAGACAGTTGCGCTCGGTCAGGTCAATTTGCCGGCGAGCGGCTGCTTCGGCCGCAAGACCTGGGAATTGACTGATGAAAGCAACAATTGGCGGCGCGCGGGTGATGAAGGTGAATTTGCCGAAATCCGCCGCGCGGGTGCAATTCGGGCGTTCGTTCACCGTCACTTCGGCGTTTGTCTTGCCGCTGGCTGTGACGGCCGCCATGTTGGCGATATCGCCGGCGGGCGCCGCGTGCCTGCAGTCAGGCAGCGCCGTCACCTGCAGCGGGGCGACAGTGGTCGGCTTCGGCACCGGCGTGGAGAACAATCTGACGCTGACGGTCCAGTCGAACGGCTTGATCACGGCCGTGAATCCCATCAATCTTGCTGACGGGAATGCCGTGACCAACAACGGTGCTATCGCCGTCGGTGGCGGTATCGGCATCCAGGGGGTCAACAACAACGTCTTCACCAATGTCGGCACGATGACGCTCGGCGTCAACTCCATCGGCATGTACGTGACCGGCAACAACAACATTCTCGCCAATGCCGGGACGATCGGCTCGACGGCAACGGGCGGGTGGGGCATTGGATTGACCGGCGGCATCGGCAACAGCGTGATCAATTTCGGCAACATCATCCTATCTGCGGCGGGTACGTTCGGCATCGCGGATGAAGCCTTCGGCACCACCATCACCAATTCCGGCACCATCAAGGTTGCCAACGGCGACTTCGGCGGCGACGGCGTCGAATTGGGGAACAGCAGCAAACTCACCAACACCGGCACGATCACGACCGCCGCCGATATTGGCAGCGGTGTCAGCATGTCTGGCGGCAGCACCGTGATCAACAATGGCCTGATCGGCGCGAGCGGCAGTTTTGGAACCGGCGTCTGGATCAACGGCTCGAACAGTACAGTCGTCAACAACGGCACGATCGAGAGCGCTGGATATTCGCTACGCTCCATCGGCTCGAACGGAAACAGCGTTACCAACAACGGTACGCTGGACGGGCGGATTTCCGTTCTCGGGACGGGCAACAGCCTGATCAATGCCGGGCTGATCACCATCTCCGATCCCGGTATTGCGCTTGCGGCGGGCGATTTGTCCGTCGGCGGCACGCTCACCCAAACCGCCCACGGCACGCTGGCGCTGCGCGTAGACAATACGGGTCTTCATGATGGTCTGTTCGCGACGGGCCAGGTCGCCCTCAACGGCACCTTGCGCCCGGTGCTGCAGCCCGGGCTATACGGCTCGTCGACCACCTACACGAACGTGCTGCAGAGCGGCGTATCGGTCACGGGCCAGTTTGGAAGCGTGACGGCGCCATCGGCGTTCTTCAGCGCAGCGGCGTCCTATAACGCCAGTTCGGTCGACCTGACGCTGACGCGCTACGGCTTCGGCAACGTGTCCGGTGAAACCGCCAACCAGCGTTCGATCGGCGCCGCGCTCGAATCCGGCTATTCCACTGCGCTCACCGGTTCCGCCGCCACGTTCTACACTCGGCTGTTGCAGGCAGGTTCGCTGCGCGTGCTCGACCAGCTTTCCGGCGAAGGCACCAGTGGAACGCAGAATGCCGCATTCACCGCCGGCGCGCTGTTCGGACAGACCATGGACAGCCGGATGGCGGCGTGGCTCGCGGGCAATCGCGGCGGCAGCACCAACGGCGCTGCGCTCGGCTATGCCGCGGAGGCACCGAACGGACCTGCCTCGGCGTTCAACGCGATCAAGGCGCCGGCGATCGCGCCGCCGCAGTGGAATGCGTGGGGCGCGGGATTTGGTGCCGGGCAGCAGCTTTCGGGCAACGCGAGTGTTGGCAGCGCGAGCTTCAACGATCGGGCCGCGGGTGGTGCGATGGGCGTCGATCATCTGCTCAATCCCGATTTCCTGCTGGGCATCGCCGCCGGCGGCTCAAGCTCGACATTCTCGGTCGATGATCGCGCGACCTCCGGCAGGCTCGAGGGCGGCCATATCGGCGCCTACGCCGTGCAACGGTTCGGTGTGAACTATCTCTCCGCGCAGATCGCCTACAGCCATTTCAACGACAGCACGACGCGCACGATCAGCGGGGTCGGGCCTGAAGAGATCGCCAAGGGAGCATTCGCCAGCGATCAGCTCGGCGGGCGGCTCGAGATCGGGCGCACGTTCGAATTCAGCCCCGTAGCCGTGACGCCGTTTGCCGCCGTGCAGGCTGCGCGGCTGTGGCAGGGCGCCTATACCGAAACCAGCACCGCAGGCACCGCGCCCGGCGTGCTCGGGCTGAGCTACGCGGCGCATGCTGTCTCTTCGCTGCCGGTATTTCTCGGTGCCAAGTTCGACGGCCGATTCGATTTCGGCGACGGCGTCCTCTGGTCACCGTTCGTGCATGCCGCCTGGGTGCACGAATTCGAGCCGTCCCGCGCCATCACCGCCACGCTGAGTACCGTGACGGTGCCGGCCTTCACCATCGAGGGCGCGCGCGCCGCGTCCGACGCAGCGCGGGTGGATCTCGGCTCGCGCCTTGTCCTCAATCGCGCATGGGAATTGTCGGCGCGCGTGACCGGCGAATTCTCCGGGCTCGGCCAGAGCTATGCCGGCATGGGCGCGCTGCGGGCGAACTGGTAGGGAGGGGACGAGGTCGCTAAAGCGTTTTCGAGCGAAGTGGCTGCCGGTTCGCGTCAAGAAAACGCGTCAAATCAGAATCCAGAGGCCCCGTTTCGATTCATCGAAACGGGACTCGAGGGTCGAAACGTCGCGTCCGGACAAAACTGGCGGACTGTTGTTTGATGGAGACCGATCACACCAGCCCCGATCGTGTCTGTCTCAGCGCGCCGCCAGTTTCGAGGGTCGCTTGCCCTGGGCTTCGTCCCCGCCCGTCAGCGCCAGCACCGACACCGCGACGATGCGGTCGATGATCGCGGCGACGTCGTTGAGGTCGCATTTCCCGTCCGAGAGCCGCGTCAGCCGTTCGCTCTCGCGGATGGTGTGGTGCGCCATCGCCAGCGCAAAGTGCAGGCCCCAATAGAGATCGACCTCGCTGCGATCGGGCAGGGAGCGCCGCATCGCGCTCGCGAATTTCCGCAAATGATCGACCTCGCGGTTCTTGATCCGGCGGATCGGCGGCACCGATTCGATCGAGGCGCGGATCATGAAGCGCGCCGCGGTCGAGCGCTCGCGGTCGGGCCCGAGGCAGCCGCGCAGCGTCGGTCCCACCAGCGCGCGCAGGATGGCGTCGATTTCGGCGCGTCCGCCGCCTTCTTCCTCGGCGGCCTTCAATTCGTTGAGCCGCTCGCGGTTGGTCGCGATCGAGCGGGTGACGAACAGTTCGGCGATCAGCTCGTCCTTGGAGCCGAAATGGTAGTTCACCGCCGCGAGATTGACGTCGGCCGCCGCGACGATGTCGCGCAGCGTGACGTCGCCGAAACCGCGATCGGCGTACAGCCGCTCGGCGGCGGCGAGGATGGCGGTCCTGGTATGATCCGACGCCATGTCATGGGCCCTATGCGGCTGGGGCGTTGCAATTCAAACAGTTGTATGAAACTATCGTTTGAAGGGCCGGAAATGTCAATCCGCGGCGATCAGGCGTCGCATCTCCGCCCCATCACGCCTTCGTCATGACCGCCGCAAGCCGCTCGATAAAGGGCCTTGCGGCGAACGGACGGCGGGCGGACAGTGCGGCCAACAATTTCAGAGCAGGTGAGGAGCGTCCCATGGACTTCAATTTGTCGGACAAGCAGAAGGAATGGCTCGAACGGGTGCAGGCCTTCATGACCAAGCACGTCCGCCCGGCGGTGCCGATCTATCGCAAGCAGGACGAGGAAGGCCCGCGCTGGAAGGTGATCCCGATCCTCGAGGACCTCAAGAAGAAGGCGAGGGCCGAAGGCCTCTGGAACATGTTCATGCCGCCGTCCACCCATGAGGACGATGAATTCCGCGGCGCGGGATTGACCAATCTGGAATACGCGCTGCTGGCCGAGGAAATGGGCCACATCAGCTGGGCCTCGGAAGTGTTCAACTGCTCGGCGCCCGATACCGGCAACATGGAAGTGTTCATGCGCTATGCCAACAAGGAGCAGAAGCGCAAATGGCTGCGGCCGCTGATGGACGGCGAGATCCGCTCCGCCTTCCTGATGACCGAACCCGCGGTGGCCTCCTCGGATGCCACCAACATCGAGACCAGCATCAAGCGCGACGGCGATCATTACGTCATCAACGGCCGCAAATGGTGGTCGTCGGGCGTCGGCGATCCCCGCTGCAAGGTCGCGATCCTCATGGGCAAGACCGATCCGAGCCAGCCCAAGCACCAGCAGCAGTCGCAGATCCTGGTGCCGCTCGACACCAAGGGCATCAAGGTCGAGAAGATGCTGCCGGTGTTCGGCTATGACGATGCGCCGCACGGCCACGCCCAGGTGCTGCTGGAGAACGTCCGCGTTCCCGCCGAGAACATCCTGCTCGGCGAGGGCAGGGGTTTCGAGATCGCCCAGGGCCGTCTCGGCCCCGGCCGCATCCATCACTGCATGCGCACCATCGGCAAGGCCGAGGAGGCACTGGAGAAGATGGTGAAGCGGCTGTCCTCGCGCACCGCGTTCGGCAAGAAGATCATCGAGCATTCGATCTGGGAACAGCGCATCGCCGAGGCCCGCACCGACATCGAGATGAACCGGCTGTTGTGCCTGAAGGCCGCCGACATGATGGACAAGGTCGGCAACAAGACCGCGCAGCTCGAGATCGCCATGATCAAGGTGGCGGCCCCCAACATGGCGCTGAAGATCATCGACAACGCCATCCAGGCCTTCGGCGGCGCCGGCGTCTCCGACGACGCGGGCCTTGCCCGGGATTATGCCTCGATGCGGACGATGCGGCTCGCCGACGGTCCGGACGAGGTCCATAACCGCGCCATTGCCAGACTTGAACTTCGGAAGTATGCAAACTCTCCCAAGCACTAACGGGAGCCCCTCGAAACATGGCGCTCCCCAAGAAATGAGGGAGCGTCATCGTGGCCGACGGCGTCAGGAACGACGAGGAATTTTCGGGCACCAAGCCCGTCGAGGAGCGGCATCGGGTCGATGAGCTCAGGCTCGACGGCTGGATGCGCGAGCACGTTGAAGGCTATCAGGGACCGCTGGTCGTCCTGCAGTTCAAGGGCGGCCAGTCCAACCCGACCTACCGGCTCGACACGCCCAGGCGATCCTATGTCATGCGCCGGCGGCCGTTCGGCAAGCTGCTGCCGTCGGCGCACGCGGTCGATCGCGAATTCCGCGTCATCGCCGCACTGGGCAAGCAGGGTTTTCCGGTCGCGAAAGCCTACGCGCTGTGCACCGACGACAGCGTCATCGGCGCCGCCTTCTACATCATGTCGATGGAAGAGGGCCGGGTGTTCTGGGATCCGACGCTGCCGAGCCAGACCCCGCAAGATCGCCGCAAGATCTTCACCAGCAAGATCGAGACGCTCGCCAGATTGCACACCTACGATCCGCAGGCGATCGGGCTCGGCGAGTTCGGCAAGCCGGGCAATTATTTCGCGCGCCAGGTCGACCGCTGGACCAAGCAATACCGCGCCTCCGAGACCCAGCACATTCCGGAATTCGAGAAGCTGGCCGAGTGGCTGCCGAAAACCGTCCCGCAGCAGGAGCGCGTCTCGATCGTCCACGGCGACTATCGGCTCGACAACATGATTTTCCACCCCGTGGAACCGCGGGTGCTGGCGGTGCTGGACTGGGAACTGTCGACGCTCGGCGATCCCATGGCCGATTTCACCTATCTTTTGATGCAATGGACCATGCCGGGCCTCGCCAATGCCGACCTCAAGGCGCTGAATATTCCGAGCATGGACGAGGCGGCGCAGATCTACTGCAACGTCACCGGCATCACGGTGCCCGACCTGAACTGGTATTTTTCCTACAACCTGTTCCGGCTCGCGGGGATCACCCAGGGTATCGCGGGGCGGATCCGCGACGGCACCGCGGCCAACGCCAAGGCGATGGAATCCGCCAAGCGCACCGTGCCGCTGTCGAAGGCGTCCTGGGAATACGCGCAGAAGGCGGGCGCGAAGTAGGAAAAAGGCGCGACGCGCGAACGTCGCGCCTTTCGTCCGACGGACGATGTCGGCTATTGAAGCCCGAATTCGCAGGGATGGGTGGAGCGCTGGCGATACCCATCGATTTCCCGCCGCGCTGTTGATGGGTTTCGCGAAGGGCTCAACCCGTCCTGCGCATCTCGACCGAACCCCGCCTGGCCGCCGGGACGTTACTTGTGCACGGGCCCCATGAGCGTGTCGGGCAGCCAGGTCGCGATTTCGGGGAACAGGCAGAGGATCAGGATCGCCAGCATCATGCAGAACACATAGGGCAGCGTGCCCCACATCACCTTCGACAGCGGCACGTCCGGGGCGATGGCACTGACGATGTAGATGTTGAGGCCGACCGGCGGATGGATCAGGCCGATTTCCATGTTGATGGTCAGGATCACGCCGAACCAGACCGGGTCGAAGCCTGCCGCAATGATGATCGGCAACAGGATCGGGCTCGTCATCAGGATGATGGCGGCGGGGGGAATGAAAAAGCCGCAGACCAGCAGGAAGATGTTGACGAGGAACATCAACACCCACTTGTTGGCGTGCAGGTCGGCGATCGCCTGCGCCAGCGTCTGGGTCAGATAGAGCGAGGTAAGCATGTAGCCGAACAGCACCGCGGTGGCGATGATGGTCAGGATCATCACCGACTCCCGCATGGTGTCGCGCAGGATGTGCCAGATCTGGTCGGGCCGCCAAAGCCGGTAGATCAGGATCGCCAGAATCAGGCAAAGGGCAGCGCCGACGCCGGCCGCCTCCGACGGCGTGGCGATGCCGCCATAGAGCGCGTACATGACGCCGATCACGATGGCCAGAAACGGGGCGATCTTCGGGATTGACGAGAACTTCTCGCTCCAGCTGTAGCGAAAGTCCGGGGCATGCGAACGAAAACCGCTGCGCCAGACCTTGTACAGCGTCCACAGCATGAACAGCGCGGTCAGCATGATCCCCGGCATCACGCCGGCGATGAACAGCCGGCCGATCGACGTCTCGGTGGCGATGCCGTAGAGGATGAAGGTGATGGAAGGCGGAATGAGAATACCGAGGGTTCCGCCGGCGCAGATCGAACCGGTCGCGATCTCGTCGGGATAGCCGCGGCGGCGCATTTCGGGGATGCCCATCTTGCCGATGGCGGCGCAACAGGCGGGCGAGGACCCCGTCAGCGCCGCAAATATCGCACAGGCGCCGATATTGGAAATCGCCAGGCCGCCGGGAACACGGTAGAGCCAGCGATCGAGCGCTTCATACAGATCCTTGCCGGCCGGCGAGGAGCCGATCGCCGCGCCCATCATCACGAACATCGGAATGGCGACCAGGGTAAATTCGTCGAGCCCCGACCAGAAGGTCTCGGCGACGACGTTGAGGCCGCTGAAGCCCTGGAAGATGACGAGGAAGGTCAACGCGACCGCGCCGAGGCCAAAGGCAACCGGAATACCGGACACCAGCATCAACAGCGTTACCACCAGAACAAGCAAGCCTTCGATGCCTGGACTCACGGGATATCTCCGAAGGCTTCAAGCGCTTGCGCGCGGGCGACGTCTTCCGCGGTCTGCTGCTCGGAAATGCCGAAAGGCGGAGAGCGTCCCGTCACGAGGCAGGACAGCTCGACCAGGTATTGCAGGACCACCAGGCCCAGTCCGATCGGCATGGAGAGATAGGGAATCCAGAGCCGGGCACGCCAGACGGTGTTGGACAGCCATTTTTCGGTGAAAGCCTGGTACCAGTAGATTGTGCAAAGCACGAAGATCGCAATGCAGAAGGCAAGCGCAATGAGGCCGGTTACCAGCGCAAGCCAGTAGCGCGCGCGGGGACCGACGTGCAGCGGCAGCACGTCGACATGCACGTGCCCGCGCGTCATCAGGACGTAGGGACTGCCGATGAAGGTCGCGGCGACGATGCAATACGTCACCACGTCGATCTGCCAGATGGTGGTGAGGTTGAACACGTAGCGCTCAATCACCATGTCGCAAATGACAAGAACGGCGAAGCCGATCAGCAGTGCGCCGGTCACCCCGGCGACGCGCGACACAAAGGTCACGGCCCTTATGAAACCATCCATCAGACTGTCCGAGTAGCTGAAAGTTGCAGGCTGGCCCGGCCCCCGGCAGAGCGATCCGCCGGGGGCCGCGACCTGACGCTATTTCACCGCGAGCGCCTCGTCGATCAGCTTTTGCCCGTTTGGTACGTCCTTGGCGAAGCCCGCATAGGAGCTCTTCTTCGCCACTTCGAGCCATGCCTGGTAATCGGCGTCGCTCAGCGTCACCACCTTCACCTTGTGGTCCTCGAACGCCTTGATGGCATCCTTGTTCACTTCGTCCGCCTTGCCTTCGTAATAGGCCTGCGCCTTCTTGCCGGCCGCAACGACGGCGTCCTGCTGCTTCTTGTTGAGCTTGTCGAAGCTCTTCTTCGACATCAGCACGGGCTCGTACATGAACCACAGCGCGTTGTCGCCCGGTGCGGTCAGGCAGTCCGTTACTTCATAGAGCCGCATCGACTGGAAGGTGCCGAGACTCGTGTCGGTGCCGTTCACCACGCCGGTCTGGAAGGCGTTGTAGATTTCGTTCGAAGGCGGGCTCACGATGCTGGCGCCGGCCGCTTCCCACATGCCGGCGAATGTCGGGCCGGCCGCCCGGAACTTGCGGCCTTTCATGTCGTCCGGCTTCACGATGCAGCCGTTCTTCGAAGCCATGCCGCCGGCAAACCAGGCATCGGACAGCACCATGACGCCGTGCTTTGCGATTTCGGCGCGGATGTCCGTCATGAACTGCGAGTTGTTGACGCGCTTTGCCCGCTCCTGACTGCGGATCAGGCCCGGCATCAGCGTCGCGCTGAAGGTCCGCACCTTGCCACTGGCATAGTCGAGCGGGAACAGCGTGATGTCGAGCTGACCGTTGACCATGGCGTTCCACTGGTCGTTGGGCTTGAACAGGGAGGCGCCCGGGTAGACCTGAATGTCGATCCCGACATCGGCAGCCTTCACTTCCTTGGCGATCATCTGCACCATGTCGTCGCGCACGTCGCCTTTGCCGCCGGGAAACTGATGCGACGCCTTCATGATGATCTGCGCCTGTGCGGCTCCCGAGATCGCAATCGCTGCGACCACGCCGGCCAGCATTGTCGAAATTTTCCTCACGCGTTCCTCCCGGTTTCTTTGTTGTTGCCCTTGAGACTGCCGCTCAGCTTGCGATCAAATCCCACTGGAAGGCGCACCGCCATTGCAGTACGCATGCGACTTTGGTAGCACATGACCGGCGGGTGCTGCAAACCTTCGCTGTTTCCGGGGAGTTCGCAGGATGGGCGGAGCGTCAGCCGGACCGCTCGAACCATCCCGTGCATCAATGCATGCGCTTGCGTACCAAATGATTTGGCCCGGCGGGCAAATCACCCAAAAGTCTGTCCAGCCCCTTTTGAAAAAATATTCTGATTTTCCGAAATCGCAAATCACCTTATATCCGTCGCTGTCCACCCCACTCGAGGGGCGTATCGCGATCGTCACGGACGCGGGGTTGGATGCGATGGACGCTGATGGTGCTTCTGACGAGAGCACCGGATGCGGACGGCGAAGTCGTGTGGTCCTGATGCCCCGACGCTGGCATCAAGTTCGTGAGAAGCAAGCTTCTCAGGGATGACGGTGGCAAGAAAGCCCGGTCACCGGGGAGAGTACGAAGGAAACCGTTAAAACCATTGCGCAGGGAAGGCCGGTTGATCCGGTTGAACCTGTGGTCCTACCCCCGTGCTTTTTTTGCACGGGACCCACGGGTGCAATCGGCACCCGGCCTTCCCTGCGCCCTCTTGTTCTTTTGAGGGCGGTTCGCTTGAACACCTCGGACGCAACGGCGCCGCGAGAAAGCGAAGTCATGTCCTTAACGCTGCGAAAGCCTAATCAAGTATGTTCCTTGCTGTCGTCGCCCGGCTTGACCGGGCGATCCAGTATTCCAGAGACGCCGCGGGCAAGGTCGAGAAGCCGCGGCGTACTGGATGCCCCGCTTTCGCGGGGCATGACAACCTATCGTGGGGACAGCGCGCCCAAATCAAATCGGCTTGCCCGCATACGGCATCGAGGCGGTGAGGCCGCCATCGACCGGGATCGCCTGGCCGTTGACGTAGGAGGCCTCGTCGCTGGCGAGGAACAATCCCATCGCCGCCAGCTCATGCGGCTGGCCGGCGCGCTTCAGGGGATTGAGCTGGCCGATCTTGCCGTCGGTGCCGCGCTGTTTTGCGTTGTCGAAGATCGGTTTTGTCATCCCGGTTTCGATCAGGCCGGGACAGACCGCGTTGATGCGCACGCCGGTGCCCGACAGCGAATAGGCCGTGGTCTGCACCAGGCTGATGACGCCGGCCTTGCTCGCCGCATAGGGATGACCGCTGGCGCCGGACTTGAGGCCCGCGACCGAGGCGGTGCAGACGATCGCGCCGGATTTCTGCTTGATCATGTGCGGCATCGAATGCTTGATCGCCAGGAACGGCCCGATCAGGTTGATGCGCAGGATTTCCTGCCATTGTTCCACGGTCTGCTCGGCGAGCGGCACCAGGCCGCCGCTGATGCCGGCGTTGGCCCAGATCGCATCCAGCCGTCCGTAGGCCGACACGGCCTTGTCGATGAAGGCCTTGACGTCCGCTTCCGAGCCGGCGTCGGCCATCACGGCTTCGGCGGTGCCGCCCGCTTTCCGCACCTGCGCGACCGTCTCCTTGACGCCGTCGGCGCGGTCGACCGCGATCAGTTTGGCGCCCTCCCTGGTGAACAGCAGCGACGCCGCGCGGCCGATGCCGCTGCCTGCGCCGGTGATGACGACGGATTTACCTTCGAGGCGGCCCATGCGTTTCTCCCTTGCGTGTCTGGTGGTTATCCATAGCGTTTTCCAGCGAAGTGGCTACCGGTTCGCGTCGAGAAAACGCGTCAAAACGGGTACGCTTGCCGCCTTGCGGAATTTCAAACAAGATTTCAAACGCCCAAGCTGCTTCGCACACATTGAAGTCACTTGAGGCGATGTGGGCTCTGACGTACAGCGACGGCAGACAGTATGGAAGGGTGTTTGCGATGTCCAATCCAGGCAAGGTCGTCACGACGCGGTGGTGGTGGGTGCGCCACGCGCCGGTGCGGAGCGACGGCGGCAATATCTACGGCCAGAAGGATATCGAATGCGACACCGGCGATCGTGAAGTGTTCGAGGCTGTCGCAAAGATCCTGCCGCGCAGCGCGGTCTGGTATGCGAGCAACCTGATACGCACGCATCAGACCGCGGATGCGATCTGGTCCGCCGGCTTTCCGAAACCCGCGACGATGACGAAGGAAGCGGCCTTCGCCGAACAGCATCTCGGACAATGGCAGGGCATGAATCGCGCCGCCTTCCTCGCCAGGCAGCCGGTCGGCAGCCACTGGTTTGCCGATATCGACGAGCCCGCGCCCGGCGGCGAGAGTTTCATGGACCTCTATAACCGTGTACGCGGCGCGATCGATCGCATCACCGTCGAGCAGGGCGGCAAGGACGTGATCGCGGTCGGCCATGGCGGCACGATCAAGGCGGCGATCGGTCTTGCGCTCGGCGGCCAGCCGGAGCGGGGCCTCGCCTTCGATGTCGACAATTGCTCGGTGACGAGGCTCGACCATTTCGCAAGCACGGGCCGCAGCAGCTGGCGGCTTCCGATGGTGAACCAGCAGCCGTGGATCGCCGACGCCCGCCACGCCGCGATGCATCAGCCGGCCGGGCCGGAAGTCGTGCCGGAGACCAAGCTCGCATGACGCGTGGTTGTCGGATGCCGCGAACGCTGCTTAGCTCGATATTGAAAATCAAAACTGGTTCTGGGAGAGAAACATGACCTTGTTCGATATGACCGGAAAAGTCGCCGTCATCACCGGTTCGACCCGCGGCATCGGCCGCGCCATCGCGGAGCGGATGGCCGAGCACGGCGCCAAGGTGGTGATCTCCTCGCGCAAGCAGGACGTCTGCGATTCCGTCGCCAGGGAAATCAACGACAAGTTCGGCAAGGGCACGGCGGTCGCCATCGCGGCCAACATTTCCAGCAAGGAAAATCTTCAAAACCTGGTCAACGAATCCAACCGGGCCTTCGGCAAGATCGACGTGCTGGTCTGCAACGCCGCGTCCAATCCCTATTACGGGCCGCTCGCCGGCATTTCGGACGATCAGTTTCGCAAGATCCTGGACAACAACATCGTCGCCAACAACTGGCTGACCGGAATGGTGGTGCCGCAGATGATCGAGCGCAAGGATGGCTCGGTCATCATCGTGTCCTCGATCGGCGGCCTGAAGGGGTCGACGATCCTCGGCGCTTACGCGATCTCGAAAGCGGCCGACATGCAGCTCGCGCGCAACCTCGCCTGCGAATACGGTCCGCACAATGTTCGCGTCAATTGCATCGCGCCGGGCCTGATCAAGACCGATTTTGCCAAGGCGCTGTGGGACAATCCGGAAAACCTGAAGGCGTCGACCTCGCGCTCGCCGCTGCTGCGCATCGGCATTCCCGACGAGATCGCCGGCGCCGCGGTTTTCCTGGGATCGGCGGCCGGCAACTTCATGACCGGCCAGACCCTGGTGATCGACGGCGGCGCGACGATCAGCTGAGATTTGGCGGTGTCACTCCAGCGCGGCGTACACCAGGTTGCGCACCAGCGTTCGGGTATACTGGCGCTGGCCGGGGCCCTGCATCATGAACACGGCGAACATGTCTTCGGCCGGATCGATCCAGAAGTAGGTTCCGGCCACGCCGCTCCAGAAGAACTGGCCGGGCGAGCCCGGGAACGGCGCGATGCCCCTGGCGGTGCGGACCGCGAAGCCGAGACCGAAGCCGTGACCTTCCGGCATCAGGGGAGAGTCGACTTTGACATTGGGGCCGAGATGGTCCGACGCCATCAGCTCCAGCGTCTTGCGGCCGATCAGCCTGTTGCCGTCGAGCACGCCGCCATTGAGCAGCATCTGGCAGAAGCGGGCGTAGTCCATGGTGGTCGAGACCAGGCCGCCGCCGCCGGATTCCATCACCGGCTTTTCCAGCATGTTGAAGAGCGCCACCTTCTCGCCGGTCCAGGGATCGGTCGGGAACGGCTCGGCGAGCCGACCGGCATTCTCGGCTCCCGTATGAAACGCGGTCTCGGCCATCTGCAGCGGCGCCAGAATCCGCTCGGTCAGGAACGCGCTCAGCGTCTTGCCGGACACGACTTCGATGATGCGGCCGAGGATGTCGGTGGAGCGGCTGTAGTTCCATTCCGCGCCGGGCTGGCACATCAGCGGCATGCTGGCGACAAGCGCGGCGTGTTCGGCATTGGTGATCTTGCGGCTGCGCAGCCGCGACTGCTGATAGAGCTGCTGCACCAGGCCGTTGCCGGTATGGTCGTAAGTGATGCCTGAAGTGTGCCGCAGCAGGTCCTGAACCGTCATGGCGCGCTTTAGCGGGACGAGATCGAGCTTGCCGTTGTTCTCGACGCCGACCTTCTGGTCGGCGAATTCCGGGATGAATTTGGCAACGGGGTCGCCGAGCAGGAAATGGCCGTCCTCGATCAGCATCATGATGCCGACCGAGACGATCGGTTTGGTCATCGAGAAGATGCGGAAGATCGAATTGTGCGCCATCGGCGCCGACGCCGCCGGGCTCTGCCTGCCCAGAGCCTCGAACCAGCCGACCTGGCCGCGCCGTGCCACCAGCACCGTCGCGCCGGGGAGGGTTCCCTTGTCGATCTCGCGCTTGAAGGCATCCGACATCCGCTGCAGCCGAACCGGCGAAAGCCCGAGCGATTCCGGTTTGGCTTGCGGGAGCGGGGGCGTCTGCGGGGCGGCGGGGTGTTTTGTCGCGGTTTGCGCGGTCATGGTCTCTCCCTTTGCTCTTGTCGTTCGATTTGGGTGAAGTCTGGCGCAGAACGGCCGGATTGAACAGGGCATTAACCGCTTCGCCCTTGCAATCGGGGCATGCCCTATGCTTGAAACGGCGCGGATCGGCGGCGACGCGGGTTCCCTGCAGGAGTGTAGCTCAATTGGTAGAGCACCGGTCTCCAAAACCGGGGGTCGCAGGTTCGAGCCCTGCCACTCCTGCCAGCCAGATCAATAGCTTGGCGCAATCCTATCTGTCCTGGCTTCGCCAGAATTTGCCCCGGGAAGGGCATCGGAGGCCGGGCGCCATCGCCGGGGATGAACCCGTCCGGTACATCGATCGCGAGAATCTCCGGATCAGCGACGCACCGCGGGAGCGGCTGTTAGGGATCCGTTAAGGATCAAGGTGGAACCTGAAGCCCTCCGAATCTAGACATGGCGGGGCGACAGCATGACCGGGCCTGACGTTTTAAGTCGCAACATCCACGCACTGAAGGAACTGCAGAGAAAGGCCTGGTATCATCTTTGCGATCCAGAGCTCACAACCTACGAACGCCGCGAGACGCGCAACCAGATCAGGCAGACCGGGGCCGAGTTGCGCTCCCACCTGGAGATGATGTCCGAGCGCACGCGCTTCCGGGGCCGGCCGGTGGAACAAGACGCGGCAGCCGGCCAGGCAAAGTTCGAATTCAGGCTTCTTGCTGGAAACGGGCAGTAACTGAACTTCAGAATTCGAAGACGTCGGCACTTCGGCGCGCGAGATCGTGCAGATCCGCCAGCGTGCCGCGAACCGCGTTGCAGCGACCGCAATGGATCAACGTGGCATCCGGCGCGGCTGCGTAATCCATCGCCTTGATCGACAGGCTACCGCACCCCTCGCAGACGATTTTCAGCCGCGATGGCCGCCCGCTCTGATGCCGGTCGATGTTCATGGCTGCCCTGCTCAGCAAATGATTGCCGACGCGAAGGTGCTCACGTTGCGGACCTTCCAGCCGAGGCGCGCGAATCCTTGCCGCAGTTTGCCGGACTCGATCGCTCGCTCGAGCCGGTCCATGACGCCTTTGAAAGGATACTGAACATCCCGGCCTTGAATATAAGGTCCATGCAGGACGTCCTGGCGACGCTCGTGGAGTTTCGCGATCAAAACGGTTGCGATGAAAACGGATCCGAGAAATGCGATTATTTCGCTTGTCATTTGAGGCCCCCATTTGATCCCAGAGCCTCTAATACGCGTAAAATTTTAAGGTCCGGATTTCGGCCGCGCCTGCAATTGAACGATCGTTTTAGCGAACCCTTAACTGTCGGATGTCGGGTCGCGGCGCAAAAGAGCAGCGATTTCGTCAGCGATCGACGCCGAACCGATCGCTCTCTTGAGCTGATACACTCGTGCTTGCACCCTTGGAGGTCTGACCGTCACGCTCTTGAGCGAACCCCAGAACCGGGGGCAAGTTCGAGCCTGCTGCTCCTGCCGGCCCGGTCCTTGCCAGCTAAGCCCTTGATTTTGATCGATCCGGTTCCGGCAAGTTCACGTGTATTGTGCAGCCTGCGGTTCCCGCTACCTTGACCTTTGGCTGCTCTCGCAGTACATAGCCGCCACCTGCTGCCGGCCCGCTTAGACGGATATCCGGCGCGGCTTTGAATTCCCCCGAACAATCGAGCCCGCTTGCCGGCTCATCCTTCAGAAGAGGGCTGGGCGTAAGAGGGCTGTTCGGATTCATGAAAAACTAGAAATCGTCCACCAACGCGGATCATATAAGACGATGGCTTTCAGCCCGTTCAAATTCCTGCAGGAAGTGCGCTCGGAGACCGCCAAGGTCACCTGGCCGACCCGCCGCGAAACGACGATCACCACCATTATGGTGTTCGTGATGGTGGCGCTGGCTTCGATTTTCTTCTTCGCCGCGGATCAGGTCATCCGTTACCTCGTCACCTTTTTGCTCGGCATTCACTGATGGCAAGCGCCGGAACCCAAATCATGGACAAGCGCTGGTATATCGTCCACGCCTATTCGAACTTCGAAAAGAAGGTCGCGGAATCGATCCGCGAGCAGGCCAAGCAGCGCGGGCTCGAAGAACTGTTCGAGCAGGTGCTGGTGCCGACCGAAAAGGTTACCGAAGTGCGCCGCGGCCGCAAGGTCGACGCCGAGCGCAAGTTCTTCCCGGGCTACGTGCTGGTCAAGATGAAGCTGACCGACGAAGCCTTTCATCTCATTAAGAATACCCCGAAGGTGACGGGCTTCCTCGGCGCCGAAAACAAGCCGATGCCGATTTCGGAAGCCGAAGCCATGCGGATCCTGCACCAGGTGCAGGAAGGCGTGGAACGCCCGAAGGCGTCGGTTTCGTTCGAGATCGGCGAGAATGTGCGCGTGGCCGACGGCCCGTTCGCGTCGTTCTCCGGGGTGGTCGAAGAGATCGACGAGGCGCGCTCGCGCGTGAAGGTCGCGGTGTCGATCTTCGGACGCGCCACGCCCGTCGAACTGGAGTTCGGTCAGGTCGAGAAGGTCTGATCGGAAGGCCCTTTCCCCGCGAGAGCGGGGCGAGGGAGAATAGCCGTGGGAGGAGATGGATGATCGCCAGTCATCCGTTGAACCGCACCACGGTCCTGTGAAGCTTCCGGGCTGGTCCGGAGCAACATGAGGAGTGACATATGGCAAAGAAAGTGACCGGATACCTGAAATTGCAGGTGCCGGCCGGTGCGGCGAACCCTTCGCCCCCGATCGGACCCGCGCTTGGTCAGCGCGGCCTCAACATCATGGAATTCTGCAAGGCGTTCAACGCGCAGACGCAGAAGGAAGAAAAGAACACCCCGATTCCGGTGGTGATCACGATCTACGCCGATCGTTCGTTCACCTTCGAGATGAAGACCCCGCCGATGTCCTTCTTCCTCAAGCAGGCCGCCAAAATCCAGTCCGGATCGAAAGCTCCGGGCCGCGACAAGGCCGGCGCGGTGACCAAAGCGCAGGTGCGCGAGATCGCCGAGAGGAAAATGAAGGATCTCAATTGCGATACCATCGAAGCGGCCATGAAGATGGTCGAGGGCTCCGCCCGTTCGATGGGTCTTGAAGTAGCGGGGTAACGGGTCATGGCAATCGGAAAACGTTTGAAGAAGGCCCGCGAAGGCGTTGATCGCGAGAAGCTTTATCCGCTCGCGGAGGCCGTCAAGATGGTCAAGGAGCGCGCCAAGTCGAAGTTCGACGAAACCATCGAGATCGCGATCAATCTCGGCGTCGATCCGCGTCACGCCGACCAGATGGTCCGCGGCGTGGTGACGTTGCCGAACGGCACCGGCCGCACCTTGCGGGTCGGCGTGTTCGCGCGCGGCGCCAAGGCGGAAGAGGCCAAGGCGGCGGGGGCCGATGTCGTCGGCGCCGAAGACCTGGTCGAGAAAGTCCAGGGCGGCCAGATCGATTTCGACCGCTGTATCGCCACTCCCGACATGATGCCGCTGGTCGGCCGCCTCGGTAAGGTGCTCGGCCCGCGCGGCATGATGCCGAACCCGAAGATCGGCACCGTGACCATGGACGTCACGTCGGCCGTGAAGGGCGCCAAGGGCGGCTCGGTCGAGTTCCGTGTCGAGAAGGCTGGTATCGTGCAGGCCGGCGTCGGCAAGGCGTCGTTCTCGGAAGAGAAGCTGGTGCAGAACGTCAAGGCGCTCGCGGATGCTGTCGCGAAGGCAAAACCCACCGGCGCCAAGGGCACCTACATCCAGCGCGTGGCGGTTTCCTCCAGCATGGGCCCGGGCGTCAAGGTCGAGCCCGGCAGCCTGCTCGGCTGAGGCCGGCGGCGCGAATGAATGAGTACGAGGGCGGGACGGGGAAACCTGTTCCGCCCTTTGTTTTTGCGGTTAGGAAATCGGCCGATGCCCAACAAGGTCCTGATCTATTCGCGTTTTCCCAAGGCGATGATGCTGCGCATCGGCGAGCGTTTCGAGCTGATGGATGGTGGCGGAAAGCCGCCCGGCGACGTTTTCACCGCGGAACAGCTCGCGGACGTCCGGGCGATGATCACCGCCGGCGGCACGCCGCTCGGCGGGGCCATGATGGACACGATGCCGAAGCTCGGCGCCATCGTCTGTTACGGCACCGGCTATGACGGCGTCGATCTGGCCGCGGCCGCGCAGCGCGGAATTGCCGTCGGCCACAGCCCGGCGGCGAACGCGGCGGCCGTCGCCGACCTCGCGGTGACCCTGATGCTGGCCGTGACGCGGCGCCTGCTGCCGGCCGACAATTATGTCCGAAACGGAAGCTGGGCGGCGGCAAAACCATCGCCGCTGATGCGGCCGCAGCCGGGCAATCCCGGCCGCCGGGTCGGCGTCTACGGCATGGGCGAGATCGGCCGCAAGATCGCCGCGCGCGTTGCGGCGTTCGAGACTGACGTGGCCTATTTCAGCCGCAGCCGCCATGACGTGCCCTATCGATACCTGCCGAGCCTCGACGCCCTGGCGGAATGGTGCAGCGTGCTGATGATCGCGGTTCGTGCCGGCGCGGACACACATCACGCCGTCGATGCCCGTATCCTGCGAAAGCTCGGCAAGGACGGCTACGTCGTCAACATCTCGCGCGGCTCGGTGATCGACCAGCAGGCGCTGGTGGCAGCCCTTGCGGACGAGACCATCGCCGGCGCCGGTCTCGACGTCTACGAGAAAGAGCCGCACGCGCCGGATGCGCTGACCGCCTTTCCCAATGTCGTGCTGACCCCGCATGTCGGCGGCCACACCATCGAGTCGCATATGGCGATGCAGACCTGCGTGATCGACAATCTCGAGGCGTTTTTCGCCGGCCAGCCGCTGCCCTATGCGGTTCGGGGCGCCTGAACCCGGCCATTTCGGTCCAATTCGGTTGCTGCATTTAACGCTTGGCAAGCCGGAAAAAACTCGTTACACAACCTCTTCCGGGCGTGCTGGCTGTTGCTGGCACGTCCGTGCTCGCATTCCGAAAACCCGATACGCTAGGAGATCATTCCTTTCAAGACATCCGCAGGGATTGCTCGAAAGGATGAGAAAACCCGTCGTTTTGGAGGGATGTGGGCAGGGGTCCTTCGGCTTTGCCGGCTGGCCTCGAATCCTGTCCAAGACTGCAGGCGCCCGCGGCGAAACTTCAGAGTTTCCTCAACGGCTTAATCGCATGGCCTGCATAGACGGGTGAAGACCGGATTTCGCTCAACGTCGCTTAAGGCGCGACGCGCGGCGGATGTGGTTCGAACCTCGACACCCCGTGGCCCCCTGGGCTCGGGAGGGCAGGCTTTTCAATGTCGTGCTGCCCTACGTGTCCGGAGACTGAAATGTCTCGAGGTCAGGTTTTGGGCGGGACGATGGGTGCAACCCGGCGGTCCTGCCATCAAGGCAGAGGCCGCCAACCGGAGAGAGCTTGCTGTGGAAAGAGCGGCAAAAAAGGACGCGGTTGAGGCGCTGAACGGTCTTTTCAAGACCACCAGCGTGGCAGTCGTCGCCCACTATTCCGGCCTCACCGTGGCCCAGATGCAGAAGCTGCGTACGCAGATGAAGCTGGCGGGTGCGTCGGTGAAGGTCTCGAAAAACCGTCTCGCCAAAATTGCTCTTGAAGGCACGGACGTCGTTGCCATCGGCTCCCTGTTGAAGGGGCCGACCGTGATCGCGACTTCAAACGATCCGGTAGCGGCGCCGAAGGTTGCCATCGAATTCGCCAAGGCGAACGAGCAGTTCGTCATTCTCGGCGGATCGATGGGTAAAACCGTCCTGGACCTGAACGGCGTGAAGGCGCTTGCCTCGCTGCCGTCGCTTGACGAGTTGCGCGGGAAGATCGTCGGCCTCCTGGTGGCGCCGGCAACCAAGATCGCCCAGCTCTCCACGGCGCCCGCAGCCAAGCTCGCGCGCGTGGTTCAGGCCTATGCCTCAAAGAGCGAAGCGGCCTGACGCCCTTCGCAAAATTCAAACCCTGGTTCGAACCAATACGCTTAAGGAAACAGATCAATGGCCGACTTACAGAAGATTGTTGACGACCTCTCGAGCCTCACCGTGCTCGAAGCTGCCGAACTGGCAAAACTCCTTGAAGAAAAGTGGGGCGTGTCCGCCGCTGCCGCCGTCGCGGTGGCCGGTCCGGCTGCCGCCGCCGCTGCTCCGGCTGAAGAAAAGACCGAGTTCACGGTCATGCTCGTCGCCGCCGGCGAGAAGAAGATCGAAGTCATCAAGGAAGTCCGCGCCATCACCGGCCTGGGCCTCAAGGAAGCCAAGGACCTCGTCGAAGGCGCGCCCAAGGCGGTCAAGGAAGGCGTGAACAAGGACGAGTCCGAGAAGATCAAGGCCCAGCTCGAAAAGGCCGGCGCCAAGGTGGAATTGAAGTAAGCGAAGCTTGCTTCCTTCCCCGGGCGAGCGAAGCCGGACCCGGGATCGCGGCGAAACGACATGGTTCGGAGGTTCCCTCCGGGCCATGTTGTACACAGAAATGTGTGGGGATTGGGGAAGTTACCCCTCGAATCTCCACGATTGCCTTCCCATATTGGGCCGGCAGCACGAAAGCACGGTTGGCGGCGGGGACGGCAGCGTTTCTGCGTAGGCCGTTGGGAGATAAGCAATTTCGGGCTTTTGCAGTCCGTGAAGCGATGGTTGTGACGGGCGGGTGCGATCAAGCGCCCCGCGCGTCGTTTTGCGTTTTGAAGGTCTGGTGGTCGGATTCAGGACTTAAATCCTGAAATTGGCATCTGGATTTAGGAACGAATCGAAATTCAACCCGGGGGCGATGCCAATCGCGCTTCGGAAGGTTCGCCCCTTACGGGCGACGAAATGAGAGGCCACGATGGCGCAGCAGACATTCACCGGTCGCAAACGCGTTCGCAAGTTCTTCGGACACATCAAGGAAGTTGCAGAGATGCCGAACCTCATCGAGGTTCAGAAGGCGTCCTATGACCAGTTTTTGATGGTCGATGAACCTCCGGGCGGCCGGCTGGACGAGGGGCTGCAGGCGGTGTTCCGGTCGGTGTTTCCGATCTCGGATTTCTCCGGAACCTCGATGCTGGAATTCGTCCGCTACGAGTTCGAGCCGCCGAAATATGACGTCGACGAGTGCCGCCAGCGCGGCATGACCTATGCTGCGCCGCTGAAGGTGACGCTGCGCCTCATCGTGTTCGATATCGACGAGGAAACCGGCGCCAAGTCGGTCAAGGACATCAAGGAGCAGGACGTCTACATGGGCGATATCCCGCTCATGACGATGAACGGCACCTTCGTCGTCAACGGCACCGAGCGCGTCATCGTCTCCCAGATGCATCGTTCGCCCGGCGTGTTCTTCGATCACGACAAGGGCAAGACCCATTCGTCGGGCAAACTGCTGTTTGCCGCGCGCGTCATTCCCTATCGCGGCTCCTGGCTCGACATCGAATTCGACGCCAAGGACATCGTGTTCGCGCGCATCGACCGCCGCCGCAAGATCCCCGTGACCTCGCTGATGTTCGCGCTCGGCCTCGACGGCGAGACCATCCTGAGCACGTTCTACAAGAAGATCAGCTACAAGCGCACCAAGGAAGGCTGGCGCGTGCCGTTCGACGCCAACCGTTTCCGGGGCTACAGCACGATCAACGACCTGATCGACGCCGACACCGGCAAGGTTGTGCTCGAGGCCGGCAAGAAGCTCACCGTTCGCGGCGCGCGTCAGCTCCAGGAAAAGGGCCTGAAGGCGCTGCGGCTGTCCGATGAAGAGCTGGTCGGCAACTATCTCGCCGAAGACCTCGTCAATCCGAAGACCGGCGAGATCTACGCCGAAGCCGGCGAGGAGATCACCGAGAAGTCGCTGAAGGCCCTGAACGAACAGGGCTACAAGGAACTGCCGCTGCTCGACATCGACCATGTCAATGTCGGTGCCTATATCCGCAACACGCTGCATGCCGACAAGAACATGACGCGCGAAGACGCGCTGTTCGACATCTATCGCGTGATGCGTCCCGGCGAGCCGCCGACCATCGATTCGGCCCAGACCATGTTCCAGTCGCTGTTCTTCGACTCGGAGCGCTACGACTTGTCCGCGGTCGGCCGCGTCAAGATGAACATGCGCCTCGAACTCGATGCGCCCGACACCCATCGCACGCTGCGCAAGGAAGACATCCTCGCCGTCATCAAGACGCTGGTCGGCCTGCGCGACGGCAAGGGCGAGATCGACGACATCGACCACCTCGGCAACCGGCGGGTCCGCTCGGTCGGCGAGTTGATGGAGAACCAGTACCGCATCGGCCTTTTGCGCATGGAGCGCGCGATCAAGGAGCGCATGTCGAGTGTCGATATCGACACCGTGATGCCGCAGGACCTGATCAACGCCAAGCCGGCGGCCGCCGCGGTGCGCGAGTTCTTCGGCTCCTCGCAGCTGTCGCAGTTCATGGACCAGACCAATCCGCTGTCGGAGATCACCCACAAGCGCCGTCTCTCGGCGCTTGGCCCGGGCGGTCTGACCCGCGAACGCGCCGGCTTCGAGGTGCGCGACGTGCATCCGACCCATTACGGCCGCATCTGCCCGATCGAGACGCCGGAAGGCCCGAACATCGGTCTGATCAACTCGCTCGCGACCTTCGCGCGCGTGAACAAATACGGCTTCGTCGAAACGCCCTATCGCAAGGTCAAGGACGGCCGCGTCACCGACGAGGTGGTCTATCTGTCGGCGATGGAGGAGGGCCGCTACTCCGTTGCGCAGGCGAACGTGCAGATCGACAGCCGTGGCCGCTTCACCGACGACCTCGTGGTCTGCCGCTCGAGCGGCACGCGTGACGTGGTGCCGCTGCCGCCCGACAAGGTCGACTACATGGACGTGTCGCCGAAGCAGCTGGTGTCGGTCGCTGCGGCGCTGATCCCGTTCCTCGAGAACGACGACGCCAACCGGGCGCTGATGGGCTCGAACATGCAGCGTCAGGCCGTGCCGCTGGTGCGCGCCGAGGCGCCGTTCGTCGGCACCGGCATGGAGGGCGTGGTCGCACGCGACTCCGGTGCCGCGATCGCAGCCCGCCGTTCCGGTGTGATCGACCAGATCGATGCGACCCGTATCGTTATCCGCGCGACGGAAGACCTCGATCCCACCAAGTCGGGTGTCGATATCTACCGCCTGATGAAGTACCAGCGCTCGAACCAGTCGACCTGCATCAACCAGCGTCCGCTGGTGAAGGTCGGCGACATCGTCAAGAAGGGCGACATCATCGCCGACGGTCCCTCGACCGATCTCGGCGAACTCGCGCTCGGCCGCAACGTGCTGGTCGCGTTCATGCCGTGGAATGGCTACAACTTCGAAGACTCGATCCTGCTCTCGGAGCGGATCGTGAAGGACGACGTCTTTACCTCGATCCACATCGAGGAATTCGAGGTGATGGCGCGCGACACCAAGCTCGGCCCCGAGGAAATCACCCGCGACATTCCGAACGTCTCGGAAGAAGCGCTGAAGAACCTCGACGAAGCCGGCATCGTCTATATCGGCGCCGAAGTCCGCGCCGGCGACATCCTGGTCGGCAAGATCACGCCGAAGGGCGAAAGCCCGATGACGCCGGAAGAAAAGCTGCTGCGCGCCATCTTCGGCGAAAAGGCGTCCGACGTCCGCGACACCTCGCTCCGCGTGCCTCCGGGCGTGCAGGGCACGATCGTCGAAGTCCGCGTCTTCAACCGGCACGGCGTCGACAAGGACGAGCGCGCCCTGGCGATCGAGCGGGAAGAGATCGAGCGTCTGGCCAAGGACCGCGACGACGAGCAGGCGATTCTCGACCGTAACGTCTACAGCCGTCTGGCCGAGCTGCTGGAAAACCGCCAGGGGATCGCCGGGCCGAAGGGCTTCAAGAAGGACACCAAGATCACGCGCGCGGTGCTCGACGAGCATCCGCGTTCGCAATGGTGGATGTTTGCGTCCCCCAACGACAAGCTGATGGCCGAAATCGAGGCGATGCGGAAGCAGTACGACGAGTTGAAGAAGGGCCTTGAACAGCGCTTCCTCGACAAGGTCGAAAAGCTGCAGCGTGGCGACGAATTGCCGCCCGGCGTGATGAAGATGGTCAAGGTCTTCGTCGCGGTGAAGCGCAAGATTCAGCCCGGCGACAAGATGGCGGGCCGTCACGGCAACAAGGGCGTGGTGTCGAAAATCGTTCCGATCGAGGACATGCCGTTCCTCGAGGACGGAACGCATGCCGACATCGTGCTCAATCCGCTGGGCGTGCCGAGC
>CAVRIQ010000031.1:0-37612 GCA_963721275.1 uncultured Alphaproteobacteria bacterium | reverse complement strand
ATCGCCTACATCCTGCTCGCCGACCGCAAGATCTGGGCGGCGGTGCAGATCCGGCGCGGACCCAATGTGGTCGGCCCCTGGGGCCTGTTCCAGTCCTTCGCCGACCTCCTGAAGTTCGTGCTGAAGGAGCCGATCATTCCCTCCGGCGCCAACAAGGGCGTGTTCCTGCTGGCGCCGCTGGTAACCTGCGTGCTGGCGCTTGCGGGCCGCGGCTGTGATTCCGATGGATCTCGGCTGGGTGATCTCCGACATCAATGTCGGCATCCTCTACATCTTCGCGATCTCGTCGCTGTCGATCTACGGCATCATCATGGCCGGCTGGTCGTCGAACTCGAAATACCCGTTCCTGGCGGCGCTTCGGTCGGCTGCGCAGATGGTAAGCTACGAAGTCTCGATCGGTTTTGTCATCATCACCGTGTTGCTGTGCGTGGGCTCGCTCAACCTTTCGGCCGTGGTCGAAGCCCAGAACACCCGCGGACTGGCCAGCCTGATCGGCCTGCCCAAGCTGACCATCCTGAACTGGTACTTCATCCCGCTGTTCCCGATGTTCGTGGTGTTCTACGTCTCGGCGCTGGCGGAAACCAACCGTCCGCCGTTCGATCTGGTGGAAGCCGAATCCGAACTGGTGGCGGGCTTCATGGTCGAATACGGCTCGACGCCGTATCTGCTGTTCATGCTCGGCGAATATGTCGCGATCTGCACGATGTGCGCGATGGCCACGATCCTGTTCCTGGGCGGCTGGCTGCCGCCGATCGCGGTGGCGCCGTTCACCTGGGTGCCCGGCGTGATCTGGTTCGCGCTCAAACTATTCTTCATGTTCTTCCTGTTTGCGATGGCGAAGGCGATCGTGCCGCGCTACCGCTACGATCAATTGATGCGGCTCGGCTGGAAGGTGTTCCTGCCGCTGTCGCTGGCGATGGTGGTCATCGTCGCCGGCGTGCTGCACTTCGCGGAGATCGCTCCGCAATGAGGTCGCTATGAGTGTCAATATCAACGCCACAGCCCGCTCGCTTCTGCTGTCCGAATTCGTATCGGCGTTCTTTCTCGCCATGCGCTATTTCTTCCAGCCGAAACCGACGCTGAACTATCCGTTCGAGAAGGGGCCGATCTCGCCGCGCTTCCGCGGCGAGCACGCGCTGCGCCGCTATCCCAACGGCGAGGAGCGCTGCATCGCCTGCAAGCTGTGCGAGGCGATCTGCCCGGCGCAGGCGATCACCATCGAGGCCGGCCCGCGCCGCAACGACGGCACCCGCCGCACCGTGCGCTACGACATCGACATGGTGAAATGCATCTATTGCGGGCTGTGCCAGGAGGCCTGCCCGGTCGATGCCATCGTCGAGGGACCGAATTTCGAATTCGCGACCGAGACCCGCGAGGAACTCTATTATGACAAGGCGAAACTGCTCGCCAATGGCGACCGCTGGGAGCGCGAGATTGCGAAATCGATCGAACTCGACGCGCCGTACCGGTGAGGTGAGGGCATGATCCTTCCAGCGCTGTTCTTCTATCTGTTCGCCGGCATCTGCGTCGCCTCGGCGGTCATGGTGATTGTGTCGCGCAATCCCGTGCACTCCGTGCTGTATCTGATCCTGGCCTTCGTCAACGCCTCCGGCCTGTTCGTGCTGATGGGCGCCGAATTCCTGGCGATGATCCTGGTCGTGGTCTATGTCGGCGCGGTCGCGGTGCTGTTCCTGTTCGTGATCATGATGCTCGACGTCGACTTCGCCGAACTGCGCGAGGGTTTTCTCGAATATCTGCCGATCGGCCTCGTGATCGGCGCGATATTCCTCGCCGAACTGCTGCTGGTCGGCGGCGGCTGGGTCATCAATCCCGGCACCGCCAAATCGATCACGGCGGCGATCCCGACCAATGTCAGCAACACCGAGGCGCTCGGCCTCGTGCTCTATACGAAGTACATCCATTACTTCCAGATGGCCGGCATGGTGCTGCTGGTCGCGATGATCGGCGCCATCGTGCTGACCTTGCGCCACAAGGCCAGCGTCAAGCGGCAGGACATCAACGTGCAGAACGCGCGGACGCCGGAAATCGCGATGAGCGTGCGCAAGGTGGCCTCGGGCCAGGGCCTGCAGGACGCGGACGCGGCGGAGTGGGTGCAATGACGATCGGTCTTGGACATTATCTTTCGGTCGGCGCGATCCTGTTCACGCTGGGCATCCTCGGCATCTTCCTCAACCGCAAGAACATCATCGTCATCCTGATGTCGATCGAGCTGATCCTGCTGGCGGTCAATATCAACCTGGTGGCGTTCTCGACCTTCCTCGGCGACATCGTCGGCCAGGTGTTCGCGCTGCTGGTGCTGACGGTGGCGGCGGCGGAAGCGGCGATCGGTCTTGCGGTGCTGGTGGTGTACTTCCGCAACCGTGGCTCGATCGCGGTTGAAGACGTCAATCTGATGAAGGGTTAACCCGCCAATGATCCAGGCAATCGTCTTTCTGCCGCTGATCGGCGCGATTCTCGCGGGGCTGATCTCCATCTTCGGTGCGCATGCGCGCAATCCGAGCGGCGACACCGTCGAACATCACGACGACGCGCATGGCGCCGGCCCATGCCTCGGATGCCCATGACGATCATGCCGACGACCACGGCCACGACGATCATCACGCGGTCGAGCCGGCGGCGGCGGGTTCGCGCGCGGCCGAGCTGATCACCACGGGGCTGCTGCTGGTTTCGGCGGCGCTATCCTGGATGACGCTGGTCGATGTCGGCTTCATGCATCACGACGCGCGGATCGCGCTGTTCCCCTGGATCAATTCGGGCGATCTGCAGGTGGCGTGGTCGCTGCGGGTCGATACGCTCACCGCCGTCATGCTGGTGGTGGTCAATACCATTTCGTCGCTCGTGCATCTCTATTCGATCGGCTACATGGACGAGGACCCGTACCGGCCGCGCTTCTTCAGCTATCTGTCGCTGTTCACCTTCGCGATGCTGATGCTGGTGACGTCGGACAATCTGGTGCAGCTGTTCTTCGGCTGGGAGGGCGTCGGCCTCATGAGCTACCTGCTGATCGGCTTCTGGTACCAGAAGCCGTCGGCGAACGCCGCGGCGATCAAGGCCTTCGTGGTCAACCGGGTCGGCGATTTCGGCTTTGCGCTCGGCATCTTCGCGATCTTCATGCTGATCGGCTCGACCGACTTCGAGACCATCTTCGCGGGCGCGCCCGCCCTGACCGGCAAGACCATCGATTTCTTCGGCTGGCACGCCGACGCGCTGACGCTGACCTGCCTGCTGTTGTTCATGGGCGCGATGGGCAAATCCGCCCAGTTCCTGCTGCACACCTGGTTGCCGGACGCCATGGAAGGCCCGACGCCGGTCTCGGCGCTGATCCACGCCGCGACCATGGTCACCGCCGGCGTCTTCATGGTGGCGCGGCTGTCGCCGCTGTTCGAGCTCGCGCCGAACGCGCAAGCGGTCGTGATGTTCTTCGGCGCGACCACCGCGTTCTTCGCGGCGACCGTCGGCCTCGTCCAGAACGACATCAAGCGCATCGTCGCCTATTCGACCTGTTCGCAGCTCGGCTACATGTTCGTGGCGATGGGGGCGGGGGCCTATTCCGTCGGCATGTTCCATCTTGTTCACGCACGCCTTCTTCAAGGCGCTGCTGTTCCTGGGCTCGGGCTCGGTGATCTACGCGATGCATCACGAGCAGGACATCCGCAACATGGGCGGGCTGAAGGACAGGATTCCCTTCACCTACATCGTGATGGTGATCGGCACCCTGGCGCTGACCGGCTTTCCGCTCACCGCCGGCTATTTCTCCAAGGACGCCATCATCGAATCCGCCTACGCCTCGCACAATCCGTTCGCGCTCTACGGTTTCCTGATGACGGTGATCGCGGCGGGACTGACCTCGTTCTATTCCTGGCGCCTGATCTTCAAGACCTTCCACGGCGAGCCGCACGATCAGGAGCATTATGAGGCCGCCCATGAGGCGCCGCTGTGGATGCTGATTCCGATCGGCATTCTCGCTGCCGGATCGATCCTCGCGGGCTTCCCGTTCAAGGAATTGTTCGCCGGCCATGGCGTGGAGGAATTCTTCCGCGAGTCGGTGAAGATGAATCCGCACATCATCGAGGATATGGAAAACATCCCGGAGTCGATGAAGTTGCTGCCGACGGTGATGATGGCGCTGGGCTTCGTGGTGTCGTGGCTGTTCTATATCCGCCGGCCCTATCTTCCGGTCGAGCTCGCCCGCCAGCAGCCGCTGCTGTACCAGTTCCTGCTCAACAAATGGTATTTCGACGAGCTGTACGATCTGATCTTCGTGCGCCCGGCCAAGTGGATCGGCCGTTTCCTGTGGAAGGTCGGCGACGGCAACATCATCGACGGCTTCGGCCCCGACGGCGTGTCGGCGCGGGTGCTTGACGTGACCCGCAACGTCGTGAAGCTGCAGACCGGCTACCTCTATCACTACGCGTTCGCGATGCTGATCGGCGTCGCCGGATTGATCACCTGGTTCATGTTCGGCTTGGGAGGCCAGTGATGACAACCTGGCCCATTCTTTCCGTCGTTACCTTCCTGCCGGTTGTCGGCGCGCTGCTGATCTATATCAGCCGCGGCGACGACGAGGCCGCGCGCCGCAACTCGCGCTGGATCGCGCTGTGGACGACGGTGATCACCTTTGCGGTGTCGCTGATCCTGGTCTGGCGTTTCGATCCCGCGCAGCCCGACTTCCAGTTCGTCGAAAAGACGTCGTGGCTCGCCAGCGGCATCACCTATCACATGGGCGTCGACGGCATCTCGCTGCCGTTCGTGATCCTGACCACCGCCTTGATGCCGTTCTGCATCCTGGCGAGCTGGAAATCCGTCACGTTGCGCGTGCGCGAATACATGATGGCGTTCCTGATCCTGGAAACGCTGATGGTCGGCACCTTCGCCGCGCTCGACCTCGTGCTGTTCTATCTGTTCTTCGAGGGCGGCCTGATCCCGATGTTCCTGATCATCGGGGTGTGGGGCGGTCCGCGCCGGGTCTACGCCTCCTTCAAGTTCTTCCTCTACACGCTGCTCGGCTCGGTCCTGATGCTGCTGGCGATCATGGCGCTGTACTGGAATGCCGGCACGACCGACATTCCGGCGCTGATGCACACCGCCGTGCCGCGCTCCTTGCAGACCTGGGCGTGGCTGGCGTTCTTCGCCTCCTTCGCGGTGAAGATGCCGATGTGGCCGGTCCATACCTGGCTGCCCGACGCGCATGTCGAGGCGCCGACCGCGGGCTCGGTGATCCTGGCCGCGATCCTGCTGAAGATGGGCGGCTACGGCTTCCTGCGCTTCTCGCTGCCGATGTTCCCGCTGGCCTCGCATGACTTCGCGCCGCTGATCTTCTCGCTCTCGGTGATCGCCATCATCTACACCTCGCTGGTGGCGCTTGATGCAGGAAGACATCAAGAAGCTGATCGCCTATTCGTCGGTGGCCCATATGGGCTTCGTCACCATGGGAATTTTCGCCGGCACCACCCAGGGCGTCGCCGGCGGCGTGTTCCAGATGATCTCGCACGGCATCGTGTCGGGCGCGCTGTTCCTCTGCGTCGGCATCGTCTACGACCGCCTGCATACCCGCGAGATCGCGGCCTATGGCGGCCTGGTCAACCGCATGCCGCTCTACGCGCTGGTGTTCATGGTCTTCACCATGGCCAATGTCGGTCTGCCCGGCACCTCCGGCTTCGTCGGCGAATTCATGACGCTGATCGGCACCTTCAAGGTCTCGATCCCGACCGCCACCTTCGCCACCACCGGCGTGATCCTGTCGGCGGCCTATGCGCTGTGGCTCTACCGCAAGGTCGTGTTCGGCGCCCTGACAAAACCGTCGCTGGCCAGCATCAAGGACCTCACCTTCCGCGAGGGCCTGATCATGATGCCGCTGGTGGCGCTCACCCTCCTGTTCGGGTTCTACCCGAAGCCGGTGCTCGACATGTCGGCGTCGTCGGTGCAGCAACTCGTCAACAACTACAACACCGCAGTGACTGCCGTGAAGGCAGCCGCGCTGCAGTGATCGTGCCATGGCGCTTTCGAGCGAAGTGGAAGCCGGTTCGCGTGAGGAAAACGCGTCAAACAAAGAGGAAAGAGCCTCGGCGGTGTCGAGGCTTGCACAGGACAACGCGCTATGAGCTTTGAGAGTGCAGGTTATCAGTTGCTGCCCGTGCTGCCGGAGCTGGTGCTGGCCGCCGGCGCCATGGTGCTGCTGATGCTGGGGGCCTATCGCGGGCCGCAGACCACCGGCCTCGTCACCGGGCTGGCGATTTGCCTGCTGGTGCTTGACCGGCGTGCTGGAGCTGTGGCTGCCGGTCGGAAAGACCTTCGGCGGCAGCTTCATCGTCGACGATTTCGCCCGGTTCCTGAAAATCCTGGCGCTGATCGGCTCGGTGGCGACGCTGGTCCTCTCGATCGAATATCTGGCCGATCAGTCGCGGCGGATCTTCGAATATTCCATCCTGGTGCTGCTCTCCACCCTCGGCATGATGGTGCTGATCTCGGCCGGCGACCTGATCATGCTCTATCTCGGGCTCGAGCTGATGTCGCTCGCGCTTTACGTGGTCGCGGCGAGCAATCGCGACAACGCCAAATCGACCGAAGCCGGCCTGAAGTATTTCGTCCTCGGCGCGCTGTCGTCGGGCATGCTGTTGTACGGCGCTTCGCTGATCTACGGCTTCACCGGCACCGTGGGCTTCGCGGGAATCGCGGCGGCGGTGAAACCGGCAGCGTCGGCATCGTGTTCGGCCTGGTGTTCCTGCTTGCGGGGCTTTGCTTCAAGATTTCGGCGGTGCCGTTCCACATGTGGACGCCCGACGTCTATGAGGGCGCGCCGACGCCGGTGACCGCGTTCTTCGCCTCCGCGCCGAAGGTCGCGGCCCTTGCGGTGTTCACCCGCGTGGCGCTGACCGCGTTCCCCGGCATCATCCCGCAATGGCAGCAGATCGTGGTGTTCGTGTCGATCGCCTCGATGGCGCTGGGAGCGTTCGCCGCCATCGGCCAGAAGAACATCAAGCGGCTGATGGCCTATTCGTCGATCGGCCACATGGGTTTTGCCCTCGTGGGACTGGCCGCCGGCACGGCCGAAGGCGCGCAGGGCGTGCTGGTCTATATCTCGATCTATGTGGCGATGACGCTCGGCAGCTTCACGGTCATCCTGGCCATGAAGCGCAACGGTCAGCATTTTGAAAATATCAGCGACTTCGCAGGATTGTCGCGCACCAATCCGTTGCTGGCCTTCTTCTTCGCCATGCTGCTGTTCTCGCTGGCCGGCGTTCCGCCGCTGGCGGGCTTCTTCGCCAAATGGTACGTGTTCGTCGCGGCGATCAAGGCAGGCTTGTTTACGCTTGCCGTGATCGGCGTGCTCACGAGCGTGGTCGGCGCCTATTACTATCTCTCCATCGTCAAGGTGATGTATTTCGACGAGCCGCTGGCCAAGCTCGATCCGGTGCGCGTCGAACTGCGCACGGTGCTGGCGGTGGCGGGCCTCTTCAACATCTTCTTCTTCGTCTATCCGGGGCCGCTGGTCAGCGTGGCAACGGCGGCGGCGAAGTCGCTCTTTTAGATGGCATTCACGCTCGGTCCACGAGCCAAATCGGCGGGTTACCGGCTCGCCGCCTTCGATCACATCGGCTCGACCAACGCGGAAGCCATGGTGCGCGCCCGCGAGGGCGAGCGCGGGCCGATCTGGTTCGTGACCTCGGAACAGACGGCGGGACGCGGACGGCGGCATCGCCCCTGGATCGCGCCGCGTGGTAACCTCGCCAGCAGCATCCTGGAGGTGCTCGACGTATCGCCTGCCGTCGCGGCGACGCTGGGCTTTGCCGCCGGGCTTGCGCTGGAGGCGGCGCTGCGAAGGGTCAGCATTGAGGCATCGCTGAGGTCAGCGGGATCGGACGATATGAAATTTTCGCTGAAATGGCCCAATGACGTGCTGGCAGGGCGGCAAAAGCTCGCCGGCATCCTGCTGGAGGCGGAGGCGGTCGCGGGCAGCGGTCTGGCGGTCGTGGTCGGCATCGGCACCAATGTCGTCGCAGCACCGGAGGGCACGCCGACGCCCGCGACCTCGCTGAAGGCGCTGGGCATCCATATCGGCGCGGAGGAGCTGTTTGCCGAGCTGTCGGACGCCTGGGCGGAATTCCGCGGGCTTTGGGACAGGGGACGCGGCTTTGGCGAAATCCGCCGGCTGTGGCTGGAGCGCGCGGCGGGGCTGGGACAGCCGGTCGCGATCCACACCGGCGGCGCGACCGTGGAGGGGACGTTCGACGGCATCGACGAGACCGGCTGCATGATCGTCCGGACAACCGGCGGCAAGCGGGTCCCGATCTCGGCGGGCGACGTCTATTTCGGCTCGGCAGCCTCGGCGGGGGCGGTCTGATGGCGCGTCCGGATGAACTGACCTTTGCGCCGCTCGGCGGCGTCGGCGAGATCGGCATGAACCTGTCGATCTACGGCCTCGGCAACCGCCACCAGCGCTCCTGGCTGGCGGTCGATCTCGGGGTGTCCTTCGGCGACGAGGAGCATCTGCCCGGCATCGATCTGATCATGCCGGATATCCGCTTCCTCGAAAAAGAGCGCAAGAACCTGGTCGGGCTGGTGCTGACGCACGCCCACGAGGACCATTTCGGCGCCATCATGGACCTCTGGCCGAAGCTGAAATGCCCGATCTACGCCACCCGGTTCAGCGCGGCCTTGTTCGAGGCCAAATGCGCGTCCGAGCGCAACCCGCCGAAAATCCCGGTCACCGTGGTGCCGTCGGGCGGCCGCATCGACCTCGGTCCGTTCAATGTCGAGTTCATTCCGGTGGCGCATTCGATTCCGGAATCGCACGCGCTGGCGATCCACACCTCCGCCGGCACGGTGCTGCACACCGGCGACTGGAAGATCGATCCGACGCCGATCATCGGCCGTCCGACCGACGAACGCCGGTTGCGCGAGCTTGGCGACGCCGGCGTGCTGGCGCTGATCGGCGATTCCACCAACGCGGTGCGGGAAGGCCGCTCGCCGTCGGAGACCGAAGTCGCCAAAACCATCACCGAGCTGATGAGGGCGGCGAAGGGGCGGGTTGCCGTGACCACCTTTGCTTCCAACGTCGCGCGGCTGCGCGCGGTCGCGGATGCGGCAAAGGCCGTCGGCCGCGAAGTGGTGGTGGTCGGCCGCGCCATGGAGCGCGTGGTGCAGGTGGCGCGTGAAACCGGCTATCTCGACGGCGTGCAGAATTTCCGCGGCGCCGATCTGTACGGTCATTTTCCGCCCGGACAAGGTGGTGGCGCTGTGCACGGGAAGCCAGGGCGAGCCGCGCGCGGCGCTGTCGCGCATCGCCAATGACGATCATCCGCAGGTGACGCTGAACAAGGGCGACTGCGTGATCTTTTCCTCGCGCACCATTCCCGGCAACGAGAAGGCGGTGGGCGCCATCATCAACGGCCTGGTCACGCAGGGCATCGAGGTCATCACCGACCGCACCCATCTCGTCCACGTCTCCGGCCATCCGCGCCGCGACGAGCTGCGCGACATGATTTCGTGGGTGCGTCCGCAACTCCTGATCCCGGTGCACGGCGAGGCCCTGCATTTGTTCGAGCATGCAAAACTGGCGCGCGCCGCCGGCGTGCCCAAAACCCTGATCTGCCGGGACGGCGATCTTGTAAAACTCGGGCCGGGCGACCCCGGCATCATCGAGCAGCTGCCGTCGGGACGGCTCTACAAGGACGGCTCCATCCTGGAGGAGTCCAAGTCGCGCGCGGTCGTCGAGCGGAAGAAACTGGCCTTTGCCGGCTGCGCGTTCATAGCCGTCGCCATGACCGAAAAAGGCGAATTGGCCGACGATCCCGAGGTTGATCTCGTCGGCATCCCCGAGAAGAATACGGCCGGCGAGATCATCGACGAGATCGTGTTCGACGTCGTGGTGTCGACGGTGGAGAACCTGCCGCGGGCGCGGCGGCGCGATCCCGACGCCACCGCGGAATTGGTGCGCCGGGCCGTGCGCGCTACCATCAACGAGCATTGGGGCAAGAAGCCCCTGTGCTACGTTCACGTTCTGACGGTCTGAACTGGTTTCGCGGGAGGAGTATCATGCTGGGCCGGCTCAATCATGTGGCGATCGCGGTCAAGGACGCCGAGAAGGCCGCCAGGATCTATGGCGCGGCGTTCGGCGCCGATATTTCCGCGGCCGTACCGCTGCCCGAGCACGGCGTCATCACGGTGTTCGTGACCCTGCCCAATACCAAGATCGAATTCATCCAGCCGCTCGGCGAAGCTTCGCCAATCGCAAAATTTCTCGAGCGCAACGCCGACGGCGGCATCCATCATGTCTGCTACGACGTGCCCGACATCATCGCGGCGCGTGATACGCTGATCAAGGAAGGCGCGCGGGTGCTCGGCGACGGCAAGCCCAGGATCGGCGCCCATGGCAAGCCGGTGCTGTTCCTGCACCCGAAGGATTTTTCCGGCGCGCTCGTCGAAATCGAGCAGGCCTGACGCCCGATGGCCTATACCATCTCAACCGCGTTTGCGATCTACTTCGTGATATGGTGGATCGTGCTGTTCCTGACGCTGCCGTTCGGCGTGCGCAGCCAGCACGAGGACGGTGAGGGCGCGCCCGGCACCGATCCCGGCGCGCCCGTGGTGACGGGGCTGCGCCGCAAGCTGATCTGGACCACGGTCATTTCGGCCATTATTTTCGCCATGTCGTGGCTGGCCTACGGCGCCGGCCTTCTGAATGTCGAGCGGTTGTCGAGGCTGATGGGGTTTCCGCTCTGATCTATTGGTAACTTTGGGGCAGGGGCAAATGACGTTTCAGAGGATTGTTGTCGGGCTTTTGATTTTGACGATCGCCGGCCTCGCAGGCGCCTTCTACGTCGACTGGAAACTCGCAACCCAGCTGCGGACCACGAAAGCGTTTGTCGAAGGCTATGTCTTCGCCGAGGCCGTTGCCGCCTGCGAGAAGGCGCCGAGCTCGACCCCGTTCAAATGGAACGGCGGGGGCAGGACCGCGGTCGTCGGCTTGAACTCGGTCAAGCTCGACAAGTATACGGTCAGCGCGAGCTATACCCTGGTCGCCGACAACGTCTATTGCGACTACGATCCGATCAAGAAGAAAGCCGACATCGGCTCGAATTTCCTCGATCGGGAGTAAAGCCACCACTCCCCCGCCATGGCACTGGGAGCAGCATCAATGATCTCACCGCAGCGGCCGTTGGGAGCCCCTCCGCAGGACGAATATCGAATTTTGCGGGACGCGGACCTGCGCGACTACCTTGCGCAGCTGCCCGCGGCCGCTTCGCAGCTTGGAGGTTCGCCGGCGGACTGGTCGATCAGCGAGGTCGGCGACGGCAACCTCAACCTCGTGTTCATCGTAAGAGGGACGGCCAGCGGAATTGCGGTCAAGCAGGCGCTGCCCTATGTGCGCCTCGTCGGCGAGAGCTGGCCGCTGCCGCTCTCGCGCTCGCATTACGAATATCGGGCGCTCGTGCATCAGGCCCGGCTGGCGCCCGGGCTGGTGCCGGCCGTGCTTCATCACAACGAGGCTCTCGCTCTTATCGCGATGGAGCTGCTCGAGCCGCACATCATCATGCGCAAGGGACTCATTTCCGGAACCTGTTATCCGCGCTTCGTCGATCATATCACGACCTTTTTGGCGCGGACCTTGTTCCAGAGCTCCGACCTCGCGGTTCCGGCCGCGCAGAAGAAGGAGGATATCGCGGCGTTCGCCGGCAACCACGCGCTATGCAAGATCACCGAGGACCTGATCTTCACCGACCCTTACTTTCAGGCCGAGCAGAACCGCTGGACTTCGCCCTGGCTCGATGCAGCCGCCGCCAGCATCCGCGAGGATCTCGACCTGCATGTCGCGGTCTCGCGGCTCAAGCTCAAATTCCTGGGCAGCCCGGAAGCGCTGATCCACGGCGACCTTCACACCGGATCGATCATGGTGACGGAAAGCGAGACCAGGGTGATCGATCCGGAGTTCGCCTTCTACGGACCTATGGGATTCGACGTCGGCGCCGTGCTCGGCAATCTCATCATGAGCTATCTGGCCTCGGCCGGTCACGAGCGCTCGCCCGGCGAACGGCGGTCGTTCGAGGCGTGGATGCTGGAAACGATCGAGAACGTGTGGGCGGAGTTTTCGCGCAAATTTGTCGATCTCTGGCGGGCCGGGGCCAATGGCGACGCCTATCCCGCACCGCTTTTCTCCGGCCGGGCCGGTGCGGCGCGTCTTGATGCCGAGCGGCAGGCCTATATGGATCGGCTGTTCCATGACGCTGTCGGCTTCTCTGCGGCGAAGATCATCCGCCGTATCCTCGGTCTCGCGCACAATATCGACTTCGAGTGGATCGAAGACCCGCTGATACGGGCGACCTGCGAGGCGCGAAGCCTGCGCCTCGCCCGCGCGATGATGTTGGACGGGCCGTCGTTCCGCACGATCGGTGACGTGACGAAAGCGGCGAAAGCGTTGCGCGATTGGCAGCCGGAATTTACCGGGTGAGGGACGGGACTATTCGGCGGCCCGGTCGCGCCACCGTTGCGCATAGACGTTGATGACGAGCGCCGCGAGCAGGATGAGACCGCGGATCAGTATCTTCAGGAAGCTGTCGATGTTGACGTGATCGAGCCCGTTGTTGAGAACGCCGAGCACGAACAGGCCGACGATGGTGTTGCCGATGCCGCCCCGGCCGCCGAACAGGCTGGTGCCGCCGACGACGACGGCGGCAATCGAATCGAGCAGATAGGTGTCGAACTCGTTCTGCTGCGCGCTTCCGAAATGAGCGACGCCCAGCATGCCGCCGATCCCCGAGCAGACCGCCGAGATGACCATGACGCTGCCGAGGATCAGCTTGACGTTGAGCCCGGAATATTCCGCCGCCTCGCGATTGCCGCCGACCATGTAGACGTAGCGGCCGAAGCGCGTATAGGTCAGTACCAGATGGCCGCCGAGCAGCATCAATGCTGCAACGATGACGATCCAGGGAACGCCGCCGATCGCCGACGATCCGAGCGTGGTGACGAGGGCGGGCACCTTGTAGGCAATCTGCCCGCGCACCAGCAGCGCCGATATGCCGGCGGCGATCTGCATCATCGCGAGCGTCATGATGAAGGACGGGATGCCGATGACCGTGAGCCCGAGCGCGTTGACGAGACCGAGCATCGCGCAGAGCGCCAGCGCCAGCAGGATCGCGGCCCCGGCGGCCATCGGGACGTTGGCGATGTTCACGTAGGTTTCCTGCTGGGTAAAATAGGCCACCGCTATGCCGGTGACGTTGGCGATGCTCGCGATCGACAGGTCGATCTCGGCGCAGAGGATCACGAAGGTGAGCCCGACGGCGATGATGCCCGTGACCGAGACCTGGGTCAGGATGTTGCCGACATTGTCGAGCGTCGCAAAGGAAGGGCTCGCAGCGGCGAAGAAGCCGCTGAGGCAGATGAGGGTCAGGAATGGCGCGATGTTGCGCATCTGGGAACGCAGCATCGTCACGATCCTGCGCGGCCCTTTCCGGTCCGCCGCCGAGACTGTCACGCTTTCACCGGTCGCCATATCCGTCTCCTCACGCCGCTTCCAGCAGGCGGTCCTTGCTGATCGCCTCATCGGAGAATTCGCGCACCACCGCGCCGCGCTTGAGGACGATGATGCGATCGGCAACCGACAGGACGGCCTCGGGCTCGGTCGAGAGCACGATGATGGCCAGTCCGCGCGCGCGCAGGTCGCGGATGATGTTGATGACGTCGCTTTTGGCGCCCACATCCATGCCCCGGGTCGGCTCGCAAAGCACCAAAAGACGCGGCGGAAAGCTCAGCCACTTCGCAAGCGCGACTTTCTGCTGGTTGCCGCCGGACAGCATGCCGAGCTCGAGGTCGACGGCCGCCGGCCTGATCTGCAGCTGCTCGACCTGCCTCCTGGCGATCGACCGCTCGCGCGACGGCTTGAGGAGCAGCGACGATATGCGTCCGAGGATGCTGATCGAGATATTCTTGTAGACCGGTTCCTGATGGAACAGCATGGCGCGGCGGCTCTCGGGAACGAAGGCAATACCGGCCCGCCGCGCCGCCGCCGTGCTGCCGAAGGTTTTTGCGTCGCCGGCCACGGCAAGCGTGCCGCCGTCGGGCTTGAGCTTGCCGAACAGGATCCGCGCCAGCTCGAGCTGTCCGCAGCCCATGAAGCCGTAGATGCCGAGAACTTCGCCCGCGCGCACCTCGAACGAGACGTCCCTGAGGCTGCGGGCGAGCGAGAGCCCGTTGGCCTCCAGCACCACCGGGCGGTCGCTCGGCGGCGGCAGCGGGATGTCGTCGGTGTAGCTCTCTTCGAGCTCCTCGCGGCCCTTGCCGATCATGGCTTCGATCAGGACCGCCTTGCTGGTCGCGGCCGCCTGCGCCTCCGCGACCTGCCTGCCGTTGCGGAAGACCGTCACCGTGTCCGAGATGCGAAGGATGTCCTCGATGAAATGCGAGATAAACACGATGCCGGTGCCCTCGTCGCGCAGCCGCCGCAAGGTCGCGAACAGGCGCTCCACCTCCGGCGGCGAGAGCGCCGATGTCGGCTCGTCGAGGATGATGATGCGCGCCCCGGAGGACAGGACGCGGACGATCTCGATCAGCTGCTGCAGGCCGATCGGCAGATCGCCGAGCCGCGCGAGCGGATCGACGTCGATGCCGAAGCGGGCGAGCTGCTCGCCCGCTTCGCGCGCCATCCGCCGCCACTGCACGAGGCCGAAGCGATTGGTCGGTTGCACGCCGAGAAACACGTTCTCGGCCACCGACAGGTCGGGCGCCACGCTGAGCTCCTGATGGACCATGGCGATGCCGGCCGCGCGGGCGTCGCGCACCGACCGGAAGCGGGTCTCCCGCCCGTCGAGCAGGAAACGGCCGGAAAATTCCGCATGCACGCCGGCGATGATCTTCATCAGCGTGCTTTTGCCCGCACCGTTCTCGCCGACGAGACCATGGATCTCGCCGGCGGAAAGCGCGAAGTCGACCCCGCGCAGCGCCTCGACGCCGCCGAAGGCCTTCGTGATCTGGTGCAGTTCGAGGATGGGCGAGCGGCCTTGCGGCATGAGCGGCTCAGATCAGGAAGTGATCCTCCATCCACTGCATGCCCGCCGCGTTGGCCTTGGTGACGACCGGCCCATCCGTCACGACGCTTTTCGGGATACCCTTTCCGCTCTTCTCGCCCGCGACGACGGCCGCGACGCCGGCGACGATGGCTCCGCCATGGATGCGGCAGGAAGGATTGCGGACGGTCGCGAACATGCGGCCTTCGCTCACCGCCTGGATCGCCGGCGGCATGGCGTCGACCCCGCCGATCAGGATGTTGGTGCGGTTGTGCGCCTTCATGATGTTGTAGGCGGCAAGCGCCATGTCGTCATTGTGGAAGAAGGCGGCGTCGATCTGTGGATATTTGGTGAGGTAGGTCTCCCACAGCCGCGCCGTCTTCGAGACGTCCCAGTCCGCCGGCTGGGTATCGAGCACCTCGATGTTTGGATACTGCTTGACGACCGCGTTGAAACCTTTGGCGCGGCCTTGCGCTCCGGTATGGCCGAGAGCGCCCTGCGTCATGATCACCTTGCCCTTGCCGCCGATGGCGCCGACCAGCGCCTGCGTCACCGAGGCCCCCATGAATTCGTTGTCGGGCGCGAGAAAGGAGTGGACGTTGATCTGGTCGAGCGGCGCGATCAGCGTGTCCATGTCGATGACCGGCGTGCCGGCATCGATCATCTTCTGCACCGGCTGGGTCAGCGTGCCGATCCCGAACGCCTGGATGGCGACGAAGTCCCATTTCTGCGAGGCCATGTTGTCGATGGCCGCGCGCTGCTTGACGGCGTCGAGCTGACCGTCGAACCAGGTGACCTCGACGTTGAACAGCTTGCCCCACCATTCGGCCGCCTGCTTGCCCTGCGCGCACCATGTGGCCTGCAGGCCTGCATTGGAGAATGCGGCCTTGAGTGGCTTCTCCGAACGTCCCACTTCCGCCGCCAGCGCGGGGCTCGCGCCCAGCCCACCGAGCAGGGCCGTCGCCGCGCCGGCGGTCGCCGCCGCCTGAAGAAGATCACGCCTGGTCTTTGAGAATTTCTCGCTCCCGGACATTGCTTGCTCCCTCGATTTTAATGTTTGTTACCCGGCGGCGTCGTTTTGTTGCGCCACGGGAGGAAGCAGTGTCTCACAATCTCGGCGTTCACGCTACCTGCGCGATGACCTGATCGATCTCGCCGAGGAACTTCCGCCACGTGTTCTCGATCTCCGGCGACCAGTCGTTGCCCAGAAGTTCGCGCATGGTGTCGGCGATCACGCCGAAAAATTCGCCGAACAGTTTTCGCGGCGTGCCGTAGGCGTCGTGCGAGGCTGCCTCGCATTCGATCATGCGAAAATGTCCCGTGCGTTCGCCGGCAAAATCCAGCATCGCCTCGATGGCCAGCGCCAGCATCGAACCCTTGACGAGGTCGCTGCCCTCGCGGCGGAACATCGCTTCGGCCTCGGGGTGTTCGCGGAACAGCCGGCGATACACCAGCGGCGTCAGATCCTCGCAGCGCCCGGCGGCGAGTTCAAAACTGTGCTGGATCAGATTGATTGCTGCCATCACCTTCGCTGCGTCGTGGACCGAATGGACATGAAAATTTCAAATCATGTCGAAAGACGACATCTAGAAATCTCGAAAAAAAAGAGCAGGGCGGTGAAGCCCTGCTCTGAAAATTGTGTCGACCCTTTTGTATCCCCGAAAATTGGATTTGATCTTGATTGACGGGGCGACGCTGCTTGTGCGCGCCAGGGCTCCTCCCGAGACTTGGACCACCAGACGAACCTCTCGGCCAGCCTGAGCCCGAATTCGTAGACCACTTTCTCCGTCTTGTCACCATTTTCAGCAACGATTGTTCAAAATTCGAGCAATCTGCGAAATGATTGGGATTTCGCCACTGCCGGTTGCATTCGGTCGGCGGCATTAACCCTTGGGGCCGCGAATTAGGAACAAAAAACCGCAGGAAAATGCAGGTATACCTTTGGCATGCCAGTGCGACGGCGCCGGCCCGGATCCAAACAATTCATTTGCGGTTATCGGCGCGTCGAATCCCGCCGCGGCACGGATTTAGTTCGGTTCAGGATGTTCGGCACTCACAGGTTGACGAAGTAAATATCGGCAAGTCAGTGAGGCCTGATTTTCACCGAGATCATCGATAGCGCGGCGAGCAATTTTCTAACATTCTCAGGCGCCGTTTCAGCCGGACCGACACCACGCGACGAAATTCGTCGGCGTTACGCCAGCGCTGATAATGCCCACCATAATGATGGCAACTCCGACCGCGTTGCGCAGCCAGACCGAGGTCGCCCGGCGGCGGAGCAGCGGAAGCCCGAGTCCGGCACCGATCAGCACCGGCAGGGTGCCGAGACCGAAACCGGACATCACGATGGCCCCGCCAAGCCAGGAGCCCGAAAGCATCGCATAAAAGAGTGCGGCATAGACCATGGCGCACGGAAGAAAACCCCAGACCGCTCCGCTCAGGAACAGCCCCATCGCTGCAGGCAATCGCGCGGCGCGGGCGACGGTATCCATGAAGCGGCTGACGTGTGAGGCAACCCGATAAAGTATCGCCGGGAGCGGCATGATCTCGAGCATGGAAAGCCCAATCCAGCCGAGCGCCGCCGCTGCGGCCCAGCGAAGAATGGCGTGGCTGGTCGAATGATCGAACGCGCCGAATACGCTCGATCCGACCCCGGCGACGATCGCGCCGGCGATCACATAGCCGGTGATCCGCCCGGCGTTGATCAGCAGGGTGGTTGCCACAAGGTCGCGCGCGGGCCGCCTGGGATCGAGGCCGGTGGCGAAATGCAGGCTTGCGGCAATGCCCGAGCACATGCCGAAGCAGTGCAGGCTCGACGACAGCCCCAAGAGCAGTCCGGCAATCACCAGCGGTTGGTCGAAGTCGAACATCAGATCATCCACGAATGGACGCGAACCCTATCCAACTTATTCGCCGGCTCTTTGCGCTGCGTCAAACCGCCTTTGAGATGCAATCTCGACAGGCTGGGGGGCGGGTGGTAGGACCATCATGGCCTGTTGGGGACAATCATGCGACGGCGGCTGGAACTACTGATTCCAATCGTGCTGCTTGCGATCCTGGTGCAATTATTTGCGCCGATCGCGGCATTTCGCGCGTTCGCCTATGCCGCCAACGATCCCCTCGCCATGTCGTCGATCTGCTCCGGGATGGGGGCTGCCTCGGATGATGCGCAGACGGCCCCCGGCAACAGCCAGCATGACCGCGGCGATTGCTGCGCGTTTTGCGCGGGCGGTCACGGCGGCGGCACGGCGCTTCAGCCGCCGCCGCTCGTGTTCGCAAGCCTGCAGCAGCAGTACCAGCGCGTAGCCTGGCTTGAGGCTGTAGAAGCGGTGCCGACGGCTCGTATCGGCTCCAACGCCCAGGCCCGCGCGCCGCCGCTGTCCGCGTGAACTTGACGGCCCCACGGGCCGTTCTTGACGCGTTCACAACTCGGCATATGCGGAGAATTTCATGTCTATCCGTCGCGCGCGCGCGGGCCTGTCAGGGCTCGTCATCGCGCTGGTTCCCTTAAGCGAAAGCACTGCCCACGAAATCGTCGGCAATCGCTTCTTTCCGGCGACGCTCGGCATCGACGATCCCGGCGTCAACGATGAGTTGGCGATTCCGACCGTCTCCAGTTTCAAGACCGGCGACGATCCCTCGTTCCGGCAGCGCGATTTCTCCGCTGAATTTTCCAAACGGATCACCGATGCGTTCGCGGTGTCGATCGGTTCAGCCTACAGCCACCTCGGCGCGCCCGGCGGACCGGCCGGGATGGGCGCCGATGGATTTCAGAATCTCGAGACCTCGTTCAAGTACCGCCTCTTCAAGGACCCCGCGCATGAGTTCGTGATGTCGGTCGCACTTTCCGTCGAATGGGGCGGGACCGGTGCAGGGAGCGTCGGCGCCGATCCCTTCAATACCTACACGCCCACGTTCTATTTCGGCAAAGGCCTCGGCGATCTTCCGGACACGATGTCCTGGATCAGACCGGTCGCGATCACCGGCCAGGTCGGCTACGCGATCCCGGGCCGGAACTCGACCACCACATTCGGCATCGACCCCGACAGCGGCGACCCCACGGCCGACACCGAATTCCATCCCCGCGTGCTGAACTGGGGTGGAACCATTCAATACAGCATGCCCTATCTGAAATCGGCTGTGGTGGATCTCGGTCTGCCGGATCTCATCAATCATCTGATCCCGCTGGTCGAAGCCAACTTGCAGACGCCGGTGGCCAATACGCTGACCTCGGGAACGATGACGACGGGCACGATCAATCCCGGAATCATCTGGGTCGGAAATACCTTTCAGCTCGGCGTCGAGGCGCTGATTCCGATCAACCGGCAAAGCGGGACCAATGTCGGCGTGATCGCGCAGCTGCACTTCTTCCTCGACGACATCGATCCGCGTGGCATCGGCAAGCCGATCTTTGGCAATGCGGTGCAGCCCGCCAACCCGCTTTTTAGGAATTGAACATGCGACGCTCATATCTTGCCGCAATCCTGCCGCTGCTGCTCCTGCTCACGATGGGCGAGGCTTCCGCGCATGCCATGCTGGACCATGCCGAGCCGCGTGTCGGCAACAAGGTCGCGACAATGCCGCGTGAGGTGACGCTCTGGTTTACCCAAAATCTGGAGCCGGCGTTCAGCACCATCACCGTGACCGATGCCGCCGGTAAGCGTGTCGAAGCCGGCAAGACCCGCGTCGGCGGCAGCCAGATGTCGGTCTCGTTGCGCCCGGGCGGCAGCGGAACCTATCACGTGAAGTGGCACGTCGTTTCGGTGGACTCGCATACCACGGACGGCAGCTTTACGTTTCAGGTCGGTCAGTAGGCGCAACCAATGGATTGGCTCGGCGCCGCGGGTGAGTGGCCCTTGATCGGGGTTCGCGCGATACATCTCGCCGCGACCGCGGTAACGGCGGGAACTCTGGTATTCCGGACGGTGGTGGCGAACCCCGCGTCGCTTTCGGACCATGCGCTCGCCAAGGGATTGCAGCCGCAAAGCCAGCGTGTTGCCTGGATCGCTCTCGCCGTCACGTTGCTGTCCGGAGCGATCTGGCTTTTGCTTCAGGCGGTCTCGATGAGCGGACTGCCGTTTGGCGACGCCATTAATTCGCACGTGCTGTTGACGGTATTGAACCAGACGCAATTCGGAGTGGTGACGGAAATTCGGCTACTGCTAGCGATTATTCTGGCCGCGTGTCTGGCGTATCACCGTTATCCGCCGGCGGATTGGCTGGCGCTTGCGGCGGCGCTTGGCCTGACCGCGGCGATCGCCTGGACCGGGCACGCCGGGTCAACGCTCGGCGAACTGGGCAAGCTGCATCTCGCCGCCGACGCGCTGCATCTTGTCGCCGCGGCAAGCTGGATCGGAGGTCTGGTGCCGCTGGCGCTGCTGCTCGCCGCGGTTCGGCGTCACGCCGGGGCGTCGCTGGCCCGGGACGCGACCCGAAGATTTTCGATGCTGGGCATCGTCTGTGTCGCAACCCTGATGGCCACCGGAATCGTCAATACATGGATTCTGGTCGGCTCGTTTCACGCGCTGCTTGCCGCCGAATACGGGAAGATTCTGATGCTCAAGCTTGTTGTCTTCGCGGTCATGCTGGTGTTCGCCGCCGTAAACCGTTTCCGGCTGACGCCGCAGCTTGCGGTCTCGTCGGCGACCGAACGCGACGCGCTGCGCCGGCTGACGCGCAACAGCACCATCGAGATCGCCCTGGGTTTCGTCATCTTCGCCATTGTCGGGCTGCTCGGCACGCTGCATCCCGCCATTCACCCTTCGTAAATCGTCGCTACAATTACACTCCAGAAAGAGGATTCTGAAATGCAACTCGAGAAACCGGCGTTGAGGTCAGTTGCCCGTGCAATCGCTGCGGTGGCGATGCTCGGGTATTTTGCGGGCGCACCCGCGCGTGCCGAGGCGGTCAGGGCGGGCGACCTCGTGATCACGCAAGCCTGGAGCCGCGCCACGCCGGGCGGCGCGAAGATCGGCGGCGGCTATCTGACCATCGAAAACAAGGGCACCGCGCCGGACCGGCTGATCGGCGGCTCGGCGGATGTCGCCGGCAGGATCGAGGTCCACGAAATGACGATGAAGGACGGCGTGATGATCATGCGTCCGCTCGAAAAAGGCCTGACCATCGAACCGGGCAAAACGGTAAGACTGGCGCCGGGCGGCTATCATTTGATGATGTTCGATCTCAAGAGCCCGCTCAAGCAGGGCGAAAAGCTTCCGGTCACGCTGGAGTTCGAGAAAGCCGGCAAGGTTCAGGTCTCGTTCGACGTGGCGGGCGTGGGCGCGCAGGCGCCGGCAAATGAGGCCGCCCCGGACGGGCAGAAGCAGATGAAGATGAAGAAGACACCCGATCATTCCGGCATGAAGATGTGAGACCGTTGATGCCGAAGGCCCGCCGTTGCTCGGCTGTCGCCGCCATCGTCATGCTGGCTGCGGGTCGTCCGGCGGCGGCCGCGCCGCTCGCCATCCACATCCATTCCGAGCGCGCGATGTTCCAGGTGCTGGTTTCACCGGGTACGGTCGGCACCGACAGTTTCGTGCTGCAGTTGATGTCCGGCGAGGGCGATTTGCTGCCGGCGAAGGAGGCCACGCTGGTCCTGAGCCTCCCCGGCGGCGGCATCGAGCCCCTGGAACGCAAGGCGACGCTGGGCGCCGACGGCTACTGGCACGTGGCCGATGTGCCGATCCCGCGAGCGGGCCGCTGGCACCTGCGTGTCGAGGCGGTCACGGCGTTCCGGAAGATCACGCTGGAAGACGACTTCGAAGTACCGGCGCCTTGAAGGGTTTTTTCGCCGCTCCGGCCCTTTGTGACCCATCGCGCCTTATTCGCGCCTTCAAAGTCGTTCGTAAAACGGCAGGAAATCCGTAAGCTTAGCGGGTTTTCCTCATCCCCGCCCTTGTGTTTTCGCACCCGATCCGGTTTCACTGCTGGCTTCCCGTGCCTGACCGATTCTACTGGTGTGCCCATGCGATTGTCGCGGTTCTTTCTGCCCATCCTCAAAGAGAACCCGAAAGAGGCCGAGATCGTCTCGCATCGCCTCATGCTGCGCGCCGGCATGATGCGGCAGGAGGCGGCGGGCATCTACGCCTGGCTGCCGCTGGGCTTTCGGGTGCTGAAGAAGATCGAGCAGATCGTCCGTGAGGAGCAGGACCGCGCCGGCGCGCTGGAATTGCTGATGCCGACCTTGCAGCTTGCCGATCTCTGGCGTGAGAGCGGCCGCTACGACGCCTACGGCCCGGAAATGCTGCGCATCACCGACCGGCACAAGCGCGAGCTCCTGTACGGGCCGACCAACGAGGAAATGATCACCGAAATCTTCCGCGCCTACGTCAAATCCTACAAGAGCCTGCCGCTCAATCTCTACCACATCCAGTGGAAATTCCGCGACGAGCAGCGTCCGCGTTTCGGCGTCATGCGCGGCCGCGAATTCCTGATGAAGGACGCCTATTCCTTCGACATCGACGAGGCCGCCGCCCGGCGCGCCTACAACAGGATGTTCGTCGCCTATTTGCGCACCTTCGCGCGCATGGGCCTGAAGGCGATCCCGATGCGCGCCGAGACCGGCCCGATCGGCGGCGATCTCAGCCACGAATTCATCGTGCTGGCGGAGACCGGCGAGTCCGCGGTCTATTGCGACAGTGACGTGCTCGATCTGCCGGTACCCGGTGACGATATCGACTACGAGGGCGATCTCACTCCCGTCATCAAGCAATGGACCTCGGTCTATGCCGCGACCGAAGACGTCCACGACGCCGCGCGTTTCGACCGCGAAGTGCCCGCGGAGAAGAAGGTGCACACCCGCGGCATCGAGGTCGGCCAGATCTTCTATTTCGGCACCAAATATTCCGACACCATGAAGGCCCTGGTCGCGGGCGCCGATGGCGTCGACGTGCCGATCCATGGCGGCTCCTACGGCGTCGGCGTCTCGCGCCTGGTCGGCGCCATCATCGAGGCCTGCCATGACGATGCCGGCATCAAATGGCCGGAGGCGGTGGCCCCGTTCAAGGCGGTCATCCTGAATTTGAAGCAGGGCGCCGAGGACACCGACGCCGCCTGCGAACGGCTTTACCGGGAGCTTTCGGCCAAGGGCGTCGAGGTGCTCTACGACGATACCGACCAGCGCGCCGGCGCCAAGTTCGCCGCTGCGGACCTGATCGGCATTCCCTGGCAGATTCTGGTGGGGCCGAAGGGCCTCGCCGAAGGCAAGCTCGAACTGAAGCGGCGCAGCGACGGGTCCCGCGAGAACTTGAGCCCGGCGGAAGTCGTGGCACGGCTGACCGCGTGAAGAATTATCCACTACGCGTGCGGGGATATGAGACGCTGCGGCCACAATTAGCCCGAATCGTGTGAAAATCGGACCATGGATGAAGCTATGAGCGAGCCAGTTCGAACCCCACCTTTCGCGCCATTCGAATGGCTGCTGTCCGGACGCTATTTGCGGGCACGTCGCAAGGAAGGCTTCATCTCAGTCATCGCCGGTTTCTCCTTCCTCGGCATCATGCTCGGGGTCGCCACGCTGATCATCGTGATGGCCGTGATGAACGGCTTCCGCAAGGAGCTCCTGGACAAGATCCTCGGCCTCAACGGCCATCTGTTGGTGCAGCCGCTGGAATCGCCGCTGACCGACTGGAAGGACGTCGCCGAGCGCATCAGCCAGGTCAAGGGCATCCGGCTCGCCGCCCCGGTCGTGGACGGCCAGGGACTGGGATCCTCGCCGTTCAATGCGGCCGGCGTTTTCATTCGCGGCATCCGCGCCAACGATCTCAACAACCTCACCTCGATCGCCAAGAACATCAAGCAGGGCTCGCTCGAAGGCTTTGACGAGGGGCAGGGCGTCGCCATCGGCCGCCGGCTCGCCGATACGCTGTCGCTGCACGCCGGCGACATGATCACCCTGGTGTCTCCGAAAGGCGCGGTGACCGTGATGGGCACGACGCCGCGCATCAAGCCCTACAAGATCGCCGCGGTGTTCGAGATCGGCATGTCGGAGTATGACTCGACCTTCGTGTTCATGCCGCTCACCGAAGCGCAGGCCTATTTCAACCGCAACAACGACGTCACCGCGATCGAGGTGTTCACCACCAATCCCGACAAGATCGACAGTTTCCGCAAGACCGTGACCGAAGCGGCCGGGCGGCCGGTGTTTCTGGTCGACTGGCGGCAGCGCAATTCGACCTTCTTCAATGCGCTGCAGGTCGAGCGCAACGTGATGTTCCTGATCCTCACCATGATCGTGCTGGTCGCGGCGCTGAACATCGTCTCGGGCCTGATCATGCTGGTCAAGGACAAGGGCAGCGACATCGCGATCCTGCGCACCATGGGCGCCTCGCAGGGATCGATCATGCGGATATTCCTGATCACGGGAGCCGCGATCGGCGTGGTCGGCACGCTGACCGGCCTCTTCGTCGGTCTCCTGATCTGCCTGAACATCGAATCGATCCGGCAATTCCTGTCCTGGCTCACCAACACCGAATTGTTCTCGCCGGAACTCTACTTCCTTTCCAAGCTGCCGGCCGAGATCGATTTCGGCGAAACCTCCGCGGTGGTGATCATGGCGCTGACGCTGTCCTTCCTTGCCACGCTTTATCCGTCCTGGCGTGCCGCGCGCCTCGATCCCGTCGACGCGCTCCGGTACGAGTGAGGGACAGATGGAGCAGGGGGCGGAAGATGTACCGGTCATTTATCTCCACGAGATAAAGCGCCAGTACATGCAGGGCGAGACGACGCTGACGATCCTCAACGGCGCCAAGCTCGCGCTGTGGGCGGGGCAGTCGGTCGCGCTGGTGGCGCCGTCGGGCGCGGGCAAATCGACGCTTCTGCATATCGCCGGTCTCCTGGAGAGCCCGGACGACGGCGAGGTCTATGTCGGCGGCGCGGCGACATCGGGACTGTCCGACGTCGAGCGAACCCAGATCCGCCGTACCGATATCGGCTTCGTCTATCAATCGCACCGGCTGTTGCCGGAGTTTTCGGCGCTCGAAAATGTCATGCTGCCGCAGATGATCCGCGGGCTGAAACGGTCCGAGACGATCAAGCGGGCCACCGAGATCCTGGCCTATCTGGGCCTCGGCGACCGCATCAAGCACCGGCCGGCCGAACTGTCCGGCGGCGAACAGCAGCGGGTGGCGATCGCGCGCGCGGTGGCGAATGCGCCGCGGGCGCTGCTGGCGGATGAGCCGACCGGAAATCTCGACCCGCATACAGCCGATCACGTGTTCGGCGCGCTGATGCAGCTGGTCAAGGCGACGCGGGTGGCGATGCTGATCGCGACTCACAACATGGAGCTGGCGGGCCGCATGGACCGGCGGGTGTCGCTGGTGGACGGCCAGGTCGTCGAGCTGGACTAGGTATCCCGATCAGGTCCGGGGCAGGCTTCGCTCGAAGGCGCCGTGGTTCAGTAGGCGCGGCGATGCCGCCGTTCGTGGCGTCGCGGTGATGCTTTGGCGCCGACGTAATACGGATTGATGTTGCACTGGGCCGCGCGGCCGGATGCCGACAGCCGGCATTGCTCCATCGTATAATAGCGGCAATCCTCGTAAGTGGTGCCCCAACTGATGACGTGCATGCAAACCGGAAAATCCGGATCATAGGTCTGTGCCCGGGCCGGGGCGGCTGCCGAAACCATCCCGATTGCCAAAATCGCCAAAGCCGGAATGCGCATCGGAACCTCCTTCAGGATAGACGACGAGAATGAGCGCACGAAAACAGATGGCCCATATTGATACCGGTCAATTCATGTCCGCGCGCTAGTCTGGAGCGGCGCGGCACGTGAAATCCCTGTTTCAGCGGGGGAGCGGATAGACCGACCTCGCGCGCGGACCTCGATAGCCGCGCGGATCGATATCGCCACCTGGGTTGTAATAGGGGTTCTCGATGCACCAGAGATTCCTTCCCGACGCGGTGGCCTGGCATTGCTCGTAGCTGGTGAAGGTGCAGTAGCTCAAACCCGGATATTCGTCGCCCTGGATGCAAAAGGGATAGCGGGTGCCGACCGCCTCGGCGGGCGCGGTGCCGAACATTGCCCATCCACCCGCGGCCAGCAGCGCGACAGTGAGGTTACGCATCAAGATCTCCCTTCGGCCGCAGCCGCCCGTATCGATTCCATTGAACCGCAACCCAAGCCGCAGCCGCGGCTTTGCGTCAACTCACATTCGGGAATGGCGGCTGCGGCGCGTCGCCGACTGGCAGACCGGATATCCGGGGCGCATATTCCGCGCATGAGAAAATCGGATGTCAGCTGTCCCCAATGCAATGCCGGCTACCGCCGCATTGAGCTGGTTTCCCAAGGGGGGACCAAGGGCGAGTTCCACTGCCTGCTGTGCGGTCATCTGATCGAGGTGTTCGACGGCAAGACCGACATCGCGATTCGTCTCACCGTCCAGCCCGAAAAGACGTTCGAATAGTCCGCCTCCGAACGGGCTGCGGACGCCCCGCCGGACCCACGATTCGGCGTGCTGATTGTGGGTTCCGGCATCCTCCAACCTCCATTAACCACGCAAAATCTTTCAGGGTCATTTTTCACACCGGCCGCCGCCGCCGCTTGACTCCAGAGAACAAAATGGGAACAATGTTCTTCATATGTTCAGGTGCAAGGAGACGGACATGTTGAAGGTTTTCGTGGAAGAAGCGGCCGCATTGGCGTCAATCGCGCTGTTTGTCGGGATGATCGCGGTCTGGGCGCAGCTCATTCCCCAGCTCTGAATTCGGGCCTGGGGGCGCGAGGAATGCGCGCCCTGGGGAAAAGCCGGACAGGGCTGCCAAATCCGGCGTTCGACATGGACTCCTTCCGTCCCAGGCACCACCATTAGGCGGCGAGTCGGCCGCACAGGCGACCTTGCGCTCCCTCAAGCCTGACGATCGACCACTCCATGACCTCAAAGCCTTCGGCAGCCATGTCCAGTGCCGGATTTGTCCATCTCCACGTCCATTCGGCCTATTCGCTGCTGAAGGGCTCGATCAAGATCGCCAAGCTCGGCGAACTGGCAAAAGCGGACCGCCAGCCGGCGCTGGCGCTGACCGACACCGACAACATGTTCGGGGCGCTGGAATTCTCCGACAAGATGGCCGGCTACGGCATCCAGCCGATCATCGGCTGCGAGCTCGCGATCGATTTCGGCGATCAGGACCCCAACGCGCGCAATGCGCTGGCGGCAGCGCCGTCGCGGATCGTGCTCCTGGCGGCGCGTGAGCGCGGCTATCGCAGCCTGATGCGGCTCAATTCCCGCGCCTTCCTGGAGACGCCGGTCCACCAGGCGCCGCATATCAAGTTCGAATGGCTCGAGGGCGACGCCGAGGATGTGATCGCGCTGACCGGCGGCCCGGACGGGCCGGTTTCGCTGGCGATCGCCGGCGATCATGCAGGCCTTGCCGCATCGCGCTGCGATCGGCTGGCCAGCCTGTTCGGCGACCGGCTCTATATCGAACTGCAGCGCCACGGCATCGAGAAGGAGCGCCGGGTCGAGGCCGGCCTGATCGATCTGGCCTACGCCAAGGGGCTGCCGCTGGTGGCGACCAATGAGCCGTATTTCGCCACCACGGACGACTACGAAGCCCATGACGCGCTGTTGTGCATCGCCGGCGGGCGTCTGATCGCCGACACCGAACGCGAACAGCTCACCCCCGACCACCGCTTCAAGAGCCGGGCCGAAATGGCGGTGCTGTTCGCCGACGTGCCGGAGGCGCTGGCTTCTACGATCGAGATCGCCGAGCGCTGCTCGTTCCGCCCGCTCACCCGCAAGCCGATCCTGCCGCGCTTCACGGTGGGCGCGACCGCCAATAGTGCGGATGCCGTCAGCGAAGAAGCGGCGGAGTTGCGCCGGCAGGCCGAGGAAGGGTTGACCAACCGGCTCAGGGTTCACGGCGTTTCGCAGGGAACCACGGAGGAAGACTATCGCGCCCGGCTTGCCTTCGAGCTCGACGTCATCACCCGCATGCAGTATCCGGGCTACTTCCTGATCGTCGCGGATTTCATCAAATGGGCGAAGGCGCAGGGCATTCCCGTCGGACCGGGGCGCGGCTCGGGCGCGGGCTCGCTGGTCGCCTATGCGCTCACCATCACCGATCTCGATCCGATCCGGTTCGGCCTGCTGTTCGAGCGCTTCCTCAATCCGGAACGCGTCTCGATGCCCGACTTCGACATCGACTTCTGCCAGGACCGGCGCGGCGAGGTGATCGACTACGTGCAGGAGCGCTACGGCCGCGACCAGGTCGCGCAGATCATCACCTTCGGCACGCTGCAGGCGCGCGGCGTGCTGCGTGACGTCGGGCGTGTGCTGCAGATGCCCTACGGGCAGGTCGACAAGCTGACGAAACTGGTGCCGCAGAACCCCGCGGCGCCGGTGACGCTGGCGGCGGCGATCGCGAGCGAGCCGAAGCTGCAGGCGTTCCGCGACGAGGATCCGGTGGTGGCGCGCGCCTTCGACATCGCGCAGCGCCTCGAAGGCCTGACCCGGCACGCCTCCACCCATGCCGCCGGCATCGTGATCGGCGACCGGCCGTTGAGCGAACTGGTGCCGCTCTACCGCGACCCGAAATCCGACATGCCGGTGACCCAGTTCAACATGAAATGGGTCGAGCCCGCGGGCCTCGTCAAGTTCGACTTCCTCGGGCTGAAGACGCTGACGGTGCTCGATGTCGCGGTCAAACTGCTCAAGCAGCGCGGCGTGGAGGTCGATCTGACGACCCTGCCGCTCGACGATGCCCCAAGTTACCAGATGCTGGCGAGGGGCGACGTGGTCGGCGTGTTCCAGGTTGAAAGTCAGGGCATGCGGCGCGCGCTGGTCGACATGCGTCCCGACCGCTTCGAGGACATCATCGCGCTGGTGGCGCTGTATCGGCCGGGCCCGATGGCGAATATTCCGACCTATTGCGCGCGCAAGCATGGCGATGAAGAGCCGGAATATCTGCATCCCATCCTCGAATCGATCCTGAAGGAGACCTTCGGCGTCATCATCTACCAGGAGCAGGTGATGCAGATCGCCCAGGTGATGGCCGGCTATTCGCTCGGCGAAGCCGACCTGCTGCGCCGCGCGATGGGCAAGAAGATTCGCTCGGAGATGGAGAAGCAGCGCGCCGGCTTCGTGGCCGGTTCGGTCAAGAACGGCGTGCCGAAAGGGCAGGCCGAAACCATCTTCGAACTGCTGGCAAAATTCGCCGATTACGGCTTCAACAAGAGCCACGCGGCCGCCTACGCACTGGTGTCGTATCAGACCGCCTATATGAAGGCGCATTACCCGGTCGAGTTCCTCGCCGCGTCGATGACGCTCGACCTCAACAATACCGACAAACTCAGTGAATTCCGCGCCGAGGCGCAACGGCTCGGCATCAAGGTCGAAGCGCCCTCGATCAATCGGTCCGGCCCTACTTTTGAAGTCAGCAATGGCAACATCTATTACGCGCTGGCGGCGCTCAAGGGCGTCGGTCAGCAGGCGGTCGAACTGATCGTCGAAGCGCGCAAGGAGGGAGCGTTCACTTCGCTGGCCGACTTCGCGGCCCGCGTCAATCCGCGCGCGATCAACAAGCGCGTCATCGAGAGCCTCGCCGCAGCCGGTGCCTTCGACACGCTCGATTCCAACCGCGCCCGCGTTTTCGCCGGCGCCGAGGCCATACTCGCCGCCTGCCAGCGCGGCCACGAGGCCGCGACCATGGGGCAGAACGACATGTTCGGCGGCGCCGCCGACGCGCCGACCATCATGCTGCCGCAGGTCGAGCCATGGCTGCCGGCGGAGCGGTTGCGGCGCGAATACGACGCCGTCGGGTTCTTCCTTTCCGGCCATCCGCTCGACGATTACGCCGCGGTGCTGAAACGGCTGCGGGTGCAGTCCTGGGCGGAATTTTCCCGCGCGGTCAAGACCGGCGCCACTGCCGGCAAGGTTGCCGCCACCGTGGTCTCGCGGATGGAACGGCGGACCAAGACCGGCAACAAGATGGGCATCATGGGGCTGTCCGACCCGACCGGCCATTTCGAAGCCGTGCTGTTTTCCGAAGGGCTCGCGCAATACCGCGACGTGCTGGAGCCGGGTGCTGCGGTGCTGCTGCAGTTAGGCGCCGAGCTGCAGGGCGAGGACGTCCGCGCCCGCGTGCTGCACGCCGAGCCGCTGGATGACGCCGCTGCGAAAACCCAGAAGGGTCTTCGGATTTTCGTCCGCGATACCAAGCCGCTCGAATCCATCGCCAAGCGCCTGCAGATGCCCGAGGCCGGGCAGGGCGCGCCGCCGCCCCGCGGTCTTCAGGCCAAGCCGTCTCCCGCGCCCATGGGCGGCGCCGATGGCGACGTGTCGCTGGTGATGATGCTCGACCTCGAAACCGAGGTCGAGATGAAGCTGCCGGGCCGCTTCAAGGTCTCGCCGCAGATCGCCGGCGCGATCAAGGCGGTGTCGGGCGTGGTCGACGTGCAGACGCTGTAGGTCCTGCTGTGCCGTTTCGTCTTCGCGGGGCCTTCCCGGGCGGTGGCAACAACCCGTCCCCATTTCTTCCTCGCAAGCCCGGCGAAAGAGCCAAGGTCCTTGGCGGGCATGTCGGCTGCCGGCGGGGGTGGCCGGTCTCCTGGTTGGCGCTGGTCACCTACGGTAACAGCAATCTGGAAGAGACCGCTGCCAGGCAGATGATCGCGGAGCTTCGGCTGCCGGATTAGCGGGCCGGACGGCAGCCTCGGTCCGAGGCTTGTCGAGGTGCCGGACGGCTGAAAGCGCAGTTAATCCGGACCCAAGCCGGGTTGCCGGGCCGATTCGTCCGGAAGCCGCCAAAACCGGCCCAATTTCCTTGCTTCCTGCGAAAATACCGCTATATAGCGGCCCATCTCACACGGAAACATGGCTCAAAAAGCCGTCCGGTGGCAGCCGGGCCATAAGGCTCGTCTGCTCACACGTTTCCGGAGGAACCAACCGGAGAACTGAACTATGTCGCTACCCGATTTCTCTATGCGTCAGCTGCTCGAGGCCGGCGTTCACTTTGGCCACCAATCGCACCGCTGGAATCCGAAAATGGCGGATTACATTTTCGGTGCCCGCAACAACATCCACATCATCGACCTCGCCCAGACGGTGCCGCTGCTGCACCGCGCGCTGCAGGCCGTCAGCGATACCGTCGCCAAGGGCGGCCGCATCCTGTTCGTCGGCACCAAGCGCCAGGCGCAGGACGGTGTCGCCGAGGCCGCCAAGCGGTCGGCGCAGTATTTCGTCAATTCGCGCTGGCTCGGCGGCACGCTGACCAACTGGAAGACGATCTCCGGTTCGATCAAGCGGCTGCGGCACCTCGACGAGGTGCTCAATTCCGGCGATGCCAACGCCTACACCAAGAAGGAGCGGCTGACGCTGCAGCGCGAGCGCGACAAGCTCGATCGCTCGCTCGGCGGCATCAAGGACATGGGCGGCCTGCCCGACATGATCTTCGTGATCGACACCAACAAGGAAGACATCGCGATCCAGGAAGCCCAGCGGCTGAATATTCCGGTCGCCGCGATCGTCGACACCAACTCGGATCCGAAGGGCATCTCCTTCGTGATCCCGGGCAATGACGACGCCGGCCGCGCCATCGCGCTGTATTGCGACCTGATTGCCCGCGCTGCCATCGACGGCATCTCGCGTGCGCAGGGCGATTCCGGGATCGATATCGGGGCTTCCGTGCAGCCGGTCCGCGAGGCCATTCCGGCGGCACCGCAGCCTGCGGGCTTCCAGGGGCTCGCCGGGCCGCGCGGCAGCGCCGACGATCTCAAGAAGCTCACCGGCGTGTCCGGCGCGATCGAGAAGAAGTTCAACGATCTCGGCATCTTCCACTACTGGCAGCTGGCCGAACTCGATCACGACACCGCCTACAAGATCGGCGAAGAAGTCGGACTGCCGTCCCGCGCCGATGGCTGGGTGGCCCAGGCCAAGGCGATGACCGCGGAAGCGGAATAACGCAAACGCGCTGGCCGGAACCTTCCGGCCGCCGGTTCTCAATATTTCCGTAATTGCTGATGGTAGACGGCGGCGAAGGGGCAAAGCCCGCGCCGCGGTCGCCCTGACAGGCAAAGGATACCAACGATGGCTACAATCACAGCGGCGATGGTCAAGGACCTTCGCGAGACCACTGGCGTCGGCATGATGGACTGCAAGCAGGCGCTCGCCGAGAACAACGGCGACATGCAGGCGGCAATCGACTGGCTGCGCAAGAAGGGGCTCTCGAAAGCCGCGAAAAAGGCCGGCCGCGTCGCGGCGGAGGGCCTGATCGGCGCGCTGACTTCGGGTAACAAGGGCGTTGTGATCGAGGTCAATTCCGAGACCGACTTCGTTGGCCGCAACGAGCAGTTCCAGGGACTGGTCAAGATGATCGCCCAGGTCGCGCTCGCCGTCGGTGCCGACGTCGAGAAGATCAAGGCCGCCAAGGTCGGCGCCGTGACGATCGAGACCGCGATTTCCGACGCGATCGCGACCATCGGCGAAAACATGACGCTGCGCCGTGCGGCCTCGCTCGAGGTCGGCAAAGGCGTGGTGTCGAGTTACGTCCATAACGCCGTGGTCGAAGGCGCGGGCAAGATGGGCGTGATCGTGGCGCTCGAATCCGCGGGCAAGACCGACGAGCTCGCGGCTCTCGGCCGCCAGCTCGCGATGCATGTCGCTGCCGCCAATCCGCAGGCGCTGGATCCGGCGGGGCTGGATCCCGCCGTCGTCAAGCGCGAAAAGGACGTGCTGGCCGACAAGTACCGTCAGCAGGGCAAGCCAGAGAACGTGATCGAGAAGATCGTCGAGTTAGGGTTGAAGACCTACTACAAGGAGGTCTGCCTGCTGGAGCAGGCTTTCATCCACGACAACGCCAAGTCGGTCGCCCAGGCGCTGAAGGAAGCTGAGGGCAAGATCGGCGGGGTGGTGAAGATCACCGGATTTGTGCGCTATGCTCTCGGCGAGGGAATCGACAAGCAGGAATCCGATTTCGCCGCCGAGGTCGCGGCGGCCAGCGGCAAGAAATAACCGCGCAAACGGTGCTTCCGGCCCGTTTGCGCCGGGAGTAGCCCGCGCGGGAAGGAAAGCGATTCGCAATGGCTGAGCCGGTCTATCGTCGTGTGGTGATCAAGCTCTCCGGCGAATATCTTGCCGGCCCGCAGTCGTCGGGCATGGACCAGCCGACCCTCGATCGGGTCGCGAGCGACCTGATCGCGGCCAGGCAATTGGGGGTCGAAATCGCCGTCGTCGTCGGCGGCGGCAATCTGGTCCGCGGCGTCGAAGTATCGTCGCGCGGCGTGTCGCGGCCGACCGGCGACACCATGGGCATGCTTGCCACCGTGATGAACTGCCTGGCGCTGGAGGCCGCGATCGAGCGGCGCGGCGCGCCGGCGCGGGCGCTTTCGGCATTCGTGATGCCGCAGGTCTGCGAGCTGTACACCCGAGGTGCAACGCACAAATATCTCGCCGAGGGCCGGATCGTGCTGCTCGGTGGCGGGACCGGCAATCCGTTCTTCACCACCGACACCACCGCGGTATTGCGGGCAGCCGAAATCGGCGCGCAAGCGGTGCTGAAGGCCACCAATGTCGACGGCGTCTACAGCGCCGATCCCAAAAAGGACCCGGCCGCCAAGCGGTTTGACCGCCTGACCCATTCGCAGGCGATTGAAGGCGGCTACAAGGTCATGGACGCGACCGCATTCGCGCTTGCCCGCGAGACGTCGCTGCCTATCATCGTATTCTCGATCGCCGAGCCGGGTTCGATCGGCGCGATCCTGCGCGGCACCGGCCACGGCACCATCGTCGCCGGATGAGGGCTGTGAAGCACGGGACCGCGAGTGGTCGGACGGCCTCGGTCGGGAGTTTTCAGGAGGGGAGAGCGTTATGCCCACGGACAAGTTCGACATCAACGAAGTGAAACGCCGCATGCAGGGCGCAACGCAAGCTCTCAAGCACGAACTGGGCGGTTTGCGAACCGGCCGCGCGGCGGCCTCGATGCTGGAGCCGGTGCAGGTCGACGCCTATGGCACGCATATGCCGCTGAACCAGCTTGCGACCATCAGCGTGCCGGAGCCGCGCCTGCTCTCCGTGCAGGTATGGGACAAGTCGATGGTCAAGGCGGTGGAAAAGGCGATCGTCGATTCCAATCTGGGTCTCAGCCCTGCCACCGAAGGACAGGTGCTGCGCCTGAGAATTCCCGAGCTCAATGAAGAGCGCCGCAAGGAACTCGTGAAAGTCGCGCACAAATATGCCGAGGCGGCACGGGTCGCGGTCAGGCATGTCCGCCGCGACGGTCTCGATACCGTCAAGAAACTGGAGAAAAATCACGAGATTTCCGAGGACGATCAGGAGCGTCTGGCTGCCGATGTGCAGAAGGCGACCGACGGAACGATTTCGGAGATCGATCAGTTGCTGGCGGCCAAGGAAAAAGAAATCCTCACCGTTTAGCGCGCCATCTTCTCGTTTTGACGCGTTTTCCTCACGCGAACCGCTGTTCATTTCGCTCGAAAACGCTGCAGGGATTGACCGATGTCGAACGCCGCCGCCCCCGCGACCGAAGGACCGGATCGAACCGATGGTCCCTCGCATGTGGCGATCATCATGGACGGTAACGGACGCTGGGCGGCGGCCCGCGGTCTGCCCCGCGCCGAAGGCCATCGCCGCGGGGTCGAGGCGCTGCGCCGCGTCGTTCGCGCCGCGCATGAACTCGGCATCCGCTATTTGACGATTTTCTCCTTCAGTTCGGAAAACTGGTCGCGTCCGGCAACCGAAATCGGCGATCTGTTCGGCCTGCTGCGGCGGTTCATCCGCAACGATCTTGCGTCGCTGCATCGCGACGGCGTGCGGGTGCGCGTGATCGGCGAGCGCTCCGGGCTGGAGGGCGATATCTGCGCGCTCCTGAACGAAGCCGAAGAGCTGACCAGGAATAATACCAAGCTCACGCTCGTGGTCGCGTTCAACTACGGATCGCGGCAGGAAATCGCGCATGCGGCGCAACGGCTCGCGCGCGAGGTGGCCGAGGGCAAGCGTGACGCGGCCTCGATCGATGCCGACACGCTCGGCCAATACCTCGATGCGCCGGATATTCCCGATCCCGATTTGATCATCCGCACCAGCGGCGAGCAGCGGCTGTCGAATTTCCTGATGTGGCAGGCGGCTTACAGCGAGCTCGTGTTCGTGCCGATCCACTGGCCCGATTTCGACAAGGCCGCGCTCGAGCAAGCCATCGCCGAATATGCCAGACGGGAGCGCCGTTTCGGCGGTCTGGCCGCGAAAACCGGATCGTGACCGAAGGCGAAGCCGCACCCGCGGCGACGGCCGAGCAGGGTTCGCGCAATCTGTTGTTGCGCATCGTTGCGGCCGTTGTGCTCGCGCCGACGGCGCTCGCGATCGCCTATGCCGGCGGATGGCTGTGGACCGCGCTGGTGACGCTGGCTTCGATCGGCCTCTTTGTGGAATGGCTGATGATCGTGGGCGTTGCGCGCGAGAGGCGCGTGGTCGTCGCAGGCGGTGTCGCGCTGGCGGTATCCGGACTTTGTCTCGCATCGGGGCGGATCGAGGCTTCGCTCGTTGTGCTGGTGCTTGGCTGCGCCGCCGTGGCCTGGCTCTCGCCGGAACGGCGTCTTTGGACGGCGGTCGGCTTTTTCTATGCCGCCGCGGCCGAAATCGCTTCCGTGCTGGTGCGCCTCGATCAGGCCTGGGGATTCGTCGCGCTGATCCTGATCCTGCTGGTGGTGTGGGTGACCGATATCGGCGGTTTTTTCGCCGGCCGTGGTATCGGCGGCCCGAAACTCTGGCCGCGGGTCAGTCCGAAGAAGACCTGGGCGGGCGCCATCGGCGGCTTTGCGGCCAGTCTTGCGGTTGCCGCGGGTTTCGTCGCCATTGGCTTTGCCGAAGTGGAACCGCCCCGCGTGCTTGAATTGGGCCCGATTCTGCTGCTGGGCGCCGCGCTTTCGATCGCTTCCCAGCTTGGCGACCTGTTTGAGTCCGCGGTGAAGCGGCGTTTTGGCGTCAAGGACTTCCAGCCACCTGATTCCCGGGCATGGCGGGCTGATGGATCGTCTTGACGGCTTCGTCGCCGCGGTCGTGATAGCTGCGATTTTTGGCCTTTTGCGGGGCGGCGTGGATGGCGTCGGCCGCGCTCTTATGGTTTGGTGAAGACATGAGCGCTGTTCCCTTGCGTAACAACAAAGCCGCGGCGTCCGCCGTGCGTTCGGTGACCGTGCTCGGCGCCACCGGCTCGATCGGCGACAGCACGATGGATTTGCTGCGGGCCGCGCGCGACCGCTATCGGGTCGAGGCGCTGACCGCCAATACCAACGTGCAGGGGCTGGCCAAGCTCGCGAAGGAGTTCGGCGCGCGATTTGCGGCCGTCGCCGATCCCGCGCGCCTCACCGAACTGAAAGATGCCCTGGCCGGCACCCGCATCGAATGCGGCGCCGGCGAAAGCGCCGTGATCGAGGCCGCGGCCCGGCCTGCGGATTGGGTGATGGCGGCCGTCAGCGGCGCCGCCGGTCTGAAGCCCGCGCTCGCCGCGGTGGATCGCGGCGCGACCGTTGCGCTCGCCAACAAGGAATGCCTGGTTTGCGCCGGTGATTTCTTCATGCAGCGCGCGGCGAGGGCCGGGGCCTGCATCCTGCCCGCGGACTCCGAACACAATGCGCTGTTTCAGGCGCTGGGCTCGGGAAATCGCGAGGAACTGGTCCGCGTCATCATCACCGCTTCCGGCGGGCCGTTCCGGACCTGGGCCAGCGCCGACATCGAGCAGGCCACGCTGGCACAGGCGCTGAAACACCCGAACTGGAGCATGGGCCAGAAGATCACCATCGATTCCGCATCGATGATGAACAAGGGGCTCGAGGTCATCGAAGCCTCCTATCTGTTTGCGCTGGCGCCGGACGAGATCGACGTTCTCGTGCATCCGCAGTCGATCGTCCACGGCATGGTCGAGTTCTCCGATCGTTCGGTGGTCGCGCAATTGGGAGCGCCCGACATGCGCACGCCGATCGCGCATTGCCTCGGCTGGCCGGATCGAATCGCAGGTCCCGCGGCCAGGCTCGATCTGGCCAAGATCGGGCAACTGAGCTTCGAGGCGCCGGATTTCGAGCGGTTCCCGGGCTTGCGGCTGGCTTACGACGCGCTGCGGACCGGCGGTGGCGCGACCACGGTTTTCAACGCCGCCAACGAGGTGGCGGTGGCTGCCTTCATCGCCGGCCAGATCAAGTTTGGAGCCATCGCGCGCCTCGTCGAGGCGACGATCGAGGACTGGATTCGCTCCGGGAACCTCGCGCCGCTGACGTCCGCGGACGACGCCATCGCCGTTGACCATAACGCGCGAAATAAAGCCGCCACCCTCTTGCCTCAAATTGCCTTAAAGGCATCCTAGAGGGTTGGGGACAGGGCTTTCGGCTCTGGTTAAGGAATCGGATGTCCGAGTTTTTTCTGCATAGTTTCAGTACGTTGAGCCATGGGCTCATCGGTTATTTGATCCCCTTTTTTGTTCGTCCTCACGCTTGTCGTATTCTTCCACGAACTCGGGCATTCCTGGTTGCCCGCTGGGCCGGCGTGAAAGTGTTAACGTTCTCACTGGCTTTGGGCCGGAACTCGCCGGTTTCAACGACCGCCACGGGACCCGCTGGAAGATTTCGGCCGTGCCGCTCGGCGGCTATG